>CAXXHY010000010.1:0-261615 GCA_963667575.2 Desulfovibrionaceae bacterium | reverse complement strand
GAGGCCCAGGAAGCTGCCGTTGAACTCGACCTCGACAATAACCGCTCTGCATTGCTTAAAGCTACAATGTGGACTACCAACTAAAACATTTATGTGTAGTCCTTTCCTAACCCCCAATATGTTTCAAATTCATGCAATCTAGCAGCTACGCCATTAAGAGTTATTTTTTCTACTGCATCTTTATGATGCTTGCTTTCCCCATTAAAACTTAAATCAACTAGCAAAATATCATCTTGAATCAGATAGTCTCTAAAAAAATAATCGTCGCCATGCTTTTCAATATCAAGTCCTTTCACTTCTATGCCAATTTTTTGTTGGTTTTTCATCTCTCTGAAAACCTTTTCTTTATTTTTACTAGAGAAAACAAATAATCTTTTTATCTCAACCCCATTTGATATTAGTTGTCTTTGAAAATTTAAATAATCTGTATCATTCCTGTCATCCCAGTAGTCTTCAATGCAACTTACACATTTCAAGTTTTTTTTTGGTAAACTTTAACCCTGTAGCACCATAAGTATCATAATTGACAGGCTTCGTTATATGCTCATTATTAAAAATATTTTCAGATTCATTTATAAAATTTTCAAGTTTATACTGCATAATAGAAACAAAATATGGATGTTTCAGATTGCTCATCTTTTCTTTAAGATTTAGTTGCAATAAATTTAACTGAACACGTTGATCAATATTTTGCAGGCTATTATTAACTAAAAAAATATCCGATTTAATTTTAGAAGAGGAATAACTGTATTCAAGCTTATGGGATATTAATTCCACAAAAACAAATGATAAAATAGATAAGATTAATGAATCAACCCATGTTATAATATTAATATAAGCAAAAAATGACGACACTAATAATATTATTATCTGTATCAGAATCTGATATTTCATATATTAGCTCACATTTCATGAATTTGTTATCGCTAGGATAGAAACAAAATATATATTTTTTGATAATAAAATACTACAAAAATTGTCAACACTCGAAATGTGGGCAATTATAAAAAAACTTCCTTAACGGACATCATCTTGTTTTCAACAAGCGAATCAACTCTTTTTACAACTTCATCGGGGGTTATCCTGCATCCAGTGCAACCACCCTCATCCCCCGCCGTTGCAGGGTTTTCTGCTGGTGGCACATTTGTGCCAGCCTTGATCCTTGCTGCTTTCATCCTGATTGTGTTCGGGTGCACCTTCGTCTGAAATATCCGCTCAATCTCCGCCGACAACTCCCGGCCAATCTGGCGGAGGGATTTTGCCTTATTTCCAGGGCAAAATAGCATTCATTTTTCGATCTGATTTTGCCTCAGAATCAGGGCATTTTTAAACGCTAAAAATTTAGCGAAAATAACTTTTTCTCCGAATTGAGATAAAGTCCACAGGAACAGTTTTCGCCAGAACGGGGGAAAATACTTACTCGTCAAGAATGCCTTCAATCCATTCACGACATTCCCCTGAGCCTATAGCTTCAAAAAGTTCTATTCGTTTATCCCAGTTTAGGCTCATATATTCAGTTCTAGGCACATCAACAAAGCCGACTTTGGCGTAATGCTCTTTGAGTTTTTTGTACGCTTTCTTTTCAGACTTAGTAAACACATCAAGCTTTAGCTTATCCCCTAGGAGACATTGATTGCCTCCTTCAAACTGTAGAGGAAAAGGTTTTAAAAAAACAAAGCTGCTACCTTGACCAAAGGTTGCTATGACATTGACCAGTGACCATAACCCTAAATTGTGGCCTCGATAATCAGGAAGGATTTCACATCGACCGATATAGAGGAAGTCGTCGGCTGCATCATCCTCGTCCCCCTTGTCCCAAAGCATATCGTCCTCTGTGCGTAATGCTTCGTAAAGGTCGAATAGGTTTTGACTATGGGCATCACATACAAATTCAAGGGGATGAGGAGATAATATATTATTAACCAGAAACGCTTCTATCACCCCGGCCATACATACTTCATTACCTCCAAGGTCAACCTGAACAATCCTACCTTTTATTTCGATTGGAACATATTCATGGTCAAGGTCGTCTCCTAATGGTCTGATAACATTATACACCACGTCAAAATCATTAAAATCAACATCCATTGGAATCTCCTGGAGTGTCCGCTCTTGGATTTTAAGATAGTTCCATAAAACAATATGATGTCAAGAATAGCTGGAAATAATACGTGAATCCCCACCCATCAAGAGGTGGTCGTAAGGTATTCTACAGCGAGCAATGTAAACCTCTAAAATTAAGGACAATGAAAATTATAGTAGTCCTGCCGTGATGAATCTCAAGCGCAGGCACCTTTCTGTAAGCCAGCGGGGTATGATCGGTGCGCAATTGAAGGCGGTGTTTTCAGAGGAGGCGAAGGGGCGGATGTCGGAGGAGGAAGGGTAAGGAAAAATTGCCCAACCTTCAAATTGGTTAAGCCAGCGACCAAGCCGGGGGGAGCGGTCGGGGCTAGCGGGAAGGTTCTTGACAATATGCATTTTATAGCATTTAAATTGTGATATTAGGTAATAGATTATCATTAAACAGGGAGTAGAAATGGAAGTGCCAAAGAGATTTAATGCCCCACAGCGATTACTTGAAATAATAGAAGAACTTAAAGCTGCTCCTCGCAATGAGCCAACGTGGAAAGTTTATTTGAAAGTTTATGGCGTTGGCACTGATAAGGATGATGCTTTGATGTTTGCCTATGAATTAGCAAGGTTGGCGAAAAATATTGAAGAAATAATCAAAAGAAGTGAGAAAATTCCTGACGAATTTTTAGGTAATCTTCGCTTAATTTTCGAACAGTGCTATGAAGTTAACTTAGAGCGGAGCTGGGGGGATTGCGTTGGACGGCTTAAGCCTGAAGCAATTGTTGCACTAACAGCATATGCTAATTTTTTTACAGCTGTTTGTAGTGAGAAAAAAATAACAAAAGAACAGTATGAAGAGCTTGTTTCCGGTGTAGAAGAATTATCTTCAATTGTTGAAGACTGTGCACACGAAGAGTTACGAGAAATTTTACTTTCAATAGTTGAATCTGCTAGGAAAACTATTTTTCTGTATAAAGTAAACGGAGCAAGGCCTTTTACAGACACTTATGATCTCTTTCTTGGAAGGCTCTTTATCCAATATAATCGGGAAAAATTTAACGAAGGCGAAAATAAAAAAATAGTAACTAAAATGTCTGAATTTATGGGTAAGATGCTACAATTGTCTATTGGAACTAAGGCTGTATTAGCTTTGCCACCTGCATTCATTGAGGCAAAAAAGGCGCTTGGTTTAGAATAAAAATTTATATAATTATAATATTATTTTTTAATCAATAATTTAATTTTTTATTTAACAAAAATTTTATGGAGATGTCTATGCTTTATGTAGATTATGAAACTATTAAAAAATTGAACCCAATAGCTGCTAATGAAGAATTTAGCAATAAATATTGGAATGCTCTTTCTATGATCAGACTTGATGAACTCATTAATATTGTGAATACAATTGTTACAATAGTTTTACGCGATATTGCAACATATTTTCCTTTCCCTAATCATGAACTAAATGCAAGAACAGGAATAATTGTATTTAATCAAAATGAAATATTAGAACATAAAGATCCTAGTGAAGTTATTATTTTACATGAGCTTGCACATCATTATTGTAAACACATGCAAATAGTCAACATAAAACAATTAAATGGGATAGAAGAACAAGCAAACATTCAAGTTAAACGATGGATAGATAATTACCGTGATTATTATAATATTCTGCCTGAAGAAATGAAAGCCAAGTATTACAATTGTCGTTTTAATTGATTATTTGTAGTGGTCCAGACTTTATCTGCTTACAAAAACATCAGGCTCTTTTCCCCAGAACAACTTGTGCATATTGTTCACCTCCAGGGCAAAAATTTTATTAAATTATGGCACGTCGGTTCGAAGGCCATTTTTGCATTTTGAACTGGCAAATAATATTCTCCCAGAGTCGCTTTAAACCGGATATAATACCGGATATATAATTAATTTTAAAATATATTGTTTAATCATAACTCATAGTTAACAAGTTTATTTGGAGATCACCCTCCCGCCATTACATGACCAATTAAACGCCCGATTCGTTTCCGAACCGGGCGTTTTCTTTTGCTCTCTTACTCCAGACTCAAGTGCGACTCTTCCTTTGTTTTCACATTTTCCAACGGCGAGCAGGACCCTCACTCCGTACCGGAGAGCCCTCCGTAGGTATGCGGCTGTAAACGCTCGTAGATACGGCGTTGGGCAGCGGGCAAGACTTTGATGACTTTTGTATTGATTTGGCCGGGAAGGGCGTTGAAGTTCGCTTGAACAAGGCCCGTACTGGATATGTCTCCGGAGTGAGCTTTTCACTTGAAGGTGTCGCCTTCAAAGGGAGCAAACTCGGGAAAGGGTACACATGGAACGCATTGCAACAGCGAGGATTATATTATGAGCAAAATAGAGGAGTTGAAAAGAATGAATTCCACACAGAGCGGGGACGATCAAGCGAGGCTGGAAACACAGCTGAAAGTGCTGAGCATGCAGGAAGAAGAAAGGATCAAGAGCTCGAGGGAGTCGATAAAGCTTATCAAGGAATTGCGGACCGCTATCTCTCGGGCGGCAGCAGAAGTCGGAGTAGCCGCTCGCCAAGTGAGGGACTATCCCGTTGAAACACTAAACCGGCAAGAGGCCAGAATGAATAACTGCTTCTCGGAATGCTAAAGTGCAGCAGCCAGAGCCCGTGAGATCTCTGAGGCGACAAATCGGATTCTTGGTAATATTGACAGCAACAAATTGCTGAGTCAGATGCTTTCAGCATTAGCGACCTCTCTTACTACTGGTGTTTTGGTAATGTGGGTTATGAAACATTTCAGCTAGTACACTCATGGTAGTTTCAGCAAGTGACTCCTCCTGATTTCATCGTTCGGGGGGAGTTTTTTGCGGCGACTAGACTCCCTATCGTCCACAGCAGTTTTTACCTGCACAATTATCGCTAGACTAAACTATTTTAAAAAGCTTATGTAGTTATTGACTTATTAATAAATATTTATTTTACTTTTGAGTAGAAGCTCATGATGTGTCAGAGTTCATGAAGATTTGATCCAATCTGTTGTAATAAATCGGGACTTATTGCCTATCACTATGGGCGTTTTTGATATGGAGGAAACAAGCCTTACGAAAATGTTTGAGCTTGCTAAAATAATAAAAAACTATATATGCTTATAGGATAAATTATAACACAAAATATTGTTTGCTTTAATTTCAATGGTGGATTTTTGAAGGATATGATGATGCAAAATCTGAATTATCTGTTCTATACTTCTTCAACGCGACATACGAACCTGAGTGTCTATATCCTTATAATTTTGTTCAACTAAAAAAACACAAAATTTCAAGTTATGGATATGACTGTATCGCTCAAAACATTTCCCTAAAAAAATAAATCTTTCTGCTGGGCAAATCTGTTATTGGGAGCAGATAGAGCGATAAGCACTCCCAAAAAAACTTTAATAATGAACGAGATAATTTATGAACAATATATGTTTAACATACTTTAGAAACGACATGTATACGATACTTGACCTTATTGATGCTGAGAGGGGTGGAGATTAGCTAAATGGATATCACCTACATACACGGCAAAGACTACTATATTTTTTACAACGTAGGCATAACTGGGCGAAACGGCCAATTATTATAATCATTGTGATGACGAGAAACTGATTGAGTATGGGAAAAAATCACATTTCAAGCAACAAGGGGCAGATTATGAATTCACGTATTTGCCTTATTATTTTTTCATTTATGATTTTGCAAGTCTTTAGTGCAACTGCTTATGCCGTATCTGTAAAAGGTTACTTTGTCGCTACAGTTCAATGTGAGGCATACCAGTCAAAGAAAAATAAAACCAATCCAGGGAGTGTTATCACGAGTAAAAATACTCGATATGAACTTAAGGAGCAGAATAAGGCAGAAAACGCAGACTGGTATCGTATAGAAATACCAGGAGCGCCTGTTGAGTCCAAAAGGTGGATTAATAAAGAGTGCGGTTATATTGAAAATATCAAGATCCAACCTGAATCAAAAGTAGATTGTAACAAAATAAGAAGAAATAACCCTGACTGTAATGTGCCAGGTTTAGCAGATAGCTATGTTCTAGCTCTTAGCTGGCAGCCAGCTTTCTGTGAAACGCATAGTGAAAAAACAGAGTGTTATTGCGAAAAACACGGCAATGAAGAACAGTGTGTTGACGTGTTAAAAAACTCGTATATGGCAAATAATTTTACTCTACATGGATTATGGCCTAATAAAGAAGCGTGTGTTACGTGCTACGGACCATGTACTGGAGATTTTGAGAAAGCAAATACATGTTCAGATGTTCCTATAACAAATGATGTTTTGTCAAATTTGCAAGGCGTTATGCCAGCAGCAAATACCGACTCTTGTTTGCAAAAGCATGAGTGGAATAAACATGGGCTATGTGAAGTTCCTCCTAACGCTGATAAATATTTTGAAACCGCTATTCGGCTACATAACGAATTTAATGAAAGTGGTATGGCAACGTTCATGCGAGTACACCGTGGCCGACGCGTGACGACTAAAGAGTTCATTGACGCTCTGGACAGTAATTTGTTCCCAGGGGCGCATAAGAGGGTAACTATCATATGCAATAACGGATCAGACTTAACAGATGTTTATATAAGCCTGCCGGTTCAGTTAGATGCGCCGTTGTCCTTGGTTGACTTGATGAGTAACGTTGATTCAACGTTTAAGGATAAATGTAAAGGAGGCTTTTGGGTGGATGAGTTTGGGAGATAACTACTGTTTGCAAGAAGGGGGGGGCTTCAAGTCTAGACCAGGAATTGTTTTTTCCAATAATTGTCCTATGGATTCGGGCTAACAAATGGACTGAGGTTTTTCGTTGGCCTCAAATATCCATTGGACTCACCTGAAAGGAGGAAATAATTAATGAATAATCCATTCCAAATTCAGCGTGAACTTCGTTACGGCGCCCCTGTTTGTGATGAGATACTCACGGGACGCTATTTTACCATTGGCTATTCTTGGTATTTTCGTCAGGCTAAATGGGTTTTAGAAATAATAAACCCAAATGCTCGTTTCGAGTGGGAAATAAAGGAACGCCTAGATAACTTTCGTGCAGATATTCGTATACCTAGACGCTTCCGAGCTGGGCTAGGCGTCTACAAGGGAAGTGGTTATGATCGGGGGCATCTTGTTGGAAGTGCAAATCAAGATGAATTGGAAATACAAAATAGTGAAACTTTTTTGTTATCAAACATGTCGCCACAAACCCCTTCTTTCAATAGAGGGATCTGGCGTGAATTGGAAATCGCAGTGCGAAAACTCAATGATAAAAAAAATATACTTGAAACTTACGTACTGACGGCACCCGTGTTTTACTTCGATCAGAAAGTAGAGACTATTGGAGACGATACAGAGAAATACGGTATCGATGTGCCTATTCCGCATGCTTTCGTAAAAAGTGTCTTGGCTGAAGATAGGCAGGGCCGTCTGAGCCTCTGGACGTTCGAGATGGAAAACAAGCAGCTATCTGGAAAATTAGAAGATTACTTGGTGGTTACTTACGATGTCGAACAAAAAGTAGGGGGCGTCTTTTGGGATCGTGTCGCTAGTGGTGATCTTCATTCGCAGAAAAGTAAGCCTCGGAAAATGTGGGCGTTGGATGATTGAAAATACGGGGTAATAATCAGCTATTCAAGGATAATTTACTCGTTTTTACACGCAATTTTGCCTGATATCGGTAAAGTTCATAAAGCCTCTCCTGTGCTCACTTTGAGCAGCTCACCGGGAGAGGCTTTGTTCTGTTCCCGCAAAAGTCAAATTCTATGGCCGCCCCGGCAAAGCCAGGGGCTCTCTTAATAGGATTAGTATCTCACTCAGGATATACGTAATGTGCGTCAGTACGTATGCGTCTGCAAACGCTCGTGGATGCGGCGTTAGGCACCGGGCAAGATTTTAATGACTTATGTCATAATTTGGCCGCGAAGGGCGTTGAAGTAGAAGTGGGGGGGGATATTCGAACCATTAGGCGGCACTTTAACGATGCACAAATTGACAAATCATGTCGCCTTGCCCGGGGCTGAGATGATCTTTGGGATGAGTCCAACGTTGGTAGCAAGGACGGAGGGTGGTTTGCGTCTGCCTTGCCTCCCTCCTGATAATAACCAAAACGCTACCCGAAAGCGTCTGAGCCAATCCAGTTTTCTGAAACTGCAATACCAGTTTTATCAGTAAAATACATATTGCAAAAAGGCAATTATTTCTACTTACATTCTCCATATAGAATTTTGTAAGATTTTATTAACAATTTGTAATCGTATAATATTACTTGAAGATGTTGATTAAAATTCATTTGAAAAGTAGGAAAAAGGAAAAATACAAGGAACTATGATGGTAAGAATGAAATATACAGTAGGGAAGTCCAGTACCCCAACGTACGAAGCTAACGTAGGGGTAGAACAAGAGTGGAGAATAGATAATGATGTTGCTGGTAGCGCTAATAAGATTGTAAAATTTATTAGGAATGGAATTATAGCCACTGCGCTTACTTGTGTAGTAGTCTTTATTTTTTATGAGGCATTTAATCTGGTGGGATAGCAGACCATCTTTCGGTCATATGGCTTATCATCCGAACTCTGCGCGTTCCCTCCCCCCTAGTTACCGAATCCCGCTTAAAAATCCCTATTTTCAGGGAAAATAATTTACTCATGGGCGCATACGGTCCGGATATTTGTAGCCCCGGAGATTTATGTACCTCAAACAAATGACGTAGTAGGGGGAGATGATCGTAAGATTTCTTCCCTCCTTACCGCAGCGTGCAGGCAGCAGCTTGATCCTCTCTGGAGAACGGGGCAACGCTATTTGGGTGGGCTTTTGCGACTTCCTTCCATCAGGGCGTTACGGCTCGAAAAAACTTGGGCTTTCCATCTTTCACCTCCAAAATCAGAACCGGTTTGATCGGATCCCCATTGCTGTCAATACTGAAGGTGCCGCTTACTGTTTTGAAATCCCTGGTATTCTGCAGCGCATCACGTATTGCCTTTTTCTCCAGGCTGCCTGCTCTTTTCACCGCATCCGCCAGCAGCATGACGGCTTCATAGCCTGATGCCGCCGACTCATCGAGTTCATACAGCTGTTGATAACGCTCCACAAAACTTTTTGATTCCGGCGTATCTAGTTCCTTGGACCAATGACTCGAATAATAGGCATCTGCCAGTTCCTGACCGCCGTTGGCGTAGAACTGGTTGTAGCCCCAGCCATCTCCGCCAAGCAACACGGACTGTATGCCCATATCCTGAGCCTGTTTGACAATGAATCCGCATTCATCATGACCGGGTATGAACAAAACGTCGGGATTTAATGTCTGGATTTTGGACAACAGGTCCGAAAAATTCTTCTGTCCGTCCTTGTAGCTTTCCTCGGCCAGGATTTTTCCCCCAAGTTCGCTGAAATGCTTGGAAAAATTTCTGGCGAGATCCATGCTGTACGAGCTGACAATATTGACCAGCAGAGCTGCTGTTTTTGCCTTGAACTCTTCCGTTGCGAATTGGGCGAGCACCTCTCCCTGGAAGCTATCCGTAAAACAGGCGCGAAAAATATAATCCCCGATTTTTGTCAATTTCGGATTGGTGGAGTCCGGACTGATCATGGGAATTCCTGCTTTTTGAAAAACAGGCGCCATGGCCAGGGAATGATCCGACCAGGACGCGCCGATCGCTGCGAAAACGCCTTCTTTCACGGCCTTGCGCGCCATCAGCTTGGACTGAATAGGTGAACTCCCGTTATCATACTCCAGAACCCGGATTTTTTTTCCCAATAATCCGCCTTTGGCATTGATCTCATCCACGGCAAAACGGACAGCCTGAATAAGCTGAAAATTACTTGCGGAAGCGATTCCTGTTTTTGCAAAAATGGAAGCCAGCTTGACCTCTTCCTCTGCTGCCCAAAGGGGGTGTCCCCAGGCGCAGCAGAAAACGGTTAACCAGACCACGGCGACTACACGAAGGCCCAGCCTTTTCAATCTGCTCATAATGCCCCTCTTTCTGGTATTCCTGCCGCATTCCCCATACAGGCAATACGGCCTTTTTGGGTGAATATATGGATATGCCGTCAGGTCCGCAAGTCCCACCAGCAAATCATTTAAGCGGGCCTTGTAGAACTGATCCCAAATGAGGACGAACACAAGAATTGGTGAAAGTGACTTTTTTTATCGAATATTTTGAGGGGACTTTCTGCACTTCCTGACAGGCTGTAGAAAGTGCGCAGGGAAAAAATAGGAACATGCCCCTCAAAAGTAGCCCGAACATTTGCCTCGTAATATACAAGTATGGTCGGGAAAATTACTTTCAAATGCTGCTCGCAAGCCGACGGAGTTCACAAGTAGAAATAAATTTCGAGTAGCCACTTGATTTTTTTCTTTAGAATCATATAATTATAGTACGCTTAAACGACAACCTGCGAGGTGACTATGAGTGGACATCCTTCGAACAAGCGCGAACGCGGAAAGATTAAGCGGCGGAAGGGAACAGCGAGTGCCACAGCGTATAATAACGCCCGAACGGCAAGGAATATCAAAAGAAGAGACAAAAACGCTGATCAACCTTTCTCAATCTGGTTGTCCGGCAATCCTCGAAGATTTTTTTCCGGAAAAGACGCCTTGACTATTCAGGAGAGGCGAGCATTCCAGCTCTTATGAGATAACAAAGCCCCCGGCCATCCGGGGGCTTTTCATATCTGAGGCCATTGCAACCGTACATTGCGCAATTTGACAAAGACTCAATACATGGTTTTCTCGCTATAGTTTGCCCATTGCCGAAAAACTGTCTGCGCCTCTTCCTTGAGAATCTGCTGTATCGGTAAACTTCTTTTATCAAGTGGAGATGCAATTTCTTTGTAAATAGCGTTGTCGTCAAATCCAATATTCTGAGCATCCAACCTGCTGCTTCCGTAAAAAATTTTATCTATGCGCGCCCACCAGATAGCAGCGAGACACATGGGGCACGGTTCGCAGCTGGAGTAGATTACACTGCCCTCAAGTACGTGTGTTTTCAACGTATCGCAGGCTTTGCGAATTGCCACAATTTCAGCATGCGCTGTGGGATCTGTCGAATTTACAACGCTGTTGCTTCCGCTGCCAATAATTACATCATTTTTTACTACAATCGCCCCAAAAGGGCCGTTGCCTGTGGTGATGCCCAAGCGGGCAATTTCAATTGCCTTGCGCATGAAGTAGGTATTTTTATCCATATCAATATCTTTTTATCTTTGTTGAAAATAAGCTATGAACAGGGCAGCACAGTTTAAACTGAGAAAAATCACTATTTCCCAGTATGAACCAGAAACGGGATTTTTGAAAAATTCATTGGCACACAAAATCTGTCATTCTTGGTAGGGTGCCACCTGGCATTATTTGTGTTTGGAAAAATTGCAGCAGTCACTGCCGCGGTAACGTACGAAGGGAAAAAAAAAGCCAATAAAAATTATTCGGCGTCCAGGCAGATCTGCACCTGATTTCGCCCATTCTGCTTGGCGAGGTACAGTCCCATATCCGCTCTATGGAACAGCTGTTGAAAAGAATCGTTTTCCTCGATCTTTCGTTCGGCAATGCCTGCGCTGACCGTGACTGGAATAATACTGTCGAGGGCCTCGATGGGTGATTCGGAAATTACTTTAAGAATACGCTCCGATAAATGTTTAGCCTCCATGGCTTTCGTATTGGGCATGATTACGCCGAATTCTTCGCCTCCAAGTCTGGCAAAGCAATCCACCTCACGCAGAGTCGACGAAATACGCTGGCAAATGTTCTTCAGAACAGCGTCCCCCATGGCGTGTCCGTAGGTATCATTGACTTTTTTAAAAAAATCTATGTCGATGATGATCAGACTCATTGGTTGCCCGTATCGCAGAGTTTTTGCCCATTCGTCTGCAGCAACGTCCATGAATTTTCTTCTATTGGCAATTCCTGTCAAGGGATCCATCACAGCCAATTCCGCGAGCTTGGCGTTGGTAATTTCTTTTGCTTTGATTTCTGCCTTGAGTTGCTTGTTGAGCCGTATAATATGTTTTGTATACGCAAACTGCTTTCTGCTGGAAGACGATAGCAAAATTAAAAAATAACTTCCCATCACGTTGGCAGCAACAAAGAAAAGTGACAGCTGAATAAGATTATACCATTCAGTTATGATAAAAATTTTTAGACAAGCGACATACAGAACAGATGAAAAAAGGGCTGATGGAAGAGTATATTTCAAGCTTAGAGGAAACAAAATATATATTATGAATATTATAAGCAAAGTAAACGGAGTAGAATACTCCAGGTCTGGAACATATGTCAGTACAGCTTCAACTGCTTCATAGCAGCCCAGCGAAATTATGAATACTATAAAAAATACCGGATAAAAACGAACTTTGCCTCTTTTAACATAAAAAAATAAGAAAATTCCTGTTGAACTGACAACCAGTCTGAAAATTGAAAGAAAGGTTACTACTGGTGTAAACCCCATCTCGAGTATCGGGCACAATCCAGCAAGGAGATACAGCAGAGAGGCAATGCCGCACAAGATCCCTTGATGGTAAATTATGGAAGGCCAGACATCCTGTCGGTATTCCCTTTCCAATTTGCCGTTCAAGAAAGAACCATGCCACGACAATTTACTATCAAAAACTTCCGACTCGATTGAAGAAAGAAGAGAGCTCCAGCTTTGGTTGGGAATAATTCTGTCCATTGGGATTCTGGATAACAGACAACATGTGATTACGCAATTTTCTGTTCAATGAAACTGTTCTCAGTATTTCGGAACAAGAACTTTTCCAAATGATGTGCTGGCTCAGGCAAATACTTCAAAATGGTGCAATATCTTTCGCTATAAGCCGGTGCGACAAGAATAAAAAAGACTGTTTGTTTACTCTTGAAAAATCATATTTTACCTGGCTAAAATACTAGTCAAGAAGGGGAAGAAGTTTTGTATTTATCCTTACAAGATTATTTGAATTTATTGTCAGTTAATTTGCCTGACGGATAGACAAAATATTACTATTACATTAAGAGACATTTTAATAAACTGTTTTGCATAAAGCACTTTTAATTTTTAACTTAAGCTGGGGCGGATAAGCGTGTGTTCATATCTATCACGAACAGAGATGTCCGTATAACCTCAAATAAATAAACAATAAGCGACAAAAATATGTCTATTGACCAGTTTATTGAATCAGGATTTCCATTTCATAAATTTCTTGGAGTAAAAGTGGATAAGATTGATCAGGAATCAATCAGATTGTACATCCCTTTTAAAGAAGAACTGATTGGCCACGCCGGAAGCACCATGATTCACGGAGGGGTAATTTCGACTCTGGCGGATATTTGCGGCGGTTTCGCTGTCTGGGCACGATGCACGCCGAATGATTTCGTCGCAACGATAACGCTCAGTGTGGATTATTTAAGACCGGCTGCGGCCCGCGACCTCTATGCCGAAGCCCATGTACGGCTGCTGGGCAACAAAGTAGGCAATGCTCATGTCGTCATCTGGTCCGATGGAGATCCCGACCAGCCGGTTGCAGAGGGACGGGGTGTCTATAATATCAAGCGCCGCAAAAAATGATTTTTGAACCTGAAGGGTGGCATGACCTGATTATCTAGCAGTCCGCGTATATTTCATCTTTCGAGGCAGGGTCAGAGCTGACTGCCACATTGCTAAAAAAACACAAGATGCCGGTATAATTATTAGGCATCTTGTATTTTTGCTCGGAGTCCATTCGGACAATTGACAGATTCAACCCCGTTGATTCTCCGCCTCAGAAAGACTTTTTGTCATTTTGGTTGAAAAAACTGCCTTCATACCGACGTCCGGCCCCTTTGTTGCCCTCAGATCATTCCTGCAAGGCCTTTCTGGCTTCCGAAATGGCTTCTTCCAGAGTCTCAGCACCTGTGATGCTAGCAAGGGCTTTCTTTTGTTTAAGAATCTGCTCATGCACCTTATAGCCGAGCAGAGGACAATACCCGATATCACATGGACCGCGCGACATCGGATGGGTGCACATGATACCTGAGGCGGAATACGTACATTCATCAGCGGATGTTATAATGGGCCAGGTTCTTGTCATGATTCACCTCCGTGCATCATGTTTTGAATCTTCTCAAAAGTTGGAGCGAAAAATACGTCGCAGTCCGCTCCCGCGGCATTTGCCGCTGGCCCCGCCCATGGCGTTGCCTATCGTATAATTCAGTGCAGAAATTAATAAAAATTCTGTACTGATCAAAAAATTCACCGACACCAGAGTGTGATTTTTGAATTATTAACAACAGTTCTTGATGTAAAAATATACTTTTTCCCCTGATCTAATGTATAAATAAGGTCTCACTAAATATCAGTCCAGTTGCATACGCCTAAAAAAGAATCGTCAGACCAGGTTCACACTACTATTCCAGTATTTTACTACTACTTTATCATATTTCAAACCATTCAGCATCCTAATTCTATTATTTTTTTAAATAATGGTCTGCTGGTCGAAGTTGTTCTTTTTGGGAAAAGCGTCTAAACAGCAGGACGCGTTCTGGATTTTGGGTGGTAACAGTTCGCAACCTACTGTTCTTATACTACTACTTTCAAAAGGATGTTCTTATGCGACGTAAATATCATCTTTTTCCTCTGTTTTTTTTGCTGTTCATTTTGTTTTTTTCGGGAGCAGCCAGGGCGGAATGGGCTCCTGCCTGCCACGGGCAGATACCTCCGGGCGCGTCACCTCAAGGCCATGAAGCCAACGGTGACAGGCTCTGGGTGGCACGCGCTCAACTCAGCAGCAACGGTCGCTTTGCAGGAGTTCATCCGGGCAAAGTGCGGCCTTCTTTTGGCGGAGCGAATATTCCGTACGCAGGCCGAGAAATTCAGGCCAGGTGCTATGACGTGTGGATTGGTCCGGCTCACTGGATCCCCGCTTCCGAAGGCAACATACCTCGTTGCGCCATTCCAGCCGGCAAGGAAGCCAACGGGGAGCCTCTTTTTGTCGCGCGCGTCCGGTTCAAAAACGGCGTTCACATTGGCAAAGTCCGACCCGGATTGTCCGGAGCCAATATCCCGTACGGCGGCAAAGAGCTTAGTTTTAAAAATTACGAAGTAATGTGCCGCTAACACAACCTTGTGATGGGCCATTGAATTGAAAGGTAAAAAAAGAATCGCTTAGTTGGAAAGTTTGACGTATCTGGCCGATCACTCAGATTTTATTTATAACTTTCAAAAAGATATCCGTGTTCAGCACCGAAAATAGCAGCCGGCTGTTTCCATCTGTAGCTGGCTGCTACCACACGGAGCGCACAATACGTGAAGGCGCTCCGAGCATCCGCCGTCCCCCGCAATGAGGGCGAGTCCAGTAACTTGAAGAACGAAAAAAATCTTTCTGCTTCCAGCAATCCCTGAAAAAACCCACAAAAAACTCCTCACCATCAATCAAATACGATATAACAGGTCAGAACTGTTTTTTTATTTCAACATCCGTCCATGGGGAACGATTATGAAAGGCAAATGGATCTGGCTGAGTGCATTGTTTTTGTTTGTTTGTTTTTTTATTGGCCTCATCCGCAGGAGCCATTAGCTCCAGCTCCACCGAAAGCATAGGTGCCGCTTCGGGAGCTGGTAAGTGGCTTCCCGCCGATCCGGGGGCAATGAAAACCTGGAAAAAAGACATAATCAGCGCAGCGGAAGCGGAGGGTGACAAGCCTCTTTTGCCTGTCATTCGAGAATTCAAGGATATTATTGAAAACAGCCCCAGACTGTACATGTTGTTTACACAAATGTTCGAGCAGATTCCCAACGAACCGCAATATCAGAATGACCCAACAGGCCAACCTCAGGTCAGGGATTACAAACACATGCTAAAATTGTTGAACAGCATTCTGACTAAGGCACCCGAATTCAACACTTCCGGTCTGGTCGGGTGCCCCATCAACGCCATTCTGGACTGGCCCATGGGAACACCCGCCGGCATTGCCGCCTTTCTTGACCCCGAAGTGAACCAACAGCTCCAGAAAATACTCAACCAATGGGCTGTTTTTCTGGATTCGCCGGATTCCAGATATGTACTTACAGACAATACGAACGGCTGGTTTGGCCCCGATGCCAAAAAGGCCATGCCCACCTTTGCAGAAGATTTTGTTTGTTATCCAGGTCAGCCCTATCATGGGTTTTCTTCATGGGATGACTTTTTTACCCGCCTGTTCCGCAAAGGCAAACGTCCTGTGGCCAATCCGAACGATGATTCGGTCATTGTGAATTCCTGCGAATCCGCGCCGTACAGACTGGCTCATAAGGTTAAAGCCAGAGATACCTTCTGGATCAAGGGACAGCCGTATTCCTTATATCACATGATGGCCGGCGATCCTCTGGCGGATCAGTTTGCAGGAGGTACGGTTTATCAGGCTTTTTTGAGCGCCCTGAGCTACCATCGCTGGCATAGTCCTGTCAGCGGCACAGTGGTCAAGACCAGACTGGTGGATGGAAGTTATTATGCGCAGGCCGCCAGCGTGGGCTTTGATCCGGCCGGCCCGGATCTGTCGCAAGCCTACATCACTCAGGTGGCTGCCCGTGGTATCATCTACATCCAGGCTGATAATCACGATATCGGGCTCATGTGCATCATATACGTCGGCATGGCGGAAGTATCGAGCAACGATATTACTGTTTATGAAGGACAACATGTGAACAAGGGCGACCAGCTGGGCATGTTCCACTTTGGAGGTTCCACACATACGCTGATTTTTCGCCCCGGAGTGCAGGTCGATTTTGACTTGCGCGGACAACCCCCGGGAGGAAACGCTCAGAACATCCCGGTACGCGCCAAACTGGCAACTGTGAAAAAATCCGGCGATTAGCTTCCTGTTTTTTTATCCATCACAAAAAAACTCCCGGAATATATCCCGGGAGTTTTTTGTTGGCTGTGTCTGCAAAAAAAATAGCAGACTCGTCAACAGGAATAACAGGACATATGGTAGTCTATTCCAGCACGACATGGTCGAGCTGCATGACATGGGGTATCAAAGGAGAATCCGAAGGCAAGGGGTCCTTGCTGGCTATCCCGATGATTGTTTCGGGAACTGCATAAAAATATTTTAAACCGTTTTTGCGGATAACATCATAACTTTTATTCGCGTCGTAAGCGCCGATCATTGTTATCACGGTCAGACAGGAGTCTGTTTCCTTTTGATCGACCCGTTGTGCAAATGTAAACAGACTCGGGCGCAAAGCAATAACGCTTTCCGAAGCGCAGAGTCCGTGGATAGTTTTTGGCTGTTCAAAAACTTCCATGAAAGAACGCAGTTTTTTTTCATCTGTCGGAGCACTGTGGATAACTCTGCTTGCAACCAATGAAAGTGAGTCTGGAGACTTCATATAGACGCCCACCAATGAACTGAAAGGAAACAACACACAGAGACATGCAGAAATGTATTGCAGTTTTATCTTCTTATTCTGATTTGAGCCATGAATATAAAAACAAGAAATCATGCTCATGAATATTCCGACTGTCAAAGGGAACGCATAATAAAGGCCAAAGAAAAAATCAATGTTCATTGTTCCAAAAACAAGCAACAATACCCAGGGGATATACGCAAAATACCCTGCGATAAAAAGCCAGGAGCGGAATACAATCGCAGAACAAACCGCGAGTACGAAAGGATAAACAAGGTACTGACAATCACTGAAAAGATACAATAAACGTTGGTAGAGCAGGGGAAGCGTTATATGGCCCCAAGGGGGACTTCCGATGAAGGTATGAACAAGCAAACTTTGATAATCGAAAAACAAGCGTTGGGCGAGACAGGCCAGGATGCTGTAACTGAAAGCGACCAGACCATAGCGTATAAGTATACGTTGATCCCACTTTTTGGGAGTTTGTTTCAGGTTCCAGAGCCATAGAAAAAAAACAATGGCAGTCATATGGAACCCGGCATCTTCTCTGCTGATCAATGCAAAAAATACGGGCAATGCCGCAAGTTTGTAATGTCCGAGGAACAGCAACAAAATAAACAGGGAAATCGAGGCGGGAATCAAAACCTCGTTATGCGGATATATTAGACAGCTGAGGGCTATTCCATTGAAGGCGAAGAACAATCCGCCTGATATGCTCATTATTCCTACAAGGATCCAGTGCAGTTTTGATTTTGTCTGGATCAAAAGACATCCAGTCAGACTCAAAATTGAAAAATGGAATCCTTGAAAGACACTGAACCATTGCCATTCCGAGAATGGAATTAAATAACTCAATAGGGAAAAAAATTGAAAAATAGGGCTGAAGTGATAGTTAAAAAAATTACCTGGGTATATTAATGATTTTGCATTGATTTGAAGTGGATTTCTATAAATAAGATCGGAGTACCATCCTGCATCAAACAAAAAAGCTCCGTAATAGAAATGACTCAAGGTAAATCTATAAACAACTGCAAAAGCAGCAACGACACTAAGAATAGAACAAAAAATATAAAAAATCTTTTTTACAGGCAATGGAGATGAAATCATTGTATTCAGCTATGGTAGAAGTACTATTTGTTTCGGTGGTAAAAGCAACTAAAGATAACATAGATATAATCGAATGTCGTCTAGCTCAATTATTGCCCTTTGACAATACAGAAAACGAATAATTTTATTGGGATCTTTCGAACTATGGGAAAAAATATTTCAGAAATAAGCTTCTCCCTCTCTTGAAAAGCCCCTTGTGGGTGTATAGCTTAAGAACTCAGTCTTGGAAAAAAGGAGAACTCGCATGACATTACCCCAATTCGGGTTGGAAAATACCTATCCTGTCCCCAAAAATGATCTGGTGCTCATCCCTTTTCTGAATGAATCAACCTGTGCCGCGGATACCCGGAATTTGCCTGGCTGGCTGCAAAATCTGGCGGTCAGTCCGGATGCCGGTGGTCAGCGCATTGCATTTGCCGGAGATATCGACGGATCTTTTGTGCAGGCCATCAGTGTTCGCCTTGATGACGATACGCTTCCCATTGTGGAAAATTTGAAAAATGCCGCGGCAGCTGTCATGCAACGCGCCCGAAAAGAAAAATTCCAACGGATTGTGGTGGTGCTGGATGGCGCGCATGAAGAGTTGCTCCTGTCTGCCCACGAAGGCTTGCTTCTCGGCGGATACACGTTTGAGACCTATAAGGAAAAGAAAAGTTCTGCTGTGGATGCTCTTATGGTGGTCACAGGACAGCAAAGCGAATCCCTGCCGGAAAAACTGGAAAATGCCAGAGTGGTCATCGAATGTATTTCCTTTGCACGGGATGTGCTGAACGAACCGCCCAATGTCATCCATCCGCCCAGCCTGGCCCAGGCATTCCAAGAGATGGGCAAAAAAAGCGGACTGCAGGTGGAAATCTGGGATGAGAAACGCCTGGATCAGGAAAACTGCGGTGGCGTGCTGAGCGTGGGCAAGGGAGCATCCAACCAGCCTCGGATGGTTATTGCCAGCTATACGCCCGCGGGCGCCACGGAACAGACACCGCATCTGGCCCTGGTGGGCAAAGGCGTCACCTTTGATACGGGCGGCTACAGCCTTAAACCGCCCACGTATCAGGTCGGCATGAAATACGACATGGGAGGTGCCGCAGGCACCTTTGCCGCAGCTTGCGCCATTGCCCGTTTGCAGCTTCCCGTTAAAGTGACCTCCATTACTCCGCTGGCCGAAAACGATGTTTCATCCACCGCGTACCATGTCAGCGACGTGGTCACGACCCGCAGCGGCAAAACAGTGGAAATTCTCAATACGGATGCGGAAGGACGCATGCTTCTGGCGGACGGGCTGGCTCTGGCCGGTGAAAAAAATCCGGATCTGATCATCGACGCGGCCACACTCACCGGCGCGGCAGTAGTCGCTCTGGGTGAAGACATCGCAGCAGTCTACGGTAATGATCAGGACAGCGTACGCTTGCTTATCGATGCCGGGGATAAAACCGGCGAACCTTTTTGCCAGTTGCCGCTGTACGCTCCCTATGCAGAAAAGCTCAAATCGGACATTGCTGATCTGAACAATACGGGCAAGTCCAGGGAAGGGGGCTCCATATTGGCAGCGCTTTTCCTACAAAACTGGGTCAAAGAAGACCAGAAATGGCTTCATCTGGACATCGCCGGTCCGGGCGGCAAAGAAGACGAACTCGGCCCCATTGGCAAGGGCGGCAAAGGTTTTGCCGTACGAACCCTGGTGGCCCTGGCGAAAAAGATGGCCTAACAGGACCTATAAAAAATGCGATGGAGAGCCCAAAGGGCTTTCCATCGCTTCTTGCAAAAACGATTGGGAAAACGGGCAGTTGCCCCCCAATTATTTATCCAGCTCCACAGCGGAACGCAGCGAGGCAAGTTCTTCCGTACTCAGCTCGCGCCATTTTCCCGAGCCGAGATTGCCCAATTGCAAGGGGCCCAAGGAGATACGCTGCAAGCGCAGCACGACAAGCTCCAGATCCCGGCACATACGGCGGATCTGGCGGTTGACGCCCTGCATCAAGGTCAACTCAAGCACGGTATCGCGTTCGGATTCCCTGACTACTTTCACCCCTATGGGAGCCACTGTTTCGCCTTCTTCCAGTTGCATGCCGCTCTGCATGGCCTTGATGGCTTCAGGCGACACTTTACCGCGTACGCGCAACCGGTAGATTTTGGATTGGTGCCACTTGGGATGCGTCAGTCGGTAGGCCAGATCACCATCCGTGGTCAGCAGCAGCAATCCTTCGGAATAAAAATCCAGACGTCCGACCGGAAAAGGCCTGCGTGCGACCAGTTCTTGGGGCAACAGGTCCAGCACGGTCTTGCGTCCCTCCGGATCATTCGCCGTGGTGACCACTTCAATGGGTTTATGCAGCATCAAAACCAGTTGCGGCTCATCTGCTGCCAGTTGAATTTTCTTGCCGTCCACTGCCAGGACATCCGTGGAGGGATCCACCTTGACGCCTGGTTCGCTGACTATTTCGCCGTTGAGTCTGACCCGTCCGGCGGCTATGAGTTCATCGGCCTTGCGGCGTGAACAAAAACCCGCGCCGGCAATGGCCTTGTTGATACGAACAGGGCCAGTGGACAACGCGGGAGACGATACTTTTTTCGAGGTATTTTTCTGTGGTGTGTTGCTACTCATTAAGCTCTTATCACTTTGGATGCCAATTGAAGGCTGGTAACCACGTCCAACATGTTCGTGGTTTCGCCAACTTCCTTTTGGTCCAAAATGCCAAAATGATCAAGGCATGTGCCGCAGACCAGGATGCTGACGCCATTGGACTCGAGTTTTTTCAATAAATCCAGTGAGGGCGAGCCGGTGACGGTCAATTTGACTCCGCCATTGACCAGCACGATACGCCAGAGTTCTTCACCCAGTTCGGGCAGGGTGGCCAGAAAATTGTACATCAGCTTGCCGCCAAGAACGTCGTCCCCATTGCCGAGGTTTTCGGAGGTGATGAAAACAAGAGTCTGACTGTTGATCTGATCCAGGCTCTGGGGAGCTGCAGAAGCCGCCGGAGCAGGAGTGTTTTCCTGGGCCGGGGAACCCGCACTGGAGGCCTTGATCCGCCAGGCATTGTCCTCTTCCACAATCTCGGTTACTTCATATTGCTTTGTTTGCAGAAAACGGCTGACATTTTGTTTGGCCGCTTCATTGTCCACTATAATTTCCAGGGCTTCGGGAGCACTGGATTCAATGCTGTTCTTGCATTGCAAAACGGGCTGGGGACAGGGCAACCCCTTGCAGTCCAGAATGAGCTTGGGCATACTTTCCTCCGATTTTTTTTGCGTATTGTAGTCTGTAGTGGTGAACAATCAAATAAAAAATAACTATAAATAACCACCGAACCAATTAGATATATCAATAACAAGGGTGCAGAAATTTCAATGAAACTAACACGCGACAGCTCCGAATATCTAAAAAGCTGGCCATTGATGGTCCGTTGCGTAGGCTATTTCAAACCGCACTGGGGCAAAGTTCTGGGCGGTATGATTTCCATGTCGGTTGTGGCCATGTGTACGGGAGCCGCGGCATTTCTGGTTCAGCCGGCCCTGGACGACATTTTCATCCGCAAGGACGAGCAGGCTCTGATGATGATCCCCCTGATCTACGTACTGTTGATCCTGGTCAAGGGAACGGCTCAGTACCTGCAGAATTACCTGATGAAATGGGCTGGCCTGCAGGTTCTGGAAACCCTGCGCAATGAGCTGCACACCAAGATGGTGTTTCTACCCATCAAATTTTTCGAAGACAACCAGATAGGCATGCTCATGTCCCGTGTCATCAATGACGTGTTGTTGATTCGCATGAGTCTGCCAGCTGCCGTCATGGTCATCCGACAGATTATGACCATGGTGGCTCTGATGGGAGTGGTGTTCTTCCGTGACTGGCAGCTGGCCATCTGGGCTGTCCTGGTATTGCCTGCGGCCATTTATCCGTTCTTCTTTTTCGCCCGCAAGCTGCGCAAATACGGCCGGCGCAACCAGTCCAAACTTGCGGACATTTCCACCGTACTGCAGGAGACCTTTTCCGGCATTCGCGTGGTCAAGGCCTTTGCAGCGGAAAAGCGCGAAGGCAAGCAATTCAAGAAGGAAAACAACCGCCTCGTGGGCATCGCCCTCAAGGAGGTCGTTCTGAGCGAATTGTCCTCCAGAATCATGGAATTGATAGGCGCCATAGGTGTGGCCATCATCATCTGGTACGGAGGCTACAAGGTCATCAACGGCGAATCTTCACCCGGTGCTTTCTTCTCTTTCATCACCGCACTGCTCATGCTTTACGAGCCCATCAAGAAACTTTCCGTGGCCAACTCGGACATTCAGCAGGCGCTGGCCGGAGCGGAGCGGGTTTTCGAAGTGCTGGATTCGCCCGAATTGCAGGTCGAACAAGACGGCGGCAAGCCCTTGGAAATGCCTTTCAAGGAGATGCATTTCGACAAGGTGTTGTTTCATTATGGAGATACGAGCACCCCGGCTCTGGACCATGTGAGCTTCACCGTACGCGCGGGCGAAAGGGTGGCCCTGGTCGGGCCCAGCGGAGCCGGAAAAAGTACGCTGGCCAATCTGATTCCCCGTTTCTACCTGCCTCAATCCGGACGTATACTCATCAATGGTACGGATCTGCAGGAATTTTCTCTGGCCGAGTTGCGGCGTTCCATCGGGATAGTTTCGCAGGAACCTTTTCTGTTCAATGTCAGCGTCACCGAAAACGTGGCTTACGGCCAGGCCCAGGTGGACCAGGAAGCCGTGCAGCGCGTATGCGAGGCAGCCTATGCGCATGAATTCGTCCTGGATCTGCCCGACGGGTACGACACTGTCCTTGGCGAACGCGGCGTCAAACTTTCAGGCGGACAGAAACAGCGGCTGACAATCGCTCGGGCCTTGCTCAAAAATCCGCCGTTGCTTGTTCTGGACGAGGCCACCAGCGCCCTGGATACGGAATCCGAACGCATTGTGCAGCTTGCTCTGGAAAATCTGATGCGCGACCGTACGAGCATTGTCATCGCGCACCGTCTTTCCACGGTATTGTCCGCGGACCGTATCATCGTTATGGACAAGGGAAGGATCATTTCTCAAGGCACGCATGAGCAATTGCTGCAACAATGCGAACTGTATCAGCGGCTGTACGCCATTCAATTCGAATCGCCGCAGAACGGTGCGGCACAGGCAGGGTAGAGCGCTTGCGCATCAATCAGACCGATATCCACCGTTGGGCGCCTGTCATGGTGACCCTTTACAAACTTTGGGAACGCACCCTGCGCTATGAAGTCGTGAACTGGCAGGCCATTGTCGCGGCCAAGGAACAGGGAAAACAACTGGTTTTTACGCATTTTCACGATGAAACCTTTTGCCTGCCGTACTTGCGTACTCAGGGGTACGAGTACGCGGCCATTGTAAGCCAGAGCAAGGACGGTGAAATCATGGCCCAGCTGCTCGAAGGCCTCGGACTGGTGACAGCCCGTGGCTCCAAATCTCGAGGCGGGGTCAAGGCCCTGATTCAGATCCGCCGGGCCATGCGCGACCTTGGCAGGATAGGAGTGGTCACCGTGGACGGCCCGCGCGGACCGCGCCATAAGGTCAAGGAAGGGGCCATTTATCTGGCCTACAAGTCCGGCTCCCTGCTCACCCCCATTCGCATCTTCATTTCACGGGCAAAGATTTTCCAAAAAGCCTGGGACAAATTCCAGCTTCCTTTGCCCTTTGCGCGCGTACGCATAGTTATCGGCGTCCCCTATGAACTGGATGTCCTCGAAGACACCGGCCTGAATGATACGGCCATGCAGCGTGAAATGGCCAAGCTCGAGCAACGTATGCTCGACCTGCGGTAGGCCCTCATGCGCGATATCCTGTATAATCTGGTTGCAGCGACAGGTGATGCTCTGGGATTCGGACCGGTCAGCATGGCCGGTGATCAGCTTGGCAAGCTGTTATGGCTGGCTTTGCCCAAACGCCGGGCCATTGCCACCAAAGCCGTGGCTGAGCATCTGAACCTTCCGTACGGGGAAGCCAGGCGGATCGCCCGTTCCAGTTTCTCCAACAGTTGCCGCAGTTTCCTGGAGTTGCTGCTGGCACGCCGGGCAGACTGGCATTTCATGACCGAACGGCTGCAATACGCGGATCCTCAGAACCTTGCAGCCGTATGTGCGGATCCCGAACCGGCAGTGCTGGCCACGGCGCACCTGGGAGCCTGGGAACTGCTGGCCGGTGCGCAACAGCTCGTACTGGATCGTCCGGCCAAGGGAATCGTGATACGAAACACCAAGGATGAGGCCATGAACCGGTTGATTTTCCGCTTGCGGACCCGGCCCGGCGTGCGGATTATCGAGCACCGCAACGCATCCGGTCCGACCCTGGAAATTCTGCGGCAGCGCGGGGCAGTGGCTTTTCTGGTGGACCATAACTGCCGTCGCGACGAAGCTGTTTTTCTGCCTTTTCTGGGAGAGACCGCGGCCGTGAACATGGGCCCGGCTCTTTTGGCAGTCAGAGCCAAAGCAGCCATCTGGCCCGCCTTCATGACGCGTTTGCCGGAAGGGCGCTATTGTCTGCATGTTGGCGAACCACTGCGTACGTCCTCACTCAAAGGCAGCATCCGCGATCGCGTACGCCAGGCAGCGGAATTTTATACGCAGGCTGTGGAAAAGCAGGTCCGGGCAACCCCGGAGCAATGGTTCTGGATGCACCGACGCTGGAAAACACGTCCTGAGCAGGAAAACGATTAGGCGGCTGCAGCCGTTCCCATTTGTATGGATTTTTATTTCCTTAATGGATGACTTTAAGAAATGAAACCATCCCGCCAGCTGGCCGGCAGCATCGGAGCTGTCTCGGCTTTTCTTCTTTGGGGCCTGCTGCCTCTGTACTGGAAACCCCTCAAGCATGTTCCGGCTTATGAAATCCTCTGCCATCGGATATTCTGGTCCATGGTGGTCACAGTGGCCGCGCTTCTGTTCATGGGGCGTATCAAGGAAGTGCTGGCAGCACTGCGCAACGGTCAGACACTGCGAATGCTGTTCGTGTCTTCATTGTTGATCACCGCCAACTGGTTTTTATACATCTGGGCGGTTACCCATGATTTCGTACTGGAAACATCACTGGGGTATTATATCACTCCGCTGGTCAACGCCTTGCTGGGCATGCTTTTTCTGCGCGAACGCCTGGACCGTTTCCAGATCGTGGCCGTATCCCTGGCTGCTGCCGGAGTGTTGAATCAGCTCATAGGGTACGCCAGCTTTCCATGGGTGGCGCTGGTGCTGGCCGTAACATTCGGTTGTTACGGTCTGGTGCGCAAGGTGGTTCAGGTGGAATCGCTGCCCGGGCTGTGCGTGGAAACCCTGATCGTATCCATACCGGCCGGAGCGTATTTGTTATGGCTGGCTGTGCAGGGCACCGGCTCTCTGGGGGGCATAGACTGGAAAACAGACCTGCTGCTGCTGGGAAGCGGCCCGGCAACCACCATGCCCCTGGTGCTTTTCGCCTTTGCGGCCCGGAGGATCATGCTGACCAGCCTGGGGATTTTTCAATTCATCGCACCGACTTGCGCATTCCTTCTCGGCGTTTTCGTGTTCCGCGAACCCTTCACCAGCACCCACATGCTGACCTTTGCCCTGATCTGGAGCGCGGTGGGCACCTATGCCTACGGGGCCATATACAAGGCGCGTAAACATCCCAGGAAAATGTAACGATTTACCTGCCCAGGAGTTTCTTGCCCCTGAAGTAATAGCCGTCCATCTCCTGCTTCGGCACCATGCTGCCTCCCGTACCCCAGACCAGAAACGTACTCCCTTCCGGGGCGCTGTCGGCAGTAAGCAGTACACCGTGCATTCCCGCAAGGGCGGAGGGCTCGAGAAAGAGCTTTTCACTGTCGGCCAGCAGGGTCAGGTATCGAAACAGCCTGTCGTCGTCCACGGTGAACAGACCATCTATAACATGCTGCAGCCGTTTGCCCACGAATCCCGAGGGGCGCCCCACAGCCAGACCATCCGCCGCAGTGCGGTTGTCCAGACCGAAATCCGCCACTGTCACGGCGTTGTGTTTGCCGGTCATCAGTCCGAGCAACATTGCCGGCGCGTGGGTAGGTTCGGCAAAATAACAGCGGACCGCATCGCCGAAAACGAGCTTGAGTCCGAAGGCCACGCCGCCAGGTCCGCCGCCTACGCCGCAGGGGAGGAACACCAGGAGCGGATGCTGCGCATCAATAGATATGTTCAACCGGACCAGTTGATCCGCCAGACGTTCGGCAGCTACGGCATAGCCCATGAACAGGTCTTTGGAATTTTCATCGTCCACGAAATGACAGTTCGGGTCCTGCGCAGCCTGTTGACGCCCGGACTCCACCGCTTTGCTGTAGTCCTGGGCGTATTCCCGGACCGTGACGCCTTTGCTGCGCAACAATTCTTTTTTCCATTCACGTGCATCTGCGGACATGTGCACGGTCACGGAAAATCCCAGTTGCGCGCCCATGATGCCGATGGACAATCCGAGATTGCCTGTGGACCCCACGGCCAGGGAATATTCGCGAAACAAATCCTTGAAACGCTGTTCGGTCAGTATCGCGTAGTTGTCGGATTCCCCGAGCATGCCGCTGGTCAAGGCCACCGATTCGGCGAATTTGAGTACCTCGTAGATGCCGCCGCGCGCCTTGATGGAACCGGCTATGGGGAGTTGATGATCGCACTTCAGCAGCAGGGAACCGGGGAGCGGATGGCCCAGTTGCGCTTCAATACGTTCACGCATTTGATCCGTGCGAAGCAGAGGAGATTCGATCAGCCCCCCCTGGGGAGCTACTTCGGGAAAAGCCTCGGACAGATAAGGAGCGAAACGTTGGAGACGCGCAGAGGCACCCCGAACGTCTGCGGCGGAGATATCCAGCCCGGACAGAACCTCGGCAAAAGGACGGCGAAGGGGATTGAACCAGAATACTTCCCTCGCAGCCATGATCTCGGAAAGCAGAGGCAATTCATGCTCCCATTGATCAAGGCTTTTTCCGCTAATGAGTCGTTCCGCCATTCTGTTCCCTCATAAATTTTTTTTGGAATTGGGCAAAAACAGATTGATGATCGTATCCTGACAAGATTATGCATAATCACAGGATTTAGAGCAATGGCCGGGCAGGGCGGCCGTCATGATAACTAGAAGCCGCAAATGAAATATTTTGCCTTTGCCTGGTGTTGAGGGTAAAGCTGAAATCCGGACTTGATGTTGAAAAAAACAACTGGTATCAATGATCGCTTGATTTTACGAATATTATTTTTCCAATAACTTGTTTAGGAGGATCCATGTTCTTCGAAAGCCTGGCTTATGCAATGGCCCCGCCAGCCGGCGGAGCGGAAGGCGGCAACCCCTTGACCGCTTTGATGCCTTTGGTTTTGATGTTCGTCATTTTTTATTTTCTGCTCATTCGCCCGCAGCAGAAAAAGGCCAAACAGCACAAAGAGCTTCTGCAGGGACTTCAAAAAGGCGACTATGTGCTGACCACTGGCGGCCTCTACGGCCGTATCGTGGATGTGAAGGATGACGTGCTTTCTGTGGATCTGGGCAACGATCTGGTCGTCAAGATCAACCGTTCCTTTATTTCCACGATTTCGGAACCGCAGAAAGAGTCCAAAAAGGACAAAAGCAAATCCGAAAACAAGTAGCAATGAAACGAGTCCAAACGCCTGGAAAGGCGTTTTTTCTTTGGCATGCTTGCGCCGGTGGCCGAATGGACCGTTTTTTTATCATCTCTACTTCAGGCGTCTCCGCGTGTAAGAGGTTATTGTCATGAAAGGGAATTTACGTTGGCGTATCGCGTTGACGCTCCTGGTTGCCATCTGGGGCGTTGTGTACGCGCTTCCTTCAGTTTTACCGCAAGGGAAAGAAACTTTTCTGAGTGGAGTGTTGCCGAGTGACCGCATCAACCTGGGACTCGACCTCCAGGGTGGTATTCATTTGACTCTTGGAGTCGATATGGACAAAGCCCTGGACAACGCTCTGTCCCGCGCTGGTCAAAACATCAAGGCGGAGGCCAGGGATGAAGACATTCGCATTCTGCGCCCCACCGTTGGAAAAACCGGCAAATTGCAGTTCGTTTTACTGAAAGTGGACAACCAGACCAAACTTGAAGGTCTTCTGAAAAAGAATTTCAAGGAATTGAATCTGGACAGCAAGGAAGGCCTGAAAGACGGACGTATCAAGTACGTCCTCAGTTTCAATGAAAAATATAAAAAATACCTGGCGGATATGACTCTTGATCAGGCAATCAAGACTATCCGTAACCGGATCGACCAGTTCGGTGTTACCGAACCGGACATCCGTAAGCAACAGGACTATCGCATTCAGGTGCAGCTCCCCGGTCTGAAGGATCCTGAACGGGCCATCCAGATCCTGGGACAGACTGCCCACCTCGAGTTCAAAATCGCCGATGACGAAGCTGATATGCAGCAGGCCCAAAAGGGCGTTCTGCCTCCTGGTGACGAACTCGCGTATATTCACAAGACCAATCAGGACGGTACGGAAAGCAAGACGCCCATCGTACTGCGCGCTGATGCCGTGATGACCGGTGAAAACATCGCTGATGCCAATACGAGCTTCAACAGCTTCAACCAGCCGTATGTCACCCTGACTTTCGACAGCAAGGGTGCACGCGACTTTGACCGCATCACCGGCGAAAACGTCAAAAAGCGTATGGCCATCGTGCTTGACGGCAAGGTCTATTCCGCGCCCACGATTCAGGAACGTATCATGGGTGGCAGAGCCAGCATCACCGGCAACTTCACCGTTGATGAAGCTCGGGATCTGGCCATTGTTCTGCGCGCCGGCGCACTGCCTGCTCCTGTAAAGGTGCTGGAAGAACGCAGTGTAGGCCCCTCCCTTGGACAGGAGTCCATCGACAAGGGCGTGTTCGCGGCTATGCTGGGCGGCGTGTTTGTCGTACTGTTCATGGCCGTCTACTACTCGTTTGCCGGACTCGTGGCAGACGTGGTGCTGATTTTCAACATCCTGTTGATCATGGCCGGCCTGGCCTCCTTTGGCGCTACCCTGACGTTACCCGGTATCGCCGGTATTATTCTTACCATTGGTATGGCGGTTGACGCCAACGTGCTCATCTTCGAACGTATCCGGGAAGAATTGCGCCGGGGCATGACGGTCCGCGAAGCCTTGAGTGAAGGCTACTCACGGGCAACGTTGACCATTCTGGACGCCAACCTGACGACCATTATTGCGGCCGTCATTCTTTATCAATTCGGTACGGGGCCCATCCGGGGATTCGCCGTTACTCTGAGCCTCGGTATCCTCGCCTCCATGTTCACGGCCATCTTTGTCTCGCGGATCCTCTTCGATCTCTGGATCGGTCGCAGGCAACAGGTCAAATTGAGCATCTAGCGCCGGGCACGTTTAAAGAGGAGCTATATCAATGGGACTGCGTTTAATTAAGGAAAATACCAACTTCAACTTTGTCGGTTTTCGCAAAGTCGCTTTTGTGCTTTCCGGCCTGCTTATTCTGCTCGGTGTTGTTTCCCTGGCCATCAAGGGCGGACCAAAGTACGGCATTGATTTCGCCGGCGGTATCATGGTCCAGGTGTCCTTCAAGAAGGACGCCTCCCTGGAAGAAGTTAAAAAGGATCTCAAGGATCTGAAACTTCCGGGCTTTTTGGTCCAGCGCTTCGGCATGGAAGCCGACCACGAATACCTTATCCGCATATCCGCCTCGGATGTGCCCACGGAACAGGTCCGGACCCAGATCACGGAATCCTTGCAGAAAGCCGTCGGTGAAGATGGTTTCACCATTCAGCGACTGGAAATGGTCGGCCCAAAGGTGGGTGCAGACTTGCGTACCAAGGCTCTGGAAGCCATGTTCTACGCCATCTTGCTGATCACTATCTACATCTCCGGCCGGTTTGAATACCGATGGTGGGCTGCCGGCTTCATGGCCGGCGGACTCGCGCTCGTCATGTACGTGCTCGGACAATTCCTGAGTATCAGTTATCTGACCATAGCGGCCATGCTCGTCTCTCTGGCCCTGTGCTGGTATCTGAAACTCAACTATGCGCTCGGTGCGGTTGTGGCGTTGATACACGACGTGCTCATAACCGTGGGCGTATTCTCACTACTGAACAAGGAATTCGATCTGACCATCGTTGCCGCCTTGCTGACCATCATTGGTTACTCGCTCAACGATACGATCATCGTTTTTGACCGGATTCGTGAAAATCTGCGCTCCAAGCTGAACAAGAAACTGACCTTCGGCGAGATCATCAACTCCAGCGTCAACCAGACTCTGAGCAGAACGATCATGACCTCGTTTACAACCTTGCTGGTTGTGCTGTGTCTCTTCTTCTTCGGCGGCGGTGTCATTCACGACTTCGCCTTTGCTCTGCTCATCGGCATTGGCGTTGGAACGTATTCCTCGGTTTTCGTGGCCAGCCCCATTCTGCTGGCTCTCGTTCCCAAAGAGGAAATCGAGGAAGCCAAAGCAACTGCGGTCTGACCTCAGTTGTTCATTAGCGCACAAAAAGCCGCCTTCGGGCGGCTTTTTTACGTTTATTCAAGCCTATTCGCCTACAGCCAGTCAGTCTCGCTGATACGGTAAAATTCCCCATGCCCGGGAAAAATCATCACCGTGCGGCCCTTGTCCGCAATGTGAGCCTGTATCTCACGCAACAAATCCTTCAAGGCGCGCATTTCCTTGCCGAACAAGCGGCTGTCGCTGTTGGTGCTGGTCATCAGATAGCGCGCTATGGACAACGTGGATTTTGTACGATCCGAGAGACTGGGCACGTCAATGAGATAATCCCCGCAGAAGAACAGGCCGTACTCCGGTTCGAGCAGAAAAATCTGAGCGGGAACATGGCCTCCGTGGCTTTCCAGAATTTCAAAATGCAGGTCAGCCACCTGGAATTCACCTATGACTTTAAAGGCGCCACGTTGACTGATAGCGGACGAGGAGGGGGGGTACGGGGTGATTTTTTTGGGTGTGGACAATTCGGTCAACCGGTTGATCAGGCGCGTATAGGCGCTGTTCAGAGCCATGAGCTGCGTATCGCTGCCATATGCCCGGTTCTGATGCTCGAAAATGCCCAGGCTGTCCGGGTGCATGAAGACTTCCGTACCGTAGGTTTCCTGCATGGGAGAGGCCCATCCCGCGTGATCCGCATCGGCGTGGGTCAACGCGATGCGTGTAATCCGCGACGGATCAATGGCATGGCCGGAGAGCCACTGGACGACATCCGGAAAATACAGCCCGTAACTGGAGTCAATGAGGGTAGAATCGGCATCCGTACGCAACAGAAAGGAGTTGGCGCCCGTCGGGCAGGCCAGCATGTACATGGATACCTGCGGGGTCAGACGGAGCGGACCTGTGAGTTGCAGGCTGAAATTCTGTCCGAGCTTGCCAAGGGAAGCAGCGGCCAGATGCAGGATATGACTGAAAACCTCTGAAGTGGCCATGGAGTCTTCATTCTCACCGGCTTCGCGCCGGAAATCGAACAGGGCCTGGCGCATTTCATCGGACGTATGCAAAAGTTCGGAAAGCTCGTCGATCTTGTCCTGAGGCAATATGGCCCGCAGCTTGAACAAAAAGGTTTCCACCTGGTTCAGCCCGATTATCGCATCTATGGAATCGCCGTCGCCGTGCCAGGCCACTGTAAAATGAAAGTCATCCCGGGTCAGATGCTGCAGCAGAAGTTCCAGCATTTCGGGCACCGGTGTAGCCAGCGACACCTGGGCGATACCTGCTGTTTCCTTTTTGTCGAACTCCAGATGAATGACATTGGCGTCGTATTTTTTCAGAATTTCACCAAATCGGGCCAGGGTGCCGGGCTTGTCTTCAAGAGACACCTTGATTTGCAACAATCCGGCCGGATCGACAACACGGCAGTTGCTTTCGCCATTCGTTTCAGGATGGGTGAAACGTCCGTGCTGCAGCAAAGAATCCGCAAGTTCTCCCCCATGGGCCGCGCTTTTGCAACGAACGGCCAGGCGGACGCGGTGCGGATCCTCGGATCTGTTGAAAAAGAAATGTTCGATCGTGGCGCCTTTGCTGCCGAAAACAGATGACAGCCCAGCGACTTCGCCAGGCCGGTCTGAAACAAATACATCCGAACATAAAAGCCAGCCCGACGCATCATGCATCAGGGAGACTGAGGTTTCATTAAGTTGAGATGACATGAGACATCCTCCTTCCCGGAGGATACGCACAGGTGGTCAATGAAGCAAGCAGGTGCGGTATCATTTCTGGTTCCACAGGCTTCGTTCAATTGCATATTTTGTCCGTTACATGGAATATTTTGACCACCTTATGATACGCAAAAAAACAGGCCGCATGACTGCAGCCTGTTTTTTTGCGTAAGAATCGAAACCCCTGGCAGGATTATTCACTCTTCATTTTGTCAATGAGGCCTTTGATCACCATGGCTTGCTGTGAAAGCTGCACAACAGCATCTGAGGATTCCCGCATGGTTGTTGCTGTTTCCATGGAGATCTGATTGATCTCGGCGATATTGCGATTGATTTCGCTACTGGCGGAAGATTGCTCTTCGGCAGCGGTGGCGATGGACCGTACCTGGTCGGTGGTGGAATCCACCATGGCCACGATGGCTTCCAGAGATCTGCCGGACTGGTCCGCAAGTTCCGTTGTTTTCTGAATGGTGACAACCGACTGCTCGACACTCTCTATGTTTCGCCTGGTTCCTTCCTGAATATCACTGATCGCCTGGCCGACTTCTTTTGTGGCGGACATGGTTTTTTCAGCAAGTTTGCGGACTTCATCTGCGACCACGGCGAACCCGCGTCCTGCTTCGCCGGCACGAGCGGCTTCGATGGCCGCATTCAGAGCCAGCAGGTTGGTCTGATCGGCTATGTCAGAGATAACATCCATAATCTGGCCGATACTCTGGGCCTGCTGTCCCAACTGATCAATATCATTTTTGATGGTGGTGAATTGTTTGTGCACCGCCTCTATTCCATTGATTGCGCTTTTAACCACAGCCGCGCCTTCCTGGGCTTTCACCTTTGTTTCATCCGCGGTTTCAGCAGCCTGCGCCGCATTCTGGGCAACTTCCAGGACAATGGCCTCCATTTGCTCCATGGACGTCGCTGATTCGGACACACGGGAGGACTGGATTTCAGCCCCATGGCTGGACTGTTCGATCTGCGCCGAGAGTTCTTCCGACGAACTTGAGAGGATGGAAACCACTGACTCGAGTTCGTCAGCAGCCAGCATCAGGTCGCCGGTCTTGCGATCAGCTTCTTCTTTGGCGGACTGCACCTGTTTCATGGCCTGCCGGGCCTCTTCGGCTTTTGAAGATGCTTGCTGCTCTTTTTGTGACAAATCCCGGACCATATCCCGCAATTCTGCAGCCATGGAGTTCAGGGCTTTTTGCAGAAGGCTTACTTCATCCTTGCCGTTAGCCTGCAGGGTAATGTCGAAGTTTCCGGCTGCGATACTTTCAGCGGCTTCCGTGGTTTCGCGTATGGGGTGGACAATGCCCCGGGAGATCATCAGGCTCATGGGCAAAAGCAGCAGGAAAAAGAGCACAACAAAAATGATGCCTTCAAGGATCATCATTTTGCTGCTTTTTTCGTGCATGGTCGCGGCAATGGCTGCGGATTCGTCTTCAATGTTGTCGATATATATTCCCGTACCGATCCAGTAGTCCGTTCCCGGGATCATCGTGGCATATCCCAGTTTGGGTTGAATGCCTTTTCCTGGTTTGTCAAAGGTGAAATACAGAAAATCCCCTCCGGCATGCGCCAGTTCATTGAGTTCGCGAATGCTGTAAACTCCGTCAGTGCCCTTGAGATCCTTCAAGTCCTTGCCCTGAAGTTCAGGTTTCGCCGCATGAGCTACATTGACTGTTCCTTTATAAGCAAAATAGTATCCGGATTTATCTGCCTCGAAAAAATAATCCTTAATGGACTTACGCAATATCTCAATTTGTTTGTCACTGTCCTTTATCCCTTTTAAAGAAACTGCCAATGCACTGGCGATGGAATCTGTTGCTGTCTTTATTTTATCTTTTTCGCCATCCAGCATTATTTTTTGTGATACATTTGCACCAGCATCAGCAAGTTGATTTGAGGAGTACATACCAGCGGAAAAAATAATAATTGCTGCAAATGCGGAAATAAAAAAAAGTATCAGTAGTTTTTTATGTATGTTCCAGTTTTTCACAATCTCCCCCGATAATAGTATTTTTGTAGGATATCCCTTTCTCGTGGACATCTTATATAGTCTACATATAATTATTGTAGTCACTCTGACAATATAATTATTTCTATTGATATATGAGTGAGCATCGGTAATACCGCAGAGAGTTTATAATGCGGAACAAGAGAGCAAAAGCAAGACAAAGATACAGCATGAAAAATCTGCTTCAAGCAAGAACTAAAATTTTGCTGATTGATAAAAAGAAAATCAGGTAGGACGTAAAAAAAGGCCCGGAAAATATCCGGGCCTTGAAGGCATGTTATCCCTACACCAACGGTTCGTGCTGCGAGAGGTCGTAAAAACCGTGAACAGTAAAGGGAAGGGTGTAGTTGGGAATTTTTTCAAAACGAATAAATCCCAGGGTTTTTCCTTCGGGAATGCTCGATAGCGGCGGCAATCCAAGAGGGATGGGCAGATCAAGCGGTCCGGCAATTATTGAAGCAAGGCGCTCGTCATAACGTTCCTTGAGATATTCGATCAACTGATCGCGCTCTTCGAGGGTGAAGGACTCAAAGACGGTCAAACGTGTTTTCAGCGGATCAAGATCCATATCGGGATGCATGGGATCTCCAATGAGCACATCCCAGTCATACTTGGGGTCCTGGCCTTCGGCTTCCGCATCATAGCCCGTACGAAACAGGTGGATATCCACGTTCTTGCGGCCCTTGAAACTTTTTATGACCATGGTTACCACCCAAGCGCGGTCCACTGGCAAGGCATGCCCTGGGACAGCAATTTTGACTTCCATTCGATTTCCTCCTTAGAAACGCCGATGGTCGACGGCGCGTTCAGCATTCGGTATAAGGTGTTGCACGAACAATACGGACAGCTTCCGGCTTTGGCAAGTCACATACCCTCATGCCGAAAGTGTTCCATCAGACGCAACAAGGGATTCCATGAGTACTCTTTTTCAAATTGAAAGCCCATTTCAACCCACAGGGGACCAGCCAGAGGCCATAAGCCAACTGGCTACAAATATCAATCAGGGAGTGAAGGACCAGGTTCTGCTGGGTGTCACCGGATCGGGAAAAACCTATACTATGGCCCAGGTGGTGGCAGCATGCCAGCGACCGGCTCTGGTTCTGGCACCCAACAAAACACTTGCCGCCCAGCTGTATAATGAATTCCGCGGACTGTTTCCTCATAATGCCGTTGAATACTTCGTCAGTTATTACGATTACTATCAGCCGGAGGCATACGTACCGCAGTCGGACACTTATATTGAAAAAGACAGTTCCATAAACGACGACATCGACAAGCTGCGCCATGCGGCTACCCACGCCTTGCTGACCAGACGCGACGTATTGATCGTTGCCTCTGTTTCCTGCATCTATGGTCTGGGTTCGCCGGAATATTACGCCAAACTGGTCATCCCCGTTGAAGTGGGGCAGCAGCTTTCGCAGGATGCGCTTCTCAAACGCCTGGTGGAAGTGCAGTACGAACGGAACGAGTACGATTTTCACCGCGGTACGTTCCGGGTTCGGGGCGATGTGGTGGAGGTCATCCCGGCCTATCATCATCAACGCGCCATTCGCCTGGAGTTCTTCGGCGATGAAATCGAGCGTATGTTCGAGGTTGATCCGTTAACCGGGGAAATGCTCGGGGAACTGAGCAAAACCGTCATCTTCCCTGCCAGCCACTATGTTTCCGACCAGGACAACCTGCAGCGGGCCATTGAAGACATCCGTGTCGAACTGCACGATCGGCTGAACTACTTTCAGGACAACAACCAGCTGGTGGAGATGCAGCGGCTCGAGCAACGGACCATGATGGATCTGGAGATGATCGAGCAGCTCGGATACTGTACGGGTATTGAAAATTATTCCATGCACCTGGACAAACGTTCGCCCGGACAGCCACCAGCCTGTCTGCTGGATTACTTCCCGGATGACTTCGTCATTTTCGTGGATGAATCCCATATCACCATTCCCCAGGTCGGGGGCATGTTCAATGGAGACCGCTCGCGCAAGTCCACGCTGGTGGATTACGGTTTCCGCCTGCCATCCGCACTGGATAACCGGCCGCTGCGCTTTGAGGAATTCCTCGAACGCATCAACCAGGCCGTATACGTATCCGCCACGCCGGGCCCCTGGGAGCTGGAGCGTGCGCAGGGCTTGATAGTGGAGCAGATCATCCGCCCCACAGGGCTGGTGGATCCGCAGATTGAAATCCGCCCGACAAAGGGACAGGTGGACGACCTGCTCGCGGAATGCAAAAAAAGACAGGCAAAAAACGAACGGGTTCTGGTTACCACCCTGACCAAGCGCATGGCTGAAGACTTAACCGAATACTTTAACAATATGGGTCATCCGGCGCGTTATCTCCACTCGGACATCGATACGCTCGAGCGGGTGGCCATTATCCAGTCTTTGCGAAAAGGCGAATTCTTTACGCTGGTCGGCATCAATCTGCTGCGAGAAGGCCTGGATATCCCTGAGGTGTCTCTGGTGGCCATCCTGGATGCCGATAAGGAGGGCTTCCTGCGTTCGGCCAGATCATTGATCCAGACATTCGGACGAGCCGCACGCAATGTTCAGGGACAGGTTCTGCTTTACGCGGACAAGGAAACGCGCTCCATGCGTGAAGCCATGGAGGAGACCCAGCGGCGTCGAGAAAAACAGCTGGCGCATAATGAAGAACATGGTATTACACCCATGTCCGTACGCAAGGATATGACCAACATCCTGGAAAGTATCTACTCGCAGACAAAAATAGCGGCAACGTACGCGGATGCCGCGGAACAGTCTCCTGCGTATGGCGGGAAAGGCGTGAGAAACGAAGAACACGCCGCTTATCTCAGCGACCCGGAGCTGATTGGAAAGGAAATCAAAAAACTGGAAAAACAGATGCGAGACGCTGCCAAGGAGTTGGAGTTCGAGCGCGCAGCGGAGTTGCGGGACCGCATCAAAGTACTGCGGGAACAACTGATCGCCGCATCCTGAGGACGTTATGAAACGCCCCCGTATCAAACTGCATGCCCTGGAAAGCAGAATGGGCTCATTCCTGCCGTTGACCATCGGTATCATCGGCCTGCTGCTTATTCTGTTCGGTTCCTCTTTCGGCTACATGTACCTGGAAGGTTGGGATTTCTGGGACAGCTTTTACATGTCCATGATTACGCTCTCAACCGTAGGCTTTCAGGAAGTTCACGAATTGAGCCGTGCCGGGCGTCTCTTTACCTCCGCACTGATTCTCGTGGGTGTGGGCACGTTCATGTTCATAGCCGGTACCATTGCGCAACTCGTGGTGGAAGGCCGCCTGCACCACATACTTGGGAGAAAACACATGCAGCACAAAATCGACCGACTCAAAGATCATTTCATTGTCTGCGGATATGGCCGGATCGGTTCCATCGTGGCCAAGGAAATCAAGGAAGAAGGTCTTCCGGTGGTGGTGATCGAACAAAATGAAGACCTGATACTGGAGCTGGAAGACGAGGAAATTCTCTACGTGCAGGGAGATGCCACTTCCGACCAGGTGCTGCTGGCAGCAGGGCTCGACCGAGCCCGTTCCCTTGTGACCACACTGGATCGTGAGGCATCAAATGTATACGTGGTGCTCACGGCCCGCCAGGTCAAAGCCGACATTCTGATTATCGCCCGCTGTGACGATTCTCGCCATATCCACAGGCTCGAACTTGCCGGCGCCGACAGGGTGGTCATGCCGCATACCATTGGCGGCGTACGTATGGCTCAGTCCGTGCTGCGGCCTGCAGTGATTTCCTTTCTGGAACTGGCCATGCGCGGAGGCATCGACCTGCAGCTCGAAGAACTCGTGGTTGGAGGAAAATCAGAACTGGTTGAAAAGGATCTGATCCAATCCCAGATCCGCCCCCGTTTCAACCTGATCATTGTGGCCATCAAGCAGCTCAATGGTGAAATGCTTTACAATCCGCCCCCGCAAACCGTCATCGAAGCGGGTGTGACCCTTCTGGCCATCGGGCGCAAAGAAAATCTGCGCCAACTGGAACAAATTCTCTGATCCGGGCCAGTCCCGCCGTTATTCGTACACGACGACTTCCGTTCCGGGTTTGATGGTTCGGGCCAGTTCGAGTCCGTCATTGTTGGTCATTCTGATGCAGCCCTGCGAAACCCGCTGACCAATCAAGGACGGCTTGTTGGTCCCGTGGATCCTGAAAGAGCCCCCGTTGTTGGCATGGGAAAGATAAATCTTGAATGCTCCCATCGGATTGCTGTTGTTCCCCGGAGGCACAGGTTCCAATCTCCGTCCCTTTGCTGCGGCTTGGCGCACCATACGGGCGGTAGGAAACCACCACGGATCATAGTCGATGGCGGTAACGTATCCGGAGCCTTGCGGATAGGGGGTGCCCCTTTTGGCCGTAGCCACCTTGTAAGGGCGTACCAAAAGCTTACTCCCATCAGGCAGGATACGGTATAGCCACAGCGTGCACTTGCTTACGCTGATTTCCACGCGATAATTCCTGATGCTCCCGGCGGACTGCAAGGGCACGTACCGGACCCCACCGGAATAAATCACCTCACGAGCCCCATAGAGCTTGGCAAGCCGTTCGAGTCGTTGCCGATAATCCGTAACTGTGGCCACTTGCGCGTACGCGGGAGCAGGGGGGGGCGCGTTTTTCCGGGCAACTGGTGCGGCTGATTCCCCAGGAATCACTGACCGGGATGGAATTTCAGCAAAGCGCAGCACAGGCTTGTAGGGCAACATGGAAACTTCTACGCGGCGATTCAAGCTCCTGCCCAGGGCCGTACGGTTGTCCGCAATGGGCCTGTCTTCACCAGCTCCTCTCACTTCCGTACGCTCCGCAGGAATGCCGAATTTGGTGAGCAGGGTAATCTGCAGTTCCAGTCCGCGTTGATAAGAAAGCCGCTGATTGTTGTCCGCGCGGCCGACATTGTCCGTATGGCCAACGATTACAGCCTTGACCCCGGGGTTTGCCTTTAAAAACGAAGACAGGCTCTCGGCCTGTTGCAGCATGTCGCTATTCAGACCGGAATGACCGGATGCGAATCTGAAAGTATAGGTTCTGGTCAGCACTTCCGAGGAAACGGCAAGGGGCTCGGGGGACTCAATGGAGTACGCAGAAGCCTCGGGTTGCCCGGCAGGGACTATTTCAGGGGCCGCACCAGATTTTTGAACGGATTTTGAAATGTTCTCAAGGGTCAATTCCATGCGGTTGTTTCTTGCACGGCCATAGGCGGATGAATTGGCGAACAAGGGAGCTTCAGCACCCCGCGGCAGAATTTGTATTCTCGAAGGATCGATCCCCGTATCGGCCAGCAGATACTTTTTCACCGCGTCCGCGATCCGTTCCGAACGAGTCATACTTTCCTTGGCTGAATGCAGCAGAGCCGTATGGGCAGTGATACGCAGGCGTACGTCCGGCTCTGTTCTCATGACACCTGCGAACAAAGGCTTATAGGCATCCAGTTCGGTCGCAACCTTGTCGTACTCGGTACTTGCGGGCAACGGCAGTACGAGGCTAAATTCCTCTGTTGAGCTGGACGGAGATGATGTGGCAACTGGTGTGACTGCAGAAATCTTTTCGATGACGGGGGGCTCGGATACCTGTAACGTCTGCGTTGTCCTGTGCGTACCGCATGCGCAAAGCGCAAAAACAAGAACAAAAAGTAAAACAAGATTCTGCCGCATTTTTTCCCCTCATCTTGTAAACTTTCACAGTGTCCCCTGATACAAATCCTGATGGATAAAAATCAGAGAAACGTCCCTATCAGAGCAAATGTAAATGCAGTTAGCACTCAAAAGTGATTATTAAGTATACACAAATATCCAACTCAATCAAGTTATTGATGTTTTTTTATCTGTAGATTTTTTTTAAATATATTATAAATAAAATTTAATTGTATGATTTACTTTATATCTTTTCCTTGTGTACAATTATAATAAAATCATTAGCTGTTATTAAGCACAAAAAGTTCATTAACCAGAATCATTCGATGAGAATTGTCTCCATGGCCAAACACAATAAAAAAGTCAGGGGAAAAACGGTTGTTTCTTCCCCCATCAGAGGTCTGGAAATCAACCGGATCAGCGACAACGAGTGGGAAATTCCCCCCAGAGAAAGCATGCTGGTTCCGGTACGAATTTTTGCATCCAAAAGCATTGTCGTTGCTATTGAAGCCCGAGTGATGCAGCAGGCGGCCAATGTCGCCTCGTTGCCTGGTATTGTCTCGGCCAGCTATGTCATGCCAGACGCTCATGCGGGCTACGGGTTCCCCATCGGTGGAGTTGCCGCCTTTGATCCGGGCAAAGGCGGGGTAGTTTCGGCCGGGGGCGTGGGATTCGACATTGCCTGCGGAGTGCGTACGTTGTTGACGGGATGCGACAGGGAGCAGGTTCTGCGCGTTCAGCATCTGCTTGCGGACACCTTGCAGGCCCTCATCCCAGCAGGAGTTGGCAGCAAAGGGGAGCTGCGTCTTGATGCCGGCCAAATGGAGGATATGCTTTCAGGTGGAGCGCGATGGGCCGTGGGCCAAGGTTTCGGGCTCAAGGAAGATCTGCTGATGACCGAAGAGGGCGGCACCATGTACGGGGCATTGCCAGAAATGGTTTCTTCCGGGGCCAAGGAGCGCCAGATGGCTGAAATGGGCAGCCTGGGCTCGGGCAATCATTATCTCGAAGTTCAGGAAATCAGCCGGATATGCGACAGTCATGCGGCGGACGCCTATGGACTGCGGCAGGGAGATGTGGTGGTGAGCATACATTGCGGATCCCGTGGCCTCGGACACCAGATAGGCACGGACTACCTGGCTCGAATGCTCGAGCAGACGGGTAAACATGGCCTGAAGCTCCGCGATCCCGAGCTTGCCTGTGCGCCGATACGCTCGGACCTGGGACAGGCGTATCTAGGGGCAATGCGGGCGGGCATCAATTGTGCCCTGGCCAACCGCCAGATTCTGACGCACCGCGTACGTGAGGCTTTCGCCAGGGTACTCCCGCAGGCTGATCTTCGGCTGCTTTATGATGTCTCCCACAACACCTGCAAAGAAGAAAAACATTCGCTGGAAGGAAAGCCCGTAAAACTATTCATTCACCGCAAAGGGGCAACCCGGGCTTTTGGTCCGGGACACCAGGACCTGCCGGAAGAGTACAGATCCGTTGGCCAGCCGGTTCTTGTGGGCAGCAGCATGGGGACCAGCTCCTCGATTCTGGCAGGATGCGGTACGGGGGAAAAGGGCGGTTTTTCATCCGCAAACCATGGCGCGGGCAGGGCCATGAGTCGCAGCCAGGCCCAAAAGATCCATTGCGGACGCGATGTCCTCTCCGGTCTCGAACATCAGGGAATCCTGCTGCGCGCAGGCAATCTGCGCGCCGTGGCTGAAGAGGCTCCCGGAGCTTACAAGGATGTGAACCTGGTTGTGCAAACCGTTGTTGCCAAAGGCCTGGCAAAGGAAGTGGCCGAACTCCGTCCCTTGATCTGCATAAAAGGTTAATCCCATACATTAACTTTTTACTACATTTTTTGCACACAAAAAGGCACGTACTATTTGGACAAGCAGTACGTGCCTTTTTCAGATGCCTTTTGGAAAGCGCTTGTTACATGCCTTTCAATTCGTTGATCAAGGTCTGAAGGGTCTGAGCTTGCTCCGACAATTCCACAAAAGCCAGGGAAGACTGGGCCATTGCTTCGGCGGTATCAACAGAGATGATGTTGATTTCATCGATGGCCTTGGTCATTTTCTCACTAGCCTCGGATTGTTGCTCGGATGCGGAAGCAATGGTTCGGACCTGGTCTGCGGATGTTTCCACAATACGCACGATTTCTTCAAGCACGGTGCCGGACCTTTCTGCAAGTCCGGTGGCCTGGTTCACGGCTTCAGCGGCCTTGTCCATTCCCTCCAGGCTGGTACTGGCGCCTGCCTGGATGGCTTGAATGGCCTGGCTTACTTCCGTGGTGGCGGACATGGTTTTTTCCGCAAGCTTGCGAACCTCGTCAGCCACTACGGCAAATCCGCGTCCGGCCTCGCCAGCCCGCGCGGCTTCGATGGCAGCGTTCAGTGCCAGCAAATTGGTCTGGTCGGCGATATCGGTAATAACATTGATGATCTGACCGATTTCCTGCGCCTGTGAACCAAGAGTGTTCATATTCTTTTTCAGACTTTCTGTCTGATTCTGCACCATATTGATGGCGTCCACCACCTGATGGACCACCTCGGACCCTTCCTGCGCCTTGCTTTTGGCATTGTCCGAACTTGCCGCTGTTTCAGAAGCCCTCTGAGCCACTTCCAAAACCGCAGAATTCATTTCTTCCATGGATTCGGCACTTTCTCCAGAGTGTTTTCTCTGTAATTCAGCTCCATTGCGGGATTGTTCGACCTGGGTGGAAAGTTCTTCGGATGCGGAGGTCACCCGCTCCACAACTGCTTCCAGCTTTTGAGCTGCTTCCAGCATTCCCTGACGGGAGGCTTGAGCCGCAGCGGCACGGGCCTTTTCGGCTTCATCCATCGCTTTTCTGGCCTGTTCGGCTTCCCTGGCGGCCTCCTGGCTTTTTTCCTCGGCCTGTGAAATCATCTCTTCAAGGTTGCCGACCATGGTCTTCAAAGCGGTGGCCAAAGTGCCAATCTCGTCTTCCTGTTTGATATCAAGTTGCTGAGAGAAATCCCCCTGGGCCACTTTTTCCGCATACCCTGCGGCAGCTCTAAGCGGTCGTACCAATGTTCCGGAAAAGAACCAGATAAAAATCATGGCCAGCAAGGTGACAACTGCTCCTGTTCCCATCTGCCAGTAGCCTGTTTCCTTGGAGCGTGCGTCCATGGCTGCTTCCAGAGCCCTGGATTCCGCCATTACGACTTCCGGCGGAACACGGATGAGAATGCTCCAGGGTTTCTCCGTACGCCCCAGATGAACCGGAGCAAAGGCCCGCATCAAAGTGCCGTCCTGGTTCGTATCCACCAGAGATTTCCCGGACTGCACCATGGAGATGATATCCTGCCAGGTCGATGGGAACAGAGACTTCAAGGGCTGTCCTATATCTTTCGGATATTTGCTGCTGGCCACGATTATGCCCTGGTAACTGATCACCAGAACATCGCCCTTGCCTTCATAAAGATCGTTATCCACTCTGACGGACAGCTCCTGCATGAAGGTATTGCGCAAATCCGTTCCGGCCACGCCCAGAAATTTGCCATCTTCCTGGATAGGTGCGCAAATGGTGGTCAACCATTCCTGCTGCCCCTGAACCTCATAGGGAATGGGGTCTAGGACCAGTTCGCGGCCCGTATTTTTCGGGCCAAGATAACAGCCTCCTTTGGGTACGCCGTTGAAAAATACATCGGCATTGTCCGAGCCTACGAGCACCTGAACCGCCATGTTTCCATCCTTGCCTCTGTTCCAGTAGGCCAGCAAGCGGCCGTCCGGGTCATGGCCGCTCTTACTCTTGCCGGCGAAGTCAGCATCATTGCCGTCCGGGGCATTGGGTTCCCAGGCGGAATAGGCACCAAGATAGTTGGGATTGCTTTTGACCACGTTGATAAGGACGGAATTGACCAGTTCGCGAAAGGTATTCTCTCTTCCTTCTTTTTCGGCATGCGTTTTTTCATGCGTACGCACAACCTCGAAAACTTTGGCCATTGTTCTTGCCGTATCCAGGTTGTCCTGAAGATGGCTCTGAATTATTGCAGCCTGGGCTTGTGCAAGAGTTCCCAACAGTTTTTGTGCATTTTTTTGTGAAAGAGAGTCGACGTTCTGAGAAATGAAAGTTCGAGTTTTATCGGAAGAAATCAAACCGAATACAACCAGTATTCCTGCAGTTATTACAAGGAAAATTCCCGCCAGAATAGCAATTTTCAGTTGAATTGACTTTAGATGCATAGCGACCCCTCCGCAATAGGTATCAGAATAGTATTATCCAACAGCCTCTGTTTTCATTATCAGGAAATTTTTGCACTATAAAAATAACATTATGTTTACAGTGAATTATTTCCAGATAATCATTGCATTTTTTTAACATATTCAGAATTATAAAATAGTTTTACATGAATATCTTAAAAAATATGCAAAGTTCTTTGCAATCGAATCAGTCAGAAAGAAGTTCTTCGAAAGCAACATCTGCCTACTCATCAACGAAAATATGCTTCCATGGGTGTAAAACAGCATAGCAATAACCTGATACGCAGAAGGGTGCTTGAGCTATCAGAGAAATGATCCCATTCTACGGAAGGTTACAGAATAGCAACATCTTAAGCTGAAGAAAAACAATGTGCAACAGTTTGTCTATGTAAATATATGCATTTATTTTTTTTGATATTCATCATAACTATTTCATTTTTTAGAGTTATTTTAAAAAATAATCAAAAAAACCAGTGCCCTATATTAAAAAAGTAATGTTTATATTCCAATATTAACATGTAAAAAAAAGTTTAAAAAAAATAATATATTTGGTTTATTTATTTTATTTTTCCATAAAAAGAGCTGGTTAATAAAAAAATAAATACATATTATTCTTACACAAAGTAAGTGTTATATTACACGCTAAGCTGCTTTGTAATAACAGTAGTATAATGGCACTTAGTAAATGAGTTATAATCTACTAAAAAAAGCAGAAGAAGAAATGGAGCCAAAAGAAGACAATGAAGTCCGGGGAGGGAAGTAACGTGGCAAGATCATGTCCCGGCAAATCCTGACCAGGATCAGAGATAAGGCGTTCCACAAAAGTATCTTGGGAGATTGTCAGAAGCCGCAGACAAAAAAAGCGATTATTGGGAGAAAGGCGATTGAATAAAGATGGGATGGCCTCGTTTCAAGGAGAACAGATCTCTTGAGGTTGTTTCGTCTTAGCTGGAGGCCACATCCCACCGCGAATCGTCATACAAAATTACGAGTCCTTACAATAAAAACGCCGGGCAAGATAAATGAAGGGCGTATCCATAAGGGCCACGAAGAGTTTCAGGATATAGGTGCTCAGCAAAACTTCCCACCAGACCGGCCATGAAAAAACTCCGATAAAGGCGACGGCGCAGAAAATAACCGAATCCAGCAATTGGCTGACAAAAGTGCTGGCATTGTTTCGCAGCCAGAGATGACGGCCATTGGTCCGTTCGTGCCAGTAATGATATGCCCAGACATCGTGCGTCTGGGAGACGAAATAGGCTGCCAGGCTGGCCAGGACTATTCTGGGGAAAAAGTTGAAAATGGCCAGCAAATGGGGTTGGGCAAAGTCATCGCCGGCCGGAACGAACTGCAGAGCCAGCTGCATATAGAGAGTGGCCATCAATAGAGAAATGAATCCCAGATAAACGCCTTTTTGGGCATTCTTTTTTCCGTAAAATTCACTGAGCAAGTCCGTTGCAAAGAAAACACTCGCGTATAGGATATTACCCAACGTCGTCGTAAGGCCGAACAATTCAACCGTCTTGAGCACCTGAATGTTGCAAAGCAGAAGATCAAAAACAATCAGGGCATATAATCCGCCTCGCCCGAAAAATCTGAAGATCGCCAGGGCGAGAGACAAATCAATAATGATAAAACCAATCCAAAGCAGCTCGTTCACAATACTTCCTTTCCAGTTTAAAAAAAATTACGGATCTTCTAAAAAAGACAGCACCAACAAAAAATAAGAGGGATAACAAAGCTGAATCAGGATGTTTTTGTGCCGGAAAAAGGAACATGTTCCAGAAAAGAGAGCACTCTATTATGAACATCCCGGGAATACAGCATAAAGACATGGGACATGGGAGGAGTTTCCTGTTCCTGCCATCCGGGCAAATCCAAGCGCAGATTTTCATTGGGGAGCACCATGTTGTCCACCGGAGAATACACGCTCAGGCAGGGCGCCTCAGGGGGGGCATCAAATGCCAGGAGTCTGGACAATTCATCACTTTCGGGATGAATACTTTGCGCCAAAGCCCCGAACCCCAAAGCCGCGAGTTTGCTGCCTCCGTGGGGAGCTCCTAGGGTTACCACACCAGCCAAGCGCTCCCGGCAGCACGGATCACCGGCTATAGAGCGTGCCAGAAGTCCTCCAAGACTGTGACCCACCACGAATATTTTGCTTTCTCCGGATTCCGAACTGACTTGAAGAATCCGCTGGATCAACAACTCGCGCAGGCTCGCAAGATCGTTGCGGCTGCTGGAATAGCGCAGGGTATAGACATTGTTCCAGCGAGTCTTGCGCACTCTCCAGAGAAACAACAGCCAGGCTGCGGGCGTATGGTAAAGTCCGTGGACAAGCAGAATCGGTGCAGCAGGGGCCGGATCGTCTGCCCCGGGTCTGATCGGATGCCGCATGATGGAAAGCATCCCCAAAAAATACGTTGGAAAAATAATCAACTGGCTCAAAAAAGCCTTGGGAATGATGCGCAGGAGCGTACGCCACGGGCCACCATGATGCTTTTTGCAAAATGCCGTTCTTCCGTGCATTGCAGATTCATCATAGACAAACAAAAAACACGTCAGAAAGGCGAAGCCTGCAGAAATCAAGATGTAAAGAAAAAAGATCGCAATAACAAACAGATGCATCATCTCTCCCCATGTAACAAACGCTGCTGAGTTGTCTATCAAGAATCCGTCCAAGCCGAAAGGGCAAATAAAAGCAAAAAACCGGTTAATTCCAACGTAGTTGAAATTAACCGGGTTTCGTCCCGCGGTGAATCCCCCATCTTTTCAATATATCATAAAATTACTGAATAGTAGCAGGTTCTCTCACTTTCCACTGGCCCGCAGGAACGTTCAGACAAATCTTTCGGTCCCCAAACATGGAACAAAGGTAGAGCATACCACTATCTTCTTCCCAAAAAAGATGCTGCCCCAGAAAAACTACGGATTCAGCCGTACTTACGGCCTGCCATTGGGGTTCGGGAATAATCTTTGAGAGGATGCCATGAGCGGCTTTTTGCACGGCTTTCAAAGCGGGTCTGGAAATAGAAACATCTTCCGGATCAATAGGATGCCAAATGCCACCTTTGGTTTCAAGGTGCTTTTGCAACGTGTATTGTTCATTAGAATCAGTGTGCATGACAACATCCTCCTTTACCTTACTTGATGCAAAATGCGGGCCCAATTATTGTCATATAAAATGCGCCTTCCCTCCTATTATTTGCCTTACAGGCAAGCATAGGGCAAAACTGTCTCTCTAGCCTCGTAAAATGCGAATCTTCACCATAATCAGTCATGAGGAGTATCCATGTCCCTCAAATTACGTTTATTCCGACCATTGATGCTGATACTCCTGGGGCTGATGGCCACAGGCATTGTCTGCTACGGATACGCTGCCCGACCTGACGTACTGGACTCCTTCCAGAATAAACTCGATGATATCCTCTTAAGCAGCACCGCCACGGGGCTACGCTCGGATCGTATTACCATAGTGGACATAGACGACCGCTCACTCAAGGAATTGGGCCAATGGCCATGGCCGCGCAAGACCCTTGCCGCTCTTGTGGACGCAATTGCCGTTCAAAATCCGCTTTGTGTAGTGCTGGATATGCTTTTTGCCGAACCGGACAGATTGAACGACACCAATGATTCAATTCTGGCAAAAAGCCTGGCCAAAACACCAACTCTTTTAGGATATCAGTTTAGATCTGAACAAGAAGGCGCCACTGCTTCGGACTGCCTGTTGCTTCCGTTGCGCCTTACGTTGATCGCCCCCCCAGGGAGTCACCAAATCACTCTGAATATTTTGACGGCCCGGTCCATCAGTTGCGCATTGCCCCAACTTGCCACCGCATCTGCCTCGGAAGGATTTCTCAATGTCTTCCCGGACAATGACGGCGTCATACGCAAGGTGCCGTTGCTCATGGGCTGGCAAAGCAAATTGTATCCCAGTCTGGCCTTGGCTGCCGCGCTGTTTGCCTTGGAAGATCCACCAGTGGATCTGCACGTCTCGCAAAACGGCGTTGAACAACTTGTTCTGAAAAAACAGGATACTGCTTCTGCCAGCTTGAGAATCCCTGTGGATTCCTACGGGCAAATGACCGTCAACTACCGGGGAAGGGCCCAGACCTTTCCCCATATCTCAGCTTTGGATATTCTCAACCATAACAGCAGGCAGGATTTTTTCAACAAAAAAATCGTTTTTATTGGAACATCCGCGGCTGGGCTGGCTGATTTACGGACAACGCCTCTGGGGACAAACGTTCCGGGCGTGGAGATTCAGGCCACGGCGACCGATAATCTGCTGCAGGGAGATTATCTGCACAGTGCGGAAAAAGATTTCAACCCGGAGCTTATCGCTCTGCTGGTGACCGGATTATGTACGACGCTTTGCTGCGCCTTTATGAAGCACAGGTGGCGTTTGTTGTATATTTTGCTGTACGGAGCAGGGCTGTGGTTTGTTTCGACCTACCTCATCAGCTCCCGTCAACTGCTCGTGTCGCCGTTTTATGCGTACCTTTGTTTGCTGGCTGTTTTTCTTGTTTTATCTCCCTTTCAGCAAAAGAATACGCCTGCAGACTCCATAACCGGCAACCCCAGTGAATAACGATGTGATGTTCCTGTGATTACCGGCTTTTTCTTTGTCATTTTTTCAGTGATCTGCTATTTCTGGGCCTTGTTCATACGAAAACGGGCGACGGGGGTGGGGGCTCTTGGCAACTCTCCACAAAAGTGCGCTGCTCCTGCAAAGTCCAGAGGAATCCTTAATGCATTCATTCAGAAATTTTTTGCACCGCGTACGCTCCCTGGCAAGGAAAGGGCGCCTGTTTTTTTTATTCACCGGCCTGGGCATTACGCTTGCCATGTGCCTGTTGTTCGTATTCGAACCGGCTTTTTTTCATTTTCTTGATAACAAACTCTATGATCAATTCGTCCGCATCAAACCGGCGGAAAGAACCTCCAATAAAGTCGTCATCGTGGACTATGATGATGCCTCGCTCGCGGAAATGGGACAGTGGCCCTGGCCACGAAACATGATCGCCAGACTTCTTCAAAAAATTCAGCAGCAGGGTGCGACCAGCGTCAGTCTGGACGTGGTTTTTCCCGAACCGGACAGAACGTCGCTTGATATTCTGCAGCAGCACTATGCCCAGGATTTCGATATCGAGCTGGATTTTTCAAGAATTCCCGCAGAGTTCCGGAACAACGACGCCGTACTGGCTGCCACGTTGAAATCCGGCCCCTTTGTTCTGGGCTATCAATTCGACTTTGAAAGCGCCAGAAAAAGCAAAGATATCTGTGAGGACCTCAAACCCCTTCAGGCCTCGGAAAAGCGCTCGGCCGGAGCTCCTTCGGCATCCACTTTCCTGTTTCAGGCGCCTGCGGTCATCTGCAACGAGCCCATCCTCAACCAGGCCGCACAATATGAAGGTTTTTTCAATTCCATGCCGGACGAAGACGGCATCATCCGCCGTACGCCTTTGATTATTTCCTGGAAAGGGGAGCTCTACCCGAATCTGGCCCTTTCCAGCCTTATCGAGGCCGGATACGGCCAAAAGCAACGGCTTGTGGAGATCTCACGGGGGGGGATCAGCGCCTTTGTTCTGGACGATATCAGAATTCCCCTGGACGAACATGGTCAAATGCTCATCAATTACCGCGGCATGCGCCATTTCTTTCCCTATTATTCTGCTTCGGATGTCTTGCTGGACCGTCTCCCCAAGGACACGTTCAAGGATAAAATCGTACTGGTCGGAACTTCTGCCCCTGGCCTCAAAGACTTGCGGGCCACGCCCATGGATCAGATTTCTCCCGGAGTCGAAGTACACGCCAATGTCATCGACAACATTCTCTGTCGGGATTTCATTTTTCGGCCGGACTGGGCTTTTGGCGCAGAAGCAGCCCTGATATTTGTTATTGGTCTGGTTTCCACGCTCCTCCTGAGCTGGACTTCGGCACTCTGGTCGCTGCTGCCACTGGCCGTCTGCAGCGCGGGCATGTTCTGGGGAACGCTGCAGCTCTTCTTTTCGCAAGGCCTCTACATCTCCCCTTTGATTCCGCTGATCACCGTGGCGACCAACTTCGCTATTCTTACCTTGTTCAAATTCTGGCGCGAAGAAGGGCGGAGACGCTTTTATCATACTGCTTTTTCAAAGTATGTTTCCAAGACTGTTGTTGAACAGTTGATCAAATCCCCGGAAAAACTCTCACTGGTCGGCGAAGAACGCGATGTGACGATTTTCTTTTCGGACATCAGGGGTTTTACCACCCTGAGCGAGAAACTGGCATCCCATCAGGTCGGTGAGTTGCTGCGTACCTATCTGACTCCCATGACGCGCCTGATCATTCAATATGAGGGTACGCTGGACAAATACATGGGAGATGCCATCATGGCTTTCTGGAACGCTCCCTTGGCCGTGGAACAGCATCCGCTCAAAGCTCTGGCCGCATCCATGCACATGCTGGAAGAATTGCAGAAAATGAATCCCGAGTTGATCAAAAACTACGGCGAGCCACTGCGTATCGGTATTGGTTTGCATACGGGCAGGGTGCGTGTGGGGAACATGGGATCGGAAGACCTGATGGACTACACGCTCATCGGGGACAATGTGAATCTGACCTCGCGACTGGAAGGGCTGACGAAATTCTACGGCGTCCAGATCATTGCCAGCGACGCCGTACGCGATGCCTGCAAGGCAGAATTCTACTTCCAGGAAATCGACAAAGTCAGAGTAAAAGGCAAAAATCTGCCCATAACCATTTTCACTCCCATGGACTTTTCAGAGGCCGAAGAACGCCGGGAAGAACTCGAAAGCTATGCGCAGGCCCTGACTCTGTACAGACAGCGAAAATTCGAGCAGGCCCATGAGATCTTCCGGAAGCTTTCCCAACAGCATCCGGACAGCAAGCTCTTATCCCTATACGAGGAGCGCTGCGATCAGCTTTCCAAACAGCCTGTCGGGGACGACTGGGATCAGGTTTTCACTCACAAAAGCAAATAGTTGAAGATTTCTCGTATCGCCAGAAACACTTCGAGACAACTCGAATTATCTTGAATTCGAATTTTATTCGAATTCAATTCGAGAAGATCCGAATGCAAATTGCGATTCGAATACGTATGCTTATTCTCGAATTTATTGCATGCTTATGAATAGGGCTGTGCCCGATCACAACTTTTCAAAGTGCCTCGACAAAGAAATCACCAGATCCCAAAATCCACCAACAGAACACACAAACAAAGCTGGCTGCCAGCAGAATCAGGCAAAAACCTTGACTGTCGTGCCCACGGAGTTGAGCACAAAAGCCTCAGGCATACGTTGCGCGAACCGCATGGTGGAATTGAATCCCGTACAGTGCGAAGGAATCACCACTTTGGGATCCATTTCCTGGAGCGCATCAATGGTCTGATCCGCGAACTTCTCAAAGATCTTTCCGGTCAAATGGAAACCGCCCATGACCAGATAAATATCCTCACATTGGGCCAATGCCTTGGCATGATTCAAAATATTTACAACGCCGGAGTGACCGCAGCCTAAAACCACAACCAGGCCCTTGCCTTTGACCCGAAATATCAGGGACTGGTCGTCAGGAATATCATCGCGGACGACCTCTTCATTTTCCATCCGCCAGCCAATGGGAAACCCGATTTCAAACGAACGTCGTGGTACTTCACCGGTAAGCAGACAGCAATCGTCGCAGATGAGGCACGGATCATCCTTTTCGACAATACGCGCTCCAAGGCTTTCCAGATCCCTCCTGGAGAGCTGGGGCAGGCGTACGCGTTCTCCGGAAGGCATCTTGAGGCCTCTTTCCGAAAAAGCCCCGGAATGCAGATAGAGCGGGGTGTTCTTGCGCAAATAATTCAATTCGTAGAATTTATAAATGCAGCCAATATGGTCGAAGTGGCCGTGACTCAAGACAAATGCTTCAACCTCATCCAGGGGCTGCATCAAACCCATGGTATCAATGTTGTACGTACAGCCCACTGGGGTAAAACCAGAGTCGACCAGTATTCTGTGCGATTTATCTCCATCATGAATGGTAATCAGCAGACACAGGCCGTGTTCCGCCAGCAGAGGCCGGTTGAGATGACCTTCATTCCACAAAGGATAGCGCTTGACGTCATTATCGTCGGTAAGAAAGACGTCTATGTAGTTATCCATGACAGTAAGAATTTCCACGCCATCGACGGACTTCAATTCGTTCATAACCGGAACCTCTCAGATTGTGAGTGAAGTATAGAGTTGCGTCTGGCCGACTGATCCAATGCGTTTAAACAGAACGCGTTTTTGAATCAAGGGTCAAGAAAAATCAGAGGAAGCGATTGAGCCGCGTTTGGCAGATGAAACCCAAAGGGTCGGACAGGAGATTTACAACGAATGTTGGGCGGGTCGGATGATGACGTGGAAAGCCCCAAAACTCTCAAAGAATGATCTTTGGGAGTACCGAACATAGTGAGCAATAAAACGGCTGCAGAATATTCGAGTTCTGGGCAGAGAGAGCTCGGCGAATGTATCAATAAAAGGCCTGGAAGAGACCGAAGGCAAATCAGAGATAAATAAAAGTTAACATAATTTACATTATGGGCGCATTAGACAAGCGAACAGCAGAGCCAACACGCCCATAAAAAACAGTATCAACTATCAAAAAGTCTCAGGAGTCGGATATATTTTTGCGCTGTTCGATTTGTTTAAGGAACTTGTCACGGCATTCAAAGCTGCAAAACCTGTGAACGGTTGCCCCATCCTTGACCCGGATGTCGCTATCCAGAGGAACAAAGGTTCCGCAGACAGGATCTTTGACCAGCTCGCCTGTGGCTTTCAGGTGATCATTTTCCTTTTTTTTCATTTTCATTTTCTGCTTTTTGTCACCTGTGAACATTTTATACAGTATGAAGCCGCAGACAATAAGAATGACAAATTTCAACATGGCAAAAATCCTGATATAGTAAACGGTTAATCGCTTATGACTCCATCCTTCACAGAAAAATGCAGGCAACGCAAGGCATCCGAGATGCGGACGCCGTCCGAAAAAGTGAACTCTGGAGCAATTTCCGCCAAAGGCACCAAGACAAAGGCTCTTTTCCGCATCCGAGGATGCGGAATATGCAGCTCTTCCGTACGGATTTCATCATCACCGTACGCAAGCAGATCAATATCAATGATCCTTGGGCCGAATCGTGGTCCGGACCTGGTTCTGCCCAGTTCTGTCTCCACAGACAACAGAAAACGCAGCAGATCGTACGGATTCCAGTCCGTACATCCCAACTCCAGGACCTGATTGCAGAACCATGGCTGCTCTTTCAGGTCCTGGGGCTCGGTAAGATACGTGTCAGAAGCTTTGCGTATGTCTATTCCGGGCTCTTGAGCCAGGCGACTGCGCGCACTGGCCAGGTTCTGTTCTTTGTCGCCGATATTGGAGCCCAGGCTGACATAGGCAATTACAGCTTGGCGATGCGTGATACCGCCTCCTCGAGCCTTTCCGAAGGAACGGTCAAGGAAATACGGAAGTACCCTTCTCCAGGCGCGCCGAAACCATTGCCAGGTGTAAGCACGACGCCGGTTTCCTGCAGAACCTTGGTGACGAACTCTGCGGAACTGCCGTAATTTTTGGGAGTTTTGGCCCAGATGTAAAAGGTCGCGTCAGGGACAAAACAACCGATACCCATATTTTTCAGGGCCTTGATGACAACATCACGACGATCCTTGTACATTACGCGCAGGGACTCCGCGAAAGCTTCACCTTCACGAAGAGCTGTAATGCCGGCTTCCTGAACCGCCTGAAAAGCGCCGGAGTCGCAGTTTTCCTTGATTTTTCCCAGTCCCATCACCAGCTGTTCGTTGCCCACGGCCATGCCGATACGCCAGCCGGTCATGTTGTAGGTCTTGGACAGGGAATGAAATTCGATGGCCACGTCTTTGGCGCCTGAAATTTCCAAAATGCTCAGCGGCTTGTTGGCCGGATCATAATAAATTTCCGAGTACGCCGCGTCATGCACGACGATCACATTATGCGCCTTGGCAATGGCCACGAGCTTTTCAAAAAAGGCCTTGGTTGCCGAAGCCGCGGTCGGATTACCAGGATAGTTGACAAAAATGATTTTGGCCTTGTCCCAGGTTTCAGCGGAAACAGCATCCAGATCAGGCAGAAAGCCATTCTCTTCGAGAAGCGGCAATTCTTCTACAATGCCGCCGGCAAAAGCCGAGGCAATGGGGTACACCGGATAACAGGGAGGACAAACCAGAACCAGATCCCCGGGATCCACGAAAGCCAGAGGAAAATGAGCGATGCCCTCTTTGGAGCCGATCAGGGTCAGCACTTCCTTGGCAGGATCCAGAGCCACATCAAAGCGTTCTTTGTACCAGTCGGCCACAGCCTGACGAAAGGTAAGCATGCCGATGTAGGAAGGATACTGGTGATTGACCGGTACTTCCGAGGCTGCTTTGAGCGAATTGATGATGAAATCAGGTGTGGGCGTATCCGGATCGCCGATGCCGAGGCTGATGATGTCGACGCCGCGCGCCTTGACTTCATTTTTTACCCGGTCGATTTCCGCGAACAAATAGGGAGGAACAGCGGCAAGACGCTGTGCTAAATTGAAACGGGACATCCATATACTCCGTGCGTTCTTTTCGATTTTAGAGGAAGGCGCGTGAAATAGTTGCCAGCGCGCCGACTGAAGCGAATCCCACTTTGTAAAAGGCCTTGGCGTTGCTGTCAAATTATTAATGGAAACGGAAAATACTTACCGCCCCCCTTCCGCAGCATCCGCCGCAGACCCCGCCACTGGCCTGACCTTCCTTATAACCCGGCGCAAAAAAAACAAAAATTATCCGCACTGATTACTACTTCCAGGCGCCCTATGCTTCCATCTACTCTCAAAAGTCACATCCGCGGAACCGAAAAGACAATTGCATGCCATCACCTCGTCACAGGATTTGCCTAGATATGCTTAATCAAACAAAAAGGCATGAAAACGTTTACATATGGCTACAATCAAAGACGTTGCTTTGCGAGCAGGAGTTTCCGTGGCGACAGTTTCGCGCTGTATCAATACGCCCGATCTGGTTCAGCCGGAAACGCGTGAAAAAGTGGCTCAAGCCATGGAGGCTTTGAGTTACCGCTACAATTCGCTTGCCAGAAGTTTCGTCACCCAGCGTTCGAAAACACTGGGAGTCATCGTGCCCACCATCACCAATCCGGTATTTGCGGAGTCTTTGCGGGGCATTCAGGATTACGCCACGCCACTGGGCTACCATGTCATCATCGGCAACACCGATTACAATGGAGATAAGGAAGAACACCTCCTGCGAAACCTGCGCGAACGCCAGGTGGAAGGTATTGTTCTGACTTCTTCGGATTTAAGCAACAAAGCCCTTGAGGAAATCCGCAAAGAACAATTCCCCTGTGTACTCCTCTATTCCAGAATTACATCCGGCCCCCTGAGCGCCGTGGGCGTGGACAACATTGTCGGGGGTCGCATGGCCACCAGCTTCCTTTTGCAACAGGGGCACACACGAATCGCCATGCTCGCGGGAGATTTCGCTCTGTCGGACAGAAGCCTGCACCGTTTTCAGGGGTACAGGGACGTGCTCGAAAATGAAGGTCCAGGATTCGCCCCCGAACTGGTCGTGCAAACCACCTTTTCACTGGCGGAATGCAGGCAGGCCGTGACCAAAATCATGGCCGCCCGCCCTGCTCCAACCGCCCTCTTTTGTTCCAATGACTTGTTGGCAGTAGGCGCCATGGCAGGCCTCAAAGCCCTGGGACTGCGTACGCCCGCCGACGTTTCCGTGGTCGGTTTCGACGATACGAGCATGTCCGCCCATGTCTCGCCTGCTCTCACCACCGTACGGCAGCCCCTTTACGATATGGGCTTGCGCAGTGCGGCCCTGCTTATCGACATGTTGGAAGGCAACCTCAAGACGCCGGTATACGAACTCCTCCCTCTGCGTATGATCGTCCGGGAGTCCGTAGCCCCAAAAACGCTTCAACCATGAGTATCAACAACAATCTTTTTTGGGAGTTAATGATGAAAACGTTTACATCCATTGTGTTATTTATGTGTATTGCTCTTGTTTTGGGAGCAACGACCGTGCGGGCCGAAGAACATGCCATCTGCTACAATTGCCCTCCCGAATGGGCTGACTGGAAAACGCAGCTGGACACCATTGAAAAAGAAACCGGCATACGCATGCCCCACGACAACAAAAACTCCGGACAGACCCTCTCGCAGCTCATTGCGGAAAAGGACAGCCCGGTGGCCGATGTGGCCTATTACGGCGTATCATTCGGCATCAAGGCCAAGGAAGCCGGTGTGGTGCAGCCGTATAAACCGGCTCATTGGGACGATATCCCTGCGGGCCTGAAAGATCCGGACGGCAACTGGTTCACCATCCATTTCGGTACCATCGGCCTGTTCATCAACAAGGACGCGTTGGAAGGCCGTCCCGTGCCCACATCGTTCAAGGACCTGTTGAAGCCCGAATACAAGGGCATGATCGGCTATCTGGACCCCACCAGCGCTTTCGTGGGCTTTGCCAGCGCCATGGCCGTCAACGAATCCCTGGGCGGCAGCCTGGACAATTTTGATCCGGCCATCAACTTCTTCAAGGAATTGCAGAAAAACTCTCCCATCGTTCCCAAGCAAACCTCCTACGCGCGCGTACTGTCCGGAGAAATTCCCATTCTCTTTGATTATGATTTCAACGCCTACCGGGCCAGATACAAGGACAAGGCCAATGTGGCCTTTATCATCCCCGCGGAAGGATCCATTGTGGTGCCCTACGTCATGAGCCTGGTCAAGAACTGTCCGGATCCGGAACAAGGCAAGAAGGTTCTGGATTTCATTCTCAGCGACAAGGGGCAGGCCGTCTGGGCCAACGCATTTCTGAAGCCCGTACGCGGAAAATTGTCCGCTGAAGCCGCCTCCAAATTCCTGCCGGACAGCGAATACAAACGGGCCAAGCCCCTGGACTACAAGAAAATGGCCGAACGTCAGGAGACGTTTCGCGACCGCTATAACAACGAAGTACGTTAACTGATGAAATGACTACCCTCGGGGGGCGGCTAGCCCCCCGATATTTTTATGGAATACGCATGAAGACCAACTCACTCTACCTGGCTGCCCTGGGAGCTCCGCTTCTGGCAACCTTCAGCGCATTTTTTATCTTTCCCATGGCCCGAATCTTTCTGCTGTCCGTGCAGACTGACGGACTGTCCCTGTATTGGAAAGCCTTGAGCGAACCCAGGTATCTCATCAGCCTGGGCCAGACCCTTGGTCTTTCCATAGCTGTAACAGCCGTGTCTCTCGTCCTGGCTGGTGCGGTGGGAATATTTCTGGCCCGGAACTCCTTTCCAGGACATTCGCTGGTCATTTCCATTCTCACATTCCCTTTGGCATTTCCGGGCGTGGTGGTCGGCTTCATGATCATTCTGCTGGTCGGTCGGCAGGGTTTGGTGGGGCATGTCAGCAAAGCCCTTACCGGAGACAAGATCGTTCTGGCATATTCGCTGTTCGGACTGTTTCTGGGCTACCTCTATTTTTCCATTCCCAGGGTTGTCACCACGGTCATGGCAGCGGCGCAAAAGCTGGATCGCCATGTGGAAGAGGCCGCCCGTTCGCTGGGCGCTTCGGGCTGGCAGAGGCTTCGTGACATCATCATTCCCGAGCTGATGCCCGCATTGGTCTCCACCGGCTCCATCTGTTTCGCCACGTCCATGGGCGCCTTTGGCACGGCCTTTACTCTGGCGGCGAAAATCGACGTGCTGCCCATTGCCATTTATACGGAGTTCACCCTTTCCGCCAACATTGCCATGGCTTCGGCCTTGTCGATCCTGCTCGGCGTCATCACCTGGCTGGCTCTGGCCCTCGGACGACTGGCCGCCGGCGAACAATCAGTCGGAGCAGCGGGGTAACCAAATGCAGCACCATACGCTCTCTGAAAAGGGCTTCCTTTTCTGGCTTCAACTGGTCATCACCCTGCTCTGCTGCGCTTTTCTGGCCATTCCCATCCTGCAGTCAGTGCTCGCCGGTTTCACCGTCAACTATTTCCAAGGGCTGCAAAGCGGTCTGACCTTTCGCTGGCTTCTGGAAATGTGGGATCTGTATGCGCAGACCATTTACCGCAGTCTGCTTATCGCGTTTCTCTGCCTGTTCTGCTGCGTTCTCATCGGCGTACCGGCCGCCTATTTCATGGTGCGCCGGACCTCGCGCCTGATGCGCATCCTGGAGGAATTGCTGGTTCTGCCCCTGGCCATCCCTGGGTTGGCCATAGCCCTGGCCATTCTGGTTTCCTACGGAGGCATAGGCTGGTTTCGCAAATCCATCGCCTGCATTCTTGCAGGACACGTATTGTTCACCCTGCCTTTCATGGTGCGTTCGGTCATTGCCGTATTGGGCATGCTGGACCTGAAGGAACTGGAGGAAAGCGCGGCCAGCCTGGGTGCAGGTTTCTGGCAACGTCTCTGGCAGGTCGTCCTTCCCAATGCCTGGCCAGGAATCATTTCCGGCTCGCTCATGGTTTTCACCCTGTCCATTGGGGAATTCAACCTTACCTGGATGCTGCATACGCCCCTGACCATGACCTTGCCCGTGGGGTTGGCGGACAGCTATGCGTCCATGCGCCTGGAAATTGGTTCGGCCTATACCATCGCATTTTTCATTATGATCATTCCCGTGCTGGTTGTTCTGCAACACCTGGGAAAGCCCAAGAATCGCGGGAAATCCGCACCAAAAGACTCACTCGCACGAGAGATGCCCATGTCAAACTTCTCTGTCGAACATTTGGGAAACGGCGTTTCCATCCGCCTGACCGGGTGCGGCAAAACCTTTGCCGACGGCACCCGGGCCCTCGATCCCCTGAATCTCACCATTGAACCAGGACACACCGTGGTGCTCCTGGGTCCTTCGGGTTGTGGAAAAACCACGACACTGCGTCTGATTGCCGGACTTGAACACCCGGACAAAGGCGGCACCATTCATTTTGACGACCAAGACGTGACCCGGCTTCCCATAGAAAAGCGCAATGTGGGCATGGTCTTTCAAAATTACGCCCTGTTCACGCATATGACCGTGCAGCAGAACGTGGCCTATGGATTGAAAATTCAAAAAATATCCAAAAGCGAACGCGAACGCAGAAGCGCTGCGATGCTGGAGATGATGCGTATAGGGAATCTGGCCGAAAGGCAGGTCGATCAGCTCTCCGGCGGACAGCGCCAGCGGGTTGCTCTGGCCCGGGCTCTGGCGGTACGTCCGCGCGTGCTTTTGCTGGACGAACCGTTGACAGCTCTGGACGCCAAGCTCCGGGAAACCCTGCGCGACGAAATCAACGGGCTGCTCAAAAAACTGGGGATCACCTCCATTTATGTCACCCACGACCAGTCCGAAGCCATGGCCCTGGGCGATACGGTTGTGGTCATGGACCATGGCCGTATTGTCCAGGCAGGCAGTCCGCGCGATATCTATTTCCAACCAAAAGACAGATTCGTGGCGGACTTCATCGGAGCATTCAGCAAGCTTGAATGCGTACGCAAAAAAGATTGGGTCACTGTGGCGGGGATCCCTCTGGCGGATGTCGGCGAATTGAAAGGCGTGGTAAACGGTTCGCCCAGCTTTGCTGTCTTTTTTCGTCCGGAAAACGCCAGCATCGACTACAACGGCCTTTTGCCTGCAGTGGTTGAATCCACAGTCTTTCTCGGAGACAGACTCAGAGTCCGGGCCAGACTCTCCGACGGACAGGCCTTCCAGGTTGATGCTCCGGGAAACCGCTATTTCCAGCCTGGGCAGGAAATTAGCATAACAATCGACCCCTCGTTACTCATGGTGTTGTAATATGATCATCGCTCATCTTTCCGACCTGCACCTCAGCGCTGAAGACCTTACCTACGGTGTCGTCGACACAGACTCCACCAGCACCACCGTCGTGGACTGGCTCAATCAGCTCGATCCCCTGCCCGACCTGTGCCTCATCACGGGAGATATTGCCGCAGACGGCAGTGCATCCGCCTATGCCAGCGCCCAGCGGATCCTCGCGAAACTCCGGATGCCTTTCCGTGTTGTGCCCGGCAACCATGATCACAAGGCGCAATTGGAACACGCTTTGATGCGGGACCACTCCATTGTCCGGTTCGGTCAGAAAATCTGCTGGTCCGAGTTTGCAGGTGGCATGCGGATCATCGGCCTGGATACGGTGATCCCTGGAGAACATCATGGCGGTCTGAGCCTGGATCTGCTCCAATGGCTCGAGGACGAGCTGGATAAAAACAAGGTTGCACCGGTATTAATTTGCATGCACCATCCGCCAATCCCTTTGGGAATAGCTCCCATGGATCACAGCCCTTTTGAAAACGCGCGTGCATTCGCCCAGGTGTTGGAAGGCCGGGCCAATGTTCTGCGTCTGCTGGCCGGGCATGCGCACCGCACCATGGTCCAGGAGTTCGCTGGCCGGCCTTTGTTTGTTGCTCCCTCTGTCAGCATGCAGTTCGAACTGAATTTCAGAAACGACGCCCAGGAAAATTTCATTCTGGAGCCCAATCAGATCGGCCTGCATCTGCTGCGTGAAGACTGGCTTGGACGCCCCACGCTGATCTCCCATGTGGCCTCGATTCCCGAACCGGAATCACCTTTTTCCGGCCCTTTTCCTTTTTTATAATCCCGGATTTCCGGGAAAGCCGTAACGATTGCACCACGTACGGACTTTCTTTTCTCCTGCGCCTTGCCTTCCCGTCCGCTGGTAGTCTACTATACGCCACCAACGGCGACGCAAACGCGTCCTCTTTTACCAACACTAACCTTTTATTCCTATATTTCAAATGGTTGCTCCAAAACTCACACCCATGTTCGAGCAGTACCTTAACATCAAGGAACAACATCCTGATGCCCTGCTCTTTTTTCGTATGGGTGATTTTTATGAATTATTTTTTGATGATGCAGAACTCACGGCCCGCGAGCTGCAAATCACCCTGACCGCGCGCAATCCCCATTCCGAATCGCCCGTACCCATGTGCGGCGTTCCCCATCATGCGGTGGACGGCTATCTGAAGCAGCTTTTGGAAAAAGGCTACCGGGTGGCCATCTGCGATCAGATCGAAGACCCCAAGGAAGCCAAGGGGCTGGTCAAACGCGCTGTGACCCGTGTTCTGACTCCAGGTACGGTTGTCGAAGAAAACAACCTCGAGGCCAAAGGCAACAATTTTCTGGCTTCCCTGTTCTGGAGCGACCAGAACAACGCCGGCGGCCTGGCCTGGGTGGACAACTCCACTGGCGAGTGGTCCGGGTTGTTTTCCAAACGCCAGGCTGAGCTGTGGCAATGGGCCCAGAAAATTTCTCCGCGCGAACTCCTGTACCCGGACGGACAAAAGCCTCCGGCCGGTCTCTGGGACAGTCTCGGGCTCATGAACCATGTGCCCATGCGGCCCTATTTCGAATTTGCCTCCGCCAAGGATAAACTTCTCTCCGCCCAGGGTGTGACCAGCCTGGAGGTATTGGACCTGGCGGACAAAAAGGAGCTGACCCAGGCCTGCGGCGCGTTGCTGACTTATCTGGAGCAGGTCCAGCGTCAGGAACTCAAGCACCTTGGTCTTTTTCGTCCGCTCAACCTCGGACGCCACCTGCTCCTGGATGAAGTCACCGAGCGCAATCTGGAGATTTTCCGCTGTCTGGACGGACGTACGGGCCCTGGGACCCTCTGGCATGTCATGGACCGGACCCTGACCCCTATGGGCGGACGCTTGCTGCGCGACAGGCTCAAGAATCCGTGGCGGGAACTCGGACGCATTCTCCAGACCCAGGAAATGGTCGCCCTGTTTTTCCAAGACGACCAGCTGCGCCAGGATATCCGGACGCATCTGGATCTGGTCTTCGACCTCGAACGCCTTTCTACGCGTATTTTTCTCGGACGAGCCACTCCCAAAGACTTTGTTGCCCTGCGGCAGAGCTTGCGCAAATTACCGGAAATTCGCTCCGTGCTGACAGGCATTGCTCCTTCCGGAGAAGACGAAACGCCCCTTCCCGAGGCTCTGACAGGAGTGCTGGGGAACTGGGACGACCTGACGGACGCATACGAGTTGCTGGACAAGGCTCTTGTGGACGAGCCTCCTCTGATCATCACCGAGGGTGGTCTGTTCCGTACGGGCTATGATCCGGACCTGGACCAGTTGATCGAACTCACCGAGCACGGCGAAGGTCTGCTGGCCGAACTGTTTTCCAAAGAACTGGAAAAAACCGGACTCAACAAACTCAAGCTGCGCAACAACAAGGTTTTCGGCTATTATTTCGAACTGCCCAAAACCCAGGCCGAAAAGGCGCCGGAGTATTTCATCCGCCGCCAGACACTGGTGAACTGCGAGCGGTTTACGACAACCGAATTGAAGGAACTCGAGGAAAAACTATTTTCCGCTGTCGAACGCCGCAAAAAGCTTGAATACGAGCTGTTTCAGGAACTGCGTACGCATGTGGCGGAACTGCGCCCGCGCTTTTTGTTCATGTCCGGCGTGGTGGCCGGGCTGGATTACTGGCAGGCGCTTTCCGAGGCCGCCCGCCGCTGGGGCTGGATACGCCCGGAGGTGCACCAGGAGCGCGACATAAAGATCATTGCCGGCCGCCATCCGGTAGTGGAGGCCGTACAGAGCGGTTCCAATTTTATTCCCAATGATATCACTATCGAAGACGGAAAAAATATATTATTGATTACCGGTCCGAACATGGCTGGTAAATCTACCGTGCTCAGGCAGACGGCCATCATTACCCTCATGGCCCAGATCGGTTCTTTCGTGCCCGCGAATCAGGCGCGGATCGGTCTGGTGGATCGCATTTTCTCCCGGGTGGGAGCTTCGGACAATCTGGCCCAGGGCCAGTCCACTTTTATGGTGGAAATGACCGAAACAGCGCGCATCCTGCGCCAATGCGGTGGGCGGAGCCTGATCATTCTGGACGAAATCGGCCGGGGGACCAGCACCTTTGACGGTCTGGCTCTGGCCTGGGCCGTTGTCGAGGATCTGGCCAAACGCGAAGGCGGGAAACTGCGTACGCTTTTTGCCACCCATTACCATGAACTGACCGGCCTGGAAGGCAAAATCCCAGGCGTCCGGAACATGAATATCGCGGTCAAGGAATGGGGAGGCGACATTGTTTTTCTGCGTCGCCTGGTTCCTGGGCCCTCGGATCGCAGTTACGGAATCGAGGTGGCCAAGCTGGCCGGCGTACCGCGCCCGGTGGTGACGCGAGCCAAGGAAATTCTCAACGAGCTGGAAAAAAAGGCCCGGGAGGCCAATGCGCGCATCGAGACGGAAAAAGCGCAGATGACTCTCCTGCCGGGTTTCAAGCAGGCCCTGTGCGGGGCAGATACGCCGGATGAACAGAAGCAGGAACCACATCCTCTGCAGGATGCGCTGCAAAAAATAAACATCGACACTTTGACGCCACTGGAGGCCTTGAATGTTCTTTACGAATGGAAAGCAAAATGGGGCGCCCCGAAAGACTGACGAAAACGGCATGCGCATGCGGACCACAATTCTCGGCCTGGTGCTGATGCTTGGCCTGATGCTCCCCGGGCTGTCCGGCTGCGGCAAAAAAAGCTGGCCCGAGCCAAATGCGTCTCAGGAGCGCTACGATTTCAAGAGCGAAAGCGCCCAGATACGACATAATTGCTTGAATATTAAGGCTAAAATATCTGGCAACAAGGACAATATCTCCAAGATCATTCTGGAAATAACCGAGACTGACACGCCCACGGATTGCCCGACCTGCCCGTTTCACCCGGAAATGCGGGTAGAATTTCCTTTGAGCGATCCGCAGCTGCAAATCAACAAAGGTACCCTTACGCTGCAGTATTGCTCACTCGAGGCGGATGCTTCCTATCGCTGGCGGCTCGTGGGCTATAACAGCTACCCCGGTCTGGGGGCCGTCACCTCGAGGGTGATCATGACCAGCCCAAATCCGGAAGCCGAAGCCCGCGAACAAAACAATGTCCAGATCGACGGCCAGGAAGATTCCGGCAGCCCGGCTAATGTCGAGATGAACTACACGGATACGGACACTTCCACGCCCGAGGTTCAATAGTTTTTTGAAGTAAAACTTTAAGTGTTGCTTTCACTCCTGGCCATCTTCGACGAGGAAGTAGAACCTGCAGGCGACACCTTCGGAATCTTTGTTTAACAACTTCTTGGCTGCTGCAGGAGGCTCATCCTGCAGCAGCCTTTTTATTTGGGGCCATTGCCAAGGGCTTTTTGCCTGCTTTATACTGGCTCCACTACCAACCATGTTACCGGGAGGGATATTCAAATGATCGAGGCAATCTGTTGTTGTCTGATCTGTGCAGGCCTGCTTTTTTCGGGGGGAATCAGCCATGCCGCCACATTTGCGCCTGACATCGAAAAACAGGCGTCCGAACTTGTATTCGTCAATATGGCGGAAAGCCCGCTGGCTTCCACTCTGAGCAAATCAGAGCAGGCAGTGCTGAGCAAATTGATTCTGGCTGCTTCCTATATGGATGCCGCCTACTGGCAACAGGTGGCACCTGATTGCGAGGTGCTTTTTAACGATCTCAAAGGGGAAAGCGGCTCTCAGGCCAAAGCTGCGGCACTGCTCATGAACGCCAATTACGGGAAATGGAACCGTTTCAGAAATTTCGAACCGTTTATAGGAACCACCCCCAGGCCCATGGGCAGTTACGTCTATCCTGAGGATCTGACAAAAGACGAACTGAATGCCTACCTGGAAGCACATCCGGAGCAAAAAGACGCCCTGCTTGATCCCTACACGGTTGTGCGCCGCAAGGGAAAAGAGCTGGTCGCCATCCCCTACCATCAGGCCTATTCGGTTTATGTTCTTCCTGCCGCCAAGCTACTGGAAGATGCCGCGGATCTCAGCGAAAATCTTTCTCTGAGCACCTACCTGCGAGCAGAAGCCAATGCACTGCGTACGGATGATTATTTCGAAGCCGACATGGCCTGGATTGATCTGGACGGCGTATTGGATATCAGCATCGGCCCCATCGAGACCTACGATGATCAGCTGGCCGGAGTAAAAACATTTTACAAGGCCAACGTAATGCTCGTGGACCACGGCAAGGCAGCGGAGCTTTCAAATTACAAGTCCACCGCTCCCCAGCTGCAGGCCCGCCTGCCAGTGGATCCGCAATTCAAGCCCGATCAGACCGGCACCATGATGCCCCTCGAAATGGTCGACGATGTCCGGCGCTCCGGCCAGGGACGTGCGGTCATGGAAGCCGTGGCATTCAGCCTGCCCAACGACCCTCGCGTCTGGAAAGCCAAAGGCTCCAAAAAGGTCATGATGGGGAACTATCTGGATATGCGGCGCAAAACCGTGCTCGAACCTCTGGCAAAACTGGTGCTCGATCCGGAAGCTTCCGCTACCATGGACGCCCATGCCTATGTCACCTGGGTGCTGATGCATGAGATTTCCCATACGCTCGGGCCCAGAAACGCCCTTGTGGACGGGAAAAAACTTTCGCTGCGCGAGGCTCTTCGCGAACATTACTCCCCCATAGAAGAAGGCAAAGCGGACATTGGCGGACTCTACAATCTGCCCTATCTCATGGAACGAGGTATCGTCAGGGGCAGCCTGGAAGCGCATTATGTCGGCTATCTGGCGGAAGCGCTGCGTTCCATCCGCTTCGGCATGGGCTCGGCATACGGCATCATCCGTACGGCCGCCTGGAACTACCTGACGGACAAGGGAGCGTTGCGCTACGAACCAAAGACCAGGCGTTATATTCTGGATACGGATAAAATGACGGCTGCCGTAAAGGAATTGCTGACCATGATGCTGGAGTTCGAAGGTAAAGGGGACTACGAAGGCGCGGGCAAATTCATCGATACATACGCCCGGGTTCGTCCGGAACTGCAAGAGCTTCTGAATGAGGCGGACAAAACAATTCCAGTGGAATTCGTTCCGGTATACGGAGATTAGAACCGCTGCAAAACAAAGCGCGCGGGCTTGGAAAACAAGGCCGCGCGCTTTTCTTTTGGCTTACTGTTTTTTGGTGTCGTCAAAAACTTCAGCATCCGGGGGCGGAGCGAACATGAACAGTTCGGGAGGCAAGACCGGATTCAGATCGATGTCTTCAAAGGACATCTCGTTTTCATTGCCGTAAAAATCCTGCAGCAGGATGCGTTTCAGCAGTTTGGTGTCCGGGTCTACCCAGACATAAGCCTGAACCAGCTGCGTCTCCGGTTCCTTGGGCACCAGATTCAGCTTGATCAGCTTGCTCTTGGCTTCACCAGCCAGCGGGCTGGTTTCGCGTTTGATGTAGAAATCCTGGTCCAGGCGGGCCTGGCCGGAAATGAAGCGGATCATGGTTTTCGATTCCAGGACCTTGTCCACGGTGTATTTGTACACAACCTGCTCGTCCTTGAAATAATCCCAGACAACATCCTTGCCAACCACAAGAAGTTCTTCTTCGGGCTTCAGGTTCTCCCAGCGGATCAACTCGGGTTTCTTGAAGAAAAACATGCCGCTTCTTTCTTCTTCTTCCCCTGTGGCCGTATTTTTCAGAGTCTGCTTGAATTTCGCTTCAAAAGAGTCCAGGGATTCATACGTAGCCTGCAGCTCGCCCACCAACGGGTCGGTTTTGGCATGGGCAGTGGCGACCAGCACGGTCGTCAGCAGGAGAAACACCGGGACCAGCAACATACGCAAAGCGTTCATAGGCTGCTCCATTTACTGACTAAGGTTTTTAGCTTTTAAGGTTGCAAGGATAGCCGATACGTGGTGCTCGTACAACCATTGTATCAGGTTAAAAAGGAGATATAAATGCGAACAGAAAATTCATTGTGACCAGCTCCCGCAATAATGGCCCATGGCGCAGCCTGTCATGAAACTTCAAACTTAGTCTTTCGAACGAAGCACCTGGCGCGGTTTGCTGCCATCGGCCGGGCCGATGATGCCGTCGGCCTCCATTTGCTCGATGTAGCGCGCGGAGCGGTTGAAGCCGATGCGGAATCGGCGTTGCAGCAGAGAAATGGATGCCTTGCCCTGGCTCATAACAAACTCCACGGCATCCTGATACACCGAATCTCCGGCAAGATCTCCTGCCTGTCCGTTGGGGCCGCCGTCCGACGATTCCAATTCCGCAAAGTCCAGTTTATAATCCGGCTTTTGCTGCGCGCGCCAGTATTCCACCACGGAATTAACATCCGCATCGCTGACAAAAGCGCCATGCATACGCTGCAGACGCCCTCCCGAGGGTTTGAAAAGCATGTCGCCCTTGCCCAGCAGGTATTCGGCTCCCACCTGGTCCAGAATCGTCCGGGAATCATGCTTGGACGTAACCTGAAAAGAAATTCGACAAGGGAAATTGGCTTTGATCAATCCGGTAACAACATCAACACTGGGGCGCTGGGTGGCCAGTATCATATGGATGCCAGCGGCACGTGCAAGCTGGGCCAGGCGTACGATGCTGATTTCCACTTCCTTGCCGGCCGTGAGCATCAGGTCCGCGAGTTCGTCGATGATCAGCACCAGATAGGGCATGTGTTCCAATTCCTGGATATCATAGGGAAGTTTATCGTCCTTGCCCTTCATCTTTTCCAGTTTTTCATTGTAGCCCTGAATATTGCGTACCTGGAGTTTGGCCATGGCCTCATACCGTTCGTCCATTTCCCGTACGCACCAGTCAAGGGCGTTCTTGGCCAGGCTCATATCCGTGACCACCGGATGAATCAGATGCGGCAGGTCGCTGTAGGCGGCGAGCTCGATGCGTTTCGGGTCGATGAGCAGCAGTTTTACCTGTTCGGGTTTGGCCCGAAACAGGAAACTCAGCAAAATGGAATTGAGGCAGACGCTCTTACCGGCGCCAGTGGCGCCCGCGACAAGCAAATGCGGCATACGGGCCAGATCCGCCACCCGGGGCTGACCGGAGATATCCTTGCCCAAAGCCATGGTCAACAGGGATTTGTCGTTCTTGAAAACAGGAGCCGCGAGCACATCGAGAAGATTGACGGTCTGGCGCTTATGGCTGGGAATTTCGATTCCCACCGTGTCCTTGCCCGGAATTGGCGCTTCGATACGCACGGCGTGCGCCTTGAGGGCCAGGGCGAGATCATCGCTGAGGTTCGCGATCTTGCTGATTTTCACCCCGGGGGCGGGCTTCAGCTCGAACATGGTGATGACAGGGCCGGGCATGATGTTCTGCACCTGCCCTTCCACACCGAAATCCGCAAGACAGGATACCAGGGCTTCGGCCTGCAGCTTGAGGGCCGCGTGCGGTATGTCGTCTTCCGCGGACTTTACCGGCGTCAGTAAAGAAAGCCCGGGCAACTTGCTGCGGTTGAGCGCCTTGTGCAGCAACAGATTGCGAGGACGCGGTTTCTTGGAAGGCGCAACCTGTTCGTCGTACATTTCCAGGGGATCGTCCGCGTCTATCTTCCTGGTAATGGTGAAAGCCTGCTCCTCGTCTTCCGGATCATCGGACTGTGGGAGCTCTTCCTCAAAGGACTCTTCAGGTTCTGCCTCAGGTTCGGGCACATCAACATGGTCATCTGCTACAGGCGCGGGTGGCTGCGGGCTCTTCGCATGCTTTCGGGAAAAAATGGCAATGCCATCCTCCTGGTCCTGCTCGTCCTCATCCGGACGATCCGCACGATGGTTGCGGCGTTTGGCCCGCTCATCTTCCTTGCGCAGCTTGCGACGCAATGCACGTGAGCGACGTTCCGCGTACTTCAGATACAATGACTCCAGCCTGTCTTTGACCGGAGCAATGATCTTCAACCAGGAAAAATCGCCAATGAGCTGCACGCCGGCAAAAAACAAGGCCAACCAAAAAAGATTGGCCCCTACCGACGTAAGAAACTTGCTGGTCAACCCATACAGAACACGCCCGCAGAATCCTCCGCCGACCAGTTGGCCAATGGCAAGGGAATGTGCCCACTGGGCGGTACTCAGATTGGAAACCGCCAGCATCAAACAGGAAAAACCAACCCAAAACCATACGGAGATCTTCATCTGCGGAATAAAGCGTTTCACCCCGAGTATGAGCAGGGCCACTGGAAGGAAATAGACCCCGATCCCGAAGATATCCGCAAGCGTGCCGCCAATATAGGCGCCGGCCGTGCCAGCGCCGTTGGCTACGGACTGTCCTTTGGTGACGACCTGATTGAGCGTTGGATCACGCGGCGAGTAGGTGATCAGACTCAGGAGCAGGAACAGGGCAACAAAAACGCAAAAGATCCCTGCGAGCTCGGTAGATAGCTTTTGATTCCTTGTGGACATAAGCAGAAGAGCGAAAAGTCAGGCGAGACGCCCGACTCCATTATTCGCGTCCCAGGTATTCTCCGGAGCGGGTATCCACTTTGATATGGTCGCCCGTGTTGATGAACAAGGGAACGTTGACGGTGATGCCGGTTTCAACAACAGCAGGTTTGTTCACATTGCTGACCGTGTCCCCTTTTGCACCGGGCTCCGTATCGGTCACTTCGAGAATGACGGACGGGGGAATATCGATGTCCAGCGGACGGCCGTTATACAGCAATACCTTGGCTTCGCTGGCTTCTTTCAGATAGCCACCCTTGCCTCCGGTCTGCTCCTCGGTGACATTGATCTGCTCGTAGGTGGTCATGTCCATGAAAACGTACTCGGCACCTTCGCGATACAGGTACTGCATGGCCCGTGTCTCGAGATCCGGTTTTTCCACCTTTTCACCGGACCGGAAGGTGTTTTCAACAACACGGCCGGTCAGCAGGTTGCGCAACTTTGTGCGCACAATGGCACCACCCTTGCCGGGTTTGTAATGCTGAGACTCGATAATTTCATATGGGGTATTGTCCATCTCAATCTTCAACCCGCGCTTGAAATCAGTCGTCGATAACATAAATCCTCCTAAAAAGTTCTTCGCACCGGTTACTTGTTAATTGGCGTTGCAAGCTTTCTTATCCAAATCAAAGACCAATAGGAAGGGGTTATTGCAAGCAAAAAACTGGCGCGTCCAGTAAAACGTAATATATCGGAATAAATAATTTCTTCTACATTAAAAGCAGTAATACGGGGCCGAACGGGCAACGGAGGCACGCTCCGGCCGTCATTGCTCCGAGTTCGGTCAAAAGACCAACAACAGAATCACACTCCGGGCTGCCAATAGATATTGCCTCCCCGGCTTTGCTGTGCTAGCCATGAGATCGTCGTGGCCATTAAAAAAATTAATGTAGAACATTAAGTTCACCAAAGCAAGCGCACAGCGTGCTGTGCCCCATTTATTATGTCGGAAACACCCTTCAAGCATCCTCAGGTTCAGCTGGAATCCACGATTTATCTGCAAAACCAGCTCGATATCCCGGACCTTCCGCAGGTGGCCCTGGCCGGAAGATCAAACGTGGGCAAATCCTCCCTCGTCAATTGTCTTTCCGGCAGAAAAAATACCTTTGCCAAGGTCAGTTCCACACCGGGAAAAACCCGCAGTCTGAATTTCTTCCGCGTACAGGATCCGCAGCTGTATCTGGTCGACCTCCCCGGCTACGGCTATGCCCGATGCTCCAAAACCGAGCGGGAAAAATGGGCCAAGCTCATCGATACGTATTTCCAAAGAGCTCGCGGCCCCCTGCGCGCCGTGGTTCTGCTCATTGATTGCCGCCATCCGGCCCAGGAACTAGATCTCAACCTGGCGGACTATGTCACCGGACTCGGTTTAATCCTGCAACCCGTGCTGACAAAAGCGGACAAATGCAAACAAAACGAACAGCAGTCACGACTGAAGGAATGGCGCGGATTGTATCCAGATTGCAGACCGTTGTTGTTTTCCAGCAAGACAGGCAAAGGACTTACCGAGCTTTGGAAGCGCATTTTTTCGTTGGCGGAAACGCTCTGACGATCACTTGTCCGAGGGCCGACTGTCCTTCTTTTTCGAGCCTCCCAACGCATTTTTCCAGATAGCGTAATGACGCAGTAAATCGAATCCGGGAATCCCCCTGGGCTTGCCGGATGAAGGATTGTCCTGCGCCTTCTGTATTTTCTTGGAGGCGTGGTGGCCCTGTCGGGGCAGTATCACCCAAATCAATCGCCCGGAGGCCAAAGCCATGAAAAAGAAATTTCCTGCCCAGGCTGCGAAAAAAGGATGCAAAAAGCCTTTTTCTCCGGCTGAGACGCAGACTATGGTCACCCCGTAGTAGGCAAAGCTCAAAACCATGCCCAGCACCATATTCAGATAGATATTATCCCAGAGACTGACCAGAGCCAGGGCAATCAGCCCCATGACAAGCAGGGAAAAGGCATAGGAAACCTTCTGGTGCCACACGGTACGCAGGGCTTCCACATTGGACCCCGAAGATTTCAACGTGCTTATGACGTCGCCCAGTTGCCACAGGGGAAGTTGACTCGGATCCTTGTGCGGATCCATGGCGACAAAGGCCTTGATGTTACGCTTGATATCCACGCGCAGCTGCTGCAGGTGTTCATAAACGAACCCCTCGGGCGACAGAACCGACACGTTGCGCAGCAACCAGTCATCCTTTTCCGCACGAAAATAGGTTGCTCTGATAATGCGCTTCCATTCGAGCTTGTCGTCCTTCAACACGTATACGGTGATGCCCCAGCCGTGCTGCTGTGCTGGCATGACGTTTTCCAGCTTGACCACATAACGTCCGTCATTGAACCAGACATTCTGCAGAATACGTCGATCCATCTGGGTTTTGCGTACGTCCTCTTTCCAGATGCGCCCTGCCCGCTCTTCTCCCCATACGCCGAGATACTGGGAAAAACCGAGTTGAAGAAAGGACCAGATCAGACTGTAGACAACGAAAAAACGAATGATCTTGCCAAAGGAAATGCCTCCGGACTGCAGGGCAATGATCTCGTTGCTTCGAGCCATCAATGACAGCAGCAGCAAGACCGAGACCAGATACACAGCCGGCAGAATCTGGGAGATTATCAGCGGAATCTTTACGCCGAAATAGGTAAGTATTTTTGCAGAACTGCAGCCGGCCTCGATGAAGTCGTCCAGACGGTCAAAAAGATCCGCCAGGAGATAGACTCCTATGCCGATGGCCAGACACACGAACAGGATGCTCAGGTTGTTCTTCAGAAAATAACGATGCAGCAACTTCATTGTTTTCTCCGCCGCAACAATCTGAGAACATGGAGCACTCCGCCGATCTGAATACGACGCTCACGAGCCACCAGGCGCAATCCGGCCAGACCAAGCACAAGAAAAAGCGCATTGGGCAGCCAGAGTCCGAAGGTGGGTGGGACTGTTCCGGTCTCACCAAGACTCAGTCCCAGTGATAACAATGTGTAATAGACCAGAAAACAGCCCAAAGCCAGAAAAATGCCGTACTGACGCTTGAGTCCTTCGAAGGCGCAGGCCAAAGGCAATGCAAACAGTCCGAGCACCAGGCAAGCCGCGGGAAACACCCAACGCTTGTGGAGTTCGAGCTGGATCTTGCGAAAATATTTTGGGGAAGAATCCGTTCGCTCCTCAGGGTGGCTGAAGAGTTCGCGAAGTTGCTTCCAGGACATTTCCTTGGGTTTGAGCTCGTCGACATTGTAGCCGTGCAACAATTTGCTCAAATCCAGACGAACCTTGTAATTATCAAAGCTCAATACGCTGATCTGGTCCTTGTCCTGCTGATAGATACGCCCGTTTTCCAGGGCGATGATCACCTGACCTTTTCCAGACAAGGTTTTCACCCGGCCAACCGGAGCCAGAATGGTGACGGATACGGGTTCGCGCGAGCGGTCTTCTACAATTATATGGCGCATCAACCCGTTGTTGATGTCCACATTGCGCGCGTACACCATGAGCTTTGGGAACTCCTGATTGAAAACTCCGGGCTGCAGCACAAGTTGCGCCTGGGTCCTGGCGTATTCCACAAGAGTATTTTGAAAATTTTGCATGCCCCATGACAGGCCATAGAGAGAAACGAAAAGCGTAATACCGGCGCAAAGCACGGAGAAAAAAGCAGGTGCAGGAATAAGTTGCGTCAGCCCGATTCCGCCAGATTTAAGCGCAATGAGTTCGCGGTCCGAACTCATACGCAGAAACGTGAGAAACACGCTGAGCATACAGGCGATGGGTATGAGCAGCAGCATGAAGAAGGGGCTTAGATAAAAAAAGAGCAAGCCAAGGTCCGCAAGGCTCAGACCAAGGCTCATAAACAGCTCTCGCAGCTGCAGCACCCGTCCCAGCAGGACCAGTGTCAGCAGCGAGCCGAGACAAAGGCAAAAAAGAAAAACAAGCTCCAGTAGAATCCGTCGCTGGAGCAGGGTCGGTCCGCGAAGTTGCAGAAGCTAATCCTCATCTTCCTGCGCTTCCTTGAGAAAATGCTCAAGAAAGGTGTTTTCCTTAGGGCTCAGGTTGAAACGAATCGAAGCCTCCTGGATGAGCGACTTGACGGGCTTGCCGGACTCTTTTTGTTGTTCCGAAATGAACCGGATGGCGTTACGCATCAGCTCGCTTTGAGGAATAATTGTGCTCATCAGACCTACCTCATGTTTTTTAGGTGCGCTTCATGGGTTGAAAGGAGTTCTTTACACTTTCAGGCGCAGGCTTGCAACTTCCGTCAGCCTGATTTAGTAATCGCCCTACTCATACTCTTGTCCGTAGAAAGGAAATGACCATGCATGAAGTTTTTATTGGTATTATTCAAGGAATAGTCGAAGGCCTGACGGAATTTCTCCCGGTGTCCTCAACCGGGCACCTGATAATTGCCGGCCATCTGCTCCACTTCACCGGTCAACGGGCTGCCACCTTTGAAGTTGTCATCCAATTGGGCGCCATTCTGGCCGTGGTCTGGCTCTATCGATCGCGTTTCCTTGCGCTTCTGAAAAAGGACAGACTGCACTCCTTTTCAGGAATCCGCGGGTTGTGGATGCTCTTTTTGACTTGTCTGCCTGCGGGGATTCTCGGCCTTCTTGCCCATGACGTCATCAAGGAAAAACTCTTCTACCCTTTGCCTGTGGCTCTGGCACTGGCTGTTGGAGCAATTGCCATTCTTCTGGTGGAAGCACTTCCGAGAAAAAACAAATTTTATGAAATAGATGAAGTTACCCCGGCTCTGGCCCTGGGAATCGGATTGTTCCAATGCCTTGCCCTATGGCCGGGTTTTTCCCGGTCTGCCGCGACGATAATGGGGGGCATGCTTTTGGGAGCCAGCAGAACCCTGGCAGCCGAATACTCGTTCATCGCAGCCGTACCCATCATGTTCGCGGCAACGGCTCTTGATCTGTATAAAAGTCTCGGCTTCCTCACAGCTGCGGATATTCCCTTGTTCGCTGTTGGGTTTGTCGTATCCTTCTTTGCGGCCTGGATCGCGGTAAAGGGATTCATTGCCCTGCTCGGACGTTTCACTCTGCGGCCTTTCGCCTATTATCGTCTGGTTCTGGCCGCATTCGTCTATCTGATCTGGGCCCCGTAAAAAATAAATTTAGATTTTTTTCATTTTTTACTTGCCATACCATTTCAACTAGTCTAAATACTTCTTCTTCGACGGGGGCAAAACAAAACGCTCCCGCAGATGGCGAGGTAGCTCAGGTGGTCAGAGCATGCGGCTCATATCCGCAGTGTCGGGGGTTCAAGTCCCTCCCTCGCTACCACCTAAAAAATTTAAGGGTTCCAGCGAAATGTTGGAACCCTTTTTTTGCGTCTTTTTCCTGACCTGCCCCTGTCTTTGATGGAGAGCCTCTTTGATGGAGAGCCTAAAAATGTCACTCGGTGGTCCGAACACCCCGATCCACTTCTCCATTCCTTTTTTTTCAAAAACAATTTTTATGCTAGTTCCCTGAATACTGGAGGTTTAATCGTCAGTGAACAAATATCTTTCGTCCTCATAGCTCTTGCAATGCGTAAAGGTTTGACTTAATTTTTTATTTTTCTTAGCCACATCATTGAATAAAAATAGAATGATAGCAAAATTGCTGCTAACAGATGTCAAAAACACATATTGGGTACTATGAAACAGAAATCGGGTGTGAGGGTAGGACAAAAAATAGATCATATTGATTATGGAAGAGGGACGATAGAAGAAATACGCGATGACAGTATTTATGCATCCTTTTCATGTATTGATGGGTATGAACAATGTTTTTTTGATGAGTTTGAAGTAATAGACGATGCGCAATTTTCAAAAAAAAATTCTATTTTCTTCTCTAGACGTAATGGATCACCATCAGGTCCCTTTTCAAGTTCTCCCTCCTCTTCTCTTACTCATAGCAATCGGTTTGATGTAAAAGCTGAAAAAGCAGAACGAACTGAAAAGACTTCTTTTGTCGATAAAACACCAACTGTCCGACAAATATCTGCCCCACCTTCAGATGCAGCATATTCTAATAATCAATTGATCGCTGCAGACGATCACAAAGTCATAAAGGGAATGGCGGACAGTCCTGTCGGCAGTAAAGGGTTAGATACTGGGAAGCTGGGCAAAATGCGCCCATGTGGAGTACTTTCTGATGTACCGCCCAAATGGTGCCCAACTCCGAGCCATAAAATCAATCTAAAAACTCCTAAAAATCCCACAAATAAAGATGTATACCGAATTGCGATGGAGGCTCTCATCAATGAAATGCGCAAAAGGGGGGCAGGAGCTAAAAAAATCACCGTTGAAAACGGTGTGCCCATAAAACTTGACGGAGTTGATAACAGCTACAAATTTTCCTTTGATGGTGATCAAGAACTTTTCGAAGGCGCTGCACTTAGGGCCTTTGTGGGAGGACAACAATCAGAGGGGAAAATTGTTTCAGTCTCTGGCAAGGAGATATTCTTGACCTTGGATCGCTCCTTCGGTTCCCTAATTCCTGAGGCAATCCTTCAGGTTGACAACACTGCGATGCTGGAAGCCTTAGTCCAGCGTTTTAAGGAACTGGACGAAGGTAAGGGCCCTAACTTCAATGTCAAACTTGCTGATGCCGTCATCGAAAATAGTGGCAAAGAATCGTCATCCGCCGCCCTCTTACATTCAGTTCAAACGAAAACAGCCCACCACCGCCTCAATATGAAACAGACTGAGGCGGTGTCCATGGCTCTTGCCAACGAAATTACGTACCTTTGGGGACCGCCTGGAACTGGAAAGACCCGTTCTCTTGGGGCATTAATCGAACTGCTCTTTGGTTTACAAAAACGCGTACTCATCTGTTCCAACACCAACCAGGCTGTGGATCAGGTACTATTGAAGCTCTGCCAACTCTTCGGCAAATCACATCCCGCCCTCGACAAGGGCAAAATCCTTCGCATCGGAAAAATCCATCATCAGGAATTACAAGATGAATACCACTCTTATGTAAATATCGATGGAGTAATCGAACGAAAATCGAAGATCCTCATCGACGAACGTCAAAAAATCGAAACCAAACTCCTTGAACTGCAAAAAGAACTGGCAGGATCAAGAGAAACAATAAAATTATTTGAAAAATTAAAAAAAGCAGAAGACGCTCAACAACAAGTAGTGAAGCACATTGAAAAGACAACCTTGCTCATTAGAACCTATGAGACCAAACTGGAAAAACTACAGATTCGTGACGGTAGAATCCATGAGGAATTGTCGAGCCTATTAACTGCTGGTCCTTTTCGTCGCCTATTTAAACGCTCAGAGAATACTATTAAAAATGACTTGCGATCGATCCAAGTCAAAACAGAAGAGTTGCATTCAAACATTTCTTCTACATTCGAACTACTTCAAGAATACAAGTCGCAAACTCTCTCTGCAGAACAAAGCGTCAACGAATTCAAGCAGCGGTTGACAGGAAAAGATCTTAAAATCGAGGAACAACTTCTGAAGGAAGGTGAGAATAAAATCGTCCCGCTCAACAGCAGGATGTCAGAAATCACCAAACAGCTTGATGTCATGGCAAAATCCGTGATGGAGAACGCTCAAATCATTGGAGCAACTGTTACCAAAGGATATTTAAGCGCACAACAGTTCTCCAATTTTGATGTGGTCATTGTTGACGAGGCTTCCATGGTCATGCTGCCCGCTCTGTATTATGTTTGCGGACTCGCCAAGGAGAAAGTTATTATCTCCGGTGACTTCCTTCAGCTTGCTCCCATTGTTCCTTCTTACGAAAAGCAAGTTATTGACTATATAGGGAAAGACATTTTTGATGCCGCAGGAATTACCGAGGCTTTTTTCAACAACAAAAAATTACCTCGAACAGTAATGCTCGACACCCAGTTCAGAATGTCGGAAGCAATTTGCTTTCTAATCAGTAAATGGATGTATCTTGACAAACTTCATACAGGAACGTCAGGAGGTAACAAGGAAGGATTGAATCCGCCGGAACCGTATGATGCGGAACTCATTATTATTGATACGTCTACAATTATGCCCTTCGTGAACAGGGATGCTTTTGGCTCGCGCTATAATCTCATGCACGGTATGATAACCCGCAATCTTTGCAGATTTTTTACTAAAAAGGGCTTCGGGAGAGATGAACATGGGCAAGTTGGAATTTGTACCCCCTATGCATCACAAGCAAAACTCCACAATCGTATCCTTGAGGGCTGCAATCTGACCAAGATGATCGAAGCTGGCACGATTCATCGTTATCAGGGGGACGAAAAAAAACTGATGATCATAGATATCCCGGATAGCATCGGAGAATATCGAGTTGGAGTTTTCCTCCAGGCTGATAGCCCTCAAGACAACGGAGCGAAACTATTCAATGTTGCTGTCAGCAGGGCTAAGCAACATTTGGTGTTTATTGCCAACCTTGCCTACTTGGACAAGAAGCTCCCCCAAAACTCCTTTGTCCGGTACATCCTCCATGATATTCAAGAGCGAGGCAGAGTCATTGATTCCAGGGACGTACTGGCGCTATGGCCGATAAAAGAAGAGCTCGCCAAGCTAGGAATGCCCTTTGAGTTAGCTCCGGAGACTCTCAAAGACGGACTTTTCAGTCACAAAGATTTCCATAAAGTTTTCATGGCCGATCTCGCAAAAGTTCAAAAAAGCATCTTAATATTCTCTGGTTTTTTTACACCCAAAAGAGTCGGTGCATATGCCGAATTATTCAGAGGCAAACTTTCGGAAGGAGTCAGAATCCGCTGCGTTACCAGACCACCACACCATAATGGCAGCATGGATGAAGCAGAAGGTAGAGATACCCTTGATGCTCTCGAACAACTCGGAGTGGTCGTAGATACTCGATGGGACATCCATGAAAAAGTAGCTATTCTTGATGATCATATTGTCTGGTTCGGTTCGTTAAACCCTCTTTCCCATACTTGCGGCACCAGTGAAGTAATGGCACGCCTAGAAAGCCCAGAAGCGGCCAAGCAGCTCACTGAATTTCTTACACTCAATCAAGGTGTGAAAAAAGAAGCGGAAAAAGGCTACTCTCTCAGTACTCTAAAAGAAAATCCGAAATGCGAGACTTGCGGACGCAGAGCCACACTGAGAAAAGGTAGATATGGCCTCTACTGGGAGTGTGAGGGTAAATGTGGTTGGACTGCAAACTTAGGGAGCAAGGGGAAAGACAAAACACAAAGAAGTGGTTCCCAAAATCCTCTGAAAGGACAACCAGCTCCAACATGCGACAAATGCGGAAAAATCATGCGGCCTAAGGAGGGGAGATTTGGACCTTTCTGGGGATGCTCAGGATACCCCGAATGCAAATTCACCAAACAGCCGGCTAAGCGTAAAACACAATAACAGCCTAGTGCAGTGTGGAAGGAGCCCCCAGAAATGTTACCTGCTGTTTTCCCATTAAAAATTAAGCCAGCTAACTTTTACAAATGCTATAACCAGCTAAAAGAACAAGTGGATTATTGTTAGGCAGGAAATCGTATATTCTCCCCTTGCCTCATTGACGAGCAGATTGTTTAACCTTCGGTTCGATCACTCTACATGCCCGTGGACAAGGATTTAATTACTATCCGTGGCACAACAGAAGGAGTGCCCCGAAAAGACCTGCAGGACAGATGATCTAAATAATATCAGACGGGTATATTAAGAAAGATCTACCAAGAAAAGGCGTATGTCCCAAGGCGTGCTGCTCCTAAAAAAAACTCAAGACCACAAACAACCCTATGGCAATACAAAGGGTGACATAGGCTGGCCGGATTCTGAGCGAAAGCAATCCGCCCACAGCGGCCAGGATCCACAGCCATCCCCAGGAAAAGGGAAAAACCAGGTAATCGGCGGGCAAATGATCCTGAAGAATCGTGTAGCAGCCTATCAAGGCCAACAAGCCAAAGGAAAAAAGGACAAAATTCATCACCAGCAGTTGCAACACTGAAAAGTAAATCAGCTTTTCAGGAAGATGCTCGGTGCTGGTCGCGCTTCTGGCCCAACGGAGCAAGGCATTGTAGCTGCCATTTTGCAAACGCCGTTGATATGCTTCGAGTTCGCGGGCGATCAAGGCCATGGGGATGCTCATCAACAAAGGCCAGACCAGCTGGCTGGGTAGCGACAAACCGAAATAATTGACCAGGGCAAGGGCAATCAGCGTTGAAATGGAGGAATTCGGAGGGACGTACGAACCTGCAGGAATAAGGTCGAGCCAGAACAGCTCGTAAAAAATGGCCACACCAAGACTGACCTCCCAATTACCGGAGAAAAGCCCCCAGAGAAGGCCCTGGGCCAGAGGTCGTTCTAAAAAACCTATGTTGCAGGCAAAACGGAAGATGGAAAAAACTGCAAAAAAAAACCAACAAAGAAAAGCCAAAAGGAATCGGGCAAAAAGGAGGTTACCATGTGGGCTTCACCTGCACGGTTTCAGTGGGAATACATCTGAAGTCCAAGGAGACGCCTTGGCGGGAAAAAAAGGCCAAACATTTTTCGTCATCGGAAGAGAGTGCGACATGGGCCAGAAGCTGTTTTTTGCCGGGGCCATAGTGAAGATTTCCGACATTGAGTATCTTCATGGCGAAACCAGACTCAAAGGCCCGTTTGGCATCCTTGCAGTTGGCAAACAGCACCATGATCTCGGCATGCTCAAAGCTTGATTCAAGTTTGGCGAGAAATTCCCTCAGCAGGTCCACCCGCACAAAATGGGGAGAAACATTGGTGGGAATGGCTAAAGCCGTGATCTCCTGCTGCAGAACATCCGCCGCCATTTCGTCGTTGGCTACCACCAGTTGGCGCGCACCGGTATACGGTATCCAGGTTTCAATAATTTGCCCGTGAATCAGGCGATTATCAATTCTGGTCCAGAACATGTTATTTTTCAGAGCCCTTGGCTACTTTACGCCGCAGCACTTCGCCTGCGACCACTATGCCCTGGCAGCCGGCATTTTTGGCTTCTGTAGCCACTTTGGCCAAATCTTCATTTCTCGAGCCGAGGACTTTAAGCAGCATGGGCAGATTGACTCCGGTTACGACCTCGACATTATCCGTTTTCAGCAAAGACAAGCTCAAATTGGTAGGAGTTCCGCCGAACATATCCGTAAGAATGATCGTACCAGCCCCGCTATCACAGGCCTTGACCACTTCTTTCAGTTTTTCGACGGTTTCCTGGACATCCTTGGAGCCGTCGACACTGACGGACATGCAGGATTCCTGCTTTCCAATAATAAATTCGGATGCAGCAATCAAGCGCTCGCCGTAATCCGTATGGGTGACCAGAACAACACCCAGAGAAAGTGCTTCTTCAGCTTCAGTATTCATATTTTCTTCTTTGATCTGTCCCATGTTTTGAAACACTATCGGGTTCAGCCGAGTTCCAAATGCCTGTGTTCCAGAGAAACATTAAAATTTTGTGCTTTCAATATGCTATAGATGGCTTCGGCTGTTGCCACAGAACGATGCCGCCCGCCGGTGCATCCAAAAGCAATGGTCAGGCGATAGCGTCCTTCCTGATCATATAAGGGCAGAATATAAAGTAAAAATTCTTTCAATTTTTCAAGGAAGCTTTTCCCTGGATCATCGCCGTATACATATTCGGAAACAGCACTATCCTTTCCCGAGAAAGGACGCAACTCGGGATCGAAATACGGATTCGGCAGGAAACGCAGATCATAGACCATGTCAGCTTCAGATGGCACCCCGTACTTGAATCCAAAAGAAATCAAGTGGACGCGGAATCCGCTCCCAAGCCCCCCGACGGCTTCCCATTTTTCCTGCAGTGCACGCCTGAGGTCATGTACGGAATAATGAGACGTATCGAGAACCAGGGTTGCATCCCGACGCAAAGGCGCCAGTTGCTTACGTTCTCGTTCGATGGCCTGCTCAAGGCCGATGTCTCGACTGGATAAAGGGTGCGGCCTACGCGTAGTTGCGTAACGCCGCACCAGAACATCCGTTTTTGATTCTATGAAAATCAATTGGGGATTGGCCCCGAACGCCTGAAGTTTCTCCCTGACAGAATGCCACTGAGAAACGAAATCTTTTTGTCTGGAATCCATTCCAAGGACTAAGCCCTTGTATTCGAACTCCTTTTGTCCAACCAGCAAGCCGACCAGCTTGGTAACAAGGCTGGCGGGCAGACCGTCGACGGCAAAAAAACCCAGATCTTCAAATACGTTCAGAGCAGTACTTTTCCCGGCTCCAGAAAGCCCGGTAAGTACTATCAACGGAAAAAAAACCTTGTTTTTCAACGTCAGTTCCGTTTGTTTAGGTTTGCGACAGCAACTGCCATAATGCATCCTGATCGGGAGCAGAAACAAAAGTTGTTCTGAAGTTTTCGTCTTTCAGCAATCGCGAAATATGCGCAAGTATTCTCAAATGCACTCCGGCTACTTGTTCTGGGGCAAGTACCAGAAAAAAGATATTGCACAATTTGAAATCCAACGATTCGAAGTCGACGCCTTCATTGCTGCGGCCAACCACAAGAATGATATCCGACAGGCTGTCGAGTTTTCCATGGGGGATGGCAACGCCATCCCCTATGCCTGTCGTACCTAAATACTCGCGTTCAAGAAGTACCTTGTGCGCCCTTTTCAAGTCAAAACCCGCAAGTTTTTTTCCTATGGGAGCAATAAGCTCTTCAAGAACCTCGGATTTCGTTTTACTCTTCAAATCGGGCAGAACAAAATCCTTATCCAGATATTCCTCCAATTTCATCGTCTATGTCCCCGGATCAATCAGCCCAAAATCATTGTTTTTGCGACGGTAAATAACATTTACACGATCTGTTTCGGAATTTTGAAACACAAGAAAGTCACAGTTGAGGTTGTCGAGCTGCTCGGCAGCCTCGTCAACATCCATTGGTTTGGGCTCAAAATTATCGCTTTCCACAATCTTCCGTTCACGGGTGCCGTCACCGGACTCGCTGTACTGGAAGAACTGTGTTTGCACTGGGTTAACGCGCCCTTTGGCGCCCTTGCGTTTGTCCTTAGTCTTTTCGCGGTTCTTGCGAACCTGGGCTTCAAGTTTATCCAACACCAAGTCAATGGACGAATACATGTCCTCGCTGGATTCGTTGGCGGAAATGTGAAGCTTGTCACCAATAAAAACGACTTCCGCACGATGTCTGTACTTATCGACGGAAAGATTGATATTCAGCTCGGAATTATCCCCTTTTCCCCCAACATATTTGGATATTTTCTCAAATCGACGCTGCGCATACTTTTTCAAGTGTTCCGAAGGTTCGAAATTCTTGAACGTGAAATTAATATTCATGCGTAACCCTCCTTATCCTGATAGTAACACAGGGTTTCCCTAACCATAACACAAGCAGCTCAAAACGTTTAGCTAAAACATCTCCTTTCGTTTGGAAGAGGAAGCGATCTGCAGGGCAGTACGATATTTAGCGACTGTGCGCCGGGCGATGTTCACTTGCAGTTTATCCTTGAGAATCTCGGCAATCCGCTCATCGCTCAACGGTTTTTTAGGGTCTTCCTGGCTGATAAGCTGTTTGATCAGAGCCTTGACGCTTTCAGAGCCTACCTGGCTCCCGTCGTCCATGCCCAGGGCACTATTGAAAAAGAACTTCAATTCATAAGTGCCATGCGGTGTAGCCATATACTTGCTGGTCGTAATTCGGCTAACCGTTGATTCATGCATGTTTATATCTTCAGCAATATCTTTCAATATCAAAGGTTTGAGCTTTGTTACACCCTCTTCGAAAAACTCTTTCTGAAATTTCACTATGCTTTCCGCTACCTTGAACAGGGTACGTTGCCGCTGATAGAGACTTTTCATCAGCCAAAGTGCGGAGCGTTTTTTATCCTCGAGATATTCCTTGTCTTTTGAAGAATTACCTTCAACATTGTCCACATAAAAGGAATTCAGCTGTAATTTGGGCAACCCTTCTTCATTCAAAAGAATAATAAATTCATCGCCGAATTTATAAACAAAAACATCCGGACTTACATAATGGGGCTCGCCACTCCCGTAACTGGCTCCAGGCATGGGGTCCAGCTTTTGCAATACCTCAAGATAACTCTTGAGATCGTCCATGGTGATCTTGAATTTGCGGCACAAGGGCTTGTAGCGTTTTTTCTCCAGATCCTCGAGGTGGTCTTTGACCAGGGAAACGCAAACGGAGTCTTCATCCAGTCCCAAAACCCGCAACTGAATAAGAAGACATTCACTGGGAGAGCGTGCGGCAACGCCTATGGGATCAAACTGTTGAAAACGTTTCAAGGCGGACTCGACCTCTTCCGGGGTCGCTGACGCCATCTCAGCAATATCCTCGGCTGTGGCCTGCAGATATCCGGCCGAGTCGAGATTGCCTATGATGGCTTCGCCAATGTCCATTTCCTTTGGAGTAAAATCCGAAAGGCGTAACTGCCATTCCAGATGGCCTTCCAGGGAAGGCTTATGTGTCAGGCGGGTTTCAAAAGATACGGAATCGGGCACTTCAGATTCCCGAACCTGTATCTGACGGGATGTACTGGAAAAATCACCGAGGTAATCCTCCCAATCTGCACTCCGTATCAGGTCGGCTTCTGTACCTGTAGCATTCTTTGTCGCTTCAGTTGTCTGTGGTTCCGGTTGCGCCTCCGTCCTGGAGTCCGGAGAATCACCAAAAGAGCCTTCTTCAGCGGCTTCTTCGAGAAAAGGATTTTCCATCATTTCCTGCTGTACGTTCTCGAGCAATTCAAGACGTGACAATTGCAGAAGTTTGATGGCCTGCTGCAGTTGGGGAGTCATCACCAACTGCTGTGACAGCTTGAGCTGTTGCTTTAGTTCCAATGCCATAGTCGTATCGCGTTACCCTGATTGAGTGTCACCCAACAACAATTTACAAATGTGTAAAAAATAAATTTTGATTTTCATATACAGCACTGAGCTGATTAATAAAACACCCATACAACCTTACTCGTATCACCAGCAGGTAATATGCCACAGATACCAAGCCGTTGCAACAGAGCCTCTTTGCTACAAAATACGCAGTGGACGGTTAGAGATGGAAACCTTCTCCCAGGTAATGCCGCTTTGCCCGTGGGTCGGAAACAATCTCATCGGGGGTTCCGGCCAGAATGATGCGTCCTTCGAAAACCAGGTAAGCCCAATCGCAGATTCGCAAAGTTTCACGGACATTATGATCGGATATCAGCACACCGATGCCCCGCTCTTTCAAACTGCGGACAATGCCTTGAATATCATCCACAGCCAGGGGATCGATGCCTGCAAAAGGTTCGTCAAGCAACATGTATTTGGGCTTCCGGATCAGTGCGCGGGCGATTTCAAGCCGGCGACGTTCTCCTCCCGACAGATGTGAAGCTTTTTGATCAGCGATATGTTTTATTCCCAGTTCCTGCAGCAGTTCTTCAGCGCGCTGCTTGCGTTCGGAACGGGAAAGCTCCGTATATTCGAGGATGAGTTCCAGGTTTTGGCGTACGGTAAGCTTCTTAAAAACAGAGCTTTCCTGCGGAAGATAGCTTACGCCGTTACGAGCGCGCTCATACAATGGCCATGAGGATATGGGCGTATCATCAAGATACACCTCTCCCTGGTTGGGCTTGATGATTCCGACCAGCATGTAAAATGTCGTTGTCTTGCCGGCGCCATTGGGTCCGAGCAATCCCACGACCTCGCCCTGCTGGAGATCCAGAGCTATGTCCTTCACTACCTCGCGAGAACCGTACCGCTTGCACAGTCCCTGAGCCTTTAGTCCGCCTGGTCTCATTTGGGAGCCTTGATTTTATCCGGAGCCTGAAACGTAGCCTTGACGCGCTGGGATTTGCCGCCAATGACTTCGCTTCGGTTGTCGTTCAGATGAAATTTGATGACAGCACCCTTGATGGTGTTCTGTCCATCCTGCAATTTGGGATTGCCTTCCATCTGCAAAAGGCCCTGCACAACATAATAGGTCGCGGTCTCGCAAGTACCAACCTTGCCCTGGTAATCCATACGTACGCCACCGGAGGCAATGATTTTTTGAATTCCCCCTGGATCAAAGGGGGCAAGAGCCTTGTCCGCAGGCACCTTCTGACTCTTTTTCTTCTGCATAAAAATTTTGATGCTGCTCGCCCGCAAAGTGAAATCAGTTCTTTTTACTACCACGTTCCCTTTGAATACCACTTCATTGCCGGAAGGGCTGTACGTCATGGTATCGGCGTCAATATTGATCGGCAGCGTTCCGGCAGATACGGTCGAAACCGAAAAAAACATCAAGAACAGCAATAAACCCGAAAGATAAGTTCGCAGATTATTCAAGATTCAAACGCTCCTTGAGCTCGGGGTTCATATCATCCAACCTGATGGTGGCATGTATACCATTTTCAGCTTTGATATCATTATTTTTCAAACTATAGCTCATTTGATCGGCTCGGCAACTCATCTTGGGATTTTCCAGCTGGACATTCCCGCGCAGAACCAGCATGCGGTCTTTTCCCGAATATTCGAGTTCATCCGCGCGAAGGCTCATATCTCCGTAATTAGCTGTAATTTCAGGCCATAACCGAGCTTTTTCCTTATCCTGCTCGATCAGGCCATTTGCAGCTTTCACATTGAGCTGCTTGTCTTCATTTTCAAAAAAATAAATTATATTGGGAGAATCGACAAGAACCTGATTTTTGTCTTGCAAATATTTGGCTTTCTGCGCCGTCAATTTCCAATGCAGTTGCCCTTCTTTGCCGTGGGAAAGCTTTATTCCTTTCAGGGACAAGTCCACGCCGACTTCTGCCTGGACATCCAGATCCCCGGCTTCCTTTGCAATTTCCTTGGCAGCCTTCTCGATCTTATCCACAGTTGTGCTTTCGAGGTAAAGATACCAAATAACCCCGCCAGCCACCAGAAGCAACAAGCCCAAGATCAACACCAAGCGTCGCATGCTTCAACTCCACCGATTCCACTGGGCGGCCAGTGCGCCCTGTGCCCGCAGAATGAACCGGATGGTTTCCCGTAGTGCGCCGTTGCCGCCCGCAGACTTGGTCACCCAGGCCGCCCTGCGCTTGATTTCAGGCTGCGCATTGGCCACTGCCACCGGAAACCCCACCAGGCGCATGACTGCGGCATCCACCCAGTCATCTCCGAGGTAGGCGATTTCATGCAACCCGATGTTGCGACGCTCACTCAGGTTATGCAGCAATTCGTCCTTTTCCTTGAACCCCGCGAAATATTCCTCAATGCCCAGTTCCCGGACACGGGTCTCCACGGCTTTGGAGGAAAGACCAGTCATGACGGCAATTTCCAGGCCGGCTGCCTGGGCAACCCGGATTCCCAGGCCGTCATGGACGTTGAAACGTTTGGAGACATTTCCTGAGCTGTCATAATACAAGCCGCCGTCGGTCAATACGCCATCCACGTCGGTTATGAGCATCCGGATGGTTCTGGCAGACTGCAACGCGCGGCGAAGCCGGGAAGCCGAAAGACTTCCGGGAATTTTAACACTCATGATGCACGTTCCACAGATTTTTAAATTCGCGAAGCAGCGGTTCCAGCTTATGCAAAGGCCAGGAGTTGGGACCATCGCACAAGGCGTGATCGGGGTCGGGATGCACCTCGAGAAAAATACCGCTGCACCCGGCGGCTGCCGCTGCCCGGCTGAGAACAGGAACAAACTCCCGCTGTCCTCCGGACCGATTGCCGAGTCCGCCAGGAAGCTGCACGGAATGGGTAGCGTCGAAAACCACCGGAGCCCCAAGTCCGGACATTATCTGCAGCGAGCGGAAATCCACCACAAGATTATTGTACCCGAAGCTGTTGCCCCGCTCCGTAAGCCAGACCTTTTCATTGCCGGCAGAACGCACTTTATCCAGTGCTGCCCGCATATCCCAGGGCGCCATGAACTGCCCTTTCTTGATATTCACAATCTTTCCGCTTTTGCCGGCAGCGTGCAGCAAATCTGTCTGCCGGCAGAGAAAAGCCGGAATCTGTACGACATCGACAACTTCGGCAACAGCCGGCACCTGGGAAGTTTCATGCACGTCGGTAGTGACGCACAGTCCGCTTTGTTCCCTGATCCGTGCCAGCCATTCCATGCCGCGAACCAGGCCGGGGCCACGGAAACTATCCACGGACGACCGGTTGGCCTTGTCAAAAGAACTTTTGAAGACAACAGGGAGATCAAGTCTGGTGCTCAATTCCGCCAATGCCGAGGCGATTTCCTGAGCAAGGCCAAGGTCTTCGAGTTGCACACGGGCCGGCAATGATGAAATGCCCGCCCGTACTCGCCGTATATAATTCTTGTAATGTCATGAATTCCAATTAATTGTGCGTATTACAGGCCGCTTTTTTCTTTGGCTGCCTTGATGAACTCGCGAAACAACGGATGCGGCCGCATGGGATTGGACTTGAATTCCGGATGGAACTGGCAGCCGACAAACCACGGATGGTCCGCAAGTTCCACTATCTCCACCAGAGATTCATCGGGAGAGGTTCCGCTGATACGCATGCCGTGTTCTTCCAACTGTTCAAGATACGCATTGTTGAATTCGTAGCGATGGCGATGGCGTTCGTTGATCTTCTCGGTCTGGTAAGCTTCAAAAGCCTTGGTTTCCGGTCTGAGTACGCAGGGGTAGGCGCCAAGACGCATAGTACCGCCCATGTCGCTGTTGCAATCCCTTTTCTCCACGGTTTTTCTACGAAAGTCGTACCATTCGGTCATCAGGTAAATAATGGGATGCTCTGTCTTGGAATCGAATTCCTGGGAATCGGCCTTGATGCCCATGACATTGCGGGCAAATTCGATAACCGCGCATTGCATGCCCAGGCAAATGCCGAAGAAAGGAATTTTGTTTTCCCGTGCGTACTGGATTGCACGAATTTTTCCCAGGATGCCTCGGTTGCCGAAACCGCCGGGAACCAGAATGCCGTCGAGGCCTTTGAGTTTGGTCTCCACATTTTTCTCGGTGATTTCCTCGGAATTCACGTAGATGAACTCCACTGCGACATCATTGGCCACGCCGCCATGCACCAGAGCTTCATGCAGACTTTTATAGGCTTCCTTCAAGTCAACGTACTTGCCGACAATGCCGATACGTACGGTGCCCTGAGGATTCTGAAATTTTTGAATAAGCTGCTGCCAGGGCTCGAGCACAGGATTTTTGGCAGGCAACTTGAGCATGATGGCCACTTTCTGATCCAGACCCTCATGATAAAAACTCAGGGGAACCTCGTAGATGTTCTTCACATCCACTGCAGTGAAAACAGCATCCTTGTCCACGTTGCAGAACAGGGAAATTTTGGCCTTGAGATCATCGGTCAGGTTGACTTCGCAGCGGCAAAGCATGATGTCGGGCTGAATACCAATGCTCCGCAGTTCTTTTACGCTGTGCTGGGTGGGCTTGGTTTTGAGTTCGCCTGCAGCCCTGAGGTACGGCACCAGGGTAAGGTGCATGTACAGAATATTTTCCTTGCCGAGATCACCACGCAATTGGCGGATGGCTTCGAGAAACGGCAGGCCTTCGATGTCACCAACAGTGCCGCCGATTTCCACAATGGCCACATCCAGATCTTCCCGTGCCAGGCTGAGAATCGAACGTTTGATTTCATCCGTTACATGAGGAATGACCTGAACCGTGCCACCGAGGTAATCCCCGCGGCGTTCCTTGGTGATGACACGGTGGTAAATACTACCCGAAGTGCAGTTGTTGGCCTGACTCATGGGCACATCAAGATACCGCTCGTAATGGCCGAGATCCAGATCAGTTTCCGCGCCATCGTCAGTGACGTAGACTTCGCCATGCTGGAAGGGGTTCATGGTCCCGGGGTCCACATTGATGTAAGGATCCAGTTTCTGAATGGTTACCTTCAATCCGCGCGAAATCAGCAAAGCGCCTAATGAAGCAGCCGCCAAACCTTTTCCCAACGACGACAACACCCCTCCGGTGACAAAAATAAATTTAGTACGCATCTTATTTTTCCCCAACTGGTCATAAATATTCACGATGGAAAGCCCCTTCGCAATTTTTTAAGTAAGCGGCATCTTCACAAGAAAATACCACCGAAAATTGACAGCAGCAACAAACAGGACTTGATACAGACCTGTTGACGACAAAGCAAGCAGCAACTATCTTCAACAGATCCCTGAGGTTGACCGAGCCCGCTATTTACGGGCATAACGCGTTGCATAGTTTTTTTATTTTACGCAACGATGTTGACGGCTCCCTTGAGAGCGCTTTTAGGTGTTTTGTCTGTTCTTTTTCCTTAGATGCAACGGCTCGTCAAGAGCTTTTTAAGAATCACTCCCAACCGGAGGAATCCATGGCACGAGTTAACACACTCGTCATTACCGGCTACGGCACCAACTGCGAAGTGGAAACGGCCCATGCGGCCAGACAAGCCGGAGCCGACCAGGCCGACATTGTCTTTTTTTCCGACCTGGTTGCCGGACGTACGCATGTGACGGACTACAATTTTTTGATTTTTCCAGGCGGTTTCCTGGATGGCGACGACCTTGGCGCCGCGCAGGCTGCGGCTTTGCGCTGGCGGTTTGCTACCGACAGCAAAGGATCTTCCCTGCTTGAGCAGCTGGAAGAATTTCTCAAAGCCGGCGGCATTATCCTGGGAATCTGCAATGGATTCCAGCTGCTTGTCAAACTGGGGCTGCTTCCTGCCCTGGGCGGAAAATATTTCGAACGCATGGTTTCGTTGAGCAATAATGATTCGGCACGTTTCGAAGATCGCTGGGTCTGGCTCAAAGCCAACCCCAAAAGTCCGTGCATTTTCACCCAGGGGATCGACAGCATCTACCTTCCCGTACGACACGGAGAAGGGAAACTGGTCCCCCAGGACGCTGCCACGCTGAACGAACTTGAAAAAGCCAACAGCATTGCCCTGCGCTACGCGGATCCTGCGGATCCTGACGGCAGCGAATATACCATGAACTACCCTCAGAATCCCAATGGTTCGCCACTGGGCATTGCCGGACTCACAGACCCCAGCGGGCGGATTCTCGGTCTCATGCCCCACCCGGAAGCATTCAATCACCCGACCAACCATCCTGGCTGGACCCGTGGTGAGAAATCAACTCTCGGCATCGAATTGCTGGCCAACGGCATTCGACATCTGAAGTCGGCCTGACCTCAGAAACGTATGTTTCAGCCTCCTCAACTCCCCGAAGGCTGGCAGTGCTGGGAAGATATCATGGAACTGGCGATCGGGCAGGCCCGATTGGCAGCACAAGCAAATGAAGTTCCCATCGGCGCCGTTCTCCTCCATCAGAACGGCGCCGTTCTGGGACAGGCCCACAATGCCCCGATTACCTTGAGTGACCCCACAGCCCACGCGGAAATTCAATGTCTGCGTATGGCTGGTTTGGCACAGCAGAATTATCGCCTGTGCGATACTGTGCTGGTGGTAACTCTGGAACCCTGCCTGATGTGCGCCGGAGCTCTGATCCATGCGCGTATCGGCAGTCTTGTTTTTGGCGCTACCGATCCAAAATCAGGCGCTATCATTTCCAGATGCAATGCCCTGGGGTTTCCTTTTCATAATCATCACATAAACATTCGTTACGGTATCCGGGCTGAAGAATGCGGCAACCTGCTTTCGGACTTCTTCAAAGCCCGCCGGAAAAAGAATCCCTTCCCCACCACTTCTTAATTATAATCTGGCACAGGACATAACCGGCAATGAATGGTAACGATCCTGTATAATGAACTAAACACGTAAACTTGACACATTTCTCCACATTTCTTTTTGATAAACTGTTTTAATTAAGCTAATATCCTGGCAAATATCTACGGACAATTTTTCACTGTACTCGCAACAGGGGGGACCAATGCGTGTGGTAATGGGACACAGTGATGACATTGACTTTCCGGACGCTTTACAATCCATCATAAGGCAATGTCAGGAGGCTCTACTGGGTGAAACACCCAAAGCCGGACTCTTTTTCACTTCCGTGCTGGATATCGATTACGAGCCGTTGCTGAACGCCATCATGGATGCGTTTCCCGGTATCATTTTAACCGGATGCACGACTGATGGTGAAATTTCCTCACAACGCCAGTTTTTGGATGACTCACTGGCCTTACTGCTTTTTTGCGGAGACGAACTGCGTTTTGGAGGAGGCATCGGGCAAAACATTTCAAAAAATTTCCAGCAGGCAGTTTTAGCCGCCAAACAGGAAGCCGAACAGTCTCTTGGAAGTCAGGGGCGCCTCTGCCTGGTTTTTCCCGACGGTATCAAGTAGCACTCATATCCCTTTCACAGAATTTTTGATGGATGCTTTCGGTCCTGATTTTCCAGTGTTCGGCGGCAGCGCCGGCGATGGATTTTATTTCAAGAAAACCCATCAATTTCTGGGGCGAAAAGCATACACGGATGCCATTCCCCTTTTGCTCATAGATGGTGACATCTTGTTTTCCCACGAAATTTCCAGCGGGTGGTTGCCAATCGGTTCGCGTCACACCATTACGAGCAAGAACAATGTGGTACACCGTATCGGGGATCTGTCGGCTTTGGATTTCTACCGCCATTTTCTCGGTACCAGCAGCAGCTATACGCAATTTCCCCTGGCGGTTTTTGAAACGACTAGCGGTTCACCATCCGAGCGTTTTTACCTGCGCGACCCCTATGAAGGGAACCAGCAGGACGGTTCCTTATCTTTTTTCGGTACTTTTCCAGACGAATGTCTTGTCCAGTTGACGGAAACCGGACGATCCGACCTGCTGCAAGCATCTGCCGATGCCACCCGTACGGCATTGGATGATTACCCCGGAGTGACTCCAGATGTGGTCCTGGTATTTTCATGCGCCACGCGAAGGCAAATTTTGGGTAGCAAAACCAATGAAGAATTCGAATGTCTGACAAATCTTCCGGAAGATATCCCCTTTTTCGGTTTTTGCAGTTACGGCGAATTGAGCCCCTGGAACTTGCAAAAAACATTGCACTTTCAAAACGACAGCTATCTCATTCTGGCTCTTGGAACCAGGTAATAGTAAACTCGATCATTCGATATCATGAGCAAGTCCCGCAGCCAAACGAACACGTCCACAGAGGAACTCCAAAAAGAACTGCGTACGCTGCGTCGTAAAGTCGCAAAACTGGAAGAACAGCGCATACGGCAAGAAAAGATTGCCGACAGTGAACGCTGTCTGCTCAAACGCATCAATTCCCAACTTCATGAAGAAATCCTGATGCGCAAGGAAACCGAACGTTCTCTGGCTGAGAGCGAGCAGCTTTTTCGCACGCTTTTTGAAAAAATCCCGGATACCACCATGCTGACCGACATGGATGGAAATATCCTGGATATCAATCAAATTGGTTGCGAGAGTCTGGGGTACTCCCGCGAAGAACTTCTTCAGATGCATTTGAAACAGATTGATCCGCAAATTGATAAGTTCGATAGAAAGACCACCCATCTCCCCTGGCTTGAAAGAAAAATGCAGCTCAACTGCGAGACGATCCACAGGAGAAAAGACGGAAAGGAAATTCCGGTTGAAATCAACGTCATATGCCTGGAGATTGCCGGCGTTCCGGGTACTTTGGGCATCGCCCGAGATATTTCCCATCGTCTCGAAAATGAAAAAACCATCAAAGAACTCATCAACAGACTCAGTGCCATTCTGAATCAAAGCATTGATGGAATTCTTGTGGCGGACATCGAGACACAGGAAATACTCTTTACCAACCCTTCCCTTTGCAAAATGACCGGCCGTACGGAAACGGATCTACGTTCCATGAAAATTTCGGATCTGCATCCTTCCTACGCCCTGAAAGAAATCCTGAAAGCATTCAAAAGTGTTATGCATCATTCGGGACTACTCCTCCCTGACGTCCCTTTGCTCCGCCAAGATCAGTCCATACTCTATGTCGATATAAACGGGTCCTTCGCCTTTATTGACGAACGCCCCTGTTGTATCAGCATTTTCCGGGACATGACCGAACGCAACAGGATCGAGGAGATGAAACGGGATGTGGAGCGCATAATCCGCCAGGACCTGAAAGCGCCACTGATGAGTATTAACAACATTGCCCAGACGTTATTGATGGACAAGCTCCACCATACGCAGCTCGACCGGATCTATGACATTCATGCCATAGGATCAAGATTGTTGAAGCTCATCAATTTGCACAACGAAGTTCAAAATATGGAGCAAGGCACCTATACGCCAAACTTCGAATGGTTCGACTTCAGGAGCATTTTCAAAAACATCGAGCTATTTGTAAGCCAGCAGGCCCAGGTCAAGCTGGTTCGCATCATCCGTCATGATTCCGGGTCTGCAAACCTTGGGAAACTGCCGTATTATGGAGAACCAACCCTGCTGGAAAGCATGCTCGTCAATCTTATTATCAATGCCATAGAGGCTTCCCCGAACTACAGTGAAGTGACTCTTTTTTATGAAAAAAAACAGACTGATACGATTCTTTCCATACATAACTACGGCATGGTTCCTCAAGAAATGCAAAACCGTTTTTTTGATAAATATGCCACCCACGGCAAACCCAAGGCAGCCGGACTTGGAACCTACAGCGCGCGCCTTATCGCTCAGGCTCATGGAGGAACCATCGAATATCAGACGGATTCCCTCTCCGGAACAACCGTTACCGTGACCTTGCCCTGCCTCGAGTCTCCTCTTCCCGCTTCGGATGGCCCAAAAACATTCACAATTACTTAGTGTAATCACTTAATATTATTACTTTTTCAGAAAAGACTAAAATTTATTTCATTTTTTCCCGACAACGTGCTTGACACTCCAAGAGGTTGAGGGTAGAAATCTTTTTCTCGTTGAGAGGAAATGAGTCAACCGATTAATATTATTACTTTTTCGGAAAAGACTAAAAATTTATTTCATTTTTTCTCGACAACTTGCTTGACACTCCAAGGGGTTGAGCGTAGAAATCTTTTTCTTGTTGAGCGGGAATAACTCAGTGGTAGAGTGCAACCTTGCCAAGGTTGAAGTCGCGAGTTCAAATCTCGTTTCCCGCTCCAGCTGAAGGCGGCATAGCCAAGTGGTAAGGCAGAGGTCTGCAAAACCTCCATTCTCCGGTTCAAATCCGGATGCCGCCTCCAAAATATCATCGCTTTTTCGAGCGGGAATAACTCAGTGGTAGAGTGCAACCTTGCCAAGGTTGAAGTCGCGAGTTCAAATCTCGTTTCCCGCTCCATAAAAAAACATCAACCGGCTTTGCCGGTTTTTTTGCGGGAATAACTCAGTGGTAGAGTGCAACCTTGCCAAGGTTGAAGTCGCGAGTTCAAATCTCGTTTCCCGCTCCATATAAATTTAAAAACCGGCTCAGGCCGGTTTTTTTTTGCCCTTCCAATCTCCAGCCCCACTGAATCCATTATTGCCCAAAAAAGTTTCGCATTTCTTTGACAGAAAAATCTGCTCATTATAAAATAATACTATATAACTGTGATATAGCTTTTTTAATAAAGCCATTCATAACAAACAGTCGTTTGATTTATGAATTTGAAATGTATTTTTGGTTATTGTATCAAAATTCTTTTATACAATAGGCATTCGTAACTTTTTTATCCTGGGGGGGCCCTATGCGTTGGAAAAATATTTCTCTCAAAGGAAAATTCACCATTGGCTTTGGAATTATTTTACTCTTATTGGGGGGAATTAGTGTATGGGCAGTATCAGGCATTGGTGGCATAGTCCACAATGCGGAAGAGGTGATTGACGGGAACAAACTCAAAGCTGAATTCATCCAACGAATCGTAGACCATTTGAACTGGGCTCAAAAAGTAAACACTTTGCTCACGGATGATACTGTCAACACCCTGGATGTGGAAATAGATCCGCACAAATGCGGCTTTGGCACCTGGTATTATGGAAAGGGCCGACAACAGGCCGAGAAACTCGTTCCTGAGCTTTCTTCTTTGCTCGATACCATCGAGGAGCCCCATACCAGGCTTCATGAAAGCGCTCTGAAAATCAAAAAAACTTACGTACACGTCAATGCAAAACTCTCATCGGAACTTGAGGCACGAAAAGCCGATCACCTGCTCTGGAAAAACACCATACTCGAAACATTCTTGAATCCTGAAGCAAGATCTGTTTCAGTTTCTCTGGACTATCATAAGTGCAACCTGGGCAAGTGGCTCTACTCTCAGGAAGTACGACAGATGATGGCTGATGATCCCGAATTTCGCACCCAGATAACCCAGATACTCGAGCCGCATCAAAAACTTCATGAAAGCGCCAAACACATCAACCAGCTCCTCGAAAACAACCAGCGGGAACAAGCGCAGGCGTTTTTCAATGACAACACCCAAAAATATCTGGAAGAAACTCTTTCCGGAATTGATACTTTGATTGCCTGGAACAACGCCCGAGTGAAACGGTTTGAAGCCACCCTCAAAATTTTCGCCCAGGAGACGCAGCCAGCGCTTCATTCCATACAGAAAATCCTTGATGAGGCAAAAGACAAGGTGTCCCAATCCATCATGACAGACCAGGAAATGCTGACGGCTGCCTCTGAAACGCGCTCCGGAGTTGTCATCATAGCTCTCGTCACTCTGCCGCTTGGAATTTTTATCGCATTCATCATTGCAAGAGGGATTATCGGCCCCATGCGCTCGGGTCTGCTTTTCGCCCATTCCATCTCTCACGGTGATTTGACCACATCCGTCGACATCAACCAGGAGGATGAAGTCGGCCAGCTGATCTCTTCGCTCAAAAGCATGAATGTAAAATTGGGGGAAGTGATGGGAGAGGTACAACAGGCCGGCGAACACGTCGCCAGCGGGAGTGAAGAATTGTCAGCTTCCGCCGAAACCTTGTCGGACGGAGCCTCCCGTCAGGCCGCTTCGGTGGAGGAAATATCCTCTTCCATGCAGGAAATGCTTTCAAGCATCAATCAAAACGCCAACAATGCCCGGGAAACTGAAAATATCGCAACCAAGGCTTCAGAAGACGCCCAGATTGGCGGACAAGCGGTAAAAGACACGGTTACCGCCATGAAGGAAATCGCCGAAAAAATATCCATTGTCGAAGAAATTGCTCGCCAGACGAATTTACTGGCATTGAACGCGGCAATAGAAGCCGCCAGAGCCGGGGAGCATGGAAAAGGCTTTGCTGTTGTTGCGGCGGAAGTCCGGAAGCTGGCGGAAAGAAGCGGTATTGCGGCCAATCAGATCGCCCAGCTTTCCTTGAACAGTGTGGCCGTAGCAGAAAAAGCCGGCGACATCCTGCAGCATCTCGTGCCGGATATTCGACGTACGGCGGAACTTGTCCAGGAAATCACGGCAGCCAGCTCCGAACAAAGCCAAGGAGCAAACCAGATCAATACGGCAATTCAGCACCTGGACTCTGTTGTCCAGCAAAATGCTTCCGCCTCTGAAGAAACAGCCTCCACCGCGGAAGAACTCGCCAGCCAGGCAGCGGAATTGCAGCGATCCATCTCCTTCTTCAAACTTTCTTCCCGGAAAAAACTATTATCAAGGGAAGAATACCCGAAAATTGCAGGGCTCCCCAAAAAGGACTTCGAACAAAAGCCCCAAGTCCGGACAAGGAGTATCCCCGAAGGAAACAGCAGTACATCTGAATCTGGCTCCAGGTGAACAGGACAGTGATTTCGAACGTTATTGAACATTCGGGCAGTCGCTACCCATCGAAAACGGCGCGTATTTTTCCAGGGGGTGGTTAAACCGAGGCCCCCTGGAGTAATGGCAGGCAGGGTTCAAGCTCGGTCAGCAGTTCGTCCACGGTTTCATATCCCACTTCCGCCCCTTGGGAAAAATGCAGAAGTACCCGGTTTAATTCCTCCGGGATATACGGATAGATTTTTTTCAGATTGACCAGCATATTTTTGTGCAGCAGTGAAAAATCATCCTGTCGCAAACGGGTGAAAATATCGCGGCTTTCAGGGAGCGCGGAAAACTGAGCGGTTCCATGAGTGCCCTTGCCAGTAAGAAAAATGAGAATTTCCCCCAGGCCGAACAAATCCAGCCCAAAGGGATTGACGCTCAGTTCATAGGCATAATCAAAATCAATCCAGCACAAAGCGTCCGTATCGGGATTGAATCGCAGATGGTCCCGCCAGACATCTCCATGGCGCTCGCCCTTGGCATGCAAATCCGACAATGCGCGGCAGGCGTCCAGAAATTTAGCCAGAATCCCTGGAAATGCCTTGTAAAAATATTGTTCGTGATCCATTTCCAGAGCCACGACCCGCATGTCCAGACGCCCCCCGTGCACGATATCCACAATACGTACGGGGTTTTCCTTTGTATCCTTCAAGGTCCGCCCCTGCATGAAGCGCAAGTCTCCGCGAACAAGCTCCAAAATCCGCGATTCCTTTTGCGGACTGCGGTAGCAGGTTATGTCCAAAGAGCCCTTGCTGATGGTGAATGACTCGTAGAAGCACAGTTTCAAAATTTTCTGTTCACCGTTTTCCAGGACACGGCAACGTTTTACCCAGTGCTTGGCGTCCGTATAACCGAAGCCTCGCTCCCTCGCGTCATTGAAAACCAGAAAGTGCTCTCCCTCCAGCAAAATGATGTCGCCGTGGTCAATGTGCATAAACTCCGTGACATCATCCACAATACGGCCATAACGCCGCAAACGTACCTGGGGAGCGTATTGCTCGGTCAAACGCTTCACATCGGCTGTCATTTTGCACCTCAATAAGCAGCAGCTCTATTCGACAACCCAAACAGCACAATCACGGGCTTCGTGGATAATTTTATTGGAAACACTGCCAAACAGAAATTCTTCAGCCTTTGAGATATGCCGCCGCCCCATGGCGATGGTGCCGAATCCACCCTCGCGCTGGACGCTGAGGATATCCTCCGCAATATTCACCCCTCTGCTGCAATAGGAAACAGCATCTTCATGAAAAGGAGAATGGCAATTGACCACGTACTTGTTGGTTATCGCGGACTGATCAATGCCACGATCCATCAGCGCCTGCCCTGCCCGGGTCAGAAACTCCTGCATTTTCTCGCGCAGATCATGACATTTGTCCTTCCACTCCTCCTCGCTGGCAAACATGTCCGCTTCGGGCAAATTTTCCACGTACAACAGGCAGACTTCACAATCCGGACGAAATTTTCCCAGCAGGTCTCCCGTATATATTACAGCTCGCAAGGAAGCTTCTGTGGCGTCCACGGCAATCAAAACCTTGGCATTGTTCATACCACCCTCTCTTCAATAGGAATTGTTGGTCCTGTTCAGAGTCGCAACACAGGGTTGCAGATCAGCTACAAGCTCTTCTACGGAATCATAAAAAACCGATGTTCCTTGAGAAAAATGCAAAAGCACGTTGTTCAGCTCCTCGGGTACGTAGGGAAACAATTTGCGCAAATTCAAAATTCGACTGCGAAAGATAAGACCAAAATCATCCTGATTGAGCCCGGCGGCTTTGTCGGAAAACGCTCCCAGACTCAGATCATGGGCCGTATGCAGTCCTTTTCCCACAATAAAAAGAAGAATGTTTCCAGCCCAAAAAGATCCAGCCCCCAAGGATTTGTCTTGAAGTCATAGGTATAGTCGAAATCTATCCACCGGAACGCCTTGCTGCCGCTCTCCACCCAGATATGGTCGCTGCGGATATCTCCATGTTTTTCATTATTCCTGTGCAGATGGCCAATCGCTTCGCAACAGCCGATGAATTTTTGCAGAATTTCAGGCATGCGTTCGTAAAAATACGCTTCATGGTTCAATTCGATATCATCAATCATCAAATCCAGACGCTTGCCGCGTATCAAATCCAAAACCCGAACCAGGTTACCCGCCACATCCGTACGGGAAAAGCCTTGCATAAAGCGCGCATCGCCATTGACCAGATCAAGAATCCGGGCTTCCTTCTGTTCGCTGCGATAACTGCGTACCGGTATTCCGCCAATTTTTTCGGTAAAGTCCTCATGGAATACCAGCTTCAAAATAACCGATTCGTCCTTCTCCAGGGCCTTGCACCGCTTGACCCAGAACTTTGGATCCTCCAGCCCGAATTTGCGCTCGCCCTCGTTTCGCAACATCAGATAATGCTGTCCATCCAGCAAAATCACATCCCCGTACTCGATACGCATGAAATCACTGGTATCCTCGTACAGGTGTCCGCAATGCTTTCGTGGAAAATCCGGCTTGTACTCGAGAATGATGTCCCTGGCCGAAACGCTCATAATACCCTCCCTTCTGCAACCCGACCGTGGCATTGAGTATACGCGAGTTGCAGTCCGAACCACAAGTGTTCTGGTGAGATAAGTGACAAGAAATCAGACTATCGTGAAGATGTGGGGTTCATAAATCCGGTCGGATACGGGATAGCGCTCAACTTCTTACGTATTAATGCATTAGCCAGATAATAAAGAAAATGAATCACGCTTGCTTTTCAGGAACTTTCCCGGAAATCCGGGAAAGTTCCTTTCGGCGGATGATTGGGAATCGTTATTCCGGGACGTTGTATACGGCCAGGGGCTCGGGCCAGACAAAGCTTGGATCCGGGCCGTACAACTCGGCAATGCATTTCAGATCGTCCCGCGTATCTCTGTAATCATAGTGAAAGTTTTTATTCCAATAACCGTATTGAATCTGCTCCAGACCATTACGTTCGCAAAACTGCACCGCGCTTTCGTATCCTGCCGTATCCAGAGCGACATGATGTACGCCTTCTCCATGCTCTTTCAAAAAGATCGCATAGTCGCTTTTGTCGTCCAGGGGTTGAATCAATTCCCATTGCACATTGCCCACCTGGGCCAGAGCCAGGTCCATGGCGTAGGTTTCCGGTTTGCCGTGTCGCTTCAGATCACTGACCGTGTCCTTGTCAAAACGATAGCGATTCCACGGACCGACTCCGTATTTGTCGGTATAGGTCTTGATTGTGCTTTCCAGATCCTTGCAGATAATCCCGATCTGCAAGACATCGGTAAACACGGCTTCACGGGGCATGGGACCGTCCGGGTAGGCATAATCCGGAGGCGGCAACTCTATGCCCGCATCAGGCCCGTGCAGCTCCATGATGATCTTGAGATCCTCACGCGTATCCCGGTAATCGTAAACAAAATTGCCCCCTACGCATTTCCAGGTTCCTCCCTGAATGGGGTATAAGCCTTTGTCCTTGCAAAAGGAGTAGTACGCGTCCAGATTTTCAACTCCGATGGCAATATGGTGAATGCCTTCCCCATGTTCCTTGAGAAATCGTACGTAGTCGGTGTTGTCGCTGAGTGGCTGAATCAATTCCCACATGGTGTTTCCTACCATGCAAAGGGCCAGTTTCATGGAATATTCGGCGTGGTCATGCCCGATATACATATCTTTTACCGTATTTTTATCAAAGGTATACACAGTCCATGGCCCGATGCCGTATTTCTGCACGTATGTCTCCAGCGTTTTGTCCAGATCATTCACTATTACACCAACTTGTGTTGTCTGGTTAAATAATGGTTTCATAATCTTTTCTCCTGGTTGAGGTGCCGGAAACCGTATTCAACAAAACTGCTGAATTACTCTTTAAGTTTCCACTGCGGACAACAATGCAAAAATTCTCTGACAAATACGCAAGAACAATAGCTTTGCCGTTAAAACAACAAATAGAAGCAAATGAGATGCCACAACGAGACAGATAGAAACTCCAATATCAAATCAAAAAAGCGAAATTTTGGCTTATTTCTTTTAAAAATAATAAATTCTATTGATATCAGTAAAATATATTCTCTACCAAAATATTATGATTCAATTTCAAAAAAACTCTGTATCATTCCTTACAAGTCATTAATCATTAATAAAACTAGACTATTGTTGCTTTCTTAAACATTGCTGAATAGTAAAATTAAAAGTCTGGCCTGAGGAAAAATACAATTACTTCTGAAAAAACAATGGAAATTCTGCTCTAAAAATGAACAATACGTTTTTAGTTGTTCCAATACAGAACACCTCGCAAAACTCCCCTTCCAATTACTAGGGTAATGGAGCTCCCACCATGTTTTTAGAAATTTTGACACGCAATGTCTTTTTTTCATCAAGAACATCATTCTGAAAACACAGCAAAAAGCAGATTCATGCCTGTAAATTCAACGTACCTTGGCACGCAGGGTGCAAAATAGCAGTTCGTTCACATCTCGTTGGTACGCAATTCGACAGATTCACAACCTTAAACCAAAGAGAGTACCCGTATGAGCGAAACTATGCGAGCCGCTGTTTGGCATGGAAAAGAGGATGTTCGTGTCGAGACCGTTCCTGTTCCCCCCTTTCCACCGGCTGGATGGGTCAAGATCAAGGTTGACTGGTGTGGCATTTGCGGTTCGGACCTGCATGAATACATCGCAGGCCCGATTTTCATCCCGGCAGACTCCCCTCACCCCCTTACGGGCAAGCAGGGCAGCGTAATTTTAGGCCATGAGTTTACAGGAACAGTCACGGAAGTCGGCGAAGGCGTAACCAACGTACGGGTCGGCGATCTTGTCGCCCCCGACGCCTGCCAGCATTGCGGCGAATGCATCACCTGCCGCACAGGGCGTTACAACGTATGTGAAAAACTGGCGTTTACGGGATTGATGAATGACGGCGCTTTTGCCAAGTACGTAAATGTTCCCGCCGAACTCTGCTATCCGCTGCCCCAGGGGGTTACCCCCGAAGCAGGAGCCTTGATCGAACCTCTGGCAACAGGGTTCAAGGCGGTTCGTGAAGCAGGAACCATTCTGGGTGAGACGGTTGTCATCATTGGCGCGGGAACCATCGGACTGGGAACCTTGATGGCCGCCAAAGCCGCAGGTGCGGGAAAAGTCATCGTCCTGGAAATGTCCAAGGCCCGTACCGAAAAAGCCAAAGAATGCGGTGCGGATGTCGTCCTCAATCCCAAGGAATGCGATCCGGTGGCGGAGATCAAGGCCATGACCAATGGATCCGGCGCAGACGTCTGCTTCGAATGCGTGGGCAACAAATTTACGGGCCCGCTGGCCATTGATCTCATCCGCAATGCAGGACGCGCTGTCATTGTCGGCATTTTCGAGGAGCCCAGTTCCTTCAACTTCTTCAGCCTGAGCGGGACGGACAAGCGCGTCATAGGTACCCTTGCCTACACGCTCGAGGATTTCAAAGGCGTTTCCGCTCTTCTGGCCAGCGGACAGATCAAGGCCGACCCAATGATCACGGGAAAAATACCTTTGGAAGATATCGTAGAAAAAGGTTTTCTGGAATTGATCAACAACAAGGATGAAAACATCAAGATCATCGTCAAATCCTGAAGCCGATTCTGACTATTCCCCTTTTACGAAAAAACAATCCGGACCGCAAAACTGTCAGTATACCTCCGTCAACGCTCTCGGGCGCGCTTTCACAACAGCAAAGCGCGCCCGTGTTCTGTTTCGGAACAAGACACCACAATGGAAATCCTGGATCACTCCAATTTTTCCCACTAACTTTCATGGTTTTCACAGTCCCGGAGGGACTCTCAGCGGCTTAACTACCTGAGGTATTGATTCCTTTTTTTAGCTACCTGCCGGAGGCATGCATTTTGCTTTTTTTTCGAAAAATACAGGCCGAGTTTCCCTGCCAGATAAAAAGCGCACTTACCAAAAGGAATATCATGTCTATAATCCAAAAAAATCCCACAATTTCCACAATCATCGACAAGCATCTGGATGCAATGGCTTCTGCGGAAGCTCTCGAACCCGATCTAATAATCAATGCCATTGCCAGGGGAAAAATGGTCGTTCTGGCCAATCCCGGACATACGAACGTACGGCCTGCTCTGATCGGGCAGCCTGCTACCATAAAAGTCAATGCCAATATCGGGACATCTCCTTTTTTGAACGACCCGGTACACGAACAGAAAAAACTCCTGATGAGCGAAGACGCGGGTGCGTCGACAGTCATGGACCTGTCCACTGCCGGTGACCTGGATGCCATTCGCAAGGATATGCTGACGAGCTCTTCCCTTCCTTTGGGGACAGTTCCTATTTATGCGGCAGCCCAGAGATACATTGCAGCCGGGGAGGATCCCGCCGGACTTACGGAAAATGAAATTCTCGATGAAATCGAAAAGGAAGCCGGCCAGGGGGTGGATTTCATGACCGTGCACTGCGGCGTGACCAGGCGCGTGGTGGACCTGACCACCGAGGAAGGCAGGGTCATGGGCATTGTTTCCAGAGGGGGTTCGATTCTGGCTCGCTGGATCAGAAAAAACGGTCGGGAAAATCCATTTTATACGCGCTACGAAGACATTCTGGATATTGCGTACGCGCATAATGTGGTCCTGAGCCTGGGCGACGGCCTGCGTCCTGGAGCCGGCGACGACGCCGGAGACAGCGCGCAATGGGAGGAAGTGATCATTCTGGGAGAGCTGGCCCGCAGAGCCAGAGAAAGAGGGGTTCAGGTTATGATCGAAGGTCCTGGCCATGTTCCCATGCATCTTGTCCAGGCGCAAATCCAAGGGATAAAGCGACTTACAGGTGGAGCGCCGCTCTACGTGCTCGGACCGCTGACCATTGATTGCGCTCCCGGATATGACCACATCGGGGCGGCCATCGGAGGTGCACTGGCCGGGTTTCATGGGGCGGATTTCCTCTGCTACGTCACTCCAGCCGAACATTTGACCCTGCCCTGTGCTGACGACGTATACCAGGGAGTCATGGCCTCCCGTATCGCAGCTCAGGCAGCTGAAACAGCCCTCGGACGTCCTGTTGCAGTTTGCCGCAATCGCAAAATATCCCAGGCCCGCAAACAATTGGACTGGGAGGCAATGACTCTGCTGGCCCTGGATCCGGCCCTGGTACGCGCACGCCGCGAGCAGTTCAATGACCAGAAAGAATGCGCCATGTGCGGAAAGTTTTGCGCCGTACGAATGCAGGACGACATACTTTAGAAGTAACATAAATACGATATTTCAATCCACTCCATAGAGTCGGCTGTGTTTGTCGTACAATTCTGTCGCAAGCACAGCCGATCTCATCATTCATAGAAGTATTTCTGTCACATCTCAACTTCACTGTTCATTAAAAATACACTGTTCGGCAACAGAGCATAGTATTAATGCATATTTCCTCAAGTTTTGAAGTTGTAATAAACTCAAAACATTTATGATAAAAAAATATCAATATAACAATATTTTGCAATAATACTTCCACTGCAAAAACAGGATGGCATGTCTATTGCTTTAATGAATAAAATTATAACCTGAAGCAGCTGATATTTTCTAACTATAATATATAAACAATAACTTTCGAAGGAGTATCATGCCATAACGCCAGCACAACCATGTAACCCCAAGGAGAAACACATGTCCATTTCAGGAAAAGTTGCGCTCATTACAGGTTCCGCCCAGGGCATAGGGCGAGGAATTGCCCTGCGGCTCGCTCAGGATGGCGCCGATATCGCTCTGGTTGACCTCAAAAATGACAAACTTTCTGCTGTTGCAAAAGAGATTACAGCAATGGGACGAAACGCAACTACTTTCGTGGCGGATATCAGCCAGCGGGATCAGGTCTACGCGGCCATCGACCATGCGGAAAAGGAATTGGGGGGTTTTGATATCATGGTCAACAATGCCGGAATAGCGCAGGTAAAAGCTCTGGCAGACGTAACGCCCGATGAAGTGGAAAGAATCTTCAAAATCAACGTAAACGGCGTGATTTGGGGAATTCAGGCTGCCGCGGCAAAGTTTCTGGCACGCAAACAAAAAGGAAAAATAATCAGTGCTTCTTCCATTGCAGGCCATGACGGCTTTGCCATGATCGGCCTGTACAGTGCGACAAAATTCGCCGTTCGCGGTCTGACTCAGGCTGCCGCCCGCGAATACGCAAGCGCCGGAATAACCGTTAACGCGTATTGCCCCGGAGTTGTGGACACGGACATGTGGGGAGAAATCGACGATGGTTTTTCCAAAGTCACAGGTGCGGCAAAGGGAGAAACGTTCAAGGAATACTGTGCGGGAATAGCCCTCGGACGTCCTGAAGTCCCCGCGGATGTGGCGGCCTTTGTCTCCTATCTGGCCGGTCCGGATTCCGACTACATGACGGGACAGGCAGTGCTCATAGATGGCGGCATGGTCTACCGTTAAGCTACTCTCAGTCTGCAGCCAGCTGTTCGCGTTATGCCATCACACTCCCTCAGTCCGGATCAAGGAGCGGGTGCGTCTGCTCCTTGATTCGTAAATGCCGTTCGGCAGTACGTGATCTGTGATCCAGGCTTGAGAAGACGTTTTTTAAAGGTAACAATAAAATCAAATAAAAAAGCAGTGAGAACCTTGTGATTCTCACTGCTTCATCAATTTCCAATGGGAATGGAATTAACGTGCTATCATGGCGCGCAGCATATCCGCGCAAAATTCCGCATTGTGGCTCATGCTGTTCATGCAATTCACAAAATGAATAAGCTGATACAGATCCTTGAAGTTGATATCAAGGTTGTAGATATAGAACAGCAGCTCATTTTTCTTTTTGAAAACCAGTTTATGTTGGGAACGTAAATCCCGAAAACAATTTTTTGTCTTGTCACGGTCAAAGTGCTTGCCGTTGAGCAGATCAATGGTGCTGTCCAAAGCGTCGCCCAGGTGCCGTACGGTCTTTAATACTTCCGGGACAAACATTGTCAGACGGCGGCCGAGTTCATCAGATACGTCAATGGAACGCATATAGAGCCATTGCAAAGCTTCCTGACCATCATCAAGAATATTGTCCTGGCTGCGCGTATAGTTGAAAAACAAGGTCTTATCCACGGGCATGAACAAGCCTCTGGGCAGGTGGTTGCGGATCTTGCGTTTGACCTTGTCGGCCTGCTCCTCAAGCTCTTCAACTTTGACAATAAGCTCGGAAAATTCCGTACATTCCGTACCACCGGCAAGATAGCACTCCAGGGCATCTTCGATGAGCGTCATGCCCTCCGCAATCTTCTTGTAGTGCTCGGAAAGGCCTTCCATGGGCGATTTCTGGGCGATCAACCCGAAAAATGGCATGCGCAAAAACATAGTTTCCCTCGTATCAGTAGGATAGTTAAATTGCTGAAAATTAAAGCAAAGTCCATCTCAGGATTTGAAAAATGATAATTGAGGTAAAGGCCGCTATGGGCACCGTCAACACCCAGTACACGACAATTTTTCCCAGCACACGAAAATCAACAGCCTTGAACCCTCCGGCCATGCCCACACCAACCACGGAGCCTACTGCAGCATGTGTGGTAGATACGGGCAGCCCCAGATTGGATGCGGCAAGCACCGTTGTCGCCGCGCCGAAATCCACTGCAAAACCGCGGGTATTGGACAGATAGGTAATCTTCTCACCCACGGTGGACATAACCTTGTAACCGAGCAAAGCCGTACCAGTGGCAATGCCTAATCCCCCCAATACCAGCAAAAAGAACGGTATTCCAGCCTGGTTCACAAAAACATGTTCGCGGGCGATAATGTATATGGCGGCTACGGGACCAATGGCATTGGCCACATCATTGGCTCCCTGGGAAATAGCCACATAACAGCTCGTGCCCACCTGCATTTTTCTGTAAACCAGTTCCACGCTTTCCGTGGTTTCCTGCAGATTGTCCATTATCCGGCCGACCCAGAGCCTGCCAAGAAACCAGATGACCAGACAACCGGCGACCAAAATGCCGAGACTTGTTTTCCAATCCAGCCCGAGCTTTTTGCCAAAGGGCGTCTTGTAAAAAAAAGATAACCCGATCAGGGCCATGGTCAAGGCCATCCACAAAGGCGCCCATTTTCGTATTTGCGCGAGAATCTGCTTGCGCGTCAGAATATGGCGCCGAATGTGCGTGAACACCAGGTAGGCGATGATGGCGCCGACAAAGGGAGAAATGATCCAGGAAAGCACAATGCCGCCCATTTTTACCCAATGTACGACACCGGGACCGCCGGCAACAATGCCGAACCCGAGCAAACTGCCGACAATGGAGTGCGTGGAAGATACAGGAAGAGCCGTCAATGTGGCGATCAGAACCCACAATCCAGCGGAAAGCAGCGCCGCGAACATGCCGATCATCATTATATTCGGATCCGAGATCATTCCCGGATCGATAATGCCTTTCTGGATGGTGCTCGTTACATTGGCTCCAAGAAACACCGCTCCAAGAAAATTCAATCCTCCTGCTATCAGAACCGCCTGTTTGACGGAGATCGCTTTGGCTCCCACGGCCGAAGCCATGGAATTGGCCACATCATTGGCGCCAAGGTTGAATGCCATCATAAATCCTGCAAATATGGACAGGATCAAAAACCAGTCATAAATTGTCATGGATCACTCTATTGCGTCTTCATCTGGTTAAAGGCAATAAGTAGCAGAAGCATCGTCCCTTGGGACGCGTACATTTTACCATTGAGTTTTCATTTGAAAGAGACTACATACTCTTAGATGCCAATAAAGGCAATAAATTATTGTAGTTACCCTAACATTTTGATTTTTTGTGGATATCAAGCATTCGTACAAATGAAACATCCTTCTTTTACAACAAAACTTCTGCTGGCATTCTGGTTTGTGTTGCTGCTGGCCTTTTCACTGACCGCCCTGCTGCTGAGCCGGTATGTCCGCCAGGATGTAAGCGATGCCGCCACAACCCGCGCAATGCAAGGGCTTGTCTCCCTGGACTGGGCCATCAGCCAGCGCAACACCTTCGCATCCGCCCAGGAGTTCGACGACTGGCTGACAACCATCGGCAGCCGCCTTCAGTTCCGCATCACCTACGTACATGATGGCCGTGTCATAGCCGATTCGCAGGTGCCCTTCGACTCGCTGAGCAAGCTGGATGATCACGGCAGCCGGCCTGAAATCATGCAGGCCATCAAGGAAGGACACGGCACCAGCCAGCGTTTTTCCAAAACCCTGCAGAAGAACCTGCTGTACGCGGCCAAACGCGTCTCGGGAACCGACGGCATTCCCGAAGGGGTCTTGCGAGTGGCCATTCCCTTGTCCGTCATGCGGGAAAAATACGCGAAAATGATGCCCCATCTGCTGGGCTTGCTGGCCCTGGCCTTTGTGCTCACGTCCATTATCGGCATGATCATGTCCAGGAGGCTCGGGCGTTCGATCAGGGATTTTACCCGTGTGGCTCAACGGATCGGCAGCGGAGATTATCAGGAAAGGTTGCGTATCGCCCCAGGCAAGGAGTTCACTCCTCTGGCCGAGGCCATCAACACCATGTCCGAGCAGATTCAAAAGCACATCAACTCCGTGGAAGAAAAAAAAGGCGAACTTGAGGCTCTTTTCGACAGCATCACTGCGGCAGTCATGATCCTCAACACCGCCGGACGCATCGAATCCTGGAACAACGCTCTGGACACTCTTTTTCCGGAGATGGGCAATGCCAGGGGTAAAAGCCCGCTGGAAGCCACCATGCAGCCGGAACTGCAGGAACTGGCCGACGAGGTCAATTCTAGCCAGGAACACTCCGGCAAACTGCAGACTCAGCTGCAGACAAGTACCAAACGCATTCTGCACGCCACGCTCCGCGCTTTTCAAACGCCGCGCGGCGTACGCAAAATAGTCATAGTCCTGCATGATATCTCGGAATTAAAACGTCTGGAGCGGGTCCGGCAGGATTTCATGGCCAATATATCCCATGAAATCCGGACTCCTGTGACCAGCATCAAGGGCTATGCCGAAACCCTGTTGGATCAGCCGGATCTCCCTAAGGAGACGGAACAAAAATTCCTCCAGACCATTCTCGAAAACGCGGACCATATGGGCGACATGGTCACAAAACTGCTCTCCCTGTCGAAGCTTGACGCCCAGATCCAGACTGCGCTGGAGCCTGTTGTCGTACAGGACTCCCTGGACGCGGCATTGCGTACGCTCTCCCAGCGCCTGGAAGAAAGGCGGATCGAGCTTATGAACGAATTCCCGGATGATCAGGTGTATGTGCTGGCAACCAGGGCGGGGTTGTTCGAGGTGATGGTCAACCTGCTGGAAAACGCCATCAATTACGGCAGTGAAAATATGCGTATTTTTGTGGGGGCAACGCGCAAAAACGATACCGTGACTCTGTACGTAAAAGATCAGGGGCCGGGTATTCCCGCCATTTACCGGGAAAGAATCTTCGAACGGTTTTTCCGGGTGGAAAGCGGACGCAAGGGGTCGAAAGGACATTACGGCCTTGGCCTGGCCATCTGCCGCCAGATCGTTGCCGGATTTGGCGGACAGATAGAGCTGGACTGCCCCAAAGAGGGCGATATCGGAACAGCTTTTTACGTTACCCTGCAGGCGGCCTCGGCGCCGGTTCAGGATCAGTCCGCAGAGCCCCGGAATCTGGAGTAACCTCTGGCGCGCAGCTCACAGGCCGGACAATGGCCGCAGCCGTATCCCCAGGGATGACGGACATCCCTTTGCCCGTTGTAGCAGGTGTGCGTGTGTTCCAGAATCATCTCCACAAAGGCTTCGCCGCCCAGTAAATACGCCAGTTTCCACGTCTGGGCCTTGTCCAGCCACATCAGGGGCGTATGAACCACAAAGCGCGTAGCCATGCCGCAGTTCAAGGCCAACTGCATGGCTTTGATGGCATCGTCGCGGCAGTCCGGGTAGCCCGAATAATCGGTTTCGCAGACACCGAGCACCAGATGGCGGACGCCCTTGCGGTAAGCCACGGCTGCGGCTGCGGTCAAAAATATCAGATTGCGCCCGGGAACAAACGTGGTGGGCAGACCGTTGCGGTCCATCTCGATGGCCATGTCGTGCGTCAGCGCAGTCTGTCCCAGCTCCTTGAACAACTCGATGGGGATCACCTGATCTTCGGCGAGACGCTGCCCCCATGAAGGGCGCAAAGCTTCAATAGCAGCGCGTACGTTTTGCCTGCAGTCCATCTCCACACTATGGCGCTGGCCATAGTCGAATCCTATGGTAAAAACCTTTTGATAGCGCTCCAGAGCCCACCCGAGACAGGTGGTGGAGTCCTGGCCGCCTGAAAAAACGACCATGGCGGTTGATTCCGACATATGTGCTCCTTTTCAATGAATAAAAAGACTTCCGAACGCGGGGAAACTTGCCACCGGAAGGGGATAAAGTCAAAATAGCCCTGAAATGATTTCACTTTGAGAACCAACAAGCACAAAACGTAAAACAGGAAGGAAACAATGGCGGAAACCAAAAGTCAGGATCAGACAGAACACTTGAAAGCACTGGGGAAAGCCGGTCAAGGCTACAACCTGGAAGGGCCGGACCTCTCGATCCTCGAAATTTTTCCCAACAATTATCCAGGTCGGCCGTATATGGTCAGCATCGAATTTCCGGAATTCACTTCATTGTGCCCGGTCACCGGACAGCCCGATTTCGCCACGATCATCCTGGAATACGTGCCTGACGCGCATATCGTGGAATCAAAAAGCTTCAAATTATATATGTTCGCCTACCGCAACCACCGCACCTTCATGGAGACCGTGACCAACCAGATGCTCGATGACTTCAGCCAGGCCCTGAAACCGCTCTGGCTGCGGGTAAAAGGCATTTTCTCACCGCGCGGCGGCACCCGTCTTCATGTTTTTGCCGAACGCTACAAGGAAGAAGCCCCCCAGTACGAACAGGTCCGTCAACTGGTCAGGGAATGGAAATCCGAAAACGGCCGCCATTCGGCCTGACGCCGCCGGTGCAAAACAGCCCCAAGCGCTACCCCCGAGTGCTTCCCCTGGAGAGTTCCGCAAAAGCATCCGCCAGAAGCTGATTTTCCTCCTGCGAACGGATCTGTATGCGGAAGTATCCGGCAGGCATGCCCGGGATATTGTCGCAGACTCTTACCAGGATTCGCATGGCCTGCAGTTTTTCAGACAAGGCGTACGCGTTTTCGGGCTGTTTGAGGCGGCAGAGCAAATAATTAACCGGTCCGGAGCGGACCTGGCTGAAGAGTCCGCATTTTTGGAGCAACCCGGCCAGTTGTAGGCGCGCCGCATCAAGAACCGACCGTCGCTCCCGATAGCGCGGCATTTGCTGCAGAAAACTCAGTCCGGCAAGTTCGGCAAAACGGCTGACCATCCAGGGCGGGCGTACGCTCTGGATGCGGTCGATCAAATCCGGAGCTGCGGCAAGATAGCCCAGGCGCAGGCCGGTGCAACAGAAATATTTGGTAAAGCTGCATAAGGCTATGGGCCGCGTACGCAGAAGATCCGGTTGCCAGCTGCGATAAAAATGTTTTTCCCAGGCGGACGTGCCGAACAGAAATTCCTTGTAGGCCGTATCCACCAGGCAGTACGGGGCGCTTATCCGTTTCAGTATTCCGGGGAGGTCCTCAAAAACAGCGCATGTGGGATTATTGGGCGTACACATAATAACAAGGTCCGCCCCAGGCGCCTCCAATGCGCTCAAGGCATCCTGATCCGGCAAAAAATCATTTTCCGGACGCAGGATGTGCTGTTCGAAAGCGATTCCCAGAGCCTGGCAGGCTCGCGCATATTCGGAAAACAGAGGCGTCAGCAAACGGACGCGACGCGGCCGCAACGCCTGGAGTACGAGAAACAGACTCTCGGAGGAACCATTGCTCACCAGAAAATGGTCTGCATCCAGGCCTTCATAAGCCGCCAGGGCCTGGCGCAATTCGGCACAGGAATTATCCGGGTAGTGCAGAAACGGATACGGAATCGTGGAGAGCAATTCCTGGGTCAGATCCGCCACCAGCGTATCCGCATTGTTGCTCACATCCAGAAAGTCTTCGGGACAAAGGCCATGTTCACGGGCAATACGCAGGACTTCACCACCATGGCTGCCCTGCTTCATGAGCGGTCCCCGGATTCTGCGCGACGCTGAAGAGCCATGTCGGCCAGAGCGTTCAGCGTGGCGGCGGCCAGAGCCGAGCCTCCTTTGCGTCCTTCAATGGCAATGAATGGCACCGCGGACTGCTTGATGAGCAGAGCTTTGGATTCCGCCGCATTGACAAAGCCCACGGGCATGCCGATGACCAGCGCGGGGCTGGCAACGCCCTGTTCCAGCAGTTCCAGCAGCCGCAGCAAGGCGGTCGGCGCGTTGCCGATAACAAAAATGGACGGCTGCAGCTCTTCCACAGCCAGGTCTACGGCAGCGCGTGCGCGCGTACTGTTCCTCTCCTTGGCCGCCTGGCCTACCCGCGTATCCCGCATGTAGCAATGGGTGGCGCAGCCCAAAGGATCCAGCCGCCTTACAGGCATTCCCGCACGGGCCATCTCCGTATCGCTGACAATATGACATCCGGACAGCAGAGCATTCACCCCGGCCTCTATGGCCTGCGGATGAAAACGCACCAGCTTGAGCATTTCAAAATCCGCGCTCGTATGAATCAAACGGCGTACCACCAGCCACTGCCCCCCGGCATAAGGGCGCGGTTCAGGTACTTCGGATTCGATAATTTCCATGGAGCGTTGTTCGATCTGCTCCGGAGGCAAAGATTCCAGCATGAATAATTCCTATAATCCGAGCAAGGCGCGTATGCCTTGCCAGTCCAGATGTTCGCGAACAGCCTCAGCCAGGCTGTCCAGGGCCGGTTCTATGGAATAATGGACGCCGCTTTCTTTTGGAGATAATCCCTTGCGCTGACGCAAGGTGTTGATCCACCAACGCCGGAATGCGTCCGTATCGAACAGTCCGTGCAGATAGGTTCCCCAGACAGTTCCCTGGCTGTTCTGCCAGCCGGCCTTGCTGAAGGCAGGCTCGGTACGGGTGCTGTCGGCTATCCGGCTTTCCCCGTGGTGAATTTCATAGCCGCGGACTTCTTCTCCACTTCGCAGATGGCGCAATGTGGACTGTTCGAGGGTTTTGGTTCCGGCCAGGGACGTATCCAATGAAAGCAACCCCAGCCCAGGGCATTCCTTCAGGTCGGATTCCACGCCTTGCGGATCCAGGACTCTCTCTCCCAGCATCTGCAATCCGCCGCAGATGCCGACTATTTCCACTCCCTGTGCGGCAAGTTCGATGATTCGCCTGTCCAGTCCGAGTCTGCGCACCCAGTCCAGGTCCGCCATGGTGCTCTTGCTGCCGGGCAACAGCACCGCATCAGGGCGTTCGGCCAGATCGTCCGGGCCGCGCACAAGGCGAATCTCCACGTCCGGCTCCAGGCGCAAGGCGTCCAGATCGGTAAAATTGGAAATTCGCGGCAAGTCAAGACAGGCAATGACCACTCGCTGCGGATCCTTGCCGGACACACTGCCGCTGCTTTCCTTGAATGAAACCGAATCCTCTTCGGGGAGGCCGTGATTTCCCAGATGCGGCATGATGCCGTAAAAGGGCTTATGCGTACGGGCAGTGGTAAAATCCAGGGCCTCTTGCAACAAGGAAGGGTCACCACGGAATTTATTGAGAATGAACCCCTGCACCAGAGCCTTTTCATCCGGTTCGAGGCACTCCATGGTCCCGATCAAGGCCGCGAACGCTCCGCCCCGGTCTATGTCCGTCACCAGCAATACCTTTGCCCGCGCATACGCGGCCATACGCATATTGACGATATCGTGGGCCTTAAGGTTCACTTCGGCCGGGCTGCCCGCTCCTTCGAGCACAATAACGTCGTATGAGGCGGCGAGCCTGTCGTACGCGTCGCTGACAGTGGCAAAGAGCTTCTGTTTGTGCGTATAATATTCGCGGGCTTCCATATTGGCCACGGGCTTTCCCAGCAGCAGAACCTGCGAACCGGTCTGTGAGTTTGGTTTGAGCAAAACCGGATTCATCAGGGCATCCGGTTCGAGTCCGCAGGCACGGGCCTGCAGGGCCTGGGCGCGGCCGATTTCCGCGCCATCCGGCGTGACGAACGAATTCAGGGACATGTTCTGCGCCTTGAATGGAGCAACGCATACGCCTTGATTACGCAGAGCACGGCACACTCCGGCGCACAATAAACTTTTTCCCGCATTGGAAGCTGTTCCCTGCAACATCAGCGCGGGCGCTTGGTGTAATGATGAAGCCATAAAACTTGTATTTCCCAGGGGCTGAAGGTATCACTTGGCCAACACCGTGTGGTATACTTATTCAGTCCGTTTGTCGCAACACTAACCACCACGTACACTTCACGAAATTTTTAAAGGATAAATTATGCGTTCCACACCATCCAACCTGGAAGCCGTTTTACAGGGCATTACTCCCATTGACACGAAACTGCAGGAAAAAGCCCGCGAACATACGGCGCAGTTGATCATTCCACCGCGCGCGCTGGGTTTGTTGCACGATATAGCCGAACGTATCTGCGCGATTCGCAAGACCGACACTCCGAGCGTGGCCAAGAAAGCCGTGCTGGTCATGGCCGCTGATCACGGCGTGGCGCTTTCGGGCGTAAGCAAATTTCCCCAGGTCGTCACTGTGGAAATGGTCCGTGCCTTTTTGCGAGGCGGTGGTGGCATCAACGTGCTGGGCAAACATGCGGGTGCCGATGTTCATGTCATGGATGTGGGCGTAGCCGCGGATATACCTGTGGACGATCTGCCTGCCGACAATCTGAAGTTTTTTTCCGTTAACAAAGTGGCCTACGGGACGGCCAACCTGGCCGAAGGCCCTGCAATGACTCGCGAGCAGGCCGAACAGTGCATCATGGCCGGATTTGCTAAAGCCTCCGAAGTGATCGCCGATGGAGCCGACATTCTCGGAACCGGCGACATGGGCATTGCCAATACCACGGCTTCCGCGGCCATTGGCGCCTGCATCACCGAAGAAGATCCCGAGCGGATGGTCGGACCGGGAACCGGTGTGGTGGGAGACGCTCTCAGCCTCAAGTTGCAGATCGTCAAAAACGCCACTGACCCCAACCAGCCCAACGCGCCGGACAATTCGGACGCGCTGGATGTGCTCAGCAAAGTAGGCGGCCTGGAAATCGGCGCCATTGCCGGAACCATCCTTGCCGGCGCCTATCACAGCATTCCGGTTGTGGTGGACGGATTCATTTCCTCGGCCGGAGCCCTCATTGCTCTGACCCTCTGTCCGCAGGTCGTGGATTATCTTTTCGCCGGCCACTGCTCGGAAGAACCCGGTCACCGGGCCATGCTCTACCATATGGGGCTGACGCCCATCCTGGACCTGGGCCTGCGCCTTGGAGAAGGCACGGGCGCGGTCATGGCCATGAACGTCATCGAAGGCGCCACCTGCGTGTTCAATGAAATGATGACCTTCGAAGAAGCCGGCGTCACAAACGTCTAGGGCCCGATTCCAACGATATGAGGCGCGATTCTCCGGAACCGCGCCTTTTTCTTATGCAAATCGCCAGGCCCGTCCGGCATCGAACAAATTACGCAGGGTCACTATGCCCCCCTGTCCGAGTTTTTTGGCCAAAAAAAGAAACAGATAGGCCGTTTGCAGGGCATCCTGCAGGGCGTTGTGCTGTCCGAACAGCGGCAGGCCGTAACGCGAGGAAAGATCGTTGAGATTATAGGAAATTTCAAAACGATAACGCTCCTGGCTGCTTTCCCAGAGTTCCTCCTGATACAGCATGGCCATACGCATCGTATCGATACAGGGCGTACGCAGTATGCCGCCGTAATGACGCCGGAAAGCGCGGTTGAGGAACCCCATGTCCAGGCCGATGCAATGGCCCACGATAAAGGCGTCACCGCAAAAATCAACCAGCTCCGGCAATACCGCCGCAATATCCGGTTGGTCCGCCAGTTCCTGTGGGGTAATCCAGTGAATCAAAGTTGATAGTCTGGGCAACGGGATATCGGGTTTGACCAGACGATACAGACTTTCGCCGGGCACAATGGACAGATTCCTGATGCGTACGGCTCCTATGGAAACAATGGCGTCCCTGCGCTGATCCAGTCCAGTCAGTTCCGTATCCAGTACGACGAATTCCGAATGGTTCAGCGGACGATTCAGATCGGTACTTCGGAAAAATGCATGGTTACGCTCGAGCCCAGACAGACTGGGACGCAATCCCAGTCGAAACAACATCTGCTCCCAGATAGATCGTTCAACGGCCCTTCCTTCCATCATTCGCTCACTCCCGTACTTGCGGCCAATTGTCAGCCGATATGCAACCGGAACTGCTCCTTCAGAAATGTTTGCAATTTTCCCACAATGACGAACGCCTCCTTGAGGGTCTTCTTTTCAAGATCCGAAAGCCTTTGCGGATCCACCCTGTTGTTGGGAACGAGATTTCTTTCAAGCTGCTCGAGCTGGTGCACAAGCCGGACCTGCAGCAAAAATTCGTAGGCGTCCGCGGCATCGGCTGCCAGATCCCTGGGCAGCCAGTCGTTCTGGGCGAGAATCTGCAGGCGTTCCAGGGTATTGGTCTCATCCACCCCGTTCTGCAGAGCCAGCACCCGTGCAAATTCGGCAATGGGAGCAACCCCGCGTTTTTTAATGTCCAGGGTGTCTTTGTGTTCGCCGTTTTTTTTCCACGATGATGCTGCGGAAAAAAGACAAGGGAGGACGACTTTCCAGGCAGTTGGCCGCCAGATGGCGCAGAAAAATCTGATTGCCGGGAGCCTTGCGTTTCACCAGACCTCGCAGATCCTCGGCAAGAGTCGCATCCCCGAATCCGGCGCGAAAGTCGAAAAATATGGAAGCCTGCAGAATTTCCTGGGGTTCGGGTTTGAAAATCCAGTTTTCCACAGTACGCTTCCAGTCCCTAGAGGTTCTGCGCCAGTGCGTATTGCTGGCCATGACATCGCCGGGACAGACAGGAAATCCGCAAAGTACCAGCTGCTCGATGGCTTGTTTCGCGAACGCCTCAAAATAATAGGCTGCGGCCTTGTTGATGATGGGGTCCGGACTTTCTGCAAGAATCAGGGCATTGTCCTGGTCCGTCTTGAAAGTCTGTTCGCGCCGCCCTTCGCTGCCCAGCAGCAGCCAGCAAAACTCCACCGGCGGCTGTCCCAGCTCTTCCAGAAGCAGTTCCAGCAGCCTGGTCAGCACCGCGTCATTGAGCACGGTCATCATGCGTACGATGGATCCCGCCCGGGCCCCCTCCTCCACCAGCATCCGTACCAGGGTCTGAATGCGCGCAGCAAGGCGCGGCAAACCATCCGTGCTGTGCTGATTGTTTATCTCGCGGAACAGGGCCATGGGAGAGCGCCCCTGGAGCAGCATGATGTCATGGGAAGTCAGCATGCCCACCACCCGTGATTCGCGCATCACGGCAAGATGATGCATCCTGTGGCGCATCATCCGCAGCAGGGCGTCAAAGCAATTGGTCCCGGACGACACCGTTTGCACCGGGCTGTTCATGATGCTGGATACGGGCGTCTCGAAATCCATGCTCACGGCGATCATCTTGCGCAGGTCCCTGTCCGTGACAATGCCGATGACATCACCGGACGGATCCGCCACCAAAACAGATCCGGCCGCATGTTCGACCATACGGGCCGCAGCAGAACGGATGCTCTCGTCCAGGGGCACTATCACCGGCGGCTGCGACATCAATTCCTCCACCCGGGCCCCGAGCAGGGAAATGGCGCTGGTCCCGAAGGGCTCGCAGCGCGTACGCAGCGAATCAAAGGATTTTTTGACATAACCCGCGGAAAAATAGGCCAGATAAAAATCCCTTACCTGGGGGTATTCTTCCGCCAGCTGCAGAAAGACCTCTTTGGGAAAGCTGAAAAAAAAGCTGTCCTCCACGGTTTCCACGTTCATTTCCGCCTTGCCACCATGGAACAGGGTCAGTCCGCCGATTGTCGCGCCCTCGCCCCTGTAGTCCACGAGCTTTTCCGCCCCATTCGCATCATTGATGAAAATGCGTACACCGCCTTTCTGTACGAGCAGCAACCTGTCCGGTTCGCTTTCTCCCTGAACCAGAATCCTGGTACCCTTGGGCTGAAAATCAATGACGCAGGATGCGGCCAGGGACACACGGGAAGTTTCCTCCAGCTCGCTGAAAGGCAAAGCAGTACGCAGCGTACGCAGTACGAGTTTCTGATCCAAAGGCGGGTTTCCCGGCATATGCCCTCCTTGCCCTTGAGTGGCAGGTCTTTTTCCCTCAGTACTAGCTGTTTTTCAGGTCCTGCAGCAAGTCTGCCCGGCAACGTACAAGGCCCCCGAAGACAGCTCTTAGGGGGCCTTTGCCGTTTAATGATCCAATGCCGCCCCGGCTCCACGGGGGATGCGTACGGATTCCACCAGGTCCTGAACCTCCTTGGGAGCTTCGGCTGTGACCAGAGAGACGCCGATGGTCACTATAAAGTTCAGAACCATGCCCACTGCTCCGATGCCCTGCGGGCTGATGCCGAACAACCAGGGATCCATGCCCATGAAGGCTGTCTGGACGATATACAGCATGGTGAACCCGATGCCGCAGATCATGCCTGCGATGGCTCCCTGGCGGTTGGCGCGCTTCCAGAAGATTCCCAGCACGATGATGGGAAAGAAGGATGACGCGCCGAGCCCGAATGCGAAGGCCACAACCTGGGCCACGAATCCGGGAGGATTAACCCCGAAATACCCGGCGATCAAAACCGCGACTGCGATCATGATCCGCCCCAGACGCAGACGCTGCCGTTCCGTGGCCTGCCGGTTCAGGATGCGGTAATACAGATCGTGCGAGATGGACGAGGCGATGACCAGCAGTAATCCGGACGCCGTGGACAGGGCCGCGGCCAGTCCGCCTGCGGCTACCAGGGCGATGACCCATGCCGGCAGCTTGGCGATTTCCGGATTGGCCAGCACCATGATGTCGCGGTCCACATACAATTCGTTGCCGGTGGCACTCGGGGCGTTACGCAGCATGGGTTGCCCCAGAGGCCCGGTGGCGCCGGAAAAATCCGGCTTGCCTTCAAATGCCGCACCGGCGCGATACTGGATCTTGCCGTCGCCGTTCTTGTCCATCCAGGCGATCAACCCGGTGTCTTCCCAGTTCTTGAACCAGGAGGGAGCTTGCGAATAGGATACGTTATTCAAGGAATCCACCATATTGTACCTGGCAAAGGCGGCAATGGCCGGAGCCGTGGTATACAGAATGGCGATGAACAACAGAGCCCAGCCCGCGGACAAACGCGCTGCCCGTACCGAAGGCACGGTATAAAATCTTACGATGACGTGCGGCAATCCAGCGGTGCCCACCATCAGAGCCATAGTGATGCAGAACACATCCAGCATGGATTTGCTGCCCAGACCGAACGCTCCGGTATAACTGGAGAACCCCAGGTCCGTATTGATTTTGTCGAGCGTATCCAGCAGATAGGCATCCATATTGACCCCGCTGGCGATCTTGGCGCCGAACCCCAGCTGCGGGATGGCCACGCCGGTAACTTTGGCGGAAATGGCCACTGCGGGAATCAGAAAGGCGATGATCAGCACCACGTATTGCGCCACCTGCGTCCAGGTAATGCCTTTCATACCGCCCAAGCCCGCATAGATGAAAACGATGACCATGCCGATGACCACGCCCGTTTCCACGGGAACTTCGAGAAATCTGCTGAATACGATGCCCACGCCGCGCATCTGCCCGGCAACATAGGTCAGCGAAACAAAAATGGCGCATATCAATGCCACCACCCGGGCAGTGTTGGAGTAATAACGGTCGCCAACAAAATCAGGCACCGTAAATTTGCCGAACTTGCGCAGATAAGGCGCCAGCATCAGGGCCAGCAAAACGTATCCGCCGGTCCAGCCCAGCAAATAAATGGCTCCGGAATAGCCCATGAAAGAAATCAGGCCCGCCATGGAAATAAACGACGCGGCGCTCATCCAGTCCGCGGCAGTGGCCATGCCGTTTGCCAGAGGAGGTACGCCCCCTCCTGCCACGTAAAATCCCTTGGTATCTTTGACGCGCGAACGCCAGGCAATGTACATATACAAACTGAAACTCAGGCCAACCATGATGTAAGTCCACGCCGTTATCGACATAAGTCCTCCCAAACGTCTTATAAGGTATTACAGGACACGTATTTTCATTCTATTCATGCACATCGTATTTCTTATCCAGTCGCAACATCAGGAAATAGTAGATGAAAATAATGACAACAAATGTATAGATAGCTCCCTGCTGGGCAAACCAGAATCCAAGAGGGAATCCCCCCATCCGAAACTGGTTGAGTTCTTCGACAAACAAAATTCCGCATCCGTACGAAACAATCGCCCATACGGAGAGTAAAATAACCATATACTTCACGTTGCTGCGCCAATACTGTTTTGCCTTCTGCTCATTCATTGGGATCCTCCTTTGGTTGAAATGACGACCATGCGTACTTTTTACGCAAGCGCAATGCACAACGCACGTGTATTTCGATGAACGGTGGACTTGCGTACGGCAAAGGAAATCCCCTCAGGCAGGGCCGTTCATCTGTGCAAAACAGCCTTTGAGCACTCACTGGAAGGGAATAATCGGCAACCGGGGCAAAGGACTATCAACGGGGAAAAGCCGGATGCGGACGGTGAACGGCGTATCAAAGATGGTAACCGGCTCGAGTCTGCCGGGGTACGGACCTATGGCCTTGCAAATGAATGGGGTATTCGCCTATCATCCGGGCTCGTCCGCTGTGACCAGATGTACCCTACCCCCAAGTTACCCTCGACAGCTGGAGGACAGCATGCCCGACGCACCCGCCTTCACTTCTTTGAATGAACTCACCGAACTGACAACCGCTTTCAAAAAAAGCTGTGTCATTCTGAGCGCTATCGAACTGGATATCTGTACGGTTCTGGGCGACAGACGCCTGGCGCCGGAGGAAGTGGCAAAAGAAGTCAACGCCGATCCAAGAGGTACAGACCGGCTTTTACGGGCGCTTTGTTCCATGGGTATTCTGGAAAACGACGGCGGGCTATTCGCCAATACGCCCTTTTCCGCCCGCTATCTGGACAGCACGTCCGAGGATTTCGCCGCCCGGCTGCACCATCAGATCCGCCAGTACAAAAGCTGGGGCACACTCACGGAATGCGTACGCCATGGCGGATCCATCTCCGTAAAAGACATTGCCGTGCAAGACAGCACATTTTATGAATCTTTTCTGGCTGCTATGAACGACAGAGCCAGGGAAGAAGCGGCCATTCTCGCCCCGGGGCTGAATCTTTCGGACACCCGGACCATTCTGGACGTGGGCGGCGGTTCGGGAGCTTTCGCCATAGAATTCGCCCGCGTACGGCCGGACATACGGGCTGTGGTGTTCGATCTGCCCCAGGTGGTTCCCATCACCCAGCGCTACATTGCCGCGGCAGGGATGGAAAAACAGGTCAGCACCTGCGCGGGAAATTTTCTTACGGACGAGCTGGGGCAAGGTTTCGACATGATCTTTTTCTCGGAAATCGTGCACATGAATTCGTTCAATGAAAACAAGGCACTGATGCGCCGCGCGGGCAAGGCTCTGAACCCGGGCGGCTGGATACTGCTCATGGATCACTTTCTCAATGAAGACCGCCTGTCCCCCAAGCCCAACGCACTGTTCGCACTGAACATGCTGGTCAGTACGCCCAAAGGCGACGCCTATACCGAATGCGAAGCCATCGACTGGCTGGAAGAAGCCGGCTGCACTGTCTTTGAGAGAATTGAAGGACCCAAGAATGCGGATATCATTGCAGGACGAAAAAGCGCTACCGCTTCCAGGTCCGGTAATCCACAAGGGAGCTGTGGTCTATGAGAACCATGGAACATTTCTCGCATCGCCAGGAACCATTGGCCAGATACTCGTGGACCAGGCACCCGGTGTTCTTTTCTTCATGATACGAACGTATGGATGCCCCGACCAGCTCGGATACATCGACCCAGCGGGCAGGATCCAGTCTGGACGCCGTATAGCCTTGCTGCATGGGCTGCCCGCATTTGGGGCAAAGCACCTCTCCCCGCCCCTCCTCCAGATAAGCGTTCACCTCTTTTGTGGCCCCTTTCAGAGGGTTCCGGATTTTTTGCGGAATGAAAATTTTGTTAAAACGCAGCAACAGACGCCCGCCCAGACAGGCGGTCAGAATCAAAACAACGAACCCGACGATTATTTTCAACGCTTCGAAAACAAAATTCGGATCATCCATTGCCGACCTCCCTCATCTTTCCAACACTACCGGATTGCCTGGAGGATTCATTCACCGCGACTATGGCGGAGTAATCCACGAAAAACAGGTTGCAGGCTTCACAACGCCAGGAATTGAACCAGAAGGGGCGTTTTCTGGAACCCCAGGTAGCTTTGAGCCACCGCCAGTTGCCGCGTCTGCGACTGCTCAAAGGTTTCGTTGTCCAGGTAAGCTGGGAAGCATACACCCCGGGCTGCATTGCTCTGCCGCATCTGGGGCATACGCATCTGGAAACCATGCCGGCATTCTGCCGACCAAAGGGCACCACTGGCGCCTTGCGACTGTGCAGCCAGAGCCTGTACAGAAAAAAAGGAGCTCCCCACATCACCACCAGGGCCACCAGCAGCAGCAAAAAAACTATAATAATGAGCAGATCGTCGTAGGTATTCAATGCGCGCGTCAAAAGATCAGCCAACAGTTCCAACAGGTTATTCCTCCAATTATGGAAATCCGCGTCCAATGGAAATCCGAGTCCAGGGCATAGCACAGCCCCTGCCTTGCCACAACATGATCTCCCAGAGGCTTGATTTTTTCCAATCATCCGTACAGATTAAAACACCAAACAGGGGCAAGGCCCGACGGAACGCTTGAGTCGGTTCCAGCCACACCAGGGCGGATCCCTTTTCATCTTTTTCTTAAAAATGATAGAATTGGCTCCATCTCTTTCAACATCTCGGCTTGCTCCATGCCAAAGGTCTTTTGTTTTTTTGCTGAGGCAGAGGAAAAGTCCGAAAACTTTTTGGAAAAATCCGCGGAGGACGTGTTCCATGATTAAAAAAACTGTCTTTCTGGCTCTTTCCCTCATGTTTATATTGAGTGGGAGCGCTTTTGCCCAGGATCCCCCCAAAAAAATCAAGGCAGGTTTTGCACTGCTCTGGACGGTGGACGACCAGGGGTGGACCACATCGCATTACAACGGCATCAAATACCTTGAAAAGGAACTTGGGGATAAAGTGGAAATTTCCTATACGGAAAAAACCGTTTCTCCATCCGATGCCGAACGCGTCATTCGCGGGTACGCCCAAAAAGGCTATGATGTGGTTTTCGGCACAACCTTCACGCACATGGATCCCATGCTCGCCGTTGCGAAAGATTTCCTGATGTAAAATTCGAACACTGCTCCGGCTACAAGACTGCGCCCAACATGGGCACCTATTTCGTACGGATCTATCAGGCAGAATATCTTGCCGGGTATCTGGCCGGACTGATGGGATACAAAAACGTGGGCACCGTGGCCACCCAGCCCATTCCGGAAATAGTCCGGGGCATCAATGCCTTCACCCTGGGACTCAGACGCGGGCTGGATGAAAAAGGCGTCAGCTATGATGCGAACAAACTGAATACCATTGTCTGGCTCAAGGCCTGGCGTGATGCCACCAATGAAACCACCATGGCAGAAACCCTGGTTGGAAAAGGACACGATCTGATCCGCCAGATGGCGGATACTCCCGACAGCTCGGTGGCAGCCTGCGCCAAAGGCATCCCTGCCATCGGCTACGGTGAGGACGCGGCCAAATACGGTGCGGACTGCACGCTTGTCTCCACCCAGTTCAACTGGGGCCCCTTCTACGTCAAGGTGATCAACGAGCTGCTGGACGGCACCTGGAAGATGGACCAGTATTGGGGCGGATTCCAGGATGACGCCGTGAAATTGAGCGCTTTCGGCGAAGCCGTGCCCCAGGACGTCCGGGACAAGGTATTGAAACTCAAGGCGCAGTTCGACAAGGGAGAGGACATGGTTTTCACCGGCCCGATCGTCGACCAGCAAGGCAAAATGGCCATTCCTGAAGGCAAAAAAGCCACGGACCCGGAAATGCTCAGCATGCGCTGGTTCGTCAAAGGCGTAAACGGCAAACTTCCGGAATAATCCGAACGGATGAACGTAAGCCCAAACGGAGAGACGCTACGTGCGTCTCTCCGTTAATAGCACCATGCTGCAACACCCCCCTCCACTGCTCGCCTGCAACAGAATCAACAAGCGTTTCGGCCTGGTTCAGGCCAATCGCGATGTCTCCATTGCGCTTGAAGCAGGAAAAATCCACGCCCTGCTGGGAGAAAACGGCGCGGGCAAATCCACGCTGCTTTCCATCCTCTCCGGACACTACAAACCGGACTCCGGAGAAATGCGTATCAATGGTGAACCTGTCCGTTTTTCCAAACCGGCTCGGGCGCTCGATGCCGGCGTAGGCATTGTCCATCAACGCTTTCTGCTCGTGGAGGAATTCAGCATTGCCGAGAATATTCTGTTGGGTCTGGACCGGAAAGCCAGACGAAAATTTCCGCCTGCGAAATTGAAGCAACTTCTGGAAGAGTACGGATTCACTCTCAACCTTTCCCAAATGGCGGGCGAACTGTCCATGGGAGAAAAGCAATGCGTCGAAATTCTGAAACTGCTCGTACGAGAGGTCAACGTACTCCTTTTTGACGAACCCACGGCCGTGCTGCCTGGTCCGGCCATCGAAGTGCTCTTCGAGACCCTCAACCGCCTGCGTTCCAGGGGCAAAGCCATCGTATTCACCAGCCACAAACTGGACGAGGTTTTGCTCATGGCCGACGAAATAACGGTCATGCGCAAAGGCAAAGTGGTATCTGAACACCTGGACGCCGAGCGTATTGCGAATCCGGACCAGCTGGCAACGTTGATGGTGGGCGGAGACCTTCCGGCTGTGGCCACGGACAGCTGTCCTCCGGATTGTCCGGAAAGGCCCGCCAACCAGATCCCGGTTATAGAGCTGAGCAATTTTACCGCAACGGTTTACGACAGGTATTGCCCGTTCCAGGAGGTCAGTTTTTCCATCCTGTGGGGGGAAATATTCTGTATCGTGGGCGTCAGCGGCAACGGGCAGGAGCAACTTGCCGATGCCGTGGCCGGCGTATACCCGGCGGACTTCGGCAAGGTCCGCTTTCAAGGGGAAACCTTCGCGGCCCGTGACTGGCGTCCGAAACGATTCGAGGTGGCTTACGTGCCCGAAGATCGCCATGCCATGGGCACCATTCCCGACATGAGCCTCACGGAAAACTATTTGCTGACGCGTCACAACCTGGACAGCCAGGGACTGTTGCTGGATATGACAAAAGCCCGTCAGCGAGTACGGCAAGGCATTGAAAGTTTCGCCATTGCAGGGGCCACACCGGAAACTGCCGCAGGCAGCCTGTCCGGCGGCAATCTGCAAAAATTTCTGCTTTTCCGGGAGCTCGACCACCATGCGCCCTTATTTGTGGCAGCCACTCCCACACAGGGGCTGGATGTCCTGGCCACAACCGACATCCGCAACGAGCTGCTGGCCCTGAAACAAAAAAGCGCTGTGCTGCTGTTCACTTCGGATCTGGAAGAAGCCCTGCTCCTCGCGGACAGCATCGGTGTCATGTTCCGCGGACAGCTTACTCTGGCTGTAAAAGACAGGAAGAACCGGCAGAATCCGGAAGCCGTCATACAGTTGCGTCATCATCTGGGGCTGCTCATGGCCGGTGCGCGGCAAAATGACTCAACACATGTGTGAGACAAGATGACAAAGGGAACCAACAGTAATTCCACCGCATTATTCGCGCTTGGCACGGCTCTGTTGCTGGCATTTGTCCTGGGGAGCATCCTCTTCATCTCCCTCGGAGTCAATCCGCTGCAGGCTTTCTGGGTCATGGCCGAAGGCGCCTTCGGATCCTGGTACAAGATAACGGAAGTACTGGTCAAAACATCTCCATTGCTGCTGACCGGACTCGGCGTCGCTCTTGCCGCCCATATGCGCCTCTGGAATATCGGCTGCGAGGGACAGTTCGTGATGGGAGCCGCCGCGGCCGTGGGCACGGCCCTGTATGTCACCCCGCACCTGTCCGCGTATATCGCGCAACCCTGCATTTTTCTTGCGGCCATTCTGGGCGGCGCCTTATGGGGAGCCATACCGGGCGGACTTAAGGCCGCCTGGGGTGTCAATGAAATCCTGACAACGCTTTTGCTCAATTACGTGGCCATCATTTACATCGACCACCTGTATTACGGTCCTTGGCGCGACCCTGCCGGCTTCGGATTTCCGGGTACGCCGCAAATTCCTGAGAACGTATGGCTTTCCAGGCTGGGACATACGCGGTTGCATTCGGGGGTGCTTCTGGGGCTTGCAGCCTCAGTACTTGTCTGGTTCGTACTTTTCAAAACAAAATGGGGATTTCGTATCCGTACGGCAGGGTACGGCGCCAAGGCGGCGCGATACGCAGGCATACCTATTTCCTTCTGGACGATCACGGTGATGTTTTTCAGCGGCGGCCTTGCCGGTCTGGCTGGTGGTCTGGAAATTTGCGGCATTCAGCATCGTTTGCAGGAAGGGCTTGCCGTAGGCTACGGATACGACGGCATCATCGTTGCCTTTCTCAGCAGGCAGAACCCCTTGTATATACCTCTCACCGCTTTTTTTCTGGGGGCTCTGCAGATTGGCGGCTACGAGCTGCAGTCCACCATGCATCTTCCCGCATCCATCAGCCAGGTACTCGAGGCCATTTTGCTGTTCGGTTATCTGGCGGGAATCCGCTTGCAGGAATACAGAATACGTAAGCGAACCCTGAGTGCGCCTGCTATACGGGAACCGGCACAGCAGGAGTCCGCCCATGTTTGAAGACCTTGGTTTCATCGGCCAGATCACGGTCAAATCTTCCATGGCTTTGCTCCTGGCTGCTCAGGGCGAACTGCTGGCCGAACGCAGCGGCGTATTGAATCTGGGTGTCGAGGGCATGATGGCTTTTGGCGCGTTGTGCGGGTTTGCCGCTACCGCTGCAACCGGCTCGCTCTGGATCGGAGTTGCGGGCGGCATGGCCGCGGGTGCCAGTCTGGCCATGGTTCATGCGTTTTTTTCCATTACCCTGCGACAGAACCAGGTGCTCTCCGGACTGGCGCTGACCATCCTTGGCGTAGGGCTGGCCAATTTTTTCGGTCGTGCTTTCCTTGCGGTCAAAGCCGCCAGTTTCAAGCCCCTGCCCGTTCCTTTCCTCCATGATCTGCCGCTGGTCGGACAGATCTTCTTCCAGCAATCCGCTCCGGCATACGCGGCGTATGTTTGCGTGGCGCTCATCTGGCTGCTGATGCGTCATCCCAGCCTGGGAACAGGCATCCGGGCCGTGGGACACAATGCCGCTGCAGCCGATGCCGCGGGAATATCCGTACGGCGTACGCGCTTCGCCTGTACCATAGGAGGCGGAGTGCTCGCGGGAATGGCCGGGGCCTATTTATCGCTGGTCTATACGCCCGGCTGGAAGGAATCCATGACCAACGGACAAGGATGGATGGCCATAGCCATTGTGATTTTCGCCAGCTGGCGCCCTTTGCGTGTTTTTTGGGGCGCACTGCTGTTCGGATTTCTCAATGCGCTGCACTTTTATTTTCAGGCCACGGGTTCGGACATTGTCCCGTCCTATATCCTCTGGATTCTGCCATATGTGCTGACAATACTGGTGCTGACTTTGGTCAATGGCTGCACATTTTTGCGCGCCGGAAATGCTCCCGCCAATTTGGGGGTGCCTTTTTCACGGGAAAAATAACTGAAAGGAAACACCAAGATGGGCAAAGTGACGATCAACAAAGCAAAACTGCAGGTTGCCGAAGAAATGCACCCGTCAGAAGAACAAGGGACGCTGGTCTTTTCGAAAAGACCGCACGATACGGAAAAAGAGGACGCTCCGGCAGAAGGGAATAAAAAGGACGCGACCGCCAGGCAATCGCGTCCCTGATGGTTATTTTCTCTTTTTCTTGGCCAAGGCGCTGTTGAGCATATCGCCAAGGGAGTTCATCCCGCTGTCTTCGGAAGAACTGGAATAATTAGCCCATTCGCGTTTTTCCCCGCGTTTGGGAGCTGCCTGATCAGCCTCCGGATCCACAGGCGACAATGTCGCCTTGCGTTTGTCGATATCCAGCTCGTCCACCCGCACCTTGATTTCATCTCCGGTACGGAGTTTTTCCAGGATATTGCGGTTGGACGCACGTTTGATCCGCGATATAGGAATCAGACCGGTTACACCGGGTTCCAGGGTGACAAAAAAACCGAATTCTTCTTTTTTCTCAAGCGATCCGGTCAGTTCGGTGCCTACAGGGAAATTATTCGGGACATCGCCCCAGGGATCGCCCTGCGCATCACGAAGACTCAGACTGATGCGGCGGCTTTCCGGGTCCACATCCTTGACTTTGGTCGTGACCTTCTGCCCTTCGGACAATACGTCTTCAGGTTTGTGAACACGGGTCTTGTAGCTCATTTCACTGATGTGAATGAGACCCTCCAGGCCGGGAAACAACTCTACAAAGGCTCCGAACTTGGCCAAGCGAACCACGGTACCTTCGAGCATGTCGCCCTTTTTCACCTTGTCGCCCACGCTATCCCACGGATCCGGACCGGCCTGCTTGACAGAAAGGCTGATGCGGGGACCTTTTTTGCCCTGCTCCACGGAAAGTACCTTGACCTGCAGAACATCCCCTTCGCTGACAAGTTCGTCAGGAGAATCCACACGGGACCAGCCCAATTCGGAAATATGCACCAGACCGTCAACGCCCGGGGCAAGTTCCACAAAAGCTCCGAAAGGTGCCAGACGTACCACTTTGGCTTCGAGTACACTGCCGGGGGTCAACTGATCTTCCATACGCGACAGGTTTTCTTCCCGCTCGCGTTCAAGAAGACTGCGTCTCGACACGACGATATTTCTGCCATCCTGTTCGAAGCGAGTGATCAAAAACTGATAGCTTTCCCCTACGTAGGCTTCACCATCCTCCACAAAGGCCATGTCGATCTGGCTGATGGGACAGAAGGCCCGACGTTGCAACACGGTGACATTGAAACCACCCTTGCACGTTCCAGCCACCCTGCCTTCCACAGGCAAACCGCTTTCATAGGCTTCCTGCAGCATCGCCGCACCACCGACCCCGCCTATGGCTTTGGAAAGTTTAACCTCGTTATTGGCGGTGGAAACAACAAACAGCTCAACGCTATCGCCTTCGCCCAGCGTCATTTCCCCGTCTTCGTTTAACAATTCGGAACGATCAGCGACACCGTCAATCTTGGCACCAGTGTCAATAAACACGGAGTCGTTGGAAATTCCGATGATCTTGCCGACAACCTTGTCTCCAACTTTGAGTCTCCGGTCGGAACCGGCAAGTGATGACTCGAGCATTTCGGCAAAACTTTCTTCCGCCCCTTCAATCCCATTTTCCTTGGGGCTTTCGTCCATGTCGTCCTCCAGCAATGGAAAAATATCGCGGCCCAGTTTAACGGCGCACCATTTGCGCTTAGGTGCCCCCTGCCGCCCAGCAAATTACCAACCAGCCGCGAACTGTTGCGCACAGTCGCAGTTGCATAACCCTACCCGCATGAAATTTCTCATAGCAGTTCTGCTGCATTACCGATGAAAACGCGTACTGTCCAGTACCATATGCATGGGAACTGCAACCATCAGGCACGACTTGTTAGCCAAAAAAACGACAAACGGAAAGCAGGGATACTGCTTTACCGGGAAATATTCTCGACATTCTCTGTTTATAAAAATGTAACCACTTGATTTGATGAATTTTATTGTCGACAAGGGGAGATGCGAGTTGCAAAAAAAAGTGCTATTCTGTAAGTCAGTTGCTTAATCTTGACCGAAGGCGCAAGCCCGCGTATAGCCCTATGTACATTATTTTTGGAGGCTTTTATGATCGGAGGACTCGGAATTTGGGAACTGTTGCTCATTCTTGGAATCGTCCTTGTAATTTTCGGTGCCAACAAATTGCCGGAAATTGGCGGAGGAATGGGCAAGGCCATCAGGAATTTCAAAAAGGCTACATCTGAGCCTGAAGAAATTGATGTAACGCCTAAAAAAGACGACGAGCCGGCCAAAAAAGAATCCGACGCTTAGACTCGCCAGAATTACCCGCTACAGCACGCTATAACACCCGAAACGGCCCGGAACCGTTTCGGGTTGTCGTGTTTGTGAGCCTTGTGTTATTCCCCACCATCCCATCCGAACGTCAGTCCGGAATTGGCAATATATCCCTCCAGACGATCTGCAAAAGAATTACGATCATATAACTGCACTTCCCAGACACCTTCGATCCCCTGGGAGTTCATATCGATTTTTTTCAGTTTGTACCCTGATACCAGACTTTTCCATTTGCCGAACACGCTATCAAGCACATACACCTTGTCCGGCGAACTGAATCCGCGGATTATGACTGTCTGCGTACTGGCTGTGGCATTCTGCGGCGCTTCTTCTTTTTGAGGTGGAGCCACCGAGGCAAAATAATGCGCCCAGATTTTCGTCCACAGCGGCCCAAGCTGCGGTCCCTGTTCACTGAACTGCCCGTAGCCGGTGTTCAATGAAGCAATCCAGGTTCCCTGCTCCTTGCTCAGCTTGAGTGCAGGCATTACGTCCACGGACGGTTCCAGCCCGCTGTTGCTCATGAGTGCATCCAGTTCCTGCTTGTCCTCGGCCGAAGCCCCCTGCAAGTCCAACTGAAAAGGACGTTTCTTGGTCAATGTATAATAAAAACCGGACAAACGCAGTGCTTCGGAAAGGCTTTTCGTGTCAATATTCACGTCCATAACCAGCAATCCGCCGGAATCTCCCGGATCCAGGACTTCCGCGATGCTGATAAACTGTTCCTGCCGCGAATTCAGCAGGGAGTGCAGGGCTTTTTCACGCCCTGCCGGAATCTTGCCGCCGGGCAGCACCCCCAGCGCCGCCTTGTACAGCGCATCCTGAAGCGCCTGTTTTTTGACCCGCTCCGCACTCTGCTGCAGGTTTTCTCCCGGCTGAGACACCACCGGAGCTTGGATCATTTCGCACAGCCCCTGCGCGGCCAACAGCAACAGGCAGGCGAACACTACGGCAGATACGGCAGCGCACTTCCTCCCGGAATAGCTCATCGTCAACTCTCTTCACGTTCAGATTGCATTAAAAAGCGGGCAACTCGGACTTCAATTTTCTGATGGCAAGCACCGCATCAACCCCGGAGACCGGAGACAGCGGCCCGAAACTGCCACTACGAACCCCCGTATCCAATACGCCACGCGTCGTACAGAGCATTACGGCGTTAAAATAAGGCAGGTCGGCACGAACGTCGCTGAAAGGACTGGCCTGTCCTATGAAGCGCGTATACAGTCCGGGATCATTGGTGGCCCTGGCAAATATATCCTCCAGAATCATAGCCACTTCCGCCTTGCTCAAGGCCTGATTCGGACGAAAAGTGCCGTCAGGATAAGGCTGCAGGCCTCTGACGCCGTAGGAAATCACGATGTCGATATCCTGTTGCAGCGGATGGCTGGAAACATCCCGAGCCGAGGGCACCTCGGAGCTTTGTGAAACGGCGTCCGGACTTTTGAACGAACCGTCTGCTATCTCCTGAGTACGGGAAAAAAAGCGTTCAAAACCAAGTTCTTCTGTGAGCAATGCAGCCATATCCGCCCTGGAGACCTCATCCATCAAGGCGATACGTTTGCCTATCAACGACTCGGGTTCGGCGCGCCTGACTTTTTGCACGAGTTCCCAGCGTTGCTTGGCCTGATCTTCCATACCGCGATTCAAACGCACGGTCCGGTCAAACATATCTTCGGCGCGGTCAAACCGCAGAGCCTGAAGGTAGGCTTCGCCCTGGTAGTAATACAAGGCCGGATTTTCGAGTTTGGGGTCATCGTCCACCAGATCCATGGCATCGTCAAAAACATCTTCGGTTTCTTCCACCAGCTCTTCGGCATCCATTTTTCCCTTGGCGGCCAATGCGGTGTATGCCCTGATCTTGGCTATGTGAGAACGCAGTTCCTGGTCCGGAGTCCGGGCTTCGTCCTCACCGTCTTCGATCTGGTCCAGGGAAGCGCTGTCATCGCCCTGCATGGCTTTGGCCAGTCCTTTGCCGGCCAGGGCCGGGCCGTAATCCGGATCCAGTTCCAAAGCCTTGTCAAAGGCCTGGGTGGCCCGTACGGGATCTTTCTTGTCCAGGAAATGCATGCCCGTACGATAATGATGTTCAGGCGTATCCATGGATCCGGAGGGAACCCGCGGTTCCTTGCCACATCCCGCCAGTACGAAAACAGCGCACAGCATGCAGATGATCAGGCGTGCCCGCGTTTGTGTGCTCCCCATATTTCTTCTCCTCTTGCGTAATTCTCAGGGCAAAGTTCCGGGACCAATCAGTCCAGAACCACCATGACCCGACATTTTTCAAGGAAATTCTGCGTTTTGCTCAAATTTCGAATCAACGCGGCACTTTCATTGTCCACAATGATATCTGTTCCAGCCCGCCCGGTGGCGCGCAGGGCTTTTATCTCCACCGGATTGGGCGCCACTCGCGGATTCTGCTGCGCGGATGCTATACTTTTGGCGTATCCGACCATCCCCTGACTGATGGCGTATTGTCTGTCCACCTTGGACGAACCGTAAACCTCAGTGCCGTTTTCATCCAGAATACGCGGACTCAGTGCCGGTTTGACTCCAAGCCCCTGCGCATTGATTATCAACCCCGTGTAGGCTCCCCCCAAAGAGGCTACCTGGACGCTGCCCACGTCATCCGGCAGGGCCGGACGCGAAGGCATCTTTGGCGGACGATAGCCTTTTACGCCGTTGGAGCCTTCCACCGGACCCAGCGGCCCATTGATGGCCATCTGACTCCCGGCCAGCAATTTCTCGGACAATCCGCCGTGCAGATCCATCCCCACGGTAACTTCCACAGATCCGTCGGACATGTAGCCCGTATCCAATACCTGCGCGCTTTTGAGAAAACCACGTACGCTTGATAACACAGCGTCATTTGAAACAATATAGTTTTGAACATCGGTGGTCGAATCGATCTGCACGCCCTTCAGAAGTTCCAGCAGATTACGCCTGGCAACGACTGTGGCGGCACGCAAGCCCATGGCGCGGGCCTGGGCTACATTGGTGGCATTCGCGGGTGGCGCACCTATACCTTTTGCCGTCACCTTGCCGTTGCTCCAATCAATACTTCCATTTTCAAATTGTTGTACGTAGCCCGTCTCCTGCTGCGCATAGGCGGTTGCCACGAAGAACAAACCCGTTAAAAAAATCGCCGCCGCAATCGCCTTTACAGACATGAGCTTTATCTCCTGATTTGCTGGTATTTTGTACGAGACTTCTTTTTTCCGACCGGTTGTTTGACGGTCAAATTTTTCTTGCACATGTTATGCAAAAATATCGCCAAGTATCTTCTTTGTCCTTATTACAACGAGTTATATTAAATACCTATTTACCGATAAAAATCCATGTCGCACTTGCCCGTCAAAAGCCCGTCTGATAGGTTGCAGCAAAATTTTCAGTTAACGAACACACCTCTCCTGATGTTCGCATCTGCACCAGGGCGAGATCCTTCAGTGGATTGGAGAACGGAAATGGAACTTTTTCTGATGCAACATGGCATTTGCCTCTCGAAAGAACTGGAACCTGAGCAGCCGCTCAGTCCGGTGGGATATGATCAGGTCGAGCGTACCGGCGTTGCCCTGCGCAGAATGGGAGCCGACTTTGACGCCATCCTGTGCAGCCCTAAAACGCGTTCCTATGAGTCCGCACACATTATAGCACACTGTACGGGCTATCCGGAAAAAGCCATTCTGGTGACAGAGGTTGTGAAAGCCATGGCCCCGCCCACAGCTCTTTTCGAATTGCTGCAGGAGCGGACCACCTGGCAACGCGTTTTGATCGCGGGGCATCTGCCCCACTTGGGAGAAGTGGCTTCCATGCTGATCACTGATCATTGCAAGGCAGCCATTCAGATAGAAAACGCCGGCCTGATGCGGCTGGAAGTCTTGAATTTCGAACGCCCGGCAGGAACCTTGCTCTGGTATCTGACTCCAGGACAACTCAAGCTCCTTTCAGGCATATAAAAATACGTAGCAGAATTGCAGGCAATTGACGTTGGAGTATCAAATGTCCATATCAAAAAACCTTTTTCAAAACGCAAACAAAAGCATCAGCCCCGCAGCATTGAACGAAAAAAGTTGTCAGCGTATTCTACTGGCCGAAGACTGCCCCGTAACTTCGCTTACAATCAAAGAAATGCTGCAGCGCTATGGATATGACGTCACCGTAACGCACAACGGAAACGAAGCACTGCAGACGCTGCAAAATTCGCAGTTTGATTGCGCCCTGCTTGACCTGGAAATGCCGATGGTGGACGGTTTTGAAGTATGTCGCCGTCTCCGGTCCGGACTTTCCGACACTTGCGACCAGTCTCTGCCGGTCATCGGCATCAGCTCCCATCCGTCCAGCCTGTTGCGCAAACTCGCGTCCAAAATCGGCATGCACGAGCTCCTTCAAAAACCCCTGGATTTCGACATCCTTGCCGACATTCTACAATCAATCAAAAAGCAATCTGAGCATATGGTGTGTGAAACTACAAAAATCATAGACAACCAGACTCCTCCGGAGATTCTGGACAAAAAAGCCGCCCTGGAGCGACTGGCGGGTGCGGAAGAACTCTATCTGGATCTGCTCCGTAAAATTCGTGACCTGCTTCCGCAAAAGCATAGGATAATAGCCGATGCGGTGGATACTGATGATTTCAAGACAGTTGAAATCACCGCCCACAATCTCGCCAGTTCGTTGGGAACGGTAGGAGCTCAGCAATGCATGAGCGCTGCCAAAATGCTTTGCCTGAACGCCCGCACAAAAAATGCTGAAGGTATCAGGTCAAGTTATCATAATTTTCTAAAAACTTTGGAAAATTTACTCGCCCGTTTGAATGACGAGTTGAATTGAGGTTCACCAGCGCGCCAACGAATCAATCTTTTTTACGTACATCACCAGTGACACACATTTCAAACAACTCGCGAAACAGTACAGGAATACGGGCGGGGTCCGCATTCTGCGACCCGGCGTATTCCTTGACGATGCCGTAAATCAGTTTGAATGTTCTTTTTTTGTCTTTCAAGGCAATCCGGCTCAACAAAGTTCCCACAGGATCTTCACCTTCAGGTACGTCCAGCCATGCCGTCTCTTCAAGGGCGTCAACCCGATCTGCCAGTTCCTTGATGTTCTTTTTCAAACTTTTCATCTTTTTTTCCTGTTCATCAGAACAGGACGTCTCATTGGGAGAGAGTTCCCCCTCATCCGCATCCGATGTGTCTACATCAAAATATTTATCGAGGAACAATGAGCCTGCAGTGGGAATCGCCTGGGTCGATTTCTCCACTTCATTCAACTCTTGTATCCAGACCGGATTATCATCAGTGGGTTCTGTTGGCATTAGGTGCTTCTCCTCCATTGCCAAAAATGTATTGAACAAAAACACACCATCGATCAGGTTGTTTCTGCAGAGCTTGCTCTTGTTTTTTCAATTACAATGCTTTCTGCATTGCCTGCTACTTAGGAGAGCAACAAAAAGATCTGTCCTCTTCCACTGCAAGCCTGTTGCGTCCGGAACTTTTAGCCCAGTAAAGCACCGTATCGGCGCGATCCAGCAATTGTGTCGGAGTTGCGAACATGTCTTTGCTGGTCACCAGTCCGATACTGACGGTAAAAGCAACCGAAGAATTTTCAAGGTCCAATGACTCGCGGTTGACCATTTCAATAAGGCGCCTTCCAATGCCCTCTGCCTGATCCCTGGGGGTATTTTCGAGCACAATGCAAAACTCGTCGCCCCCCAATCTGCCGAAAATATCCTCTTTTCGAAGCAACTGGCGGCATAATTGGACAAAGCGCTTCAGGACAAGGTCACCGGCCCCATGTCCGTAAGTGTCATTGACATCTTTAAATTTGTCCAGATCGACCATAAAAAGCGATACAGGTCCTGCGCCAGGCTCGCGCAATCGTTTGATAACGTTCCACATCTCGCGTTCAAACATCCGGCGGTTCATGATCCCCGTAAGCGGATCCGTAGTGGCTTCCACCAAAAGCCGTTGTTCTTCCATTTTTCTGTGGCTGATATCTACGGCTATACCTGCGAACTGGACGGGTCTTCCTGCACTGTTGCGATGGAGCTTTCCCAGCAGCTCGACCCAGCGGTAGGTTCCGCAGTCGGTAAGAATACGCGTGTCCCGACGAAACTCGGTCATATTGCTGTCCAAAAACACATGCAACGCGTCGATCATGCTCATACGGTCTAACGGATGAAGCAGTTTCATGGCTCCAGTCAAGGAATAGCGAAGATTTTCAGTGGCGGGACCATACGTATGAATCAATTCCGGTGACGTCCAAAGATGACCGGTTTGAAAATCATACTCCCATGTGCTGGTATCGGACAGTTGCCTCATGATTGCAAATTGCCTGCGTTTTGCACTCAATCTATCCCGCAAGACAGCGCTCGAAATCAAAAAAGCGGCTGTCCGGAGCAAGCCGATCTCCACATCCGACCAGTCGTATTCCCTTTCGCAGTCATCAAACCCCAATGTCCCCCACCATTCGCCTTCAACCATGATCGAAATGGTCAGCATGGATAAAATATGCTGCTGCTCCTGGGAATTCCGCAAAAAACCGGAGCCCAGATGCCGGGTAAGCACCTTTTGCCATTCCCCTCTTTTGCGGCTTTCAATGAGTTTTCGGTAAGCTTCCGTGTCAATGGCGGTTTTGAACATGCTGAACGTGGGCATACCGAGTTGGACGAACTCCGGACGCTTGGCCCATTCGAAGGTATAATCCTGAATGATATAGTCGTCAGTCAGCTCGAAAACCTGGAAAATCCACACTCTGCTGACTCCGGTAATAATCCCGAGATCGGCGAGCAGGTCGTTCACGCCGTCCGGCCATCCCTTGCCGGAGGTCAGCTCTTCAGCCCCGCGGGCTATGGAAGAAAGTAAAGCCGGATTGCTCCCAAGCGCATATTCGCGCCCCACATTATCGAATCCGCCCGTCTTTATACTGCCGAAAATTTTATCGTCATGACTCATACTACAGAGACGTCCCTGTTACTAATGATGTATCCTTGCGTTTGGGTTATAAAGAGTTACAGCCAAAAAGCAAACCATCTTCCGACAATTTTTGGAAACAACCTTAAACTGTTACTTCATTTTTTATCTAAAATTACAATTTTGTCACATAGTGCAAACCATCAAGCCGCATGCTTCCATCCTGATCAGGCAACTGCCTTCCATCCTGAGACTTTCAATAACTGCTGCAGATCGCCAAATGCCGCTATATCCCGAATATCCAGGATTTTCTTTATGAAAAGTCTTTGATATGATCGATCTCACATGTACAGCAAGTGTGATCTTCCCTCTATTCTCGACTCCGTCAGTTACGCGGTCGTGGCAGTGGATACGCGAATGCCGGGTTATATACCTTAACAAAGGCGCCGAGACTCTTTTTCCTGAGCAAAAAGCGGCCTATCGCACGCCTGCTTGGGAAGTTCCTGTGAACCGCTTCTTCCCCTGGCCACCCCGAAGATACGCGGAGGCCATCCAACGATGAGGCCTTCCGGGCAGGAAAAGGTCGCATCGTCGATAAGGGAAACGACCTTTTTTATGAAATCACTCCTCTCATGCAGAACAGAGCACGTTCCAACGGAGCCGTCATCAGTCTGCAACGACCTGAACGATTTGAAGAGCTTGCGGTAAAACTGGACGCATACCAACACCTGTAGCCCAACAACTCAAAGCGTAATTTTTCAATCGTCCAGTGACGGCATCTGGGTAACGGACGGACAAGGGTACATCCTGGACATCAACAAAGCTTCCGAACGGCTCAACGGCATCGACGCCACCGCTTTAAAGGGAAAAAATATCCGTTGATTTGCTCGATAGACGGCCATATTGACGACGCCGTAACCCTGCACGTCCATGCAAACCGGACAACAGCACACCATCATTCAAAATGTCCCAGGTACGGGGCAGACAACTCCTGGTCACGGGAACTCCCGGCTTTCAACGACAAAGGCGAGCTTGTCTTCTGGTGGTGGCCAACGAACGGGACATTACCGACCTCAACACGTTGCACGAACATTTGGACCAGGCTCGCAAAACTCAGGAAAAAGTCCAGCGCGAGCTGGATACGCTGACCATGTTGGAACTCAAACAAGGGGGAGTCGTGGCTGAATCCAAGGCCATGCGCCAGGTCGCTCACCACGTGTTTGAAACTTTCCCAACTGGAAGCCACGAACATTCTCCTGCTGGGAGAATCCGGCACGGGTAAAGGGCTCCTGGCAAAATTCATTCATAAAAGCGGTCCACGCAAAAACAAACCATTCATTGCAGTCAACTGTGCTTCGTTGCCGGACACACTCTTTCGAGGCCGAACTGTTTCGGATACGAAAAAGGAGCTTTTACCGGCGCCCTGGAAAGCGGCCGAATCGGTTTGATGCAACTGGCCGGCGAAGGAACGCTCTTCCTTGATGAAGTTGCCGAAATCCCTCTGGCCAGCCAGGCAAAACTCTCTGAAGTGTCTGGACGAGCGCGAATACCGCTCGCTTGGGAGGCTCCACTCCCAAACAAATGGAATGCAATATCATCGCAGCCACCAACCGCGACCTTGAAAACTGGGTACAGCATAAACGATTTCCGCGGCGACCTGCTCTATCAGACTGAATACCTTTACCGTATCCATTCCGCCGCTACGCGTGAACGCCTGGAAGATATTTTCGAACTGGCTACCCAACTGCTCCAACAAGAAAACGCCAAGTATAAAACAAATAAGCGGATCAGCCCCCGGGGCATGAATCTGCTTGCAGGACTACACTTTTCCTGGCAACGTACGCGAACTGATCGGAATTATCCGCAAGGGTGTCGTCATGTGCGATGATTCGCTTGCTTGACGACTTTACCTAGCCGAGTTGCTCCACAAGGAATTGGAAAACCCTCAGGATGAAAATCCCTATCACGTTGGCCAAGCGCTCTGAACAAAGTCGAACGCGAAATGCTTTCCAAAGCAAGATCCACCTGCTCCGGAACAAGCGCGAAATGGCTCAGTTTCTCGGCATAAGCCAGGCCACTGTCGTAAGAAAACTCCAAAAGCACGGAATGCGCCCGCCCGGGCATACGGAAGCCTCATCTCAAAAGCTCGACTGATTCAAAAACGAATCACCCCTTCTTTATCCTGGACCAGAACTTCAAGGGGATACTGCCAGGCTTGCTGATAAGCAGCCCTACTTTCGTTTATCCCCATTTCTGTTCTAGGCGCGTCCTTAATAAATTCTAACACACTGTATTCTTATTCTAGTTTTACATAAACTGTCGACCTCAATATTTTTGATTCAATATCTGAATCAAAAACCTGGACAATAATTCCTTCATATTTGAGCCTAAAATCGATTCATTATCTGAATCAATTTGTGCAATCCTTTTTAGTAATAATTTTAAGCTTACACTCTCTGTTTTAAATAAAATATTTTTTTAGAATTGGCATCTCGTTTGCTAATTTACAAGCAGTCTCATTTTTTAATTAACACCATCCTCAAAATAGGGGGTTCAAACCAATCATGTCTACCGAACAACTTTTGGCCAGACGGGCCAAGGCAGTGGCAAAAGGCGTCTCCAATCATGGGACCCGTATCTTTGCTGCAAAAGGCCGAGGGCGCCGTCATTACTGATGTCGAAGGCAGAGAATTCATTGATTTCGCCGGCGGCATCGGAGTCGTCAATGTCGGACACAACCATCCGAAAGTTGTTGCCGCCATCAAAGAGCCCAGGCTGACAAACTTTTGCACACCTGCTTTCATGTGGCCATGTATGAGGGCTATGTGGAACTGTGCGAAAAGCTTACGCAACTGACGCCCGGCAACGTTGAAAAGCGTGCCGTACTCGTCAACAGCGGTGCTGAGGCAGTTGAAAACGCGGTAAAAATTTCACGACTTGCCACCGGACGCGCAAGGAGTCCTTGCTGTCGAAAACGGCTTTCACGGCCGTACACGTTGCTGACCATGAGCCTGACAAGCAAGGTAAAACCCTACAAATTCCGCTTTCGGCCCCTTCGCTCCGGAAATTTACCGTATGCCCTACGCCTACTGCTACCGCTGTCCCCTGGGGCGCGAATACCCTTCCTGCGACATGGGTTGCGCGGAAAAAATGCGGGACATGTTCATCAATCATGTGGCCGCAGAAAACGTGGCCTGTCTGCTCATCGAACCCATCGCCGGTGAAGGCGGCTTCCTTACTCCGCCCCCCGAATACTTTCAGCGTCTGCGCGAAATCTGCACGGAATTCGGCATTGTCATGATCGTCGACGAAGTACAGTCAGGTTTCGGCCGTACGGGCAAATTGTTCGCCATCGAACACTGGGGAGTCGAGCCCGATCTCATCACCATGGCAAAATCCATGGGCGGCGGTATGCCTATTTCCGCCGTGGTCGGCAAACAGGAAATCATGGACGAGCCCCATGCCGGTGGTTTGGGCGGCACATACGGCGGCAACCCTGTCAGCTGCGCGGCGGCTCTGGCTGTTGTTGACATTTTTGAAAATGACGGCATGCTCGAAAAGTCCAAAGCTCTCGGAGAAACCCTGCTGGCCAGATTCAAAGACCTGCAGGAACGCTACCCGATCATTGGCGAAGTTCGCGGCAAAGGCCCCATGCTGGCATTGGAACTGGTCGAAACCCGTGAAGGAAAAGAACCTGCCACGGCCAAAACCAAAGCGCTGGCTAAATTCTGCCTTGATAACGGCTTGATTTTGTTGACCTGCGGTAATTACGGCAATGTCGTACGCACCCTCATGCCTTTGGTGATTACCGACGAGCAACTTGAGCGCGGTTTGGCTATCCTCGAACAAGGATTTAAGACCATTTCATAAGATTAAAGACACTTTAAAAGGAGATGCAAATGAAACGTTTCGTGTTGCTGCTACTCTGCCTTGGCATGATTTCCGTGCTGCCTTCGCTTTCTTTTGCCGAAACCACTGTCAAAGTGGGCAATATTCTGCCCCTTTCCGGTCCTTCGGCCTCGGTGGGCCTGCAGGGCAAACAAGCGCGTGAAATGGCTGTAGAGGAGATCAACGCAGCGGGCGGCATCAAATCCCTTGGCGGTGCCAAGATCGAGATGCTGTACGCTGACTCCAAGTCCGACCCCAATGTTGGCGTGACCGAAGCCGAACGCTTCATCAACACAGAAAAAGTCAACGTCATTACTGGCGCCTGGAATTCCGGCGTGACCTATCCTTCTACCACAGTGGCCGAACGTTACGGCATCCCCTATATCGTACCAGTATCCGTACGCGATACTATCACCGAGCGTGGTTTCAAAAATGTTTTCCGCATTGCGGCCAAAGACTCCTGGTGGACCCGTGATCAGTTCAAGTTTTTAGAAGATATGAAAAAAGAATTCGGTCTCGAACTGTCCACCGTCGCCTTTGTTTATGAAAACGGCGACTGGGGAACCGGTTTTGACGCCCAATGGAAAAAACTGGCTGAACAATACGGATACAAAGTGGTTCTCGACGAACCCTATCCCTCCTCCGCCACGGATCTGACCCCTGTGGTCAACAAAATCCGCCGCGCCCGTCCCGACGTACTCCTGCTGACTTCCAACGCCGCGGACGCCATCCTGCTGACCAATACGCTGGGCAATTACAAAGTGACCCCCAAGATCATCATCGGATCGGGTGGCGGTCATGCAGACCCCACTTTCATTTCCGGTTGCGGCGACAATGCCCGCTACGTATTTGATATCGTGGAATGGGAAGCGGACGTAAACAAACCCAACGCCCAGAAAGTCAACGCCAAGTACAAAGCCAAATACGGCAACAACCTGACCGGCGAAGCCGTTGACGCCTATGTGGCCATGTATGTGCTGGCCGACGCGCTGGAACGTGCCGGCTCTCTCGACCCTGCGGCCATCCGCAAGGCCCTGAACGAAACCGACTACAACTCCGGACCGGGCATGATAGCAACGTACGATTCCGTGCAGTTCGACGAAACCGGACAGAACAAGAACGCCTCCTTGGGTATCGTGCAGATCAACGACCTCGGAAACGGTCTCGAGCGTATTACCGTGTGGCCCAAAAACGCACGGCGCCCCGGATATACGCCTGTCGTTCCCATGCCTAAGAAGTAGCCGGAATCATTTGCCAACAACCAGGGAGGGCGCTAGCGCCCTCCCATTCCTCAAACACGTGGAGTCTTTCATGGACTTGGTCTTTTTTGCCCAGGATGTGATCAACGGCGTGCTTATGGGCCTCATATACGGCCTTGTGGCTTTGGGCCTGACCCTCATCTTCGGCGTTCTCAAAGTCATCAATTTCGCTCACGGCTCCTTTCTCATGGTCGGCATGTACGTCTCCTATTGGACTGTCACATTTTCAGGCCTGCATCCCGTATCTGGCCCTGATCATCATTGTTCCGGCAATGTTTTTCTTTGGCTACTGGATACAGCACCTGCTCATCCGGCCCATATTCATCGCTGAAAGGGACGTCCGCGAGCCTGTCACCGTCATCATCGTCACGACCGGTATCTGGTACGTGCTCGACAACCTGGCGTCTGTTGCTTTTCGGCCCCGACTATAGAGCGCTTTCTCCCAACCCTTTGAAAGGACAGATGCTCAGCTTCGGTGAAATCTTTCATTTCAGAAGCGAAATTGTACGGCGCCGTCGCAACAATTCTTACAGCCGCGTTCCTGTTCTGGTTCATGCAAAAAACCCGTATAGGGACGTGCAATCCGAGCCACCAGCCTTGACCGCGACGCCGCGAGCCTTATGGGCATCAATCAATGGAAAATCTTCAATGTCGCCTTCGGCCTCGGTACGGCCACGGCCGGTATCGCCGGCGCGGCGCTGACCCCGTTTTACAACGTGTTTCCCTACCGTGGGCGTGCCATTTGACGTCAAATCCTTCGTCATTGTTGTGCTCGGCGGATTGGGATCCATCTGGGGAGCGCTCATCGGGGGCGTTATCATTGGACTTATCGAGTCAGATCGGCCCAGAATGTACATGACATCCACCTGGACAGAAGCCATCGTATACGGCCTCTTCCTGCTGGTACTCTTTCGTCAAGCCGTCCGGACTCTTTGGTCAAAAATTCGACTGGTAAGCAAACATACGAGCGATCCATGACACAGCACTCGTTCAAGCGAAACAGCCTCATCGCTCTGACGGCAGTGGCGTTTATCCTGCCCCTGTTCATCAGGAGCGCGACCTATTTGCATCTTCTGATCATGCTCTACCTTTTTGCCTACATGACCACCACCTGGAACCTGGTGGGCGGCTTTGCCGGTGTTCTGCCGCTTGGCCATGCGGTTTTTGTGGGTATTGGAGCGTACACCTCAACCATGCTCTGGCTGCAATACGGACTGAGCCCGTGGATCGGAATGCTGATCGGCGGACTTGCCGCAGCAGCCCTGGGCTACATCATCGGCAAACCCACTCTGAAAATGCGCGGCGCCTACTTCGCCCTGTCCACCATGGCCATTGTGGAAGGCGTCAGGGTCATGGTCGAGAACATCGACGTACTCGGTCCGCTCAAATTCAACGGACCGCGCGGCCTCAACATCCCGCCCCTGCCCCCAGGGCAGGAAGGATTCTGGTCCTTTCAGTTCGCCACCAAGGAACCCTACTATTATATTGTCCTGGTTATGCTTATCGGCGTGGTGGCCCTGACCTACTGGGTATCCCGTTCGAAAATGGGCTACTACCTCAAGGGCGGCGGCGAAGAACCGGATGCCGCAAAAGCCCTGGGCATCAACGTGGCGCGCTGGAAAGTCATCGCCATGGTGCTGTCTTCCTTCCTTACGGCGCTGGCCGGCACCTTTCTGGCGCAGCTGACCCTGTTCATCTATCCAAAGAGTGTTCTGACACTTGACCTGTCATTCGAACTCGCCTTCATCGCCTTGATCGGCGGACGCGGAACCCTGGCCGGTCCCATCATCGGGGCCCTGCTGCTGCGCCCGGTCAGCGAACTCAGTCGTATCTATTTCTCTGCCACTCTGCCCGGATTGCACCTGATCATTCTGGGGGTCGTATTGATTGTCGTCATGCTCTATCAGCCGCGAGGTCTGACGGAACCCTTATCCCGGCTTTTTGATCGAGTGGTTGCCCGGTTTGCGAGCGACGCCAAGGAGGACAAGGCATGAGCATGCTGAAATTGAAACATGTTACCATGCAGTTCGGCGGCTTGCTTGCGGTCAACGACTTGAACCTGCAGATCGACAAGGGACGCATCCTGGGGCTCATCGGCCCCAACGGTGCGGGCAAATCCACTGCCTTCAACTGTGTTGCCGGTGTCTACAAACCCACCCAAGGATCCATCTTTTTTGATGGCGAGGACGTTACCGGAGAAAAGCCCTGGAACCTGTGCAGGAAAGGGATGGCCCGGACCTTCCAGATTGTGAAACCCTTTGGTTCCATGACTGTTCTGGAAAACGTCACCGTGGGCGCTTTTGCCAATGAGGACCGTCGCGACAAGGCTGAAGCCGACGCTTTGGAAGTGCTCAAGCTGCTGGGCATGGAAGACAAGAAAGACCAGAAACCCGGCGCACTGACCATTGCGGACCGCAAACGCCTGGAAATCGCCCGGGCCCTGGCCACCAAGCCCAAACTTCTGCTGCTGGATGAAGTCATGGCCGGCCTGAGACCGACGGAAGTAGACGAAGTCATCAACATCATCAAATCGTTACGCGATAAGGGAATGACCATTTTCGTCATCGAGCACATCATGCGCGCTATCATGGCCTTGTCCGACGAAATCGTCGTCATCCATTTCGGACAAAAAATCTGCCAGGGCCCCCCCGAACAGGTTGCCCGTGATGAAAATGTGATCAAGGCTTACCTGGGAGAAGATTATGGCTCTGCTTGAGATCAACAAACTCAATGTCGCGTATGGAGACGTCCATGTTTTGTTCGATCTGGACATCTCCGTGGAAGAAGGAGAAATCGTCTCCATTATCGGTGGAAACGGCGCGGGAAAGTCCACGTTGCTCAAGACCATTTCCGGTCTTCTGAAGCCCCTGTCCGGAACAATCGGATTCCAGGGCAAGGAAATCCAAGGAATGCCCCCCGACCACATCGTGGACCTCGGATTGATCCAGGTTCCCGAAGGGAGACGCCTCTTTTCCCTGATGAGCGTCAAGGACAATCTGCTGGTTGGCGCACACAGCAAGGCCGCCTACAAAGTCCGGGAAGAAACGCTGAATGAAGTTTACCGCATGTTTCCACGACTGGAAGAACGGCAGGATCAGCTTGCCCTGACGCTTTCCGGCGGTGAGCAGCAAATGGTCGCCATCGGACGCGGACTCATGAGCAAACCGCGACTACTCATGCTGGATGAACCCTCTTTGGGACTGGCGCCGATTCTGATTCATGAAATATTCAAAACTATCCGCACAATTGCGGATACGGGATTGACTGTTCTGCTGGTGGAGCAGGATGTCAAACATTCGCTCACTCTCTCGGACAGAGGCTACGTTCTGGAACACGGACGTCGTTCAATGGAAGGACCGGCGACGGAACTCCTGGACAACCCCTATGTCAAGGAAGCCTACCTGGGCATCTGATCCGACCCCGGTAATTCAATAGCGTACCCCGACCGGGCATTCTCTTTGAAAAAGAGGGTGCCCGGTTTTTTGCGTCTGTTTTTGGCCAATATCCATCCAAGCGGACACACTCCCAGACAAAACAATCCGCATTTCAAGTCATTTTTTTGTTCCATCATGGACTCCGCCGGCGTCATTGCGTATAAGTGAGATTGCCCGGTACTGAAATTTCGGAATTTCCTGCCCTGCTTCGCAAAAAGGATTGCGGGAACGGCCCATTGCAATTTTATTTCCGGAACGCTTAACTCGGAAATTATGGAGAGAATTCCGAAAAAACGCTTGCCATAAACCTGATTCATCTTATTATTGAAAGTAGCATACCGTTTATAACTGCTTTCATAACAATACAATTTGTAACAGTTTTTCAAGGAGAACAGCCATGACGGAACGACAAGGAGTCATCACTTTCGGAGGAGCTCCTCTGACTTTGCTCGGAAATGAAATCAAAGCCGGCGACAAGGCCCCGGACTTTACCCTGACAGATAACGACCTGGCCCCCAAGACTCTTGCAGACTATAAAGGCAAAGTTCTCATCATATCCGCTGTCCCTTCGCTGGACACTTCGGTTTGTGATATGGAAACCCGTCGCTTCAACACCGAGGCCGCCAACCTGGGCGACGATATAGCCATTCTGACTGTCAGCATGGACCTGCCCTTTGCCCAGAAACGCTGGTGCGGAGCCAACGGCATCGACAAAGTCCAGACCCTTTCGGATCACAAGGACGCATCCTTGGGAACAGGATACGGAGTGTTGATCAAAGAATTACGTCTGCTTGCGCGTTGTATCTTTGTTATCGACGCCAGCGGTAAAGTCACATATGTGCAGCTCGTCAATGAAGTGACCAACGAACCTGATTACAACGCCGTACTGGAAGCCGCAAAAAAAGCTCTATAAAAGAAAGGCCGGGGTTTTCACCCCGGCCCTGTTTTTCACTCTATGTCATGTACGGAATTACCAGCCGACGACCCTTGCCATGCGGTCCTGGCGTTCCTGAAGCATCAATTCTTCTCTGAGAAGTCGGATTTCCTTGTTCCGTTCTGCCACCCTGCATTCAAGATTTTCAACGGTCTCTTTGCTGGCTTCAAGCCGGTGCTTCAATAGATGAAGCTTTCTCCGCGCATAGCTGACTTCCCTCTCCAATTTCTGCTGAGCCATGTCGGATACGTGTTTCTTTTGCCAAAAAGACATTAAAACACAGCCCAGAACGAACAGCACGGCAATGATAGCGAGCACGTATGGCATAGGCACACTCCTTATCGAAAATCTCTAGAAAAGGATAAGACAGTCAAAATATCTTGTAAATACCAGAGTTAAAGAATCTCAGAATTTTTTCATGAGAAATCTAAGATGATATGACTTATTTCGGCTGAACAGCGCGTAACTTTAGAGATAGGGCACTGAAAAAGATAAAAGGGTACAGAAAAGTGTCTGCGTAAAGGCAGGAACCTTCAGCAAATCAGTAAGACAAGGCGTGGAAGGAAACTATTCAGGGATGAAAACGGGTCCAATCCCTGCTGATGTCTTCGCTCAAGCGGTAATCTCTCAAAGCACAACAGCGTGTGCACAAGGGCGAAGAACTTTTAGGATCCAGAGCATAGCGTCCGTGAGCTTCAAAAAGAGTGAGACAGACAGGACACATCACCAACTGGGGTTTTTCATAAGTAACGATCTCGTACATGATACACCTACTCTGAAAAAAACGACTCCATACCGGACCACATACAGCCCCGTACGAACTGTTAAGATGGATCTGACAACTAAATCACCATCCCCCCCAACTTAGATGACGCGCACGCGCTGTAACTAGTTACAAATTTTCGCAAGAAAAGAAAGTTTTTTCTTACAAGCAAAAAAACAATACAAAATCAGAAAGATACTTACTCATTTGAGAAGAAGATCCAAAACCAGTTCGGTGCACAAATCATAATCTGACACTTTTGAGATCGATCTCTTGCAAAGATGCGCGGCTGTTTCCACAATATTAAGTTCAATATTGCGACACAACTGCTGACAAGACATGGTTTTCGGAGATACTCTGCCAGAATTTTTGACATTTTGACATGCAGCCTCGCAATCGGGCCCGGCATAGCTCAAGGTTGCGCTCCCAAACAGAAGACATGCAAGAGAAATAGTAATCAAAAAAATCTTAAGCATCCTGGTCTCCGATATTTTCGTATATTGTTACAATCAAAAGCAGTGCTGACAGTTTTCACGAAACGACAACCAATGCAAAAACATTTGTTCTCTGCATCAAACCTGCACAATAGTCGCTCAAATAACCACCTGCAGGTCCAACAGCTAATGAAACATCTTCGCAGCGCGCTCCTCTTCGATCACCTTACTTTTCAGCATTCTGATTTCAGCATTTCTGGCCGCAATCTGTCCTTCCAGAATTTCAACACGGGCCTTGGTTATTTCCAGACGTTTGGAAAGAATGACCACTTTTCCTTTGGCTTTGGCTTTTTCTTCTTCTAGCTGATGCTGTCCCTCATCAGCTTCGATCTTCCCCCGTTGTACAAGAATGGCGGCAATTGCACAGATAAGCACAATCACAACCCCAAAAATGACGTATTCCATAATGCGCCCCCTGGAACTGAATTTCAATTACGTAAATAATACGTGTTTGCCTATTCCTTGTAAAGTATATCAGAAAAGGAAGTAACCGATAGACTCTGTTACTTGTAGTGTCACACTATTACCAGTGTTCAAAATTTCCACATACTCAATGAAGGGGCACGTTGCCCTGCACATCGCTTTTGCCATGCCCTTCTTGACAAAACAGGCTCTTCCGGTTCAGATCCTTTCACAGAAAACTGCTGCGAGGCTGTATGCATTCAACTGACAATTCAATTATTTTTGTAGCCGGAATCGGAGAAGTACTTTGGGACGTACTGGACTCTTCCGAAGAAATCGGAGGAGCCCCCATAAATTTCGCGTACCATATGAATTCGCTGGGCGCACGCGGCATGCCGATTTCAACCATCGGATCGGACGAACGCGGACAACGCACTTTGCAGGCTCTGAAGCAACGGCACCTCAACACCGCGGCAATCAGTACGGCTGCTCAATATCCCACAGGGTATGTCCGGGCCAAAATCGACGCCCAGGGGGTGGCCAGCTACGAATTTCCTGATGACGTGGCCTGGGACCACTTGCATTTGAACCAGGAAGCCGTTGCCTCCGCACCGGAGCTGCAGGCCGTGTGTTTCGGGAGTCTGGCCCAGCGTTCAGCAGAATCGCGGCAGAGCATTGAGCACTTTCTGACTCTTACCCCGCCAAGTTGTCTGCGAATCTTCGACCTCAACCTGCGCCAGGATTTCTATGACCTGCCCACGGTGGAAGCCTCCCTGCAATTGGCGGATGTTCTGAAACTCAACGAAGACGAACTGTATATTCTCTTCCGTATGCTGGATTTGAATGGCAATGACGGCGAACAACTGGCCACTCTCTTGTCGCGCTTTGATCTCAGGCTGGTGGCCCTCACACGCGGGCACCATGGCAGTCTGATACGTACGCCTGATGCTCTTATCGAACATCCGGGTACGCCCGCAAAGGTGGCGGATACCATAGGCGCCGGCGATGCCTTTACGGCCGCCGTCACTCTGGGACTGCTGCTGGGGCACAGCCCGGAAGCAATCAGCGAACATGCAAACCGTGTGGCTTCCTATGTCTGCTCCATGCCCGGTGCCATGCCCCTGCTGCCGGATGAGTTGAAACTGCTATGAAGACTGTTCGATGATGGCCAGAACCATGGATTCGGGCAGGAGCGTACGCTTTGCGGTTTCCGCTATGGACAAGCCCTGCCCCAGAAAACGCAAAGCCACCACGGACATGGGCTCGCCGATTTCCACAAGAATCCCTTCCGGATCACGCACGCGAAAACAACGCTGTCCCCAAGGGTGCGTACGAATTTCGTGCACCACTTCCCCTCCTGCCGAGGAAAGCGACGTCCAGACCGCCTCAAGTTCGTCAGTTTCAAAGTATAGCTCGAACTCTTCCTGTCCGGCCAGACGCGGACGATCCGATGCCGAAACAGCGTCCGTACCATATATGGTCTGACGCGCGCCGCTCTCGGCCCACAAGGAAAAGCCGGTGGCGAACTGAACATACTCGTCGCCGACCTCAAAGCGAACTTCCTGCCCCAGCAGAACCTCATAAAACTTCCGGGACGCCTTCATGTCCCGGACCAGTACCGCCGGCCCCTCAAAAGTTATCTGCGCCATGATGACCTTCCTTGAGTTTGCTTTTTTTCTCCGTACCTTGTAATGATCATTTACTAGAAAAATGTTTTTTTGAAACCCCTCCCGAACAGCCACCCTTTGACCGCGACGGATACACTATGCATCTTTCTCCTTGCGCCATTGCCGGTACCCTGGAATCTTTTGTCCACCGCAACCTGCTGCTTCTGGCCATAGTGGTTGCCATCATCCTGGCCATCGAGCTTCCCATACCTACAACCAAGGCAAAGCATTTCGACATCAACACCATTTTTGTCGCGCTTATTTTCATCAGTCAGGGCATGAAAATTGATTTTTCACAGGCGGGCAAACTCACAAAATACATCAAATTGCTGCTTGGCGGCGCCGTGGTCGCCATCGTAGCCTACCCGATCATGGCTTTTGTCATGGCCTATGTGTTCAATCTCACCGCCGACCACAAGGTCGGCTTTCTGCTGATGTGCAGCTTTCCCAATTCGCTGGAAGCCGCCATGGCCATGGCGGCCAGCGCGGGCGGAGATCCATTGACAGCCATCCTGCTCCTGACCGGGCTCAATGTGTTCGGACTTGTCAGCATTCCGCTCAATCTGAGCATCTGGCTGGGAGCGGATTCGCCGGTAAGTGAAATCGAAATTCTTGAAAAGCTTGTTTTCTACCTCTTTCTTCCAGTAGGAATAGGACAAATCATCCGGCGTATTTCCCCTTGCTTTGTGAGCAAAATGACCGCAGTCAACCGATACCTGCCCATGTTCTGCATCACGGCTCTGGTCTATCTCTCGTGCTCCAAAGAATCCGAACTGCTGCGAGCCATAACCCTGCACGATATCATTGCCATTGTGACGCCGAGCGTTCTGCTGCATGTGATGATGCTGGGACTGGCCATGGTCGTTGCCAAAAGATGGCTTGGCCTGGATAAACAGCAAGAGCGCTCGTTCATCCTCATCACTTCGGAAAAGCCCATGTCCCTTTCCGTGGCCCTCTGGTCCTTGAGCTATGCCGACCACTACCCTCTGGCCATTTTCCCGATAATCGTGTTTTACGTCGGCCAGATCGTGGTGGACAGTTTTCTGATTTCGAAGATGCTCAAAAAAGACATGAACGGATTATGCCAGTCGGAGATAAACGCAGGGAACTGAAAAATCAGGAAAAAAGTATTTTTAGGTCACTACGGGTCAGGCTGGTGATGGCCGAAGTGGCTTCCTGTTCGAGCATTCCAGCCAGCTTGCGCTTGTCCTGCTGCAGGCGCAGAACCTTTTCATCTATGCTGTTGGCGCAGATCAACCGATAGGCGAAAACTTTCTTGTCCTGCCCGATACGATGGGTCCGGTCCACGGCCTGGGCTTCAACGGCCGGATTCCACCAGGGATCCATGATAAAGACATAATCGGCTGCCGTGAGATTCAACCCCACTCCGCCGGCCTTGAGACTGATGCAGAACACAGGGGGACCTCCAGGCGCCTGAAACGCGGCAACCCGACGTTCGCGTTCCTTTGGGCTGGTCTGGCCGTCCAGGTACAGATACTCGATCCGCTCCTGGTCCAGACGCTGCCGGATAATCTCCAGAAAACTCGTAAACTGGGAAAAGATCAGAACCTTGTGGCCGTCTCCCAGCACTGATCCCAGCAACTGGATGCATTCCTCCAGTTTGCCCGACCCGGCCTTGCCCTCGCCCACGAGCCCCGGATGGCAGGCCACCTGGCGCAAACGCAAAAGCCCTTCCAACACCTTGATCTTGCTGCGCTCCATGCCCACTGAATCCACACTGGCAAGCACCTCGCTCCTGTAGTGATCCCGCATACGGGCATAAATCTTGGCCTGGGCAGGAGTCATTTCGCACATCAGTGGGGACTCCTGTTTTTCCGGCAGATCCTTGGCGACTTCCGCCTTGGTGCGACGCAACAAAAAGGGTCGGACCGTACGGCGCAAAATATCTTCGCACACCAGATCCCCCTGGGAAATGGGTCTGGTGAAGCGGCTTTCAAAACTCTTGCGCGATCCCAGCATGTTGGGATTGAGAAACTGAAACTGGGACCAGAGTTCGTCCAGACGGTTTTCCACCGGCGTGCCCGTCATGCACAGGCGGTGCTGCGCACGCAGTACTCTGGCAGCCTTGGCGGTCTGGGAATCCGGGTTCTTGATGGCCTGACTCTCATCCAGAATGACGTATCCCCAGTCGATTTCGCGCAAAATCTGGACATCGCGACGCAACAGTCCGTAGGTGGTCAGGACCAGGTCATGGGAGGGAATTTCTTCGGCAAGGGCACCCCGCTTTGTTCCGACATACGACAATACGCGTAAATCCGGAGTAAAACGGTCAGCCTCGTTCCGCCAGTTGAAAAGCAATGAAGTGGGCGCCACAATCAAGGCAGGCGCATTGTTGCCCTGGTTCTTGAAAGCCAGCAAGCCGGCCAGAGCCTGGATGGTTTTTCCCAGCCCCATGTCGTCGGCAAGCACCCCGCCAAAGCCGAATCCGGCCAGAAATTCGAACCAGCCCAGGCCTTCACGCTGATAAGGCCGCAGCTCGCCGACAAATCCCTGAGGCGGATCTTTGGGCGCAATTCCGGAAAATTCCCGGATACGGCTGCGCAGGGAGACAAAATCCCGATCAATCTCGCTCTCTTCCACTTCCTCGAGCAGATTGTCCAGCAGCACCGCATGAGCGGAATGAAAATGCAATTCCGTATCTTTAGCCCGTCCCCGATCTCCGAGCTGCAGCACCCGGGCATTCTTTTCGAGCCAGGCCGCAGGCAGCAGTCCGATGTCTCCATTGGCAAGACGCAGTTGGCGTTCGCCGCGCAAATAAGCCCGAATGACCTGCGGCAAAGGGACGATCATCTCGCCGAACTCCAGCTCCCCTTGGAGATCGAACCAGTCCTTGCCCGAAGATACGCGCATTTTCGAGACCCGGCCCATCTGAACCGGACGTTTGTCCCGTCCACGCATACGCCAGCCCTGCCCCGCCAGGGCGATAAGGTTGTCCAGGGCCTCGAGATTGTCGATATCCACGGGAACGAACATCGGTCCGCGCAATTCGAAGCCGGCCTTTTCCAGCTGCTTTGCAAACCGTTGTTCGTCGTCCTTGTGCCGGGCTATGCGTTGCCAGGAATCCTGATCCAGAATCCAGTCCCGCTGATCCGTAAAGGCAATTTCCGCGCCGCCATAATCCAGCAGCAGCCTAGCTGCCAGATCCGTCGCGGAAAATTCCACCTCGAGTCCGGGGACCGGATGAATATGCGTCTGCAAGGTGGGCGCAAGGTCCTTTGGAACAACCACTGGTGTGGGATCCTTACGTTTTTCCAGCAACTGGAAAAACTCCTTGATCTCGCTTTTGGGCACGACAATCCGGTGGTTATTGCGCCGCAAAGCCACAATCCAGTCAAAATCAACCCCCGGAAGCGTATGCAAGGCGCCTTCATGAATAAAAAACAAGGGGTCGGACTTGAAAATCAAAACCGATTGGTCAAGGGCCTGCCGGCTATCTCCAACCCGTATGACGGGAGCATAGGTGATTGTGTCGGAAGATCCATTGCCCTCGTCCAGCAGATCGAATTCCAGGCGCCCTTCCTCCGAATTGCCCGGACGGAGGGGATCGGCGATCAGGCGCCCGAGATTGAAAAGGCGGCACCGGCCTGTGGCCGCCAGCTGGGGGAGCAAGGTTTTGAGACTGAAAAAATCCAGCACATAATTTTCAAATTTTTTACCTGGGAAAAAAGTCCGTCCGTACCACGCGCCATTGACTGTCTTGTAGTACAGCGAATGCAGCCCTTCGAAGATTGTCCGATCAGCAAGGGGCAGATCCGGCTCGCGGAGCAGTTGCGGATCCACTGCCGTAACCTGGCGGCCAAGGCTGCCATCCTTGTTGACCTTGTTCTTCAGAGCTGAAAGCCTGACCTCGCCATCAACCACCGCAAGCTCGTAGCGCAGCAGGAACTGGCCAGGAGCCCCTTCCCATGCCCTGTTCTGTTCATCCGAGGCTTCAGGAAAAAGCAGTTTTTTCCAGGATCCGTTTTGCGGCGCCGCCTCTGGCTGTACGTCCTCCAGATCGGCATCCAGCGGACCTGACATACGCAGCTTTTCATCTGCGGCGAGGATGGCCGCCCAAAGATGCTTGCAGTTGTTGCCGCCCTGAAAATGCGGGCAATCGCAGTAGGCCTTGAATCTTTTACCCGTGCCGGAACTATCCGTCATGCTGACATCGTATTCCTGGGTTCCATCCACATACGCGTCAATGTCCGTATCCGAGGCCAGAGCCAGCTCAACCTTTTTCTGTAAAAAATATTTTTTTCCCCGGACCTGTACCGAGGGATGAAAAAGGTGCTGAAAACGTTTTTCCCAGGACCGGTTTCTGCTTTTCGAATGTAAGTATACCATGAAAATGTAGTATCAGTTGTAGAGCCAGCAACGGACGGAACTGCCGTTTTCCTGACGATTCAGGTAAGGGATTTCCTGGTGACAACGCGCAAAAGCACGCGGGCAGCGCGGATGAAAAGCACACCCCTGCGGACGGTTCTGCAAAGAGGGCACTGTTCCCGGTATGGGCTCAATACGCCGTACTTCCGGTTGTCCGCTCCGGGGCAGAACAGGAATCGAACGCAGCAGCCCCTGAGTGTACGGATGTAATGGATTGCCGAACAAAGCGTCCACCCGTGCGCTTTCCACCACTTTTCCCGCGTACATCACCACAACGCGTTCGCAGGTCTGCGCCACCACGCCCAGATCATGCGTAATCAGCAGCACGGAAGCCTTTTTTTCCCTGCACAGGCGACGCATCAGACGCAAAATCTGCGCCTGTATGGTCACATCCAGGGCAGTTGTGGGTTCGTCCGCAAGCACCAGATCCGGGCCGCAGGCCAGCGCCATGGCAATGACCACCCTTTGGCGCATTCCGCCGGACAACTCGTGCGGATAACTTTGCAGACATTGCTCAGGCAAGGGAATGCCCACCTGGTGGAGCATGTCCGCGGCCGCCGCTGTCGCCTGGGTTCTGGTCATACGCATATGGCGCCTGTAGACTTCGGCCAGCTGCTCGCTGACAGGCAACACGGGATTGAGCGCAGTCATGGGTTCCTGAAAAACCATGGAAATCCGCCTGCCGCGAAGAGAGCTCATTTGTTTTTCAGAAAGCGTACGCAAGTCAACCCCGTCAAAAACAATCCGTCCGGCATCGATGGAGGCGGGAGGCTGGGGAACAAGTCCCATTACAGACAAAGCCAGCAAGGTTTTTCCGGATCCGGATTCGCCCACAATTCCCAGAATTTCACCATGGGCAAGTTGCAGGTCGAGTGTGTCCACAGCAGGTACAGGACCGCCAGGCAGCCTGATATTGGTAGTCAACCCGTCTATTTCCAGAAGTGTTTCCTGCATTGCCATTGCTTAAAATTTTTCCCGGATGACTTCAAGTATGCCGCAAGAAAGCCCGATAAATTCGTGATGTTTCTTTTGTGCCCGGCAACTTGCGCTTCTGTTGTTTTCCATATATCTTATAGATAGTCTGAAGTAACTTTCTGCATTTTACTCACGAATCACTGTCTTTTTCCGCTCCTTACTTTTGCCCGGGCCACTTTGAGGCTTGAAGCAAAAAGAATCTGTTTCTACCGCCGGCAATTGGTAGAAAAAGCCAGATGGGAGTCCATGTCGTTCGCTACGGGTAATTCCCGCAGAGTTACCATTTCTTGTGTCCGGGGGTAGTTAGATGGGAGTCGTAAAGACGTCCGACATCAAGCCAGGCATGGTCCTGGCGGAAGATTTATCCAGTCCGCATGGGAGATTTCTTTTTCCGGAAGGATGCAAACTCACCAGAGAACACGTTCGTATCATAAAAATCTGGGGAGTGCGTGAAGCCGACATTCAGGGAATTCCTCAATGCCGCCCGGTCGCAGTGAACCTTATGGATATCGATCCCGAACTGTTCAGCCTGGGTGATGAGCATGTCAGCCGCTGTCTTTCCAACTTCACGCACGAACACGAATTCATGGATGAAATATACCGGCTCTGTCTCAAGCGTACGGTGCAGCATCTGGCCACGGGATTTTCGTTGCCCACAAAACAGATGAGCCGGATGCCCAGATCAGCGCGATCGGATGCTGACGAGTCCGCTTTTTTCAATACCATAGACCCTCTTTCCATAATCCAGAAAATACACTCTCCGAACACATTTTCTGATACCTATCACCGCATCAACGAGCTACTGAATTCCCCGGAAAAATCCTCCAGACAGGTGGCAGAAGCCATCTCCGCTGATGCATCTCTGGAAAAAAAGCTGCTCGAACTAATTAACAGCCCCTTGTATGCTTTTCCCTCCGACATCAGTGCAATCCCTCAGGCCCTTGCCATCATGGGGGCTGAAGAGCTGAATCATCTCATTCTTGGGATTTCCATTTTTCAGTATTTCAACGCTTTCACCATTCCAGCCAATGTGGCCTACTCTTTTTGGAGGCATGCCATATTGTGCGGCTGCATCGGCAAACTGCTTGCCGGATTACTTCCCGGAGTCACCATCGAACGGTTCTTCACTGCCGGTTTACTGCACGATATCGGCAAACTGGCCATAGCCGTCGCCGCCCCCGACCTGTACGTCCGTACTCAGGAATACGCCATGGAACAGACTCTGCCGGATTTTGAAGCGGAGCAACAGATTCTGGGATTTGATCACAGCCTGGTTGGCATGCTTTTGCTCGAACAATGGATGGTGCCCAAGTCCCTGCTCTCCATCGCGAGACATCATCACGACCCCATGCAGGCCGAACTCACTCTGGAGCCTGCCATTACGCACTTGGCCGATCTGATGACCCTGGCCATCGATACGGCCACCATCAGCCCCTGTATTCTGCCGACCATGGCGGCTGACGTTTGGGAATCCCTCTGTTTTCCTCTGACCGTTTTGGAGCCCGTGCTCACCCAGGGAGAGCAGCAGGCAACGGAAATTTCCAGAATATTTCTGAAAGAGATGAGCATACAATGCCAGAACAGCAACAAATTCAGTCATTAAAAGAAAAAATTCTTCATTTGTCCGCTGAAAAATTCGAGGCGTTGCGGGCCATAGAACTCGCCGCTGGCCTGGGAAACTTTGGAACGAGCCTCAACAAACTCGATGATCCTGTTCCCATCCTGCAAGAAACGTCCGCAAAGATACGCAGTCTCATCAAGATGAAAGCCTTCTGCTTTTACCTCGTCGATGAAAACAGTTCGGACTTCGTACCGGTTTTATATCAACCGCAGGAGCATTTTTCCCTGATAGACGATGAAGTCGAAAGATTGATCGAGGAAAACACCTTTGCCTGGTGCCTTGGTAGAAACAAACCCCACGTCACCACTTCCATTGCGGGCAATGAAACGCTGATCATTCAAGCGCTGTCCACCATCTCACGCATTCGCGGAATTTTTGTGGGCGTTCTCGGGCAGGAACGATTCACCATATCCGACAGTTCCATAAGCCTGTTCACCATATCGCTTCACGCCTGTGCCCATATGCTGGAAAGCTACGAACTGTACGCCTGGAACCGTCGGACCTTCCTGGAGCTGGAACAGAAACTCGAAACCCATAAGGCAGAGACAAAACAACTTGCCCAACAACAGGAAGTTATTCAGCACCAGCTGCATGCAACCCAAATGGAATTGGACCAAACCCGAAGGCACCTGAAACAGGAACAGACCAGACTGCACGAAATGGAATGCACCGTACGCAAGTGCAACAGACGGGATCGAACCCTGTTCAAACTTACGCAGCAACTTGCCGCAAGCCAAAGTCTGGATACATCCGCGCTCCTCATTACCCAGGCGGCAATCACGCTTACGGGCAGCTCCCACGGTTTTGCCTGCTGGTTCGATCCGGACAGCCAGTTCTTTCGCTTTCCCGAACTGACTCAAGCCACTATGAGCCACTTTTCCATACAGAATCTCGAATCGCTGAAAAGCCATACGCTTCCCGGCGGCTGGGGCAATACCGTACTTTCGGGAAAATCCTTTTGCAGCAATAAACCCGTGGAAGAATTCCCTTTGCTTCAGGGGGTGAAAAAAACGCTGGGGCCCAAGCGCATTCTTTCTGTGCCGGTTCTCGACTGCTCCATAAAACAACACACGCTGCTCGGACTCATAACTATCAGCAATGCGGCCCAACCCTACGGCTCCTCTGATGTCCTGGCCGTGGAACGCGTGGCCTCTTTGTTCGCCTTGTCAATAAAACAGCTGGATTGGACAGCAGCCCCCCATAACGCCCGCTAAAGAATTCACCATGCACAGTGTTGACAGAGCAGGGGCAACCTGCGCATAAAGATTTTTTTAAACCCTTTTCAAACACTTCCCTCAATGGCTTTCAACAAAACATGAAATTACTCTTGGGCGTTGTCTTTATTCTTCTGACGAGCTTGATTCCCATCTTTGCATTCAAAGTCGTCATCAACGGCGTATTGTCGTTCATCGATTCCTTTTTTTCAAAGTCCATGCTCGGAACCTTCGACACCGCGAGCAGCAGTTTCAAGAAAAAAAAGAAAAGCCAGTCTCTCATTGCCTGGTTGCTGGCATTTGTGCTTTTCATTCTCGTCATCATTACCCTGCCGCCCGCGCCTGTGGAAGAAACCGACTACAGAGCCATGGGGATTTCCAGAATCCGATCCGCCGGGCTTGCGACCTTACGCAGCCATTACCTGGACTCATTGCTGTACAACCAGCCCTTCGATGCCAACATCGTGTATGCCGCATGCGCGGAAACGCCTATGATAAATAAAGATAATAGAGAATACAGCGTCCGCTGCAAATTGCTTCCCAACAGTACTGTCCGGCTCTCCTTGCAAATAGACGAACAGGAGGCGGAAGCGGATCTTTGGATAATTCCGCGTAACAAATCCCCAAAGAAGAAACCGGAAGACGAGTACCATCCGCCTGTTCCCCCTTTATGGATCGAAAACGGCCACTAAATCGGACTGCCTCCGACAAAAAAGGGGAATCCCGAAGGATTCCCCCTGACATCATCCAAAAATACGTCAACGATTATTCAAATCCGCCGAGGACTTCCGTTGTGCTGGGCGTATAGACTCTGGCGCCAAGGTCCTTGTCGATCATGAACAACCCTTCACCACGGCCATCAATAAGTTTCAGTTTGCCGAGGAGTTCATTGAAGCTGTCTTCCTCTTCGACCTGTTCCGTGATGAACCACTGCAAGAATATATTTGTTGCATGGTCTTTGTCTTCAATAGCCAGATTGGCAAGATCATTGATACGCTGGGTGACAACCCTTTCGTGCGCCAGTGCATCTTCAAAAACATGCAATGGGGATTCCCACGTATGTGTCGGCTGATCGATAGGCATGAGTTTTACCCTTCCACCACGTTCATTCACAAATTTAAAAAACTTCATACCGTGGTATACTTCTTCTCTGGATTGAGTCCACATCCAATTGGCAAACCCGGACATGCCAAGATCTGAAAAATATGCAGACATGGAGAGATACAAATAACTGGAATAGAATTCCCACTTTATTTGATCATTCAGCGCATCAATCATTCTCTGCGTCATTGTGAAGTCTCCTTTACCCTGAATTGTCTCCGCTGCAGGGCGATCAGTGATTAAAACAAAAAAACACGCTGGTTTTCATTTGTATAGTATTAAACATCATTTATATATTTTGCAAGAGTGAATTAAAAACCACACGACTTTTACAAAAAGCTCATTGCGGATACCAAAGTCTGAAGGCTCTGCCCTTTGTTTTCCGCTGGTTGACAGCCAGCAATGATTGCTACAAAAAAACAGAAACCGAACAAAGGAGCATTGTTCATGAATTTATGGGCTGTAATACTGGCCGCGGGACAAGGGTCCCGGTTGGCCCAGGCAGGAGTGGATGCCAAAAAGCAATTCCTGACGTACCACGGAAAACCGCTGTTCTGGAACAGCGCACTGACATTCGCGCGCCTTCCTAAGATAACGGGGCTTATTTTCGTCTTCCCTGAAAAAGAATTTTTGACCGCGCAGGAAATTGTCGTGGATCTGGACGCCGAAGACGGACTCGGTCTGCCCTGGCTCGCAGTGGTGGGAGGAAAACGCCGCCAGGATTCCGTACAACGCGGACTGGTCGCCCTCCCCGATGTTTGCACCCATGTTTTGATTCATGACTCGGCCCGCCCTTTTTTCAGTCCCGCACTGGCCAAAAACATCATTGACGCGCTGGAGGAATCCGATGCCGTTATTCCGGCTCTTCCCGTGACTGACACCATCAAAAAGGTCGATGGGGATACGGTGACCGAAACGCTCAAGCGTACGGAATTGCGCGCCGTCCAGACTCCGCAGGGATTCAAGCTTGACCTGTTGTTCGAGGCGCACGCCTTTGCCAATGACAACCAGCTCGACGTCACTGACGATGCATCCATGGTGGAAGCCATCGATGGAGCAGTTCGGATCGTAACGGGAGAAGAAAGCAACGTGAAAATCACCACACCTGCCGACCTCGCTTTGCTTGATCCCGAGACCGCCGCATCCGCCAAACAACCGGCGGCTCCTGTCGTTACCGTGCCCCGTGTGGGTTGGGGGTATGATGTGCACCGCTTCACCAAGCCTGACGAAAAGGATTCCCGCGAATTCCGACTCGGCGGCGTTCCCATCCCCAAAGGTCCCTGCATCAAAGCCCATTCGGACGGAGACGTACTGCTGCACGCGCTGGCGGACGCCCTGCTGGGATGCTTCTGCGGCGGAGATATCGGAGCGCTCTTTCCGGACAATGATCCGCAGTTCGACAATATTTCCAGCGCAATTCTGCTCAATGAGGTGCTCGAAAAAATGTACAAGGCCGGTTTCGAACCGGTTCATGCGGACCTGACCATCATTACGCAGATTCCCAAAATCGCTCCCTGGCGGGATCCCATCCGCAAAAGTGTGGCAACCTTGCTGCGGATTTCCCCCGAACAGGTTAACATCAAGGCCACCACGGAAGAAAAACTCGGATTCACTGGAGAAAAAAAGGGCATCAAAGCCGTGGCCGTTGTCACTGCCGTTCCCAGAATCGAAAATTGAAAGCAGTCCGTGCAGCTTGCGTATGCCTCTTGCGCTCGACGACAAGTTTGAACACTAAAAGCCTGCTTTTAACCAGCCCAGGAAGGAGCCCATGCAACGCCAATTCGAGACTTTGCAGGAGCTGGTCCGTTCGCTCAGCCAGCTGGACCAGCTTCAATGTCTGCTCTGGTTTGAAGACGACACGGCGCATTCGCTGACATACGCGCAGTTTGTCGCCCTGGCTCAGGATCTGGCTCGCGGACTGGCTAGCAAGGGCATTGGTCCGGGCGACAGCGTAGCCATTTTTGCGGAGAACCGCTGGCAGACCATCGTACTGGTGGCGGGCATACTCTTGTCCGGAGCAGCCGTAATGCCTCTGGATCCCCAATTCTCGGGCAATGTTCTGGCCCATACGCTCAGGGATGCGGCCCCTTGCCTGCTGTTTGCCAACGAACCGCAGCAACAGGCCGTCTGCGACTCTTTGGGACAATGCGACATCCCCGTATTTTTGACGGACAACGACCATGGGAAAACATCCTGGCGTTCGCTGCTGCAACCTGACGGCCCCACACCCCAGGAAGTACGCCCCGAAGACAGGGCTGCGCTTTTCTATACGTCAGGGACCACCGGACTCCCCAAAGGAGTTCCGCTGACCCACGCGAACCTTGTTTTCCAGCAGCGGGCCATCATCAAAACAGGACTGGTCCAAAAAGCGGACCGGCTTCTGCTTCCTCTGCCACTGCACCATGTCTACCCCTTTGTAGTTGGTATTTTCACGCCTTTCAGCCTGGGAGTGCCTCTGATTCTGCCACAGGCGCTCATGGGGAAAGAGCTGGTCAAAGCCATCAAGGAAGGTAAAGCCACCATTGTCATAGGAGTCCCCCGTCTTTATGAAGCCCTCTATGCCGGAGTCACCAGCCAGATCAACGGACTCGGCTGGCCGGCTGCGCCATTGATCCGCCTGCTTATTGCAGCCAGCGGCCTGATACGCCGCCGCTTCAATTACTACGCAGGCAAAACCCTGTTGCGCGGCCTGCATAAAAAAATCGGCCCCAGCCTGCGGATCATGGCCTCCGGCGGTGCTCCCCTGGACCCGCAGCTGGCCCGGGACATGGAGGCTCTTGGCTGGAAAATCGCCATAGGATACGGGCTGACCGAAACCTCCCCCATTCTCACGGTCAATCCTCCGGGATCCGGCCGTCTGGATACTGTCGGCAAACCTCTCGAAGGCGTACGCCTGCACATTGCGCCACCCAGTACCGTTGAGAAAAAAAACGACGCTATGGACGCGGAACCGTTCGGCGAGCTCCTGGTACAAGGTCCGGGCGTGTTTCAAGGCTATTACAATCTTCCCGAACAGAGTGCGGCGGCCTTCAAGGACGGCTGGTTCCGTACCGGGGACCTGGCCCGACTGGAGCAGGGCTGGCTGGTGCTCAACGGACGCGCCTCAACGCTTATTGTCACCAAAAACGGCGAAAATATTCAGCCGGAAGTGGTGGAACAGGCCCTGGACTCCCATCCGCTGCTCAAGGAAACCGGGGTGCTGGATCATGAAGGCGCTCTCGCGGTGCTCGCCGTTCCCAACTTTGTAACCGTACGCGATTGCGGTAAACAGCCAGAGGAAGCCGTCCGGCTTGCTATCAAGGAAATTTCCGCAACACTTCCTTCCTATCAGCGTCCTTCGCTCATCGCGGTGAGTTCAAACCGGCTGGAACGTACGCGCCTGGGGAAAATTCAGCGTCATACGCTTGTCAATCATTTTCAGCATGCTCTTGGAGGACAGTCCGAGTTGCAACTGGGGCCCATCTCCCTGCAGGAAATGGACACTGCGGATCGCCGTTTGCTGGAAAGCCCGGCCGCAGGCGCGGCATGGGATCTCATGGCACGCTTGTTTTCCAAACGCCGGCTTACTCCCGATGCCGAATTCGCCGGTGACCTGGGAGTGGATTCTCTGGAATGGCTGCGCCTGACACTGGAACTGAGCAAAAGCACGGGCGTCGAACTGAGTGAAGCACAAATCGCCTCGGTGGTCAGCGTACGCGATCTGCTGCGCATCTGCTCGCAAGGGGGCAAAGGATCCAGCAGTTATACGGACCCCATCGAACATCCGGAAGCGTACCTGGATGCGGAAACAAAAGAATGGCTGGAGCCTACGCGCGGCGCCCGACTGATTGCCTACCGGCTGCTGCACGCCACTGCGGGCCGAATCCTCAGACTGTTCTTCCGCCTGGAGATCAGCGGACTTGAATATCTGGAGGACAACGAAAACCTGGTTCTGACCCCCAACCACCTGAGTTATCTGGACCCGGTGGTGCTGGTGGCCGCCCTTCCGTTCGAATTTCTCCGCAAGACCAACTTTGCGGCCTGGACCGGAGCGGCCTTTGCAAACCGCGTCCTGAGCTACATTTCCCGCACGGCTCAGGCCATCCCCATTGACGCCGTACGCAAACCCGGTGCCAGCATGGCACTGGGAGCCGCAGTACTGTTCCGCCGGCGCAACCTGGTCTGGTTTCCCGAAGGCATGCGCTCGCGCTCCGGTGAACTGCTGGAATTTCAACCCGGCCTCGGACGCATACTTGCCAGCCATCCGACATCCGTAGTGCCGGTAATCATCCGGGGAACTTATCAGGCGCTTCCTCCGGGGCGGGCCTGGGTCAGCCCGGCCAAAATCCGCATCAGCATTGAAAAGCCTGTGACCGTAGCCGATCTCGCCGCACAAGGCAGCGGAAGCACCCAGGCTGAAAAAATCATGTCCGGATTACGTCTGCAAATGCTCGACAGACTCGATATGCCCCAATGAGGAATGGAAGCCTGACGGCTAGCTTCCAAGCACGTACGCGAAAATCAGTGGAGCCACGATGGAGGCGTCCGAGTTGATCATATAGCTTGGCGTATGCGGCGCCAGCTTGTACCAGGTAATCTTTTCATTGGGAACTGCTCCGGAATACGATCCGTAGGAAGTGGTTGAATCTCCTATCTGTGCGAAATACTGCCACAGGGGAGTTTCCGGAATATTCAGATCCTGAATGAGCAAGGGGACAACGCAGATGGCGAAATCCGCCGCAATGCCGCCGCCGATCTGAAAAAACCCCATGGGAACATCCTGCTCCGTACGGCCTAGATACCATTCCGCCAGAGCCTGCATCTGTTCCGTTCCTGTTCTCAGGGCGTGATGGTTGGGGAGCTTGCCTTCCATGACCAGCGCCGTGAATTTGTTGCCCAGAGAGGAATCCTCGTATCCGGGGCTGAATATGGGGAGATTCTTGTCTTTGGCCGCCGCAACCCAGGAATGCTCGCGGGGAATCTGGAAATGTTCCTCTATTCCGGGCAAATCCAGCAGATTATAAAAATACTCATACGGATATCTGGACTCTCCTGCTTCTGCAGCCCGGACCCATAGCTTGATCAATTCTTTTTCGATCTTGCTCATGACGGTTTCGGGGATGCATGTGTCCGTAACGCGATTGTACCCGGACTCACGCAGATCAAGCTCCTGCTGCGGAGTCAAATCCCGGTAATGAGGAACCAGCTTATAGTCTTTATTATTGAAAAGATTGAAAATATCTTCTTCTAGATTGGCAGCGGTACAGCTAACGGCATGCACTTTGTCTTCACGAATCATTGCAGCCAGAGAAATTCCCAATTCGCAAGTGCTCATGGCCCCGGCCATGGACAAAAACATCTGGCCGCCATTGTCCAGCAGATTTTTCCAGCCTTTTGCTGCATCAAGGGTCTCACGCGCATTGAAATGCTTGAAATGCTTTTCCATGAATGCGCTGACCATTTTATAATCGCTCACAGGACCTCCTAGAAATATTAGTGAAATGTCATAAATTATCCTGGGTAAAAAAACTCCTCGCTGCCCAAAGCAGCGGTCCGGACACATCTCCGGGGTTGGATCCTGAAACAAAAAGAAAGGGAGACAGGAAGTTATTTTTGTTTAAAAGCGTTAATTCTAACCGAGGCGTTTTCCTTGATATTTTCGTAGAACAGGGCGTAATCGAACATGTGATAGACACCTTTTGGAAAGGCTTTTGTAGGCGTGGCCAGCAATGCGGGATCTGCAGGGACAACAACCAGCCCGCCATCCACGGCCATGGCAGAAGTGAAATGCGGACGAACCGTCTTGCTGCCGTCGCTTGAGACGAACACGGCGCCAAGATTTCGCTCGGCAGAAACCAGTTCGTCGTCGATGGTCCAGGAAAGCGGATTGACCACCACAGCACCGGGAAGAATGGTGGGAGCAACGTTTTGCCGGCCGGCCGCTACGCAGTTGTAGCTGACAAGGCAGCCGGTTTGCGACGCCGAATTGCACATCTTTAGCCCGGGATGCTCCTGCAATTCCTGCCGTGTAATGGACCATCCAATCAGATAGGCCGCAACCATACGCTGGTCTGCACCCTTTTTTCCCCACTTTTTCAAAAGCAGTCTGACCAGCAGATCGGATCCCTGGCTATGGCCTGCCAATATAAAAGGCTTGCCCTTGTTATAGTGAGCCAAGTAATATTCAAATGCCCGCCAGACATCGTCTTCTCCGTATTGAAGCAACATGTCGCGCTTGGGGGTCGGCAATGAAAGCCCGTCAATGCTCATCTGACGATATAATGGTGAGTAAATATTTGTTTGACGATCAAAAACGCTTGCCTGGGAAACAAGGGTCAGATGCGCTCCCTGGCGATGCGAGGGGGAGGAAGGAGTCACAATCCAGTCAGTCCTGTCTGTGATTACCGTAGGATAGACCCAGAAGACATCAACATCGAAACGGTTGGGATTTGCCGGCAAGGCCAGCCAGCTTTTCGGCTGCGCATAATCAAGCGCCTTGGGAATACTCACATGGTCCAGAGGAGGAAGATCCGCCCCGGATTGGACGGGAGCTTCCCAGAAGCAGACCCCCACCCAAACTACCGCGATGAGTAAAATGACCTTGATCTTCATAACCATTTTGTTGTAGTGGATGCCGAATAATTTTGCAATAGTACTGATTATACTGTTTTTATGAAGGATTTTTCTGATTGCTTCGTAATGTGGCAATCAGCATGAATCTCTGCTGATTATCCCATAAAAATATGAGTGCAACAGAAAATAATTCTGATTTTTTTCGTTAATTGCACCCAATTTATTCCTACGTACGTTATAATATCCAACACGGCTCATAAGTAACATTCACAAAATGCAAAGTGCTTTTACAAAGACTACCATGAAAGAACACGAACGCCCCTGGTACGACAGTTATGATGCACAAGTTCCTCACAGTATTGAATATGAAGAACTTGCCCTCTACGAATACCTGGATCGTTCCGCAGCAGCTCACCCGAAACGCGATGCTTTGATTTTTCGCAACTACAAGCTGAGTTATCAAAAACTGCAACAGCTTGCGGAAATATTCGCTGCCAACCTCAAAAAACACGGCGTACAACCCGGCGACCGCGTTTCCATCATGCTGCCCAATCTGCCGCAGACCATCATCGCTTTTTGGGGCGTACTCAAGGCAGGCGGCGTAGTGGTCATGACCAACCCTTTGTACATGGAAACGGAACTGCTGCACCATATCAATGATTCCGGGGCCAAGGTAATGATCGCACTGGATATCCTCTGGCCCAAACTCAGCAGCCTCCGGTCCAGGCTGGGCATCGAAACATTTTTTTTCACCAGTGTCGCCGATGGTCTGCGTTTTCCACTCAAGCAGCTCTTCCGTCTTCGGGCAGCCAGAGGAAAGCGTCAGGAATTGCCGCAATTCGACAACGCAACGGTTTTTCCCTGGCAAACACTGCTTCGCGGCAAGCAACGCCTTTCCCAGCCTCTTGAGAACCCCAGGTCCGCACCGGCTCTGATTCAATACACCGGGGGCACGACCGGCAAGGCCAAGGGAGTGGTTCTCACCCACTTCAACCTGGCCGCCAATGTCCAGCAATGCCGCTGCATGCTGCACAGCGTCGGAAAGTTGACCAACCATGAGGTACTGCTGGGCCTGCTGCCCTATTTCCATGTCTACGGCCTGATGGTCTGCCTCTGCTTTCCAACTTCTTTCGCAGCCACCCTGCTCCCCTTTCCGCGGTTTCTGCCCAAAGACATCCTGGACATTACGGACAAGCTCCAACCAACCATTTTTCCCGGAACGCCAGCCATTTATCTGGCGCTCATGCAGCAGAAGGATATCGGCAAATACGACCTGTCCTCCATCAATTATTGTATTTCCGGCTCCGCACCAATGCCGCTGGAGGGAATTAAGCGTTTCAACACTTTGACCAGGGGGGAAATCATCGAAGGCTACGGATTGACGGAAGCCTCTCCGGTGACCCATTTCAACCCGCTCATGGGAGAGCATAAAATCGGCAGCATCGGCCTGCCCTTCCCGGACACGGATGTTCGTATCGTGGACCTTGAAACAGGCCAAAATCTGCCCCCCAACTCTCCCGGAGAGCTTCTGATCAAGGGCCCCCAGGTCATGCTGGGATACTGGAAACGCCCTGATGAAACCGCCGAAGTCCTTCAAAACGGCTGGTTGCACACCGGTGATATCGCAACCATGGATGAACAGGGGTATTTTTCAATCATTGACCGGAAAAAGGACCTGATCATCGCTGCGGGCTTCAACGTCTATCCTCGGGAGATTGAAGAAGTGCTCCTGCATCATCCGGGCATCAAGGAAGCAGTGATCATCGGCGTTCCCCATTCTTCGCGGGGCGAAGCCATCAAATGCTTCATAGTCCCCGAAGCAGGCGCCTCTTTGAGCAAATCCGAGGTCATAGCCTTCTGCAGGCAGAAACTCGCCGGATACAAGGTCCCCAAACAAGTGGAATTTCGGGAATCTCTGCCAAAAAGTCTGGTGGGAAAAATTTTGAAGCGTCAGCTGCGCGACGAGGAAAGCGGAGGCTCAACCTCCTGAATTTCAGTCGTAATTCTGCACGGACAAGTACTAAGCGATTCGGACTGTACCAATTTTGAGGGCTTTGTAAAAAAAACAATTCTCTGACAGAACGAGCGACCAATGCCGCGAAAGCGAGCTTTTGCGCATTTTTCGCTCACATACTTATGTTTACAGACCTCTTGCCAGGTAAGGATTTTTTAGCTAGGTTGCATTCAACTGTTATTACACGTTTTTCACAGGGAGATCGCCATGAGCTTTTTTTGGGTTTTTCTTGGTCTTTTCGCCATCCTCTGGGGATTGCGGCACATCAAACAGTTCGCCGATAAATGCTGACTGTTTGAACCGGCTTTTTTAATCCGGTTCGCAATTTTTTTGACGGCGCATTGCCCAATGCGCCTTTTTTTATTCCGAATCTAGACAAAAATTTGACTTTTCACCTACCGGCATCCTGACAAACAAACTAATCCGCTGTTTTCAATACATAAATACCTCTTGGCACGTTCCTCGCTTAGCCTTCGCATGACACGACATGAGCATACCTGCTCAACAAAACAATACGCGGAGGCACCCCATGAAACAGGCTATCCATTCCGACTCCAAGAGCAAATCTCTCAAACTCCTTAAAAAAATGAAAAGAGAACTGCGCCAGAACGTTTTGAACGAAATCAAGACCAAAGGCATGGAGCAGAAGCTTTTCAACGAATACCACGAACTGGCCGGTGTTACCCGCGAATTGCTCAGCATTCTGAACAAAAACAATCTTACCAGCATGCTCAATGACCAGCAAAAGAGAGAATACGACCAGCTGATGCTCAAGTTGAGCAAATGCGGTGTCCGCTGTCAGATCCTGGTTGAAGAGTCCGCATCCCGCGAATACGAAGCCTTTTTGCAGAAGCTTCCGGCTGAGTCCAAATACCTGAACTAGCCAACTCCCGGACAAGGAGATCGACATGAACACCATAGATTCCATTCGCGCCACGCTGGACAAGATGAGCCTGGCTCTCGAGCAGAAAAACGAAAGCACTGAAAACAGCAACTCTGACTCGCAGCAGGTTAAAAGTACTGAGGATATCATCGCCATCGGCAGCCAGGCCCTGCAGCGCTACCAGAACGAATACTCCGAAGCGGACGCCATAGACAGCGATACGGCATTGCAATTCCTGGGACAGGTGCAAAACGCTTCGGCCCAGGACCTCGAGCAGGTACATCAGGGGCTGGATCCGGAAAGGGTTTTCAAGCTTGTTGGACTGCTCGATTAGCGGGCAGTCGCGAGCACTCGGCGCAGCAACAGACGCCTGGGATCCAATCTTTTTGACAAAATGGGAGTTTACAAACAAGGAGGGAGACGTATATTAAAGTAGTTTTAGAACTGTGGCGCCCATGAGCCTCAACGGGTGCGCCCGGTAAATTGACACCCGTTCTGGAGCATTACATGAATCGTTTGTATCCTTATGCCCTGTTGCCCCTGCTGCTGTGCAGTTTTTTATGTATAGCTTCCTGCACCTCTGCCACCGATCTGCCAGACCTCATTGATCTCGCCGAGGAATGCAGCCCTGCAGTTGTGAACATCAGTACGGTCAAAATGGTTGAAGATACGGACGGTCTTGAAGAACTGTTCAAATTCCGCGATCAGGATGCTCCCTTCGACGATTTTTTCGATAAATTTCAAAAATTCTTTCAGTCCCCCCAAAAACCACACAAAGAAAGTTCCCTGGGCTCCGGCTTCATCATTTCCTCTGATGGGTACATCGTCACCAATTATCATGTTGTCTCCGATGCCGAAGAGGTGAAGGTCAACCTCAAAGGCAAGGAAAAGGATTACCAGTCGGTTGATGCCAAAGTCGTGGGCCGCGACAAGGAGACCGATCTCGCCTTGTTGAAAATTTCCGTCAAAAAAAAGCTGCCTGTCCTGGAGTTCGGCGATTCCGATGATCTTCGGGTCGGCCAGTGGGTCATGGCCATCGGTAATCCCTTTGGTCTGTCCTCAACGGTCACAGCGGGCATTGTCAGTGCAAAAGGCAGAATTCTCGGCTCAGGTGCCTTTGACGATTATATCCAGACGGACGCTTCCATCAATCCCGGCAATAGCGGGGGCCCACTGCTCAATCTGGACGGCGAAGTCGTCGGCGTCAACACGGCCATTGTTGCCAGTGGTCAGGGGATCGGTTTCGCCATTCCCAGCAACATGGTCAAAAAAGTCATCGCCGAACTTCGCGCAAACAAAAAGGTGCAGCGCGGATGGCTGGGAGTCTCCATCCAGGATCTGGATCAGGGCTCAGCCAAGGTTCTTGGGCTAAAAAAGCCCGAAGGCGCGCTGGTGGCATCCGTACTGGACGGGCAACCCGCACAAAAGGCCGGCATCGAGACCGGCGACGTGATCATTGCCATCAACGACGAAGCTGTCGAGGATTCCAACGAACTGCTGCACAAAATCGCCGCCATAGACCCCGGAAATCCCACTGAAATCACCGTCTGGCGCAAGGGCAAAAAACTCAGCTTCAAGGTTACCCTTGGCGAGCGGGATCTCGACGCCCTTGATGAAAAGACCGAGCAGAAGCAGGAAACCAAGGAAATCCGCGAAGACAGCATCGGCATGTCCATCCGGCCCGTGGCCAAGGACGAAGCAGAAGCTCTGGGCCTTGAAAAAGTGCGCGGACTGCTTATCACAGAAGTCGAGGAGAATTCCAAGGCCGAAGAAGCTGATGTACAGCCGGGTGACGTCATCCTGGAAGTCAATCAGCACACTGTGAACACTGTTCAGGACTTCGACAAGGTGCTGGAAAGCGACGGCAAGAAAAAAGGCGTTGTCATGCTTCTGCTCAAACGTCGCAAACAAAATATTTTCCGGACTATCCCTTTGAACTGAAACCTGCGAATTTTTTCTAAAAAAAGCCGATGTTGCGCTTTTTTTCAATGCTAATCGTGGCTTGCTTTTTCCCGCTTCCATGCTGTAGACGCATGTCCCGAAAGCAAGACACCCTACAATCGTTAGTAGCCACAGCGTTTTGGAGTAATTTTGATGAATACCCTTACACCTAGAGAAATCGTTTCCGAATTGGATAAATTTATCATCGGCCAGGAGCAGGCCAAAAAAATGGTTGCCATCGCCATGCGCAACCGCTGGCGCCGTCGCCAGCTGGATCCCGAACTTCGGGAAGAAATCGCTCCCAAGAACATCATCATGATCGGCCCCACCGGAGTGGGAAAAACAGAAATCGCCCGGCGTCTTTCCAAACTCGCCGGAGCGCCCTTTTTCAAGGTGGAGGCGACAAAATTCACCGAAGTGGGCTATGTGGGACGCGACGTGGAATCCATGATTCGCGACCTCATGGAAATCGGCATCAACCTGGTTCGCAATGAAGAACTCGAACGCGTGAAGATCAAAGCCGAACACAATGCCGAGGAAAAACTGCTGGATCTGCTGCTGCCGTCAAGCAAGCGCAACGATCATCAGGATTTCGCCCAACTCGACGCCATCAAGGTTTCTCCCAGCGGTGAAGCCGACCCGGCCCAGCCGCGTACGGACAGTACGCGTGAAAAACTGCGCCAGCTCTGGCGCCAGAACAAACTGGACGACCGTATGGTGGAGGTGGAAGCCAGCGTCCAGGCGCCGCAGATGGAAATCATGGCCATGCCCGGCATGGAAGACATGGAAATGCAATTCCGCGACATGTTCAGCCGTGTGTTTCCCAACAAGAAAAAGCGGCGCAAAATCAAAGTCAAAGACGCCTATCAGCTGCTCATCCAGGAAGAAAGCGACAAGCTCATCGACCACGACAAGGTCACTGAACAGGCAAAAGAACGGGTCGAAGAAAGCGGCATCATTTTCATCGATGAAATGGATAAGATCGTCAGCAACGCCGACGCCGGTTCCAAAAGCGATATTTCCCGCGAAGGCGTACAACGCGATCTGCTGCCCATTGTCGAAGGCTGCGTGGTCAACACCAAATACGGCATGATTCGTACGGACCATATCCTGTTCATCGCTGCCGGAGCCTTTCATTTGAGCAAACCCTCCGACCTGGTTCCCGAACTCCAGGGACGTTTCCCTCTGCGGGTCGAACTCCAGCCTCTGGGAAAAGCGGAATTTCTGCGGATCATTACGGAACCCAAAAACGCGCTTACAGTGCAATACGCGGCACTGCTGGAAACCGAGGGCGTCAAGGTGGAGTTCAGCCCGGACGGTTTGGAAGAAATCGCCGCTTTTGCCGAACTGACCAACATGGAGACGGAAAATATCGGCGCACGCAGGCTGTACACGCTTTTTGAAAAAATCCTGACGGATCTTTCCTTTCATGCGCCGGATCAGAGCGGCACCCATGTTCTGGTCAATGCCGACTACGTCAAGGAAAAGCTGGCTGATGTCCGAGAAGATCGCGATCTTTCCAGGTATATATTATAACCATGCAATACGCTGAGGACATTTCTATGGAAAAAGGGAAGCGAGTCGCCAAGCTTCTGATGGAGTCCCTGCCCTACATCAAGAACTTCCACGGGCAAAGCATCGTCATTAAATACGGCGGCCATGCCATGACGGACGAAAAGCTGAAACGCGCTTTTGCCCGCAATGTGGTGCTGCTCAAATACATCGGCGTCAATCCGATCATCGTCCATGGCGGCGGCCCCCAGATAGGCAAGATGCTCGATTCTCTGGGCATCAACTGCCAGTTCCGGGAAGGATTGCGCGTTACCGATCAGGCCACCATGGATGTGGTGGAAATGGTTCTTGTGGGCAAGGTCAACAAGGAAATCGTCAACCTGCTCAACCTGCAGGGAGGCAAAGCCGTGGGCCTTTCCGGCAAGGACGGTCAATTGATCCATGCCAGAAAGCTGGAAATGATCAAAGACAAGAAAAACGCGCCGCCGGAAATCATCGACCTGGGCAAGGTAGGCGAAGTGACGGATATTTCCTCGACTCTGATCAACTCCCTCGAAAGAGATGGATTCATCCCGGTCATCGCGCCTGTGGGCGTTGATGAAGACGGCGAAACCTACAACATCAACGCCGACTCCGTTGCCGGCGCACTGGCTGCAAGCCTCCAGGCCAAGCGGTTGATCCTGCTGACCGATGTCGAGGGCGTACTGGACAAGGAAGGCAGTCTTATTTCCTCTTTGAACATGCAGAACGCAGCGCTCGCCATTGCCGACGGCACCATTCAGGGCGGCATGATTCCCAAAATCAAATGCTGTCTGGAAGCTCTGGACGCAGGCGTGGAAAAAGCCCACATCATTGACGGCCGACTCGAAAACTGCCTGTTGCTCGAGTTGTTCACCAAGGGAGGAATCGGTACGGAGATTACCCGGGAGTCCTGATCACCGACCTGAGAGGGTTAGCCTTTTTTATAAAGATACCAGTAATACCCTGAAAGATGTCCATAAGGAAAGACGCGAACCAGATGGTAGGATGCTCCGAATTTTTCCATCTCTGTTTCTCGTCTTTCCTCTTTTTTTTCGTGGCTGTGCTCAATATACCAGGCGGGGGGCGTCTTGACTTCGCTCCGGTTGAGATAGCGCATTCTGCTTCCCGCAGCGTTCAACGCGGCATAAAACCTGAGCACAAAACCATTGCGCAGGTCGTGGTCGCTGGAAACCGAGACAGTCGCCTCTGGTGACTGCGCGAGTATATAAACGACAGCTTCCTCGTATTCTCCTCTCTGCCCGTTTTGTTCGAAAAAAACAAAAGCCCAGATATTCCCAGCCACATATCCACAGATGATCACAAGGGAAATCACCTTTGTGATTTTTCCCGACTGTATCATACTCCACAAAGCCCTTCCGAAAAGCAACAAAATAAACGGAAGACAGACAAAGAAATAGCGTATGTATAAAAAGGAGGGTTGAAGAAAGAAGATTATGCCGAAAGGAATGATGGGAAAAATCAATACATACAATGCGATCGCGGATCGTTTGCCATCTTTACCCAAGGTATACAGGCCGTAAAGGTACAGACCGCAAAAGCAAAGCCCGCTTGCAACCTGCAGCCAGATACTACCATCCACTCCGAACACAAAAGAAAAGAAACGCAGGACCACTTTGTAAAAGACAAAGGCCCCCCCGCCCGCCACCTGCAGCTTGCTGATGAAGACCACATCATAGAGCACCAAAAAAAGACACAGGGCTCCATGGCACCGCAAGAATTCCATGGCGGCTTGTGTTTTCGAATGGCGGGCCAGCAACTCCCAACCACTCCAGACCATCAAGGCTGCAATAATGATCACGGAGGTCAGACTCGACAACAGGGCAAGCATTCCTGCCAGCGTATAGAATATGACCGCCCGCCATTTGGAGGAATCGATGAAATCGGAAATACCCTGAAAAGCGAGAAGAGAAAAAAAGGCCGCCGGTGCGTAGCCTCGTGCTTCCGAGGAATAATTGATGAAAAGAAATGAAAAACCGGACAGCACCAGCACAATACCGGCACTGTTTCTTTTGTCGGATGCAGCCAGGCGCCAGAGTACCACAACCGTTCCAATGCCGGTCAAAAGGGAGAAAAAATGGTAGTAGAACCAGTGTGATTGTATCCCGAGGGCGTACAAATAAAGGGATACAAGCGGATGGTTGTTGTCGATGCGCAGCCGGGTGAAAATGTCGACCCAGGAATCAATGCGCAGGACATTGAACAGACTCAGAATTTCATCGAGCCACAACTCGGCGGAACACGGTTCAAAGCGCAACCATACGGCGCACAGAAAGCAGGCTCCTGCAAACAGACTGAAACGCCCCGTACGCTCCATACCGACGCCGTCAGAATCGTCCCTGCCCATCATGTCCGCAGCAAAAGATCATGCCACCAGGCAGACCTTGTCTTTTCCGTCACGCTCCTTGATGTAGACATTGACGTGTTCGCCTCGCTGGGTTTCCACTTTTTTGCCCACATAGTCCGGCTGAATGGGAAGCTCACGATGGCCTCTGTCCACCAGCACCAGCAATTTGATGCTGTGAGGACGGCCAAAATCAAGGATGGCTTCCATGGCCGCCCGGATGGTCCGTCCGGTGAACAGCACATCGTCAACGAGCAAAACATCAAATCCGTTGATGTCAAAAGGAATTTCCGTGCGGCTGATAAGCGGCTGCAGTTCGAGGCTGGTCCAGTCGTCCCGATAGAGGTTGATATCGAGCTGACCGAGCGGGAGTTCGCGACCACACCGGCGATCCAGAATGGATTTCAGCCTGGTGGCCAGGTCAACCCCGCGACGTTGAATACCGATCAATGCCAGGTTCTTGCATTCGCCGTTGGCGGTGTATACCTGTTCCGCAAGCTTTTCCAGAAGCGTATTCATTTCGGATGTATCAAGAATATCTTTGCAATCTTTCATACAGACACCATCATACCGCATTAATTGGGGATATCCAGTAAGCCGAGTAGCCGGGCACCGGGCTTCATTTATTTCCAACCAAAACTATTTTCATAAAAGATAAGTGAAACTTTTTGAAATGGCAATTGTGAATATCAGAATATGGCAGGAGTTCGTTATTTAATCCAAATACATCTTTTTATAAAAACACCTTTACATTTATTTACGGAATAAAATTCTATGCAACATTTTTCAAAAATCAAACTGCTGCTATTTATCAAAACCATTAAAAGGAGAAAAAGGGGCATAGGGAGAACTTTCAAATGGATTGAATGGCTTTTGATCTATTGATGACAATGAGTAAAATCCTGAAAAATTCTTTTCATTATATTGTCTGACGCTGACGTTTGGTTGTCCCATTACATCAAAATTTCGATACGGATCCTCACGGAACGTTGGCATGGGGTCTGTTTGCGGTTCAGGTATGGCAGAATACGACTTTAACTCCTCTTCATCAAAAGGCGGAACGGATTGGAATGTAAGAGACGGCTCGGAAGAATAAGGAGAAAATGCGTTATATTTTTTGAATTCCTGTGCAAGGATGGAAGAATCAAAAGAACCCAGGACAAATGCAATCTGCAATAGGATTGCTGGAAATTTTTCCAGCAACTTCTGCAATAACGTAAAGGAAAATCGCAGCATATTTCATCCTGAATGTCTCAAAAAATCATCTGATCTGGACTAGACAAAATATCTGTAGTACTTTTTTGCCAAACTTTTCAGAAGAAGTCGGCCCCGCGCCACCTTTATTCTGAACTCATAATCTGGATGTTCTTATTCTCATACTGTCTGAAGGGGATATTCAATGAAACGCACTGTACCGAACCTTTGCTCCCTGAAAATCATGGTATGCCTTTTGTGCTTCTGCAGTTGTCTGCTGGTGCACAGACCGGCTCTCGGCTTCACCAGGGACGACATACTTCAGCCGCTCAAAAACGATCTGAAGATGTATGAAAAAAAACTTGCCGAACTGAACCGTCAGGTCAAGGTACGCTTTTCCCAATTCGATGCCGAACAAAAGGAAATTGAGAAGAATCTTGCAACACTGGAAAAAGAAACGCAATCCGCACTGGAACAAAATGAGGCTCGCAGACAAGCCGATAATATCGCAGTGTTGACAGGCTGGCAACTCATCACGGAACCTGAGGACAGGCTGTCTCTTCCTGGATACGAGCGGGTAACCATGGACGAACTGCTTGCATTGAGGGATACGCACAAAAAGGAACTGGAGGCGGATGACTCCGCAATAAGCTCCGGCACCAGAGACTTTTTTATCGCAGGGGTTGGCATGGTCAACAAACAAGACCTGGAACTAAGGTCGCAGGAGCTTGCCGAAGAAAAGAAAAAACTCGAACAGGAAAACAACGAAGGAAACGTGCGCATTTACTGCGCAGGACTTGGTTTTGTCGATAAAAAGCAACTCGAAACCGCCATTGCCACGCAAAAAGAATCTGTTGATGACGTGTCCAAACAAATAGCCGAAGGAACCTATGTCATTTCCATTCCCGGTCTTGGGGACATCTCCAAAAAGCAACTCCAGACTCGTATTGCGGATCTCAAGGAGCGCATCAAGCAGATCACTCAGGAATACAAAGCCGGCACGGCGCGTATCAATCGTGTTCCCGATGGCTGGCTGACCGAAAGCGCGTTGGATGCATCCCAAAAACAGCTTCAGGAAAAATCCACCGCCATTAACAAACTATTCAAGCAGAATGAATACAAACACTTGCTTCCCATCGGCTGGTCGACCCCAAAGGATCTGGACCAGCGAATCAAGCAGCTGCAGGCTGAAATTGATACCATTGAAAAAAACGTGGCAGCCAAACAGTATAAAATTGCCCTGCCTGACGGCAGCTGGGCCACGGAAAAGGATATCAACAAGGCCCTGATGAACTCACTGCTCTCAGACGAAATCAAGGCCGCACTCCAGAAAGGGACAAAGAGCATTGATCTGATCTCGCAATATGAAATTCAGAAAAAGCAAATTGAAATCGACAAGTTGAAAAAATGGAAAGATACGTTCAAGGACTTTTTCCTTCCTCTGAAAGATTCCTATGCGCAACGGAAAAAGGAGCTGGACGCGCTGAAAAAAGAATTTTCCATTGATCAGGCCCTTGCTGTGGAGCCTTTGCAGCAACAGCTGGCTTTTTTACAGAAAAGCCTCAAGCAATTTCCTTAGCCCCCTCTTTCCATAAAGGAGCAGAAAAAGCGGACGATAAAACATATACACAGTCCGGAGCAACGGGCTGACGCGGTTCGCATCCGGAGCAGTTTTTTGCGAACGAACCCTTGCGGGCCATCTGATTCTGATATAACAATAAGTTATTCGATAATTTACCATCCGGCTCGCCTGGGACACGCGAAAATGCGGAAGGCCTGAACCTACATGAAAAAGTATTATCTCTTTACCGTTGTTCTGGTATTTATCCTCTCCATTGCCATGGCTTTTTCAATGGGCTGCCTTGGAATATACATTCATTTTTCCAAAGATCTCCCAAGTTTTACCAAAATCAAAGACTACAAACCCAATCTCGTCACCACGCTTTACGCCGATGACGGTCAGATTCTGGGCTATCTGTACCGGGAAAAACGCTTTCTGGTCAGTCTGGATGAAGTGCCCAAACACCTCGTACGCTGTTTTCTCGCTGCCGAAGACGATTCTTTCTACAGTCATGAAGGCCTGGATCCCACGGCTATTTTCCGTGCAACACTGATCAACCTTAAAAGCGGGGGCATTGTTCAGGGCGGCAGTACCATTACCCAGCAGATCATCAAACAGATCCTGCTGGATTCCACAAAAAAATACGAACGGAAAATCAAGGAAGCCATCCTTGCTTTCCAGCTTGAAAATTTTCTGTCCAAAGACGAAATTCTCACGGTCTACCTGAACCAGGCCTTTTTCGGCGCCGGAGCGTACGGAGTCGAAGCCGGTTCACGGACGTATTTCGGCAAGCATGTGGGGGATCTGTCCCTGGCTGAATCCGCGCTGCTGGCAGGCTTGCCCAAAGCCCCTTCCAACTACAACCCCTTTTACCATCCGCAGGAAGCCCGCAAACGGCAGATGTACGTATTGCACCGGATGCGCGCCCTGAAATGGATTTCACAACAGGAATACGAACAGGCGGTAGCGGAAAAACTCGAATTCAAGGCCATGCCGGAGCCCTCATGGGGAACCGGCGCGTATTATATGGAAGAAGTCAGGCGCTGGCTCATCGACTATCTTTCCGAAGAGAACATGAAGCTGCAAAACATCAAGCTGGACCGCTACGGCGAGGACGCCGTGTATGAATCCGGACTGCACGTATATACGGCCGTCAAACTGAACCACCAGAAAGCGGCGGAAAAGGCCCTGCGGGATGGTCTGGCCGCGGCGACCAAAAGACGCGGCTGGCGCGGCCCGGATCTAAAGCTCTGTCCGTCGGAATTCAAGGACTTTCTTACAAACAACCCCGTGAATCTGGACAATCTCGAACCCGGCGACTGGGTAAAAACGCTGGTCATGGATGTGAACGACTCCGGAGCCCAGGTCAAGGCGGGCGATTACGACGGCTTTATTTCCGCAGAAAGCATGAAATGGACCTGGCGAAAATCCCCTGCCCAGTTGATGCAGCCAGGGGACATGATCTGGGCCTCACTGGACCACAGCATCCTGCCCCCAAAAAAGGAAAACGACGGCGGCAAGGTCGTCCTTCCTTTGAATCTGCAGCAGAAGCCCAAGGTCCAGGGAGCGCTGGTTTCCATCGAACCGCCCACGGGCAATGTCGTTGCCCTGGTGGGAGGATTCGACTTCAACGACAGCCAGTTCAACCGGGCCACGCAGGCGCACCGGCAGCCCGGCTCCGCATTCAAGCCCATCGTTTATTCCGCCGCTCTGGATCACGGTTTCCGCCCGACCTCCGTAATCATGGATGCGCCCATTTCCTTCGGCACCTGGTCTCCCAAAAATTACGGCAACAAATACAACGGCCCCATGACCCTGACCAACGCGCTGGTCAAATCCAAAAATGTCGTCACGGTCCGGCTTGCGGCCAGCATGGGTATCCGCAACGTCATAAAAAGAGCCCGCCAGCTGGGTCTGGAAGGCGAATTTCCCCCCTACCTGCCCATCTGCCTGGGTGCCCAGGTCTTTTCTCCAATCAATCTTGCCCAGGCCTACACAGCTTTTGCCAGGGGCGGCAGTTACGTCAAACCGCGTTTTGTGCTTTCCATCAAAAAAGCCTGGGGAAAAGAAATCTTCCGTTCCAGCACTGAATCCGTAAAAGCCATTTCACCTCAAAATGCCTACACCATGTCCACCATTCTCCAGCAGGTGGTTCTGCGGGGCACCGGTGTCCGGGCCAGGATTCTCAACCGTCCGGTAGCCGGTAAAACCGGAACTACGAACGAAGAAAAGGACGCCTGGTTCATCGGCTTCTCCCCCTACCTGCTGACGGCCTGTTATGTGGGGTTTGACCAGATACGCCCCATGGGGCATTCGGAAGCCGGATCGCGCGCCGCATTGCCTATCTGGCTGGAATATCGCCTGGCAGTGGAAGACCAGTACCCGGTGCAAAACTTCACTCCGCCCCACGGCAACGAGCAAAAATACGTGCCCGGTTACAAAACAGATCCCAACGGTTATGATCCGTACAGTCCGGATCCTTCCCTGCAAATGGCCCAGTTGCCTAACGACGATACGGAGACGCTTACCGTATCCCAACCGCGTCCCAAACGTCCGCGAAGCGCTTCAACCAATGAAGAACTGTTGAAACAGCTCTACTGACGCATTTTCATTCCCCCCAATAATAAGGGCCGGGCAGCGGAAAGCTACCCGGCCCTTTGTTTACTCACCAAAACATCTATATCTGATGCGGCTGCAAGGTCACGGCTGTGACCTGTCACAGGATCATTTCGCGAGTCGTTCCCGGATCAGGTTGGCATTGGCAGGGCGTACGCCCTCTGCCGTGGGCATCAATAAAAACATCTCCTGCTGGGCCACGCCGGTATAATCCCAGAGGATGGGCGCCATGCTCCAGGAAAAATCCGTGATATTGCGAATTTGCTGATTGATGAAATTGCCGTCGGCCTCTGCGGGCAAACTCCCCAACGAAGCGACAAAGCGGACAAAGTCAAAGCCAAGCGCATTCCAGAAGCTTTTTTCTCCCTGCACGTAGCGGTTCAATTGCGCTGCGGCGACCGTGCCCGAACCAGTCCACCAGGGACTGGGAAACACTGCCAGGCGAAAATTGTGGGCGTCCACATGACGCTCGCTGCTCAGGGTTTGTCCCCAGAGCGTGGAGCCCAGAATCAGCATATGCTCCTTCTGGTGATAATAGAAATACGGCACCAGCATTTCGACTTTCGACCAGGCGTCCGGCAAGAACACCGCCTGGAAGCTATCCTGTTCGTTCTCCTGCCCGTCGTAGAGGAATTCTGCAACGATATCGCTCCAGCGCAAGGGATCATCCGGCGGATAACTATCCGTACTGGCGATGGAAACACCGGCATTTTCAGCTTCACCGGCAAACAGCCGGGCTACACGCTGCCCAAAGGGCTCGTTGGGAAACAAGATGCCCATTTTTCGTATGCCGAAATTGTTCGAAGCAAATTTGATGACAGTCCGCATCTGGTCCGTGGGGCTGCTGAAAAAACGCCAGGCATTGCGTCCTTCGGTGACGCTGTTGGGCAAACTCTGTAAAAAAGTGAAAAAGGCATGCCTTCCGTTAAGGTCTTCCAGCACAATGGATTCGAAAATATCCGGCCGGAGCGGGCCGCCAACAACAGCCACCGAATTGGGAAGCGCGCGTATGCGTTCGAGATAGTCCGGTTGATTGGTATCAATGACGTGGATCTGCACTTCCGCGCCCTGATCCTGTAAATACTGCTGTGCCCCCTGGGCGCCGTTCAAAATCTGTTCGCCGATGCCGCCATAGGGACCTGTGAGCGGCAAGGCCAAGGCCAGCGAGACTTTCTGAGGCGAAAGAGGCGCCGGAGACTGTCCGGCTTGAGACGGGGCTGACGCCGCCTCCTGGGCAGTGGATGCAGTGGTTGGAGGCGTTGCCTGCTGGGCAGTCTGTTGCGTTTCCAGCAAGGCGCAACCGCTCACAAGCATGGCCAGAATACAAAGAATCCCCCCCAGACGAAAAGTGCGCAATACGAGAACCAGACTGGAATACATTTAATCGACTCCGTAATGTTAACCGGGTTGCTGCAACTTGATTTTACGGACTGCCAGGATTTTTTTTCTTGTGCATTCGTTCATATCCGCCACAAGCTAAAACTTCAATACGCAAATGCCAAAAAATCAAATGCTGCACTTTTCAACTGGTAAAAGCATCCAAAAAGAAAAACTTCGGCATACCATCAAACTCAATGCTCACTGTTGTAATACATACTCCAAGTGTTCTAAAAAAAATATAGATAATGTTTAACAGATAGCAATAAAAAAATTATTGCATAATTCAGATAATATTGTATACTACACCAAAGAGCATCTTGCATTATCAAAATTGATTATTCGTGACACCTGAAAAAGGCAATCGTAGAATACATAAATAACCACCTGAAACTGCTTCCTGCGGATCAATATAAACCCACTATGCAATCTGTCTTTCGTACAATATTACATAGACTCCGCTCCAGAAACACACACATTTCATCTCCGTTATTGAGTGGCTGGAATTCTTCCATGCACGCTCGCGATCTCAATTATCAGCTGCATTCTTTCCTATGTAAATCTCGACAACATTCCTTGGGGATCATCATGAAAACTCTGCTTGCCCTGCTTTTGTGTATCACCTGGCTCAGTGGTTGCAGCCATACAGGCCTGTCCCAGACTCCGAAGCTTTCCGTGGAAAAACACAATACAGTACAGCAGTCGCCCACTTTAAAGCACAGGGAAGAGCACAGGGAAATATCCCGCGCTCCCGCTGCCCGACAGCCGCGATTTACAAAAGTATTGGATATGACACACGGCTTGTGCCCCAAAACAGCCGTCGCTTCCCAAGACGCTGCTCCGCATCTGGATAGCGATGGCGACGGCGTATCCAATCTGCAGGACGAATGCCCGGCAACGCCCGGCAATCTCGCTGTTGATGGAACCGGCTGTCCGTTGTCCCTGTTTCTTTCCCTGACAATTCCCTTCCAAAGCAGCCAGGCGATTGTCTCCGACGAACAGCACCTCAGAATTCAACGTATCGCCCTGCTGCTGAAAAACAACCCCCATTCAAAAATCACACTTTCCGGCCATTCCGATAACAGTGGTGATGCCCAAATAAACATGCAGCTCTCGGAAAAACGCGCTCAATTCATCAAAGACAGTCTCATACAAATGTATGGTCTCGACCCACAACGCATATTATCCGCAGGCTTTGGAGACACAAAGCCCATGGTTTCCAACAAAACCGCCCTTGGCCGCGAACGAAATCGTCGCGTGGACATCGAACTGAAGGGCTATTACAGCTCCCATACGTCATACGTGGCCCTGCATCGTCCGTACAACATCCAGTTCGAAGCCAATCAGACCGAACTGAACAACTCACTGCACCAGCAGATCAACTCTCTGGGCGATTATCTCCGGCAACATCCCGGCACCATGGCGAAAATCAACGGGTACACGGACAGTTCCGGAAATGAGGCAAACAACATGACGATTTCCGTCATGCGCGCTCAAACCATCAAACAGCTTCTCATGAATGACTACAACATTTCGTCCGAGCGTCTTCAGGTACGCGGATACGGCCAGAACAATCCCATTGCGGACAATGCCACTGAAGAAGGACGCCGTCTGAACCGCCGTGTTATCATAACCCTGAATACATCTGATTATACGTCCGCAAGTACGCATAGCCGTTTTCACTCTTCCGTACGTCTGCCCCAAAACATAGACAGTGCCAGCGCCCCTCTTGCTGATCAGTTCGATATACGATTCAAGCAGTCTGCCTCCAGGCTGGAAGCACATACCCACCAGACAATAGACGCTGTTGGCAAGCTGATGCGCGCCAGGCCCGACATGCGTATCGTCATAGAAGGACATGCTTCCGGACAGGCATACATGGAAAATCATCGCATTTCCCAGGCCAGGGCACAGAATGTGAAAAAATACCTCCAGCAGCGCTATGAAATCGACGCAACCCGGCTGCGCGCAATCGGATTTGGAAGCGACCTTACCAATACGGCCAATGCCGATGAAAATGCGGATCGCGTCCATATCCGTCTCGAACGCTTTTGAGCCATAAAGGCGTTTTTCTGGAAATCCGCGTACTTTGCACTTCACATGGCATGGCTTCTGCATTAAATTATCCACAAGGAAGTTCTTGACCCCTTGCGGGACAACAGGTAGCTTTTTCTAGACTTAATTAAGAGCCCGATGATGGGCGCAACATGTTATTTGCTTTCTGGATGGACTGGTTAGGGAGCCTGAGATGAGCAAAATACTTGCCCAGGATGAAGTTGATGCCCTATTGAGGGGCCTCTCCGGTGGAGAAATCGAAACCGAGGGTGAAGTCGCGGAGGACGACTCCGGGATTGTTCCCTTTGACCTGGCCAACCAGGACCGCATCATCCGTGGTCGTATGCCGGTTCTGGAAATCGTCAACGACCGCTTTGCCAGACTCTGCACCAATGCCCTGAGCAACTCCGTACGCAAACGCGTCGAGCTCAATCCCATTTCCATCGACATGACCAAGTTCGGCGATTTCATGCGCTCGCTCCCGGTGCCTACCAGCATCAACATCTTCAAAATGGAGCCCTTGCGCGGCAACGCCATCATCGTCGTAGATTCGCGCCTGGTTTTCGCCCTTGTGGAAAACTTTTTCGGAGGCTCCGGCAGTCAGCCGAAAATCGAAGGCCGCGAATTTACCCGTATTGAGCAGGCCATCGTGGACCGCGTAATCAAACTCGCCCTGGACAACATGGAAGAATCCTGGCGTCCGGTGCATGAAGTGAACCTCGAACTGGTGCGTTCGGAAATCAACCCGCAGTTCGCGGCAATCGTCCCGCCCAGTGATGTTGTTGTGGTCATCACCTTTGAAGTCGAACTGGAAAACGCCATCGGCTCGCTGGTGGTCTGCCTGCCCTACGCCACCATCGAACCCATTCGTTCCAAACTGCACGCCAGTTTCCAGACCGAGCGCCTGGAAATCGATCATGCCTGGGTCTCGCGGCTGAAAGAACGCCTGATGGAAACTCCGGTGGAAATGGTCATCCGTTTCGGCCGCACGAAAATCAGCGGTCGGCAGCTCATGTATCTCAAAAAAGGCGATATCCTGCTGCTGGATACGGACACGGACGACCTGGTGGAAGCGGAAGTGGAAGGCATCCGGAAATTCTGGGGAATCTGCGGTACGGTCAAGGGCAACCAGGCTTTTCAGGTCATCAAGGAAGAAGAACCCCGCTACACCTAACAGGCAGCTCTTTCCTTGCGAACTGCCTGCGGCTTTGTCTGATCCCCTGTTTACGAGTCCCCTTTCAGCTCTTTTTTGCTTTTGCGTGTTCCGGAGTACAACTCGTACTCCAGCAAACGGCACTCGATCCGGGCATTGAAAAAGGGAATCTTGCGTTTTGTCCGCAGCCCCACGCATTTGGCCAGTTTGAGGTTTCCAGTGAATACGTACCCCATGTAGCCACCGCAGCTCTGCTTGAAAAAATCACCGATATCCTTGTAGACCTGCTCCAGCGAAGCCTCATCACCCAGGCGCTTGCCGTATTCCGGATTGAGCATGACCACTCCGCCCTCTTTGGGAATCTCGGTGCTGCGAAAATCACATACCGCGAATTCCAGAAACTCCTCCAGACCGGCAGCCCTGGCATTGGCGCGCGCGGCCTTGATGGCGGCCGGGTCCCTGTCTGTCAGGATGAATCTGGCACCGGGCGTATCATAGGCGTCGTCCCTGGCCGCATCCCGCAAGTCCTGGTACGCTTTCTCGTCAAAGCCCTTGATGTGCATGAATCCGAAATTCTCACGCAAGAGTCCGGGAGCCAGATTCATGGCGATCAACGCGGCTTCCGTACCCAAGGTGCCGCTGCCGCACATGGGATTGACGAAATGCTGCCCGGGTTCGAAACGGCTGCTCAAAATCACGCCTGCGGCAAGGGTTTCCTGCATGGGCGCACCATGGGGGATTTTGCGATAACTGCGGCGGTTCAACGGTTCGCCCGAGGTGTCCAGCCAGACCTGGCAGTTTTCCCCGCTCCAGTGCAAAAAGACCACAGCCTTGCTCGTATCCGGGCCGGAATCCGGACGTTGCCCCGTCTTCTGGCGCATACGGTCCACAATGCCGTCCTTGAGCCTCTGGTTCGCAAAACGCGAATCATTGACCGCGTCCGTATCCACAAACGAACGCACGCTGACATACCCGTCCGGAAACAGGTACTCCTCCCAGGCGATATCCGATACGTGCTTGTATAATTCGTCAGGGGATTGAGCCCGGAACGTATCCAACAGAAACTGCACCCTGTGCGCCGTACGCAGGTGAATGTTCAAACGCATTGCATCCGTCAGTGTCCCTTCAAGTTCCACTGCCGCAGGATAAACCGCCTTGACCGTATAGCCCAGGGCGTTGATTTCCTGGGAAAGAACCGCGGAAAGCTCTTTGGGACACGTAACCAGTATGGGCCTGCGAAAACTACTGAAATCCGCCAAAACGTACCTCGAAAATAATTGCTGAAAAGTTGCTGTCAGGAAGAGGCTGTAAAAGCGTCCACATCCCGGCGTACGGGAATGGACTCGGCTGCGCCCGAACGCATGACGCACAGCGCTGCCGCCCGGGACGCGTACTCCATGGCCTGCTGTGCATTGCCATGATCCAGCCACTCGACAAGAAAAAATCCAATGAACGTATCCCCGGCCGCGGTGCTGTCCACGGTCTCGACCTTGCGGGCATCCACCCGCAGCTCTGACTCGGGAGAAAGGAACAGAGCGCCTTTGCTGCCCAGGGTCAGCAGGCAGGAAGCCTTTGGAAAACGCTCCCGAAAGGCGGCGCACTGCTTATCGAGCATTTGCTCGCCGGTCAAAAAAGCCGCCTCGGTCTCATTGCAGATAAACAGCTCGACGAGCTCCAGCGGGTAATCCAGAACCTCCGGGCCCATGGGGGCGGGATTGAACACCATACGCATCTTCCTCTTTGCTGCGGCCCGCATGATTTCCGGGATTGCGGAAATTTCGTTCTGCAGCAGCAGAACATCGCAGTCGTCCGCGGCATCCAGAGTCCCGGCTATGTCATCCGGCCGTATCTGCCGATTGGCGCCTCCGAAAAGGATGATGGAGTTCTCGCCACTGCCGTCCACCTGAATCAGGGCATGCCCTGTGGGAACATCCGCAGTCCGGACCAGGCTGGCATCCACGCCGCTGGCCACGAGATACATGGTCAGCATTTCCCCGTCCTGGCCGACAATGCCGGCATGGCGTACGGAACCACCCGCCCTGGCAAGGGCCACAGACTGATTCAGCCCTTTTCCGCCTGCAAAATTCCGATACGCACTGCTGGCCAGTGTTTCGCCCGGGCGGACAAAATGGTCAACAGTATAGACATGATCGATATTCAACGAACCGAAATTGAGTACTGACATGGATCACCCCCTGTTTCGCCTTTCAATCCGTACACCGCATAGTACACGCTGTCGAGGGTAAAACAGCGTAAAATCCACTTGTTAAGAGCCCGCTTCCATGCCAGAATATAGCTTCACAATGCAAAACAACGTAGATTCTCCGCAACTCTCCGCCCTGGTGGACGCCTTTCTCGGCCAGCTTGTCGTTCTCAAGGGGCTATCTGAAAACAGTCTTGAAGCCTATGCGCAAGACCTCAAGTCGTTCGTACATTTTCTGCAAAATCTCGACGCCCCCCTGCAGCAGGTGGATCACGACATTCTGTTCTTGTATCTCGTGCAATTGAAAGAGGAAGGCCTGAAAAACAAAAGCATTGCCCGTCATGTTTCCTCTTTGCGCGGTTTTTTCAGCTATCTGGCTGAATCGGGTGCGCTGCCTGCCAACCCTGCGGAATTTCTCGAATCGCCCAAAATTGCCAGGACCTTGCCGGAAGTGCTTTCGCTCCAGGACCTCGCCGCCCTGCTCAGCCAGCCGGATATGACCACAAAGCTCGGATTTCGCGACCGGACCATGCTGGAACTGCTTTACGCCGCAGGACTCCGCGTTTCCGAACTCATCAGCCTGAAACAGTTGGATTTCGACGCACAAAGCGGTCTGCTCAAAGTCTGGGGCAAGGGCAGCAAACAACGCCTGGTGCCTGTCCATCCTGCCGCGCAAACCATTCTGGAGACGTATCTGGCACATTGGCGTTCGCAATTTTCCCCCATTGCCAAAGAAATTTTTCTGAATCGCTCGGGCAAGGCTCTGAGCCGTCAGGCAGTCTGGAAGGCCATCAATAAGTACGCCCTGCAGGCCGGTATTGGAAAAAAGATTTCTCCGCACACCTTTCGCCATTCTTTTGCCACCCACCTGCTCCAGGGAGGTGCGGACCTGCGTACGGTGCAGATGCTTCTCGGGCACGCCTCCATCAGCGCCACGGAGATCTATACGCATGTCCAGGCCGACAAACTGGTCGCCCTGCACCAACAATTTCATCCGCGCGGAAAAATGTATTGAGCAAAATCATATGAATCAACAAGCTCCCAAAATTCAGGCACCTGTGGTCATCACCGCGCACAACAACGCGGACTTCGACGCTTTTGCCGCCATGATCGCCGCCAGCAAACTCTATCCCGGAGCTGTGCTGATTTTTCCCGGCAGCCAGGAAAAGAACCTCAAAAATTTTGTCATTCAAAGCGCCACCTATCTGTTCGATTTCAAGAATGCCAAGGAAATCGACCCGGCTTCCGTCAAGACCATGGTGCTTGTAGATACGCGGCAACGTTCGCGTCTGGGGCATATGCATGCCATTCTGAGCCAGGCGACCCCGGAGATTCATGTTTACGACCATCATCCGGACACCGAAGACGATCTTCCCTATACGCAGGGCATTGTGCTGCCCTGGGGATCGGCCACGGCAATTCTGGTCAACGAGCTGCAAAAAAAGAACATTACCCTGACCACTGACGAAGCCACCATCCTGGGCTGCGGCATATTTGAAGACACGGGTTCGTTCACCTTTGTCTCCACCACGGAGCATGATTTCGAGGCTGCGGCCTGGTTGAAAATTCAGGGCATGGACCTGTCGTTCATTTCCGACCTGTTGCACCGGGGGCTGACCGCCGAACAGGTCGCCATTCTCAATCAAATGCTGGAATCCGCCACAAGCTACGACATCAACGGCGTGCCCATTATTATCAGCGAAGTCAGTCTGAACAACTACGTGGGCGATTTCGCCATCCTTGCCCACAAGATGCTGGAAATGGAAAATATCCGGACATTGTTCGCGCTTGGACGCATGCAGGACAGAATTCAGCTCGTGGCCCGCAGCAAAACTCCGGACGTTGACGCGGGCCAGATCTGCTCGTCCTTTGGCGGCGGCGGACATACCTTTGCGGCTTCCGCGAGCATCAAGGATAAGACCCTTTCCCAGGTCAAGGACGAACTGTTCGCCCTGCTTTATTCGCACATCAACCCGCAGCTGGTTGTCAGAAATCTGATGAGCAAGCCCCCCATCATGATCGACCGCGAGCGCCCCATATCCGAGGCTCTGGAAATCATGAGCCGTTGGGGACTCAAGGCCCTTCCGGTGGTCAATGGGAAAGAAAAAGACTTCGTGGGGATAATCGAGCACACCATTGCCGAAAAAGCTTTGGCGCATGATCTGGGACGCGTACCACTCGGGGAATACATGCTGCGCGACTGTTCGGCCATTTCTCCGGACGCTGACCTCTACCCGGTCATGGAAATCATTCTGGGACAGCGGCAACACCTTGTCCCGGTCATTGAAAACAATGTCATCATCGGCGTACTTACCCGTACGGACCTGATCAACATTCTGATTGAAGAACCGGCGCGTATCCCGGAAACCCTGCTCCCGGAAAAAAAACGCGAACGCAGTATAAAAACACTGCTCAACGAACGTTTACCCAAAAACTACTTTCAGCTTCTCAAAAATGCCGGCGAACTGGCCCAGGAACTCGGTTTCGAAGCCTATGCGGTGGGAGGCTTCGTACGGGACATTCTGCTGCGGCGCAAGAATCTGGATCTGGACATAGTGGTGGAAGGCGACGGCATCGCCTTTGCGAGGGCTTTGAGCGAACAGCTGGGAGGCCGCGTCCGCGAACATACGAAATTCAAAACCGCCGTGGTCATTCTCAAGGATGAGCATGGAAACGAGACACAGCATATCGATGTGGCCACCGCCCGCCTGGAATACTATGAATATCCAGCAGCGCTGCCCACTGTGGAGCTTTCTTCCATCAAAATGGACCTGTTTCGCCGCGATTTCACGATCAATGCGCTGGCAGTGCAGCTGACTCCGGGCGAATTCGGACGCCTGGTCGATTTTTTCGGCGCGCAGCGCGATATCAAAGACAAAGTCCTGCGCGTCATTCATTCCCTGAGCTTTGTGGAAGACCCGACGCGCATCCTGCGGGCAATCCGCTTCGAACAGCGTTTTCACTTCGAGATAGGCGGCCAGACCCGGCGGCTGATCAAAAACGCTCTCAGTCTGAATCTGTTCATGCGTTTATCCGGTGCGCGTATTTTTCAGGAACTGCGTTTGATAATGGAAGAGGAACGCCCCCTGGACTGCTTTCGCAGCATGCATGAGCTGGGCATTTTGCAAGCCATTCACCCGGCACTGAACCTCACGCCGGTTCAGGAAGGCCGTTGCGAAGAGGTCAGCAAGGTACTGAACTGGTATAAATTACTGTACATCGAGCCCTTGCCCCGCCCCTGGATTCTCTACCTCATGTGCCTGTGTTCGCAAATGCGCCCGGAACAGATCCTGAGCCTGCTGAAACGTCTCGGGCTGTCAAAACGGGATACCGAATCCTTTGTCAGTACCAGCCAGCTTGTCCAGACCACCAAGGATCCTTTGATGTACTGGGTCAAAAAAAAGGGAAAACTCAGCGAACTGTATTTCATGCTCGACCCCATACGGCTGGAAGGCGTATTGTACCTCATGGCCACCAATCGCCACGAAGAATTGCGCAAGCATCTTTCGCTTTACTTGACGCAATTGCAGCATGTAACCATTTCGATTACCGGTAAGGACCTGAAAGGCCTCAACATACCCGAAGGTCCGATATACGGCGTGATTCTCAACCATATCAAGGCTGCCAAAATCGACGGGGAAGCATCCACGGTTCTGGAGCAGTATTCTCTGGCACAACAATTGGCGGAAAAAATACAAAACAGGGATCCCGAATTTTCCGAGTTTCTTGATATTAATTTCACAAGCTAATTTTATTGACATTTTCCAAAAAAAATTTTTTGTAGAAAGCGTTCGTTTTATACGTATTATACAAAACCTGAACGCCGAGGACCATCATGCGCCGAATTTCCGTTATAGGAGCCGGTAGTTGCGACGAAACCGTGGCGTCCACGGCCCAAAAGCTGGGCCAAGGTCTTGCGCGTGCAGGTTATGCCATTGTTTGCGGTGGTCTGGGCGGAGTAATGGAAGCCGTCTGCCAAGGCGCAAAAAGCTGCGGTGGCACGACCATTGGAATTTTGCCGGGAGACTCGCAGGCCGGAGCCAATTCTTTTATCGATTTTGCCATTGCTACCGGTCTGGGTCCCATGAGAAACTACCTTGTAGTCCTCAACGGCGAGGCTGTCATAGCAGTGGAAGGCTCAGCCGGCACGCTTTCAGAAATCGGACTGGCAATGAAAATAGGACGCAAGGTCATTGCACTGGGGCACTGGGCCGCTGTTGATGGTGTTACTCCGGCAACGACTCCTGAGGAAGCCATCCGACTGTTGGATACAACACTCTAAACGCTCAAGCACTCTCGTGCTTGTTTTGCGACCTGGGCAAGGAGGCTGAATGGAAGATTTGTGGGCGCCTTGGAGGCTCGAATACATCCTTGGCCCTAAGCCTGACGAATGTGTTTTTTGTATTCCCAAGCACAGGAATGAAGACGCCGAACGTCTGATCCTCTTCAGAGGAAAATATTCCTTTGTCATTATGAATAAATACCCGTATAACAACGGGCATCTCATGGTGACACCCTACCGTCATGTCATGAACTTGGCGGATCTTGCACCGGAGGAAGCTACGGAGATAATGGCGCTTTTACAAGAATGCGTCAGAATTCTCCAGGCAAATTATTCTCCGCAGGGAATTAATATTGGACTAAACCTCGGTGAAGCTGCCGGGGCCGGAATCAGAGAGCACATGCATTTTCATCTGGTTCCTCGATGGAATGGAGATTCTTCCTTCATGGCAGTATTTTCCGAGACCAGAGTGATACCTGAACACTTGGTGTCCACTTACGACCACCTGAAACCTTTTTTCGAACGTCTTGCTGAATCTATGCAAGAGGAGGGGTTATGCGCTACGTCATAATGGTATTTCTTCTCGTTTTTTTCTTCATCTCGATCATTTTCTTCTATCAGAATGGTGAAGCGCTTGCCACGGAACTGGTACTGCGCTGGGATCTCCTGGATTTCTACTCCTTCAAATCCATCCCGCTGCCCTTCTACTTTATCGTTCTCGCTTCCTTCTTCATAGGTAGCCTTGTTACGATCATTTACTTTCTTTTGGAAAAAACCCGTGTTTACTCCAATTTGAGAAAGCTGAAAAAAGAAAACAAGAAACTGCAGCAAGAACTTGACCTGCTCCGCCCGCAAGAAGAAGAGGAAGAAGAAGCTCCTGCCATGGGGTACGCTTCCACCACTTCTGAAGAGCAGCCAGCAGGAGCCTAAAAAAGGTTTCCAAACAACTTTATCTGGCTCACTAGGGGAAAAGGTGCACCTTTTCCCCTTTTTTTGTGCCTGGTATTTCCCGCCTCATGCCTCCCAGCGACACTGATTATCCGGCAAAATAATTTCGCCTTCCGCGTCCCCTGAGCCGTAAGATCTGAAAAAACCATGCTCATAACACCAGGACACCAGCGCGCAGCAGGACGCATCCAGCTGATCGATACGTGCTTTTCTTGCAAACAATGACAAGGACAAGTTAATGTCCGCGCCTGGCGGAAAATATCCGTAACTGGCGGATGGAAACACCTCCAGCGTACGAACATGGGAGAGTTCACGGGATATCCTGGCAAACAGTTCGAATCCCTGGATCATCCAGCGATTATACTGTTTTTCCAAATCGCATTCCCGAGGTGTCCACTGCACACGAAAACCGGTTTCCCTTACGAGTTCGCGCTCACAGGCCCGACCGGATTTTTCAGCTTCTGAAGAGACGGGCTGCCTCGGCGCATCAATACCTACACATCGCAGCCCGTCTGAAACTTCATGGAGAACATCAAGTACTTCAGATACGGACAGCCCATGCTCGAGGCGCCGCACCACACGGTCTGCATTCATTAAACACAGAGCCTGACCTTTTTTGACACCGCCAACGTCAATCCCGGCATACAGCATCCGCAAAACTCTCCGGATTATCAAAAAACAGTATTGTACTGCAGAAAAACTGAAACGTTTGAGACTTCGAAGCCATAAAACGCTTTATGGTGATGAGTAAACAGATGGGATATCAGAATGTCTACAGAACAACTTTAAAAAACATTCAATTACTACACTTTTTTAATTACAAAAACAGTTCAGCACATTGCATTCTACTCAAAAAATCTTTATATTCTTTAAACTATCATAAAATTTTTTTTGGATTTTCACAAGATAAATTCCTGAAAAATTTCAAGAGTAATAAAATTGCATATTTTTTGAGGCTACCCTACTATTAACAATTCAAAGCTGCAGAATTGCCCTGCCACATTCACTGAAGGAGTGATCATGAACGAAGTTCTGCTTCCCGAAAATATTTTCCAGTTTCTTGCCAGCCGCGTTCTCGGCCAGGAAGATGTGCTCCGCAAGATTTCCGTCGCCATCTACAAGCATATCAACGGGCTCAAGGCCGGAAACATCCTGCTCATCGGCAATAGCGGTACGGGCAAGACCACTATCATGAACTCCATTCAAAAGTTCTTCAAGGCGCACAGATCATTACGAAAATTCAGTGCCATGAGCATAATGAACGCCAACATGCTGGCTGGCGAAGACGTAGGCGACGTTGACCTGCAACGCCTCATAAAAAGTCTTGAAATCGCTGTCAACAACAGTTTCGGCCTCTTCACCACAGACGACAAACTCTGCGAATACATGCAGAATGCAACGGTCTGCATTGACGAAATCGATAAGATTTCTGCCACCATCTCCGGCAAACCCAATGTGGTCGGAATAGCCATCCAACAAGCGCTGCTGACAATGCTCGAGGGGGAACGTTTTCTTTACGAAACCGTACGCCATGACCAGGGACAAAAAAGAAAAGCCCGTTTATTCGTGGATTCCTCCAGAATGTTTTTTATTTGCGGCGGCGCTTTTGAGGGCTTGTACGACCAGATAGTCAGCGGCATCAAGGCAGGCAACGACGACAGGAAGCTGCAGGTTTCCGAAGGCACCGACCCCAAAGGGCACAAATACACGCGCGAAGTGCTGACCCTGCGCGACCAGGTAAGACTCTCCGATCTGTTCACCTATGGAATGACACCTCAGTTTATCTCGCGCTTTCATTCCATAGCTGTGCTGGAAGATCTGGGCGTAAACGAACTGCAGCAGATTCTGCTGGCTTCCGATGATTCGCCTTTGCGCCATTCACATAATTATTTCAAGAGTATGGATATTGACTTAATGCTTACGAAAGAGGCGCTGCAGCTCATTACCGAATACGCAGTGGAAAATACCCGTATCGGAGCCCGGGCTTTGCGTGAAGTGTTCAACAGAATCATCACACCGTTTGAGTTCGATCCTTTCCAGTCTGACAAGCTGGTGAAAAAAGACCAGAAGACCATCCTTACCATAGACAAGGATGTGGTTCTGCGCAGTTTCAAATAGTCAACTGCCAGAACCCCAGGATGAAACTTACAGCGTACCGTGGGTGGCAAGTTCCCATACCACTCCAAGGAGTGCGCCCAAAACCAGAACAACGGGTATCACAACCAACAGGAACTTGAGGAACAGCAAAATGATGTTCGTCAAAGGGATATCGATTCCAACGATAACAACCCGCCGCACGTCCGCTTCCTGCGAATATTCCGGCTTGCCTACCACATTCATTTCAACGGGACGCTTTTTGGGCGCATGTGGTTCCTCATGCACATCTTCCAAAGAAAACAAAGGACGCTTTTTGTCACTCATACGACACCTCTGGGGGCTAACTTACGTAACTGCAAAATCGCTTGACCGGAAACACACCATGTTTCCTCCGCTTGGGTCGAAAGCCATCTTTAGCAAATTTCCCTGAAAAAAAAAGCGAAATCCATGGATCACCATCCTGGACAAGGTATGGGGAAATGTGCAAAATGAAAGTTTATACTGTCCAGTAAGGAGAATGCATATGAACCATTTCAAACAAAAAAACGGCGAGCTGTATTGCGAAGATGTTTCCTTAATGTCACTCGTGCAGCAATACGGTACGCCGCTGTACGTATATTCCGCAGCCACTTTCCGACGCCACTTTCAGGCCTTTGATTCCGCATTTGCCGCATTGCCCCACCTCTGCTGCTTTTCGGTCAAGGCCAACGGTAACCTGAGCATCCTCAAACTTCTTGCCCAGGAAGGCGCGGGCATGGATATCGTCTCCGGCGGCGAACTCTACCGCGCGCTGGCAGCCGGCGTTCCGGGCGATCGTATCGTCTACTCGGGCGTGGGCAAAACACGCGCAGAAATTTCCGAGGCACTGGATGCGGATATTCTGATGTTCAATGTGGAATCGACACAGGAACTGGATGTCATCAACGAACTTGCAGCAGCCAAAGGCAAAGTCGCGCGCATCAGCCTGCGTATCAACCCTGATGTGGACCCGCAGACCCATCCTTACATTTCCACCGGGTTGATGGAAAACAAGTTCGGCCTGGACCTGGACACCGCCCTGGAAACGTACAAGACCGCCCGTTCGTATGAAAACGTCGATCCTATCGGCATCGACTGCCATATCGGTTCGCAGCTGACCAAACTCTCGCCCTTCCTGGAAGCCCTGGAACGGCTCATGAACTTTCACAAAAAGCTTGTCGACCTGGGTATCGCCATCAAATACCTGGATCTGGGCGGCGGACTGGGCATTCCCTACGACGAAGAGAACCCGCCGCATCCCAAAGAGTTCGGCGAAGCTATCACCAAAGCCCTGGACGGTACCGACCTGACACTGATTCTGGAACCCGGCCGTGTCATTTCCGGCAACTCCGGCGTACTGGTCACTCGGGTTACCTATACGAAGCAAACTCCGACCAAGAATTTTCTCATCGTTGACGCTGGTATGAACGATCTGACTCGTCCGGCCCTGTACGGTTCGTTCCACCGCATCGAGGAAGTGACTCCCCAAAACAGGGAACCCTTGATGGTGGATGTCGTTGGGCCGATCTGCGAATCCAGCGACTTTCTCGCTCGTGCGCGTCTGCTCCCCAAGGTGGAACAGGGCGAATACCTGTGCGTGCATTCCGCAGGGGCCTACGGCTTTACCATGAGCTCGCAATACAACGCCAGACGCCGTGCCGCCGAGGTTCTGGTAGACGGCGACAAATCCACTCTGGCTCGCAAACGCGAAAGCTACGAGGATCTGGTCAGCCTGGAACGCGAAAATCTGTAAATATCTTTGACTGGCAAACCGAAGTCCCTGCTCCTGGCCGGGACTTCGGTATTTTCTTGAAGCTGAAACTTTAAGGCAACACATTAATTTCTTGCCGCCAACGACTTTAAGCTTCCGCTGGCCTGATGAAAATTTTTGACATCTCCTTGCCTCTCTCTGGCGGTCTGCCTTCCTGGCCAGGTGATCCGGCCTTTGAGCTGCGTACTGTGAGCAGCCTGGATAACGGCGATGACTGCACCCTGTCCTTTCTGAAAATGTGTACGCATTTCGGCACGCACATTGACGCCCCGGCCCATTATATCGCCGGAGGCGCCACCACTGCTGCCATTCCGCTTGAGACCTGCATAGGCCCTGCCGATGTGCTTGATTTTCCCGAGACGGACATCATCACCGCGTCGTTGCTGGAAAAAGCCAAAAACGGCATCACATCCGAAAGACTGCTGTTGAAAACCCGCAACTCCTCTTTCTGGAGCAGCGGCCAAAACACTTTCCAGAAAAACTTCTGTGCCTTGTCTGCGGATGCTGCGGAATGGATCGCCGACCATGCCATCCGTCTGGTGGGGATTGATTACCTGTCCATCGAACCCTATAATTCGACAGATGGCGCCGTGCACAAGACATTGCTCCAGAACAACATTGTGATTCTGGAGGGACTGAATCTCTCGGAGGTGTCACCCGGCAATTTTCAGTTGCTTTGTCTGCCGTTATCATTGCAGAATGTCGAGGGAACCCCTTGTCGTGCGGTATTGATGGAATCCCCGCAAAAGCCATGAGCTTTTTATTTCATCTGACACCGACGCCGCTAACTTGCCGTTTAGAAAGTCCATACGCGCCAACTGAGGAAACAACATGCGTTTTTTGTGCAATTTTCTTGTAGGACTCCCTCTTTTGGGGCTGTTTACCGGTTCCATCATTTTTCTGGTTCAGAGTATTCAACGTTTCAACGAAGGCCCCCAGCAATGGGCGCCCTGCATGAACCTCTTGCAATGGCTTTTAAATAAATGGAATATCCTACAGGAAATGTCGGCGTTTACCGCCATGTACTGCGATTTTTCGCCCGGAGCGCACCTGGTCATCATCAGCATCCTCATAGGTATTGTGACTATTCCACTCGGTCTGCTCCTTTCCAGAACGCTGAAATAGCTTTCCGCCCTGCTTGGGTATGCCTGGAGAGTAAGCAATCGGCTTTCTCCCGTTACAATGCTCATTTTCGCCAGGCAGTCTTTACACAAAGGGATTCTTTCAATCCCGGTCTTGCCCAAATGCTTTCTAACAGCTATCCTTGAAGAGTCTTGTCGGCAGAGTTTGTTGGTACAATCCCAAACGACAAAGGAGTCCTTTGCCCATGACCGTGGCGTTCATACCTCAGCAAGAAGTAAACACGCTCAAGCAGTTTTACGGACTTATGGCAGCGACCCAAAAAATCCGCCAGGCGATTTGCACCAGCATTTGTTCACATGAAGAATACGGCTCGGAGCTGCTGGTCTCCCTGAAAAATGTGCTCGGGTCCCTGCACGAGATCCCCTTTGAGGGAACAAGACCTGTTTTGCAACTGGATGCCTCCAAAAAACTGTCCGTCAATCTGGACTATGAAATCAAAGAGCTGGAAAAGGACATTCACTTTCTGGAATATGGCGAAGACTCTTTTTTGCATTTGCTGCAGGAAATGCACGCTGATTTTGCACTACATGTGGAGCGGGTGCAGGAATTTATCGCTGACAATAATTTCAACTGTCTGATCAGCGACCGGGACGGTACGGTCAACAATTATTGCGGACGTTACCGCTCTTCGGTCCAATCCGTATACAACGCGGTATTTCTCACCAGATTCGCCCGTTCGCGCGTACAGAATCCCATTTTCATGACTTCCGCTCCGCTTGCGGACGGAGGTATCCTCGACGTCAGCGTGAACCCGCCCAACACCTTTATCTACGCCGCATCCAAAGGTCGCGAGTACCTGACACTCGAAGGGGAACGAAAAACATATCCCATCGAACAGGAAAAGCAGTCCCTGCTGGACAGACTCAACCATGAACTCGTACTTCTGACCAAAGATTCCCGCTATGAAAAGTTCACTTTGATCGGTTCGGGACTCCAGCACAAATTCGGACAAACAACCATAGCCAGGCAGGATATCAGCCACTCCATTCCTGCCGACGAATCCGAAGCCTTCATGGAACGCCTTAAAAAAGTCGTCGCTGGGATTGATCCTTACAAGGATTTTTTTCATATTGAAGACACGGGACTGGATGTGGAAATCATTCTGACCATTGAAAATGCCAAGAGCAACACCGGCAGCAGAGATTTCAGCAAGGCGGACGGAGTCCATTTTCTGGATCAGAGTCTCGAGCTGGATATGAACACAGGTCCGCATCTGGTCTGCGGAGACACAGCTTCCGATCTGCCCATGGTACAGGCTGCCATGGACAAATCCACGGATACCAACGCGATTTTTGTAACTAAAAGCGATGATCTTGCAGCAAAACTCAAGATAATGTGCCCCAAAAGCATGATTTTACCGCAACCCGACATGCTGGTCACAGCTTTTGGAAAGTTGGGAATCTAAACGACCCGACATGCAAACAACCTGAACCACAAACGACAGGAGTACTTTGCCCGGTTGGCATACATCCAAACGTAAACCTTACGCTGCAGAAAGAGGGGAACGTACATGCCCACAATTGATTGCAAAGGCGTCATATTTGACCTTGACGGCGTCATCACCAACACAGCCCGCGTGCATGCCCTGGCCTGGGAAAAGGCCTTCAACGCCTTTTTGAAGACAATGGCCGAACGCGAGGGCAAACAATACATTCCATTTGACCGCGAAGACGATTACGTCAAATTTGTCGACGGCAAACCCCGTTATCAGGGAGTAAAAAGCTTCCTGCAATCCCGCGGATACGACCTTCCATACGGAGACCCCTCCGATACGCCTGATCAGCAGACCGTTTGCGGAGTCGGCAACAACAAAAACAAACTTTTCCAGGAAGTTCTCAAGGAGCAAGGGCCGGAAGTCTATGAGACAACCATGCAGCTTGTGGAAGAACTCGTTGCCAACGGCATCAAGGTCGCAGTGGCATCCTCCAGCCGCAATTGCCGCACGGTCCTCGAATATGCTGGTGTCATCGATCAGTTTCCCGTCATAGTGGATGGGGTGGTCTCCGCGGAAATGCATCTCAAAGGCAAACCCGATCCGGATATCTTTACCACGGCAGCCGCCCAGCTGGGACTTTTCCCTGGCGAATGCGTAGTGGTAGAAGACGCCCTTTCCGGCGTACAGGCCGGAAAAAAAGGCAATTTCGGTCTGGTGCTCGGTGTCTCACGCGGACAGGAGGGACATCTGCTGCTGCAATTCGGTGCGGACATCGTTGTCTGCGACCTTGGCGAAATCGGGCTGCAAAAAATCCAGGACTGGTTTCTTCGAGGCATAGAGGATGACAGCTGGAAGCTGATCTACAAAGGTTTTGACCAGGGTGAAGAAAAACTTCGTGAAACCCTTTGCACCGTGGGCAACGGCTACCTCGGCACACGAGGCTGCTTTGAAAGCGAACGGGCATCCTTTTCCTATTATCCAGGCACGTACATTGCCGGGATATACAACAAACTGCCCACAAAAATCCATGACCGCGATATCTACAACAACGACCTCGTCAACTGCCCCAACTGGCTTTTGATCGAACTCCGAATCGGCTGCGGCGAATTCGTAAGCCCCATGCAGATGGAAGTCCTCAGCTTTCAGCAGACTCTGCACATGCGCGAAGCCTGTATGGAATGGTCCATTGTTTTTCGCGACAGCCTGGGGCGCATCACGCGACTCAACCCCAGACGCATCGCCAGCATGGCCAACCCGCACCTCTGCGCCATTCGCTATGATGTCACTCCGCTTAATTACAGCGACACCATAACCATCCGTTCGAGCCTGGACGGCAACATCAAGAATGATGGCGTGGCCAGATACCGGGAACTGCGCTCCGACCATTTGGAAGGCGTGGATGCGGGACAAGGTCTCGAAGGCATTTATCTGCTGATGCGGACCAAGACGTCAAAATATGAAATCGCCATGGCTTCCAAAACTCTCATGCGTGAAGGAGGCAAAACCCTGCCCCTGGAAACCAAAATCCTGCGTACGGGGTGGCAGGTCAGCGAAGAAATCGAATTCGAAGCCGGTGAGAATTGCACCTATTCCATTGAAAAGCTGGTGTCCGTGTACACATCACTCGATAAGGACATCGTCTCTCCCAAACAGGCCGCACAAAAAGAACTGATTCCCCTGAAAAGTTTCACAAGCATTTTCACACCGCATGTCCGGGCCTGGGAAGCACTCTGGAACAAGGCGGACATCACCATAGTGGGCGACCGTTTCGTACAGAAAATCCTCCGCCTGCACATCTACCACCTGCTCGTAACCGCTTCCCCCAACAATCTCGAACTTGATGTGGGCATGCCTGCCCGCGGATTGCATGGCGAAGCCTACCGGGGGCATATTTTCTGGGACGAACTATATATTTTCCCATTTTTCGATTCCCACTTTCCGGACATCACGCGTTCACTGCTGCTCTACCGCTATAACCGTCTGGACGGGGCGCGCCGCTATGCCAAGGAAAACGGATACAAAGGCGCCATGTACCCCTGGCAAACAGCGGACGGAGGCGAAGAGGAAACCCAGGAAGTCCATTTCAATCCGGACAACAAAACCTGGGGGCCGGACCTGTCCCGCCGTCAGCGACATGTCTCCATTGCTGTTTTCTACAATACCTGGCGTCATGTGAGCGCAGCCAAAGACAACACCTTTCTCAAACAATACGGTGCGGAAATGATGCTGGCCATTGCAAGATTCTGGGCCAGCATTGCCCAGTTCGACAAATCCGACGGCCGGTATCACATTTCAGGAGTCATGGGGCCGGACGAATTTCATGAAAAATTGCCCGGATCAACCGAACCGGGGCTCAAAGACAACGCCTATACCAACGTCATGGTGGTCTGGCTTCTGGAAAAGGCCATCGAACTCGTCACCAGGCTTCCGGAAGCCACCCTGGACGGTTTTTCAGCCAAGACCGGCTTCAAACGTGATGAAACAGCAAAATGGCAGCACATCACCCGCAAAATGGCCGTTGAAATCACGCCGGATGGTATCATCAGCCAGTTCGAAGGGTATATGAATCTGGAGGAACTTGACTGGAACTACTATCGCGAGCGCTATTACAGCATTCATCGCATGGACCGCATTCTCAAGGCCGAAAGCGACTCGCCGGACAAATACAAGGTTGCCAAGCAGGCGGATACGCTGATGATGTTTTACGTCCTTCCGCCAAGGGAAGTGAAACGCATCCTCGAACAACTGGGGTATGACATCGGCGACGCCATTGAACTGCTGAAAAAGAACTATGATTATTATGTCCGGCGTACGAGCCATGGTTCGACTCTCAGCAAGGTCGTGCATGCCATCATCTCCGGGTATGCCGATGCCGAAGATACGGTCTGGAACTGGTTCATGGAAGCCATGCGTTCGGATATTTACGACACCCAGGGGGGCACAACCACGGAAGGAGTGCATACGGGGGTCATGGCCGGAACTCTTGACGTAATATACCGTTATTTTGCCGGAATTTCACTGATGGGAAACTCTCCGGAAATTCATCCGCAGTTGCCCCCGCATTGGAAATCTCTGCAATTCAGTTTTTGCCATGAAAGGATCTGGTACGACCTGAAAATCACTCAGGAACGGCTTTCCATTACCTCTCGCAAAAGAGGCGGCAAGCAAGTTTTCATAAAGGTACATGGTAAGGAAACCGGGCTGCTGCCTGGAAAAGAAAAGGTCCTTCGTCTGTAACGACATCGAAGAGACAGATGTTTCCCCTGTATGGGGACAACTTCAAAAACAGTTCTATTGCGCAATTACAATAATGGCAATTGCCATACTGTAATCTACTTTTATTTACTTAAGAAATATAATTGAACTGAAACAAAGCAATGCAACGTTGACAATCCTGTTGCGAAAGTACAATCCATAACTTATTTTTTAGTGTTTTTTTTGTTGGTTTCAGGATTCCCGTTGACAGGTTTATCCTTCCGGCATATAGATTAGTAGATCTATCACTTACTGTTCAGACAGGTCACTCGGGCATGCGAAGTGAGTTATTCTGTCTGTTTTTACGTCTTCCTAAAATCAACGCGTAGCCAAAGGAGTAAGTTTCATGGCGGTAAAACTGGGTATCAATGGGTTCGGTCGTATTGGTCGTTACCTAACCCGGCTCATTACTACAAGCGAAACGGGGCTGGAAATTGCAGCCATCAACGCCAGAGCCGACAACAAGACATTGGCCCACCTTCTCAAGTACGATTCCTGCCACGGTACGTTACCTGCCGAAGTCGTTCCCACGGATGAAGGCTTCCTTGTCAACGACAAGCTCATTCCCATTACTCGCAAACCCAAAGGCGAATGGGAATGGAAAGCTCATGGCGTAGACCTTGCCGTAGAAACCACTGGCACCATCAAAGACCGTGACGGATTGCAACTGCACATGAAGGCAGGTGCCAAAAAAACCATCATCAGCGCCCCCTGTGCCACGGCAGATCTCACTGTTGTCATGGGTGTCAACGATTCACTGTACGATCCGGCCGTGCATCAGGTCATCTCCAACGCTTCATGCACAACCAACTGTCTGGCCCCTGCCGCCAAAGTAGTCAACGACAACTACGGCATTGCCCGCGGACTGATGACAACCATTCACTCCTACACCATGAGTCAGAGGATTCTGGACGGTTCGCACAGCGATCTGCGGCGCGGTCGTGCTGCCTGTGTTTCCATGCTGCCCACGACTACCGGAGCAGCCAAAGCTCTGGGGCTCGTTTGCCCCGAACTCGCTGGCAAGCTTGACGGCATGGCCATCCGCGTCCCCACTCCCAACGTTTCGCTGGTGGACCTGGTCTGCCAGTTGAATACCGACACCACTGCCGAAGCAGTAAACGCCAAACTCAAGGAAGCAGCCGAAGGCCCCCTCAAAGGCAATATGGGGTACACGGAAATTCCGCTTGTTTCCAACGATTACATGGGCAGCATATACGGCGGCGTGGTGGACGGACTTATCACTCAGATTCAGGACAACAGCATGCTCAAGCTGTTGATCTGGTACGACAACGAATCAGGCTTTACCAATCAGTTGGTACGCCTGCTCCAAAAAGTGGCTGCAAGTTTGTAAGATCTACAAAAAAATACTTTCGGGGCGGAGTGCGTTTGCGCTTCGCCCTTTTTTTTATCCGGCGGGCTGAAGTTCTCCAGAGAGGGGAAAAAACGTCAAACTACGACGTTATCACCGCAAAAAGTTGAAGTGACAGTTTAAAGAACCGCGGCAGTACGACTTCCTTGCCCAAATACGTCAGCGTAAAGGGAGACAGCCCCCTGGCCTAGCCCTGCTATTGGTGTTATTGCGCTGCGGCACCCCTTACCTGCGGAGTGTACTCAACCACGCACAAAGGCACTCCATCGGCGAAAATCCCATGAATGAGCAGCTTGCCTTTCAAGGAGGTCTCCAGTTCGGGGCCGGAGATCAAATGTATCATAAACTCGGGATGCGCTTCCGGACGTGTCAGCATCAGCAAGGGGTAGCGTTTTGCATACTCATACGCGGACTTGGGCGAAACGTTTACGGAAAAAGTGACCGGATGTCTGTTCAATTCGGCAGCCCGCTCCACCCAGTCTATAGCCTGCTTGAAGCTGTTTCCCCAATAGTCCATTTCATAACGGCAAAAAGCTCCCCGCACGCCGCCAACCAGCTGGTTGAAATAAACAATCTGATTGGGATGGTTGCGCAATTGATACCAGGTGGGATGATAGAACCCCAAAAGCAACAGCACAAGGACAACACACGAAACCAACCGCTTGCGCATACGCAGCAGAAGAGCGGGAGTACCGGACGCAAGCGCCACAAAAGCCGGATAAATGAACAGCATATGCCGAGGGCCGTTATACAATACGGGCTTGGTGGCAATCACGTACGCAAGCGGGAACAGTACGGCAAAAATCAGCCCGCAGACCTGCAACAGGCTCACGTCTGGGAATTTCCTGCGCAAAAGCAGCACAGCCGGCAGAGACAATGCGCCGAAAAAAAGAACACCAAGGGGATTGGTGATCAATTGCCAGTGCAAAGGATACTCCCAGGGAATATTACCCGTATCGATGAGCCCGCCTTTGTAAAGCTCGGCGAATGTCAGGGTAAAGCGGGAAAAGGTCTGCAGCGCCTGCAAAGGCCTGAGCAAAGGATTTTCCAGCGCCCACGGCCAGAAGAGCGTACCAAGTATTATTGCAGCCAGACTGAGCACGGCCAGCCAGGCGCACAGCTTTATGGCGTTGCCCAGAGAACGGACACCTTTATCCTGCAAAAACAGCATGGCCAGATACAGACCGGAATAGAACAGCAGCAAGAGTCCGCCGACACGAATGTTCAATGCCAGGGCTATACCGGCCAGAGTGACGCACAGAGCCTTGCGTCCGAAATACGGATAGGACTTTCCTGCCAGACTCAGACCATACAGGGTCATGACATAAAAGGTGGCGAACGGCAGATCTTTCGGGTTGTTCATGCAATGCGCCAGAAAACGCGGAGACAGGAACAGAAACGCGGCAGCAAAAAACCCCGCCCAGCCACCCCATACGCGCCGTGCGAGCAAAGCCGCGAACAGAAGTGCCAGCCAGCCGAACAAACTGTTGGCCACATGTTTGACATCACTACGGGGAAATTCCGGAAGAAGACGATGCGCGCTTTCGGCCAGCAGGTCGAAGAGTCCGCCGTAATAGTGCAGAGAAAGATAGTCGGTCGCGGACTTGTCGGCAAAACCGGATGCGTAATAATTGAAAACGCGCCTGCCGTATTCGTAATGAAAATGCTCGTCCCAGGTTACGCCGAAATCCTGCGAAAGCACGGGCATGATGAACAACAGCGTACCGAGCAGCACCAACAGACTTTTATCCGCCAGCGAGCGGTTGTTCCAAAATTTTTCCAGCCGGCAAGACACGAGCGCGATCATCTCCATTGGAGTCAATTTCCCCTGACGTACAGAAAGTAGAACAACTTGCGCATAATCAGCATGTAATAGGACATGCACTTGCCGCGCAAGGAATCCATCCGGGACAAAGGAACCGCCTGATCCTTTCTGACCTTGTCGATAAGCTCGGAAAATTCTTTGCTTTGCCGGTTTGAAAGAAAAAAGCTCAGTGAACTGTCGGATACGCGGAAACCGAACAAAGGGTCCGAAACAATCAACGCGTCGCCATGCTTCAACAGTTTGATCCACATGTCCAGGTCAATGAGATAGGGAATCGAACCATCGAAAAAACCGGTTTTGTCGAGCAGTTCCCGACGAAACAAGACCGCCCCTGGTTCGCCAAAAATATTGGTACCCCGACGAAGGCTTTCCCGAATCGCCTTTTCACCAGCCATCCGGGTGTCTTTTTTGAAAAAGGCACGGCTGAAAACAGGCTTGCCCGCCGGAGTCAACATGCTGCGCGAGGAAGCTACCAGGGCCAGAGAGGCATTCTCCGCTTTCTGCATCAACCCGACCTGCTTTTTCAAACATTCCGGATACAGGATATCGTCTCCGCAAAGCACTTTGACATAGACTCCCTTCGCCCGGCTGACAGCCGCGTTCCAGTTTCCTTCCAGCCCCAGGTTTTGCTCGTTGCGAAAAATTTTCAGACGCACGTCCGAAAAACGCTGCAAGCGCTCAAAGGTTTCATCGGACGAACAATCATCGACTATTATCAACTCAAAATCAGTAAGGGTCTGGGCCAGTACGGATTCCACAGTAGCTTCAATAAACCGTTCCTGATTATATGAAGGAATACAGACAGATACCAAAGGAGATGTCATAATAACCGTTTTAATCGCGTATCTGCTCGCCGTGCTGGGCTGTGTCTTCGGCAGCGTAATTGTATGTGTTGGAAACCAGATACAAAGGCCGTTGTTTCACTTCATGGAAAATTTTTCCAACATAAAGTCCCACAATACCCGTACAGGTCAATTGAACGCCAGCAACGAACAAAATGATCACAACCAGTGAAGTCCACCCGAAAAGCGTATCCTCCGGGTAAATGAACTTGTTGACTATCAGCCAGAGAGACAACAGAAAAGAAAAAGCACTGAACAAAATACCGATCTGCGTCACAATCACCAAAGGTTTGTCCGAAAAACTCGTAATACCCACCAAGGCGAAACGCAGCATTTTCTGCAGCGTATATTTGGTTTCCCCCGCATAACGCGCATCTCGATGATACAAAATGCCTTTTTGGGAAAAGCCGATCCAGGGCACAAGTCCGCGGATGAACCGTTCCCGTTCGGGCAACGAACGAAGCGCATCAACGGCTTTTCGGTCAAGGAGACGGAAATCGCCTGTATCTCGCGGCACATCCACATCGGACAATTTGCTCATCAAGGCATAAAACCAATGTGCGGTAAGCAGTTTGAAGGCTGTCTCCCCGTCGCGTTTTTCACGAACGCCGTAAACAACTTCTATGCCTTTTTCCCATTCGTCCACCATGCGGGAGATAACTTCCGGCGGATCCTGCAGATCGCCGTCGATAAGCACTACCGCATCACCTTTGGCGTATTCCATGCCAGCGGTGATGGCCATCTGATGACCGAAATTCCGCGAAAATTCGAGCACGGTGACATGGGAATCCGACCGGGCGATGCCCAGCAACAGTTGCAAAGAACTGTCACGGCTTCCATCATCAACAAATATGAGTTCATAGGCATAGCGGTCGGAAAGTTCTTCGAGAACCGCCTTTGTCCGCCGGTAGAACTCCTCCACCACAAGTTCCTCAAAATAGATGGGAACAACCACAGAAAGAAGCTTTTGTGTTTTGGTCATATTGTATTCAGGGTAGTCTCATGGAAATGTTGCTGAAAATCTTGCGAACTGTAATGCCCATTCGTGCTTTTCGCAAGCAGGAGATGCATCGGAATGCCCCTCTGAAAAATTTGGAACGCGATGTTGAATAACGTTTCCATCAGTCTGTCGTCTACTACTGTTTTTGCCATATATACCGCAAGTTCAAGGGAGTGAGTCCGCAGGATTACCCTTGCCAAGCACCTCATTCGTTGTTAGGTATTTTTTGATAACTTGAAGAAAAAATCCAAGGAGGATTCTTCGTATGGCCCAACAATATTCCTATGGCGCCACTCGGGCGCGTTCCGAAGTAGTCAGTGCCTTCATGCGCGGCGTGTACCAGTGGATGACCTTGGGACTGCTGCTGACAGCAGGAGTTGCCTGGTGGATTTCAACCAGCGAAGCCGCTCTGAACTTTATTTTCGGCAATCAGGCTGTCTTCTTCGGTCTTGTCATCGGAGAGCTGATCCTGGTTGTTGCTTTGGCCGCTGCGATCCGTAAAATTTCAGCAGGTGCGGCCACAATGATGTTTGTCGCATACAGTGTCCTGAACGGTCTGACGCTGTCATTCATCTTCATTGCCTATGCGCATGCCACCATTTTTCAGACCTTTGTCGTGTGCGCCGTCATGTTCGGAGGCATGAGCCTTTACGGCCTTACCACCAAGAAAGATCTCACTTCATGGGGAAGCTTTCTGTTCATGGGGCTGATCGGCGTGGTCATTGCCAGCATTGTGAACATCTTCATGCAAAGCAGCATGATGGAATTCGTCATCAGCATCATCGGCGTCATCGTGTTCACCGGTCTTACCGCCTACGATACGCAGAAACTGATGGTTCTGGGCGAAACTGCCGGCGGAAACGATCAGGCCGCCGTACGCAAGATAACCATTCTGGGGGCTCTTACCCTGTACCTGGATTTCATCAACCTGTTCCTGATGCTCCTCCGCCTGTTCGGCGGCGCAAGGGATTAATTACGACGTACTTCATCGTGGGAAGGGGGCACCCCTTCCCACGATTTTCCCGCATCCCTACAGCCGGGCCAACGCCATGAATCATCTTGCCTGGCAGCGCTATCTCAGCCCCCTTCTCGCTCCAGTAGCCACAGCATACGCGGCCGCAATGCGTTTGCGCCAATGCTGCTACGCCTCGGATCTGCTTTACTCGGATTCACTTGCAGCGCCCTGCGTAAGTGTGGGAAATATCAGCTGGGGCGGCAGCGGAAAAACACCCCTGACTGCGTGGCTCCTTTCCTGGGCAGTAAGCCAGGGGTTGCATCCGGTGGTGCTGACAAGAGGATACCGTGCCCACCCTCCCCGGTATCCTTATCTGGTGCGAATGGACAGCCCCGTAAATGAAGCAGGTGACGAACCCCTGCTGCTGCGTCAAGGTTGTCCGGCTGCTACAGTTCTGGTGGATCCCAAAAGGCTGCGTGCGGGACGCTGGGCATCACAACTTCAGCCTGACCTTTTCATCCTTGACGATGGAATGCAGCATCTGGCCGTACGCCGCGACATAAATCTTGTCCTGCTGCGGGAAGCAGACCTGCTGGACCAATGGAACAAGGTCATTCCGGCAGGTTCCTGGCGAGAGCCCGGATCCGCTTTAAAGCGCGCTTCCGCCTACATGCTTAAATGCACGCGTCAAACGCCTGAGGAGGTTCTCGACAATGCCCGTCAGCGTTTCAAGGGCTGCGACAAACCTTTGTTCACGTTTTCATTGTTTGCCGACAAGCTTATCTCCGTGCACACGGGAGAAATAGTTCGCCCGCAGGCACCCTATGTGATCGTTACCGGCGTTGCCGACCCTGCATCTGTAACCCGGACTGCTGCTACGCTACTCGGCGCTCCGCCTGAGACCGTACTGGCATTTCAGGATCACCATGATTTTGACGCAGCCGACTGGAATTTCATTTTGAAAACTTGCAAACAATACGAGGCAGGATTTCTGCTGTGTACGCCGAAAGATGCTGTCAAACTCAAAAAATTCAACTATAATCAACTCTGCACATTTGATTTGAGCCTTGAATTCGGACCATTCGCCAATAGCACTGTGCCTTTTCCCCTCTGGTGGCAAACGCGTTTTTCAGATTTTAAAAAAAAGACACAAAAATGAGCCTGTTCAGAAAAGTCGATTAAAGCAACATCGGCTATGACGAGACTCAAAAAGAATAAAAAAGCATCAATCTTACTACGTAATACGTACGTGAAGGACTTATATGGCTAAGAAAAGAAAAGCCCAGAATTTGAACCCACAGGATATCCTCGCCCTCTTCCGCCAGAAGAGCAAACCGCTGAGTCGCGCGGAAATTCTGCGCGCACTGCGTGCTCAAAAAAGACAAAAGGAAGAATTGCGTCATATTCTGCAGCAACTTGAAGATCAGGGCAAAATTATCCATCTGCGCGGTGGCGCTTTTGGCCTGGCCGAACGCCTGAAGCTGGTTACCGGGAAACTGGAAGTACAGCGTTCGGGTGTCGGATTCGTCATTTGCGATGACAAACGACGTAAAGATATTTTCATCAATCCCGGCAACATGGGCGACGCCTGGCATGGTGACCGCGTTGCTCTGGCTGTCCTGCCCCAACGAGGCGGCAAACGGGCCGAGGGCCGGATCGTACGGGTAATCGAACGCGGCAGAAACACCCTGTCCGCCCGTGTCCTGCGGGTAATGGGGAGCAGCGTTCTTTGTCAGCCCACCGATCCCAAATTCTCGATACGCCTGCTGGTGGACTGGGAAGATAAAACCCCCCCGGAACACGGCGAAGTTCTGGTGGTCTCCCCGGGCGAACTGGTGGAAAAAGGCATTTATGCCGCGGAAATTCTGGACAGACTCGGAGACGAAGAAAATATCGATGCCCAGGAAGCCCTGGTCAAAATGAACAACGACGTGCCCACGGTTTTTCCTCAACAGGTTTTGCAGGAAGCGCAGCTTTTACCCAAAGTGCCTTCGGACGATGATTTTGCCAACCGTGAGGACTTGCGTGATGCCGGCTTCGTGACCATAGACGGAGCCATGGCCAAGGACTTCGACGACGCCATTCTGGTGGAAAAGACCCCCAACGGCTACACGCTCTGGGTAGCCATCGCGGACGTGGCACATTACGTACGCGCCGGCAGTGCGCTGGATGACGAAGCCCGCAGCCGTGGCAACTCCTTTTATTTTCCCCGTTCGGTGGAACCCATGTTTCCGGAGGCTTTGTCCAACGGCCTGTGCAGTTTGAATCCCGATGTTCCAAGGCTCACCATGGCTGTGGAAATGCGCTTTACCAAAGACGGCCAGCCCCAGGGTACTCCCCGTATGATGCAGGCCGTGATCCGCAGCAAGGCCCGTCTGACCTATGCGCAGGTGCACCGGGCCATAATCTTGAAAGACCCGGAAGAGCGTGCGAACATTCCGGACCAGCTGGAAATGCTGGAAAACGCGGAGCAGTTAGCCCGTAAACTGCATGATCTCAGACTCCAACGCGGAACCATTGATTTTGACCTGCCCGAACCGGAAATCCGTTTCAACCTGCGCGGCGAGACCGTTGATATCAGCCCAAGGGTACGGAACTTTGCCCATCAGCTCATCGAAGAATTCATGATCGCAGCCAACGAGGCTGTTGCTGAATTTCTTACCCAGCGCCAAATGCCCGTACTCTATCGAGTTCACAGCGAACCCGACGCGGACAAATTGCGCGCCCTGATCGAACTGCTGGCGCGAACAGACCTTGCAGAATCTGTTTCCGGCCTTCTGACAGGAGGCAAAACAAAAACAGTAAGCGCCACGCCCAAAGACCTGCAGGATATGCTCGCCAAAGCAGAAGAAAGCGACATGTCGTTCATGGTCAACCGTTTGTTGCTGCGGTGCATGATGCAGGCAAAATATACCCCGGCCAACATCGGTCACTTCGGGCTGGCATCCACATGCTACTGCCATTTTACATCCCCCATCCGCCGTTATGCGGATCTTATCGTCCACCGGGTGCTCAAGCAGGCCCTGCAACCGGAAACCGGTCCGCTTTATTCCCCGAAAAACCTGAAAACGATCGGCGAACACCTGAGCGACCAGGAACGCAGCGCCATGAGCGCCGAACGCGAAATTCTTAAACGGGTCACCGTACTGTTCCTGCGGGATAAAATCGGCGCCAGCTATACCGGCGTCATCAACGGTATGGCCGATTTCGGTTTCTGGGTCGAACTCAACGAGGTCATGGCCGAAGGACTTATCCGCCTTTCCACTCTCAGTGACGACTACTATACGTATGTTCAGGAGCGTCAGGAGTTATGGGGCGAACGTACGGGCAAACGCTTCCGGCTCGGCCAAAAGGTCAATGTGGTCCTGACTGACGTCAACCTCTCTCGTCTGGAAGTCACTCTTTCCCTTGAAGAAAGTCCGATAGAAATTCCGGAAGATATTCCCCCCAAAACTCCGGAAAAAGTGACCAAGAGGAAGAGAAAGAGCAAAAGCAAAGGCAAAAGCAAGACTAAGGAGTCGGATGGGGCAAAGGAAGAAACGGATGAAGAAACACCAGAAATCGGACCAATTTTCGGTTTGAAAAAATAAACTGAATAAACCGCCGCAGGATCATGAGCGTGGTGTCCGGTTTGCAGAAAGTGCTCCCCCTCAAAAGGGGGAAGCTCTTTGTTTTCAGAAGGAAATATCAGTTCAAGTCGAGCTTGCTTTGCCTGACACAACCCGATGCTGCGCCAGTCCCCATGGCCAGGGAAAGTAATATATTCTCGGACTGACATCTCTGACGTCAGAAATGGATCGAATCACGTCTGATTCCCAAATTGCGGTAATATCGGAGACAGCTCGTCCATTGGGGATTCTCGGGATAGAGGCTTAGGAGCCAGCACTTTGCAGCAGAATCAACACCTAACGAGGCAAAAAGATGGAAACGGTCGTCCAGTCGTCAGGACGACTATCAAACCGGATGTTTCCGCCGTGAAGCTCGATAATTCTTTTTACAATGGCAAGTCCCAGGCCCGAGCCGCCGTGAAGCAACGAACGGGACTTTTCGACCCGGTAGAACTGTTCGAAGATACGGGGGATATCCGCTTCCGGCACTCCTGGCCCCGCATTGCCCATTACTATGAGGACGCCACCGTCAGACGTTTTGGCGGAGACGGCTACAGAGCCACCGTCTGTGTTATACTTAAGGGCGTTGTCCAGAAGATTGGAAAAGGCCCTGGTCAATTTTTCCGCGTCCCCGGTTGCGATGAGCTGTTCCGGAAGGTCCGTGTCAATGCGTATTCGGCAGGCCTCGCTTATAAAATGATAATCGGAGATAAGCGACGTCAATAGCGGAACAAGGTCCACCGGCTTTCTTGTTGCCGTGGCTTCAATTTCCAAAGAAGAAAGATCCAGCAGGCTCTTTACCAGGCGCTCCATACGCAGCACCTGCGTGGTCATCCGCTCGTGGCTTTCCGCCTGCGGGTCAGGCCCGGCCTCACCTGTTCCGGAACGGATATCGTCCAGGGCCAGTCGCATCATGGTAAGCGGCGTTTTCAACTCGTGAGAGGCATCGGCAAGCAAACGTTTTTGCCGTAAAAAGGCGTGCTGCAATCGGTCGAAAACCGTATTGAGAGTATGCGCCAGTGTGTCGAATTCATCATGGTTGCCGGATGTCGGAACTCTCCGGTCAAGATGTTTTTCGCTGATTTCTCTTGCCTGCGCGTTGATTTGACGAATAGGGGTCAGGATGATGCCCGCAACAAAATAGCTGATCCCTGCCAGCAGGAGTACTGAAAACAGCAGGCCTCCGGCAACACCCACGACAGTGTCTTCGAGCTCTTCCTGTAGTTTCTCGATGGGACGGCCGATGCAAATCAGATACTTTTTCCCGTTGCTGGAAACCGGGACGATTTTTACACGGAAGGTGTCGTCCTTTATTCCCGCGTACCTGGGATCATGTTTCGGGAGATCAAAATCCACGGTATCGCCCCTGTCAGAATCTGGCCACTGCATTGCAATGCGTTTTGCCAGGGAAGAACGATACAAAGAAGCCCCGGATTCAGAATCCCTGATTTCCACCCAATACTGTTCGTTCTCTCTTTGAGTTACGGAAGATGCGCCCTTGCCGTTCGCGAAATTTTCAACAAACTGTTCAGCTGTGCTTTTCAACTCCGCGTCGATAAGGCGGTACGGCTGTTCCATCATCTCCATAAGAATGAAACAGGAAAAAACGAGACTGGCCACAAATCCGGCAGCAGTAATCAACAGAGTGATTTTCAGCCTGACAGTCATGGAGCTTCATCCTTGATGATATACCCGACGCCCCGAATGGTTCGGATGATGGTGCTGTCGGAATCTCCGATTTTCTTGCGTAAATTCTTGATATGTACATCTATGAAATTCGACATGCTGAAAGGATCAAAAGCGTCGCCCCAGACATGTTCGGCCAGGCTGAATCGGGACACGGCCCTGTTCTTATTGTACAGAAAGAATTCAAGGATGGAAAATTCCCGCACTGTCAGGTCCAAAGGCATGCTTCCCCTGCTCACTTCGCGGCTTATTGTGTCAAGGCGCAGATCTGCAACCTGCAACACAGTGCCGGACTGCCCGCCGAACCTTCGCAGCAAAGCCCGAACCCGTGCAAGCAATTCATCCAGTGAAAAGGGTTTGGCCAGGTAGTCATCCGCTCCCAGGTCAAGCCCCTTGATTTTGTCGCCGATGTCTCCTTTGGCGGTGAGCATCAGCACAGGGGTGTTGTCCCCGGTTTTTCTGATGGCCTGGAGCACCGAGAGGCCATCCCGTTTGGGGAGCATGATGTCCAGAATGATCAGGTCCACCGGTGCGTCGAAAAGTTTTTCCAGGGCCTCATCACCATCAAACGCGATTTCAACCAGGTAACGCTGCCTTTCGAAAGTGCCTCTGAGTTGTTCAAGCAGGGATTGTTCATCATCGACGATCAGTATGCGCATGAGATTTTCCTTGGCTGTACAGCACGTATGTCATGGACCTCTTTTGGGACATCAGGGGATAGAGAATCGGCCTTCATTTGCTGATGGAATGACGCTGACGCCACTTTTTCAAGTACACAAGGATGACGATACCACATCCGACAGATATGCACACGGTGATCCAGCGCAGATTTTGCAACACCAGCTGTTCGTTTCGCCCGAACCAATATCCTGAAGCAGCCAGAATCACTACCCACACTGCCGCCCCCAGGAAAGTGGAGGCGCAAAATGTGAAAATATTCATCCGGGCCAGGCCCGCCGGAAGCGAAATATATTGGCGAATCACCGGCAGCAGTCGGCCGGTAAACATGCTGATATGTCCGTGACGGTCGAAAAAACGTTCGGCCTTTTCCAAAGAGCCCGGACTGACCAGAAACAGGCGGCCGTGCTTTTCGAGAAACGGTCTGCCGAATCGCGCAGCAAGCCAGTAGTTGAACAGTGCCCCCAGGAGGCTTCCCAGGGAGCCGCTCAGGATGACAATGCCGAGATTCATCTGTCCTGTGGCGGCCAGATACGCCGCGGGCGGTATCACGACTTCGCTGGGGAATGGAAAAAAGGAGGACTCCAGGGCCATAAGCATCAGTATGCCGGCGTATCCGTATTCCCCTATGGCGGATGTTAAATACATGACGATCTGGTGCATCATACGAGCTTATTCCTTTGTGAAGTCTGATCCGGGTCCGTTTTTTCAAAATGAAACCCACAATTGCCGCCGCATAGCCCCACTTCGGCTATGTCTCGCTGGTCGATGGGAAAGATTTTGCAGGACAGCGGACGGCATATACCGTGGACCATGCACTTTCGATCGTTCGTAAGCATGGGACAGGTTAAGAGCATGTTGCAGCAATGGCCGCATTGACGGCAATTTCCCTCACGCAGCAAGAGCTGTTGCCGGACGTATTCCTTACGAAAGTGCACCAGGCAGAAGCGTCTTGTTTTTCCGATGCAATGAACAACTACTCGGGAATTGAAAAGAAAATGGACAAAACTGACACTAAAACGGCTTGTAATGGGTGGGACGGAAGCCTCCTTGCCCCGTCGCAATCCCAATGATATGAAATGCATCTTGTTATTCCTTTGGTAACATACTGTTTTTTTGAGAGAGTACACCGGAGACTCCGTCGGTTCCCCATGAATCGAAATACGTATCCAGAACATGGGTCGGACCGAACGGCATATGCCCATAGCGCAGTGACAGCTGTTTACTTGCATCACCTACGGGTGCTCCGTCCTCCGTCACTTTCCAGATTGCGGCTGCGAGACCGGAGCGATCCGCTCCGGCCTTGCAGTGCATGAGTACCGGTCGAGGGACCGTGTCCATTAAATGCAGCAGTTTTTTCAACTCTTTGGCCGATGGAGGGCGGCTTGCGCCGATCCCGTCAAAGTCGTAATGACGGATACCCAGATCACGGGCTGTTCTGATCTCTTCCAGATACCATCCCTTGCCCGGCTTTTTTCCCCGCAGGTTGATGATCGATCGGAGATGGAACTTTCGGGCATACTGTTCCAGCTCATCCCGATCCAGTTGTGCAGAGCGATAGGCCTCATCGGGTGTGATGACGTGGAAATTGCCTTGTTCTTCAATATAACAGAGCAACGCCGTGAGCAGAATCGTCAGCAATGAAAGGCAGACTACTATTATGTTGACGTATCTTTTCCGTGAAAAAAACACATTTTTATTTCCGAACAGTTCGATATTAATTGACATCTACAACCTCAATGGAGACATGCCTTGTTCGACACCACTCGAATGTTGCAAGCAGGATTATCGCAATGGCGAATACCAAATTGACTGTGCCCATGCTTATCCCAAGCCCGTGTTCGGAAGGAGCCTGAATCAGATAGTCGCCGAGCGAGGCTCCCAGTGGACGGGTCAGGACATAGGCAATCCAGAACGCGACCACAGCATTTAGTTTCAGGGTGTAATACGCCAGGATTACAAGGCCGATCATCCCGGCAAAAAGCAGTAGAGCCACATCATACCCTAAAGCCAGAGATTCTGAAATCAGATCTCCGACACCGGTTCCTAGTGCAAAAGCGAAAAGAATGACGATCCAGTAAAAAAATTCCCTTTTGCCCGTGTCTATGGAGTGAATCGAGAGTGTTCCTTCCTTGCGATACCACAACGCAAACCCGGCCAGCATCAAGACGGAAAACGCGATGCTGAGGGGCACCAGGCCCACGCCTGCGAGATCCACAAGCATGTCCGTCACCAATGTACCGACAATACTCATCAGAACAACGAGTCCCCAGTAGTTGGCGACCACGTAGCGTTTGAATTTGAAAAACTGGAGATACAGTCCGCAGGCCATGAGGCCGAGCATCAGCAAAGTGGTGAGGGGCATTCCCCAGCCCAGCCCGAAAGATAGATAATCGGCTCCGGTTTCACCAACAGTTGTAGAAAGCGTTTTGATCAGCCAGAACACCAGGGTAACTTCGGGGACTCGAAGAAATCCGCTTTTCAAAGAGGACACTGTTGCGGTCGACATGTGATAATTCCTTTGCTTTTATGGTAAAAAATTTGTCTTTTCGATAGGTTGAATCAGGGATACGGATGCCGGAATCGTTCCGGACAGATCCGGTTCCATGCTGTCCGCCCTTAGCAGGCTGAATGCAGCGACTGGTTGGCAGGCTGCACCTGCGCGTATTGTCTGTATTGCGTATGCATTGTTCATTGGGCAATCTCTTCTTCCAACAGTTCTTTGTGCCCGGTATGACGCATGAACAACGCTTCCAGGCCGGACGAATCCGAGCGAACATCCTGAATCTTCCAACCGAGTTGCCACAATTCGCCCCAAAGCGCGGAAAGCTCCTTGGATGATTGCGTCAGGAACTGGACGCGCCACCAGCCGCTCTCGTTCCCCAGAATTTTCATCTTGTCCGGAATTGTAGTAAAATCTGGAGTTGATTCCAGCCGTATAAGATGGCTTTTGCCGTCTCCAAATTCCGCAAGAAGTGCGCCGAGCTCTCCCTCGATACAGGTTTGTCCGTTGTCGATGATTCCGATTTTGTTGCAGAAACGGGCAACATCATCCAGAATACGCGTACAAATCAGTACGCCGCTATTGTTCTCCCTGGCGAATTGAGTCAGCAGATCATGAATTTCACGCCTGCCTTTGGAATCAAAGCAGCTGGTAGATTCGTCCAAAATCAGTAATTTGGGATGAGTCAACAGAGCCCTGGCCAAAACCAGACGCTGCTGCATTCCTTTGGAATAGGAACTGATGGAGAGATGCATCACGCTGCTGAGTCCCACTTTTTCCAGAAGCTCGTCCAAATCCGAATCGGATGATTGCATACCATAAAGGCGCCCGTACCAGCCGAGGTAGTCCACAGCTGTCATGGACTCGTACAGTTCGGATTTTTCAGGCATCAAGGCCGTGTGTCTGCGAATGGCAACAGCATCACTCGCGGGATCATGCCCCAAAACTCTTACAAAGCCGCTTGAATAGGAGCGCAAACCCAGCAAAGCATATATAATCGATGATTTTCCCGCACCTTTGGAGCCCAGAAGGCCATAGACATCGCCGGGGCTCAGATGCAAATCAATGCCGTTGAGTACGTCTTTGCCATCCATGTTCATTTTAAGATTTTTTATCTTGATCATATCGGGTACCTTGCTTTGCCCATGGCCGGGCACGAACCGACCGACCATGGGCGCCCCCCCGTCGCCCTAAATAATCTGGCTCCAGGGGGAATTAGTTTACAAATTCATTAATCCCGTTCATGCTCTTCGTGTTCGCGTTCATGTTCTTCGTGTTCATGATCGTGCTCTTCGTGACCACTACGATACTCGTGGTCCTTTTTATCCTTGTGCATGGCCAGAACCTTTCCCGAACCGGCATCCAGCATTACTTCCATGATGGTGTTGTCAGGAGTCACGACCTCTACGCCGTAGACCAGAAAACCGTCTTCATCATCGATTTTAACTTTCAATATTTGTCCCGGAACCGCTTTCAATGCAGCCTGCACGGCCTGGTCCATGGAGATCTGTGCCATTGAGGGATATTCCGACTCGGATTGTGTGGTTACCTGAATGGTTCCTGAGGTTATCTCGCCCTTTTCAGAATCCGCGAATCCCATTCCCGGCATCAGTAAAATGCTGCCCATAACACAAGTCATAAAAATGGTGATCAATTGTTTCTTCATGATAAATCTCCTGTAATTGATTTTGTCCCGGCACTGGCGCTGCCTCAAAGAGGGCAAACGTTTCCTGCCGCTTGAAGGAAAACTAAATGAGCATCATGAAGGAAAAATGAAGAGGAAAGGAGATTTGCTTATTTCGAGCGAATATCTTGAACCAAAATATTGGAGACGCCACTTCTGATGTCAGCGCGCTCTGAAATTCAAACGAAACGCCACAAGGCTGGTTGAAGCAAGGAAGAAGCAGTTTTCAAGGATGGTCGAATGCCTGAGAATCAACCGGGCTTACTCTCAACTTGAAATACACGCCAAATATCTGCCCATCCAAAGGGGGACTGCCTGGTCAAGCCTGAACACGGCAACTCACATAAACAAACGTCTCAAGCCACGAAAACTTTATTTACCAGTTGAATAAAAAAAAGCGGCGCCGGAATTTCCGACGCCGCTTTCGAATGTATTGAATGTTTGAAACTATTGCTTGGGTTCTTCTGACGTTTTCGGGGCCGGAGCCTGCATACAAATTTTTGCGAGTTGTTGCATGGTTTCACAGTCAGAGAACCAGCCATTCTGTTTGATTTCCTTGAGAGTGTTCATCTTGGCATCATTGAAACTTTTGGTTTCACCATTGGCGCAATTGAGGCCCCAACCGCTGAAGCGGGGGATGACCTCATCATTTTCCATATCAAAAACAGCAACATGCATCATGCCGTTGATGGCTTTCTGTTCTTCTGGGGACCACTTCTCGAACTCTTCCTTTTTGCAGGAGGTTCCAATTATCTTGGGCATATCGTATTCGGCCTCGAATTGGACCAGATAACTGTCATCTTTGTTCTTGATGGATTTCCAGGAGGCATTATTAAAATACGAATAACTGCTGTACGCGCCGCCCAGGGCAGAATTCTTTACTGTTTGCAGCAACTTGTCTGGATCCTTGGTGACATCATCGCCGCATCCCACGAGAACTAATGAAACAAGCAGGCAAAATATAAAAAGAAACTTGTTGCGCACAGTACTTATCCTCCAACTTGTAAATGGTAAGTAAAAATTTGTTTTTGGAATTGCTGCCATGCCTTGTTCCCCTGGCATTGAAAAACAGCCTAGGTCTGGTCTTTAGTTGAAAGACTGAGCTTTTGCAACAGGATCTCATTGAAAATTGCGCAGAGGCCCCCCTGAATCATTGGACTAAAAATAAACAAAACCAGACCTCAGGAGGGGCCTGGCTGGTAAAAATATCACGGAAATTTGGTGATGCCGACGTTCTTTTCCTTCCCATTCAAAGGGAAACTGATATCAGTTTCTTTTCCCAGGTGTTCGTTAACCTGGAGCAAATGCATCCATCAATGCAAAACTCTTTTCATCCGTTGATAGTCCTCGTCCGAGATTTCACCACGCGCGTATCGAGCTTTCAAAATTTCCAGAGAATCATCTTTGTCAGATCTGCTTCCTTTATTGCCTTGTACGCCTTGAACCAGCTTTACAACAACGAACACTGCAAGCAGTACGATAACAATTGTCAAAACTGGTCCCATAAATCCTCCGCCCATAAACCCGCCACCGGGTCCGAACCCGCCTCCAAAACATTGCCACATGATCTTCTCCTTTTATCTGCCGTCCCAAAAACTGTCGTCAGCGCAGTAACCTGATCTCTCCCAGCCACCTGGTGCCATCCCCTGGTGAAAACCGTGAGGACCATATCCGTTGGCTGGCCAATGGCGTCCGCAGCCAGCCAAAAACAGTATTCCTAAAATTACAATAAACATCGAGCCGAGTTTTCGTAGATGTCGCATATCCATCCATCCTTTTCCGGCGGGGAAAGGTGAGCCTTTCCCCGCCAAACTGCATTTAGTTTCTCATTCCCTTGCGAGGGCCAGGTCCGGTTCCATTACATCCGGCACCCTGTCCGTAGCCCATGCCGGCTCCTCTGCAATTCCAGGAGACGTTCATTGCCTGGGCCTTTTCTGCAAGTTCGGTTCTTTTCGTGAAAATACTTTCGCTTAATGCCCTGGCACGCGCGGGGTCAGGATTCTGACCGGCCATCAGGGCCCGGAATTCACCGCGATCGGCAGCAAGTGAAGCCCTGAGTTCTTTGGTGGCATCCAGAAATTTCTGAAAATCAGGATTGTTCTGCATGGCTGCGAAATTACAACCGCCACCCATACCGCCGCCCATACCGCCACCTCTATGGTGATACCCGGCGCCGTTTCCATTGCCGTAACCGCCGCACCAGGCCAACGCATTGGTAGCGTTCAAACCGATGCCAAGACCGAGAACCAGTGCCAGTGCGAGAATAGTCTTTTTCATGATATGTTCCTCCAAGTTGGTGTGTTTAAACAGACCTTACGCTTAAAAAGCTGAAGCCCTGCCCTTTATTGGTGATACCCATTGCCGTTGAGATTGCCGTAGCCGCCGTGATGGTTACCGCCATGATGATAGCCGTCGTTGGAATTGCCGTAGCTTCCATGGTGATAGCCACTGTGGTCAGAGGTTCCGTAACCGTACCCACCGCACCCGGCCTGGGCATTGACTGCATTCAGTCCGAAACCAAGAGTAAAAACCAGAGCCAGAGCAAAAATTATCTTTTTCATGTTATTTTTTCCTTTTCATTTAGTAATTGTGAACAGGCTTTGCATTCACTAAGGCAAAAGCAATGCCAAACTCAAATTTTAAATTATAAGATACTAAAATAATTAAATTAATCAAAAAGATATCCCAAAAAGCAGCTCTGTCGGACACTGTTTATGCGGTTCAAAAAGTCTAAAAATTAGACACAAAATGAATACACTGTCCCAAGATTAGACATTTTAAGGCGAAAGCGCTAAGGACAAATCATGACACACGAACAAAGGACACCGGGTTTTGTTTCATCCTGGGCGGCCATAGGCATCAGCCTCATTCTGGTAGCCGTGGTGCTCGCACTGGCCTGGATGAACTACCACCGGGAAAAGCAATACATGGGCAGGGTGCTGGGCGAAAAAGGCGCGGCCCTGATCAAATCTTTTGAGGCGGGCGCCCGGACAGGAATGATGGGAATGTTCGGGACCGGTCCCGACATGCAGACGCTGCTGCGGGAAACCGCTTCACTGCCTGATATTTTGTATATAGCCATTGTGGCTCCATCAGGAGTCATCCTGGCCCACAATGACCTGGCAAAAATCGGCAAACAATTCATGCCGCCAGAGGTTCTTGCCAGCCTGAAAGCCTCCAATAAAACCCAATGGCGTATGGCCAAGCAGCAGGATGAGCCGGAAGCATTCGAAGCCTACAAACTCTTCATCCCCATTCGCGGCAATCGATTCTCCACTCGGGGAGGTAACGGACGCCACAGAGGGCACATGCATCACGGTATGAACTCTGAGACTTCGGAAAAAGACTTTGATTGCTGCCCGACCTGGATGCGCGGACTCCAGCAGAACAGACTCCTGGACCCGGATAAGCGTCCGGTCATCTTCATCGGCATGGACGCCTCGCCTTTCAATGAAGCCATTGCCAAAGACAACCGCCAGACCTTGCTTATTTCCAGTATTTTGCTGTTGCTCGGTCTGGTCGGAGTGGTTTCCCTGTTCTGGGCGCAAAGCTACGCGCGCTCCCGCAAATTGTTGCAGGATACGCGCGCCCTGGCCGGGGAGATCGTCTCGACAATGCCTGAAGGCATTGTTGTCTGCGGACCGGATAGCCGCGTATCGTTTATCAACGCCATTGCCGAAAGGATGCTCGACGTACGGGAATCGAAGAGCAAAGGGAAAAAAGCTGCGGATCTGCTGCCTTCCGACCTCTGGGATCTGCACAAGCTTCTGGGGAAAGGTCATCCTGTTGTAGAAAAAGAGCTGGAGTTGCAACAAGTTGATGGTCAGATGATGCCAGCGACCGCCGCTATTACCGAGATACGTACGGAAGACGGCGGCTATGTCGGCTTGTTGATTCTGCTGCGTGATTTGAGTCAGATTCGTCAACTCCAGGAAGAAGTACGCAAAAAAGACAAAATGGCCGCTATCGGACGCCTGGCAGCAGGAGTCGCGCACGAAGTACGCAATCCGCTCAGCTCCATAAAAGGCTATGCCACCTATTTCGGCTCGCTCTTTCCTGCGGAAAGTGAAAACCGCAAGGCTGCGCAGGTAATGACTGCGGAAGTCGATCGCCTCAACCGCGTCATCAGCGAACTACTGGAAATGACCCGGCCGGCCGACATCAAACTGTCTGAAACTAAAATTGCAGACCTGCTGGAAAGCTCGCTGCGTCTGGTAAAACAAGAAGCCGACGCGGCCAACGTACGCATAGTCACTGAAATCGACCATGCGCTGGAATCCGTTCAGGTGGATCCGGACAGGCTGACCCAGGCGCTGATCAATCTCTATGTCAATGCCATTCAGGCCATGCCTCAGGGAGGCACTCTGGATGTGGGGGCCCGGAAAATTCAAGACACACTGATCCTGTCCATCAAGGATACCGGATCAGGGCTTCCGGAGGATGCTCAAAAAAAGATCTTTGATCCCTATTTCACGACAAAAACAACCGGCACCGGACTGGGCCTGGCCATTGTCCAGAAAATTGTCGAAGCCCATGGCGGCAGCATTGAGATAGAACACACGGGGCCTGGCGGTACGCACTTTGTTTTGCGTATTCCCCTGATACAATAAGGTATAAAGAATGAGTGCATCCATTTTGGTTGTTGATGACGACAAAGCTCACTTGTCCATGCTTCTGACCATTCTATCCGGTTGGGGGCATCGTCCGGTGGGAGTAGAAGACGGCGCCGATGCCATAGAAAAGGTCAAGGAATCCCCTTGCGATGCCGTACTGATGGACGTACGCATGGCCAATGTGGGCGGCATCGAAGCGCTGAGTGAAATCAAAAAAATCAACCCGGCCATCCCGGTTATCATCATGACCGCCTATTCCTCCGTGGGTACTGCCGTGGAGGCCATGAAACTCGGTGCTTACGACTACCTGACCAAACCACTGAATTTTGACGAACTGAAACTCACTCTAGATCGTTCGCTGGAACATCAGGAACTGCTGAAAGAAAACAAAAGCCTGAAACAGCGCATATCCGAAGACGCCAGTTTGCAGCACATCATCGGCAAAAGCCGCCCTATCCGGGAACTTGTGGAAATGGTCAAAACCGTTGCCGCAACAGAGGCCACCGTGCTTATTTTCGGCGAAAGCGGTACGGGCAAGGAATTGTTCGCCCGGGCCATCCATGCCAACAGCAGCCGCAAGGACGCCTTGCTGGTCACGGTCAATTGCGCCGCGTTGACCGAAACGCTTCTGGAGTCCGAAATGTTCGGACATGAAAAAGGAGCTTTTACCGGCGCGGACAAACGACGCGACGGAAGGTTCATGCAAGCGGACAAGGGCAGCATATTTCTGGACGAGGTGGGAGAAATCCCCCTGCCCATGCAATCAAAGCTGCTGCGGGCCATTCAGGAACGCGAGATCCAGCGGGTGGGCAGCGACCGCCCCATCAAGGTTGACGTCCGGATCATCGCCGCCACCAACAGGGATCTGCTCGCCGAGGCGGAAAAGGGAAATTTTCGGGAAGACCTCTACTATCGTCTGAACGTGGTCAATCTGCGCATCCCGGCTTTACGGGAGCGCTCTGACGACATTCCTTTGCTGGCCGATCATTTCCTGAAAAAATTTTCCCAAAAGAACAGAAAAGCCGTCAAAGGATTTACCCCGTCGGCCATGGACAGACTTGTCCATTATTGCTGGCCGGGCAATGTCCGCGAACTGGAAAATGCCGTTGAGCGTGCAGTAATCCTTTCTGTGGGAGAATATCTTTCCGAACGCGATCTGCCGACTGCCATTGCCGAAACTGAAGCCACCTGCGACAGTGAAATCCAAGGCAACCTGAGTATGGCTGGCAAATCTCTGCAGGAAGTGGAAAAGCTGGCCATTGAGGAAACACTCGCGCAAACATCCGGGAATAAAAGTGAAGCTGCAAAATTATTGAACATCACGCGGACTACCCTGGACAACAAAATCAAAAAATACGACATCAACCTTCCCAAATAACCGGCTTACGGGCGTTGCGTACGCAACGCCCGTTCTAAAAAATCTCATTTTTCATACTATCTTGAATGGCTTTTTTCTAAAGTCACCTGTTTTCAATAGTCGCCCTGGCAGACTGCTGCTTGCCTGTCCAGAACATTTAGGGCATATTCTAACCGCACATATTTGTTCGCAAAATCATTTGGTTTCAGCGTACGCATGCAACAGGAGAATGCAATGGCTATTGACCTTTCCATATTCGAACTTCTGAAAATAGGGCCCGGACCATCCAGTTCGCACACCATCGGGCCCATGGCAGCCGGCTACAATTTCATCCAACTGGCCGCCGGCCTTCATTCTGATACAATTTCCGCGGCTACCTCCGTAAATGTTGAACTCAAAGGAAGTCTGAGCGCCACAGGCAAAGGCCATGGTACGGATCGTGCCGCAGTGGCCGGTTTGATGGGCAACTCACCGGAACAATGTCCGGCCTCGGTGCTGGATGCGCTTGCCGAACACCCTGACACGGCCAATCCCGTTGCGATCAAAGGTGCCGAACTGACTATTGCTCCTGCGGACGTTGTTTTCGGAAATCCCGAACCTGAGGGCGAATTCAGCAATGTCATGATCATCACCCTGAAAGACGCCCAGGGCAACGAACTGCTTTCCCGCGAGTATTATTCCGTTGGGGGCGGATTCATCCAATGGAAGGGATGGGCGCCGGACGAACGCGGCAAACCCGTTCATGCCTATTCGAACATGGCGGATGTGGAAAAACTGCTCAATGCCAACGGGCTGGCTGTCTGGGACATGATGCTGGCCAACGAAACCGCCATCACGGGTGCGGACAGGAACACCATACTTGAAGGGCTGGATCAGATCATCGAGGCCATGGACGGGGCCGTCAAATCCGGTCTGGATGCGGAAGGCGTTCTCCCCGGGCCCATAGGTTTATACCGCAAGGCCTCCTGCCTGTACGAACGAGCCTGTGCTCTGACCTCAAGACAGGACTGCTTTTTCTCCAGCCTGGATGCCTACGCACTGGCCGCTTCCGAAGAAAACGCCGCAGGACACCGCATTGTGACCGCTCCCACCTGCGGAGCCTCCGGTGTATTACCGGGTATCATATATATGATGCGGAACGAATTGAAACTGAGTCACAAGGCAATTCGACGCGGGCTGCTTGCCGCCACACTGGTGGGTTTTCTATGCAAAAGCAACGCGTCCATTGCCGGCGCGGACGTGGGCTGCCAGGGAGAAGTGGGTACTGCTTCCAGCATGGCTGCCGCGCTGCTGGCCTGCGCGCACAATGGTTCGACATACGCCATACAACATGCCGCATCCGTGGCTCTGGAACACCACCTCGGCCTGACCTGCGATCCTGTGGGCGGATACGTCCAGATACCGTGCATCGAACGCAATGCCATGGGCGCCGTCAAGGCATACAATGCCTACCTCATTGCCATGAACGGCGTGCAGGCCTATCAGAAAGTGCCACTGGATGCGACTATCCGGGCCATGGCCGAATGCGGACGCGATATGAATTCGAAATACCGCGAAACCTCCAAAGGCGGGCTGGCTGTAAGCATGGTTTTGTGCTGATCCTTCTGTGACAGTACATCCCGGCTTAAGGCTCTTAACCAGACGAACACATATACACCAGGGGGATACATGAAAAACAAGGTCGGCTTTGGCCTGATTCTTTCCATGTCGTTCGTGGTTACCGGCAACATGCTTGGAGCTGGTATTCTCGCGCTGCCCATCAAAACCGGTCTTTCAGGGCTATGGCCATCGATTTTCGGCATCGTACTGATGTGGATCTGCATGCTTTCCACAGCCTGCATTCTGGCCGGGCAAGAAAGCCTGACCCGCTCGGAAACAGCTGACCTGCCGACTTTTTTCCAGCACGAACTGGGTACTGCCGGCAAATGGATTTCGGTGGTAGCCAACATCATCATCCTGTACGGACTGCTTGTGGCCTACATCAGCGGCGCAGCCGATGTTCTCGACAGTCTGTTTCCGGTAGCGCACTGGCTGCTCGCACTGCTTTTCTTCATTTTCGCCTCAGTGCTTTCTCTGTTCGGTATGGCGCTCATGCGGCGCGGCAACACGCTGATAATGATCCTGATGTGGATCACGTTCGCAATTCTGGTCGTTATCTGCGCCGGGGATGTCAAAACATCCCGGATGAGCTTTAGTGACTGGGGATTTTTACCAAGCACCCTTCCCATTGTGGTCACGGCCTTTCATTTTCACAATATGATCCCCACCCTTGCCCGCTCCATGCAGTTCGATCAAAAGGCCATCAGAACTTCTTTTGCCCTGGGCACTGGCATTGGTCTTATCATGAATATCATCTGGGTGGTGGTCGTCATCGGAGCCCTTCCTCTGGGGGGACCCGGCGGAAACACGATTCTGGCCGCCTATCATACGAATGTCCCGGCCACAGTGCCTCTTTCGCATCTCATGAAGACCCCCATGTTCATGACCTGCTCGCTGGTCTTTGCCTTGCTGGCAATGACCGCGGCCTATATGGCCAACGGTACGGCATTGAGCAGCTTTATCCGTGATTTGTGCTCCACCTATCTGAAAACGGAAAACAAGCTGCTCTCTTCCTTTTTGACTTTTTTCCCTCCACTGGTGATCGCCCTTGCCTTTCCCCATATCTTTCTGAACGCCATAGGTCTTGTGGGTGGCGTAGGCATCGACCTGATTTTTGGAATTCTTCCCGGTGCGCTGCTGATCAAGTATAAAAAAGGCTTCTGGCGTTATTTCGGATGGTTTCTCGTAATAGTTTTCGCCATTGTGCTTATCTACGAATTGGGAGCGCAAACCCACATACTCAACACCCACCCGCGAGCCGACTACTTTGACCATTAGATGGTGCCCCTACCTCGGCCTCTGCAACCAATCACTGAAAAAGCCCCGGCAGTCGCCTGTCGGGGCTTTTCTTACATGCATCAAGTTCGTTTTATGGGGATCAGAACAGTCTAAAAATCAGACTACAGAAAGAAGCGTCTGAACATCTCCAGAGCAGCACACTGCATGGGGACACAAGACTGCGTTCGAAAAAAATCTTACAAACGCGTCATTTCGGAATAATTAAAAATTGAATGGATTCGTCTGTCCGGAAAATCTTTTTGACAATACTGCTGATACGTTCGCCGTTGAAGTAGTACTGGTACCAGTTGTCACCCAATATCGCCATGATTTCACTCACACCAGGCTGGTCTTCACTGCGACAAAAGACATTTTGATCGTTGAAAGCTCCAGGCCATTTACCTTGAGCAACCACATTGGTGTAACCGGCTTCTTGCAATTTTTGCTGCACTTTTACGTCTGCACCCTTATTCTTCAAATAGTAGATTTGAATGCCCACATGCAACAAGGGGTTGTCGGGCTTGGCAGCTACTTGTTCCGCCGGGGCTGTCGGCTCCGGAGTCTCCGCAGGCGCTTGTTCGGCAACGGTTGCAGCTGACTCCTGAGGCGCTTCTGTGTCGGATGCGGTCTGTTCCGGGCTTGTTGCCGGAGCCTCGACTGGCTGCTCCGGAGTACTTTCCGGCTGTTCGGCTGCGGGCTCTGCAGCCACAGCCTCCTGGCTGGGTGCTTCAGTCTTAACTTCTTCCGTTGCAGGTTCCGCGGGGGGGGTAGCGTCGGGAACTGCAGTCTCTGATTTTTCTTCTGGAGCGCCCACGGCCTCGTCGGCAGCCGGTGCAACAGATGGTTCTTTTACTTCATCGCTTTGAGAAACTTCAGGAAGTTCCCGCTTGGGCTCCTGGGGCGTACTTTGGTCCAGCTTCTGGGTTTCTGCAATTTCTGCAATAACCAATTCCTGATGCGCATCCGCATCCTTGGTTTCTTCAATCTGCAGTTGATTGAAAACTATCTGTTTCAATTCCTCGGCTTTGTTTTCGACATCCTGGGCCACTGTGGAAATTTTTGTAACAATTTCACCGTGATCAAGATACATCACATAGTATCCGGCAAATGCAATAATCAGCAAGATGATGATATACGTGTACCACCGCCGCTTGGAACGCGGAGGCGAACCAATGGCGATGCCCATGTCTTTTTGGCATTCCTTGCAATACACATTGGGTGAATCTATCTTTTTGCCACACCTGACACAGGATATTTTCATCTCGAATCTCTTATAATTGTGTTCTCGGATTTTGTATTTGTGCCCAAATACTATTTGAGAGTAGCAGGGCTTGAAGAGCTTGGCAATCCTAGGATTTTGTAAGGTTATACAGCGGGCACCATAGCAAAAACTTTCAACCGAACACAGAACGCATTTTTTCCATCAAGGAAATAAGGCGATGCTGATAAGAATGTTCGATAAGTATCCTCTCTCGCGCTGCATCGACAATTCTCTGCCGTTCACCTGGATGATTCAGATAATACTTTGCAAGATCCGGAACTTCATCCGGATGCTCATAACAAATGACTTCTTTTCCAGGTACAAACAATTGTTCGATTTGCTCACGCCAATCCGTAAGCACGAAGGCGCCTGTTGCGGGGACATCAAAAACCCGTTGGTTGACCGCCCCTTTCATTTGCTTGCTGGTACAATTAAAATTCACTTTAGCAAGAGGATACAACCAGGGCAAGTCTTCGTAATAATTTACCTCCTTATGCCAACGCCAGGGACGATTTTCCGTTTTCAATGAAAGATGCCACCCCTTGTCCCCCACTATCAACGGCTGAAAATCAAATATGCCTTTCAAACAGCCCAAGCGGTATTGCCTGGTCGCCTCCCAGGTAATCATGGCCTCGTAGGCCAGCCGACGTTCGGCTGTTTCGAGCTGTTCAAAAAAAGGCAGCAAGTCGGAGTGCTCCTGCCGGAGATACTGCAAAACAGACGCTTCATTGGAATTGCCGAACCCGGCAGCAACGGCCTTGTAGGTCCGGAGCAACTCTCTGGCCGGACGCGATGCCTTGAGACGCTGACCGACCTTGTAATGCATGGAATTTCCGACAAAACACACGTCGGTATGGAAAAAGGAACTGTTCGGAATCTGCACCCCGGGACGAAACCGTTGCGGATCCGTTCCGAGCGGCAAATAAAAAACCCGCTGGAATCCCTGTTGTTGCAAGGAAGCAATATTATCCGAATCCCAGGTAAAAATGGCCGTATAATCGCTGATAACCTTATTGAAAAGGTAGAGAATCAGATGCGGATTATCCACAAACCACGAAGCCAGGGGCAATTCCAGACGCTCCAGCAGATCCACAAGAACGCCTTCCTTGTCGACCCCCAGATGATTTATGGTAAAAATAAAATCCGGACGGAATTCCAGCACAGCGCGCAGAAGTTTTTCGACAAACTCCTGGCTTGCAATCTCTTTGTCTTCGAGATTGACCAGCAGATACGGGACCTTCAGGCGGTCACAGGCCGCCAGAATTTCCCCCATCAAAAAATACTGACTGGTGACGAGAAGCATACGCGGAGGCCAGGACTTGAACTTGGCGTAGCGTGCCTTTGCCCAAAAATCGAATTTTCCGCTGGCCTGCAGCTGATCCTGCAACTGACCGTAATACTCACGGTCGATACGCAGATACATGGGATGCGTCAGCGGCGCGAATGGCAATCCCTGATGCTGCATCTGCCATTGCGTCAACATTTTCAGCGCCGCATTTGAGTCCGAAGTTGAAACCCAGAAAATCCGATCCTCAGCCGCATACCGCTCTTGCAGCTTGCTGACCTCCAGAATAGGAATTTCCTTGTCCACAACAGCCACAGGTCCGGATGTCCGCTCAAGAAGTGTCTCCAGAGCGGCTCCCAGACCAGCGCCCAGCAAAACCGGCAGATTTTTGGTTTCCCATTGAAAATTTTTGAGCAGATCCAGCTCACGCCTGGTCCCTGCCCTGCCGGCAAGACGCCAAGTCTTGCCGGCTGGCCATTCCAGGGTGATATCGATCAATTCACCGGCTTCTATGACAGGATGAGACTCGTATGCTGCGGCATCCGAACCCGACATGCTACCAGCCTTTGATTTCTGGAAGGTGGAAATAAAATTCCATACGTGCGTTCAATCGCCTGTTCGTATCCGTATTATTAGGAAACAGCGGCTGAGAATCCGCGTATCCTACAGCTTTCAGACGCGATGACGGAATATCACCATGCTTCATGATATAACGCAAGGCTGCTGTGGCCCGGGCTCCTGAAAGCTCCCAATTGGTTGGATATTTGCCCGTTTCCGTGAAACGGTCACTGGTATGCCCCCGTACCACAAGATTGAAGGTATGCTCCTTGAGCATTTTGATCACCGCATCGAATACGGGAGCGGCAGACGGTTTCAGCTCAGCGGAATTCGGTTCAAAAAGCACGGAATCAGGAACACGCATCACGGCTCCATTGGAATCCTGGCTCACGTCAGCGGTTTTTTTCAGCTCTTCGCTGTCAAGGACCAGCGCTTTCAGTTCCAGGACCATGCCCAGAATCATATTATTGTCCTGATCCAGGGCCACTTCCTTGCGAGAATACTGCGAGGGAGAGAGCGCAGCGAATTCACCTTTGCGTTTGACCTGCACCCCGAAAGCGTCCTTGATGGAGCCCATCAGTGTTTTGAATTTCGTGATGTCCTGATTGGCAAAGGACAGCAGCAAAATAAAAAAGCACAGCAGCAGGGAAACCATGTCGGCAAATGTGGCCATCCACCCCGGCAACCCCTCTTCGCACTCATCATCACACTTTTTTGGAGGCGGTGGTGCGGGCTTTGGTTCATTTTTTGGTGGAGCCATGAATTACCCACTACTCTCACGCATGGAAGGCGGCAGAAAGGAGGCGAGTTTTTCCTTAACGATGTTGGGATGTTCGCCATTTAGAATGGCCAATACGCCTTCAGTGGTGATTTCCATGTAGCTGATTTCTTCCTGCGACCGTTCCGCCAGTTTGGTGGCAATGGGCAAAAAGAACAGGTTAGCCAGAACAGAGCCGTAAAAAGTCGTCAGAAGAGCGACAGCCATGGCCGGACCAATGGACGAGGGATCATCCAATGACTGCAGCATACGCACGAGGCCGATCAATGTGCCGATCATACCGAAGGCCGGTGACATTTCGCCCATTTTCTTGAACACGGTCTGACCACGGCGATGCCGGATCTTCATATGGTCGATCTCGTGCTCCATGACAGACCGGACCAACGACTCTTCAGTTCCATCAGCGACAAGAAGGATACCTCGCTGCAGGAAAGGGTCCTGAACATTGGCTTTTTCCAGAGCGACAAGGCTTTCCTTGCGTGCTGTTTCAGCCAGCTGAATAATTTGGCGAATATTGTCCTGTGGATTCGGTGGGGAGGCGAAAAAAGCCTTCATGGCAACTTTTATGGCCCCAAGCACAACTGCCATGGGGAACATGATGAAAGTAACCATGAATGTTCCGCCGCCAACTATGATAACAGAAGGAATATCAATGAACCCCCCGACCCCGCCACCAACAGCGATGGCGCCCACAATAAGACCAAAACCGCCGACAATTCCTATAAGGGTTGCGATATCCATAGATTACTTCTTTGGCATTGCTGGAGAATTAACTTCAATTTCAGAACCCTTTTTACTCAGTCGAACATTTTCCAGTTTTTCTTCCACATACAGGCGCGCATCCCCTATATTGATGTCTACTCCTGGACGTATCGAACCTGGTACGACTATGGTACTTATCGGCGAATTATCATGTTGATAAATTTTTTCCCACAACTTTTTCAGCTGTTTTTGATAAACAGCCATCTTTCGTTCGATAAGTTCGATCTTGGCAGTCAATTCCGGATTCAGTGGACCTTCGCCGCTCCTTGCCTGAATGCGTTGGTAAACAGTTTCAAGCTTTATCAGATCTCTTTCAATCTCTTCGACTTTGAGCAACGAGAAGGGGTCATACCCCACTCGCAGCGTAGTTTCCGTTGCCATCCCTCCCCCAAGTTGTTCTTCTACATAAATATTTTGATGACAATACACGGTTCCGCCCAATAATCTCCCCCGTATGGCGAGCTGTTTTCCCACGTACAATTCGCTATGCATGCAGGAACCGTTGATAAGAACATTATCATTTGCAACCAGTGTAGCATTTTCGCAAAAAGGCAAGCGAATGCTTTTCCCGGCTTTGATTACTGCTTCCCCGCGTCCCTTGACTCCTGCTTCTGCAACAACGGATCGCTGCGCCTGCACTGAAGCGGCACCGATGTGCTGTTTTACCAAAATATTACGAGCTTGTATGGAAAAACCATCCAGTACGTTTTCCTGAATGACAAGATCCCCGACAAACAAGATATTTCCCGTATGAAAATCCACATCTCCCGGAATTTCCAAAATCTGTCTGACGGAAATCTTTCCCTCGGAAAAGACAGGATATCCATTTACATCTGACAGTATCTGAGCTGGATTGTCGGGATTCAACGATACGTTTTTCCCGAGAACGTCCGTACTGCTCTGACAAATATATTCCGCCGGCACTTCCGGGGACTGCTCCGGGTCCAACGGGTGAAGTTCCGCCAGAGCCTGCATGACAACCACGTTTTCAACATAGCCGAGGTCGTAATGGTCTACACTGCCATCAGACTTTTGCCTGGGCTTCAACCTAGCAGGATCCCACTTTGTGTCGAAAAAAAATGTCAGATAATAAGACATGTAATTATGATCCCGGCAGAAAAGCCGAAAAAGCCCCCATTTATCCTACTGTTATCTCAAATGCTACCATACCCCCAAATAAAAATACTGCATCGAACTGTTACTCCGGCAGTATCGTCAACAAATCGTCGTCGTCTTCCAGTATATTGAAAAAATTATTGAGCTGCACCAATTCCAAGGTCTTGCTGACCTGATTACTGGGCTTGAACAGATACATTTTCTTGCCGAGCCCCATGATTTTCGTATTCAGAGCCACGAGAAAACCAATTCCGGAACTATCCATGAAGGTGATCTCCGCAAGGTCAACTATGAGATTCTCAAAAACACTTTCAAAAAGGGAGTCATCGACATCCCGTTTGAGTTCCGAAGTGATTTCAAGAGTAATTTCTCCTGTGAGGGCGATGATAATGGTATCATCTTTCTGTTCTATTCTAAAGGTTTCCATTGTTCATCCTTCACAATTACATGTATATAAATGGTATTTTTGCCATCATTCTTCCGAACTTCAAACGTATCCGACAACTCGGACATAATGTAAAGCCCTCTTCCCCCCTCTGCCTCGGGTTCGGGATTTTTGGGCTCAACCGGCCATTTGGGAAAACCATGGCCCCAGTCGGAAATCTCCAATTCAATCCAGTTTCCAGGAGAAACCCGAATGATTATTTCAAGATCCTTGGGTTCGATATCGCGATAGGCATGCCGAACGACATTGGCGCATGCTTCGGACAACGCAAGATCGAGATTAAACAGGGTGTCCCTGTCAGAAATGGTATCGGACAGGATTTTAACCGCGGCTTTGGCCAGTCGCCTGCTGGCGTACGATGTTGCTCTTGTGGTCAAATAATAAATATGCACGACTACCCTGTCTTCACCCACAAAGCGGTCAGGTCATCCCTGAAGCTGGTTTGATCTTGAGCCAAGCTATCCAGCTTGTGCATCAGGATATCAAGAAAAGGGCCATCTTGTCGAATGGAGTCTTCAGCAAGAGACCAAAAACGATCAAGATCCAAAAACTTGCCGGGGCTTGGCTGCCATTCATAAAATCCGTCTGTAAACAAAAAAAGCTCACTGCCGATGTCGAAAGGCACACTTCCGGGCTGGAAACTCTGATTGAAGAAACCAAGCATGGGATACAGCGACCCCAATTTCAGGATCGAACCTTCGGCCGTTTTCAACATTCCCGGGCAATGTCCACAATTGGTATAATCCATAATGTTACGATGAAAATCAATATCCGCAGCGAAAACAGTTACAAAATCCGGTTCTTTTCCGATGATTTGACAGAGATGCGTATTCACGAGAGTCAGAGTTTCCTGCAAATCCATGAAATACGTCGTGGTTATCCGAAAAAGAGTTCTGACGATGGCCATGATAAACGCAGCCCTGGCACCATGTCCGGAAACATCGGCGATCACGACGCGCAAGGCGCCTTCACCCACTGCGAAATAATCGTAATAATCCCCGCTGGCCTGTCCGGACGGACGATATACACTGTTGATGCTGGCATTCTCAAACACCGGACTGGCCTGAGGCAACAGGGTACTCTGCAAGGAAGCCACCAGTTCGAGTTCTCTGGAAGCCTTGCGTACGTATCCCCGAAGTTTGCGGTTCAAAGTGACCTGGCGTACAGCCACCCCCACTCTGGCCAGTAATTCCGTACGGTCAAAAGGCTTGAACAAAAAATCATTGGCGCCAAGATTCAGGGCCTTGGGTTTGAAAGTCTCGTACTCTTCGGCTGTGAGCATCAGAATAAAGGTGTCCGGATCCTTGGCCACGGTGCGAATATGCTCGATGACCCCGAAACCGTCGACAATGGGCATATTGATATCCAGCAAAATGATATCAGGCTGAAAAGAATGAAAAAGCTCGATTCCTTGCTCGCCATCCTGAGCCGTTTCGACAACATAGTGCCTTCCCAGAATCAGCTCCAGGGTCTGACGCATTGTAATGGAGTCGTCAACGACCAGAATTTTTATTGTCGTATCCATGATGCATCCGATGCAACGCTCAGCCTTGGCGTTGTTCTCAGCTTCAACTGCCAGCATCAAACTGCGTACTGTCCAGCAAAATCGTCACAGGTCCCCAGTTGCATAATTCAACGTCCATTTCAGCGCCGAAGATTCCCGTCCCCACGTACCCATCGTATGCGTCAGTCATATCCGCAACAAAGGTATCAAAAAGTTTGGCAGCGATTTCAGGCGGTGCAGCAGGATGAAAAGAAGGCCTGCGCCCCTTGCGGCAATCCGCGTACAATGTGAATTGCGAGACCAGGATAATACCTCCGCGGTGCGCCTGAGTATCCACCATAGCCGTGGGTTCTACACCGGCAGCGTATTCTCTGCAAGAGAGATTTGTTTTTCCTTGTGCATCAGGAAACACCCGCAACTCGATTACCTTGTGTATCAGAGTCCGCCAGATTTTTTTTTCGGGAAGATCCGGGCCATCCATATTCCCGAAACCGACAAGGGCAAGCAACCCTTCTTCCACTTCGGAAACACGTTTTTCATCCACAGAAACGCTCGCATGCTTGACCCGTTGCAACAATATCCGCATGCCCTATTCCTCAAAATATGTTGCGGACTGGATATTGCGCTCTGCCACAGTCACCCATGCAATCCGTACGCCCAGTTCCAACATCCGCGGTTCCATGGTCTTGTAGATATAACGGGCCAGATTTTCTGAAGATGGATTCTGCACGTCGAAGGGCGGCACTTCGTTCAGATAGGCATGGTCCAGAGGTTCCATGGCCCGCTTCAATTCCGCTTTCAGTATGCCGAAATCCAACAGCAGTTCGGTCTTGGCATCCAGCTTTTCACCTTCGACAGCCAGTTCGACAGCAAAATTATGACCATGCAAGGCCTCGCACTTGCCGGCGAAATGCCGCAAGTTGTGCGAGGCTGCGAACTCTCCCTTGACGCACAGGCGGTACTTTCCCTTTTTAATGGACAAGTTGTACCTCGTTGTTTCCCAGCCATTCGCGAAAATCCTGATCGAACGCGGATCCTGCCTTGATCGTATACGCAGGGCCGAGTTCCAGGTGACACATATGATCGTCAAGCATGAGGTAAATATGCACCGGTGCCCGCCCCTTATGCTTGGCGAGCAGATTCTTGAACTCGGAAAAACCGCCGTTTTCAAGACGCGAGGCGTGGATTTCCAGAGGAACCGGCGTGTCCTGCGATTCCGAGATCATTTCCAGCGGAGTGATACTTTCCACAAACAGCTTCACCTCCCTGATGGCGTCCTCGTCATCAGAGCTCGAAGCGCCGCCATCGCGGTTATCCTCTTTGACTCGTGCCGTCATCATATATGGCTGATCATCGTCCAGCACCGCCTTGATCTCCTGAAACGTACGGGCAAAAGCCAGAGCTTCGATGTTTCCGGTGGTATCCTCGATATTCAGAATGGTCCACTTCTCCCCTTTCTTGTTCAAGCGATCCTTGCGGTCGTTGACGATACAGGGAATCTTGACCTCGCATTCGTCCGGCATTTCCTTGGCGACCGACACGGACGTAAGCCCAAGGCGACGAATTTTATCGCGATAAGGCAACAATGGGTGACAGGTGAGAAAAAATCCCAGAGCCTCTTTTTCATATCTAGCCTTGTCGGCATCGGACCATTCATGCATACGCTGTTCTTCGCAATCAAAGCCTACGCCCGGACAGGTATTCTGTTCGACCTCGGGCATCAATGCGAACAGCGACCCCTGTCCCGAATCCTTGTCCTTGGCGCGCTTCTGGGCTTTGGGAACAACCGTTTCAATAGAGGCCAGCAACCCCGCTCGCGTACAGCCCAGACAGTCCATGGCGCCGCACTTGATCAGATTTTCCAGCACCCGTTTGGTGACTTTGCGCAGGTTGACCCGTTCGCACAGGTCCAGAAGGCTGGAGTACGGACCGTCCTGTTCCCTGGCTTCGACGATTTCCCGAATGGCTTCCAAGCCGACGTTTTTGACACCACCCAGACCAAAGATCACTCGTTCCTCATTAACTGTGAACATGGCCTCGGAAAGGTTCACATTGGGGGGCAGAACCTCTATCTCCATATCCCGGCAGACCGAAATATACTTCAGCACCTTGTCCTGGTTGTTCACTTCCGAAGTCAGAATCGCCGCCATGAACTCCGAAGGGAAATGAACTTTCAGGTACGCGGTATAAAACGATATCTGGGCATAGGCCGCACTGTGGGACTTGTTGAAGCCGTATTCCGCGAATTTTTCCATCAAGTCGAAAATTTCATTAGCCTTGGCTTCGCTGATCTTGTTTTCGTCAGCACCTTTCACAAAACGTACGCGCTGTTCAGCCATGGCTTCGGCATTCTTTTTACCCATGGCCCGTCGCAGCAGGTCAGCGCCGCCCAGCGTATAGTTGGCGACCACCTGAGCGATCTTCATGACCTGTTCCTGGTAGACGATAACGCCGTAAGTATCCTTGAGCGTATCTTCCAGGGACGGCAGCGGATAGGTGACTTCCACCTGTCCGTGCTTGCGTTTGATGAATTCATCGACCATGCCGGATCCGAGCGGGCCCGGACGATATAGAGCGAGCATGGCGATGAGATCGTCAAAACAGGAGGGCTTGAGCTGGCGCAGATAGCGGCGCATGCCCGAACTTTCAACCTGGAAAATACCGTCCGTATCGCCCTTGGAATACAGATCATAAGTGGATTCAGCTGTCGGACCATCCAAAGGCAGGGTATCCAGATCCAGAGAAGGCTTGCCCTGTTTTTCAATCAGATCGAGACAGTCCTGAATGGTCGTCATGGTTCGCAGACCCAGAAAGTCAAATTTGATCAGGCCGACTTTTTCGACCATTTTCATATTGAACTGGGTCACAATTTCGTCTTTTTTCCCGCGATACAACGGCAGGTATTCCTGCAGCGGCTTGTCGCCGATAACCACGCCGGCCGCGTGGGTGGACGCATGACGACTCAGACCTTCCAGACGCTTGGATACGTCAATGAGGCGGGCTACCCGCTTGTCGGCGTTGGCCAGACCACGCAGCTCGGGCTCCGCATCCAGAGCCTTGGAGATGGTCATCTTCATCTCATCCGGGATGAGCTTGGCAATTTTGTCTGTTTCGGCAAAAGTCATGCCCAGCGCTCGTCCCACGTCGCGAACCACGGCCTTGGCCTTCATTTTTCCAAAGGTCGTGATCTGCGCCACGGAATCCACGCCGTACTTTTCCGTGACGTATTTGATTACCTCGACTCGCCGGCGTTCGCAAAAGTCCACGTCGATATCAGGCATGGATACGCGTTCGATGTTCAGGAAGCGTTCGAACAGCAGATTATACGGGAGAGGATTGAGGTTGGTGATACGCAGCGCATAAGCGACCAGGGAGCCGGCGGCCGAACCACGACCGGGCCCCACCGGAACCTTGTGATCCTTGGCCCAGTTGATGAAGTCCTGCACGATCAGGAAGTATCCCTGAAAGCCCATTGTCTCAATGACTTTCAGTTCTTTTTCAAGGCGCTCCCAATAGGGTGCGGGGTCCGTTACTTCCGGCATCTTTTCCAGACGAAGCTTCAACCCCTCGCGACTGAGTTCCAGAAACTCTTCACCAATGGTCTTGCCTTCCGGCAGGGCGTACACCGGAAAATGATATGTCTTCAAATCCAGTTCGACGTTGCACTGCTCGGCAATCAACCCGGCATTTTCCACTGCTTCAGGCGCATAAGCGAATTCCTTGCGCATCTGGTCCGGGGACTTGAAATACAAATCGTGGGTTTCAAAACGCATTCGTTTCGTATCGTCCACGCAGGAAGCCGTCTGGATGCACAGCAAAATGTCATGGGCTTCCACATCCGAAGCATCCAGATAATGGCAGTCATTGGTGGCCACCAGTGGCAGTCCGGTATCCTTGGAAAGCTGCAGAATCTGCTTATTGACCTTATTCTGTTCCTCCAGTCCGTTTTCCTGCAACTCCAGATAGAAACGACCAGGGAAAATATCCGCGTACCGCTGGGCCATTTTCAACCCGGCATCATACCCCTTGCGCAGCAGCGTACGCGGCACTTCTCCGGCCAGGCAGGCGGAAAGCGCTATGATCCCCTCATTGTATTTGCTGAGAAGTTCCTTATCGACGCGAGGCTTATGATAGAATCCGTCCAGGTGACCAATGGAGACCAGTTTAATCAGATTGCGATAGCCTTCATTGTTCTGGGCCAGCAAAACCAAATGATACCGATCTTTGGCGACTTCCGGAGTTTTTTGCGTATGACTGCCTCCGGCCACATAGACTTCACAGCCAAGAATGGGCTTGAGTCCGTGGCTTTTGGCTTCAAGATAAAAAGTTAAGGCGCCGTAAAGGTTGCCGTGGTCGGTTATGGCCACATGCTCCATTCCGTATTCTTTGGCCCGAGTGCACAGGTCCTTGAGACGAATGGCGCCGTCCAGCAGACTATATTCTGTGTGACAATGCAGATGAACGAAATTTGACATATGATGATTAACTCTTTGTTGGCATTTTATGGAAACAACCTAGCAAAAAATGCCTCGAGGGAAAAGCGCCCTGCTCACTGGAAAGCCTGCTCGATCAGGCTGCAGCCCGTACAAATCAAGAGTAAAAATATTATTCTTTTTTCAATTTGCCCCTTAAGTTTTTACAGATTCAACCGTTAAGAAAGTTGAACGGATGAGCCATACCTTTTCTGCATTTCTACTGCAGAATGACTGTTACAATTCCATCAACCTCCTCTTTTATTCAAAAAAAGACAGCTTTTTTTCTTTTCAAATTTCAAATTTTTTAAAATCCTGTTTCCTTTTACCCATCAGGTTTCAAACTTGATTCCTGTCTTTTTTTATTTTTTCTCCTGATCATTAGATTTCTTCAGATACAGTGGACTTTAATTTTTAGTATTGAGATTTATTTTTTCAAGAAATGCCGAATTACCTCTTTTACGAATTTTTTCTGTATCTAATCAGGATATTACACAAAGCAAAACCATCCTGATTCGGAGACTTTAATTGTTAAATCTTAAGAAATGTAAATAAAGAGATAACTTTTGTATAAAGTATTTTAAGCGACGGACGATATCAGAGGCAAGTGCCACGCACTGGAATCCGGGATGGTCCCGCTCCAACCTGGCGCCATGCAAGGATGCATATTTCTATCAAGGAGGAATTAACATGTCTCTGGTCGTCAATCACAACTTAATGGCTGATAACGCGGCACGCAATTTGCGGACTTCGTACAACAATCTTGGAACTTCCGTCGAACGCCTGTCTTCGGGCCTGAGAATCAACTCGGCAGCCGACGATGCAGCCGGCCTGGCAGTACGCGAATTGATGCGCGCAGACATCACCGCGTTAAACCAGGGCGTCCGTAACGCCAACGACGCCATTTCCATGATCCAAACCGCGGACGGAGCCTTGGGCGTCATCGACGAAAAGCTCATCCGCATGAAGGAACTGGCCGAACAGGCGGCAACCGGTACGTACACTTCCGATCAAAGGATCATCATTGATTCCGAGTACCAGGCCATGGCCTCGGAAATCACACGTATCGCCAATGCCACGGACTTCAACGGTCTGTACCTGCTCAATGGAAACCTTTCCGCATCCACCCACGATGGTTCGGGACTGGTCTCCACCGGCAAGATGAAGATCCACTTCGGTACTGCCAATGATTGCAGCGAGGACTACTACTACGTCCAGATCGGCAACTCCACGGCTTCGGCTCTCGGAGTCGGCCTGGGCGCCGGTAACAGTATCTCGACCCAGCAGCTGGCCCAGGAATCCCTGGAAACCATCCGGACAGCCATTGTCTCCAAGGACAACATCCGGGCCAATCTCGGTGCACTGCAGAACCGTCTGGAAAACACCATCACCAACCTGGAAATCCAGGCTGAGAACCTGCAGGCCGCTGAATCCCGCATCTCCGATGTGGACGTCTCGCTGGAAATGACGGAGTTCGTACGCCAGCAGATCCTGACTCAGTCCGCAGTAGCCATGCTCTCGCAGGCCAACTCCCTGCCTCGTATGGCCATGCAGCTCATGGGCTAACAACACAACTCCAAACAACAAAAGGGGAGCCGCAAGGCTCCCCTTTTTCATTCTCCACCGTAACAATCTGCCGAACGCATCTGCACTGCTGCAATATCCGGCTCCCGCTTGAGGTTGCGTCAGATCACATGGTACAGCAACGGCAGTGTGCCGAAAGAAAGCGCCATCCCCAAACTGACCAGAGCGGCAGCAAGCTCCGGCTGCAGATCCGCGGCAATGGCCACTGCGCCGGCTGTGACCATGGGGGGCATGCCCGCTTCAAAAATGGATATTTCCGCCGCATATCCGCCAAGGCCGCACACATGGCACCCCACAAGGGCCAGCAATGGCGCCACCGCCAGCTTTATCGCTAGTCCGAAACCAAGCGGACGCGCCACTCCGGGAGTCAGTCTCAATCGCAGCTGGAATCCGACGGCCGTCATCACCAATGGTGTCAGCATGCCCGACAGCATTCCCAGCAGATTCACCAAGGTATCAGGATAGGTCCACGAGCGCAGCGCCAACCCGGCAAGCAATGCGAAAGTGGGAGGGAACAGAACCGCCTGTTTGGCGATACGGCTGATTTTGGGTTTGCCTTCAGCACGGTGCATCCCAAGAACTATGGATCCGAACAGGGCAAAAATAAGCATGGTGCCGATCTGGTCGTAAATAATCAGATAGGGAAAACCGGACTCCCCGAAAAAGGCCTTGACCATGGGGAGCCCCATGAAAGACGTGTTGCCGATGGGAACGACAAGCAGCAGTACGAAAATCGTTTCTCTGGACCACTGGAGTTTTTTGCCCACTAAAATAACCAATACTGCGGACAACAACAGCATTATCCAGGGAATAATGGCGGGAACCAGCATTTCCTGCGAAAAGGTTATTTGCGGGACTTTCAGAAAAATTAGGGCCGGCAACGAAACATAGAGCGCAAACATATTCAAAACCTGAGCTGTCTGCTTTGGAAATGCGTCCAGGCGTCTGAACACAACGCCCAGAGCAACGAACACAACTAAAAATATAAAATTTTCCATTCTAGCGCACCATCCTTGAACTATGGAAATGAAAGCAAATTAGTGAAAGGAAAGATTTAGTCGTGCAAAATTTGACTGTAAACAGAGATTATAGCACACTTGCTGTGCATTTTTGCACAGCAAGTCAAAGACTGAAACCGGCCAAAGGATGAAAAAAACCCATGGAACCGAATTGGAACGACATCCGCTATTTTCTGACACTGAGCAGAACCAGGTCTTTTGTCTCAGCGGCGTCAAAACTCAAGGTCACGCATACGACGGTTTCCAGGCGCATATCCGCTTTGGAGGAAGCCTTGCAGACGCAGCTTTTTGTAAGAACGGAAAAAGGATGCCGATTGACCGCCGCAGGAGAACAACTGCTTCCCCATGCGGAAGAGCTCGAGCATACGTTCCAGCAACTCCAGACGCATGTTGCCGGCAGAGACAAGCAACTGTCCGGTACAATCCGCATCGGGACCCCGGATGGCCTGGGGACCTGTTTTCTGGCCTCCAGGCTTTGCGAGTTCCAACAGAGCAATCCTCGTCTTGAAGTCGAACTGGTCGCCGCCCCCATATATTACAGCGTTTACAAAAGAGAAGTGGACATCCTCATCAGTCTGCACAGGCCCACGGCCGAAAGAATCGTTGGAAAGAGAATCACCAACTACAAATTCGGTCTGTTTGCCTCAGAAGCATACCTCACATCGCACAGCCCGATCCAGAAGGTCGCCGACCTCTCCGGACATCGCATTGTGGGGTACATTGACGACCTGATGTACGACAATCGCCTGCGTTTTTCAGAAAACGTATTCCCGCAATTAAACAAAACCTTTCGCAGTTCAACGATTCTGGCGCAACTCAACGCCATAAAGACAGGGGCCGGTATCGGTGCCATTCCCTATTTTATGGCCCATACGGAGAAAGACTTGCGGCCTGTTCTGCCGCAAACTTTTTTTGAAAGGGAATTCTGGCTGCAGGTAAACCCGGACTCCAGGCAACTGGCCCGCGTACGGGCAACTCTGGACTTCATCGTTGACCAGATGATTTCCCATAAGGACCTGTTCCTGTCCTTGCCGGAGTACTCTTCATAAAATTTATCTGTCATCCTGTGCCGCAGAGAGCCTGATTTGCAGCACTCATGGCGAATAAACTCCAAAATGGATGGAGGATCCTGCCGCACACGACGACAGGATCCTCCAATCACAACTATTCTGCCAATGAATTAATTTGTTAAGCGTCGATGCCTATCAGCGTGTACGCCTGACTGCCGAGTCCCAGTTCTTCGGCATGATCCAGCGTATGGGTGGCGTGCTTGGCCTCCATACGCTCGCGAAGAGAAGCGCTTTGTTTTTCGTCAGCCGCGTACACCAGATCCACACAGGTTCTGTCCAGAGCAACAGGATCCAGGGAGGCCAGGATACCGATGTCATCCAGTTCCGGCGGTGCAGGATTGTTGTCGCAATCGCAATCAATGGACAGGTTGTTCATCAAGCTGACATAGGCAAGATGATCCTTGCCCAGACGGTTGATAACCGACCCCGCAGCCTCGGCCATGGACTCCAGGAAGAGATCCTGATCCGTCTTGAAACAAAGCTGGAACTGGTCGAGGCTCCTGGTGACACCAGCGGTATGAATCCACATTTTTCCCTCTCCCGAGGCAATTCCTATGGACATGTTCTTGAGCGCGCCGCCGAATCCACCCATGGCGTGCCCCTTGAAATGGGACAGGATGAGAAAAGAATCGTAGTTGGCGAAATGAGCACCCACATAATTTTCCTGGATATTCTTTCCTTGGGGAAAGGGAAGACTCATGGAGCCTGATTCGTCCATGATATCCACAGGAGCAATGCCGGTAAAACCATGTTCCTCAAGGGCCTTTTTGTGGTCTGCCGTATTGAAGCGTTTTCCAGGGTAAGCGGTATTGCATTCCACAATGGTTCCATTCACTCCCCGGACCAGATCCTTGATCAAAGCCGGGTTGGGATAATTATGCCCGCCCGGCTCGCCCGAATGGAGTTTGACGGCCACCTTGCCAGGCAGATCACGGCCTTGCATAAGCTTGGCATATACCTTCATCAAACCTTCCGGACTGATGTCCCTGGTAAAATAGACAGGAGCTCCCTGCGCGGCATTGGAGAAGCTCCCGTGTCCGGTCATGGCGATTGCAGCCAGAGCCATGGCCCCGGTTTTTATGAAATGACGTCGTGAGATATTTTGAGACATGATTTTTCTCCTGATTTACTGAAGGCAAGCGTGCAGAAAATCACATTTCAGCTACAATACTTGTCTTAGTTTTGATGAAACGATGGGCCAGCTGGAATCAGGTCGCTTCCGACCAGGGCAAGGAACCGTCCAGTAAAAACGGCATGCGAAGAGATTAAAGAACAGGCTAGGCCATGTTCAGAGCCCCTACCCACTCGGCCACCGCATCCCGTGAAGAACTGGAGTCAATTTCGTTTCCCCAGATAGCCTTTCCCTGCTCGATACGTGCTCCCGGACAGAGCTCTGCAACATGGCTCATGGTTCTTCCAAGACCGCTTCCCAGGTGCGTCATGAATGGCACCAGGGTCTTTCCCGAGAAATCATATTCGGAAAGAAAGGAGATGACCGGCGTGGAGATGGTTCCCCACCAGCACGGAGAACCAATGAAGATCACATCGTAACTTTCAAGATTACTGATCTTTGTTTTAAGAGGCGGCTTGTAACCGCTGTTCAATTCTTCCTTGGCCTGACGCGTCGTGGCCCGGTATTCCGCAGGATACGGATTCACGGTTTCAATACGTACGATGTCTCCGCCCGCAATTTCCGAGATGTAGCCGGCCATTTCCTGCGTATTGCCGGTACGTGAAAAATACGCCACCAGCACTTTTTTTGAACTCATGCCCGGACCAGCCGCATAGCCTTTATTCTGAAAAATCAGCGGAATAGTCGGAGCCATCATTGCGGCTATCATACCGCGACCTACCATTTTCAACAGGTTGCGTCTGGATCGATCAACCTGAGTCTTTTTTGATGTATCTGTCATGATCTTTGTTCCTTTTGGGCACCAGTAGATGTGTTGATTTCTTGAGGATAAGAATAATGCGCCGTAAGAAAAAAATAGTAGATCATTTCTCTCTGATGTTTGCCTGATTATCCGAAAGGCGGAAAACGATTTTCAACAAAACAAGGGAGAACAGGTATGCCCTGCCCCGTTCGGCCATGGTGGAGGCTGTCTCGGGGCAAGGCAGAGAGGAGTCGCAAACGGCACTTGCTGCCGCATGCGGTTAGTTGGAGAGAAGATGTCGGAGCAAAGCCATCTTGGCTTTGCTCCATGAAAGTCCTTATCTTGAAAGCTCCCTGCCTGCCCAGGACGACACCAGAAACAATGAACAGGGAACGTAACAGACAGGTAAAACTAACGGATGAAGTTCGTGGAAATCCGCGATTCCTGCTCGGGCATGGGAATACCAGCAGCGCGTCCGGCCTCCAGGCACTTCAGCAACCAGGCCATATTTTTACCCAAAACGCGCATAATCTGCACTCCCTCCTGATCCTGACGCACTTCTTCGGGCGTATTGCCGTGAACCATGTTCCAATACCGCGACGAAACAACGGGCATTTGCCCCCAGGTGAGGTATTTGGTGAGCTGGTCGAGGGTTGCCGTGGTCCCAGATCTTCTGGCTGAAACAACAACGGCGCCGGGCTTCAGTGAAAACCAATCATGCCCGGACAACCGGGAAGAAAAAAACAGCCTGTCCAAAAACGAGGTCATGGCACCCGAGGCTGCGGCATAATGTACGGGAGAACCGAAAACAAAGCCGTCGCCGGACTCCGCCATCTCCATAAAGTCATTCACCACATCATCAAATACGCATTTTCCAAGATCAACGCATTTGCGGCAGTCGATGCAACCGGCGATGGGCTTAAGACCGATATGGAAAAACTCCGTGTCCACGCCATTGGCATTCAAGGCTTCCGCCACCACCGACAACGCGGTATAGGTGCATCCCTTGGGATGCGGACTCCCGTTGACCAAAAATACTTTCATATCATTGCTCCTTGCAGGGCTTTATTTGCTCAGCCCCTGGTCTTTGAGCCATCCGGCGATCTGGCTTTCGGCATGGTCCGTATCGGAGCCCCGAATGGCCAGTCCGTTCAGAATCTTTGCGCCAGGACAGAATTTTCTGATGTCCTTTTCACTACGCCCCATACCGCTTCCTTCGTGCGTACAAAATGGAGCGATAGTTTTGCCAATACAATCAGCACCTTCCAAAAAAGTGCATACGGCCATGGGCATGGTTCCCCACCAGTTGGGATAGCCCAAAATAATTACGTCGTACTCCGTAACATCCGCATTGGCTACCAGTTCCGGACGCGCAGCCGTGCGCAGTTCGTCTTTGGCCACTTCCGTACATTCATGATAGTCGGCCGGATAGGAAGCCACGGTATCGATCTTGAAAAGATCACCTCCGGTCAGCTTCTGAATAGTGGCTGCCGCCACTTCCGTATTGCCTACGGGAAGGTCCACGATCTGCCCTCCCCGGTAGTTGAATCCGGCACGGGAATAAAACGCTATCAGTATTTTTTTGTCTTCCATGATTCGTATCCTTTTACTTGGTGGGCAATCCGGGGCCGTTGTCATAGGTCTCGGAAACGTCTTTCATCAGTTCGGAAATAGGCAAATGCTGCGGACAGGCCTGTTCGCAGGCTTTGCAGGCAATGCAATCCGAAGCCTTGCCGTGTTTTGAGGACAGGTTCAGATAATAGACGAACTGGCTTGAAATATTGTTCGTGGTAGCCCGTTTGGTGCTGTTGTACAGGGCGAAGTAATCCGGAATGGGAATATCACTTGGGCAGTGTTCCACGCAGTACCGGCAGTTGGTGCAGGCAATGGCCGTATCGGCATTGATCAGATCCGTAACTTTATCGATGATTTCGTATTCTTCCTTTTTCAGCGGCTGGAAATCCGTCATGTACGAGGTGTTGTCCAGCACCTGTTCCAGGGTGTTCATGCCGCTCAAAACCATGAACACGCCTTCCTGGCTGGCTGCGAAACGAATGGCCCAGGAGGGTATTGAAGCATCCGGATCATAGGCGCGCATCAGCTCTGCGGCCTTGTCCGGAACATTGACCAGATTGCCGCCCTTACAGGGCTCCATGACGATGATGGGCAGCCCGTATTTGAGGACCACTTCATGACAACGCCGGGATTGAATGCCGGGATTCTCCCAATCGATATAATTGATCTGCAGCTGCACGAAATCCAGGTCCTGATGATGAGCTTCCAGAATTTCCTCCAGCAGCTCGGGTGTGTCATGAAAGGACATGCCCACATTACGGATTTTGCCTTGCTTCTTCATACGCTGCACAAAGGCAAAGGAGTTGTATTTGACAGCCTTCTGATAAGCGCTGACGCCGATATTGTGCAGCAGATAATAGTCAAAGAAATCCACGCCGCATTTTATCAACTGCTCGTTGAATATTTTTTCGTGATCCTCTTCTGCCTTGAGCATACGGGGAGGCAACTTGGTGGCCAGCAAAAAATCACTGCGCGGGTGTCTTTTTACCAAAGCTTCCCTGACGAATTCCTCGCTTTTGTAACTGTGGTAGGTCAAAGCCGTATCAAAATAGGTGAACCCCTTTTCCAGAAAAGTATCCACCAGCGTATTCAATGTTTCCATATCCACTGCGGTCTGATCTTCCTTGTTCAACAAGGGCAAACGCATACAGCCGAATCCGAGTTTTTTAAGCATGATAACTCCTTATAAATTTTGAGTCCGGCAAGAAAAAGATTTCCCTATTGCCGGGCAATGCTGTTCTATTTTCCCACCCGTTTGGCGAACTCCGCCGGATAGCGATCTCCGGCAATCTTGATCCTGGCAAGAGCCTTGTTCAAATCCTTGAGTTCCTGTCCGGTCAACTCCACTTCGGCAGCATCCGTATTTTCTTCCATACGCTGCATTTTGGTTGTGCCGGGAATAGGAGCGATCCAGGGCTTTTGGGCCAGTACCCAGGCCAGGGCAATCTGAGCGGGAGTAACGTCTTTGTCCTCCGCAATATCCTTTACAAGCCGGACCAGAACCTGGTTTTCATCCAGATTCTCAGGTTTGAAGCGAGGAACAATGCTGCGGAAATCATCCTTGGCAAAGGTGGAATTTTTGTCGAATCTGCCGGTCAGAAATCCTTTGCCCAAGGGGCTGAAAGGAACAAAACCAATGCCCAGTTCTTCCAGTACAGGCAGCAGTTGTTCTTCCGGCTGCCTCCACATCATGGAATATTCGCTCTGAATGGCAGTCAAAGGCAGAACGGCATGGGCCTTGCGAATGGTCTCAACACCGGCCTCGGACAACCCCCAATGTTTGACCTTGCCCTCACCCGCGAGTTCTTTCATGGTCCCGGCAACCTCTTCGACGGGAACCTCTGGATCCACGCGGTGCAGGTAGTAGAGATCCAATGCTTCAACTCCAAGACGTTTGAGCGAGCCTTCAACGGAGGTTCTGATGGCAGCGGGTTTGGGCGTCGAGCACCTGTTTGCCGTCAATCATCTGAATGCCGAACTTGGTGGCAATAACAACCTGTCCTTTGAACGGGGCCAAAGCCTCCCCCACCAGATTTTCATTGTCATACGGACCGTAGACTTCGGCGGTATCAAAAAAAGTCACACCCTTTTCCACAGCCCTGCGGATCAAGGCGATCATCTCGTTTTTATCCGCTGCCGGGCCATATCCATGGCTCATCCCCATGCATCCGAGGCCCACGGCCGAAACTACCAATCCGTTTTTTCCCAATTGTCTTTTCTGCATGATGCTCTCCTTATTGTAACGTCGGGAGTATGCTCCAACGTATGACTGTATTGTACTGATACTGAAAACGGCAGCGCCCAATGGCTTCAAGGGTTTACTGAGGCCGCTGTTCGTTGATCAAAACAAGAACGAATTATTGCCCGAAAAAACATCCCGTCGCCGTCTCATTGAAGTTTTCATTATATATTGTCTGCAAAAACAGGGTAGACAAATCCTGTCATATTGTTGCCTGATTCTCTGAAACACCTCATTTTCATTGTTAATGAGATACGGAAGCCTTTTGCCCAATCTTTTTGCCCGCACCACATTTCAAGACCTGGCAGGACTTTTTTGAAGAAAAAAAGGTGTTGCCCCGGAATACGCATTCCTCAGAAGAGATGCCTTTACGCTCTCCGAGACCCCGGACAGGATAAAATGGAACAATCCTCCGAGTTTTTTGCCTGATTGTCTTTATTTCTGAAGGAACTGTTGTTTGAAAATATCCGGCTCTGTTACCGTAATAAAAAAACGGAGAAAGGATATGAACGTTTTAAACAATACAGATACAAGTCTCCTGGAGGCATCGCGCCAGGAGCTTGCCCATAGACTTGCCAGATGGACAGAAAAAACACGCAGGCTGGAGACTCCCATCCCCGGACTCATACTCGCCAGATATGAAGAAACCACCGAACAGACCAGCGGCGTATACGAGCCCTCGATTTGTCTGGTTGCTCAGGGCGCGAAACGCGTGAACCTCGGCAATGAGGAGTACATTTACGATGCAAACAACTATCTGATCACATCCGTGGGATTACCTGTGGTCTTCAATGTCATTGAAGCGAGCCCGGAGACCCCCCTTCTCGGGCTGGTTCTGAAGTTTGACCTGCACGTCCTGGCGCAGCTGATGCTGGACAGCAATCTGACCATTACCCGCCCGCAGAAATCGGGCCGGGGCATGAACATCAGTGAAATAGATGCCCCCGTACTCAATGCTTTCCTGCGTCTGATCGACCTTTTGGACACACCGAAAGACATTCCTGTCCTGGCGCCGCTTATTCTGAAAGAAATTCTGTATCGCCTGCTTCTGGGAGAACAAGGTGCGCACCTGCGACAAATCGTATCTGCAGGAAGCCACAGCTCCCAGATCGCCCGGGCCATCGACTGGTTGAGAAAAAATTACGCCAGCTCCCTCAAGGTGGATGTCCTCGCCAGGCAGATAGGCATGAGCACATCGACTTTTCACCATCATTTCCGGGCGCTGACGGCAATGAGTCCGCTTCAGTATCAAAAATGGATGCGCTTGCACGAGGCCAGAAGACTGATGGTCATGGAACGACTGGATGCGACCAGTGCGGCTTTTCAGGTGGGTTACGAAAGTCCTTCGCAGTTCAGCCGCGAATATCGTCGTCAATTCGGAGCGCCGCCACTGCAGGACATGAAAAAGTTGTCGCAAATGGGGACATACGAAACTTCTGCCAACCAGGCCTGAGGTCCGGGAACAGCAATATCGTCATGTTTTCAAAACAATGCGCTATCTATCTTTCGGTCTGTAGACCACGCAAATTCGAACTGTGTCACTCTTGAGATAAGGCATACTGGTTATCTTTATTCTCATTTTTAGTGAAATTCTGCCAGTCTCTGTAAACTGGAGGATGCAATGCCTGCTCATACAACATTAACGTACGCAAATATGAAAGAAGCCGGATGTGCCCTTGTGAAGCGTATTTCCAGGTGGATAGGGGAAAAAAACTATCTGCTGATACCGGCATCAGGTACGGGATACAATAAACAAACCGCGTCATCGGAATGGCTTGAACCCGGTGTCTGTCTGCTGATACAGGAGCTGGCCCAGGACAGGGGCGAAGATGATGAGTGTTCCGCGCAACTACAGAGTTATCTCTTCATGGCCGCTGATTTCGCAAGTGTGCTCAATGTAATCAGAGTCAATCCCGAAAAACCTCTGCTGGGTCTGATCATGACTCTGGATCTGCGGACATTGGCACAATTGATCGCTGAAAACTGCATGCCCGTCCTGGCACAGCCACAAGACCGAGGCTGTCTGATCAACGGCATCAACACCTCGATGCTGGATGCCTTCATCCGACTTCTGGACGCCTTGAACACGCCTGAGGATATTTCCATACTGGCACCATTGATAACCAAGGAAATTTTCTACCGTCTGCTTCAAGGAAAACTGGGCCCCAGCCTCTACCAAAGTGTTCTGCAACATGGCGGACTCAATGAAAGTTATGATTTTGGATTGCCTTCGGGAATAGCCCTTCGTACGCGCGACAATATCGACCTGGAACTTTTCCAGTCCCCACACTCTCTCCTGCCCGCACCGCTTCTGCTCTTTCAATGCATGCCTCCCGCATTCACTGACGACCTGCTGCGTATTCGGCAGTGACATAGCAATAGGTTTTACGGATATGAAATAAGAAAGGCCCGGATTCAACCTCCAGGCCTGAAAAATTCCCTTGCAAAGGACCAGCAGTTTTCCTGCACCTTGCTCTCAACTTACGTCGATCCGTTTATCCTCCATAATGCTCACCGTTGCTGTACGGCCCACTATCAATTTAATATTCTTGGGATTTTTATCAATGGCAATGCGTACGGGAATACGCTGTGCCAGCCGGACCCAGGAAAAAGTCGGAGTTACCGACTCCAGCAGGCCGGAATTGTCGTTGTCCTGATCCTGAATACCGCTGGATATGCTCGCGACATGCCCAAACAACGGCTCGCTTTCTCCCATCAGGTCTATGCGCACCGGATCATCGGGATGGATATTATGCAGCTTTGTTTCTTCGAAGTAACCGGCAACATAGAATGATTCCGAATCCACTAAAGCCGCTATGGCCTCCCCGGACTGCGCATAGTTGCCCGGACGTACGGAAAAGTTTGTTATCTTGCCGTTGACTGTGGCCTTCACGGTCGCGCGTTCCAGATTGAGTTCGGCCAGTTTCATGGCCGCAACGGCGTTATCATACGAAGACTGGTCCTGCTTCAATTCGGATTCGGCCTCCTGCATGGTCTGCAGACTCACCGCCTGTTTCGATACCAACGCATCGTAGCGGTCGAAATCCTTTTTTGCCATGGCAAGCGCCGCCTTTGTCCGCGTCACCTCCGCCCTGGCCTCTTCAAGAGCCAGGGTGAAACGCTTCAGATCAATACGAAACAGAACGTCTCCCTTGTGCACGAACTGATTATCTTTGACCATGACATCCTGAATCAAACCGGACACATCCGGAGTGATATGCACGATATCGGCACAAACGCGGCCATCCCGTGTCCAGGGGGCTTCCATATAAAATTGCCAGAGATGGCGGCCCAATACCCCCGCGCACACCAGCATGGCCAGGGTCAGTAAAACGCGGCCTGCATTTTTCAAAATCAATTTCATTGCAAGTACCTGTTGTAGATAATCAGATTCAGCCCAAGAAGGCTCACGTAAAGTGCGAGATTGAATAGCGGACGGTGCCAAACCATACGGTACAGCCCGAGTTTTTCCAGAAAATGCCCAAGCAGGTGGTTCATGGCCAGCGCAATGCAGGCCAGAATCGCCAGTCCTGGGACAAAAACTCCATATATATTAAAATCATGCATTTGATAGCTCCCATAAGGGTCTTCGAACCGGAACAGCAGGTTCCGTGGCGGTCTGGCCAGGTCCAAGACACAGCTGCATGGCAATCAACAACGCCTGCATCCGGCGGGACCTTTGCCGGTTCGGATCATTACAAATTTCTCTCCAGCATTTTTCCAGTTTCTCCATCAGAACAACACGGTCGCGGTCCCTTTGCCCCTTCCGGTAAAACCTGGCCACTGCTCCGCAAAGCTCGGCACTCGAACGCCGGATTGTCTGCGAAGTTCGCTGAGTAAGATTCTGAAGCTGGATCAGATTATTTCCCATTCGCAGATCCCGCAGCAGATCGTATTTTCTCAAAGGCGAATCCGGCGCAAGCGCTACCTGCCGGGATGCCCAGAAAGAAACCAGGTCGAGCAGTCGCTGCAATCTTCTCCCATGGTGCAACGTCGGATTGTCAGCCATGTCCGCGACTATTCTCCATCCGGTGTGAAGCAGACGGTGCGCACGCGCCTCGGCTCCGGTCTTTTTTACGAGATTGATGATGATCAGGCAGCAGGTGGTTCCAAATACGAGCCCCAAATCAGCTGTCAACAGGCTCTGGAAGTCATCGGTGATCTGCGTCTCTATGCCCAGCATGATGGGCAGGAAAACGCAGAACAATATGCCCATGAGCCGCTGGGTAATCGTTGCACGCAGAGAAGCGGCAGGAATCAGCAAAAGTCCCAATACGGCGAGCAATGTGCCGTAATCCGTAATTGTCGTCAGTACGGTAAAATTGAGTACGAGCGCCACCACTCCGGTGATCACCACTGCGTGTACGGTCTTGCGCAGCACGAATACGGGATTGTCGATTCCTATCCAGCGGCAACAGAAAACCCCCGACATCTGCGCCACCACCATGCCCAGCGGCCAGGCCGTGGCGAACCAGAACCACAAGGGAACAGCGATGGAAATAATGGTGGCGATTGCCGCTTCCAGCCCCAGCCCGTGGTCCCGAAAAAATTTGATGCTGCCGGTCTGGTCCATAAGCTTTTGGGAACGGGAGGAAACCTTTTCCTGGCGCAAATCCTCGTACAGCACAGAGCACTCGTGCCAGACCGCAATGAACTGCCGCGTACGATGCGCCAGGCTGGCGGTCAGCAGATCTGTCCCCATGTCGGTAAGGGATTGTTTTTCAAGAGTATGGGCTTCAGTCAGCAATTTCCGGTAGTTTTCTTCGGATGAGCCTGTGCCATCCGCGACCCAGCTCCCCGTATGTTCCAGCAGAGGCTTCACAGCAATTTCGGCTCGCGGATTGCCGGCCAGCTGCGAGACGTGGTCCTCAATCGCAGACAGAATCGGAGGCAACTTCCGGATTCTGTTTTGCAACCCGCGCAGAAGTCCGGCCAGCTCCCTGTGATGGGACGCATCATAGGCGACATGGGTCACAAGGGTACGCATGGATACCATGCCGCCCGACAGGGCAAGCCATTCGCGCCGCGTCTTTTCAACGTCCAGCTGGCCGCGCATGATGTCGGCGGCAAGCTGGGTGACGTTGTCCATCCACTTATTGATCTGCTTGACTACTACCGGCCCGACATGGTCCGGAAATATGATCCGGTTGACCAGCCCCGCACAGATGATGGCCAGGCCGATTTCCTCGACTCTGGATACAACATAGCTGAAAGCTTCGGTGGGCGAGTCAATTATGGGAAGCCCGGCCACAAGAACCGTGTAGCCGGCAAGTTGAAACACATAACTGCGGGGAGTCTGATCCAGCTGCGAAATGTAGGCGCACAAAGCAACCCAGCCGATGAGCCCGGCAGAAAGCAGCTCGGGAGAATTTGCCAAAGCCGGGATCATGACCACGGTCATGGCACCGCCAATGAGCGTACCGAGCATACGATACGCGGCCTTTGAGGCGCTTGCTCCGGACAGGGGATTGCTGACGATATACACCGTACTCATGGCCCAATACGGATTCACCAGATTGCAATGCAATGCGATGCCCAGGGCCAGAGCCGCGGCAATAAACGCTTTAATAGAATGAAGTACGGAAGAAACAGGCATACTGGTACGAAGGGAAGAAAGTTATTTGCTAAGGTCCATTCTGGCGGCAATGGCTTTTTCAACTTTGGCAAGAAGACGTTCAGTGGCCTGAATATCCTCTACGCTCACATCCGCAAGCATTTCCTGGCGCATGGTGATACGTATTGCGACAATACGCTCGGCCAGTTCCCGCCCTTTGTCCGTCAGACGAATCAGCTTGGCCCGCCTGTCGCTGCTGTCTTCCTCCCGCCAGACAAGCCCGTCCTGCTCGAGATTGTACAACACACGGACCACTGCCGTGTTTTCCACGCCCAGGCGCCTAGCCAGTTCGTGCTGCCTTATGCCGTCTCCCTCCTGAAACAACGTGGAAAGAGGCAGCACCGGAATGTTGCTGAGCCCCTGATCCGCCATTGCCTGCCTGAAGAGACGCTTCCAGGATTGGCCCACGGCTATGAGCGAAAGACCAATCTGCGTATCGCGTTTTACATCAATTGAATTCATTGTCATTAGATGACAACTCATCTAATGATTGTCAATCTTTTTTTCGCTCAAAATTTGAGAAAAATTGGACAACTAGCTTATTTTTTTGATAAATCTGGAATAGAAAAATACGCCTTGGTGTCTGACCTATATTTATACTAAGTGATAAAAAATACTACTAGAAATAGATCATCTATAGATTATAGGGATATTCAAAAAACAAACTTTACAAAGACTTATTTATATCGTAAAATCAAAGAAAAAAGAATAAATTCGAGATAGTTAATGCCACCTATTGTGAAACTTCCAGAAGACTTACGTGTAAAACTTGGTATTACGAAAGTCCATCAATCATTTGAAGGAGGACAAAAATACGTTTTTATTGTAAGCATAAATGATAAAAAATTTGCTATAAAAATGTTCCGTGGGGTATTTGGTGACAGAGAAAAGCGTGAGCTTAATTTTTATCTCAACAACTCAAATATTAATGGAATACCTAAAGTTGTTAATGTAGTACTCCATCAAGGTGAGACCGTTGTAATAGAAGAGTACATAGATGGAGAACCCCTAAATAATGTTCTAGATGCATTTGATGATGACAAAAAAATTCTCCATCTGATTAAAGACCTTTGCATAATTATGGAACCTATTTGGAAAAAAGGAAAAACACACCGAGATTTAAAACCTCAAAATATTATAATAGGTTTTAATAATAGCGTTAATGTAATAGACTTTGGAATTTATAAAAATCCTGATGATACAACAATAACAGAAACAGGATTTCAACCAAACTCATACTTATTTGCCGCACCAGAACAAATTAATGGCGAAAAAGAATTAATCTCATACAGGACTGATTTCTTTAGTCTTGGATTAATTGCATATAATATAAAATATAGAAAAAATCCTTTCGGAAGCACCTGAGATGAAATAGCTTTTTCTTTTTCAAGCCCCTATCTACCTGTAAATTATACAGCAGAATGCGGTATAAAATCTTTCTGTGAAAAAGTATTAAAAAAAGATGTTTCAAGTAGGCCAAGATCAATTGAACTTTTGTTTGATGGAATTTGCTTATGAAAATCCTTCATCATCTAGGTCATAATCATAAATGGAACCTTGATGCTTACTTTGATAATAGCATTGGCGATGGTTTCATATTTAATGCATTCAGTTTTAATTATAATAAAATTGGGTCTAAAATTAGTGGATATTCCCCAAAAGATTATATGCCAGTCTCAATGATTGACCATCAATTTTTTGGAAACAAAAACACAATCGGTGGAAAACTCTCTAGTTACCCATATCACCCCGCAAACGATGAATCATCAGTGAGCACTTCAATTAGTGGCATTGATGGAATATCGCAGTCTATTAAATACCAATTAAACCTCGGTCTTACTAATATCATAGTACCTAATTTTCACTATGAATCAGATAGCTTTGATCACGGGACTAAGATCCTCAACAAAATAAATAAGTTAATTCCTAATGCTACATCTCAAAATAATTATTTCATGACGATCTGTTTGACTGATAACCAAATCGAAGATTCTTCATACGTTGAAAAAATGTTACGTGCTTATACAGATATGCATATTGGTTTTGATGGTTTTTATATTGCATGTAGCTCTTGTTTAGAATACAAAAAAAAGATTAGCTTAAATATTAAATATTATACAAACTTGCTAAAAATATTGTCGACTCTTAAATATCAAAAATTTAAGACTATATTAGCATACGCCAATTGGGATGCTGCTGTATTTTTAGCTTTAACTGATATTGATGCTATCTCAATCGGCACTTACGAAAATCTTAGAAATTTTGACATCAGCCGGTTTACAGAAGAGCCAGGGGGGGGACCGTCTAAAGGTTGGTATTTTTCTGATAAACTATTGAATATGATCAAATCTCAACATTTAGATTTTTTCAAAAATCAAAATTGTTTAGATCTTATAGCAAATGAAAAAAATATATTTTCGGATGTTATTCTAGATAATGCTTTTGATTGGAATACGACTCATAAGCCAGACATCCATAAAAACTATTTACTTTCTGTTTCTCGTATACTCAAGCAGCTATCAAATATAAAAGATTTAAAATTAAGACAGAAATTTTTACTTGAAAAAATTGAAAATGCTCAATCTTTATATGAGAAATTAAATACAACCTATAAAATATTTCTCCCAGATGAGAGTTCAGATTATTTCCTGGGAACGTGGAAAGCATTTATTCAGATGCATTCAACATAGATAACACACATTCGTTAAGTAACATATTCATTTTTGAACTAACAGGAGCTTCTTTAGGTGGGTCGTACTCTATTTTGATATTACCATCTTCATCAATTGTCATTAAACCAACATTCTTTTCTTCAAATTTAAAAATATTTTGTATTGCTGATCTTGAAGTTAACTTCGGCATACATACATAGCTTTTATTAGCAAAAGTTTTGTATCTATATGCTTGATCAAGTGCACGTTTCCAATTTCGAAGTTTTGCCTCGACTGCGATTGATTCCATTACACAACTATTATATTTTTGCTTTAGGTAGATAGAATCGTCTAAAATTTCTACAAATCCTTCCTCTACTAAAGATTTAATTGATTTTTTAATGGACCCAATCGATGCTCTTGTCCGTTCTTTAATCGTTAAAATATTTGTTATATTCATCTCTTGAATCATATTAAGCATTACTAACTGCAGAGTACCAAGCGTTGCGGCTCGTTCAGAACTGCAATCTTCATTATATTCAACAACTACCAAATCTGCAATTCCATACCCGACATTAACCTCTTCCATTGTCAGTAACTTACGATGGGGGCCGAAAAAATATTCATCAATAGATCCTTGTAAAAACTTTACGAGCTCCCTTTCATTATTAAACATTTTCAACTCTCACATAGATGAAAGAAGCATCATCTTCATTTTTACCTCGAATTTTATCCTTCAAAATAGCAGATAATTTATTGGAATTTGTTTTCAAAAACGCACTATGGATAGTTGACTTATTATGCTCAAAAAAAGAATAAAAGCCGTCCGTGCATAATAAATAACTACTAAAACCTTTCATAAATTCAATATAGTTTATGTCTTGATATAAAAAATTTGTCATTCCTAAGTAATGAGTTAAATTATTAGTACCACCAGGAGTTGAGTGATCAATTGTTAATTGTTCAACATACTGTGAATGGACTCCATATACACGAGAATCACCAAGAGAAGCGACAATAACAGGATAATATGCGACTTTAGGTATAGCGAGTAAAGAACATGTTGTCGCAGCATCGCTATACTTACTCGACAATATTTTATTATTCATCATCTCCATTAAGTATTTAATATTAACATTGCTATTTTTTTTATTCTTGTTATAAAATGAACGTAGCACACCAATTGACATATTAACAGCATGCTTAGAATTTTTTAAACTACTAACACCGTCAAAAACAGCAAAAATATCATAAAAAGAGTCGTCAGCAGCAAATACAGCAATGCCATCTTTATTAGAACTACGTTCTAATCCTTTTAATGAACCAAATGAGTATTGCATAAGAACAAATTACAAAGATGAATGAAGTTATAAACTAATTAAATACCTAGCTTAATCTTCGATTGAATTATGTAAACATTTAATTTTCAAAGTTACAATAAATTTTTCCATTCAAAACATGTAAACTAATCGAATAGTATATATAGTGAGATTTTAATAAAATATTATTCGTTGTATAGTTACAATAAACACTAAATCGCTGAAACGCGAAATAAACGTAATTTTTTTTCTTACTTAAAAAACAGAGCTAGATAAATTATCAATCCCCTTGATATTCGCTGTGCTCAAAAAAGTGACTTTAGCACGAATCTGCAGAGTTACCTCCGGCACGATTCTCAATTGAATCACGAACGCATTCATTGCGGAAGATACATTAATAGGCTTTTCTCTTTCACAGGGTCAAGTATTTCACACAAAAAAAGCCCCTCAGAGTCTTCTCTAAGAGGCTGTTTTTTATGGTGCGCCCGAGAGGATTCGAACCTCTGACCTACGGATTCGTAGTCCGGCGCTCTATCCAGCTGAGCTACGGGCGCATTCGTTGTGGAAAAGTGGTTTAGGCTTTTCCTTCCGCGGGGTCAAGCATTTCAATGAAAAAACCCTCAGTTTTTTCTGAGGGCTTGAAATTTGTGGTGCGCCCGAGAGGATTCGAACCTCTGGCCTACGGATTCGTAGTCCGGCGCTCTATCCAGCTGAGCTACGGGCGCGTTCGCTGCGGAAGAAATGTTTTTAGGCTTTTCACCCTGAGGGGTCAAGTATTTATTTCAATTTTTTCAAATAAATTCAAAAGCAAAAATATAACATACTGTTTTTACATTATTTTTAATAACTAGTTTTTCTGAGAGTCTTGCGCAAACTGCGTTGTCAGCGGACGCGATGCATCAGGCCCAGGCGCGGGGGATGGACCTCTTCTACTCCCTCGGTGTCCGCATCAAAGACCTGCACAACACCGCCCCGCCGCGAAAAACGCACGAAAAAGCCCTGGTATTTGCAAACAAAGGGCTCCACGCCAATGCCGTATTGTATGGTCAGCCGCGACCGAAGCCCCAGGAGTTCGAGGGCGTATTTTTCCGGCACCCACTTTGCCAGCACACTGGCGGCGTCGTAAGTGACGTACAGACAAGCTTCATGGTCTTCTGCCAGGCCTTCCACCAGAGCCGAACCGGTTTCATAATAGGCTGCTCCGGAAATCCGCGTCTCTTCCTGTCGCAGGGCAAAAGTGGCGTTGGCCAGACCTGCCGAATCTTCGAATTTCCAGGTTCCATTCCAATCCGTCCGCTTGCATTGCGATTCCGCCATCATGCAACTCCCCGCTGGCCTCGTTTTTGCTATTTTCCCCTCATCATGACTACATGAACCGGATTGGAATGCCAACAAAGTGATATCTCTATGAAATCAGCATGTTTTTTGACTGTCCGATATTTGACGCGCCTGCTCTTGGTCGCAGTTCTGCTGTTATGCGCCGCGTGTGCGGGAAAATCTGCCGGGAGCACGGATTCTCTGGACAAGTCGGCTCCCCTCAAAGGAGCGGTTTCGGACAATATGCTGAATATTTTCACCGGTGAATACGAGGTATCTCCCCTGCTGCGTACGCATCCGCCCAAACGGGTGGCCGTGCTTCCTTTTGAAGGCAATCCCGAGGAATGGGATTTTGCGCCGGACGGCATTGATCCGGTCAAAGTGCTGCGACGCGGATTTTATAATCATCTGTCCTCCCTGCCCTTTCAGGACATGGAACTGCGCGAGATAGACAAACGGCTTGCCAAGGCGGGAATGCGGGATCCCGTGCTGCTGCGGCTGGCCATGGAGCACGAACCGCAGCACATTCAGGAAGTATTGGGCGTGGATGCCGTGATCATGGGCAAAGTGACCCATTTCGACCGTATGTACTTCGCCATGGCCTCCCAGGCGGCCGTTGGCTGCGAAGTCCGGCTGGTGGACTGCCGGACCGGCCGGGAACTCTGGCGCGCCTCCCACGTCAGCCGCGGCACATCCGGAGGCATTTCCATAACGCCCGTGGGATGGGCCATGGATGCGGTCAATTCCATCTGGAACCTGCGCGAGGAAGAATTGCTCAGTCAGACAGACGCCCTGTTCCGCGACATGGTCGCCACCATCGAAAAAAATATTCCGGCGGATATTCCCCAGACTCGGGCTTCGCTCACCCTGCTGCAATCGCCCTTGCAGGGAGAACTGCGGGAAAAAGCCAGGTTGTCCGAGGCCTGCAGCCCGTACCTCGTACGCGGTGAATACCGCATCGTGCCCGGAGGGGACCTGCTCGTAGATCCAAACGTCACCATCAATTTCGCGCCAGGAGCATCCCTGCACGTCGAAGGGGGCGCGCTCAGGGCCAAGGGCACGAACGCCCTGCCCATTCGGATGCAACCCGAAACCCGCATCAATGGTTCCTACGCCGGGGTCATACTGGAGCACACCGTGGGAACTATTCTGCACAACGTACGCATTCAGGGAGCCGTAACAGGGCTTACAGTGACCCACAGCGCTCCGGATATCCTCCATACGAGCATCACGGGCTGCACCCAGGCCGGCCTCGCATTCCACTCCGGAGCCAAACCCGTGCTGCGCTGCGTACGTCTCTTGGAAAACCAGGGCATGGGCGGCGTGCTGATTGAAGGCACGGATATCACACCGCGTTTCGACTCCTGCTCGTTCGAGCGAAACGAACCATTTCAGGTGCAGAGTTATTCGCCCGTACAGTTGAATCTTGAAAACAATTACTGGGGACCGGAAGGACCTGGTCCGGAAAAGGTATTGGGAATGATCCTCTATACGCCTTTTCTGTCCGTTGCCCCGGATAAGGAAAACTGCCATGTCCCCTGATCGCCCGCGCAGATGCGCGTTCCTGATCCTTGCTTTGCTCTGCCTGAGTTCTCTGACATTGCTATCGCCGCAGAATGTTTCTGCCGCGGACGCGCACAACGGCGGTGTGGATTGGGGCAAAAAACGGCTCTGGGCCAAAGGCATGGGAGTCGCTCCGGCCGACACACCCGAGCGCCTGGCCGGGCCCATGGCCGAACGGGCGGCTCTTCTGGACGCCCGGCGCAATCTGGTGGAAGTTCTCGAGCAAATCTATGTGGACTCCCAGACTACGGTTTCCGATTTCGTCACATCCGATGATACGGTCCGCAACCGGGTCTATGGCGTGTTGAGCCGGCCGGACGTGGATTCAGTGGACATCGACAAGGACGGTGTCTGCGAAATGGTCGTATCGGTGCCCATTGATGGCGAACTGGCCGAAGCTCTCAAGGCCAGAATGCCGCAAAACAGCGTACTGCCTGCAGACACGGGAAAAATAACGCAGCCCCGGCGCATTGCAGGAACCAGCCAGCAAAAAGAGCCGGCTCCCCAGGAACCGCAAGGCGTCCATGTAGCCAAAATAACCCAGCCAGAGCGCATCAATCCGCAGCAGGAACAACCGGCAGCGGTTGCACGTCAAAACAAACCTGTCGCATCCGAGCCCCAGCCTGAGCCCGTGCCCGTGCAGAGCTCCGAGCCCCAAAAAACCGTGGCAGCCCCGCCGCCTGTAGTGGGCACTGCTCCCGCCACCCCTGAATACACGGGGCTGGTGGTGGACGCGCGCGAACTGGGATTCACGCCCAGTTTGACGCCGCAAATCTTCGCCTCGGACATTCTGGTCTACCCGGCGGCCGACATGCGCCCTGATGT
>CAXXHY010000009.1:0-42033 GCA_963667575.2 Desulfovibrionaceae bacterium | reverse complement strand
GAGTTGTCCGGAGTGCTTCTGGAAGGCATTGAAAATTTCCAGGCCCGGCAGGGCCAGCTTTTGAGCAGTTTGTGGCCCACATACGCGCACCGTCTTTTGTCCGGGGAGCAGGGCGTGTCCGAGGCGATCTGCCGCCTGGGGGACCGTCTGGCGCACATGCTCATCGACGAATTTCAGGACACCAGCCGCGCCCAATGGGAGGCCTTGTGTCCGCTGGCCCTGGAGGCTTTGGCCAAGGGAGGCGGGCTGTTCTACGTGGGGGACATCAAGCAGGCCATCTACAACTGGCGCGGCGGCGATGCCAGCCTGTTTCACAAACTGCCGGAGGACCCCAGCATCCTTGCCGTGGCCGGCGAGGCATCAGTACGGACCTTGCCCTTCAACTGGCGCAGTTCGCGGCGTATCGTGGAGTTCAACAACGCCATTTTCGGTCCTTTGGGCGAGCCGTCCATGGCGGACCGCGTGGCCGCGATCATGCTCGATAGCGCGTCGGAGGACGTTCAGGCGGATTTTTCCGCCAGGCTGCAGCAGGCCTATGCGGGGGCCGCGCAACAGATCCCGCCGGGCAAGCAGGGCGATGAAGGCTATGTGCGGCTGGTGCCTTTGCGGGCCGATAAAGTGGGCGAGCTGCAGGAGATGGTCAAGGAGCGCCTTGGCGAACTGTTCAACAACGAACTGACGCCGCGCCGTGCTCCGGGAGACATTGCCGTGCTGGTCCGTTCCAATACCGACGCGCAGCGGGTTTCCGAATGGCTCATCGGGTGGGGGCTGCCCGTTGTCACGGAAAACAGCCTTTCCCTTGCCGCCCATCCGCTCATTCGCGAGCTCTGCGCCTTTTTGACCTTTCTGGACTTCCCCTATGACGACCTGGCCCTGTGGGAAGTGCTGGACGGCCATTATCTGCTGGGCCCGGATACGCCGGGTGCGCCCGACGCGCAGGTTCTTGCGGACTGGCTGGCAACACGGGGCAGGGAACCGCTTTTCAGTTCTCTGCAAAAGGAGTTTCCCAAACTCTGGGAGTCCCGCATCGCGCCTTTTTACCGCAAGGCCGGTTTCATGGGGCCCTACGATACGCTTTACGAGATCGTGTCCCGTTTCGAGCTGCTCAAACGTTTTCCGGAAAACGAACTGTTCATCCGGCGTTTCCTGGAAATCGCCTATCTGGCGGAAGAGCAGGGCCACCTTTCGTTGTCCGCGTTCATGGAATACTGGGGTGATCAGGGGGATTTGGAAAAGGCCCCTCTGCCCGAGGAAGTGGACGCGGTGCGGGTGCTGACCGTGCACAAGAGCAAAGGATTGGAATTTCCCGTGGTGGTGATTCCGTTTTTCAATTTCGCGAGCGGACCGCGTAGCGAACTCGTGGCCACGGACTGCCCCGAGGCTCCTGACGAATTGTATCCGCCGGATGTGGACAACGACAACATCATGCTTCTGACCCGGGACAACAAGGACCTGGGGGAGAAATACTACGCCCGGCTTCTGCCGCAGCTGCTCGAGCAACTGAATCTGCTCTACGTGGCCTGGACCCGTCCGCGCGAGGAGCTGTACACCCTGGTGACGCGCACGTCCGGAAAGGACCGCCTGCCTTTGATGCAGGCTCTGGACATGCTGCTGGCGCCGGTGGGCCTGGATGGAGACATGACCGAGCCCTGCGAGCTGGGGAGCGTACCCGATACGCGGCGCCCGGCAGCGGCGTCCGAGGCGGAGGTGTTTCCCGAACCTCTCAATGCCTGCACCCTGGGGACCGAACAGCAGGTGCCCGTGGATACGGCCGACGACCGCCCCATGGGCTGGCTGCCGCGTCTGAAAATTTTCCGCAGCGATCTGGACAAGCAGAGTTTTGGCCAGCGACAGCGCGGTACGCTTTTGCACCGCTGCCTGGAGCATCTGCGTCCCGGGCCCGGCATGTCACCGGAAGAAGCAGTGGAGGAAGCATTGCGTATAGGTCTGTACGGACTGGCAAACCCGCATGATCCTGCGGGCTTTGAATTGAACAAGGACAGCCTGGCCCAAGAGTTCCGCCCCATGCTGGCCTGGGCTCTGGAACAGCCGGAAGTGGCCGAGGCCCTGGCCGGAGGATTCGCCGAGCAGACCGTGCTAACCGATGCGGGCAAGATGAAACGCCCGGACCATCTGGCCATCAGTGCCGACCAGGTTCTGGTTCTTGAATACAAAAGCGGCGGCCCCAGCCCGGACCACATCGTCCAGGTCCGCGAATATCTCGGGCTGCTGGGCAGGATGGAGCACCTGCGCGGCAGAAAACTGCGCGGCCTGCTGATCTACCTGGATGAGCGCCGCGTACAACAGGTCGGGTTGTAGCCCATGCATACGCGTACCATGCACATAGTTCCCTGGAATCAGGATTTCATCGAAGCGCTCACCCGGTTTATTCTGACCGACGCGCGCGCCGCGGGCGGCGATCTGTCCCAATGGTTGATCGTGTTTCCGCATATTCGCCCGCGTTATTATCTCACAGAGCGTCTGCTGGCCGCTCCGGAACTGCCCAAACCCTGTCTGTTGCCCGAAATGCAGCCCCTGGGGCTGCTGCTCAGCCGGCTGCGTACGCAGGTGATCCGCGAGCCGCTGCGTACGGCGGGATTGCTGGACCAGGTGGGTCTGCTGCGCGAATGCGTGAAACGCGTACGGGATATGACGCCCGGAAGGCTGGGCAATATTCCGGTGGATGACCTGAGCCTGTTTTTTCCCTGGGGCTGTCGTCTGGCAGCGCTGATGGAAGACCTGTTCCGGCTCGGACCGGACTTTGGCGCGCCCGGAACCCTGGCCCTGCTGGAAGAGGACGCGGCTCCCTTTGCCGTGGCTTTGCTGGAACAGCTGGACAAGATTTTCGCCGCCTATGTGGAAGGACTCTCCGAAGCTTCCTGGACCACTGCCGCACAGGACGCCTGGCTGCTGGGCAAGGATCCGGACCTGGCCCTGGCGCCTTTGCACGGGCGGCGGGTGGTGCTGGCCGGATTCGACGATTTTACCGGCGTGGAGGAAGCCCTGGTCCGCCGGTTGTGGGAGCAGGGCGATACGGAAGTGCTGCTGCACGCGGATCCGCTGCTTTGCCACGGATTCTCGGGACAGGCCGGAAAACGGCCCCACTGGTCCTGCGAGCCGCTGGAGGAACTTTGCAAACGCTGGGGAGCCGTGCCGCAGTTGTACGCGCCGGCGCACCCCACGGACAGTGGTCCGCAACTGCGTTTCTACCGCGGATTCGATCTGCATTCGCAGCTCCACGCCATGCAGCACGAGCTGGACCCAGTCCAGCGCAGCTGCGGACAGCGTACCGCGGTGGTGCTCACGGATCCGGGCATGCTGATGCCCGTGCTGCATCATCTGCGGCGCAAGGACGTGAACATCGGCATGGGCTTTCCCCTGCAGCGGGCGCCGCTGCACAGGCTTCTGGAATTGCTGCTGCGGCTGCAGGAAAACAGCCCGCGTCCGGACGTCTATTACTGGCGGGACTGTCTGGAATGCATCCGCCACCCCTATATCAAGATGTTGCGGCTGAGCTCGCAGGGAACCGAGCTGCAGCCCTTACGCCCTATTTTCGCGGCCCTGGAGTCCAGCCTGCGGCAGGCGCAGAAATATACGCGTCCCACGGAATGGGAAATGCCCTTTGACGAAGAACGGGCTCTGGCGGCACAGATCGATCCGCAGCAGCTCGAAGACCTGTGGCAGATGGTCATCCGGTGTTGTTTCACCCAATGGGAACGTTTGCAGACCCTGGAGGAACTGGCCGGGGCTCTGGAGCGCCTCTGCCTGGCGCTCATCGAACACGGGGGCGAACTCTGGCGCCATTTCCCCATAGACGCCGAATGTCTGCACCGTCTGCTGCACAACGTGATTCCGGCGTTGTCCAACAGTTCCATCAGCACCATGCAGCTCAAGCGCGATACCTTGTTCGCGGTGCTTCGCGAGATGCTGCGCGGCGAGCATGTGCCTTTCGAAGCCGAAGACCTGGCCGATATCCAGGTGCTGGGCCTGCGCGAGACCCGTCTGTTGCATTTCGACAATGTGCTGCTCCTGGGAGCCAACGACGAGCTTTTGCCCGGCAATCCGGGCAAGGATCCCTTGCTGCCCGACACCCTGCGCCCCATGCTGGGCTCCCCGACGGTCGCGATGCCGAGACCAGCACCGCCTACCAGGTCTTTCGTCTGATCAACGGCGCGCGCAACGTGGTGTTCTGCAGCCAGACAGGCATTCAGGGCGGGGACCGCAAAAGCACGCCAAGCCGTTTTGTGGAGGAACTGGTCTGGGAGGAGGAAAAAAAACAAGGCAAGTCCCTGACGCCTGTGGATCCGCCGCTGCATACGGTGCACTACCCCATGCAGGCCATCCGGCATGTCAACCGCGCCCTGGAAAAGAGCCCGGCCGTGCAGGACGCCCTGTTGCACAGGATGCGCCGCGGCCTGTCGCCCTCCGTACTGGATACGTATCTGCGTTGTCCGGCCCAGTTCTGCTATGCCAATGTCTTCAATCTGGGCAGCCTGGACGAGGTTGACGAGCAGGGCTCCATGGCCGAGGTGGGGTCGCTGGCGCACAGCGTGTTGCAGGAATTTCTGACGCCCTGGGTGGGCAAGACTCTGTCGTCCGCGGATCTGGATCCGGAGGCTCTGGCAACGCTGTTCTCCGAGAAGCTGGAAGAAAATACCCTGGCCGGGAATCTGCCCTATGACCGTTTGGTGCTGCTCCAGACAGCCGGGAAGATCCGTATGCGGCAGTTTGTCAAAAATTTCCCCGAGACCACCATTCTGGAGCTGGAAGATAAGCACAAACATCCCATGGACTGTGAATCATTGCAGATTCCGCTCTACGGCAAGATAGACAGGGTGGACCGCCGGGAAGACGGCCTGATCATTCTGGACTACAAGACCGGGAAGCCCCGGTTGCCGGGTTGAAGTTCTGGCAGGAGCAGGAAAACTGGGATCGTCTGTCCGCATGGCATCCGGGCGCGGATCCGCAGGACGAGACTCTGCAGCTGCTCTACGAACAGGTTAAAAGCGTCCAGCTGCCCAGTTATCTGTACCTTTACGGCAGCAGGTCGGACGCACGCCTTCTGCAGGAAGCGGCCCTCGTACGCCTGGCCAGCGAATGCGAAGAGCATCCGCTGCTCGGCGCGGACTGCGAAGACGATCTGCGCCGCCAGGTCCTGGACGAACGCATCCCGGCGCTGCTGCACTTTCTGCTGCTGCACATGATTCGCAGCGAACGTTTCCTGCCCCATCCGGACAGGCATTGCGACTGGTGTGCGTTCAGAAATGGATGCGAGAACGGGGTGTGAGTGTAGCCCGGCGTTGAAAAGCACATAGCGCTTCCACGACTTCCTTTTGTACATCTCCCCCCAATCATACTTCCAGGGGTGTTCTGCTTCTGCACAACTGGATCTGTCAGCGGCATGGTGGAACTGCAGGCTGTGAAGATTTTCTCCTTTTTGGCCATGGAGCCAGAGACGAAGATTCTTTCTCTGAAACTGTGCAATCCTTAAATACTGGCCAGTTCGCCATTGAAGTTGTTATTGAATTGGTATCCAGTGTTGAAATTGTTTCAGTCTTTACCTATGAATCCATAAAGCTCTCTGAACTCAGGATTGGTTTTTCAATCAGAGGTTCAATCAATCCTGACCCCGTACATGTGGATATGGAGTGATGTTTTATGTATTTTGCAACTGCAGGAATTGAAGTACATCCACTATTGCCGCCCGTTGTGGCTTTTATTATTTCTTTTTTTACTTCAATGGGGGGAGTGTCGGGGGCTTTTCTACTGGTCCCTTTTCAGATGAGCGTATTGGGATTTACCAATCCATCTTTAAGCTCCACCAATCAAGTCTATAATATTGTCGGGATACCCAGCGGTGTCTGGCAGTATATAAAAGAAAAAAGGATGGTGTGGCCGCTCACATGGATAGTTGTATTTGGCACGCTTCCCGGTGTCTTGATCGGAGCCTTTGTCCGTATCAGGTATTTGCCAGATCCAAGAAATTTCAAGATATTTGCAGCAAGCGTACTTTTCTATCTCGGTGCTCGTCTGGTTTATAGTTTGCTTAAAAAGTCGAATTCGAAGCGAACAAAGAAAATTGCGACACCAGGCACGGATCAGAAATACGCCCAGGAGCGTTCTTTTGCACAACCGATAGTGAATATGAAGGAATGTTCTTTGTCCGAGATCAGCTATGAATTTGGCGGCGAAATTTTTCACGCCAGGACCAAAGGCATCTTTTTTTTGAGTTTAGTCGTTGGAATTGTGGGCGGCATCTACGGCATCGGCGGTGGGTCCATAATTGCTCCTTTCTTCGTCGCCTTTTATGGTTTGCCGGTGTACACAATCGCTGGGGCGACTCTCATGGGAACATTGGTTACATCAATCGCCGGGAGTTTTTTTTATCAGGCCATCGCTCCTCTGTATCCTGGCGTTCCTGTTGCACCGGATTGGACATTGGGTTTTCTGTTTGGAATTGGCGGCATGTGCGGAATGTATTTCGGAGCACGTGCTCAGAAGTATGTCCCGGCAATAATGATTAAGTGGGCACTTTCTGTCATGATTCTCTTTTTGGCGTTCAAGTATATTTTCGAATTTTTTGCGTATTGACGTGTTGTTATTGTCTCCGGGGTGAAAAACAGATGAGCTGTCGGGCGGGGCATTTTTATAGTGATGCAGGGCAGCGAATTGCCGACAAAAAAAGGATGCCAAGCATGACCCGGCATCCTTTTTGGGTTGAAAGCTTTTTGGCCGTTATCGGCAGGCAGTCTAGCCGCCGCCGATAAGCGCGCCGGCCGCGAACACCAGAGCGCCGCCGAGCACCACCTGGAAGGATGCGCGCCAGAAGGGCGTATCCATGAAGCGGTTCTGGATCCAGGCTATGGTCCAGAGCTCAATGAACACAAAGATGAAGGCGATGATGGTGGCTGTCCAGAAATGGGGGATGAGGTAGGGCAGCGCATGGCCCAGACCGCCCAGAGCCGTCATGATGCCTGAGGCGATTCCCCGCTTGGCTGGGCTGCCGCGTCCGGAGAGCGCGCCGTCGTCCGAGGCCGCTTCGGTGAAGCCCATGGAGATGCCCGAGCCCACGCTGGCGGCCAGACCCACCAGAAAGGTGGTGTGCGGGTTGTGGGTGGCGAAGGCCGTGGCGAAGATGGGCGCCAGGGTGGAAACCGAGCCGTCCATGAGTCCGGCCAGTCCGGGCTGCACCCAGGTCAGGACGAACTGGCGGTGCGCCTCGTGGTCTTCCGCACTGCGTTCATCATCCTGAAGATATTGGGCCTCCAGGCCTTCCGCCATTTTCTCGTGTCCCGCCTCGATGTGGGCCAGGTCCCCGAGAAGGCGCCGGGTGTCGGCATCCGAAGTACGGTTCGCCGCCTTGCGATAGAACAATTCGGCCTGGCGTTCCATTGCATAGACTTCGTTGCGGATGCGTTCCAGCCCGAGGTTTTCCACCAGCCAGACCGGGTTGCGCGCAAAGAATCCGGAAATATGCTCGCGCCGGATCAGGGGAATGACATCACCGAAGCGCTTTTGGTGCAAATCTATCAGCCTGCTGCGATGTCTGTCTTCTTCCGCTGCCATTTCTTCGAAAATTTTGGCCGTTGCCGGATAATCCTTGCGAAGCCTTTCCGCGTAGAGCTGATAGATACGCGCGTCGTCTTCTTCGTTGGAAATGGCCAGGGCCAGAATTTCCTGTTCGGAAAGATCCGCGAAACGTCGTCTTCCGTTACCGAGACCGGGAATCATGAGCTGCTCCTCGTCGATGGCCGGTTGTGATTCAAAAACATTGTTTTCTCCTTAGCGTACGACCAGCACAGGTATGGTGACGCTGTGCCGGACAGGCGAGACGGTTTCGCCGAACAGCAGGTCGCCGATCAGGCGGTGTCCGTGCGAGCCCATGACAAGCAGATCCACACCATGGGATTCGGCGAATTTGATCAGCTCCTGGGCCGGGTGGCCGTGGGGCAGGGCAATTTCCACCGCAACCCCCAGGGAGCGGACCTCGTCCGCGATTTCCTGCAGGTACTGCTCGTCTTCACGCGTATGTTCGTCGTAAACATCGCTGCTATAAACCTGTGCCGGCGCGGAATCAACAACATGTACCAGCGTCAGGAGGGCTTTTTCCGCCTGGGCCAGGGCAATGGCCCGGCCCACAACCGCGGCATCGCCGGATTCGCGCGCCAAGGCCGCGGCGATGTGTTTGGTATGCTGGCTGGCTATTTTTCTGATGACCGCGGATGCTTCCGTGGCTTCGGGTTCTTCCAATGGTCTGGATTTGCGCAGCAGCGGATGCGCAATGATGTAGGCGAGAAAGAGCGCAATGGCCGCGGCAACTGCGATGGCCAGCACGGAAACCACTGTGGGGGCTCCGCCGTCCATCCATTCCATGATCTGATCGTAGACCAGTTTGCCGTTGAGCAGGATGATAATGACCGAGGTAAGCCAGGCCAGGATTTTGACCCAGGCTTTGTTGGCAAAGGAGCCCATTTTGAGCTTGTCGCTGGTAAAATGGACCAGCGGGACAATGGCAAAAGGCAGTTGGAGGCTGAGCACGACCTGGCTGAGGATGAGCAGCTGGTAGGTTCCCTTGTCGCCGGAAATGGAGATGACGATCACAGCGGGCACCAGGGCTATGGAGCGGGTGATCAGCCGTCTCAGGGTTGGGCGGAGTCTGATTTTGACGAACCCTTCCATGACGATCTGTCCGGCCAGCGTACCGGTGAGGGTGGAACTTTGCCCGGCGGCCAGCAGGGCCAGACCAAAGGCTATGGGCGCCAGCGAGCTTCCCAGCAGCTGTTCGAGCATCTGGTCGGCCTGTTGAATTTCCGTGACAACCACGCCGTTGCGGTAAAAAACCGCGGCCGCCAGCACCAGAATGGCCGCGTTCACGAAAAAGGCCGCATTCAGGGCCATGACCGAGTCCAGCAGATTGAATCTGCAGGCCTGAGCCTTGGAATCCACCAGGCGCGAAACCTTGCGGGTCTGTACCAGGGAGGAGTGCAGATAGAGGTTGTGCGGCATGACCGTGGCCCCGATGATGCCGAGGATGATGAAGACCGAACCTTTGGGAATGGAAGGCGTCAGTCCGGCCATGGCGGCGCCCCAATCGGGTTTGGCCAGAAACAGGTTGACGATGAAACCGCCGGCAATGACGGTGATCAAGGAAAGAATGAAGGCCTCCATTTTGCGGATGCCCATTCTCTGGATCGCCAGCAGCAGGAAGGTGTCGAACAGCGTGACCAGCGCGCCCCAGAGCAGGGGCAGGCCAAAGAGCAGGTTCAGGCCGAGGATGGTGCCCAGCACTTCGGCGAGATCACAGGCCGCAATGGCGATTTCACAGAGAATCCAGAGCGCAAAGGACGCTGTCTTGGAATACTCCGTACGGCAGGCCTGGGCCAGATCCTTGCCGGTGACGATGCCCAGCCGTGCGGAAAGGGTCTGCAACAGCACGGCCATGGCGTTGGACATCAGAATGACCCAGATCAGGGCATAGCCGAAGCGCGAGCCGCCTTCCAGGTCCGTGGCCCAGTTGCCCGGATCCATGTATCCGACGCTGACCAGATAGGCAGGGCCGGCAAAAGCAAAAATACGTTTCAAAAGGTTGGGTTGCTGGGTGTTGACGCTGCCGTGCACCTCTCCCAGGGATTTCTGTTCGTGTTTTTCAACTGCGTGATCAGTCATGAAACGGTTACATCCTTTGGAAAATCTGATTGCCGCTTGTATTTTTTGCAATTAAGGCGATAGTTCAATGACGTAAAAAGTTGGCTGGCTTCAATGGAGTTTCGTAACATGGCGTACGGGCCCAGAGAAGCGTTTTGTAGTATCAGACTTACGCCTCATGGGACTGCTTGGCAATTCCTCGCGAACAGGGAAGATGCTTGATGTGCCATGAAGGATTGATAATATCTGCTGAAAAATACGGGTTTCCGGACAAAAAGGCCGACAAGAGTGCGAACCTACGGCTGCAAAATATGGAGGAGGATACATCATGAAATTGACGGCGTGCTGTGTATTGCTGGTTGTTTTCTGTTTGCTGGGTCGAAATTCCTGCGCCTGCACCACCACTGCGGCGGGCAAGAACGCCACGGCTGACGGCTCGGTGCTGGTATCGCATTCGTGCGACGGTTTCGGTGACTCCGCTATCGTATATGTCCCGGCGCGAGACCATGCGCCCGGAGCACGGCGTCCCGTGTTTTATTCGCCTTCGGCTGCGGGATTCAAAAAGGAATGGGGCGGGGACCAGACCCATCGCATTGTGAGCAAGTATTTCGGGCCGGCCTACGATACGCCGGGCATTCCGCAAAGCGTGCCTCTGGGGTTTATTCCCGAAGTTCCCCATACCTTTGGCTATGTCCGCGGCAGATATGGAATCATCAATGAGCATCAGCTGCTCATAGGCGAATGTACGGACAAGGCCAAGGTGCACCCTGCGCCTGAGCCGGACAAACGCATCATGTATTCCTCCGAGTTGTCGGCCATAGCGCTGGAACGCTGCAAGTCCGCCCGGGAGGCCGTTGTGCTCATGGGGCGGCTGCTCGAAAAATACGGCTATTACGGCACGGGCGAAACCCTGATCGTAGGGGATCCCGATGAGGTCTGGGTCATGGAAATGTGCGGCTACGACCCGGAGGGCACGGACGGCGTATGGGTGGCGCAGCGTGTGCCCGACAACGGATTTTTTGCTGCAGCCAACCAGTTTCGGATTCGGGATATCCGCACGGACGCGCCGGACATGCTGTACGGCCGGCATGTGTTCGACGCAGCACGGGAAAAGGGCTGGTGGAATCCGGATGATGGTCCGTTGGACTGGACCAGCGTATACGGCGACGGTGAATTCCATCATCCCTATTATTCGTTGCGCCGGGTCTGGCGCGCGCAGTCTCTGGTAGCCCCTTCGGCACAGTTGCCCGCCTGGGTGGAAGGCCCGTTTACCCGGCGGTACGGGTTCAGCATTGTTCCTGATCACAAGCTGGATGTGGAAAAAGTCTTCGCCATCCACCGGGACAGTTATGAAGGAACGGAATTCGACATGGCCAAAGGGGTGGCTGCGGGGCCGTTCAATGATCCCAACCGCTTTGAAGGCGGTTCCGAAGCGGTGATGGATCAGGAAAAGGGGCAGCCGGTCACAGGGGCTTTCGAACGTCCGATCAACATCTATCGTTGTGCCTACGCCTATGTGAATCAGGCGCGCAAAACATTGCCGGACGCCATGGGCGGCGTGTCATGGATAGCACTGGACAGACCAGCCACCGCGGTTCTGATGCCTTTTTATCCCGGCGCCCATGCGCTGCCGGATTCACTGCAGCATGCGGACCCTCTGGTGTACGATGAGAACAGCCTCTGGATGGCGTTCAATTATGTGGGCAATTACGCCATGCTCAGATACGCGTACATGATCAAGGACATCACAACCTTGCGCCGGCAGTTCGAGGAAAAAGCCTTTCAGCGGCAGCCGCAGCTGGAAGCCCGGGCCCTGGAGCTGTGGAAAGAGGGCGAGCAGGCCGCGGCCCGAGACTTGTTGAAGGAAAACTGCAACATGCATGCGGAATCCGTACGCCAGGCCTGGTGGCAGCTATCCCGTACGCTTTATATCAAATACAACGACGGCTATGTGAACACCCCCAAGGCCCTTGCCCAGAAACAGTTCTATCCTGCCTGGTGGTTGCGTGATGTGGGGTACGAAAATGGTCCGCTGCACTATGAGAAAAAGTCCGGTGGCATGGACTGATGTGAACTCAACCTTGGTCGCTGAATTCAAGGCCTCTCTGGAAAAGCAGGATCCAGAGAGGCCTGTTTGTATTTTTGGATTGTTGGTTCACTTGTTCTGCAGGAAAAAAAGCGTCTGTCCGGTTACTTTTTCAGATACGCATCAATACGATCCCGGACATTCTGTTCGAGATTGCGGAACCAGAAGGCATAGTCGTATATGTGCAGCACACCTGGGGGAAAGTAGCCTATTCCCAGCTTTTCCGGCGGAGTGGTGACCAGAGCGGAGGTTTCGGAATCGATTCTGGCTCCGGTGTACTGCGGAACTTCGCGCAGCACGGTTCCCTTGAAGTCATTAAAGAACACGGCGCCCAGATTCAGGCTTGTATCCGCCGGAGTGCTGTCCGTACGCCAGTTGAGCGGGTTGATGCAGATGGCGCCGGGGCGCAGCACGGGCGAACCGGTCGCTCCCGGGGCCTGGGTGTTCCATGAAATGACAACGCCCGTATCCTTCGCACCCTGGGCCGGATGGATCCAGGGGTATTTTTGCTGGTCTTCGCCGGTGATCGAATAGCCGATGAGGTAGGCGGCCACGAGCTGTTTTTGCAGCTGCGGGTCATGAAAACGGCTTCGGAGCAGGTCTAACATGACCACGGAGCCCTGACTGTGCGAGGCCAGAATAAAGGGGCGCCCCTGATTGAGAAAGGCCAGGTAGTATTCGAAGGCCCGGTGGACATCGTCCGCGCCGATACGGAAGTTGCGGTCGATGGTCATGTCTTCCTCGGGATTCAGAACAGCGAACGACACCTGCCGGTAATAAGGCGCAAAAAGATTGGCCGCCCCCGCGTATACGCCCGCCTGGGCTTTGAGCAGCCCCTGGACGTCCGAACGCAGTTGCGTATTGAACACGTCCATGTTCTTGGGGCAGTTTCCCGAATATACGGTGGGGTAGACGTAGAACACATCCACGGGGTTGTCCGGGGTCAGGGGGCGGGAAGCCCAGCTATCGTCATTGCTGTAGTCCGGGCAGGGCGGGATATCGCAGTCCGTTGCAGGAGCTGCCCAGGCGTGAGATGCAAAGAAGAAGGAGAGAAAGGGCAGGCTGCAAAGCATTCGCATGAAAGACATGGAAACCTCCATTTTTTTTTGGGGGATATAGCAATAGCTATCCATAGGGTAAAGGAAATGCGGTGTAAGATAATCAGAAGGCCTTGAAAGGGATTGCCGCCTTGGCTCCAAGGTTTCGACTGCCTGGCAACTGGCGAAGAGACGGATTCCAGTCCGGAAATGGCCTGGAGTTGCAATGAGGCAGAATCCATATTATTTCTTTGCAACTTTCAGAGCCGTCTGAGGGCTGGAACGCCGTTGAAGCCATGATTGCACCGGCAATTACCATCACCGGCACCGCTTCGGACCTTCAATTTTTACTCACCGCCTGTTTGTGGAGCATGATGAATGGACAAGGATATTCAACGGACACTGCAAACGACTTCCAATGCGCTGCGTCAACGCGCCAAGTTTTTTCTGGAACGAAATCCCCAGGAGCTCAAACAGGAGGATTTCTCCACAATCGCCAGGTATCTCGAGGGACTGGCGGACAACCTCGATTCCTTTTATCAGGGCCGCAAGCGTAGAAAGTTCCTGATGGGGCTGGGCGCGTTCATTCTGTATCTCGGCATGTTCGTGGTCTGTCTCGGCATGTTTTACTATCAGTACAATCCCTTTGAGGACCGGTACTACACCAAGCTGGCTCATGAGATTCTTTCCGAAGACGCCAATGTGGACCTGTACGTGCAGGCCTTGAAACTGGGCGTTTCACTGGTGGGAACTCTTCTGGTCTTTCTGGTGGCGGTGTTCATTTCCATCATTGTCAGCGGCATTCTGGGGATGATCCATTCCCGTCTGGGCAATTCGCTGGTGGAGGCCCTACTTGCCGCGGCCTTTGTTGCGGGCATTTTTTATGTGTACGTGGGGCAAGTCTACAACACAGGATTGCTCATGAAACTTCTGTAGGGGGAACATGAAGTTATCTGACAGATCCGGATTGTTCATGGCGGCGGTGGATGATGTATAAGTTCCTGTCTCTTCTTCTGATGGCAGGACTGGTCTTGTGCATCTTCATGCAGTCCAAGAAAATCGAGCTGTTCGAAGGCCAGGTGGACACTCTTCGGAATGAAAACTGGGGCCTGCAGCGGGACCTCGCCAGTGTGGAAGGCCTTGTACTCGGGTGGCACATCGCATCCTACAAGGACAAGAATCAGCTCATGGAGTTTTCGCGGCTCATCAAGCTGAAAGATCACCTCATCAACAGCATGCAGAAAGGCAAGCAGTTGATGGTCACTGCGTATACCGCCGATACTGCCGAAACTGATGAAACGCCGTTCATCACCGCAAGCAATACACGCGTACGTGAGGGCATTGTGGCGGTGTCGCAGGATCTTTTCGCCAAGGGCTGGGTGTTCGGCAAAAAGATCTATATTGTCAACCATGGCGTTTACACCATCGAGGATCTGTTGCATAAGCGTAAAAGAAACCAGCTTGATATTTTCATGAACAACAAGGCCAAAGCGCTCGACTTCGGCCGAAAGAAATTGAAGGTTTTTCTTCTTGGCTCCTGATCGGCCGTCATCATGCTAATAGACTTACATACGCATACGTCCTGCTATTCCCCCTGTTCCGTCCTTAATCCCGATGAACTCTGTCGTCTGTCCGTGGAAAATGGATTGGACGCCATTGTTCTCACCGAACATTACGAACTGTGGAGCAGGGAAGATCGCGACATTCTGCAGGACAGATTCCCGGAACTAAAAATTTATCGCGGCGTGGAGATCTCCGTCCGCGAAGGGTATGATGTCATCTGCATAACGGCCAGAGCGACTCTGGAAGTGAGGTCTCTTCTGACCATACAAGACGTCAGGCAGATGCTGGGAGAGGATCTGGAAGAGTCTTTTCTGTTTGTGGCGCATCCGTTCCGATTCAACAGCGAGCTCACTCCGGGTTTGCAGGAAGTGATGCGCAATGTCGACGGCATTGAAATGAATTCCATCAATATTTTCAAGAAGGATCCGGTGCGTACCGGGGACAGATACCATGCGCGCAACGAGGACTGCTATGTCCGCGCGCGCGAACAGTACGGACTGATTCCCCTTTACAATACGGACACCCACCATCCCTATTCCGTGGCCGGCATAGTCAACCGGATCGAAACGGAAACCATTCCCGAAGACGAGATCGCTCTGGCCTCGCTGCTGCGGCGGACTCCGGCTGCCGAGCAGCAGAATCCCGAGGTTATCGAGCGTTTTCTGCAGGCTTTGCGCGCGTAGCCCCGTGCGAGCTGTCGTAAAAGGCGAATCCGGCCAGTTCGGTTTTGTCCGTCAGAAAATGGGACACAAAGCCCTTGTCTTTTGATTCGATCCGCAGAGAAGAGACCGGCAAAGGATCCTGGCGCTGCGCATAGAGCAGCAGAGCCCGGTCTATGAATCCCGCCTGCAGAAAACAGACGGTGAGTTTGGCCCGTTTGAGTCTTCCGCGACCTTCCGGCCAGACAAGGCGCAGACGCAGGGAAGGGCGGCGCTGTTCGCGCCGGATGATCAGATTGCCCGTACGTATCAGAACGTCCGTGACGGTTTCTTCGGATTGGCGTGTGAGCTTGCCCAGCTGTGCGGGAAAATCCGGATACAGGGCCAGGTAGTAGAACTGGTCCAGTCGCATGACGGTCGAACGTCCGGGAACGTTGATGAAGGACGGCTGTTCGAGAAAGCGCCTGGCCAGGGCTTTCTGCAATTCCTCGAGCAGATGCGTGTAGTTCAGCAGCATGTCCGCCTCCCCGAAAGTCGGGCGTTTGAGGATGGAAGGGCGGCAGGTGCGCCCTGTGCTCTTTCCGGATGCCGCGTTATCCGGACTCAGATATCCATGGAATATTTTTTCTTGGCCATTTTACGCCGTTTTCTGATGATGTAATCCCAGAACATTTCGGATTCCTTCAGTTTGGGATTGATTTCGAGCGATTTTTCCAGATTTTTCAGGGCCAGGTCCAGGTCGCCTTTTTCATAATGCACCCGGGCGAGGTTGTGGTAGAGGTTCTCGTCCGCCGGGCTCAGGTCCAGAGCCTTGGTGTAATGTTTGATGGCAAGGTCGAAAATTTTGTTTTTGCGCAGATCAATGCCGAAACCGTTGAACATGTGTTTGTGTTCCGGGGCAAAGTCGGCTTTCATGTCCGCGAGATATTCGAACAGTTCCACGGCCTCTTCTATCTCTCCGGCCTTCAGATGTTTGAGCCCGTCGGCAAAATCGGCCTCCATGTTGGCGATGACTTCCTTGATGGGGGCTTCGGGGCCCTGGGCCTGCTGCCGGGGCTCTTCTGGCGTCAGCGGTTCGGTCAGCTCCACCGGCTCGTCGTCCGGTACGCTTTCTTGGGCAAAAGTTGTTTCCGTGTCGGGACTGTCGTCCAGATCCAGGGTTCCGTCGTCATAGGCCAGCTCCTGCCGCTTGGCCGCGGGTTCGGATGCGGGCGGCATGGCCACGGGCTCCTCCTTTGGAGCCTTCCAGACCGAGCTGAACTCCGGGGCTGACTGGTCAATGACGTAGTCCGGTTCCTTGCGGTAGGAACCGAGAAAGTCCGTGAGGGTAATGGTACGGCGTTCGCCCGAAGGAATGAGGTTCTGGTTCAGGGGCTGCGCCAGCATGTTGTCTTCATCGTAATCCCAGACAACCCAGAGTCGGCGCGTGGTTCCCCCTATTCCTGCAACGCCCTTGGCCGCGGTTGCCGAAGATTCTGTTGAATACACTCCCCTGAGTTTTTTCCCTTCCATGCGCGCTCCCTAAATGCTGCGCCCTCTGTACGGCTCCGGAACAACCTTCGGGCCGCGTCAGCGAGTGGTCTCAGACCTTCCAAATGGTTTATTGTTGTCAGTCGCCGCAAACACCTGTGCCTCAAATAGTATAATTTTGCGTACAGATATTCAAGGCGCAGAGGGAAGTTCATCCCTTAGTTGCCTGAAAATCAACCAACAGGGGCAACAGGGGCTCAATGCGGGGCAATGCCCGTATCGCTGTCGTTGATGCGTCCGTGCAGAGGCGGGAGCGTAGGCAGGGTAACGGTGAAGGTGCTCCCTTTGTTTGAGACGCTGGTCACGCGGATGGTGCCGCCATGGGCTTCCACAATCATTTTACAGATGGACAGACCAAGCCCCGTGCCCTTGATACGAAACTGGGGGCCACTATCCAATTGGATGTATTTATTGAAAATGGTGCTGATGTGACTGGCCGGGATGCCTTTGCCGTTGTCCGTGATCTGGATCATGATATTGTTTCCGATCTGACTGGCGCGGCAATGAACCGGCTCGTTATTGGAATATTTCAGGGCGTTGGCCAGCAGATTGATGAGTACCTGGATAATCCGGTCCTGGTCGCCGACAAGCGGGGAGAGTGAGGAAGGCAGATCCAGCTTCAGGGGAACGGCCTCCTGCTCGAAAAGAACCGAGACCGTCTGCACGGCATAATTGATCGCGGTCAGGGGATCGAACTTCTCTCTGCGGAACTGGACATTGCCCGATTCGATTTTTGCGATGTCCAGGACCGTATCGATGAGGGAAGACAGCCTTTCGCATTCGGTATTCACTATGCCCAGGTTGCGGTTGATGCGTGCGATATGTGCGGTTATCTCGCTGTCTTGCGGGAGTGCCGGAAATATTTTGGCCTCCAGGCGGGTCTGGATCATTGTGACGAATCCGGCGATGGCGGTCATGGGGGTACGCAGTTCGTGGGACACCGAGGAGAGGAAGTCCGTCTTGTTTTTTTCCATGGTCTGGAGTTCTTTGTTGGCCTCCTCGAGTTGGCGGGTTCGTTGCTGCACCCGCAGGTCGAGCTCCAGGTTCAGCTGATGCAGGGCTCCGGCGATGACCTGGTTTTCCTGCGAGGCCTTGATGAGCTCCTGAATGCGCTCGGAAAGGGCTTTTTGCAGAATAAGCAGAGAATGGGCCAGACTGCTGATTTCGTCCGCCGGGCTTTTCCCGAGTTCTTCCAGACGACGCAAGGATGGCGATGGAAGTATGCAGTCCGTGTTGCTGAGTTCGTTGGCAAAGGTTTTCAACTCCACAAGCGGCGCTGTAAAACGCTTGAGGATCAGTGATATGGCCATGATGCTGACAAGAAACAGGGTCAGGATGATGAGGACCTGTTTCAAAATCAGGTTCAAAGCGGTTTGGATCAGCTTTGTCCGCGGGATAATGAACAGAACCTGCAGTTGAAGCCCGGGGTAGGTAGCCGAATACATGTCCGAGGGAGACACCCCTGGGAGATCCGTAACCAGTATATTCCTGGCTTTGTTGATGCCGTACATCGGCCGGGATACGCTTTGCAATGATTGAAGCCTGGTTGCGTTCATATTTGCAGGAAAAATGACCGTGTCGTGCTTCCTGTCCAGCAGGACGAGTTCTCCATTGAGCGTGTCGATGCTTTCAAAGTAATCGCTTAGCTGGGAATAAAAGGTATGTTTGCGTTGCGCAATTTGCTGGTCTACCCCATGCATGCTGGAAATACGTACGACATACCAGCCCCAGCGCTTGAACAGGCGAAAATAAGCGGCGTAATTCTGTTCCAGCTTTTTGCCATCCACTGAAAACGGGTAGTCGAATGTCAGAAATTCCAGTCCCTTTTGATTGCTCAAGCGCATGCCCATTTTCATGGCATTTCGTCCGCCGAAGTATTTGGACTGTTGCAGGCCTTTCACGGAAAGGGTCTGCGGAGGAAGAAAAATCCGGGAATTGTTTTCGGAGAAAATATAATAAAGATCTTCAGCTGTATTGGGAAAATTCCCCAGATACTCAAGGGAAACGCTTTGTGCGTACTCCAGAGTCTTCTTCCCCTCCCTGACCTGTTTGTCGAGTCCTTCGAAAAAGGGAAAAAGCGTATTCATGGACTCTTCGAGAACCTTGCGCTTTCTGGTGATCATCAGATGCTTGTATTGCATCATGAGCGTATGCTCTGCGTGGATTTTCTGCAAAGACAGGCGCAGCAGATTGTCGGCCAGGGCCTTTTGTTCCTTTCGTGAATGTTTCCAGATGGTGTTGGTGCTTTGCCAGCCCACCAGCAAGGCCAGAAAGAACATGATGGCCATGATCAACAGGGAGAGCTTGTGATAAATCGAGAGGTTGGAAGCCAGAATCAGAATTTTTTTGAGGCGGGCCGGCGCCATATTCATGACTGCGCCCCCCTGGAATCAGGTATGTGGAGGCCTTTATGGCCGATAGTTAGCTGGAAAACGGTAGCTACCATAAGAAGAATTTATGATAACTTATATATTCTGGCAATTACCTGTTTTATGAACTTTTCGCAAACTCGCAGAAGGCTAGGAAAGCATGCGGTGCGTGTTTTCGAGAAGAGAGGAGGGGAAACTTGCGACCTGCAATTTCCCTTTTTGAATCAAAAGAATGGTGAAACCTTGTTCGGTCCCGCTGGCAATCGAGACCGAACAGAGAATTTCACAAGGGGGGGTATGGTGACACTATGTGTCGCGAAAAAAATCAGAAGGAGATTGCGTTTGCTGTAGAATCAAAGGCCATTAATCCATGAAGAACAGGGCGTCCTGCTTGTCATTGGCCTCGGCGAAAACAATGGCGAGTTCACATTTCTCAAGAACTTTCAAAATACGGGCGGTCATTCTCCAGGTCATGGTCTTTAATCCTCACTTTTATGCGGCTTATTTTGGGGATCCATTCGGATCACTTGCCCTTATACAAATGCCATGCCAAGAAAAATATTTGCGCTAACTATTTAATATATAGAGTTTATTTGCTTTATTTTAATAAAAGTAATTTGTTGCATAATGCAACGCGAAGGGGGCCGGTAGGTGTGGATGGATGCGTGAAGAACATATGGAGCGGGGATCTGAGCTGAAAAGAAAAAGATCTGTTGCGTTGTGAAACGCAAGTTGCATATCGCAACATTGGCTGTGTCAGTTTTCCAGGCCCATCTTTTTCAGCTTGCGCCACAAGGACACCCGGTCGATGCCCAGGATTTCAGCAGCTTTGGATTTGTTGCCCTCTGTCATACGCAGCACGTCCTGGATGTACTTGGTTTCCACTTCGGCCAGGCTGGGCGGGTTCTCCAGGCAAAAGGAGCTGTCCAGCGTACAGCTCGGACGCTGGAAGCGTTGGGGGAGGTGCTCCAGTTCGATGACCTGGCCGTCGGCGATGACCACGGCGCGTTCGATGATGTTTTTCAGCTCGCGGACGTTGCCGGGAAAATCGTAGTTCATGAACAAGGACATGACCTCGTCCGAGATCCGGACCAGGGGCTTCTTGTACATGGCTGCGTATTGTTCGAGAAAATGGTGGCAAAACAGGGGAATGTCGTCACTGCGGTCGCGCAGGGGAGGGATTCGCAGCGTAAAGACATTGAGACGGAAGTACAGATCCTCGCGAAAGGTGCCCTCGCTCACGGCATCACGGAGTCCGCGGTTGGTGGCGGCGATGACGCGCACGTCCACGGGAATTTCTTCCGTACCACCTACACGGATGATGGTTTTTTCCTGCAGTACGCGCAGCAGCTGGATCTGGTTGGGATAGGGCATGTCCCCGATTTCATCCAGCAGAACCGTGCCGCCGTCCAGGGCTTCGAAAATGCCCTTCTTAAGCCCTCTGGCACCGGTGTAGGCATCTTTTTCATGGCCGAACAGTTCGTTGGCCAGGAGTTCCTCGGTAAAGGATCCGCAGTTGATGGCCAGAAATTTGCTGTCGGCGCGCGGGCTTTCATGGTGAATCAGTTTGGAAACAAGTTCCTTGCCCGTACCGGTTTCCCCGCGGAGCAGCACCGTGCAGTCCAGCGGACCCACCCTGGCCATCATGCGTTTGAGCTGCTGTATCTGATGGCTTTTGCCGATAAGCTGGGGCCCTTTGTAATCCTTCACAAAGTCGCGCAGTTCGTCCAGCTCGTACTGCAGCAGGACTTTTTCCCGGGCTTTTTGCACCTGCGCGCGTACCTTGTCCAGGTTGTAGGGCTTGGAAAGGTAGTCGAAAGCGCCCCGGCGCATGGCTTCCACCGCGCGTTCGATGGAGGTGGATCCCGTGATGATGATCACCACTGTGGAAGGCCAGCATTCCTTGATCCGCGAAAGCAGATGCAACTCACCGAGGCCATCCGTATGCAGGTCCGTCAGGACCAGGTCATAGGAATAATCCTGGAGCATTTGCAGGGCTTTTTCCGTGGTGTCGCATTCGGTGACCTGGCAATGCTCCTCGCGGAGCGTTTCTGCCAGTTGCTGCATTGATTGGGGATCGTCTTCCACGATCAGGACGGTCAGTGGGTTCATGTTGCAAAAAGTATCAGGGAACAGGGCGGATGAAAAGTATCTGTCGAAAACAGGACGATTGGTATAAAAACAGGAAAAAAATAGACAGAGCTGTTGTATGTGATCGTATTTCCATCTATGAGGGCATGAAGAAAAACGAGGAGGACCGATATATGCCATTGTTCGAGGAATTGCGGGAGATAGTACACCGCCCGGAACCGCATGCCTGTTATACGACGCCCGAACTGTGGAACGATCCCCACATTTCGAAGCAGATGCTGACCTTGCATCTGGACCCGGATCAGGGGCTCGCGTCGCGTACCGGAGCGCAGGTTGATGCGTCCGCGCGCTGGATTGCGGAGCATTTCCGGCTGGGCCCCGAAAGCCGGGTCTGCGATTTCGGCTGCGGCCCGGGGCTGTTTACGGAGCGTTTCGCGCAGCAGGGCGCCCATGTCACGGGCATCGACCTTTCCGAGCGCTCCATTGCCTACGCCCGCAAGGTGAATGAAGAGAAAAAACTGGGCATTGATTACGTGCTGCAGAATTATCTGGAAACCGATCTGCAGGGGCCCTTTGATTTGATTACCCTGATTTTTTGCGATTTCTGCGTATTGAGTCCGGGGCAGCGTCAAACACTGCTGCGTACGTTCAAGAAGCTGCTGGCTCCCCAGGGGCATCTGCTGCTGGATGTGATCACCGGCAATTTTTACGAGGATTTTCCCGAACAGCAAAGTTGGGAATGGTACGAACAAGGCGGATTCTGGGCCCAGGGGCCGCACCATGTTTTGAAGAAGAGCTTCCGCTATGAGGATCAACGGCTGCTGCTGGACAAGTACGTTGTTCTCGAGTCCGGACGCCGCAGGGAAAGCTACAACTGGCTGCAGTGCTTCGAGCTGGAGGATCTCCGGCGGGAATTCGCAGAAGCAGGGCTGCGTATCGTCGCCCATTATGCCGACGTGGCCGGCAATCCGGCCGAGCCAGGCGCCAAGGAACTTGCCGTGGTTGCGGCCCATTGATCTGGCTGCGGCTTTTCCGGAGGCGCGTCCGGAGCATTTTTTGGCTTTTGACTTCTGCGGATTGATGCGTATAGTTTCTTACAGCCCGGAGCACTTAAGTAGGATGCTGGCGGGCTGGAGATGTTTTTTCGTTCTCACCTGTTAATCATCAAGGAGACAAGCCAATGCAGGTACGTACAGATGTGAAGGCTGGAGACAGAGATTACAACCACTGGTCCTGGGGGCGCTAAGGCGCGGCCCGGGTTTATTTTTCAGGCCGCTTTCCGCGGCCTTTTTTTTGCCGTTCAGCAACATAAGGATACGATATATGAAACCAAAGGTGTTTATCACGCGCCAGATTCCCCTTGCCGGCGTTGAGTTGCTTCGCAAGGAGTGCGAAGTGGAAATGTTCGAGGACCGGCCGTTGCCCCGTGAATTGCTGCTGGAAAAAGTGGCTGACTGCCAGGGAGTGATCGGCGTGCTGACGGACAAGATTGATGCCGCATTTTTCGATGCCGCCCCCAACCTCAAGGGCTACGCCAATTATGCCGTCGGCTTTGACAACATAGACGTGGCGGAAGCCACCCGGCGTGGCGTGCCCGTATCCAATACGCCCGATGTCCTGACCGACGCCACCGCGGAACTGGCCTGGGCGCTGCTGTTCGCTGTTGCCCGGCGCGTGGTGGAAACGGACAAGGTAATGCGTTCGGGACAGTGGAACGGCTGGGGCCCCATGCAGTACATCGGTGGCGGCGTTACGGGCAAGACCCTGGGAATTTTCGGCGCGGGCCGCATCGGCACTGCCATGGCCATGATGTCCAAAGGCTACAAGATGCGCGTCTTGTATACCAAGGCTTCCGGCCGCAGAAACGAGGAACTGGACAGGGAACTGGGTGCGGAGCTTGTATCCATGGACGAATTGCTGGCAGAGTCCGATTTCATCAGCCTGCATTCGCCGTTGACCCCGGAGAGCAAACACGCCTTTAATGCAGCCAGTTTCAAAAAAATGAAAAAAACCGCCTACATCATCAATACGGCGCGCGGCCCGGTCATCAAAGAGGATGACCTGGTTGAAGCCCTGCGTACGGGGGAGATCGCCGGCGCGGGCCTGGATGTGTATGAGTTTGAGCCCAAAATGGTGGAAGGCCTGGCCGAGTTGGCCAATGCGGTGGTTCTGCCGCATATCGGATCGGCCACCGGTACGGCTCGTGATGACATGAGTCTGCTGACTGCGCGCAATATTCTGGCCATGCTCAAGAATCAGCGCGCGGAAACCTGTCTGAATCCGTCCATCTACGATTGATTTTTGAAACCATTTTTACGGGCAGATGAATTGAGCTGCCCTGTGGACTATGCTATTGTTGGCATGCTCCCTCGCAGGGGCGATCCAGGTGATCGGGGGGAGCATGCGGCATGAATCGCGCGGCAAAGAGTGCACCCGGCTGCGTATTGTGATGATGGCCTTTTCAAGGCTCCACTGTTGAATATTTTTAGCCGTAAGAAATGAGGATCCTATGTGTTCAGCATTTTTTTTCCCCAAGTTCTGGCCCCAGTTGCTGGATGAAGCGTATTATGTAGGCGCCGTGCTGGCCATTATGATAACGCTTTTCACGTCCAGCGTTTCCTGGGCCAATGAATTGAAAAACGGAGGCAAACCCGGACCGGAGCAGGCTCTGCATCTGCTGGTTGATGGCAACAAACGCTTTGCTTCGGGCAACCCCACGTACCCCAACCTGGATGCCGCCCGGCTCAAGCTGGCCGGACAAGAAGACCAGGGCGCCCATGCCTTTGCCACAGTGCTGGCCTGTTCGGATTCCAGCGTACCGGTGGAACGGATTTTCGACGCCGGCGTCATGGATCTGTTCGTGGTTCGCGTCCCCGGCAGCGTGGTGCAGGCCGACGAGGCCGGATCCATAGAATACGGTCTGTCCTACGTACATACGCCTCTTCTTGTGGTTCTGGGGCAAACCAGAAGCAGCGCCCTGAGTGCCGTGGCTAGGCGTATGCAAGGGGATGATCAGGAGCTGGAACGCAACATTCCGCCGCTCATCGCCCCGCTGCGTTCTGCCGTACGCCAGGCCATGGAGGAATATCCTGACCTGGATGTGGATCAACTGCTGCCCATTGCCGCGGAAACAGGCGTCTGGCAGTCCATCGAGGACTTGTTCCGCCGCAGCCCGAGCACTCGCGAGATGGTCAGGGACGGCAAGGTCAAGGTCGTGGGGGCTGTTTACGACGTGGCCACGGGCCTGGTGAACTGGCTGCCGGAGGCAAAAGTGGGCGAACTGCTGGAAAAGGCCGAGGCTGATCCCGACAGCGCCCAGGAAGCCATGGTGCTTTACGGCAAGGGGGCCAAGCCTTCTCCCGCCAAGGTTCTGGAGACCCTCAAACAGGGAAACGAACGGTTTGTAGCCGGAGAACTGCTGCATCCGCATGCCGATGACGAGCGTCTGAAGCAGGCTGCCACGGAAGATCAGGGCGATCATGCCATTGCCACTGTGCTGACCTGTTCGGATTCCCGTGTGCCTGTGGAATATATTTTTGATGCCGGTATCATGGACCTGTTCGTGGTCCGCGTGGCAGGCAACGTGGTCCGTACCGACGAGGCCGGATCCATCGAATACGGGCTGGCCCATGTGCATACGCCTGTTCTGGTGGTTCTGGGGCATACGCAGTGCGGCGCGGTTTCCGCCGTGACGCAGAGCGTGCAAGGGCATGGCCCGGTGCTGGAGCACAACATTCCCGCACTGGTCGGGCCCATCAAGTCGGCGGTAAAAAACGCCATGCACGAACATCCGGATCTGGCCGAATCCGACAAGATCGTGCCATACGCCATCGAGGAAAACGTCTGGAACAGCGTGAGAAACCTGTTCATGCGCAGCCCGGCCACCCGGAAGCTGGTCAAGGACGGCGGAGCTCTGGTAACAGGCGCCGTGTACGACGTGGGCACGGGCAAAGTGCGCTGGCTGCCTCTGGAAAGAGTGGGCGCCATTCTGGCCCAGGTGGAGGCCGATCCCGACCGCGCCATCAACGCCATGGCCCGGCCTGCTCCGTGTGACGCGGACAGCGCGCATAAGGCCGAAAAGGATCATGCCCCGGCCAAGGAATAGCCCGGTGTTGGAAGAGCAATTCCCCCCGGACGAACAAGCTTGCAACTCGTGATTCCACGGAGAGCCATATGAAGGTGTTCAAGGTTTCCACTCTCATCTATGTGATCATTGCCCTGGTCATCATCCTGGTGGCCATGTCAGGCGGAAAGCCCGGCCCTGCCAAGGCGCTGCGCATGCTGCAGGAAGGCAACAACCGCTTTGTCGCGGGCAAGCTGGAACATCCGCATTCCGACAGCGCACGGCTGAAACTGGCGGGCAAAGAGGATCAGGGCGACCATGCCTATGCAACGGTACTGACCTGCTCGGATTCGCGCGTACCCGCGGAATACATTTTCGACGCGGGCGTCATGGACCTGTTCGTGGTCCGCGTGGCCGGCAACGTGGTTAATCCGGACGAAGCAGGAGCACTGGAATACGGGCTGTCGCATGTTCATACGCCCGTGCTGGTGGTTCTCGGCCATACGCAGTGCGGCGCCGTCAAGGCCGTTGCCAAAGCCATGCAGGGACACGGCGGCAAGATCGAACGCAATATACCGCCGCTGATCACCTCCATCGAACCCGCGGTGGAGCAGGCCCTGCATGATCATCCGGAACTGGCCGGAAAGCCGGAGCTGCTTCCCTACGCCGAGGTGGACAACGTCTGGCAGGCCATCCGCAACCTGTTCATGCTCAGCCCTTCAACCAGGGAACTGGTGGAGGACGGCGATGTCAAGGTGGTGGGCGCCATATACGACGTCTCCACCGGCAAGGTCCGCTGGCTGTCGCAAGACAAGGTCGAGGACATTCTTGCCCAGGTGAACAAGGACCCGGACCGGTACATCGATCCCATGGCGCTGAGCGACTCCTATTAATTGGTTTAGCAATAAAACAAAGTGGAAGTGAGCATGAACCATACGACACATACGAAGCCGTCCAAAGATATCGGCATGCTGCTTTGCTGGGTCACCCTGGTGGTGTGCCTGGTGCTGCTCGTGGTCCTGAAGCCTTCCCACCAGGCGCTCAAGACCGATCCCGACGCCGCGTTGGAGAGGTTGCAGGAGGGCAACGAACGCTTTGCCGCCGGAGAATCCCAATATCCGCACCTTGACGCCAAACGGCTGGCACTGGCCGGTACGGAAGATCAGGGAAAGCACGCCTATGCCACGGTTATAGCCTGCTCGGATTCCAGGGTGCCCGTGGAACGTATCTTTGATGCGGGTATCATGGATATTTTCGTGGTCCGGGTTGCCGGCAATGTCATCAATACCGATGAAGCCGGGTCCATAGAGTACGGGCTTGCCCATGTCCATACGCCGGTGCTGGTTGTTCTGGGACATACGCAGTGCGGCGCGGTGACAGCGGTGACCAAGGCCCTGCAAGGGCACAGCCATGCGCTGGAACGCAATATTCCGCCGCTCATCGCCCCCATCAAACCAGCCGTACGCAAGGCCATGAACGATCACCCGGAACTGGCCCATGAGGACGGCGTTGTTCCCTATGCCATTGAAAACAACGTCTGGCAGGCCATAGAAGATCTTTTCATGCAGAGCGCCGCTACCCGTGCCCTGGTGGAAGAGGAAAAGGTCAAGGTGGTGGGAGCCATCTATGACGTGGGCACCGGAAAGGTGCACTGGCTTTCGGAGGACAAGGTGGAGACTATTCTCGACAAGGTGGTGGATGATCCGGATCGTTCCATGAGTCCGCTGGCTGCTGGTCCGGACTCCGGACAACCTGGCCAGGCGCATCAGTAATTTTACAGTCGTTTTTTTTGGGACAGGTTCGTTTTTTCATAAGCGGACCTGTTTTATTTTTTCCGGTTTGCACATAATGGCTGTTCAGTTGTATATTCTTCCCTTGCTTCGGGTTGACTCTGCAGCCAGGGGAATTATCAGGATAAGGCGTATCTATAAAAAGGACGCTCTTGAAAAACAGGTGGGGCGGATCCGGTATGATCCCTGCGCCCCCCTGCGACAGCGGCGTCTGCCGTGCCGCTTTACTCCCGATAAAAGAGACGATACGTAGATCGCTTGGCGTCCAAGCCCTGCAGGGGGGCTGGAACATTGCCGACAATCGGAGCACAGGGTTTTGCTGCTCTGAATGTATAGAGTTTGCCGGACAGGATAAGGTAGTCGCCTGACTGGCAACCAGACAAGCCCGCCACGGTGCGGGCCGGCGGCGAATGCCGCGGGAGCGTGCTGCCATATTTTTCGCTCCCCTTAATTATTTCACAAGGATGGGAACAATGCCCCGCAAAGGACCACATATATCGATTGGTTCCGAAAACCTTATTCCGCGCGTCCTGGGATTGACGGCCAAGGAGTTCAGCTCGTGGCCGGAAGACGTGCGCGATCTGGGTCTGGAAATAGCAGAAGAACTGTTTTTGGTTCGATACAACCCCTTCATCGATCCGGGGCTGGTGTATCTGAGCGTGAATTCCAGATTCAAACAGGCCCAGCCGTCGCTTTCCAGCGATTTCGTCAATATTCTGGATGGAAGCATCCAGCGTTTCTGGCGCAAGTACCGTACGGACCAGGACTTCCGTAAGGAACTGGTCTACCGGCTGCGACAGAAACTGGCCAAGGAAGATGTCTGTACGCGCCCCAATGTGTTGGTGGAGTCCGCCACGGATGCCACGGATCTGCGTATGGAGTTGCCTCTGCTGGTTGTTTCCCCCACCACCACGGAACAGATCCAGTACGTGGTCAAGCTGGCCAATGAGATGGGCTTTGTGATCGTGCCGCGCGGCGGCGGTTCGGGGCTGACCGGCGGGGCCATTCCCGCCAGCGACAGGACAGTGATTCTCAGCCTTTCCAAATACAAGCAGATTACCGATATCAATCCTGAGGAAATGCTGGTCTGCGCCCAGTCCGGCGTGATCACCAGCGATCTTATCAAGGCCGCGGCCGAGCAGAACCTCTTGTTTACCGTGGACCCGGCTTCCAAGACGGCCTCGTCTTTGGGGGGCAATATCGCGGAGAATTCGGGCGGTCCGTTTTGCTTCGAATACGGTACCACCATCGACAATATTCTCAGCTACCGTATGGTCCTGCCCCAGGGCGATATCATCGAGGTCCGGCGCAAGAACCATCCGCGCCACAAGATTCTCGAAAACGAGACGGTCACCTTCGAAGTCTTCAATGTGGAAGAATCGGGCGCGCTGGGAACCCTGCGCGACACCATTGTTCTGACCGGCGAACAGATCCGCTCGCCTGGCCTGGGCAAGGACGTGACCAACAAGTTTCTGGGCGGTCTGCCCGGTGTGCAAAAGGAAGGCGTGGACGGCATCATTACGGACTGCTGCTTCACGGTCTACCCGCAGTTGCAGTTTACGCGGATACTTTGTCTGGAATTTTTCGGGCGTTCCATGCACAACGCCATGCTGGTCATCAAGGACCTGGTCAAACTGCGGGACAAGATCCGCGATGAAGGCGACCAGGTAAAGATGTCCGCGTTGGAAGAGTGGAATATCAAGTACGTGCAGGCCATCAATTACGTCAAGAAATCGTCCCAGTACGAGGGCGATCCCATTTCCGTCCTGCTGCTGCAGCTGGATTCGGACAATGAAGAGGCGCTTGAATCGGCCGTTGTCAGCATTGAAAATATTGCCCAGCCGTATGAAAACGTGGATGTGTTCGTTGCGCAGGACGAAAAAGAGGCCGAGGTGTTCTGGGAAGACCGGCACAAGCTTTCGGCCATTTCCAAGCGTACTTCGGGGTTCAAAATCAACGAAGACATCGTCATTCCGCTGGAAGTGGTGCCCGAGTTCGCGGATTTTCTCGAACAGCTCAATTTGTTCTACATGGCCAAGGCCTATCGTCTGGCCCTGCATATGGTCACCGAGTTGCCCTGGATGCCGGTGGAAGACGAATTCCTGGTCATGGAGCAGGATTTCGCCGCGCGCGTACTCAAGGGTGAAGTAAGTGCCAAGGAGCTCAACGACGAAGAACTGAGCATGCAGGCCCATTACTTTTTTAAGGATCTGCAGGCCCGCTATCCGGGCATGCAGGGCGAGCTGGAAAAAATCGCCGAGGACATGCAGGCCACGCGTATCGTGCTGGCCAGCCACATGCACGCGGGCGACGGCAACTGCCATGTGAACATCCCGGTCAACTCCAATGACCACAAGATGGTTCGCAACGCCGAGGCCGCGGCCGAGTCGGTTTTTGGAAAAGTGCTCGAACTCAAGGGCCAGGTTTCGGGTGAGCACGGTATCGGCATCACCAAGATCAACTTTCTGTCCGAGGACAAGATCAAGGCTCTGAAGGCCTACAAAAAGGAAGTCGATCCCAACAATGTGCTCAATCCGAGCAAACTGACCCAGCGCCAGCTGCCCGTGAAGCCCTATACCTTTTCCTTCAACAGGCTGATTCAGGATATCCGCAAAAGCGGCCTGCCCGAAAAGGAGCGGCTCATCACTCTGCTGCAGAATATTCAGGTCTGCACCCGTTGCGGCAAGTGCAAGCAGTTCTGCCCCATGTATTATCCGGAGCAGTCGCTGATATTCCACCCGCGCAACAAAAACATCAGCCTGGGCGCGCTCATCGAGGCCATCTATTATTCGCAGGTCAACAGGGGCGAGCCGGACAAGGGACTGATGGACGAGCTCAGAAGCCTGATGGAGCATTGCACCGGCTGCGGCAAATGCACCGCGGTCTGTCCGGTCAAGATCAATTCGCCCGAAGTCATGCTGCATCTGCGCTCCTTTCTGGAGGACAAGCACTCGGGCGGCCATCCGATCAAGACCAAGGTGCTCAGCTATCTGGCTGCCGCGCCTGCCAAACGTGTTCCCCTGGCGGCAAAGGCCGCAGGTGTGGGCCAGCAGGTCGCCAACAAGGCCGTGGGCCTTGTCCCGGCCAAATGGCGCGAACGTTTCAACAACCCGTTGTTTTCCGGGCCCGGTCCGCTGACCCAGTTTTCCAACCTGGTGCAGACTCTGCACACGGAGCGGGGAGCGATTTTCCTGCCCCGCGAACAGACAGTGGGCCGTACGGAAGCCGTGCTTTATTTTCCGGGCTGCGGCGGCGGATTGTTCTATAAATCCATCGGTCTGGCCGGCATGTATCTGCTGCTGCGCACGGGCTTCGGCGTGGTCATCCCGCGCGAACACCTCTGCTGCGGCTATCCCCTGCTGGTCAGCGGTTGCGAAGAGGCCTACACCACCAACCAGGCGCGCAACATCTTTGCCTTCCGCAAGCTGCTGGACGAAGCCAGAGCCGAGAATGTCCACGTCCGGACCATTCTTACGGCCTGCGGTTCGTGCCGCAGCGGTCTGCAGCATTACGAGCTGGGCATGAACCTCAGCGAGGAATTGGGACTCAAGGACGTGGTGCAGTTTCTGCTGGAGGTCAATCCCAAGCCGGAAAAGCTGGCCATGGTTGGCGAAAAACTGCTGTACCATGCTTCCTGCCATGCGGAATGGAGCGGGGTGAAGGCCACCAAATCCGCGGCCACCTATCAAAAGGCTCTGGAAGAGATCACAGGCGCCGATGTCAGCCTCAGCCCGCGTTGCTGCGGCGAATCCGGCCTGGGCGCCATGACTTCCCCCGAGCTGTACGCCAAGTTGCGCGGCCGCAAAAAGGAACAGCTGCAGCACGACCTGCGTTCCTACGAAGAGGACAAGCCCATTGTGGTCGGGTGTCCGTCCTGCAAGATAGGTATTCACCGCAATCTGATTTCCATGAACGATTCGCGCGAGGTGCTGCATACGCTCGAGTTCCTTGCCCGGCTTTGGGAGGGAGATGACTGGCAGCCGCGTTTCGTGAACGCGGCCAACAAGGCCATCACCCGAGGCACCCCCGTACGGGTGGTTCATCTGGATTGATAATCAAAGGGGATGTTTCCGTAAACGGGGCATCCCCTTTCTGTCGAAGCTCCTGAAGTGGTTTGACATTTTGGTCCGTAAAAGTGGCTTGGGGGGGCGGAGGCATCCATCCTTGCACATCTGTTTTGTAAACAGCAATCACGCCTGGGGCGGAGGCGAGAAATGGCACCTGGCCCACGCGCGGCATCTGCGCGACGCGGGTTGCCGTGTGACGTTGATCGCCCGGAGAGGCAGCGCTCTGGCCCATCGCGCTGCCGGAGAGGCGGGGATGGAGCTGCGGACCCTGTCGTTGGGAAACTGCAGTTTTCTGAATCCGTTGCTGCTGGCCAGACTGTGTGCTTTTTTCCGGTCACAAGGTGTTTCTTCCGTTCTGCTCGGGCTGCCGCGCGACCTCAAGGCCGCTGGTCCGGCCGCCCGTCTGGCCGGGGTGGAACGCATCATCTACCGTCGCGGCATGGGCATACCCGTGGCCGATACCGTACTCAACCGTTTTTTGTACGGGCGCGTACTGACTGATCTTATCGTAAATTCCCAGGACACCCGCCAGGCAGTGCTGGCCCGCAACCCGGGATTGATTCCCCAGGAACGTATTCATTTGCTGCACAACCCGGTGGCATTGCCGCAGCCCGAATCGGATGTGCAGGGCGAACCCCTGATCCGGCGCGAGCCCGGCGAACTGGTCATAGGCAATGCGGGGCGGCTGGTGGAGCAGAAGGGGCAGACCCATCTGCTCGCCGCGGCAGCTCTGCTGCGCGATCAGGGAGTTCGTTTTGTGCTGGCCATCGCGGGGGAAGGCCCATTGCGCAGCAGCCTGGAAGAGCAGGCCCGGACTCTGGGGCTGACGGACCAGGTACGTTTTCTGGGCTTTGTCGGGGACATGGGGCGTTTTTATCAGGAGATAGATTTGCTGGCCTTTCCTTCATTGTGGGAAGGCTTCGCCAATGCTCCCCTCGAGGCCATGGCCGCGGGCAAGCCTGTTGTGGCCTTTGCCGTGAGCAGTCTGCCCGAACAGGTGCGTGACGATGAAAACGGTTTGCTGGTCCGCTGCGGCGACGCCGCGGCTCTGGCCCAGGCACTTGGGCGAATGGCTGATCCGGAATTGCGCCTGCGCCTGGGAACCAACGGACAGAACTGGGTGCGCGAACAGTTTGCTCCTCAGGTGCTGCTTCCGGCTTTCGAGCGTATCGTCCTGGGCCATGAACTGAAACAGTGATGTTTTTTCGGAGAGGTATTTTGAACAACAAGGATCGCCTATGCGTTTACTGGGCATAGATTTCGGGATCAAGCGAGTGGGGCTGGCAGTGACCGACCCGGAAGCCAGACTGGCTTTTCCCTTGAAAACAGTATACAAGACCACGCGGGACAAGCTTTTTGCCGAGATTCTGGAAGTCATCGAATCGGAAGCGGTGGAAGCCATTGTCCTTGGTTTGCCTGGCGGGCCGGAAAGCCGCCAGGGCGTGGATGCCGATGCCGGCGAGGAACAGCTGATCGTACGCCAGATCCGCAATTTTGCGGAACGGCTGAAGCGGCGGACGGAATTGCCGATTCATTTCATGGACGAAAGCTACAGCTCGCTGGAGGCGGAACAACGTCTGCATGAGGCCGGCGTACGGGGAAAACGATTCAAGGCCACCTTGGACCAGCATGCGGCTGTGCTGATACTGGAAGCATTCATCAAGACACAACTGCAGAAAACTCCTACGGAATCTGATGCGTAAACTCATACTCTGTTTTGTCAGCCTGTTGTTTTTAGGCATACTCATAGGCGCGGCCCTGATTGGTTACGAAGCCTATCGATTTTTGAAGTTGCCTCCGGAAAACCCCGGTCATGAAGTGCTGGTGGACATTCCTCCGGGAACGACTTTCACCAGTGTTGCGGAAATGCTCGAGCAAAAGGGCATTATCCGCAATGAGCAGTATTTCCGGCTTCTGGCCAAATACAAGAAAAAACTCGGCAAGATCCAGGCCGGAGAGTTCAAACTCAGCACCGGCTGGCCCCCTCAGCGCGTACTGGATATGCTGGTTTCCGGCCAGCCCATTCTGTACAAGCTTTCCATTCCCGAGGGACTGACCTGGTGGCAGACCGCCGAGATAGTCGAAAAAGCCGGATATGCGGATTTTGACGACTTTGCCAAGGCGGTTTCAGATCCGGAACTGCTTAAAAAATACCATATTCCTTTTGACAATGCGGAAGGTTTTCTGTTTCCGGAAACCTATCTTCTGAAGCGTCCGGACAAGAAAGAGGCCAAGGCCATTGTCGAACTGCTGCTCAAAACCTTCTGGGAGCGGACCAGGGAAATCTGGAAGCCGAGTCAGCCCGATGCGGAAAATGTCCGCAGGCTGGTGATTCTGGCCTCCCTGGTGGAAAAGGAAACCGCAGTGGGCGAGGAACGCCAGCGGATCGCCGGGGTCTATCAGAAACGGCTGGAGCGCAAGATGCTGCTGCAGTGCGATCCCACGGTGATCTACGGCCTGGGACCTTCCTTTAACGGCAATATCACCCGCAAGAACCTGGAAGACGCTTCCAATCCGTATAATACGTACCAGCATGCCGGACTGCCGCCAGGGCCCATTGCCTCGCCAGGGCTCAAGTCCTTGCAGGCTGCCGCGAATCCGGAAGACCACGATTTTCTCTATTTTGTGGCCAAAGGAGACGGTTCGCATTATTTCAGCAAATCCCTCAGGGAGCACAACCGCGCAGTACGCAAGTACCAGCTGAAGCGGAAGTAGGCTTTCTTTTTTAATTGAAAATATGATTACAGACCCGGCGCAAGCCGGGTTTTTTTGTTGGGGGAATCAATGCAGGACTGATCCGTGTCCATGCCGACAGCATGATATTACGCGGAGAATTTGAGCGGACAGCTGCGTATTGATATGCAGCTGTCCGCTCATGGGCTGTCACAGTCCACCTGAGGGCTGGCGATACTGCGTATGGCATTGCAACGACGTTAGATCCGCGGTTGTGAGGGGACTTGCAAAGAAAAAGGGCTTTCCATGAGGAAAGCCCTTTTTGTTGGTGTTCGGGTGGGTACGGGATTCGACTATTCAGTCTTTTCCGAACCCTTGTTTTTATCTTCGCGAACTTCACGCCGGGCCTGTTTGGAGAAGATCAGGGAGACGAGCACGAAGAAGGACGGGATGAAGAACACGCCCAGTACGGTGGCGACCACCGTGCCGCCGAAGACGCCCGTACCGACTGCATGCTGTCCGCCGGAACCAGCACCCGAGCTGATCATCAGGGGCACGACGCCGAGTCCGAAGGCCAGGGAGGTCATCAGAATGGGCCGGAGTCTGAGCTGGGCGGCTTCCGCAGCAGCCTGGAGGATGTTCATGCCCTGTTTTTCATGCAGCGCCTTGGCGAATTCCACAATCAGAATGGCGTTTTTGGAGGCCAGACCAATTGTCGTCAGAATACCGACCTGGAAGTACACGTCGTTGGACAGGCCGCGCATCATGACGGCAACCACGGCGCCGATGACGCCGACGGGCACGACGAGCATGACCGAGATGGGCACGGACCAGCTCTCGTACAACGCGGCAAGGGACAGGAACACGACAATGAGGGACAGGCCGTAGAGCAGGTATGTCTGATTGCCGCTCAGGCGTTCCTGAAAGGAGAGGCCGCTCCAGTCGTATCCGAAGCCCTTGGGCAGCTTCTGGGTCAGCTCCTGCATGATGGACATGGCCGTACCTGAACTGACTCCAGCGGCCGGTTCGCCCGTGATTTCAATGGACGGTTCGCCGTTGTAGCGTTCGAGGCGGGTGGGGCCCATGGTCCAGTTGGTTTCCGCAATGGTGTCAAAAGGCACCATCTCGCCGTCGCTGTTGCGGAAGTGCCAGTATCTCAAATCATTGGGCATCATCCGGTAAGGCGCGTCACCCTGGACGTAAACCTTCTTGACGCGGCCGCGGTCCACAAAGTCGTTGACGTAATCACCGCCCAGGATGGCTCCCAGTTCGCTGCTGATATTGGAAAGGGTCAAACCCATGGAAGCGGCAAGCCGGTTGTCAATGGAGACCTTGAATTGCGTGGAATCATCCAGGCCATTGGGGCGGACGTTCATCAGCTGGCTGTTCTGCGAAGCCATGCCCAGCATCTGGCCACGGGCCTGCATCAGCTTTTCATGTCCCATGTTGTTTCTGTCCACAAGTTCGTAGACAAAACCGGTTGAGTTACCCAGTTCGGTGATTGCCGGAGGCATGAACACGTAGACCGCGGCTTCCTTGATCTGGGAAAAGGCTCCCCAGCAACGCCCGGCAATGGCCTCTGCACTCTGGTCCGGGCGCTCGCGTTCGGACCAGTCCTTGAGGCGGACGAAGCCCATGGCCGTATTCTGTCCGCGTCCGCTGAAACTGAAGCCAGCGACAGCCAAGACCGACTGCACGTTTTCCTTTTCGTTGTTCAGCAGGTAGTTTTCGACCTTTTTCAGGACTTTTACGGTTTGTTGCTGCGTGGAGTTGGCGGGCAGCTGAATCATGGTGAACAGAATGCCCTGGTCTTCATTGGGCAGATAGGAGGTGGGGATGTCCTTGTACAGGAATACAAGTCCGGCCACCAGAATCAGATAGATTATGAACAGCCTACCGGAACGACGAACGATATAGTTCACGCCCTTGTGGTAGCGCCGTGTGTTGCGGTCGAACACCCGGTTGAACCAGCCGAAAAATCCGGATCGGGCATTACCGGAGTCGGACAGGCCCCTGTTCTTGGGATGTTTGAGAATGGTGGCGCACAGAGCCGGTGTAAGACTCAGGGCCACGAGCACCGAAAGAAGCATGGCCGAGACGATGGTCAGCGAGAACTGGCGGTAGATGATACCGGTTGATCCGCTCATGAACGCGGCAGGCACGAACACGGCGGAAAGCACCAGGGCGATACCGACCAGTGCGCCGGAGATCTGGTCCATGGATTTGCGCGTGGCTTCCTTGGGCGAGATGTGCTCCTCTTCCATGATACGTTCGACGTTTTCGACAACAACGATGGCGTCGTCGACGAGCAGGCCGATGGCCAGAACCATACCGAACAATGTCAGCGTGTTCAGGGAAAAGCCGAACGCCGAAAGAACGGCCATGGTACCCAGCAAAACAACAGGCACGGCAATGGTCGGGATAAAGGTTGCACGGATGTTCTGCAGGAAGAGCAGCATGACCAGGAACACCAGACCGATGGCTTCCAGCAAAGTCTTTACGACTTCGTGTACGGAAACCCGGATAGGCGGTGTGGTATCGAATGCCGTATAGATTTTGCAGCCGTCAGGAAAGTAGGGTTGTAATTCGGCAATTTTCTGGTTGACCCGTTCGACGGTGTCCAGGGCATTGGCGCCGTTGGCCAGGCGAAGAGCCAGACCCGCGGCAGGCTGTCCGTTGAACCGGGAGGAAGTAGCGTAACTTTCGCTGCCCAGCTCGACGCGGGCAACGTCCTTGAGGAAGACGCTGCTGCCGTCGGTCTGTACGGTCAGCAGGATGTTCTTGAACTGATCCACTGCGGTAAAGCGCGACTGTGCCTGAATGGTGACGTTGATCTGCTGCCCGTCCACAGACGGCAGTCCGCCGAGCTGTCCGGCCGCGACCTGCACGTTCTGCGCCTCAATGGCGTCAGTCACGTCGGAGGCGGTAAGCTTGTAATACTGCAGTTTTTCGGGGTTCAGCCAGATACGCATGGAATACTGCGCACCAAAAGCCATGACTTCACCCACGCCGTTGATACGGCTGAGGGGGTCCTTGAGGTTGGAAGCAGCATAGTCCGTAAGGTCCAATTGCGACATGCTGCCGTCTTCGGACACCAGAGCCAGAACCACAAGAAAGCTGGAACCGGACTTGGTGACGCTGACGCCCTGACTCTGTACGGACTGGGGCAGGGTGGGCTCGGCCAGGGACAGTTTGTTCTGCACCTGAACCTGGGCGATATCCGGATCCGTTCCTGCTGCAAAGGTCAATTCAATGGAAGCGTTTCCCTGGGAATCGCTTGTTGATTTCATGTAGTCGAGGTTATCGATACCGGTCATGTTCTGTTCGATAACCTGGGTAACCGTGTTTTCGACCGTTTCTGCCGACGCGCCCACATAGGTTGCCGAAATGGTAATGGTGGGCGGCGCCACGTTGGGGTACTGCGAGATCGGCAGTGACAATGCCGCCATGAGACCGGCCAGCATGATGATGATGGCGACAACCCAGGCAAAAATCGGCCTGTCAATGAAAAAGCGGGCCATGATTACTCCTTTTTACCTGTTGTGTCGGCTTTGGCGGAGTCGGCACCTGGGGTCCCGGAAGGCTGCGCCTGTTCATTGTCGGCGTTGGGGTTGAAAGGAACCGTCTTGACTGTGGCGCCATTGCGAATTTTCTGCAGGCCTTCCACCACGACTTTGTCTCCGGCTTGCATGCCGCTCAGCACCAGCCAGGATTCATTGTAGGCGGAGCCGACTTGCAGGGAACGGCGTTCGATTTTGTTGTCCTTGGTCACGGTGTAGACATACGGGTTGCCGCGATTGTCACGCATCAGGCTGCGCTGGGGCACGAGCAGGGCGTCATCTTTTTCACCCTGGGTCAGAATGGCCCGTACGTAGAGACCGGGCAACAGCTCCTGATGCGGATTGGGGAATTTGGCCCGGATGGTGACCGTACCTGTGGTTTCATCAACATTGACGTCCGCGAACTCCAGCGTTCCCTTGTAGGGATATTCGCTGCCGTCGCTGAGGATCAGCGTAACTACAGCCTTATTGTCCGCCAGTTTATCGGCGATTTTACCGTTGCTCAGCTTGCGCAGGCGCCTGATGTCCTCCGCAGCCTGGGTTACGTCGACGTAGATGTGTTCCAGATCATAAATCGTCGCCAGCGCCGTGGTCTGATCCGCTGTAACCAACGCACCGACTGTTACTGAGGACTTGCTGATACGACCGCTGATGGGTGCGCGTATCTTGGTCCGCTTCAGGTCGATTTCCGCGGACAGAAGTGCGGCCTTGGCTGCTTCCACATCGGCCTTGGCTTCAAGATAATCAGCCTCGGCAGTGTCATAGTCGGACTGACTGACCGAGTTGTTCTTGAGCAATCTGGCCTGGCGCTCGGCGGTTTTTTTCAGATTCCAGAGGCTGGCTTCCGACTTGGCCAGAGTTGCCTTGGCGTTGTCGTAAGCGGCCTGGTAGGTATCCGGTTCGATCTGATAGAGCACCTGGTCCTTTTCGACATGGCCGCCTTCATCAAAAAGGCGGTCGCGAATGATTCCGCTGACCTGGGGGCGCACTTCGGCTTTGAGAAAAGAACTGGTCCGACCAATGAGATCGGCTGTGAGCACAACCCGTTGTGGTTCCAAGGTGACAACGCTTACTTCCGGAATGGGTGCGGCACGTTGAGCCTGCTGCTTTTCTTCCTTGCAACCAACAAGGAGTAGCAAGATAACTACGGACAAACTGCATTGAATAAGAATTTTTTTCATAAAAAAAGCTCCCTGTCGTGAATATAACAAATTGCAGGATCAACTGGCCAGTGAAACGTCAAAAAAGAGCGACGAAATTTGATCGTCGTGCGTATGAGAGGTACAGGCTGGGTAGGGCTTCATTTGCTTTTCCTGTCAATTGAGTCAAACGACTGTATTAAGCCGATCCGATAAAAAAAATTTCGGATGACTTTAAATTGAGGAGAAGACTTATATTGCATTTTAATGTAAGAACAAGTCAGTTATTATCAAAAAAACAGATAGGTCGATCATGGCATGGAATCTTGAACAATTACGATCTTTTGTTACAGCTGCGGAAAAAGGCTCCTTTTCTGCCGCTGCCAGGGAACAGGGCCGGGCGCAGTCGGCCATCAGTACGCATATAGCATTACTGGAAGCCGAACTCGGGGTGGATTTGTTTGACCGCTCCACGCGGGTACCCACGCTGACCAAAGCCGGCGAGCATATTCTGGCCGAAGCCAGAGAGGTGTTGCGTCAATGCCGTCAGCTGAACACGCGCGCTCTGGCCATTTGTCAGAATTGGGGCGAACAGTTGAGCATGGCCGTAAGCGATGGCCTGCCCTATCCGGTAATCATCAACGTACTGACCCGTTTTGCCAATACTTACCCCTACATCTCCGTACGCCTGCTGCATTGTTCGCCTGCAGAAGTGCGGATGCGGGTGGAAAAAGGGGACGTGCATATGGGGCTGGTTTTTGAGGAGTTCGAAACCGAGTCTGACTCCATAGGTTCCTACTGGCTGGGCAATGTGGATCAGGTGTTGATGGCGGCCAAGGAGCACCCCCTGGCGCAAAAGGACTTCATCAAGCGAAGCGACCTGGTTCAATACCGCCAGATCATCATGCGCGACAACAGCAACTCCTGGCAGGGCAAGACCATCAGCCCGCTGTTCTGGGAAACCAATACGTATTTTGCCGCCGCTGCTCTGGCGGGGTGGGGTGTCGGGTGGACAACCCTTCCTGTGACCATGGCCAGGTTGAATACGGGAGAGTCTCCCTCGATTCTGGAGTTTTTACCTCCCAATCTGGTGGTGCTCAAGAGACACGAAACCCCCATACCACCCGCAAACGTGATGTTGCTCTGGAAAGAGGAGCTCAAGTCCTGGGATGTGGCCGTCTGGCTGCGCAAAAACCTGGTTCAGGGACTGCAGGGAAAGGTGGACCTGGAGGAACGGGTCAGACGATAACCCCATTAATTGCTGCGGATGTCGTGGTCATGCCTTCGGATGGTCCAAGATCTGAGCTTGTCGGCAAAGAAAAAGGCCCCGGTTGGGGCCTTGATATGTAGTGAAAAGAGTCGGGAGTCCGATCGTCGTGGCGGTCAGCAGAGTGTCAGGGCCTGGGTCAGACCGCTCTTGGCGACTTCCTTGAATTTATCGCTCATGTCCCGACCGTGCAGGGCCAGGGCATCCACGACCTTGTCCAGACAGGCCCGGCTGTCCGCATCGATGACAGCGGACATCAGAGCTGCATTGTAGGCTTTTATGGCCCCCATGGCGTTGCGTTCGATGCAGGGCACCAGAACTGCGCCGTCGGCCGGATCACAGGTGAGCCCCAGGTGGTGGCGCAAGGCTGTGGCGGCCGCATGTTCGATAACATCAAAGGAATGGCCCCATACATGGGAAAGCAGGGCCGCGCCCATGGCCGCCCCAAGGCCGATTTCCCCCTGACAGCCCACATCAGCTCCGGCAATGGCCGGATTGTTGTTGACTGCAAAGCCGATGGCTGCAGCCGTAAGCAGTCCTTGGCGCAGGATCTCGCGTTCAAATTGAAAATGCTCCTGAAGCACATAGAATATGGCAGGCAGAATTCCTCCGCCGCCAAAGCCGGGAGCGGCGACACTTCTTCCTCCGGCGGCATTTTCTTCGGCAGCGGCAACAGCGCAGGCCGAGAGAGTCAGAAACAGTCGACCCTCTCCAGGCGAAATAGTATTGCAACGGCTCATCAACGCGGATGCTCTGCGGTGCATTCCCTGCTGACCGGGCAACGGTCCCTGGGCCTGCAGACCACGACGTACGGAGTCCTGCATGGTGTCGATGATTTTGTCCAGAAAAGCGTTGAGAGCATCCGGATCCAGCCCTGTTTGCGCCTGTTCGTTGGCGAGCATCAGTTCCGGTAAGGACAACTTCGATGTTGCAAGGGCTTCACGCAGTTGCGTGCAGTTTTCAAAAGGATAAGGCGGTGTTTCCTGGGCGGTGCTCTTGTTCCCTTTCCACTGCAGAGAACCCGTACCCACGGAGTAATACTGCCGCTCGAATATTTTTTTGTTTTCCTTGCCCCAAAGGGTGATGGAAAGCGTGTTTTTGAACGGATACCTGTGCTTGAGCGCGTCGAAAATGATATCGTCGCCGCTTATGGGGAGCTGGATAGGACCAAGGTCGAGAATGCATTCCTTGTCCTTGTTTTCCAGCAGTCCGAGCAGCACATTGGGGTCCACGGATTCCGGGTCATATTCGAGAAGCCCGGCCAGCACGGCTTTGCCTGTGTTTTGAGCCTTACCGGTGGCGGACAAGGACCCGAACAGCCGGACTTCCACCTGCGTTCCCTTGGCCAGCTTGTGGCTGGGGAGTTCGCGAACGCTTTCTATGAATTCCCGTCCGGCGCGCATAGGTGCCAGGGTGTGCGAACTGGAAGGCCCTGGGCCGATTTTGAAAAAATCGGCCAGCAGCAGAGTAGGTACGCTCATGAAGCAGCACCTTTCTGGTCGGGCTCGCCTTCCGGCTCGGGAGCTTTCTCAGTCTTTTTGCCAAAGAGTTTTTCCGTAATGGTCTCGATGACAACATAGAACACGGGCACGAACAGCACGCCGAGGAAAGTGGCGGAGATCATGCCGGCGAATACGGCCGTACCCAGGGCATGGCGGCTTTCCGCTCCGGCGCCCGAGGCGATGACCAGCGGAAACACGCCCAGAATAAAGGCGAAGGAGGTCATCAGAATGGGGCGGAAGCGCAGACGCGCCGCTTCCATGGCTGCTTCGCGTATGCTCAATCCTTCCTTTTCCCTGGCGTCCTTACAGAACTCCACAATGAGAATGGCGTTTTTACACGCCAATCCTATTAATAGGACGATACCGATCTGAGTGTAGATGTTCACGTCGAAATTGCGGATCATCAGGCCTGCGGTGGTTCCGATGAGCGCCAGAGGCACGGCCAGAATAACGCCCAGAGAAATGGTCCAGCTTTCGTACTGCGCACAGAGAACCAGGTACACGAAGATGACGGCCAGCAGGTAGATCAGAATGGCTTCGCTGCCGGAGGCCTTTTCCTGGTAGGAAATACCTGTCCAGTCGTAGCCCACGGAATCCGGCAGCACATGGGCGGCCGTGGATTCCATGATGGCCATGGCCTGGCCCGAGCTGTATCCGGGGGCCGGCGTACCGTTGATGGTGGCGGCAGGATACATGTTGTAGCGCAGCACGATCTGCGGTCCCATGGTTTTTGTTACTTTGGCCATGGAGCTCAGAGGCGTCATGTCGCCGTTGGCGTTTTCCCACCTGCAGCTGGTCGATATTGCGCGTCGTGGCGCGATAGTCGGCGTCGGCCTGGACATTGACCTGGTAGTTGCGGCCGAACTTGGTAAAGTCGTTGACATACTTCTGGCCGAGGTAGGTTTGCAGAGCACCGAAAACCGAACTCAGGCTGACATGCATGTTCTTGGCCTTGACGCGGTCGAGGTCAAAGAACAGCTGCGGTACGTTGG
>CAXXHY010000008.1:0-260431 GCA_963667575.2 Desulfovibrionaceae bacterium | reverse complement strand
ACTGGGTGTCCATATCCGGCAAGAACATCCTCCTTGGCGCCTATGGCGACGAATCCGATACGGGCGCGGCCTACGTCTGCATGTCCGCCCTGCCTGTTCTCACCACGTCCGCTGCGACTTCCATCTCCAGCAGCAGCGTCGTGACCGGCGGCGAACTCAACTCGTCCGGCACCACGCCCATAACCGACAGAGGTGTCTGCTACGGCACCAGCCCCTCTCCCAGCCAGTGCGTTTCTGCGGGCAGTTCCACCAATCCTTTCAGCGTCATCCTCAGTGGCCTTCTGCCCTCCACCACCTATTACATCCGGGCCTATGCCACCAACAACAGCGGCGCAAGCACAGTGTACGGCGACGACCAGACCTTTATCACCGCATCCTCAGGCACTGCAGCCAGCAGCGTTCCCCTGAGGGGCGGCCCTGCTTCTGGCCCTGACGTTGGCGGCAACAGGCTGCGCCGTGCTGCGCCGCTGACGTGGATAGTTGCTGTTTTCAACAAGAAACAACGCCCCTGTTTTCTGCCCATTCCACTTCGCCACGGCACGTCTGCCGTGCCGGTTGACTATTGCCGGGTTTAAGGCATAGGTTTTCCCATACTATCATGCTGGGGGATCGTGACAGAAACGGCGTACGGCTTCCAACAACCTGCTAACCAACGGCCAGTATTTTTTTGATGCACCACGCGTTGTTTTCTGGCGTGCGCCCGCCGTCAACGCTCCCCGCACGCCCGGCAGCCGGCCTGGCCGTTCTGCTTCTGCTGGTTTTGCTGGCCGGTACGGGCTGTTCCCGACCGGATGCCCGCTCGCCCGAGGCAGCCAACGGCGTTCTGAATCTTTCCCAATGGGATGCCGCCAGAGATGGTCCTCTGGAGCTCAAAGGCCCCCTGGGAATTCTACTGGAACGAACTGCTTTCCCCGGACTCTTTCCAATCCGGATCCACTCCTCCGCAGCGAACCGGGCTGCTCGCTTTCCCCGGCTTCTGGAAGGATCTCCAACTGAATGGCCGCGCGTTGCCCCCCCAGGGGCTACGCCACCTTTCACCTGCGGATCGTGCCCGGTCCGGGCGAACGCCGCTGGGAAATCCCGCGTATTTTCCATCGGCTCGGCCTACCGGCTCTGGGCTGATGGAAAGTTGGTGCTCGGCGTGGGAAAAGTGGGCACCAGCCCCGCCAACACATCCCCTGAGCGGACCATTGCTTTCGGCGACATCACCAGCCACGGGAACCCCCTGGATCTGGTGCTGCAGATTTCCAACTACCATTTCCGCCGCGGGGGCGTTCATTATCCCATCCTGCTGTCCGCCCCGGGGGAATTGCATCAGGCGCACATGCGTACGTGGTGCTGGGCCATGCTCTTTTGCGGCGGTCTGCTGAGCATCGCCATCTACCACTTCGTGCTCTATTTTCTGCGCAAAAAAGACCCCTCCCCGCTCTACGTGGGAGGATACGCCCTGGTACTCATGGTCATGTACGCGACCATGGACGCTTCCGAATGGCTGGCCCTCTATTTCTTTCCCCATGCGGATTCCATGATCGTGGGCAACATCGGACTGACCTGCTATGTCTTTTCCAATTCGCTGCTCTATCGCTTCTACAGGTCGCTGTTTCCGGACGTGTTCATTGTACAACTGCAGTATTTCTGCGACTTCAAAAGCCTGGCCTTTCTGCCCTTCGTGTTCTTTGCCCCGTACTATACGATATACGTGGTGTTCCCCTATTTTGTTCCGCCCTCGCTGATTGTGGTGACCTGCGCCACCATCCAGCTGGGCATCTGCGTCAAACGGGGCTACGTCAGTTCGCTGATTCTTCTGGTCGGCTGCTTTTTCCTGGCGGCCACGGCTTATGGCGAAATTTTCTTCCATCTCGTGGGGACCAGTCCGGAGACGATTTTCCCCATGGCCACCGTTGCCCTCATTCTGTCCCAGGCCTTTGCCCTGGCCCTGCGCTTTTCCAACGCCTTCAGCACAGTGGAAAGCCTTTCCCGGACCATGGACGCCAAAAACATCGCCCTGCGCGCGGAAATGGACGAACGCAACAGACTGGAACGGGAAATCGTACGGGTGAGCGAAGAGGAACGGCGGCGCATCAGCCACGACCTGCACGACGGCATCTGCCAGAGCCTTGGCGGCATCCGGCTGCGCTGCGGGGTTCTGGAAATGTCCCCCCAGGAGAATCCGGTAACGGCAGCCATAATCAAGGAAATATCCGCGTTGCTGGAAGACTCCGTGGGGCAGGCCTATGACCTTTCGCGCGGTCTGTGGCCGGTGGAGCACGCGGACTTCGGTACGGGCCCCTGCCTGGAGGATCTGGCCCGGCGCATGAGCGAATCCAGCGGCGTACGTATCGAATACAAGGAAAATCTGGCCTGCGAATCCTGCAGCAACGAGCATCTGGTCCAGCTCTTCCGCATTGCCCAGGAGGCCGTAAACAATGCGGTCAAACACGCTTCCCCCAGCCAGGTGATCATCAGCCTGGAATGTTCGGCGGACAAACATTTACGCCTGGAAGTCCGCGACGACGGCATCGGACACGTTGCCGCGGATTCCTCCACGCCCGGCGGCCTGGGAATGCACATCATGCGTTACCGCGCACGGGTCATCGGCGGCGAATTCGCCATCCGCGACGCCAGCCCCAGCGGCACCATCATCAGCTGTTCGCTGCTCTGCGACAATGAAACCTCTTCTGTTGAGGAAAAGGATCTCCCATGAGCAATACCCCTACCACCGCCGTACGCATTTTTCTGATCGACGATCATCCCACCATGCGGGCCGGTCTGGCCATGCTGCTGTCCCATGTGGGCTACACCATCTGCGGAGAAGCGGAAAACCAGGCCGAACTGCTGGAGCGTATTGATTCCTGCGACGCCGACGTGGTGCTGCTGGATCTTTCCCTGGCCGAAGAAAACGGACTCGACCTCCTGGACGCACTGCAACAACGGAACATTGCCGCACTGGTCTACTCCATGCACGAAAACTGGGGCACCATCGAACAGGCCTTCAAGCGCGGGGCACAGGGCTATGTGACCAAACGCGAAGGTCCCAACGTACTCCTGGAAGCCCTCGCAGAGATTGCCTCGGGCAAGCGCTACATCAGCCCCAGGGCTTCCCACGGACTGGCCAGCCGGGTTCTGAGCGACGAACCCGCCGCCCAGGGCATTTTGAGCGCGCGCGAGGAACAGATCATGGACATGCTCGGCAAAGGCGAAACCAACAACGACATTGCCGACAAGCTCCATATCAGCGCCCACACCGTGCAGACATACTATGCGCGCATTCAGGAAAAGCTAAACCTGCGCGGCATGAAGGCACTGCGCAAAAGGGCTCTGAACTGGCGTAAATAACGCGCATTGGCATTACAGAAGCTGCCCCACAGCTTGTCGGGAAATGACACCACACAATCTCCCTGACTCTTCCTACAGACAATACTTCTGCGTTTGGTAGGCTACTCGTATTCATGACGCATGGCGGATGCGCGATTTTATGTTCCTGAGCCGGTCGCCGGCCCGAACGAACAATCGCCGTCAGCCATGGATTCAGACGAGGAGATAGCATGCGCAACACACACCTGTTCGCGGCCTTGATGCTGTGCGGCCTGCTGCTGCACGTGTCCGGAATCTGCGGCCATGCGCAAACAGTCACCTGGACCCACCCCGGCTCGCTTACCAACAATATCAGTCCGGACGGAACGTTCGCCTCCAGCCCGCGAGTGGCCATGGACGACAACAACAACATCATCGTTGTCTGGACACAGGATACAGGCTCGAATACGGAACAGGTCTTCAAAAGCGAGTACCGCAACGGTGTCTGGACCAATCCGGCTTCATTAAGCGACTACGTCAGCAACGCCACGAAATACGTATCTGGTGCCAGAGTCGCCATGAACAACAACGGCGACGCCATCATCGTCTGGGTGCAGTATTCATCAAGTACTAATTGCGCTGTATACAAATGCGAATACCATAACGGATCCTGGGGAGAACCGGAACTCGTCAGTGCTACGGGGAAATCAATAGATACAACTGAAGTTGCCATGGACGACAGCGGCAACATTGTCATTGCCTGGGATCAAAATATAGGCAGTTCAACTGGATCTGTCCTTTTTACCAATGAATACCGTAACGGATCATGGTCCGGGACAACACAACTTACAGATTTTACAAATAAATATTACATATCTGATTTCAGCCTTGCAATGGGCAATAACGGAAGTACTGTAATTGTCTGGAATGATGAAATAAATACCGGTTTAACACCTATTAACAATGGTGTTCAGTATTATATTTATACATACAAAACATACAGAAAAAATTATCGCAACAATGACTGGCAGGCAACTTCCCAGGCCGGCACTGCTGTAACCCAAACCACTACGAAAAGCTCTCTTCCACAGGTTGCCATAAACGATAGCGGTGATGCCGTGATAATCTGGAGAAAGTATGTGACTGGAGATGTAGCAACATACGCTGACCCTAAAGGAATATTCGCCAGCAGATACAGCTACAGCAACGATACCTGGACAGACGAAACCATTGATCAAACCGGAGCGACCCTGGACCAGGCTTCGGTGGCCATGAACAACAACGGAAAAATACTCGCAACATGGTCACGCTCGGCTGCCAGTAGATATCGCATCTTCAAAGCTGAATTCGCGAACGGAGCCTGGGATGTGCCGGAGAAATACACAATCAACGAATCCATCAGCCCCACCGATATGGCGGCCACCTATCCGCAGGTGGCTGTGGACGATAACGACAACGCTGTTCTCCTCTGGAGAGGCGTCGATAAATCAACAGATACTGACAACGATATCAAACAGCTGTTCCTTGCCGAATATCGCGACAGCGCCTGGACATATCCGACCTCTGCGGACGACGCCATCAATCCCGGCGTAGCATATGCGTATGTGCCGCAGGTAGCCTGCAACAGCCGGAGCAGCAGCGTCATTGTCTGGCAGCAAAGCGACGGCACATACTATCAGATCTTTGTCAGCACGCGCATTGTGCCCATTCCTGTAGAGGAAAAGCCGGGAGACGACGATTCCGGAGGAACTCCCACCGCCATTCCCTTTCCCGGCACTTTGGGTTTCCTGATGCTCCTGTTGGGGCTTCTAGGCGCCCATGGCGCTGCAAGACGTCGTTGAAATTTTCACCACACGCTTGTCCCTGATTCTCAGGACAGCGGGTGGAGAAAAGGTCCGACACAATCTCAATACATTTTCCTACAGACAGGACTCCATCGCTTGGTAAGCTCCATTCCATACCAGGCGCATTCTTTCCATGGCTTTCGCCAGTATCGCTGGGATGTTTCAATGCGCATCCATTGCTGTACATCCAAACCTGGAGGTTTCCATGAAACGTACGGGAAGCACGTTGGGAGCAAAAATGGCGCGGCGTACGCTGCTCAAGGGAGCGGGAGCCATGGCTTTCGCGCCGCTGCTGGCCGGATTCGGCGCCAGCACCGCCTTTGCCGCGCAAACGAGCACGCGAGACAAGGTAAAGGACATCAAATCGGTCCTCGACGAATACAATACCGCGCTGGTGCTGCTGGGAACCACGGGCGGCATGACCTGGTGGCCGCAGTCCAAACGGGCGGGCAATTCGCAGGTACTGGTGGTCGGCGATGCCATGTACGTCATCGATCTCGGAACCGGATCTCTCAACTGCTTTGCCAAAGGATTCAACAACGACCCCGATGACTTCACCACCATCAACAACATTCCGGCGCAGAAACAGCTTTCCGATTTTCTCAAACCCGTGCGCGCGCTCTTCATCACCCATCTGCACATGGATCACCTGGGGGACTATCCCACCTTCCTGGAAATCGGCATCAATACGGGACTTGCCGATGATCAGAAACTGATCGTCATCGGTCCCGGCAGCAGGGGAAAGCTCGAGGAAAATACCTCCGGCTACCCGGATACGGGAACCGTGGTTAAGGCGCAAATCTGCAAACCGTTCCAGTCCACCACCACGCCGGGCACGAAGATGATGACCAACCATATTTACCAGGCCTTTGCCCAGACCTTCAACGACTGTACGCACGACGAAGGTTACCCGGATCTTCCCAGTCTGGTCGACGTACTGGAAATCGGCGATCCCGACGCCATTCCCTGGCCGAAAAATTTCGTGGTCCCGGACCCGAGCATAACCTGGACCTCGAACATCACCTGTCCGAAGATGGATCCATTCTTAATCTATTCGGACGACAAGGTAAAAGTATCGGCCACCCTGGTGAACCATTACCAGGTCTATCCGGCGTTCTCCTTCCGCTTCGACACGGCGGACGGCTCCGTGGTCATCTCCGGGGACACCGGACCGGACACCAGCGGCAACCTCCAGAAACTGGCCAACGGCGCCGATGTGCTGGTCCACGAAGTCATCGACGACCTCTACATCCAGGCCGCCTTTGGCGATGATCCGGAAAACGGCCCTGAAGCGGAGCTGTACCGGCACATGGTCACCGCGCATACCCAGGCGTCCAAGGTCGGCGGAGTGGCGGATTCGTGCAATGTCAAAACCCTGGTGCTGAGCCACATCGCACCGGCCAATGCGGATACCGGCAACCTGCATGATAGTGCCCAGAAAGGATTCACCGGCGAGGTTATCGTAGGCGAAGACCTGATGCCCATCGGGGTGGGCAAGAAAAAATCCTGACCGGCGTAGACTATTTCCAACGTTATGATGCCGCTTCAGCCTGGAAACCGTCCGGGCCGGAGCGGTTATTTCATTGTGATGAACGGACGTCTACTATGCATAAAGCCTGCGCATACGCGTCGGACTCCAGAATTGATTTACCATCAACGGATATTCACGCAGTAACTTTCCCGAACCCGCTCGCTAAAACTGTTTATACCACAGGCTCTCCTGCGCATTGATGCGTCCTATTTTCTTTCATTTACCAACGTGCGCACAATAGCAACAATTTATTATAACTATATAAATAAAATATTAAAAATAGCGTTATTTTAACATAATGTTAAGATAACGAGATACGTCCGCCAATCTGGTGAAACATTTCCTCTATATTCCCTTGCTAAAGACACTTGCGGATTTCATGAAAACATGAACCGCAGGCACATCTTCTGTTTTGCCGCCACAGGCATACTGTCCACAACTCCAAACCTGCGAGAAAATACCCAATGAAATACAACGTACGCGTTATTATGCTTATCTGCTTTCTTGTCGCGTTCCCGCATTTTTGCATTGCGGGCTCCCTGGACTGGAAACATACCCTGACTCCGACAACAGGAGGAACATACGATTACTTCGGTTATTCCGTTGCAATAAGCGACAAATACGCCATCGTCGGACACCATGGCGCCGGCACTGCCGGGCTGGCACACGTGTTCGTCTGGAACGGCGTGTCCTGGGAGCATAAGGCGACTCTGGAACCCAGCGACACCACCTCGTCCGCGCAATTCGGCAGAGCCGTCGCCATTTCCGGAAAGTACGCCGTGGTCGGCGATCCTTACTACAGTGATCCTGTTGCAGGTGCGGGGATCGTCTATCTCTTTGACCTTTCCAACCTGTCCGCGACCACGCACGAGACGGCAAAACTCAGCCCCAGCGATGCTCCGGGCGGAGCCGTGTTCGGAACCTCCCTAGCCGTTTCAGACAAGTATGCCGTGGTCGGAGCCTCCAATGCAAACCAGACCGACCTCGGCATTGATGAAGCAGGGGCTGTCTATCTCTTTGACCTGTCGCATATTTCCGCGGAAATGACCCAAACCGCAAAACTCAGGGCTGGAGATCCGGAACAAAGCGCCATGTTCGGCCATTCTGTGGCGGTTTCCGGCTCCTATGTTCTTGCGGGAGCCATTTATGAAACCATCAATGGCAATGCTGGAGCCGGAGCCGCCTATTTATTCAGCCTGAACGACCTGTCCGCTGAAATGCTCCCCTGCGCCAAGCTTGTTCCCAGTGATTCGGCTATCAATGACAATTTCGGCAGATCTGTGGCCATTTCTGACAACTACGCGCTTGTGGGAGCGGACAGGGGAAAAATCAACAATATAAACACAGGAAAAGCCTACCTATTTGACCTTGACAGCCTGTCTGAATCCATGGCCGAAACGGCAAAACTCACGCCAAGCGACGGAGTACCTAGCGGCTATTTCGGTCATTCTGTGGCGCTCTCTGAGAATTACGCTCTTGTCGGGGCGACCGGGGACAAGGGGCCCGACGGCACTCTCAGTTTTGCCGGTGCCGCCTACCTCTTTGACCTGTCGAATGTTACCACGGCCATGACCGAGACGGATAAACTCGCGAACACTCCCGCGAGTTCCCAGGATTATTTTGGTTATAGCGTGGCCATGTCCAACAGTTTCGCCATTGTCGGAGCCGATGGAAAAAACACATTTACAGGAGCCGCCTACGTCTACATGCCCGAGACACCGGCCTTCGCCAGGCCCGCACTCTCCGAGACCGGCGCCACATCCGCCACTGTTCAGATAACCATCGATTCCGGGGGCACTTCGGCAGTCACCGAACAGGGGATCTGCTACGGCACCACGCCTGAAACCGAAATCTGCCAGGCAGTGGATAGCGACGAACACAGTTTCAGCGTCACCCTCACCAATCTTGCTTCCGGGACAGCCTATTATTACCGGGGATATGCCATCAATACGAGCGGCACAGGCTACAGCTCCACGAGGTCCTTCAACACCAGCATCACCTCGGGCAATGCTCCAGGATCCCCGGCTGCCGTCCCCCTTTCCACCGGCCTGCTTCTCGTCCTGTTTTTCCTCGGCCTGGGGCTGCTGCGTTTGCGCTGCCTGTCCTGAGTCCCTTTTCTCTCCACTCCGAAAAGCCCCCTGGTTTGTTACAAACCAGGGACTTTTTGTTAAAAAACAATGACAATGAAAATTTGTCTTGACAGGTTCGCTTGTACTCGCTTAGATACTCCCCATGCACACATGTAATCCCAACCTGACCCAGGCTCCTTCCTATTTTCAGTATTTCTTTTTTTATTTTTTTTGGTGCATATTTGCCTGTGGTCCAGCGAGAGGATGTGTGTAACATAACGACATAACAAAAAAGATCCTCATAAAAGGGCCGCAGGCGAAAAGCCGGCGGCCCTTTTTTTTTTCGCAATTTCGCGAGACCGGGGATCTCAAATACGCTAAACAGGGCATAAACCGCGATAAGCAGCCAAAGGGAGGCAGGAATCATGTTGTTAGGAAAAGGCGTACGGATGGAAAGGATTTTCGATCGAAATACAGGCCGCACCATCATCGTTCCCATGGATCACGGAGTCACCGTGGGCCCCATTTACGGCCTGGTGGATTTCAAGGGCACGGTCAACAAGGTGGCCGACGGCGGCGCCAACGCAGTGCTCATGCACAAGGGACTTCCCCGCTGCACGCACCGCGGCTACGGACGGGACATCGGCCTGATTCTGCATCTCTCGGCCAGCACCTGTCTCTCCCCCACCCCAAATGCCAAAACCCTGGTGGCCACGGTGGAAGACGCCCTGCGCCTGGGCGCGGACGCTGTCTCGCTGCATGTGAACCTGGGCGATGAAACCGAATCCAAAATGCTCGAAGACCTGGGCAAGGTCAGCTCCGAAGCCGCATCCTGGGGCATGCCCGTACTGGCCATGATGTACGCGCGCGGTCCCAAGATCAAAAACGAATACGACCCCGAAGTGGTCAAGCACTGCGCCCGGGTCGGACAGGAACTCGGCGCCGACGTCATCAAGGTCAACTACACAGGCGACATCAAGTCCTTTGCCTCCGTGGTCGAAGCCTGCTGCGTTCCCGTGGTCATCGCGGGCGGCCAAAAAATGGACAATACGCGGGACATCGTCCAGATGGTCCACGACGCCATCCAGGCCGGCGGCGCTGGTCTCTCCGTGGGGCGCAACGTCTTCCAGCATCCCAACCCCAAGCTCCTGGTTCAGGCCCTCAACGGCGTTGTCCACAACGATTGGGATGTCGAACAGGCCATGGAACTGCTCGAGGAATACAACTAAATTTTCAGGATACGGCGGACTCCTCCAACGTTGGGCAAGCAACGTTCGGGGAAAGAGTGAAACACATTCATCCAGCAAAGTCCGGGGAATTTTTCCCCGGCAGGGCCTGAGGCAGAGCCCTCATAAACTGCCTCCAACAGTATCAATCAAGGAGAATCATCATGCGTAACGGAAAAGCGATCCGAAGAGAACGGATTTTCAACAGGAACACGGGCAAGACAGTGATCGTTCCTTTGGACCATGGCTTCACCGTTGGGCCCATATACGGACTTACAGACATGCGCCAGACCGTGAACAACATCGCCAACGGCGGCGCCAACGCAGTTGTCATGCACAAAGGCCTGGTCCGTTGCGGACACCGTACGCAGGGCAAGGACATCGGCCTGATCATACATCTTTCGGCCAGCACCGGCATTTCGCCCGCGCCCAATGCCAAGACCCTGGTCACCAGTGTTGAGGAAGCCATCAAACAGGGCGCGGACGGCGTATCCGTACACATCAACCTGGGCGCCGAGACCGAACGCGAAATGCTCAAGGAAGCGGGCGAGGCCGCGGAACAGGCCGCGGACTGGGGCATGCCCTTTCTGGCCATGGTTTACGCGCGCGGTCCCAAGGTGGAAAACGAACTGGACCCCGAAATGATCGCCCATTGCGCCCGTGTGGGCATGGAAATCGGCGCGGACGTGGTCAAGGTTCCATACACCGGCGACATTGACAGTTTTAGCAAAGTTGTGGATGCCTGTTGCATTCCGGTGGTCATCGCGGGCGGTCCCAAATGCGACAGTGACTACGATTTGCTCAAAATGGTTCATGACGCCGTACAAGCAGGAGCCGCAGGTATTTCAATAGGCAGAAATATTTTCCAGCACAAAGATCCTGCAAGACTCATTCAGACGCTCAACGGCCTTGTCCATGATGACTGGGATTTGGACCATGCCACCGAAAAACTCGTGGCAGGCTAACCATCCCCAAGACATCTTCATTATTATGGACGCATAAGGAAAAGAACAGATGAAAGAAATCTGGTACAAAGCCATACCGTTCGACAAGAAACTCCTGACCATTGCCCTGGAGTCCGGCGTGGACGGCATCATCGCCGACCAAAGCGACGTGGACGCCATCGCCTCCCTGGGACGGGTCACCGTGCGTACGCCCGAGGATTTCGCCTGGCATACGCTCAACGAAAAAGCCGACGAAGAGGCGGCAGTGGCCGACATGAAAAGCGGCGCATCTGTCTGCCTTACCAAAGGCTGGGAGATCATCCCCGTGGAAAACATTCTGGCCCAGGGTACGGGCCTGGCCGTGGAGGCCGAAAGTCTTGACAAGGCGCGTCTGGCAGCGGGTATTCTCGAACGCGGGGTGGACGCCATAGTGGTGCTGCCCGAAGCCGCAACCGAACTCAAAGCCATCGTGTCCGAGCTCAAGCTCAGCCAGGGCAAGCTGGATCTGGCGCCCGCGCGCGTCACCGCCATCAAACCCGTGGGACTGGGGCACCGCGTCTGCGTGGATACGCTCTCGCTGCTCAAATACGGACAGGGCATGATGGTGGGCAATTCCTCCGCCTTCACTTTTCTGGTACACGCGGAGACCGAAGACAACCCCTATGTGGCGGCGCGGCCGTTCCGCATCAACGCCGGCGCGGTCCATGCCTACGCCATGATGCCCGGCGACCGGACCAATTATCTGGAAGAACTGCGCTCGGGCAAGGAAGTGCTCATCGTGGGCGCTGACGGCGCCACCAGCCTGGCCGTCATCGGTCGGGTAAAAGTGGAAGTGCGGCCCATGCTGCTCATCGAGGCCGAACTGGAAGACGGCTCTGCCAAAGGCGCCGTGTTCCTGCAAAACGCCGAAACCATCCGCGTGGTCTCCACAGACGGCAGGGCCGTCAGCGTGGTCACTCTCAAGGAAGGCGACCGCATCCTCTGCCGCGCGGATGTTGCCGGACGCCACTTCGGCATGCGTATTCAGGAAGAGATCAAGGAAGGGTGATTTTTTGTTGCCTCCGGCGGCCTGAGAACCCTTTAGAAAAAGGGTTCTTAAGAACCTCCCAAAACTTTTAACGATTATACGGGTTATTCCCCCATTTCACTGTACGCGTCCAGGGCCGTTGCCCTGGCGGGGGTGTGGGGCGCGGAGCCCCACTCTATCAAAAAGGAATCCGCACAATGACAGACGACAGTAAAGCTGCATCCGAGCGTATGGCCGAAGTCCGGGGCGAGATCGACTCGCTGGATCAGGACATTCTCGAACTTTTGAACCGGCGGGCCGCGCTTTCGCTGGAGGTCGGCGCCATCAAGGCGGGCACCAAGGACATCATATTCAAGCCCTTCCGCGAAAAGGACGTCATGGACGGCCTGCTTTCGCGCAGCAAGGGGCCTTTGCCGGCCGATCACCTGCGGTCCGTGTACCGCGAAATATTTTCCTCGTCGCGCGCGCTGCAGCGTCCGCAGCGTGTGGCCTATCTGGGGCCCGAGGGCACTTTTTCGTATTTCGCGGGTGTGGAATTTCTGGGCCGCAGCGTGGAATTCGCGCCCAAGCATGATTTCGAGGCCGTCTTCAACAGCGTTGCCAAACGCGAGATGGAGCTGGGCATCATTCCGCTGGAAAACTCGCTGCAGGGCACCGTGGGTCAGAGCCTGGATCATTTTCTGACCTACAGCAACGTGCACATCCAGGCCGAGCTTTTCTGCCGGATCTGTCACAGCCTGCTGGGCAGGGCCACGTCGCTTTCGGAGATCAAGACCGTATATTCGCATCCGCAGCCTCTGGCGCAATGCGCGGGCTGGCTGCGCAGCCACCTGCCCAACGCGTCCATCATCCCCACGGAAAGCACGGCTGCCGCGGCCCGGCGGGTCATGGAAATGTCCGGGGACACCACCTGCGCCGCCATCGGCCACCACCGGCTGTCCGAACGCATGAGCCTGAACGTCATATCCGCGGGCATCGAGGATCTGCCGGACAACTGGACCCGTTTCGTGATCATCAGCTCCACGCCTTCCGAACAGGATGGACGGGAAAAGACCTCCATGCTGTTTTCCCTGCCGGACCGTCCGGGTTCGCTGGTGGAAGTGCTTCAGCTGCTGGCCCACGAGGGCATCAACATGAAGAAGCTCGAATCCAGGCCGCAGCGCGGTGAAAAATGGAAATACGTGTTTTTTGTGGACGTCGAATGCGACCTGAGCCGTCAGGAATACGCCAAGCTGGTGAGCGATCTCAGCAACGCGTGTCATTCGCTACGAATTTTGGGCAGCTATCCTGTGGGGCCGTCTCTGGACGTGTCCGCGGGGGCCAACGACTAGTAGACCGGAAACAGAAACATTCTAACCGGACCCTTTGGCCTCATGCACTGCGTACGCGCGGCCGGTCCAGAAAGAGAACCTGATCATGCAGCAAAGCATCCCCACAGTAACAGCGCCGCGATCCAAGTCCATGTCGCATCGGGCCATGATCGCCTCGGCCCTGGCCGTAGGCGAATCCCGGCTCAGCGGCGTGCTGGAAAGTGAAGACCTGGAGCGAACGCGCGCCTGCCTTGAAGCCTGCGGTGCGCATATCGAACGTACGGGCGACGGCGCCTACACCGTACGGGGACTCAATGGCGTTCCCGCGGGCGGTCCCGTGGATCCCATGGACCTGGACGTTGGCGAATCCGGCACCACCTGCCGGCTGCTCACAGGCATTCTTCCCGTAGGACTCGGCGTTTTCCGGATCTCGGGCCGCGGCCGTATGCACGACAGACCCATCGCCGCGCTCACGGACGTGCTCAGCGCCCACGGCGTGGATATAGAATTTGACGAAAAGCCCGGTTATCCGCCCTTTGTCATCAAGGCCTGCGGACTCAAGGGCGGCAGCATCACCATCGGACTGGACGAAAGCAGCCAGTACCTTTCGGGCCTGCTTCTGGCAGCGCCCATCGCCCGCCAGCCGCTGTACATCAACATCGGCGGCGAAAAAATCGTTTCCTGGCCCTATGTGGGGCTGACGCTCCAAACCCTCAAAGACTTCGGCATCCGCTTCCGTGTGGAAAAGAAAAATGACAGTGGGGAGTGGTCGGAGGTGGACTGGCGCAAGCCGGGCCACGTGGAGCCCGGCATTATGCGGTTTTACGTTGTCCCAGGCATGTACCAGCCCCAGGCCTACGCAGTGGAAGGCGACTGGAGCAATGCATCCTATTTTCTGGCGGCCGGAGCCGTCGGACCCAAACCAGTGGCCGTACAAGGGCTGCGCAAGGATTCCCTGCAGGGCGACCGCGCCATGCTGGAGCTGCTCGAACGCATGGGCGCCAAGGTTTCCTGGAGCGACGATGTGGTCACGGTGCACCCCGGCCAGCTGCACGGCATCGAGGCGGACATGGGATCCTGTCCGGATATCGTGCCCACCATCTCGGTGGTTGCGGCTTTGGCCCAGGGCCCGACACGTATCAGCAACGTGGCCCACCTCCGCATCAAGGAAAGCGATCGCCTCGCCGCGGTAGCCCAGGAATTGACCCGTACGGGCTGCCGGGTGGACGTGCTGGAAGATGGTTTGCATATCCAGCCCGCCCCCCTCCCTGAAGACGGCAAGACGATCCAGTTCTCCGCCCATGGGGACCACCGCATCGCCATGAGCATGGCCGTGCTCGAACGCGCGGGAGTGCGCGTCGAAATCGACCAGCCCGGATGCGTGGCCAAATCCAACCCCCGTTTTTGGGATCAATGGAACGCACTGCAGCAGGACTCCAAATAAGCCGCTGCAATTGCCAACCAGAAGGAAAAGGTAAAACACATGGATCTGAAAAGCGTACTGATCGGTCTGATCTGCGGTTGCAGCCTGTTGCTGCTGCTGGGCGCACGCCCCGCGCCTCAACCGGCTCCGGTTTCTGACATGCAATCCGAAATCGGCCGTTATCAGCTCACGACCCAGAAAACCGTCCAGGGAACAGATTACTGGACCATCTTCGACACGGTCGAAGGCGTGGCCAAGATCTTCAAGGACGGCTCCGTGCATGTGGTTTCTTTTCCTGAAAACGTCTCTGAAAAGCTAAAATAGAGAACAGAATGTCGGAAACATCACAGGACTCTGACTTTAGACGCATCACCAGCGTAGCGATCATCGGCGCTGGCGGCCAGATGGGCGGCATGTTCGCGGCCCGCAGCCTGGCCGCCGGATTGGACGTCCGGGCCATGGACAGACCCCTGACGCCGGAGAAACTCCGTCAGGGCATCCAGGGCGCGGACCTGCTGCTGCTCTCCGTACCGGCCGCGGCAATGGACGAAGTCCTCGAACTCGCGGCCCCCTTTCTGAAGCCGCCGCAGATTCTCGCGGACGTGGTTTCGGTCAAGGTGCTGCCTCTGGCTTCCATGCTGCGGCACTATGACGGCCCTGTGGTGGGAACGCATCCGCTCTTCGGGCCCAATCCGCCGGAAGACCCGCGCGTTGCTCTGATGCCCGGACGCCCGGACCAGAACGACTGCCAGGACAATGACGCGTGCCGCGCTGTGGCTGCCTGGATGCAGGCGCTCGGGTTCGCGACCTTTGAAACCACCGCGGAGGAGCACGATCGTGCGGCCGCTGTCATTCAGGGGCTGAACTTCGTCACCACCGTGTCCTATCTGTCCGTGCTGGCCCACGACAAAGGCGTCAAACAGTTCCTGACCCCCTCCTTCGAGCGCCGCCTGGAGGCCGCCCGCAAGATGGTCACCCAGGACGCCGAACTGTTCACAATGCTTTTCGAGACCAATCCCTTCAGCCAGGACGCCGTACGCAGTTATCGCAATTATCTGCATGTGGCGGCCGGCGGCGACATCGACATTCTGGTCGAACGCGCCAAATGGTGGTTGGAATAATTCTTCGTACGCCTAACCAAGGAGATCTTTTCCTATGGAACGCATACAGTTGAAACAATCCGGCAAATTGCTGCCGGCGGATATTCAGACCCCCATCAGCCTGTTCCTCGGGCTGGTGGGCAGTAAACAAGGCCTGTTGCTCGAAAGCGCCGAGGTGGACGGACGCCTCGGACGTTACAGCATCGTGGCCTGGAACTACCGCCTGCGGCTTTCCGCCAAGGACGGCAAGCTCGAAGTGGCCAGCCGCGACGAACGCCTCAACGGCATGAAGGAATTCGACGGCATGGACTACATCGAAGGCCTGCGCGCCGTGATGGACAAGCTGGAAATCCTGCCCGCCAAGGGTTTTGAAGACCTGCCGCCCATCTGCCGCAGCCTCATCGGCTTTTTCGGCTACGGCGTTGCCGGCATGTTCGAACCCAAGCTGGCCCCGCTGCTGCCGCCCGAGCAGGCCGAGTCCTGCCTGGTGCTGCCCGGACAGGTCTGCCTGTTCGACCATCTGTACCACAAGCTCTACCTGCTTTCGCTGGTGGAGGGCGTCAAGACCGAATTCGACTTCAAGGCCCTGACCCGCATTCTGGAACCGCCCGTTGCCGGGCCCGTGCAGAATGTGCCGGAAGAAGTGGCCTACAAGAAAAACGTCGAACGCGGCAAACAGATGATCACCGAGGGCGAATGCATCCAGGTGGTGCTGTCCACCCGCTTTCAGGCCTCGTTCAAGGGAGAGCCCTTCCAGCTCTACCGCCGGTTGCGCCAGGTCAATCCCTCGCCCTATCTGTTCTTCCTGCGTCTGCCCAAGACCACGCTCATGGGCTCGTCGCCCGAACTGCTGGTCAAATGCGACAACGGCGAACTGACCACCTGTCCCATTGCCGGAACCCGTCCCAGAGGCGCCACGGAAGCCCAGGACGACCTCAATGCCAAGGAACTCATGGAGGATCCCAAGGAGCGTGCCGAACACGTCATGCTCGTGGACCTCGGCCGCAACGACCTCGGCCGCATTGCCAAACCCGGCAGCGTGAACGTGGAAAAATTCATGCAGGTCGAACGCTATTCCCACGTCATGCACATTGTCTCGCACGTCAAGGCACAGCTGGCCGAAGGCAAGGACGCCCTGGACGTGCTGGCCTCCGCATTCCCCGCCGGAACGCTCAGCGGTGCTCCCAAGGTGCGGGCCATGGAGATCATCGCCGAACTCGAAGGACTCTCCCGCGGACCCTACGCGGGCGCCATCGGTTGGATCGGCCTGGACAAGGACCGCGTGGATATCGACACGGGCATCATCATCCGTTCGCTCTGGGTCCGCGACAACATGGTCCACTGGCAGGCAGGCGCCGGTATCGTCTACGACTCCGTACCGGATACCGAATGGCTCGAATGCAACAACAAAGCAAAAGTACTTCAGGAAGTTCTGGCGGCCACAGGAGGCGGCGATGTTTTTACTTATTGATAACTTTGACTCCTTCACGTTCAACCTCGTGCAGGCGTTCTTCAAGCTCGGCAAACATCCGGAGGTCATCCGCAACGACCGGCCGGAGCTTCTGGATCTGGCCACCAGCGGCAAGCTCGATATGGTCTGCCTGTCCCCCGGCCCCAGCAATCCGCTCAACGCCGGATACTGCCTGGAGTTCCTGAAACTGCTGCCCAAGGAAGTGCCCGTACTGGGCGTCTGCCTCGGACATCAGACCCTGGGCTACCACGCGGGCGCGGAAGTGGTCATCGGACCGCAGATCATGCACGGCAAGACCACGGACATCACCCACAACGGCAAAGGGCTGTTCACCGGACTGCCCAATCCGCTCACCGTGGGACGCTACCACTCGCTCATCGTCCGCGCCGAACAGGCCCCGGACCTGCTGGAAGTGGTCTCCGAAACCGATCAGGGCGAGGTCATGGCCATGGTCTACAAAGACCGCCCCTGGGCAGGCGTCCAGTTCCACCCGGAATCCGTACTTACCCCGGACGGAGAAAAACTCCTGGGCAACTTCCCGGACAAACTTTTGTGAGGGAGTAGGATGCGGGGGCTGCGCGCCCCCGCTCCCCCCGCCAGGGGGGAACGCCCCCCTGGACCCGCGCAAATTTTTTGATAAAAAAATTATCAGCTAAAAAGTTTTGGAGATTCTTAAGAACCTTTTCCAAAAGGTTCTTAAGCCGCCGGAGGCATCTCCTCTACATTCAAGGAGCCGACAATGGGGTTTACTACGAAGGAAATCCTCGAACATTTGGGACAAGGGAAAGATTTATCGGTTGAGATGGCTGACACGGCATTCGCGTTGCTTGCGGACGGCGAATTTTCCCCGGCCCAGGGCGGTGCGCTGCTTATGGGCTTGCGCGTCAAGGGCGAGACGCCCGTGGAGATCAACGCCGCGGTCAACGCCCTGCTGGAACGGGCCGTACGGGTGACGGACATGCCCGCCAAGACCTTCGAGGCAGTGGGTACGGGCGGAGACAACAGCTCGACCTTCAACTGCTCGACGGCCACAAGCATCACTCTGGCCGGCATGGGCTACGACGTGACCAAGCACGGCAACCGTTCGGTTTCCAGCAAATGCGGCGCCGCCGATGCCGTGGAAGGCCTGGGTCTGCCCATGCATGCGGAGCCCGACGCGGTACGGGCCGAGCTGGCCAAGCGCCATTTCGTGTTTTTGTTCGCCCCCAACTTTCACCCTGCCTTCCGGCACATCATGCCCACCCGCAAGGATCTTGCCATTCGTACGCTTTTCAACATCCTCGGGCCGCTGCTGAATCCGTCCCGTCCGACACACCAGCTGATCGGCGTGGCCAAACCCGAGATCATGGAGCTGATGGCCGAAGTACTGCTGCTCAACGGCGTACAGCGCGCGGCCGTCATCCACGGCGCGGGCGGCGTCGACGAACTGACTCCCTGGGGTCCGGCCAAGGTGATCTGGATCGCGGACGGCAAAATGACCGCGGACGAACTGGACCCGGCCGCTCTGGGCATCGAATCCTGCAAGCTGGAAGACGTGGCCGTCTCCGGCAAGGAACAGGGCTTCCAGGTGCTCAAGGAACTGCTCGCGGGCAAGGGCCCCAAGGCCATGCAGGAAATGCTGATTTTCAACCTGGCTGCATCCATCCATCTGCTGGAACCGGAAGTGGACATGAAGGAAGCCGTGGAGCGCGCACGCGCCGCCGTGGCTCAGGGAGCCGGACAAAAGGTCATTGCCGATGTCTGCTAGTACGGACAAATCCAACATGCTGGACAAGTTCCGGATAGCCAAACAGCCGGAAATCGACAAGCTGCGGATGCTTCAGGCGGAGGGCAGATTGCCCTCCGCTTTTTCAGGCAAACGTCCGAGCTTTTCCGCCGCGCTGACGGCCTCCCCAAATATCGCCGTGATCACGGAATACAAACGCGCCTCGCCTTCCAAGGGCGTGATCAACCTGAACTTCGGTCCGGAAGAAATTGCCGCGTGCTATGCCGGGGGCGGAGCCTCTGCCATGTCCGTGCTGACCGAGGAAGTGTATTTTCAAGGCGATCTCTCCTTTCTGGAACGGATGACCGCACCCGGCCTGCCGCTGCTGCGCAAGGATTTTCTCCTGGATCCGCTGCAGGTGGTGCAAACCGCGGCCACCCCGGCCTCAGCCCTGCTGCTCATCGTCCGGATGTTCGATTCCGCGCGCGTTCTGGGCTCCATGATCGGCCTGGCCGCGGAACTGGGACTGGAATCCGTGGTGGAAGTTTTTGGAGAGGACGAATTGGAAATGGCTCGGGAGGCCGGTGCGCAGATCATCCAGGTCAACAACCGCGATCTCGACACATTGATAACGGATCTTCGAACCTCCGAACGTCTGGCCGCAAAAAGAAATCAAATTTCTTATCCGAAAGAAATCTGGATTAGTGCCAGCGGCATCCAAAACAATAACAATCTGAAGCAGATGGAATCACTCGGCTACCAGGCTGCCCTGGTAGGGACCTTCTTGATGCAAGGCGACGCACCTGATATGGCTTTGAAGCAACTCATTGAAGGATAAGCCATATGATCTCTTACTGCGATATTGTGACCATGGTAAAAATCTGCGGCCTGACCTCTCAGGCGGACGCGGATCTTTGTCTTCGATTCGAGGCCGGGTTGGTGGGGTTCGTGTTTCACGAAAAAAGCCCCCGCTACATCACCCCCGAGAAGGCGGAAACCATCAACACGGGCGAAGCCATGCGCGTCGGAGTATTTGTGGACCAGAGTCCGCAGGAAATCCGGGACATCATGCGCAAGGCGCGTCTGCACATAGCCCAATTGCACGGCGATCAGGATCCGGAGTTCTGCCAGGAACTGGGCAAGCCCCGTGTGATGAAAGTTTTCTGGCCCCAGCGCTATCAAACGCAACAGGAACTGGAGCAGGATCTGGAAAAATTCGCGCCGTACATGCGGTTCGCGCTTTTTGATTCCGGCTCTTCCGGCGGCGGCCATGGAGAAAACTTCGACTTCAACTTTCTCAACGGTCTGAACAGCCCCAAAAGCTGGTTCATCGCCGGCGGTCTCGGACCGGACAACATCAAGCAGGCTCTTGCTGCCTGCAACCCCTGCGGAATCGATCTCAACTCCGGAGTTGAAAGCGCTCCAGGCGTGAAGGACCAGCAACTTATGGCCCGAGCCTTTCAACAACTCTGTGAATATGATTCTTCATTACGCGGAAAATAATCGCACCGCCGCTTGCGGCAGGGGCGGATAAGCATGGGAGTACTATGAAACCAGGCTACTTTGGTATGTTTGGCGGACAGTTCGTGCCGGAACTGTTGATGCCTCCACTTTACGAACTTGAACGGGCGATAAGCACCTTTACCTACCAGAACGAGTTCAAGGAAGAATTCAATCAGATCCTTACAGACTATGTCGGCCGACCCAGTCCTTTTTTTCTCTGTCCGACCCTTTCCAAGGAACTCGGATTCAATGTCTGGCTCAAACGCGAAGACCTCAACCATACGGGGTCGTACGAAATAAACAACTGCATCGGACAGGCGCTGCTGACCAAATATATGGGCAAACGCGTGCTGATGACCGACACCGGCGCAGGACAGCAAGGCGTGGCCACGGCCACTGCAGCCGCCCTGCTCGGGCTGGAGTGCGTGGTGTTCATGGGCGCGTGGGACATGCAGCGCCAGGACCACAATGTCCGCAGAATGCGCCTGCTGGGCGCACGGGTGGAAAGAGTCGAATCCGGCACCCAGACCCTTAAGGACGCCATCAGCGAGGCCTTTCGCTACTGGATCGCCGAACAGGACACCGTACACTACTGCATAGGATCGGTCATCGGACCGCATCCCTTTCCCACGCTGGTCCGGGACTTTCAGAACGTCATCGGCACCGAAACCCGTGAGCAGATACTCGAGCGTACGGGCAAGCTGCCCGACATGGTTGTCAGCTGCGTCAGCGCCGGCACCAGCGCCATGGGTATGTTCCATGCGTTCATTGCGGACGAAAGCGTAAAGCTTGTGGCGGTGGAAGGAGCAGGCAGCGGCGACTCCGGCACATTCAACTGCGCAACCCTCGACAAGGGCGAACCGGGCGTACTGCACGGCGCCTATACCCTGCTGCTGCAAAACGAAGAAGGCCAGATCACCCCGACCCACTCCGTGGCTCCGGGCCTGGACTATCCGGGCGTGGGACCGGAACTGGCCCACCTGCACAATATCGGCCGGGTGGAAAACCACTCCGTCACCAATAAGCAGGCATTGCTTGCCTACGAACATTTCGCCCGAAAAGAAGGCATCATTGCGGCACTGGAAAGCTGTCATGCTCTGGGCTGGCTGTTGGAAAACGCCGCGGATATCCCCTCCGGAAGCACTGTGGTTGTCAACCTCTCAGGCTGTGGCGACAAGGATATGGATATTTTCGACTACCACACCAAGTCGCACCCTTTCTAACAGTCAACAGTCGAGGAACACCCCATGCGCGATTCACGCATCAGCGATACCATAAACAGAGCACTCTATGACGGCCATAAGGCCCTTATTCCCTGCCTGCCCGCGGGCTTTCCCACCAAAGACCGTTTTTGGGAAGAAATCCTTTGCCTGGATGCCTCGGGCGCAGACATCATTGAAATCGGCGTGCCTTTTTCCGACCCCATGGCCGACGGCCCGGTCATGGAACAGGCCTATGCCGACTGTCTGGCACAAGGTGTTACCCTGAAATGGCTTCTGGACGAACTCAAGGCCAGACGTGATTCCATCAATGCCGATATCGTGCTCACAGGCTATCTGAACCCCTTCCTGCGCTACGGTTTCGACCGGTTCGCCTCGGACGCGGCAGACGCCCGTGTGGGCGGCGTCATCATCGCGGATATGCCCTTGCAGGAAAGCGAAGATTTCCGTGCGAGCCTCTCGGACAACGGCATTGACTTCATCTGCCAGATCGGCCTGAACACCTCGCCCGAGCGCATCGCACATTACGCGCAGATCGCCTCGGGCTACATCTACCTGGTTTCCGTGATCGGAACCTCGGGCGTACGCGAAGAACTGCCAGAAGAAATCGCGGACAAGGTCCTGCAGCTCAAATCGCAGATGTCCCTGCCCATTGCCCTGGGCTTCGGCATCACCACCCCCGACCAGCTCATTCCCCTTGACCGCGGCGTGGACGCCGTGATCTTCGGGAGCTCCCTGATCTCCCACATCCGCGAAGGCGGCGACTCGGCCTCCTTCATGAAACGCTGGCTCCCCAGCTAGATAGTTTTTTTGCCTCCTGCGGCCTAAGAACCCTTTGAGTAAAGGGTTCTTAGGAATCTCTCCAAATTTTTGGCTGATTAAGGCCAATCTTCTCAACCATACACCATTCTTCAGCCTGACCTCGCTATGCATTCTTTTCCAAGCAAAGTGTCTCTGATCGCCCAAGACAAGCCATCCGCCATTGTTTTGCATTGCTTTTTGGGATAGTAACCCGGCGTGATGAAGAACACGCGTCTGTTTCCCCTTTTGCTGTGTCTGATCGGCGCCGGTCTGCGGATCGGGTTGTATTGGGTCAATCCGCCTTACAACGGATTCGACGATCATTTCGAACCCATTCTGCTGGCACTGCAGCACGGGTCCTGGCCCGTACGGGACGCCTGCTGGGAATGCTTTCAGCCGCCCGTATTCTATAAACTGGCCTACTGGTACGCAAAGCTGCTGATGGAGCTGGGCGTGCGGGGGGTTGATCTGCCCGGGTATCTGCAGGCGCTGCCGTGCGCGTACGGGGTTTTGACGCTGCCAGCGGTCTGGCTTGTTCTGCGGCGGCTGCCCCTGGCGGCCTTCGTACGGCTGAGCGCTTTCGCCATCATCTGCTTTTTGCCCCAGCATATTTATATTTCGGCCTTTTTCAGCAACGACAGCCTTTCCTATCTGCTCACCTGCGTATGCTGCTGGCTGCTGCTGGAAGTGGTGCTGCGCAAGGCGCACTGGCTCTGGTGTCTGGGGTACGGGCTGTGCACCACTGCGGCCATTTTCAGCAAATATCCGCCTGCCGTGCTCATTCCCACCGCAGCCTGCGCCCTGTTGTTGCTCTGCTGGCAAAAGCGCATTTCCACGCAGCGGCTGGTGCTCGGACTCGGACTCTGCGCCCTGGTGCCCCTGCTGTTTCTCGGACCGTACATGTACGGGAATTATCAGCGCTACGGACATCCGCTGCCTCTGAACACCCGCTTGATGGATATCCATCTGACCCAGCGTCCGGGAGCCGGGCATGTCGATTTTTTCAATTTCAAACCCTGGACCTACATGGGCAGGCCCCTGATCACGGACCGCAACATCGACTCGTTCTGGACCCAGGTCTACGGCGCATTCTGGTTCGAAGTGGAACCGCGTATCCTGTATCTGACACAGGGGTCTCCCGAGATCTGGCAGGAATATACGGCCTTTCTGAACAACAACCGCAAGGACTTCCCCCTGCCCCTTCCCCTGGACAAACCCCTGGCTCTGCTGGGCTCCGCGCTGATTCTCCTGGGCCTGGTTCCGCTGCTCATGCTGCTTCTGGGGCTTGGACGGCTGCGGCTGCCGCGCGCGCCCGCCGATCCGGACACTGATCTGTCGCCCTTTTATGCGGCCATGGCCGTGCTGTTGTTCTCCAATACGGCGGGCATCATCTACCATGCCGCTGCCAATCCCTTTTATTCGAGCATGAAGGCCTCTTTTTTTCTGATATCGCTGACTCCGGGGGCGGTCTTCATGGCACGGGGGGCGGAACTGCTGCAAAAAAGCTGCTGGCTGAAGCGCGCGTACGTGCTGGTGATCGGACTGCTCTCGCTCCTGGTCACTTTCCATATCCTGCGCGTGGTGGTGCTCTCCCTGATGTACTACTGATCCGTGTCCCTTCCTCAAAAACATGGCAATTTTTTCCGCCATGTTTTCTCTTCGTCCGGAACCATAAGCCTAACTACCTTAAATATAGCCTTTATTTTTATACAGCACACTATTTGCTTATGATTGCTTCATAACGCGATCTTTCTCTCACAAGGAGCACGGAGATGCAGATAAAATCCACAGGTGGAATAGGTTCGGGCGGACTGGATTTGACTTCGCGGCTGGAAGAGCTTGCCCAGAAGGCACGCGACAAAGCGGCTACCATCAAGACCAGCGAACAAACCGAAACAACGGAAACGCAAAACACAGCTGCGGCGACCAATCAAGAGCTTGATTTTTCCAATGCTCAGGAGCGTTCGGCATTTTTGAATTCACTGCAGAGCGACGGGCAGTCGGCGGGAGCACAATCGGGCGAGATGCTCAGCCAGCATGCGCTGGACCCCGAACGGGTGGCTCAGCTGCTGGGGCTGTAGACAGGAGAAGCAGGCTTCAGGCCTGCTTGGCCGCGGCGGCCATTTTTTTGACCTTGACCATGATTTTCTTGGCCTTGGCCAGGTTGGGATCTTTGAGCAAGGCCTTGCGCGCAAGCGTATAGGCCTCTTTATGCTTGCCGTTGCGCATGCTAATGATACTGAGAATTTCAAGGATTTCAGCTTCTTCGCCAAATTTCTTGATGGCGTTGCGGGCCACGGCCTCGGCCTTGTCGTACTGTTTCAGGGCTTCGTAGGCCCTGGCAGCGCTGATAAAGGCACTTTCCGCATCAGGATCGACTTCCATACCCTTGCGAAAATAGGTCAAGGCCTGCTGGGGGGCACCCGCCTGCATCAGTTTGTTTCCAATGACGTAGAACAACTTGTGTTCGTCGACATATAAGGAAGCGGCTTCCTGGAAAGCGGCTTCGGCATCCGGCAGATGCTTTTTTTCCAGCAGTTTCTGTCCGCGAATCAACAAATTGTCTATTTTCAGTTTGCGTTCCCGGATCGCCTCGAGACTTTCTTTCGAGGCTTCTTCCTTGATGCGTTTCAACAATGCGGCAAGCAGACCAAGCAGTTTTTTGTAACCGCCCTTTACAAAAGGGATGCCTTCCGGCAGAAACTGCTGCACCTCTTCCGTACGGTTCAGCAGTTGCAGAATTTCCTGCACAGCCATGTCCAGTTCCATTTTCTGGCGTCCGAATATCTGTGCGGACGCAGCGCTTTTCATGGCCAAAGCCAAAGAGACAAGGGCTCTATTGACATCATGATGATGAAAATGGCCTTTGCCCCTGGCAATCTCTTCCATTATATTTTTGAAATCGGAACTCATGGTGCAGAGCTTTTTCCACAATATAGTATCATGTTATTACCATTACCCGCAGGACAAAACACAGTCAAGCCTGCCCCAGCATCTTGTTTGCATCTTCACCAGTGTTTTTCACTCCTGGGCAAAACAACTTCCGGCCGAATTGGCCTGTTAACCAAAAAGGATCTTCTTTACCGGGTCTGGCGTTCGGATAATCTTTTTGCTATAAAAGTCGTTCGGTGAAAATGGAAACTTATTTCGCTTTCACTGGACAATGACACGGCAAAACGTTTATATGATGTAAAGGTAGAAGCTACTGCTTACGACCGGTTTCGATACTGGCGCTTTTTTTGTATCTTTGCCAACCGGAAACGTATCACAGTGAAGTTCTCATAGGATCACGCAACACCTCCCAGGAGAGGATGAGATGAGCGCAAGCGGAGTTGAGATCGCCAAGCCCTTTATCAAGGCCACGATTAATGTTCTGACCACAATGGCTATGATCGAGCCACAACCAGGTAAACCCTATGTGAAAAAAGACAATACCGCTGAAGGCGATATTTCCGCGATCATCGGGATCACTGGAGAGAAGAACGGTTCCATTTCCGTTTCCTTTTCCAGAAAATGCGCCATTGCCCTGGTCAAAGCCATGCTCGGGGATGACGTGGAAGACATCATTCAGGACGTCAAAGACGCGGTGGGTGAAATTACCAATATGATCTCCGGCCAGGCCCGGGCAGGGCTGGCGGAAATGGGCATGAGCCTGAACGGCTCCACTCCCTCCGTGATCATGGGAGACAACCACACCATCACACACGTCACGAAAGAACCTGTAGTCGCCATTCCTTTTTCTACTGAGCATGGTGATTTCTACGTGGAATTCGCATTCGAATAACAGAGCTCCGGCTCCCCAGGTAAAGAATCGACTCAATCGACCAGCAGTAATTCCCGGAGAGAGAGATGAGCAAGCTAGACGGATTCAAAGACAAAGATTTTTTAGAAAAAATTGCCATTCTGGATGACATAGAACGTTCGGGTGATGCCAGCGAGCTCGAAGGTCTGTTTGATTTTTTTCTGAATCCGCTCAACGACCAGGCCGTCGACACCATGCTGCGGAACACCATCCGAGTTCTTCTTTTGAACAACAAGGACAAGGTGACGACCCACCTGAAATCCGCGAACCAGGCCATTCAGGACCTGTGCATCGGCATTGCCGGTGAATGTCAGCTTGCCGAAACAGCCCCTGTACTGCTGGAGCTGATGAGCAGCAGCATGGATGCGGACAGACTGCTCCTGCTGCTCACCGCCATGTCCCGGATCATGGTTCCCGAGTTCATTGCCACTTTCCATAAAGCGGTATCCAACCCGGATCCCATCATTCAGAGTCTCTGCTTTGAAACACTGGGCGCTTTCAAAGACAATACGGCCGTCCCCCTGATCAAGGAACAGCTCGAAGGCAATGCCCGGGACGAACGTTATGAAAGCTGCGAAGTCCCTTCATGGAAGGCCATCGAAGCCCTCGAGGCAATCCGTACGCCCGAATCCATCGATGTGCTCGTTTCCATGCTGCACCACCGCAACCCCACGGTGCGGCGTCTGATCCACCAGGCTCTGGAAAATATCGGCCCCGACTGTGTCGAAGCGCTGGGCAAGGTATTCCAGAACGGCACTTCGGACATGAAGATCATGGCGGCCAATGTGCTCGGGCGGATCGGCGAACGCAAGGGAAGCGACCTGCTCATCCAGGCATTGGATGAAAAGCTGCTGACTTCTTCCAACGAACTGTTCGCGGCATACGAGGCCCTGGGCAGCATCCCCTCGATGAAGAGCACCATTTTTCTGCTGGACGCCCTGCAGCAGGAGCAGGACGAAATCGCACTCATGGCTGCCGTCAATTCGCTGGACGGACATCTGATGCCCGGTGTGATCCAGAAAATTTCCGACTTCTTTTCCGAAGGCCTGCAAAAAAAAGACGAGCAGCCCAAGCGCGTCCTTCAGGCCATAGTCACTGGCAGATGCACCGGTTTCCTCTCCTCCCTCTATGAGAACATGGAGATGGTCGGCGAACTCGTCACGATGGTGAGCGCGAGCAACAACCCGGAAACCATTGACGCTTTTCTGCAGGTCTTCAAGGAAAAAGGCGGAGAGACCGCCAGAAATTTTCAGAAACAGCTGGAAACACAGACCGCCGCACAGCACTCGGGCAGACTGCTTGCGGTGGATGACTCCAAGGCCATGCTCAACTTCTACCTGACCGCAGCTTCGGAGCTCGGACTGGAAGTCGTCACAGCGCCCAACGGGCGGGATGCATTGGACCATCTGGAAAATGAGGCTGCATTTGATCTCATTGTGGTGGACATGAACATGCCCATTATGGACGGCATTGAATTCACGGAAAAAGCGCGCACAATGAACGCGTACAAAGACGTGCCCATCATCATGGCCACTACGGAATCCGAAAAATCGCAGGCACAGCTTGCGAAAAAAGCCGGAGTGTCCAGTTTTCTGAAAAAACCATTTACAATTAAGTCGCTACAACATAAAATAAAACAAATTGTTTAGTAAAATGGATTAGGAGAACCACATGGCTACCGATACCAGCATGCGCCTTCTGGTTGTTGATGATTTTTCCACCATGCGCAGGATTATCAAAAACATTCTGCGGCAGATCGGCTTCAATAATATTGAAGAAGCCGACGATGGCACAACTGCTTGGGAAGTTCTCAATAAAGGCGGCATTGATTTTGTTATTTCCGATTGGAATATGCCCAACATGACCGGCATTGAACTATTGCGCAAAGTACGCGCCAGTGAAGAATTTTCCGATCTACCCTTTCTCATGGTCACAGCGGAAGCACAGCAGGAAAACATCATCGAAGCTGTCCAGGCCAAAGTGTCCAACTACATTGTCAAACCCTTCACCGCCGAGACGCTGAAGCAGAAAATCGACAAGATTTTCGAAAATAAATAATTTTTTTCCTGTTTTTCCAGGCATCAAGACCTTTCACTGGTCTTGATGCCTTGGTGCCCATAAGCGCCTGCCTCCCTTCTTGCCGCCAGTCGGCATTCGCTTCAATATTCAGGCCGTACCCTTCTCCCGCATTACCGTTATTAACGGTACGCTCTTTGCTCTACATTAAGCATTGGGAAAGTTTTGCCCCATTTCTTTACATTTCTTTTTACTTTTGCGGAGAGCTGCGTATGTCAATGGTGATCAACCACAATCTCATGGCCTTGAACGTGGCCAGAAATCTGGACAACGCCTACGGCGACCTGGCTACCTCCACGCGCAGACTTTCTTCAGGACTGCGTATCAACCAGGCTGCGGATGATGCCGCAGGCCTGGCCATTCGCGAGCTCATGCGCTCCGACATCACGACTTCATACCAGGGAATCCGCAACGCCAACGACGCCATTTCCCTCATTCAGACCGCGGATGGCGCATTGCAGGTCATTGATGAAAAACTGATCCGCATGAAGGAACTGGCCGAACAGGCTTCCACAGGCACCTACAACTCGGACCAGCGCCTGATCATCGATTCCGAATATCAGGCCATGGCTTCGGAAATCACCCGAATCGCCAATGGTACGGATTTCAACGGCATCCACCTGCTCAACGGCAATCTTTCCAGCTCCGAACATGATGGATCAGGAATTACCCCAACGGGCAAGCTCAAGGTGCACTTCGGGGTGGGCAACGACTGCAGCGAAGATTATTATTACATCCGCATCGGCACGGCCACGGCCTCGGCTTTCGGCATCGGCAACAACTCCATGCCAGGAGACGCCGGATTCAGCATCTCCACCCAGGAAGGCGCGCAGCAATCTTTGGAAGCCATAAAACAGGCCATCATCTCCAAAGACAATATCCGCGCCCATTTGGGAGCGCTGCAGAACCGCCTGGAAAACACCATTTCCAACCTGGAAATTCAGGCTGAAAATCTCCAGGCCGCGGAATCCCAGATTTCAGATGTGGATGTATCCCAGGAAATGACCACTTTCGTGCGTACGCAGATCATGACCCAGTCGGCGGTGGCCATGCTTTCGCAGGCCAATGCCCTGCCGCAGATGGCCATGCAGCTTATCGGCGGCTAATAACGGACAGCCGGGCTGCCTGCCACGAGCACCGGCCGCGAGGCTGGCGACGGGAAGAGTGTCAGGGAGACTGACGCCAGGCGGAGAACGGCTTCAGTTCGAACAGCTTCTTGCTTTGCGTCGAGATGATGTGAAAATACTGATCCTGCGGGATATAAATGTAAGGGACATCCTCAGTACGCCGAAACAGAAAATGCGAGAGGATCATTCTGTTGACGGCCTGATGGCCCACAATCATGATGTTTTCCGCATTGCCGCTCAGATACAGGGCCTTTTTGATCCCTCTGTTGACTCTCTCCTTGAGGGTCACATAGCCTTCGCCATTGGGGTACACGTAGTTGTACTTGTCCTTGGAACGCTGGCTGTAAACGTCCGGCATGCTGTCCTTGATCTCCTGATAGGTCATGCCTTCGCAGACTCCCGCATCGATCTCGTTGAACTCCCCCAGAGGAATGACGTTGCAGTCCGGACGATCCTGGGTGAGCGTTTCCACCATCTGCTTGCAGCGCAGTTTCTCGCTGCGGATGATGTACGGAAGATGCACGCTCTGAAAATGCCTGGCCAGCGCCTGGGCCTGGGCATGGCCCTTGTCCGTCAACAAAGAATCCCCGCCGATACGGTACTCCGTATTGTAGACGGTTTCTCCATGCCGTACGAGATACAGACTTTTGACCCAGTCCGAGACCAGAATATCGCGAATGCGCGTATAATAGGGAAGGACGGCGTTGACGCGTTCTTTCAGAATGCGGTTATTCAGGGAATCCAGTGAGATGAAATTCGCTTCCGAATCCAGCACGTCATAATTGCTGCGATAGTAATCGATGCGGTCCATCAGGCTCTGAAAGGCCTGTTCCTTGCTCAGATGGGCGAACTCCGGCAGGCCTGTCTTGCGCTCGACGCTGGCGTGCACCAGGTCCTCGTCTTCATTGACGCATTCGACAAAGCAGATGGGATGGTCTTCCAGATGGCAGCAGATCTTGTTTCTGCGCTGTCTGCTGACATTGGTGGCGTCCAGAATGGCCACCTGCCCCGAACCGCGCAGGTAATACTTGGCTTCATAGATGTTGACCAGGGCAATCTCTTCGCGCAGCCGGGTGAATTCCTCATTGAAGGGGTTGTAGAATTCCGCGTGCGAGGTGTTCTGCGGCAACAGGCGGCGGCGGACATTGCCATTGTTGAATACCTCGACCCGGATGCCTTCCTTGGCCAGATTTTCCTTGATCTTGGTGGCGATGACCGACTTGCCCCTGGCGGGCAAGCCGACCATCACGATATACAGCTTGTTATTCATAAAAATGCCGAAATCAGAGGTTATATTGTTCCGCCATTCCGGAATAGTTCTTCATACATATATGCCGAAACCAGCATGGAGTACGCGCCGGTAAACACCACGCCCACCCCCAGGGCGGCCAGGCCTATCAGATTCACGAAAACCAGGAACAGACAGACGAAAAAAATCTGCCAGCGGGAGCCGCGGGTCATGTCCCAGGCCTTGCGCAGCGTGTCGGTGATGGAATAATCGGCGTCCAGAATCAGGTACATGCCGGGGAACAGCCCCACGTAAAGAATGATCCCGGGAATGACCAGCAGGGCCGTGCCGATGGAAATGAGCAGAATCATCAGAAAGGAAACACAGAACGCTTTTCTGAAAATGCCGAAGCCCTCGAAGATCATGGTCACGTCGGCTTGTTCGCCCCGCACCACGCGCAGATAAAACATATACAGCCCGGCGGATAACGGTCCGGAAATAAAGAAAGAAAGTATCCGCAGCGTGGAATCGATCCAGCTGTCCTTGGGGCCGATGCTCATCAGCAACTGGATGAGCAGATAGACCGCTATGGCCCCAAGGCACAATCCAAAGCGCTCCTTGAATGTCCTCCAGCTTCGGGAAAGAAGCGAACCCAAGCCTAAATCCGGTGCTGCAACTTGATAATTCGTCGTCATCGGAGAATCTCCTTGATTGGGGGTCCATACCAGTGTTCCATACGCATACGGCTTTCCATCAGAAGATAACATACGCCAGAGCAGGTTCCGGTCCGCAAAAAGCAACCGATCCGAGGATTCGCGCTCGGCTCCGTTTCTGGTACGACACTATAGCATAACCCTCCCCCGGGGCAATCGTGGGATTTCCGCTCCAAAATGTCAAAAGCAAGCCCTCCGGACATCTTGTCCGATCTTGCGATAATCTGGCTTTTTTCCTCTATTCAAGGTATGATGCCGCAATGGTGTATTTTCCTGACGGACTGACTTTTCCGGAGCAAGCCGTCGTGAAATGAGGAGACCTCCCCGAAATGACCCGAGCACGTTCGCTGGCAATCAGACATTTGTCTGTAATGACACTGATTTTCTTCACCATACTGGCGAGCTTTCTCTATGGTCAAAATCTTTTGCAGGAAGAACAGCAATACGCCAGCATAATCAATCAAAGCGGTCGTCAGCGCATGCTTTCGCAACGGATTCTGGGGTACGGGCTGGAAAAACTCCACCCCAGCGGCGCCATTTCCTCTGAGCAAGCATCGGAAATCCTTCACCAGACAGCCGATGCCCTGGAAAAGGGGCATGCCACACTGCTTGAATTCCGAAAAACCTATACCCCGGCTCCTTTGTTACACCCGACAATGCAGTCCGATCATGAGACGCAAATCCAGGCATACGTTGCGCTGGCCCGAACCTTGGCAGACCTGCAACCGCCCTTACCGGAGCCGGAACAGAACAAACTGGCAGCCTCGCTGATTGCAAAATCCCAAAGACTGCTGCAGGAACTGGAAAACTCCGTTGCTCAGTTTGAAAAAGCCGGGCAGCAGCAAGCCAGCAAAGGCTTTTATTTCCAGCTGACCGGACTGGCCGTCATCATGATTCTATTGTTGTTCGAATGGTTCGTGCTCCTGATGCCCACTCTGGCGGAACTTTACAAACAGCAAAGGGAGCTTCAGGACAACACCGCAGAGTTGCAGCACAGCGTGAACACTATCGAAAAAGCAAACCAGGCGCTCAGTGCGGAAATCGAACTGCACGAACAGACCCAGCAGGATCTGCTGGAAAGCAAACAGTACCTGGAAACCGTTCTGCAGTCCGCCACTGGGGTCGCCATCATCGCCACGGACCTCGAAGGGATCATCAGACTCTTCAACCCGGCTGCCGAAAGCATGCTGCAGTACACTGCCTGGGAAATAATCGACAAACAAACCCCTATTCTGTTTCACGATCCGCAGGAGATCAAAAGTGCCCACGCGGCTCTGCGTTCGTTCTATCCGGAAAAAAAGAACCCCTTGGACATTTTCAGGACAAAACCCTTTCTGGATCGCCGCGAATCAAAGGAATGGACCTACATAACACGCTATGGCCAGCGCATCCTGGTGGAACTGACCATCACCCCCATCACGGACCCTTCGGACCAGATCAGCGGGTACCTGGCCATCGCCATGGACATCACCAAACGCAAAGAAGCGGAAAATTCCCTGCGCGAGCGGGAAGCCCGGCTCTCGGCCATGGCCGCAGCCACCCACGATGCCATGATCATGATCGACGCCAAGGGCATGGTCCGTTACTGGAGCCCCGCGGCTGAGACAATTTTCGGCTATTCAAAACATGAGGCCTTGGGAGAGGACCTGCACCAGCTCATCTCCCCTGAAAAGTATCATAAGGATATTTACCCCGGACTCGAGGAGTTTTCCCGCACCGGCCGCGGCAGTGTCATCGGAAACATCCAGATTTTCGACGCCAAGCGCAAAGACGGATCGTTCTTCCCCGCCGAACGCGCCGTCGCGGCCTTCATCCACCAGGGCCAATGGTACGCGGTGGGCAGCGTACGGGATATAACCGAACGTCGCGAGGCTGAAGCGCTCCTGGAAAAACAGCGCCACTTGCTGTCCGTTACGCAGGAGATGGCCCGCCTGGGGGGCTGGGAGCTGGACCTGCGGACCAACAACCTCCAGTGGACCCAGGTGGTCTACGCCATACATGAAGTGGATGAAGATTTTGTGCCCACCGTGGATAACGCCATTGATTTTTATGAGCCCGAAGACCGGGTCATGCTCAGAGAAGCCCTGGAAAAAACCATTGTCCAGGGAACGCCCTATGACCTCGAACTGCAATTGACCACAGCCAGAGGAAACAGGCTCTGGGTCCGGGCCATGGGAGAGGCGCACAAGGAAAACGGCCAGGTGGTCAACCTCTCCGGAATGTTTCAGGATATCGACGCGCGCAAAAGAATGGAAACCGACCTGCGCCGCGCCAATACCGAGAAAAGCAATTTTCTCGCGCGCATGAGCCATGAGATCAGAACACCGCTGAACGCCGTCATCGGCCTGAGCGAACTTGCGCTGCGAACGGACCTGACGCCCAAGCAGCAGGACTACATGTTCAAGCTGCAATCCTCGGCCGGCCTGCTCCTGCACCTGATCAACGACATCCTGGATTTTTCCAAAATCGAAGCAGGCAAACTGATCCTGGAGAAAAAGGAATTCAGCCTGCGACTGACCCTCGATCAGGTGGCGGACATCACCGCCCTTTCGGCCAGAAACAAGCAGATCGACTTCTGCTTTGACGTGGATACCAGCCTGTCCGACACTTTCGTAGGAGATTCCCTGCGCCTGAAACAAATCTGCATCAACCTCATCAACAACGCCATCAAGTTCACGGAAAAAGGATTTGTGCAACTTTCCGTCCGCCTTCTCAAACAAAACTCCCAAAGCGCAAGCATCGAATTCAGCGTACGCGATTCCGGCATAGGCATTACCGAGGAACAGCAGAAGCGGCTTTTCGGAGCCTTTGCCCAGGCCGACGAATCCACCACCCGCAAATACGGCGGAACCGGTCTGGGGCTGGCCATCTGTCAGCGACTTGTGGAGCATATGGGCGGCAGCATCCGGCTCGAAAGCACCCCGGGCAAGGGCAGCTCTTTCATTTTCAGCACTCTTTTTGATTTGCCGGACAGCCCTCCAGGACCACGGCCGGAAACACCGCTCAGAATCCGCAACAAGGCAGCCCTGGTTGTGACCGCCGGACAACAGATCGCCGCCATTCTGACCAAGTACCTTGAGTCCCTGGGCATACGGCCTGTCATTGCCAAAAGCGGACTGGAGGCCAGCCATCTGTTTAGTTCCTCTGCCGATATCGGGCTGTCCGTCATCGATATGGAACTTCCGGACATCAACGCCAGGGAGCTCAGCCGCAATCTGAAACAGCGTTCTCCAAAGCTGGTGGGCGTACTGCTGTTCAGAGCCCCGGCTCCGGAAGACGCCGATGACATTCTGCAGGCAGCAAAGGCGGACGCCTTTGTGAATACCCCCTTGCATGACTACGCGTTGCTTGAAGCGCTGCAGCATGCCGTGCAGCCGCCCCTGGTCCGTTCCGAGCATACCGGACACGGCCATCGGCAGCAAAGCCTTCCCCGCTGGCAGAACGTCACCATGCTGGTGGCCGAAGACAACCCCATAAACCAGCAGATCGCCCGTGAACTGCTGCAGCAGTCGGGCATCGAAGTGGTTCTGGCGCAAAACGGCCGCGAAGCCATCGAACTGCTGCACAGCACGCCGAAAATCGACGCCATCCTCATGGATGTCCAGATGCCCGAGATGGATGGATTCCAGGCCACAAGGCTGATCCGCCAGGATCCGGTGTTCGCCGGCATCCCCATTCTGGCCATGACCGCGCACGCCACCAGCGAAGACCGGGAGCTCAGTCTGGGCCAGGGCATGAACGCCTTTCTCACCAAACCCGTGGAACCGGCGCAGCTCTACACAGTGCTGGGCAACTGGCTTCCAGAAGAAAAACGCCTTGCGGACAGCACTAAGGAAATCAAAAAGCCGCTGGCTTCCGACGTCACCCTCGACCTGCCGGCCATTGACACGAGAAAAGGTCTCGCGCACTTGTCAGGAAACCGTACGCTTTATATAAACCTGCTGAAAGACTTCGTGCCCATGTTTCAGGAAACTCCGCTGCGAGTGGAGGAAGCCGTCAATGCGGCGGACCTCAAAACAGCAATGGAACTCGTGCACGCGCTCAAGGGCGCTTCCGGCAACCTGGGAATCCAAGATGTGTTCGAAACATGCAAGGAAATGCACGAATTGCTGCGCAACAACGAAACACCTGATCCAGCGTCCATAACCAGACTTATGGCCGCCATGGAACAGGCCCAGGACAGCATCGCCACACTGCAGGACGACGAGTCTCAAGAGGCTGCCTGCCCGCTGGATCAGTGCAAGGACAGAGCCATCCTGCTGCTGCATACGCTCCAGGAACTCTCACACCAGAACCTGCTGGACGTGGACAGACCCCTGCAGGAACTTATCAGCCTTTTTCCGCAGCAGGAACGACCCGAAATGCTCACCGAACTGGAGCATGCCCTGGCGGTTTTCGACTTTGACGTCGCCGAAAAGTTAATCATTGCGCTGCTGGATACATTGGAAAAACCGGACGCGTAACACGGAGTTCTTCATGGTTTTCGACCCGGACCGCAGATCAAAAATTCTCATTGTGGACGACGTACCGCAACACATCAAGATCCTGGGAGAAGCCCTGCGACAGGAGCACGATATCATTGCCGCCACCAGTGGCACGCGCGCGCTCGAACTGGTGAAGGAACAGCTCCCCGACCTGATTCTCCTGGACGTGCTCATGCCCGACACCAACGGCTTCGAGGTCCTGCGCAGCATCAAGGAAGATCCGCTGAGCCAGGACATCCCCGTAATTTTCATCACCTCCCTGGACGCTGACGAGGACGAGACACGGGGGTTCGAACTCGGCGCGGTGGATTACATCGTCAAACCCTTCCGTACGCCCGTGGTCAAGGCCCGGGTCCGCACGCACCTGCGCCTGCGCCACCAGACCGAACTGCTCAAGCAACTGGCCAACCTGGACGGGCTGACCGGTCTGCCCAACAGACGTTTCTTTGACGAACGCTACTCCCTGGAATGGCGTCGCGCCTTGCGCAGCGCTTCCAGCCTTTCCGTGATCATGGCGGACGTGGATCATTTCAAGGCCTACAACGATACCTACGGACACCTCGAGGGCGACAACTGCCTGCGCCAGGTGGCCAGCACCCTCGGAAAGGATACCCTGAACCGCGCCGGAGACCTGCTGGCCCGGTACGGAGGAGAGGAATTCGTGGCCCTGCTGCCGGGCAGCGATATTCCCGGCGCATGCCAGGTCGCGGAACAGATGCGCACCAACATAGAAAAACTGGGGATTCGCCATGAAAGTTCGCAAGTGGCTTCCCATGTGACCGTGAGTTTGGGAGTCTCGTCCATCATTCCCATCAATGGCTTGTCCGCCGAGGATCTCATCAACCAGGCAGACCAGGCCCTGTATCAGGCCAAGCAGAACGGGCGCAACCAGGTTTCATCCTCCGAATTGCTTCCCCCAAAATGAGCGCCGGGAGGTTGCTCGCGGTTTTTTCGAACATGCGCAACCAAGCCCGAAACGATTCCTGACACGCCCTGTTTTCTCCAGATTGCCGTATCCATGCTTTTTTTATTTCACAGGCAATATCTTTTGTTCTCTCCCTCTTGACCCGTCGATGCTAAGGGCATACTATTTCAAGCAGATACTGACGTACTGGCGGGGGTATTTCCCGGTGGAGAATCAAACTTTTACCTCTGGTTTGCAGCTGAAGCCTTTTTGCGCAACGGTCCCTGACCGTTCGGGAAACAACAGCGTCCTCTGTTGCAAGCCGGGACGTGGTTCGTACTGATCGCACTGCCATTGCCTTGCGGCGGCAGAAGCGGCCGGAAGCCTCCTCCGTTGGAAGCAGCCGGCAGTTCGGACAAACGTCTTCAGGAACGCGAATTCGGATACGGCGGCCCAATGTCGGCCCTGACCATACCGTTTTCCAGTCTCTCCCACCGGATATACGCACTGTTTGCGGACTCCCTGTTTTGTTGAAAATCGACGCGGCGCCCTGTTTCACCCCTCTCGGCAGAGAAAAATGGCGAGATCGGCGTATTGGGCATGGGATTACGATCCTGCTTCTCCCTGTGGTCATTTACAGGCCAGGCAAGGCGCTAATCGATGGAATACAAAACAGCATGGCGGCAAACAGCGACTATTTCCAACTGCGAAAAGCCGTCTCAACTGGACGGAACTTCGCCCCCCCCGTCGAAGCTGGATAACGCTGCATGGAATTTCGTACAATTTTTGGTCCGGTTCTCTCAAGCAGGCTCGGCCGTTCACTCGGCCTTGATTTGCTGGGTAAAAAAATCTGCACGCATGACTGCCTGTATTGCGAGGTCGGACCCACCACGACGCACACCTTACGCCGCGCACCCTATGTGCCCGCCCGGACGCTGTTGACAGAGCTCGCCCTGTGGAAAGAGCATGCCGACAGCTCGCCGGACCACATCACTCTGGGCGGTTCCGGAGAACCCTGCCTGAACAGCGATCTCCCGGAAATCATCTCCGGCGTCAAAAATCTCTTCCCGCACACACCGGTGGCCGTGCTGACCAACTCAGCCCTCATTGGCCATCCCGATGTCCGCACCGCTCTGCTACAGGCAGACGTGATCCTTCCATCCATGGACACGCTGGACCCGCAGGCCTTTCTGCGTCTCAACCGGCCGCACAAAGGCATCGAACTCTCCAGAATGGCCCAGGACCTGCTGGATTTTCGCCTCCGCATACTCCGGCAAGCTCTTTCTGGAGGTTCTCCTGTTGCAGGGAATAAACGATACGCAGCAAGAACTCGAACTCATGGACGCGTATTGCGCCTCCCTGCGGCCCGACCGCGTGGATGTCGTCACGTTGAACAGACCGGGCGCGCACAGCGCCCTCCCCGTATCCCCTGCGGTAATTGCCCGGTGGCGCGAAGTGCTCGGCAAGCACGCAACACCCGCAAGCGCTCCGAGGCAACCTAAACAAGGCGAAAAATTCCCCCCGGCGTCACCTTCGCATCAGCCCGCCGGCGAACACGACCTGGTCCTTGCCATTCTGCACTCCACAAGTCGCAGAGCCCAAAGCACGAGCCAGCTCGCAACCGCCCTTCAGGCGCCAGAAGCAGAAGTTGAACGCCTCATTGCGTCCCTGCTCGAAGAGCATCGCATTATTGCCATCGAGCAGGATACGGAAACTTTTTTCAAGGCCGCCCAGGCATCGGGCCCCTGAGCCGACACACACCGGCTAAGGCTCCGGGCCTCGGCAGCAGTGAACGATTTTACGAGGAAAGCATGACACGAGGAAAAAAAAGAAAGCAGAAAATGTTTATCAGCGTCCTCCCAGGCGAGATGGTTGAAGTCGTCATCGCCGAGGATGGCAAAATCAAGGAGTACTACGTCGAACTCCTGCATCAGGTCAAAACACGAGGAAATATTTACAAGGGCGTCATCCACAACATCGACCCCGCCCTGCAGGCCGCCTTCATTAATTATGGCGCCGAAAAAAACGGTTTCTGCAGATCGACGAAGTGCATCCGGAGTACTACCACCAGCCGCACGACCAGAGCAAAGGGCACAAGTACCCGCTCATCCAGCGCGTACTCAAACCCGGGCAGGAAGTCCTGGTGCAGGTGGTCAAGGAACCAACCGGAACCAAAGGCGCTTTTCTGACGTCCTACATCTCGCTGCCCGGCCGTTTCGTGGTGCTCACGCCCGGCCGCGATCAGATCGGCGTATCGCGCAAGGTGGAAGACGAAAAGGAACGCGCGCGGCTCAAGACCATTTCCGAAGCCCTGGAGCCCGGCGAAGGCCTGGGACTGATCATCCGTACCGCAAGTATCGGCCAGAACAAGACTTCCATCAGCAAGGATATGCAGTTTTTGAAACGGCTGTGGAAAGAAGTCCGCAAAAAGGGCACCACCGAATCTTCGCCCTCGCTGATCTACCAGGAGCCCGACCTGGCGGCGCGCGCCATCCGCGATTATCTCAGCGATGACGTGTCCGAGGTCTGGATCGATCACAAGAAGACCTCGGATGACGTGACAGAATTCGCTTCCCTGATCTTTCCCCGGCGGCCCAATCTGGTCAAGACCCACGACATCGCCGAACGCAGCCTCTGGGACCGCTTCAACCTGCTCAAACAGCTGGATCAGATCTATTCGCGCCGCTTCACCCTGCCTTCGGGCGGCGAGCTGGTCTTTGACCAGACCGAAGCCCTGATGTCCATAGACATCAACTCGGGCAAGATCGGCGGCAAAAGCAATTTTCAGGAAATGGCTCTGCGCACCAATCTGGAAGCGGCCGAGTCCATTGCCCAGCAGCTGCGCCTGCGCGACGTGGGCGGTCAGATCGTCATCGACTTCATCGAAATGAAAGACCGCAAGCACTGGCAGGAAGTGGAGCGTACACTGCGCAACGAACTCAAGGCCGATCGGGCCCGCCATGACGTGGCAAGATGACCAAATTCGGCCTGCTGCAGGTGGTTCGTCAGCGGCTGGGCTCCTCGGCGCTCTCCCTGACCACCGAACCCTGCCCCTGCTGCGGCGGATCCGGTATACGCAGAAACCTCGAATGGCAGGCTCTGGCGGCCATCAAGGAAATCTACCGTCTGCTCCTGCAGAGCAAAGGGCAGGAATCCCTGACATACGAGGCCCCGCCCGAACTGGCCATCTATCTGCTGAATCAGAAACGGGAAAAACTGCTCGAAATGGAGCAGACCTACAGCGTGCCCATTTTGATCAAGTCCGCCGTCAACGGCCATCAGTGCTGATGGCCCGGATTCTGCTGCATATTTGCTGTGGTCCCTGCGCCATCTCCTGCGTTCAGACGCTGCGGGCGCAGGGACACCAGGTCAGCGGGTTGTTCTACAACCCAAACATCCATCCGCTGCAGGAATACCTGCGGCGGCGCGAAGCCCTGCGGGAAACAGCCCGCATTCTGGACCTGCCCGTCATCTACAAGGACGACGAATACGATCCCAAGCGCTGGTTTCGGGAGACCGCCTACCGCGAAGCCAACCGCTGCTTTCTCTGCTACGCGCTCCGGCTGGAGCGTACGCGGGCCATTGCCAAACGGGGCGGATTCGACGCGTTCACCACCTCTCTGCTCTACTCCAAATTCCAGAAGCACGATCTGATCCGCAGCACCGGCGAAGGCATTGCCGGCGGAGGCGCGCCTGTTTTTCATTATGAGGATTTCCGGTCCGGCTGGAAACAAGGCATAGAGCTCTCCAAGGAATGGGGACTGTACCGCCAGCAATACTGCGGCTGTCTTTACAGCGAATACGAACGCTATGAAAAGGAACTGGCGGACTGAATCCGGACGCCGCACCTTTCTTTGCGTTGTCAGACTGGCAGACATCAGGACGGCATGAAACTCGCGATCATTTCAGACATTCACGGCAACCTCGAGGCCTTTCAGCAGGTTCTCGCGGATATTGACGCGCAACAGGCCACGGATATCATCAGCCTGGGCGACAGCATCGGTTACGGACCGGATCCGGAAGCCGTTGTGTCTTTGCTGCGCCAGCGGCAGATTCCGCAGGTGGTCGGCAACCACGAAGCCGCCATTGTCCGCCGCGCGGACCGCAGCTGGTTCAACCCCGTGGCCCGCAAAGCCCTGAACAAGACCTCCGGACTGCTCTCCGACGAGACCGTGGACTATATCCGCACCTTGCCGCTGTACATGAAGCGCTTTAGCTGCCACTTCGTACACGGCAGTCCGCCCGATTCTTACCGGACCTATCTGTTCGAATACGAAGACGCGGACCTGCCCAGACTGTTCGCCTCGTTTGACACACCGCTCTGCTTTGTAGGACATACGCACGAGCTCGCACTGGTCAGCACCAGCAACGGGGAATACCAACGCCGCGAACTGTATCGTGAGTCCGTGACCCTTGCCCCCAACGAACGGCACATTATCAACGCGGGCAGCGTGGGCCAGCCACGGGACGGCGACAACCACGCCAAATACGTGCTCTGGACCCCGGACACCCGTGTATTGGAAGTCCGCTACGTCGATTACGACCGCGAGACCACGGCCAGAAAAATCCGCGAACTCGGCATGCCCGAACAATACGCCAACAGACTCCTCTAACCCCTCATTATATTTATGCGTCGCATTGGAAAATACGCAATTTGCGGCCTTCTGGGCCGCGGAGGCATGGGCCTGGTCTACAAGGTCCGGGTGCCCATTGTGGACAAAATTGTTGCCCTCAAGCTCTGCCGCCCCAACCCCCGACCTCCTGGACCTCAAGGGCAAGGAAGCCATTGTCCGGGAATTCACCCGTGAGGCGCGGATCATGGCCGATATCAGCCATCCGCACGTTGCCCAGATCTGGGACTTTGACTACCACGCGGACGGCATGCCCTTTTTTGTCATGGAGTACCATTGCGACAACCTCGGCGCGGCAATCGGCGAAAGCTACCGCCACGACGTGCCCACCCGGCGCCTGCGTCCTGACCATGCCGTACGCTATACGCTGCAGACTCTGGACGGGTTGGCGCGCCTGCATCATGCGGGCATTGTCCATCGCGACATCAAGCCTTTCAACCTGCTGCTCACCGAACTGGACCGGGTCAAGATCATCGACTTCGGGCTGTCCAGGCTGCGCAACGAAAAGCCCCAGAGCACTCCGGACGGCGTAAAGATAGGCACCCCCTTCTATGCCGCACCAGAGCAGGAGCAGACCCCGGAAAAAGCCGACCACAGGGCCGACCTGTTTTCCACGGCCGTGATGCTGCATCGCATGCTGGTGGGCGAACTGCCGCCCCAGACCACGGAAGACCCCCTGTCCGAGGAAGCCGCGGATGTCTGGGACACACTCAACACCCAGGCAGAATGGAACGAATTTTTCCGCATTGCCCTGGCTCCGGATCCTGCGCAGCGTTTTTGCGACGCCCAGGCCATGAGCAAGGCACTGCACAGTCTGCTGGAGCAATGGCGTACGCAGCGCGACTCTGTCTGCGCCGCGGATTTCGACACGGAAGACGGAACGACCCGAGCCCAGCGGCCCGCCGCACTGCGCGCACGTCCGGTCAAAACCGGGCCCATGTCCGCGGAACAGGCCTTTCGTACGGATGCTTTGGCCAGGCCCCGCGTACGGACCATCTATTTCGAATCCCTCCCCGACGATACGCTGGCGGACAAGGAATGCGGACTGCAATGGCAAACATCCGGTTCTGCCTACCCCATCCGCTGGGATGAGATTCCGGGCTACCTGCAAACACTGAACAGTACGCTTGCCGCCGAGGCCCCGGGCTGGCGGTTGCCCACCGCGGAAGAACTCTTTCGCCTGGTAACGGCCACATCCGAAAACACCGACTATTGCGGCGCGTCCGGCTTTGACAGAACACAACGTATTCTGTGGAGCGCGGACCGGCGCAGTTATACCACGGCCTGGTGCCTGAACAGTGCGCTCGGTTTTCTGGACTGGCGCGACATGAGTTGCCGCTGCTGGGTACGGGCCGTACGGGAGCTTACAGCATGACCACGGAATGCACACGCTGCGGACAGTGCTGCCTGCAGGGCGGCCCCGGACTGCATGCCGAGGACCTGCCCCTGATACGCGGCGGCCATATCGGCAAGGAAAATCTGCTGGTGCTGCGCCGGGGCGAACCCGCCTGGGACCAGCCAGCCAATACGCATGTGCTGCTCGAGGCGGAAATGCTCAAGATTGCCTCCAGTCCGGGCCAGCGCAGCTGCGTGTTTTACGATGGCGAGGGCTGCTCCATCTACGCCCATCGCCCTGTGCAATGCCGTACGCTGTTCTGCCAGGACAGCAGCGCTCTGGAAGCCCTGTACCGTACGCCGTCCATAACCCGCGCGGACGTACTCGACAAAGCTTCCGCCTTGTGGGAACTTGTAAGCGCTCACGATGCGCACTGCTCCTTCGCCGAACTCACGGCTCCGGCACTGGACTTTCGCCGGACCCGTTCGGCAGCTGCCGCGGATACATTGCTGCGAGCCCTGCGGTATGACGATGCGCTGCGCAAGAACCTGTCCGGTTTGGGCTCGGCCCTGGAATTCGCCTTCGGGCGTCCGTTGCGGACAACCCTGGGCGCCTTTGGTCTGGTGGCCGCGGGCGAAACCGAAGCACCCGGCGGCGCATCCGGGACGTACTTGTCTGTCCGCCCCTTGCCGGCGCAGATGGCCGAGCTGTTGCAAGACTTTTAATTGAAGAGGAAACACCCATGTACATAGTCACAGGAGGAGCCGGGTTCATCGGCAGCGCCATGGTCTGGAAGCTGAACACCATGGGCATTGAAGACATTCTGATCGTCGATAATCTGGGCTCGGGCATCAAATGGAAAAATCTGGTCAACCTGCGCTACACCGACTACCTGCACAAAAGCATCTTTTACAGCCGCCTGCTGCAGGACAAGCTTCCCGAGTCGGTCAAGGCCGTGTTCCATCTGGGCGCCTGCTCCTCCACCACGGAAAAGGACGCGGACTACCTGATGGAGAACAACTTCCATTTCACCCGCGACCTCTGCCTCTGGGCCATGGACAACCACGTACGCTTCATCAATGCCAGCAGCGCCGCCACCTACGGCGACGGCACAAAGGGCTTTGACGACAGCCTGGAAACCATGCGTACGCTGCAGCCCATGAACATGTACGGCTATTCCAAGCAGCTTTTCGACCTCTGGGCCCACTCCAACAAATGGATGGACCGTATCGCCAGCCTGAAATTCTTCAACGTGTTCGGCCCCAACGAATACCACAAGGGCGACATGATGAGCGTTATCTGCAAGGCCTATTCGCAGATCAAGGAAACAGGGGAACTCGGGCTGTTCAAATCCTACCGCGACGACTATCCCGACGGCGGTCAGCAGCGGGACTTCGTGTACGTCAAGGATTGTGTGGACGTGATGTTCTGGCTCATGGAGCATCCGGAAGCCAACGGCATCTTCAATGTGGGCACGGGACGGGCCCGCAGCTGGAATGACCTGGCGGACGCGGTGTTCAGCGCCATGGGGCTGGAACGCAAGGTCAACTACATTCCCATGCCGGAAAGCATACGCGACTCCTACCAGTATTTCACCGAGGCCCGGATGCAGCGGCTGACCGACGCGGGCTATCCCAATGCGTTCACTTCCCTTGAAGACGCTGTCAGGGATTACGTCACCGCCTATCTGGCCGGCAACGACCCCTACTTGCTTCCTTAGCCCCTCTGGATTATGTTTTTCCAGCGTAGTGACTTCAGGAGAAAAGATGTCTGAAACACATAGCCCGATCAACACCTTTTGCACCAAGCAGCCGGTTCTTGACGCCGATCAGAAGATCCGTGGCTATGCGTTCTGTTTCCCCGACCCCCGGCAGCTTTCCGCCGCACAATACGCCGACGACTCCAAGGAAGCTCTCAGATCCGCCACGGAATCCCTGCAAGGGGCCGTGGGGACTGACAAGAATCCCATAAAAATCGGCGTGGAGTTCTCTCCGCAGACCATCATCGACGGACTGCCCTACGCCTTTTCCTCCGAGCATACGGTCATCGAGCTCCAGGAGCCCGAACAGCCCTCGGACACCCTGCTCAACAGCCTGCAGTCCTTGCGGAAAAAAAATTACACCATTGCCATCCACGCAACTGCGGAAACGCCCCATTCCCCGCAGCTGATACAGCTGGCCAACCTGCTCAAGGTGGACATGCTGCAGATGTCCGAAAACCAGCGCGCGGAAATGCAACAACTGGCGCAGAGCACGCAATCCGCGTTGCTGGCCAAGAACGTGGACAATCCCGCCGCTTTCGACATGGCCCGTCAGAGCGGATGCACTCTGTTTCAGGGGTATTTTTTCCAGAATACCGGATCACAGACAGCCCCCCGTTCGCTGAGCTCCATGGAAAGCACGCGGCTGCGGCTGTTCCGTCTACTGCAAAGTTCGGAGCCCGACTTCGGCGCCCTGGGCGAGGTCATCAAGGCGGACGCCTCCTTGAGCTATCGCCTGCTTGCACTGCTCAACTCGCCGTCCTTCAAACTCCTGCGCAAGATAGAGTCCGTGGGACAGGCCCTCGTACTGCTTGGCTGGCAGCAATTGAAAAGCTGGCTTCTGGTGGTGATTCTATCCGACCTGATGGTGCCGGACAAATGCCCCGAACTGGTGATCAACTCGGCCCAGCGCGGCAAATTCTTCGAACTTGCGGCGCAGAAAACCCGGGACCCTCACGAGCCGGAAACCCTGTTCCTGCTCGGGCTGTTTTCCTTGCTGGAGCCCATGATGAACGTGCCCATGGCGGTCATCACGGAGAAACTGCCCCTGAAAAAGGACATCAAGGACGCCCTGTGCGGACAGAGCAATGACTGTTCGCCCTGGCTGGAGCTGGCCGGAGCTTTCGAAGCCCGAAACTGGGATCAGGTCCGGGCCCTGCTGAAGCATCTGCAGCTGGATTCTCTGGACGCGGCCAACGCCTATCACGCGTCCGCGCTCTGGGCCAACACCATGCTGGCCCTGCTCTGATTTTCTTTGCTGCGAATCTGCGGCTGTTTCAATTCCTGCGTTTGAACAAGCGTTCGAGATCCCGGACATCCCAATGCACCAGAATGGGACGGCCGTGCGGACAGTATTCGCGATGCGGCGTCTGCTGCCAGGCTTCCAGCAAAGCCAGAGCCTCCTCGCGCGCCAGAGGCTGCCCGGCCTTGACCGCGGCCTTGCAGGACAGCATCTTCCAGAGATCGTCGATGGACTTGGACTGCCCGCTGAGCATGGCCTGCAGCAACTCTCTGGCCTCGCCGGGTTCCAGTCCGCCTGGGATGCCCTTGATCCGGCAGGTCTCCTGCGAATCCAGCTCCAGCGAATAACCCAGGGCGCGGACTTCGGCCCATAATTCCTGCAAACGCGTACGCTCCGAAGGATGCAGTACGAGTTCCATGGGTATGGCCAGGAGCTGGGAATCCCCACGCTGCCCCGCCGTACGCATGCGCGCGTACAGTACGCGCTCGTGGGCCGCATGCTGGTCCAGAAGAGCCAGGCCCTGGTCTCCCAGACGCAGAATGAAATACGTGTCCGCCAGAATGCCCAGAAAAGACACTTCGTGGTTGGCGAATTCGAAGCCGGCGCCGGTGCCGTCCTTCATGGGAGGAACCGTCCGTGAAGCGGCTGCGTCCGCTCCATCCGGGCCCGCAGGGGCAATACCGGAATCGGCCACGTCGAAAGCTCCGGGCGAATCAGACGCGGAAGCCGGATCCGGCAGCGGCTGCCGTACGTGCGTTGCAGGACGGATTCCCAGATCATACTGCGTACGTACGGGCTCCTGCGGTCTGGAGGGGGACATGGAAGCCGATGAAGCCGGGAAAGTCCGGCCTTGAGGCGAAATATCCTCATCGTCATCATACTGGTTGTCCTGATTGTCCCGGCCGCCATGGCCCGCCGTACTGCCGCGCAGCCTGTCATAGGGCGTCTCGCGCGGGCTGCGGAAGAGATCCGACGCGAATGCCGGAGGTTCGGTGATGTGCGCGGCGTCAAAAGGCGCGCGTTCGTGCTGGTCCAGAGCCGTACGCAGCGCACGCAGCACCGTGGAAAAGACCTTGTGTTCGTCGCGAAAGCGTACCTCGGCCTTGGCCGGGTGCACGTTGGCGTCCACTTCCTCGGGCGGCACCTCCAGAAACAGCACCAGGGGCGGATACTCGCGGGACAGCAGGCGTCCTTTGTAGGCCTCCATGGAGGCCCGTTGCAGCAGCCGGTCCTGCACGGCCCGGCCGTTGACGTAAAAGAGCATCCGGTTGGCCCGGCTCTGCTTGACGCCCGGACGCCCGGCAACGCCGTATGCCCGGTAGGGGCCGTTCTCCAGGTCGAATTCCAGCAGCCCTTCGGTCAGGGCCGGGGGCCAGGACTGGGCCAGGCGGTCCTGCAAGGACTGGTGTGCGGGGAAACGGAACACCTCGCGGTTTTGGTTATGCAGTACGAAGGCCGTGTCCAGGGAAGTGAGGGACAGGCGGAAAAAGGCGTCCTGACAACGGCTGCTTTCCGTGGCCTGGGTTTTCAGAAATTTCAGGCGCGCCGGAATATTGGCAAACAGGTCGCGGACCTCCACTCGCGCCCCCGGAGGCATGGCCGTGGGGCCCTTGGACTGGATAAGCCCGTGCAGTACGTCAATGTAGAAGGCTTCTTCGGGCGCCTGCGTATCGGCTGCGTCGGACGGTTGCAAACACGCGCTCATGGTGAAGTGCGAGACCGAGGCAATGCTGGGCAGGGCTTCGCCGCGAAATCCAAAGCTCAGAATATGCGAGAGCTCGTCAATGGAGCCAATTTTGCTGGTGGCATGACGGGTCACGGCCAGTTCGAGCTCTTCGGCCCCGAGCCCGTGTCCGTTATCCTGTACGCGTATCAGGCCCTGGCCGCCCCGCTCGATACGTACGTCCACGCTGGTGGCCCCGGCGTCCAGGCTGTTTTCCACAAGTTCCTTGAGCACGCTGGACGGACGCTCGACCACCTCGCCCGCGGCGATCTGATTCTTCAATTCGGGAGGCAGAACGCGGATGGGGCGTTTGCCGGTTTTCTGCGTATGTGTTTGTTCGTTTGCCATACCAGTATAGTTGTTGCTTCCCGGCGGATCTGTCAACCGGCAATACGCATGAAAAAACCGGGACGCTTGCAGGCGCCCCGGTTATACGTCCTTGTGCAGAGGTCGTCAGTTCGTTAATTGGCGTCGATCACTCCGGCAAGATTCCATTCCGATCCCAGGACATTCTCATCGTCGGACGCGAAATCCCAGCCTTCGCCCTTGGTCTCGTTCTTGATGTAACATTCGTCGGTGAGCTTCCACCAGGCCGCCTTGCCGTTTTTCTCGTTGAACCAGAACAGGGTTTTTTCCGAGTCGATGTTCCGTACGTTCACCAGCTTCCAGGTGGAGCTCAGTGTAATGGTGGGGGCCACGAAATCCCAACCATCGCCCTGGTCGCCATTTTTCAGGGTCTTGTCGCTGTTCAGTTTCCAGTAGGCGATCTTGCCGCTCTTCTGATTGTGCCAGATCAACGTATCGTAATCGCCCACAACGGTGGTACCGGCCAGGCTCCAGTTGCTGCTCAGGGTAATGTCTTCGGAGACGTAATCCCAGCCGCTGCCCTGATTGCCGTCCAGCTGGTTGCCCTCGTTGTTGAGTTTCCACCAGATCACCTTGCCGCTGTCCTGGTTGTGCCAGATCATGTAGGCGGAAACCGTATCGTCCGGGACAAAGGAATAGGTCTCGCCGTAGGCCACGGTACTGCTGGTCTGGGCATAAGCCCGTACGTAATAGGTGGTTCCGGCCACGAGTCCGGTCATTTGGCTGGCGAATTCCGCCGTGCCTTCGCCTTCATTGGTGCTGTCGTCAAAATCAATGGTAGGCTCCGCCGTAGTGCCCCAGCAAATGCCGTAGGCCGTGATGGTGGCTCCGCCGTCGGAGGTGATGTTGCCGCCGCTCCAGGCCGTGGAGGCTGTAACGCCATGTACGGCTTCAGTGGATATGGTGGGCGTTCCCACGGTGATGGTCAACTGTCCGGAGTAGGCCGTGCCGTCCGTGTTGGTGGCATAGGCCCGTACGTAATAGGTGGTGTTGTCAGCCAGCCCCGTGATGGTCGCAGTGTAGTCGCCGGTTCCCGAGCCCTTGGATACCAATGAATCGGCAATAGTCGGATTTTCGCTCGTACCCCAGACAACCCCCCGATCGCTCACGCTGATCCCGCCGTCCGATACGACATCGCACTCCACCACCAGCTCGCCGTCTTCAAAAGAATAGTCGGTGATGGACACCGTGGGTACGGACTGCGTACTGGATATGGATACGGCGTACGAATTTATGGCGGGCCAGGCCAGCAGCAAAGCGACCAGCCCCAGCGTCAGCAACATCGAATACGGCCTGCGGCAAAAAAAATGAACCCCTTTGTTACCTGACATTGCAACGACCTCCTGTTGCACTAGAATTGTTGTGTCCGGGTCTTTCGATTCTGGCTATCCAGGCACCCGCTGAATCGGGCGTCCGTCGGTTTCACGACAGTCTGTTTTCCTGGTTGCTTTTTTTCATCTCTGCCCGTAACATTTTTGATTACTGTATCCCCTTTTAATTTCTACGGTCTTGCCTGTTTTCCTGTGCCGGCACAGGAATACGGGCACGCCGTATTGCCCTCTGAGGTAGCACAACTCATGCCAGAAACAGAACATCCTTTCATTATAGAATGTTGTAAAATTGCTTTCAGTTTTTCAAACGGAAAACGTCTGTTTGATGACCTGGACCTGCGCTTGCCCAAAGGAGGTTTTGCCCTGGTCAAAGGGCCCTCCGGTACGGGCAAATCCACGCTGCTGCGGCTGTGCAACCGCCTGGAGGAAACGCAGCAAGGGGAGATTCTGTTCAACGGACAATCCATACGCAGTTATCCGCCCAGCCTGCTGCGCCGGAAAATGGCCTACGTACAGCAAACGCCTGTGGTGCTCGACGGATCCGTCAGAGAAAACCTGCTCCTCCCCTTCAGCTTTCAGCAGAACAGGGATCTTCAGCCGCCAACGGACGCTGAACTGCAAAAAGTCCTCGAGGAATTCATACCAGAGATTTCGCTCCAGGAAAACGCGCTGAACCTTTCCGGCGGCCAACGCCAGCGGCTCTGTCTGCTGCGTACGCTGCAGCTGGAACCCATGCTGCTTTTACTGGACGAGCCCACCAGTGCGCTGGATGCCGAAAACCGGACCCTGGTGGAGGATGTCGTCGAAAAACTGAACCGGGAAAAGGGCATTTCCGTACTGTTCGTCAGCCACCAGGAATACATCCCGCGCAACGTTCCGAACCCGATGACTATCCGGATTGCCGACGGTCGCGCCGAAATTTTGACCCAGGAACCCGCCCGGCAGAAATCAGAACCCCAAACCGCTCTCGTCGAGGTGTTGTGATGGAAATAGCGCATATCGGTTACGGCCAGCTGCTGCTGAGTCTGCTGTTCGTGCTGGCCGCGGGCGGGGCTTCGCTGGTGTACGGGCTCAAACTGGAAAAGGACCTGTTCTGGGGGACCATACGCACCTTTGCCCAGCTGTTTGTCATGGGCTACGCCCTCAAGCTGATCTTCGGCCTGCGTATGGGCCTGCCCGTGCTGCTGGTATTCTGCTGCATGATCGGCTTTGCGGCCCGGATCATCCACGGGCGTGTCAAGGAAAAGGACGTCTCCTACATGCTGCCGACCCTGCTTTCCATGCTCGGCAGCTATATTCTGGTGACCATCATCGTCACCGCGGTCATCGTGCAGGTGGAGCCCTGGTGGATGCCGCAGTATTTTTTGCCCCTTGGCGGGATGATCATAGGCAACTCCATGAATGCACAGGCTATTTCCCTTGAACGGCTGTTCAGCCAGCTGCGTCAGCGCCGGGATGAGGTGGAGATGCGGCTGTGTCTGGGAGCCACTCCGGTGGAAGCTTCGCAAAATATTTTGCGCCAGGCCCTAAAGGCTGGGATGATTCCGTCGATAAATAGTATGATGGGGGTTGGTTTCGTCTCCATACCCGGCATGATGACAGGACAGATTCTGGCCGGAGCCGATCCCATGCTGGCGGTGCGCTATCAGATCGTGGTGATGCTGATGCTTGTCGGCTCCACGGCGCTCGCCACCCTGGTCGTACTCAATCTGGTGCGCAACCGGTGCTTTGGTCCGGGCGGAGAACTCCGCCTTCGCCCCAGGCACGGCTGACCCGCAAGATGCGGGAATACGCACCCTGGCAAAGGAGATTCGTCATGACTGAAGCCGCAGTACGCCTGCAAAAGCGCATAGCTTTGGAACTGGGTCTTGGCAGAAAGACCGCTGGGAAAGGCTGGGATCCGGAGCTGATGTATGTGGAGTGCATGCACTGCGGCCGGCCCATTCTCTGGGAACCGGGCAGGACCACCGCCCTGCTGGAGGAGTCCGGAGTGCTTCCGGAGCAGCTGGATGAAAGCTGCATGATTCTGTCCAAGGGCTGCACGGCCTGCAGCAAGGACAAAAAAATTTTCGAAACCAAAGTTGTCCGGCTCACCCGCAAAAACGCGCCCAAGCCAGAGGTTCGGGACGCGTACGACTGGTTCTGAACCACCCGCCGCGCCCCGTATTCTTCCTGCGGTTACTGCTCGCTCTCGAGCTTTGCCGCAGCTTTTTCCACACTATCCTTAAAGCCTGCGCGCGTCTGCGCCAGGGCTTCGGCCACCTTGGGGTCATGCAGCGCAATGATCTGCGCGGCCAGAAAAGCCGCGTTCTTGGCGCCGGCCTTGTCCAGGGAAACCGTACCCACCGGAAATCCTGGAGGCATCTGCAGCGTGGAGAGCAAAGCGTCCATGCCGCCCAGCGCGGAGGCCGCAATGGGCACTCCCAGAACAGGCTTGATGGTCCGGGCGGCAACGGCGCCGGCCAGATGGGCGGCCATGCCCGCGGCGCAGATAAACACCTGGCAGCCGTCCTTTTCCAGTTCTTCCACCAAAGCTTCCGTACGCTCCGGCGTACGGTGTGCGGAGCTCACGGTAAAACGGTAGCTCACGCCCAGCTTCTTCAAGGTCTCCACGCACGGACGCATGGTTTCCTCGTCCGAAATACTTCCCATGAAAATGCCTACTTGTGGCATGTTTGATTACTCCTGTTTGTTACGTCTTTACGCCTTCAATCCCTTGTCGCCGATGTCGCGGCGAAAGTAGCACGTATCGAAATGAATCTTGTCCACGGCCTCGTAGGCCTTGCGTTTGGCATCGGCCAGGTCCAGGCCGAGGGCCGTGACGCCCAGCACGCGGCCGCCCGAGGTCACGATCTGACCGTCGGTAAAGGCCGTGCCCGCCTGGAATACCTTGACCCCGTCCATGGCGTCGGCCAGGCTGAGCCGCTCGATGAGCATGCCCTTGGGGTAGGAGCCCGGATAACCGCCCGCGGCCATGACCACGCAGATGCTGGTCTTTTCGTCGTATTGCACGTCCACCGTATGCAGCCGACCCTCGACGCAGGCCAGCATGATCTCGGCCAGGTCGCTCTTGAGGCGCATCAGCAAGGGCTGGCATTCGGGATCGCCGAAGCGGACATTGTATTCGAGAACCTTCATCTCGTCCCCGTCAATCATCAAACCCGCGTACAGTATGCCCACAAAGGGATGGCCGCGTCTGGCCATTTCCTTGACAATGGGCATGATGACCTTGCCCGCGGTCTCGGAATAGCGGGATTCGGGCAGAATCGGCGCCGGGCTGTAAGCGCCCATGCCGCCGGTATTGGGTCCGGTGTCGCCCTCGCCCACGGCCTTGTGGTCCTGGGAGGAAGGCATGCAGATCACGGTTTCGCCGTCGCAGAAGGCCAGAAAAGAGGCTTCCTCGCCCTTCAGGCATTCCTCCACGACCACCTTGGCTCCGGCATCACCAAAAGCCTTGTCGTGCATGCAGAGGTCCAGGGCTTCCAGGGCTTCTTCCCTGGTCTGGGCCACCACCACGCCCTTGCCAGCGGCCAGGCCGTCCGCCTTGACCACCACGGGGATGGCGCAGGTTTCCAGGTAGGCCTTGGCAGGTTCGTACTCGGTAAAAATTTCGCAGGCCGCCGTGGGCACGCCCGCCGCATCCATGACTTCCTTGGCGAATGCCTTGCTGCCTTCGAGCTGCGCCGAGTACCCGTCCGGTCCGAAGCAGGGAATGCCTTCTTTTTTCAGTTCGTCGGTCAATCCCAGCACCAGGGGCAGTTCCGGCCCGGTGACGACCAGGTCGATATTTTTTTTCTTGGCAAAAGCGACCAGGCCGGGGATGTCGCTATCCTTGATATTCACATTTTCGGCCTCAAGCGCTGTGCCGCCGTTGCCTGGGGCAACATAAATATGTGTTACCAATGGACTTTGCTTGAGTTTCCAGGCCAGGGCGTGCTCCCTGCCTCCTGATCCGACGAGCAGAATCTTCACGTCTATCTCCTACGCTTGAGGTTTGTTTTTATCATTTCTCGTAAAAAACCACCCTATTCGGGTTTTCACTTTTTACGGCATTCATGTTACGTCACAACGTCCGGTCGACTGATGGCGCGAATTTACGTGATTTTTCCCCTATAAACAAGTTTGCGATATTGGGCGACCGGGGTCAAGAGTCAAAGGAGAGACACGAAGATGCAGACCACGCGCCGCTTTCTGGCCGACTATTCGGAAGACGAACTGCAGGCCAAACAACTCAAGGGGCTGCAATGGACCGTTGCCCACGCCTACAACGGCAACGCCACCTACCGCCAAAGACTGGATGACGCCGGGATCGGCCCGGACTCGATCAACAGCCTGGATGACATCAGGCGCCTGCCGTTCACCTCGGTGGAAGAACTGCGCTCGGGCTATCCCCTGCCTCTGCTCTGCGTCCCGGAAGACCAGGTTGTGCGCATCCATTCCTCCTCCGGAACCACGGGTAAACGCAAAATTTTATGCTACACGCAGCGGGACATCGACACCTGGAAGCACATGTTCGCCCGCTGCTACGAACTGGCCGGACTGACCACCAAGGATCGGGTGCAGATCGCGGTGGGATACGGCCTCTGGACCGCGGGCGCGGGTTTTCAGCTCGGCTGCGAACATTTCGGCGCCATGGCCATTCCCGTTGGTCCGGGCCATCTGGACATCCACATCAAAATGCTCACGGACCTCAAGCCCACCTGCCTGTGTTCCACGGCCTCCATGGCCCTGCTGCTGGGGGAAGAACTGGAAAAACGCGGCATCGCCGACCAGATCAATCTCAAGACCTGCATTTTCGGCGCGGAAACCCACAGCCCGAAGATGCGGCGCAATTTCGAGCGCAAACTCGGACTGGAACAAAGCTTCGACATCACCGGCATGACCGAACTCTACGGTCCGGGCGCCGGACTCGAATGCCAGGCCCATCAGGGCATCCATTACTGGGCCGACTACTATATCCTCGAAGTTCTGGATCCGGTCACCCTCAATCCCGTGGCTCCCGGCGAAGTCGGGGAAATGGTCCTCACCTCGCTCTGCAAGGAGGCCGCTCCCCTGATCCGCTACCGTACGCGGGACCTGACCCGGCTGATTCCGGGCGAGTGCGCCTGCGGCCTGAAGCTGCCGCGCCACGACAAGATCATGGGCCGCTCGGACGACATGATCATCTACCGCGGGGTAAACATCTACCCTTCGCAGATCGGCGAAGTCATCGACAACTTCAAGGAGCTCAGCTCCGAATTCCAGATCCACCTGACGCGCAGCGAAGGGCTTGACGTGCTGCGTCTGAAGATCGAACACAAGCCCGACAATGTTCCCGGCTCCATGGCCGACTTTGAGAAAGTCCTTGGCCGGGCCCTGCAAAAGCAGCTCCTGGCGCGCTGTGAAGTGGAAGTCATCGCTCCGGGCACCCTGCCCCGGACCATGGGCAAGACCAAACGGGTCCTGGACGAACGCAACGGGAATTAGATCCGCTTTGCACAATTCAAAACATCAGAAAGGGGCTGTTTAAGCCCCTTTTTTAGTTGTCCTAAAGGCCTGGATTACGGCTAGTCCAGAAACGAGGAAATCTGCAACAGCAGAGAATCCTTGTCCAGCGGACGGGAAAGAAAGCTGGAAAAGGCCGAATCATCGGCCTGGGAAGCGGTTTCCTTGTAGTACTGTCCGGCAAGGGCCAGAATCGGGCACGGTTCCAGCCCGTGGCGCTGTTCCCACCGGCGCAGGGACAGAGCGGTACGCATGCCGTCCAGATCGCGCAGCTCGTGGTCCAGCAGAATCAGGTCGCAGCCTTCCTGCTGCGCCAGGTGCAGCACTTCCAGGCCGTTGTCCACCATGCGGCAGGAAAAAGGCGTATTGCGAAAATAAAACTGCAGCAGCATGGCCATGTTGGCCGAGCGTACGCCCACCAAAACGTGTTTTGTTCCTTTCAGCCGCCTGGTTGCGGGGGCTGTTTCCAGCCAGGCGTTCAGTCTGCCGTCCACATTTTCCAGCACTTTCTGCTTCGTACCGTTGAGCGGAATATCCACCTGCTCGGGCTTGAGCGAATCGGCGGCATAGCGGGAAATGATACCGCTTTCCAGGAGCAGGTCATGCACTTCCGCATCGATATGTCCGGAACGCTTGAGCTGGCCGAGAATGGCAATGGCCTGGGAAAGCTGCATGGGCTTCTTGTAGGGGCGATCGCTGGCGGTAAGCGCCTCGAAAATGTCGGCCACAGCCAGAATCCTGGCCTGCAGTGACAACTCCCCGCCGGTCAGCCGAAAGGGGTAGCCCGTGCCGTTGACCTTTTCATGATGCTGTCCGGCGAATTCGGGCACACGGCGCAGATGCTTCGGAAAAGGCAGTCCCGCGAGCATGCTGCTGGTGATGATGGCGTGGCGTTCGATGGTCTGCCGCTCCTCCCGTGTCAGGGTACCGCGGCGGATGGAAAGATTTCTGAACTCGTTTTCGGTCAGCAGGGGCAGAGTCTGGCCGTCCTTCACATAGGTCTTTTTGTTGATGTCCCAAAGGCGCTGCAACCGGGAATCATCCATGTACTCATCGGGCGTGTTGCATTGACGCAGAAATTCCTTGTCGGCCTGCAGGGCCTGGATTTTCTCCTGCAGTTCCTGCTCTTTTTCATGAAAGGCAGCGTCCGCGATACGTTCAAGGCCATGCTCCGGGACTGCCCCGGCTTTGAAATGGTCGAGCTGCAGCTGCAGCAACTCGAGCTCCACCCCCCGTATGGCGCAGTCGAAACGTTCCAGCACCAGATCGATGCGATCCCAGACCGTCTCCAGTTTGGCGGCCTTGTCCACAATATGTTCGGGAGTGACGATTTTGCCGATATCATGCAACCAGGCCGCGATGCGCAGTTCCTCCATCTGGTTTTCATTGAAGGAAACATCTTTGAACGGCCCCTGCTTCATTTTGTCGATGGCTTCGGCCATGAGCAACGTCAGACTGCTGACACGGGCAACATGTCCGCCCGTGTAGCAGGATTTTTCCTCCACGGCCCCGGCAATGGTCTTGATGAACGCGTCGAACAACTCGGTCAGATTGCGGATCAGCAGGGTTTTGGTCACCGTGGCGGCGGCCTGCGAGGCCAGGGACGCGATGAGCGTGACCTGCGAATCACTGAACTCGATGATCTCGCCCGAATTCCTGTCCTTGGCGTTGAGCAGCTGCAATACGCCGATGACCTGATTCTCATGATCACGCATGGGGATCATCAGCATGGACTGCGAACGGTAACCGGTCTTCAGGTCGTATTGCCGGGCGCCGGAAAAATCAAAGGCGTCGCAATCATAGACATCGGGTATGGCGACAATTTCCCCCGCATGAAAGACATGGGCGGAAACATGCGTATGGTTCGGACGGCCGTTCTCGTACAGAGGCACCGGCGGCAGGTCGATGTGGTCCCCGTTGATGCCTCCGAGGTAGGTTTTCATGGTGTTGTTCTGGAGGATCACAAACTCGAGATGCCGTCCCTGCTCGCTGACCATGTACAGCGTACCGGCGTCGGCATTGGTTATCTCCCTGGCTTCAAAAAGAATGACCTCCAGCAGGCGCCCCTGTTTCTCCTCACCGGAAAGGGCCAGCCCGATCTCCGCGTAGCGTGTCAGCTGCGCGTCCTTTTTTTCCATCTGCCGGTTCATGGATCCCAAAAAACGCCGGTAGGCCCGTTGCTGACGGCGTTCTTCCGAAATTTCGACTGCTTTGGATTCTCGCGACATGAATTGCTGCTCCCCCGGAAACCGACCGTCGCCATCAGTCGGCTCTGCTTATCCTCAAAATGAGGCCATCGCCCCAGATCAGGTGCGCCCGTACAGACGCGTCAAAGTTTTGATGTAGGCCATGGGTTCGTATGCCATCTGATCCGGCGCAAGACGCCAGCTCCAGTTGCCGTCCGGTTCGGCCGGTACGTTCATACGCCCTTCCAGCCCCAGGCCAAGCACATCCTGAACCGGAAAAATGGCCGTATCCGCCACACTCATCATGGCCAGACGTATGCATTTTTCGTGCACACGGTCGTCGTCGCCCGGAGTGCCTACATATCGCAGGAAACGCTCGCGGTCCTCGTCCGAAGCATCATTGAAAAACCAGCCGTTTACCGTATTGTTGTCGTGGGTGCCCGAATAAATGGCACACGCCTTGTCCACATTATGGACAATATGCGGACTATTCGGCAAATCCCAGCCAAATCCGAATTGCAGCACAGCCATTCCCGGAAATCCGAACTTTTGTTTGAGTTCATGAACATCCGCGGTAATCAGTCCGAGGTCTTCCGCAATCACGGGCAGGGAGCCGAAGCGCCGCAGCATGGCGGTAAAAAGCTCTTCTCCCGGAGCATCCACCCAGGTGCCGTTGATGGCGGTCTCTTCCTCGGCGGGAACATCCCAGAACGCGGAAAAGCCGCGAAAATGATCCAGCCGCACCGCGTCGTAAAGCTGCAGATTATGCCGCATGCGGTCTACCCACCAGTCAAAGCCGTCCTGGCGGAGGGCTTCCCAGTCATATACGGGATTGCCCCAGCGCTGGCCGGTCTTGCTGAAGTAGTCCGGCGGGACACCGGCCACGGAAATGGGCTGAAACTCCTTGTCCAGCCTGAAAAACTGCGGATAGGCCCAGACTTCCGCACTGTCGTAGGTGACGTAAATGGGCATGTCCCCGATGAACTTGACGCCGGCTCCATTGGCAAAGGCCTTGAGTTCGCCCCATTGCTTGAAAAACTGATGCTGGACGAATTTGACATAGGCGATCTCCTGAGCGGCCTCGGACTGCCACTTCCGCAGGGCCTGGGGATCGCGCCGCGCGTACTGCTCGGGCCAGCTGGACCAGCCGGCGCCGCCGAAATGCTGCTTGAGGGTGACGAACAGGGCGAAATCATCCAGCCAAGCGGCATTTTCCCTGCAAAACCGTACGTAGTGCGCGTTGGCGTACAGTTCGTCTCTGGCCACGGCAAAGGCCTGCTGCAGCAGCGCGTCCTTGAAGGCCGTGACCTGGTCGAACTGCACCCTGCTCTCGGAAAAATCCGGATGCCCTTCCAATGCCTCCCTGGAAAGCAGCCCCTCGCGCGCCAGCAGATCTGGGCTGATCAGCAAGGGATTCCCGGCATAGGCCGAGTAGCTCGAATAGGGGGAATTGCCGATAAAGGTCGAGGTCGGACTGAGAGGCAAAATCTGCCAGTAAGTCTGATTCAAATTTTTGAGCAGTTCGACAAAGCTGACGGCTGCCGGGCCCAGGTCGCCTATGCCGTAGGGACCTGGCAGAGAGGTAATATGCAGTAACATGCCGCTGGCACGGATATTCATAAAGCTGCCTTGCTTTTTTCAAAGGGGGAAAACAGGGATTCTTGTTGCGCCCGGCCCGTCACCGGTACGCAAAAATCGCTCAGAGTTCGACGGGATTTTACACATTTGCTTCCGCGATGGTCAAGATTTTGTATCACGCGGCTGCCTGTGCCCTGGACCCTGGCGCCCCATTATCGGAGGGAAATTATAACATACTGTTTTGGCAGTATATTATAATCCCCTTTGAACTGCTCATTCAGCGCACTGTTTATTTTTTCAAGGCACGCGATTTGCATTGCTTTTGAGCATTAAGTAAATGCACAAAACTGCCGATCAGTCGTACACAGGGGGCAGTCATGAGACGTTTTCGCAATACAATGCAACATTATTTCAATCCACTTCATGTGTATTGCCGGTTGCGCACCATGGGCTTCAGCGGCTCCCTGGCCAGAAAAGTATCCAATTTTTACGAGCAGCGCGTATACGCCAAGTTGAGTTTCACCATGCTCTTTTTCTAGGAGCGCATTCTCCGATTCCCCACCACCGTACATAGGCCGCTGCATGCGGCTCTGCCGACCACAGCCATCCCCGCCGGGAACCCGGCTTTTCCACATTTGTTCTGCCTGATGCGGCCTGCACCAAGGCGCACCGCCCTCCGTATCCCTGCCTGCCAGCCCCCTGCCTTGCGCGCTTTCATGACTGGGATCAGAAATTTTTATGCACCCTGTCATTTTTCTTATTGACATTGATTATCAATATCACTTAAAAGGAGTCCAACTTGTTCGACCGCAGGCCATTCAGACTGTGGTTGCGTACTTCCAGCCAAGCAAGGAGAAATTCATGTCCTGTTCGAAGGATCTCTCAGACTTCGCCGCCTTTGGCGCTGAAACGGTTTATCTCAACGGGCGCAAAGCCTACAATATACCGCTGCACCTGGTGCAGTTCACCGAAGAAGGCATGCGTACCATTGGCCGGGGCATCCTGGACATTTCGGAACATTACGGCCTGCCCTATTCGCGCCTCAAGGAACTGATGCGCAGCAGCCTTTATCTGGTTCCTCCCAATCCAGGGCTCTTTTTCCTGTTCCAAATTCCGGAACTCGACGCCGACGTCCACGTCAACCTGCCGCAGAAATTCTGGCGTTTCAACTATGTGCAATCCCGAATCCCATGTTCGGCGAGCACGACGCATACCCCGAGCAACACTGCCTCCATACGGCTCCATGCCTGACCAATAAATGACGATCTTCCCCTCTCGGAAGAATATGTTGTGTGACGCCGGACCCCGGAACGGATTGGCCGTTCCGGGGTCCTGTGCGTTGTAAATCCGGCTTTCCTGACGCACTCATCCGTTTAAATTCATCCGCTTATACTCCACAAAGAAATTCAACTGAAATACGTTATCAGATGCTGAAAATTTCTTGACGCATTCTATACGGTAATTTAGTGTCCACTTGTCTGATGAGTAGCTGTCTTACCAGTTGCCCAGATTACTATTGCTCGCAAGGAACAACTGTGACACCGATCAAAAAGGTACGACTTTCAGACAGCATCATCGACGCCATCCGCGAAATGATCTCCCGGGAGGGTTTCAAACCGGGAGACAAGTTCTATTCGGAAAAGCAGCTGACCCAGAAACTGGAAGTCAGCCGCTCTTCCATCCGGGAGGCCCTGCGTATGCTCGAGGTCTCCGGACAGGTATCCGTACGCCAGGGCAAGGGCATTTTCATCATGGACCCGCCGGAGCAGCAGCTGCACTCCTTCAGCACCTGGCTGCAGGACAACGAGCAGGATCTGCTGGATCACTTCGAAGTCCGTCTGATGCTCGAACCCAAAGCGGCCTGGCATGCCACGCTCAAGGCCACGCCGGAGGAAGTGGGCAAACTGGACGCCATCTGCAGCGCCTTTGCCCGCAATGTGGAAAAGAACGACCTGGCCGCCAGCATCCAGGACGACCGCGATTTTCACCGGGTGCTCGCACGGGCCACAAAAAACACCACATTGCATTTTGTCATGAAGTGCATGGCCACATCCCTGCCGGACGGCTGGATTTCCAGCCTGCACACACCCGGCCGCATGCGCAAAACCATCCACGAACACGGCGCCATTCTGGATGCCGTCAAAAGCTGCAATCCGGAAGAGGCCAAGGAAGCCATGATCAACCACCTGAAAAACGCCATCGAGGACATCAGGGCCGTCTACCACGACCGGGACACTCCGGCATCAGCCACGGCAGACCCTCCTGCCCAGGATACGCCATGACACTGAAGATCACGACTCTTGTGGAAAATTCCCCGGGCGAAAACCACGCCCTGCAGACCGAGCACGGCATTTGTTTTCATGTGGAAAAGGACGGCAGCCATCTGCTCTTCGACGTGGGGCAGACCGACATGCTGATCCGCAACGCGCAGCGGCTCTGCATCGACCTGAGCAATCTCCAGTACGTGGCCATCAGCCACGGCCACTACGACCACTCCGGCGGACTGCGCCCGCTGACCCGCCTGACACGGGAATTCAAACTCCTGGTAGGGCAGGGGTTCTTTGCCGAAAAATACGGCAGCCGCAACAATGTCCATGATTACCTGGGCAACGACTTTGATGAAAATTTTCTGCACGACCAGGACATAGCCACCGAAATTCTGGACGAACCCGTACGGGAGATTCTTCCAGGAATCTTTGCCGTGACGCAGTTCGACAGGATCCATGCGGACGAAATCGTGAATCCCCGCTTCGTGATCCGCGATGCCAACGGATTCCGCCCGGACGCTTTTTCGGATGAGCTGCTTCTGGCCGTGGATACGCCCAAAGGGCTGGTGGTCCTGCTGGGATGTTCGCATCCCGGGGTCAAAAATATGCTGGACACGGTGACTGCGCGGCTGAACAGGCCCCTGTACGCCGTGCTGGGCGGCACCCACCTGGTGGAGGCCTCCCCCGAAAGCATGACCCTGACCAGGACCTATCTGAAACAACGCGACGTCAAGGTTCTCGGCGTTTCGCACTGCACGGGCAAAACGGGAACGCAATGCCTGAGCACTTTGGAGGACATGTTTTTTTACAACTGCACCGGAAGCTCCCTGTTTGTGGATTAGAGCCTCTTTCGCAGCCTCGCAGCTGGATGCTCTAGTGCATCCGGGTCTTTTGTTCGAAGACGCGGATGTATCAGCCGTACGTGTTCGCTCCCAGGAAGCCGTGGATAGTCCCTTGCACTGCAGCAAGGTCATCTTCATCAATCACAGGAGGAAGTGGGATGCTCAGTTGGAAAAAAGGAATCGGTCTCGGCGTAATGGTTCTGATGGTAACGGCGCTGCTCGCCATGGCGGCGACGGCAAGCGCGGGCGACAAAATCGTCTGGAAATCCTCCGGACACGGCCCTGCGTCTGATCCCTCGCAGATCTTTCACGACAAGCTCTGCGAAGCCATCACCAAGGCCACCAACGGCCGCCTGACAGTCAAACCCTTTGTGGGCGGCTCCATTGTTCCCGCCTACAAGGAGCTGGACGCCGTGGACCAGGGCGTCCTGCAGATGTGCTACACCTGCCCCATGTACAACCTCGACAAATGGCCCGCAGCCGGTCTGATCAGCTCGCGCCCCGGCGGCCTGCCAGGCGAAGCCCTGCGTACGTGGTTCGACTACGGCGGAGGAGCCGATCTTCTGAACAAAATGATGGGACCGGACTTCAACGCCCTGACCTTTCCCGGCGCCCTGGCTCCCCTGCCCCAGGAAGTTTTCTTCCATTCCAAGGTCAAACTCAACAGCATGGAAGACATCAAAGGGTTGAAAGCCCGCTGCATGGGTGACGGCGGCGAAATCCTCAAGCGCATGGGCGCTGCCACGGTCATCATCCCCGGCGGCGAACTCTACGAAGCCATGCAGCGCGGCACCATCGACGCCTTCGAATACTCCACCCTGGCGTCCAACTGGAACATGCACTTCAACGAAGTGGCCAAATACGTCTACCTCTCCCCCACACGGGCTCCCAGCGATCCGCAGGTTTTCTTCGTCAGCAAGGAAGCCTGGAACAAACTGCCCGACGACCTGAAAGTCATCGTTTCGGGTCTGATCGCCAAGTTCACCCAGGACCAGCACGAATACCTCGTGCATGAATCCATCATGGCCGTGGACAAGTTCCGCAAGGCCGGCAACGAAGTCCTCAAGGTTCCCGCGGACATCGACGAAGCCCTGACCAAGGAAGCCGATGCTTTCTACGAAGAAAAGTCCAAGAAAGAATCGCCCATTTTCGGCGAAATCTATCATTCCATGAAGAAGTTCGGCGAAGACTACAACGCCATCAACTAAACACGCGCATTCACGGACACGGGAGAAAAGCATGACCTTTCTGAAGAAACTATTGAAACTCATAGACTACCTCAGTGAGAAATCCGGAGCTGTGGGGAAATGGTTTGCTTTTCTCCTGGTCCTGATAGGCTCTTACGAGACCATATCGCGCCATTTTTTCAATGCGCCCACCATCTGGGCCTACGACAGCCTTTGCATGGCCGGCGGTACGGTCTACCTGCTGGGCGCGTCCTTCGACTTCAAGCACGACGCCCATACGCGCGTGGACCTGTTCTACAGCCGTTTTTCCAGACGGGGCAAAGCCCTGATGGACACCATCTGTTCGCTGATCCTCTTTTTTCCGCTGATGATCATCATGTTCAAGATGTCCGTGGTCTGGGCGGCCAAGGCCTGGCGCATCCATGAAGTCATGTTCACCAGTTTCTGGTATCCGCCCGCGGCGCCCTACCGGACCATGTTCGCTCTGGGATTGTTGCTGATGATATTTCAGGCTTTCGCCAAACTCATCAGAGATGTTCACTTTTTGGTAAGGGGTAAGGAAATTGATTGATCTCAGCGCCGAACTCGTCGCCTTTCTCATGCTGGGCGGCGTCTTTACTCTGGTTCTGACCGGCTACCCCATCGCCTTTGTCATTGGCAGCGTGGCCTTTATCGTGGGTATCCTGATTTTCGGGCCCACCACAACCTATCACATTCTCTACAGCCGTTTTTACGATCTTTCCCTCAACTACCCCTATCTGGCGGTGCCGTTGTTCACCTTCATGGGGGTGGTGCTGCAGCACTCGGGCATAACCAAGGACCTGTACGAGAGTCTCTACGACGCCCTGGGCCGACTCAAGGGCGGACTGGCCATCGTTACCATCATCTTCGGCACGGTCCTGGCCGCCTGTCTGGGCGTCATCGCCGCCTCGGTGACCATTCTCACCCTCATCGCCCTGGCGCCCATGGTGACGCGCGGCTATGACAAATCCCTGGCCGCCGGCAGCATCGTGGCCACCGGGACGCTCGGCATTCTCATTCCGCCCAGCATCATGCTCGTGGTCTACGGTCCGCAGGCCGGACTTTCCATCGGGCAGATGTTCATGGGCGCGGTCTTTCCGGGGCTGCTGCTTTCGGTGATGTACATTCTCTACGTGGTCATCCGCTGCCATCTCAATCCGGAACTCGGGCCGTCCATTCCCAAGGACCAGATGACGCCGTTCACTCCGGGCAAGCTCCTCAAGCTGCTCTCTTCCCTGCTGCCGCCCGTGCTGCTCATCGCCGCCGTGCTGGGAACCATTTTCGCCGGCATCGCGCCGCCCACCGAGGCCGCCGCAGTGGGCTGCCTGGCGTCCATTTTCCTGGCCGTCATCTACAAAAAATTCAGCTGGGGGCTGATCAAGCACGCCTCCATCGAAACCCTGCGGGTCAGCGCCTTCGTGGTGATGATCGCGGCCCTGTGCTACGCTTTTGTGGGCATTTTCATGAACGCGGGCGCGGGCGACGTGGTCTCGGAATTCATTCTTTCCGTGCCGGGCGGACGCTGGGCCTCCTTTTTCATGATCATGCTCATTGTGTTCATGCTGGGGCTGTTCATCGAATGGATCGGCATCGTCTTCATCATCGTGCCCATTTTCACGCCCATTCTGGCCGCCCTGGACTTCAATCCGCTCTGGGCCGGCATGATGATCTGCATCAACCTGCAGATGGCCTTTCAGACGCCCCCCATGGCCATGTCGATCTTCGTGCTCAAAGGCACGGCTCCGGCCGAACTGGGGCTGACCATGGGCGACATCATCAAGGGCGTTCTGCCCTTTGTGGCCATGATCATGATCACTCTGGTGCTGTGTACGATTTTCCCGGAAATCATCACCTGGCTGCCGGAAAAAATGATCGGCAGTTCCATGTAGAACAGGTTTTTATCACATGACCCTGTCCCCGGACCATTCCCCGTCCGGTCAGGTATGAACGAGCTCGGAACTTGTTCATGACAGCAGAGCGGCGCCTTCATGCCCAAAGGCGCCGTTCATTTTTTTTCCTGTTTTCATCCTGCATTACTCCTCTTTCTCTGCTTGAAACGCGACACAAAACACACTAGAAAAAACACACGTCTCGTCCGAAATTGATCCGCAGAAGATGCCCGTGCCCGCATAGTCCAGACAGATCTTTTTTCCTTTCGTACCAGTCCGTACCATGCAAACCGTACCTGGCCGGAGACACTCTTCATGCGCAACGCATTCAGCCAGCCGTATGAAAGGAACAGCATCATGGAAGACATGGATAACGGCATTCTGTTCATCGCCCCGAGCAAGCAGATTGTATACACGCTTTTCGACGTACTGCGGGAAATGGGGCACCGTTTTCCCATTCACGAAGCCAACATGGACGATGCGGTCATACTCGCAAATTCCTATGTAGAGTCCGGGACCAAGGTAATCGTCAGTCAGGGGGGCACGGCCAATTGCCTCAAGCAGAACGTCCACGCCTATATAATCGAAATCCGCTACAGCAGTTTCGACCTGATCCATACGGTCAAATACGCGCTGACCCTTTCGTCCAAGGTCGCCATCATCGGATTTGAATCCCTGATCTACAATGCGCGCCAGATCCAGTATCTGTTCCCCGAAAATCTGATCATTCAACAGGTGGAGAACAAGCGGGAAATCGTGCCGACCATCCAGGCCCTGGTGAGCCAGGGCGTACGGGCGTTTGTGGGCGGGTCGCTGGTTGTCACCGCCGCGGAAACCGTGGGCGCTCACGGCGTGTACATGGACGCGGACAAACGCGCCATCCATGACGCCATCAACGAAAGCATCCGCATTCGCAATCTGCAGATCGAACGGGAGATGCGTTTCGAACAGATCCGGGCCATTCTGAACTCCATCAGCGAAGGCATCATCGGTACGGACAAAAACGGCAACATCAATGAAGTCAATCCCAATGCTCTGGAACTCCTGGGGATGGACAAAAATCTGATCATGGGCAGGAATGTGGCCGATTTCTTTCCCAACCTCCAGATCGACCAGTTAATGAACTCCGGCACAGAACTGTACGGCGAACCCCAGCGCATCGGCAACAACCTGTTTTCCATCAACAGCGTTCCCATCATGGTCAACGGCGAATGCTCGGGCATGGTCATAACCCTTCAGGAATCTCAGCAGATTCAGAGCATGGAACACAAAATCCGCAAGGCCATCCTGGCCAGCGGACATGTTGCCAAAAAAAGCTTTTCCGACATCATCGGCGAATCCGAAACCATCACCAAAACCAAAAACAGCGCCAAAATCTATGCGGAGGTGGACAGTACGGTGCTGATCTACGGCGAAACCGGCACAGGCAAGGAGCTCTTTGCCCAAAGCATCCACAATGCCAGCAAGCGCGCCGCCAACCCTTTCGTGGCGGTCAATTGCGCCGCACTGCCCGAAAATCTTCTGGAAAGCGAACTCTTCGGCTACGTAAAAGGCGCGTTCACCGGCGCCAAAAGCAGCGGCAAGGTCGGGCTGTTCGAAATGGCCCACACCGGCACTGTTTTTCTGGATGAAATCAGCGAAATGGCCCTTTCGCTCCAGCCGCGCCTGCTCCGCGTACTCCAGGAAAAGGAAGTCTCCCGTATCGGAGATGACAAGATCACGCCGGTGGACATTCGCGTCATTGCCGCCACCAACAATGATCTTCGGCATTGCGTCAACGCGGGAACCTTTCGGGAAGACCTCTATTACCGGCTGAGCGTACTCATCGTCGAACTCCCTCCCCTGCGCGAACGCATGACGGACATCAAGGCGCTGGCCAGGAACATCATCAGCCAGAAAAGCCGCAATCTGTACCATACGGAGGGCAAAATCTCCAACGAAGCACTGGATCTGCTGCATACGCTGGACTGGCCCGGCAACATCCGCCAGCTGTCCAACGTGCTCGAGCGGGCCATAGTCATCAGCCGCGGAGGCCGCATATCCGAAGACATCATGGCCGACGTGCTGCAACGTTGCCGTCCGTTTACCCAGCGCCCGGCCATAGTCGGCAACGACTCCCCAAGCTGCAGCCTGAAAAAGCTCGAATCCCAGGCCATACGCCAGGCCCTGCAATCCAGCGGCGGCAACAAAAAAATCGCGGCCCAACGCCTGGGCATAAGCACGGCCACTCTGTGGCGCAAATTGAAAGACTTTTCCGACGTTCAATGACAGCAACGGCCACACCGGCAGACCGGAATACCTCCATCCTGCCGTACGTTGGTTCTGTCTTCTTCCGGCCGGACATGTCCGTCTTCCTTGCCCATAATTGTCCCGGCAGGTTGATTGTTGCGGTTGATGCATTTCAAAATGAAATAAATGAAACGCTTCATATCATTTTGAAATGCAAAAAAAATGTATTTTCAGGAGGCCAGGAAAAACGTTTCAAAAGTTTCACCCGGAAAGAAAAAATCCTGATAACAGATATTTTTGCCGTCATTTTTCCACCAAGAGCTCCAGTGAACAGACACGATACAGGGCAATAAAAATCTCTCACCAGGCAGCCTCCGGCCATAACCACGGACATCCCGCGGGGGCAATGCTCCAGACCTGCCAAAGTGTTTTCATATTCCGAACCTGCTCCCGGATACTGCTCGTGCATTTTTATCTGAATACTCAACATATCAGTGCTTTAAAATCATTCTTAAGGATATTCCTCAAAAACGAATTCAGCGTACCTCTCAAGTGGCTGGCACACTTCATGCTTTGTCTTGAATATATGCATTAGCAGAAAAATATTCTGAAAATTATCTGAAATCTCTTTTATCGTGCCGTTATTAATCAGGAGTCAGTTGTTGTGAAGGTATACTTAAGCGAAATTATTCATGACGAGGCAATCAAAAAAATTTCTGAAGAAGCAGAAATAGTTTCTGACTTTAATAGTATTGAAGAAATTGATGCGATCATTCTGCGTACTCTCAAAGTCACCAGAGAAATGATGGAGAAAGCTAAAAATTTAAAAGTTATAGGAAAGCATGGAATAGGATACGATTCCATAGATATCGATGCAGCAAAAGAATTGGGGATAAAAGTAGTCTACACACCCACTGCGAATATTCAGTCTGTTGCGGAACTCATTGTTTCTCTTATGTCAAATGCATCCAGAAATATCTGTGATGCTTACTCACAGATCCGCAATAGCGCACTCGCCACAATAGCGCCCAGGGATTTGATCGGCGTGGAATTGAGCGGCAAGACACTCGGACTCATCGGAGCCGGCAACATTGCCCGTACCGCGGCCGGCATTTTGCAAAAAGGGTTCGACATGAAGGTGCTCTGTTATGACGTCTATCTGGATAAGGAACAGTGCGCAACGCGGAACATGGAAAAATGCGACGAACTCGATGACCTTCTGAGCCGTTCGGATTTCGTGAGCATCAGCCTGCCTTTGACCGACGAAACACGCGGAATGATCGGCGAAAAAGAGCTTGATGCCTGCAAAGGCAACTGCATCCTCGTCAACACCGCAAGGGGAGGCATCGTGGACGAAAAAGCCCTGTACCAGGCCCTGAAAAACGGAAAGATCCGGGCGGCGGCCTGCGACGTGTTTCTTTCCGAGCCTCCGAATGCAGAAAACCCTCTGACTCAATTGAAAAATTTCATTGCAACCCCGCACATCGGCGCCTCGACAGAAGAAGCCATGTACCGCATGGGAATGACCGTTGTCGAAGATGTGCTGGCGGTGCTGCATGGGAAAGATCCTCTATACCGCGTGGTTTAATGGCAAGTCTCCTCTAACCAATCAACAGGAAGTGTGGAGTAGAAGATGAAACGTTTAATTACCTTGTTGTTTGTTTGCGCTTTGACGACCGCATTCTCTCTCAGTGATGGCCTGCGTATGGCTCGGGCAGCCGACGACGCCGCCGACTATCCCTCCAAACCCGTCACTCTGCTCGTCGGATTCTCGGCCGGAGGCAGTTCGGACATGATGTGCCGTCTCCTGGCCCAGCCTTTGAGCAAAATCCTCGGCCAGCCCGTGACCATTCTCAACAAACCGGGCGGAACCGGCTGGGTGATGTGGAGCGAACTGATCCGGACCAAACCCGACGGGTATACCTTCGGACTGGTCAACTCGCCCACAATCAACATGGGCAAGTACGACAAGGCCAACCCCAGGACACAGGGAGTCGAGGATCTGGATCTGCTCGTCAACCATGTTCTGGACCCCAATGTCATAGCCATCAGAAATGACGAGACACGTTTCAGCGACCTCAAATCCTTTCTCGAATACGCCAAGAAAAACCCTGTTCTTACCGCCACTTCCGGCGTGGGTATTCTCAGCGACGACGCATCGCTGGTGCAGAAGGTCAACCAGAAATATAGCTGCAAAGTGGACATCGTACAGCTCAACGGCGCCAAGGATTGCGAAACCATGTTCATCAGCAAAAACGTTGACGTGCTTTTCACCAACCTCAGCGACGCGTTCAACGGCTACAAGAACAAAAGCTACAAAATCATCGCCATTTTTTCGCCTGATCGCTCCAAAATCGCCCCTGACATCCCCACGGCAAAAGAACTGGGCGTGGACATCATCAACTACTCCGCCCGTGGCTATGCCTTGCCCAAGGGCGTGAACCCGGCCATCCGCGCAAAACTGATCAGCGCGCTTGAAAAAGCCATCGAAGACCCTTCCTGCAAAGACAAACTCGATGCCATCGGCATGGAAAGCGTGGTCATCAAGGACCAGGACTACGTGAAGTTCTTTGATGAATCCGTACGGGAAAATCTCGAAGCATTCGGGATCAAGAAATAACGTCAACCGTTTCTGGCCGGTACCTCCTGCGGGCAGGTACCGGCTGATTTCAGACAGTCCTTTTTTCAACGTTCCTTTGAATACATCGTTTCAGCTCAGTAAAAGGAGAGCAAACCGGTGAAGGCCAAACTGCATCAGGACGTATACATAAGTATCTTTATTTTTATCTTTGTTGCCGGAATGCTATGCCTGTCGTCAAATTTTCCTGGAGATTCCGCAATATTCCCCAGAATACTCGCTGCAGGCATGTTGATCTTGAACATATTCATTTTCGCAGGCGGCATTAAAAAATCAAAGATGCTTCAGGATGATGAGGAAGAAGTAAAAAAACAGATTCATTTTTCCGTGATAAAACAGCCGCTTATTGTTTTTGCAATAATAGTGCTCTACACTATTTTATTCGATTTCCTCGGCTACTTCATTGCAACGCCACTGCTTATCCTGACCATGGTTCTTTTTTATAAAGTGCGTAAATGGAAACTCATCGTTTCCGTTATCATAGTGTATCACATCTTTATTTATGCACTTTTTATCTGGCAACTCAACGTCCCATTGCTGAACTAGAAGGATTGAAAGGAGTTTTTTGATGGATTTCCAACTCATTCTGCAGAATACATTCAATCTTGAAGTCATGATCTATCTGGTAGTGGGCACAGTGGGCGGCATTGTCATCGGCGCGCTGCCGGGCCTGAGCGCCTCCATGGGCGTCGCACTGCTCATTCCCATCACCTTCGGCATCAGTCCCGTGGCCGGGCTGGTCATGCTCACCGCCGTGTACACCTCGGCCATTTACGGCGGATCCATTACCGCTGTACTCATCCATACGCCGGGAACACCCGCTTCCGCCGCCACGGCCATGGACGGCTACGAAATGACCAAACGCGGCGAAGGCGTCAAAGCCATCGGCATCGTGACCATCGCCTCCATGATCGGCGGCACCATCAGCGCCATAGCCCTGATGTTCATCTCCCCGCCCCTGGCCCAGTTGTCTCTCAAATTCAGCGCTCCCGAATATTTTCTTATGGCCCTGTTCGGCCTGACCATCATCGGCAGCCTGGCGGGAGACTCGCTGGCCAAAGGTCTGATCTCGGGCATGTTCGGCCTGATGGTGGGCATTGTGGGCCTGGACCCCATGATGGGCATCCCCCGCTACACCTTCGGAATCATCAACCTGGAAAGCGGTGTCTCCCTGGTGCCTGCCATGATCGGCATGTTCTCCATCTCACAGGTGCTGATCGGTACGGAAAACATCTTTGCCGGGAACACGCGTATCCTCAATAAATCGGTGCTGGAACTTTCGGGCAAGATTCTGCCCACCTGGAAGGAGTTCCGGACCATAACGCCCACCATCCTCAAGTCCTCGATCATCGGCGTGCTGGTCGGTCTGCTGCCCGGAGCAGGCGGCGATATCGGCGCATGGGTGGGATACAACGAGGCCAAGCGCTCGTCCAAACACAAGGAAATGTTCGGAAAGGGTTCCATAGAAGGCATCGCAGCGGCCGAGGCAGCCAACAACGCCGTTACCGGCGGCGCGTTGATCCCCCTGCTGACCCTGGGCATTCCGGGAAGCGCGGTTGCGGCACTGCTGCTCGGCGGACTGATGATCCACGGCCTGCAGCCCGGACACGAACTCTTCACCATCTACGCCGGAACCACCTATCCCATCATGCTGGGATTCCTGATGGCCAATATCCTCATGGGCGTCACCGGCCTGCTGGTGGCCAGACAGATCGTAAAGGTCTCCACCGTGCCCATGACCATCCTCTGTCCGCTAATCGTGGGGCTGTCCGCAGTGGGCGCCTATGCCATCAACAACAGCATGTTCGACGTCTATGTGATGATTTTCTTCGGACTGGTCGGCTATTTCATGCGCAAAACCGGATTTGGCGCAGCTCCCTGGTGCTCGGCATCATTCTGGGCAACATGGTGGAAGCCAACTTCAGACGATCCATCATCCTCTCGCGCGGCGACCTGGCCGGATATTTCTTTTCCCGCCCCTTCAGCATGGCGCTGATGATCCTGATCCTGCTGTCCATCGCAGGCCCTCTGTACATGCGCCACAGGAAAAACAAGGGGGGGAGAGAACAACTGGAACAACTACAGGCAAACTGAGGGCCTCAAAGGTCCTCCAGCGGCCGGGCGGACCATTCGCCTGCCGCATATCAACTCAACGTGGAGAAGAACTAATGAGATTATTCGACTGCACACTCAGAGACGGCGCCAACGTGGTTGGCAAAGGATTCTCTGCGGAACTCACGAACATGATGTTGCGCGGCATGATTTCCAACAACATCCTGGAAATCGAATACGGCAACGCTCTCGGCCTCGGAGCCTATGAGCACGCCAGTTCCATTGCGCCGCTCACCGACGAGCAATACCTCGCACCTGGCTGCCCCCTTCATGGACAAGGCCACCATCGGCATGTTCATGGGCTGGGCCAATGCGCGTAAGGAGTCCATAGAAATGGCGGCAAAAAGGGGACTGTCATTTTTACGCGTGGGCGCCAATGCCGGAGACGGAGAAAAAGCCGTGCCTGCCGTGAAAATGGTCAAGGAAAGCAACCTCCAGGTCCGCTATTCGCTGATGAAAGCCTACGTGCTTTCCGCCGAAGATCTGGCCGCCGAGTCCGCCATGCTGGAAAAAGCCGGCGTGGATGAAATCACCATCATGGATTCGGCCGGAACCATGTCTCCCGATCAGGTCACGGAATATGTCCGCGTCATGGTGGACGCCGTGTCCATTCCGGTGGGCTTTCACGGGCACAACAACCTCGAGCTTTCCGCCGCCAATGCCATTGCCGCCTATCATGCGGGCGCGGCCTTCCTGGATTGCGGACTGATGGGCATGGCCCGCAGCGCGGGCAACCTGGCCACGGAAACCGCAGTGGCCCTGTTCCAGCGCATGGGGGTGGACACCGGCGTCAATCTGCTCGGACTGCTCGAATTTCTGGACAGCGAACTCGCCCCGGCCATGAAAGAGCAATACGGCTACTCCATGCCCATCTCCTCGCTCGATCTGGTCCTCGGATATGCCGGTTGCCATTCGAGTTATGTGACCAAACTCAAGGAAATTGCCAGCGAGTACGATGTGCATCCGTATCAGCTCATCCTGGCGGTATCCGAAAAAGACAGGAAGGCCCCTCCTGTCGAACTGATGAAGGAAACCGCTGCTGCGCTGCGCTCCTGATACCTCCCTTCCGTAAAAAGTACCGTTGCGCACCGTTCCTCTGAGCGGGCCCTCCCACGCTAGCGGTATCTTTTTGCCAAACGGCGATGCTTTTTTCGATCGCCGTTTTCGGCGTTTCAAATCCCGCTTCTTTTTTCATAAAATTACTTTTTCTCCCCAAATGTTGATCCACATCAACACGCTTTAGGATCATTCGCGCTACCTTGCCTCAACCTGAAGACGAATCCTGGGCAGTTCTCAAGATCCGAGCCCCGATTCGCATGTCGTTTGCGTACACGGGAGTCCCCTGCCGTCTCAATGCTGTTTTGCATTCCGCGCATGGGGTTCCTTCCATTTGACCTGTATCGCGTGTATGTTTTTTTTCACAGATGCGCCCTGCCGCTCCTTTCAGCAGGCGCTCCCCCTACGATGTTCGAATTATGTAAAGGAGAAAGTATGAGCACCAAGAAAATTGTCGTTATCGGCGGTTCTGCCGCAGGCCCCAAGGCGGCCGCACGCGCCAAACGACTCGATGAAAGCGCGGATGTCACCCTGTTGCAGAAAGCCCCCGAACTGTCCATGGCCTCCTGCGGCTATCCCTATTATATCGGCGGCACCTTTGACGAACGGGACATGCTGCTTTCCACCCCCGCCGGCGTGGTACGCGACGAAGCTTTTTTTGCCGCAGCCAAAGGCGTAACCGCACGGGTCAACACGGAAGTCACAGCCATTGACCGCAAGGACCAAAACCCTTACCTGCAAGCATCAGGTCAGCGGCGAAACCTCCAGCGTGAGCTATGACAAGCTGGTAATCTGCACCGGCGCCACCCCGCGCCGGCCTCCCATTCCAGGCATCGAACTCAAAGGCGTACGTTCGCTCTCCCAGATGAGCGACGCCGACGAACTGCGCGCCCTGCGTGATGCCGGCAAAGTCAAGAACGTGGTCATCGTGGGCGGCGGCCTCATCGGCATCGAAGTCTGCGAAGCCCTGACCGATTCCGGTATGAAGGTGGACGTGGTGGAAATGCTCTCGCAGCTGCTGCTGTTCCTGGACTGGGAACTGGCCAAGCTGGTGGAAAAACATGTCCATGCCATGGGCGCCACCGTGCATACGGACAACGGCGTATCCGAGTTCGTGGGCAAGGACGGACAGCTCACCGGCGTCAAGCTCAAGGACGGCACGGTCGTGCCTTGCGAACTGGCCGTGGTGGCCATCGGCGTCGCTCCCAATGTCAAGCTGGCCAAGGAAGCCGGAGTGGAAATCGGCGCCCTGGGCGGCATCGTGGTGGACGAGCACATGCGTACGTCCGATCCGGACATCTACGCTGCCGGAGACTGCGTGGAACTGACCAACCGCATCACCGGCAAAAAGACCCTGGCCCCCTACGGCGACCTGGCCAACCTGGAAGCCCGTGTCGCGGCCAACAACATCGTCCTGGGCGATTCCTCGGTCTTTCCCGGCACCATCAACAGCGGCATCTGCAAAGTGTTCGACCTGAGCGCCGGTTCCACGGGCCTGTCCGAACGCCGCGCTCGTGAGGAAGGCTACGATGTGGTCACCGCCACCAACGCCAGCATGGACAAGCCCGGATTCATGGGCGCCAAGCTGCTGGTTTCCAAAATGGTGGCCGACGCCAAGACCGGCCGGATCCTCGGGTTCCAATGCGTGGGCCCCGGCGAAGTGAACCGCCAGGTGGCCGAGGCGGCCATGGCAGTGATGAACGGCAACACGGTGACGGACATCGCCACCGCGGACCTGCCCTACGCGCCGCCTTTTTCCCTGGCCATCGACCATTTCATCACCACCGCCCACATCCTGGACAACAAGATGTCCGGCCGGATGCAGGGCATTTCCAATACTGAGGTGAAAAAAAAGGTGGATACGGGCGACAAACCCTTTATTCTGGACGTCCGTTCGCCCAAGGAATTCGAAGTGATGCGCCTGGACGTGGGCGAACAGCTCATCCCCCTGGGTGCTCTGCGCAAATCCCTGGACAAACTGCCCCAGGACAAGAACGCCGAAATCGTCACCTTCTGCAAAATCTCCATGCGCGGCTACGAAGCCCAGCGCGTGCTGGAAGCAGCAGGCTGGACCAACGTAAAGGTCATGGAAGGCGGTATCATGGCCTGGCCATTCGCCATTACGGCCTAGACAACGTCACACCGGAGCGGAACCCCTTCCGGGGTTCCGCTTTTCTACTTGGTTTCGTCACAATTCAACGCTTCTTTCTCACTGAAATAGCAGCATAATCCTTATTTTGTTAAAACTTGTTATCTGCCTCTTAAGGTTCTTGTATTCGCCACATACTCAGGATAAAAAATAGTTTTCCCTACTAGTACGCATAAAGCGGCATACAAAACCCCATACAGGGCGGATATGAAAAAAATCTTCTTGTTCCTCATCCTGGCTCTCGCAATCGGATTGATAAGCTGGCAGGTCGTCCTACGCATTGCGGCCAATCAGGCCATCAAGACAAAAAACAAGGGGCCCAGGCCGGTGGCCGTGGTCCTGGAGCCTGTCTCGGTCCAGACCATCAGTCATGTGGCTTCCTTTACCGGTACGCTGGAAGCCGGCGCCAGCTATGTGGTGGCGCCCAAGATCACCGGACGCGTTGAAAAACTCAGCGTGGACATCGGCGATACCGTACGCAACGGACAGATCATCGCGCTCCTGGACAGCCACGAATACGAACAGGCCGTCATCGAAGCCGAAGCCGCCCTGGAAGTGGCCCGGGCATCGCTCATCGAAGCTCGGAGCGACCTTGCCGTGGCCACCCGGGACTCCAACCGCCAGCAGAGCCTGCGTACGCGCAATGCCGTCTCCCAATCCGACCTGGACGACGCCCTGGCCAAAAAAGATTCGGCCCAGGCCCGGCTGCTGCTGGCCCAGGCCCAGGTCCGTCAGCAGGAAGCAGCCCTGGAAGCGGCCAAGGTCCGTCTGAATTATACGCGCATCCGGGCCCTGTGGGAGGGGCCGGAGACCGAGCGGGTGGTGGGCGAACGCTTTACCGACGAAGGCGACACCATCGACGCCAAAGCCTCCATCGTCTCGGTGGTGGCGCTGGATCCGCTGCGTGCCGTGATCAACGTCATCGAACGGGATTTTCCTTACATCAAGCAGGGGCAGATCGCTGAAATCAGCACGGACGCCTACCCCGGACGCATTTTCGAAGGGCAGGTTTCCCGTCTGGCGCCCATACTGCAGGAATCCTCCCGCCAGGGCCGCGTGGAAATCAGCGTGCCCAACAAGGACCGCCTGCTGGTTCCGGGCATGTTCGCGCGCGTACGCCTGAACCTGGGCAAACACCCGGAAGCCATTACGGTTCCCCTGTCGGCCATTGCCCGCCGGGAAGGCAAACAAGGCGTTTTTCTGGCCGTGGACAAGCAGAGCAAAGCCCGTTTCATACCAGTGGCCCTGGGCTTCGAACAGGACCACCGGGTGGAAGTGCTCCCTGAAGAACAGGGACAGAGCCTGTCGGACCTGGTCGGCGGCCAGGTGGTGACCCTGGGGAAGCATCTGCTGGAAGACGGTGGCGCCATCCGGGTGCCGGACGCAAACAAAAAGAAATCCAAGGACTGAGCGCATGGCCAGCATATCCAGCTTTTCCGTGGACCGTCCGGTCTTCACGAGCATGGCCACGCTCATCGTGATCATTCTGGGCGCGGTGTCTCTCAGCCGCCTGCCCATAGACCTGATGCCGGACATCACCTACCCCACCCTGAGCATCCGTACGGATTATGAAAACGCCGGTCCGGAGGAAGTGGAAACCCTGATCACCCGGCCCATCGAACAGGCCGTTGCCGCCGTGCCCGGCGTGGAAAGCATCAACTCCGCGTCCATGGAAGGACGCAGCGACATTCGCGTGGCCTTTGTCTGGGGCACCAACCTGGACGCCGCGGCCAACGACCTGCGCGACCGCCTGGACCGGGTCAAGGGCAACCTCCCGGACGAGGCCGACCTGCCCGTGCTGCGCAAGTTCGACCTGGCCAGCGCCCCGGTGCTGATCCTGGGCGCGTCCAGCCGCCTGGATCCCGTGCAGATGCAGGACATTCTGGAAAACCAGGTACGCTACCGCATCGAGCGGGTGCCCGGAGTGGCCGCCCTGAACATCTGGGGCGGACTGGACCGCGAGATCCACGTCAACCTGCTGCCCGGACGCATCAAGGCGCTGAAAATCCCCCTGGACACCATCATCGACAGGCTGGAATCCTCCAACCTGAACCTGGCCGCGGGCACCATTGAAACCAAGGACATGGAGCTCTACGTCCGGACGCCCGGCGAATACACCAGCCTCGAACAACTGGGCAACACGGTGGTGGCCGTGCGCGACGGCGCCGTGGTCCGCCTCAAGGATATCGCCGAAATCAAGGATTCCTGGGAACGCGTCACCCGCATTGTCCGGGTCAACGGCGAACCCGGCATCCGGCTGTCCGTGAACAAGCAGTCCGGCACCAATACCGTGGAAGTGGCCGAGCGGCTGCAAGCCGAACTCGAACGCATCAACCGGGACATCCCGCAGATCAAGATCCGTTCGATCATCGACACCTCCACCTACATCAAAAACGCCATTTCCAACGTTGCGGACTCGCTGCTCTACGGCGGCGTGTTCGCGATCTTCGTACTGCTGTTTTTCCTGCGCAATGTCCGCAGCACCCTGGTGGTCGCCGCGGCCATTCCCATTTCCATCATCGCCACCTTCATGCTCATCTATTTCGGCGGGTTCACCCTGAACATCATGACCCTGGGCGGCCTGGCCCTGGGCGTGGGCATGCTGGTGGACAACGCCATCGTGGTGCTGGAGAACATCTACCGGCTGCGCGAGGAAGGCATGGGACCGCGCGAAGCCGCCATCCAGGGCGCTTCCGAAGTCGCCGGCGCCATCACGGCCAGTACGCTGACCACCCTTGTGGTGTTCCTGCCCATGATCTTCATCCAGGGCATGTCCGGAATCATGTTCAAGCAGCTGGCCTATGTGGTGAGTTTTTCGCTGCTCTGTTCGCTGGGCGTGGCCCTTACACTTGTGCCCATGCTGGCCTCCCGCATCATCGGAGCCCGGCTGAAGTCCAACGGCTCCACGGGCTGGCACCCCTTCAAACGGCTGGGCATGCGCCTGGAAAAAGTCTTTGTAAGCCTGGAAAACAACTACAAGGCCCTGCTCCACGCCTGCCTGCAGCGCCGCAAGCTGACCATTTTCACCGCCCTGGTTCTGCTGGTCGCGAGCCTGGCCCTGATTCCGCTCATCGGCGTGGAAATGATGCCCGTCACCGACGAAGGCGAGGTCCGGGTCAATGTGGAAATGGAAGTGGGCACCAGACTCGGCGTATTGTCCGAACAGGTCAGGGCAATTGAAGCCATTGTGGACAAAAACGTCCCCGAAGCAGCCAACGTCATCGCCCTGCTCGGCGGTTCGGGCTGGCGTACGTCCGGTTCGCACAACGGACAGCTGCGCATCAGCTTAAAGCCCCAGAGCCAGCGCCAGAGGACCAGCCATGAGATAGCCGACGACCTGCGTCGCAGGCTCGCCAACCTGCCGGGCATGAAAGTCCGCGCCCGCTCCAATCAGGAGCTGTTCGTGATGCGTATGGTTTCCAGCGACGACGGCGACAAGCTCGAGGTGGAAGTCCGCGGCTATGATCTGGATACGGCTTCGGCCCTCAGCGACGACGTGCTGCGCATCGTGGAAAACACCCCTGGGGTTACCGACGCGCGCCTCAGCCTTCAGGACGGCGCGCCCGAGCGGCGTATTCATGTGGACCGGGCCAAGGCCGAAAGCATGGGCGTGGATGTTTCCGCCGTGGCCAACATGCTGCAGACGGAAATCGCCGGAACCAGCGCGGGCAACTACCGCGACGGCGGCGACGAATACACCATCCGGGTCAAGATCAAGGATGCGGAAAACGCGGACCTGAACAGCCTGCTGGATTTCACCATCACCAACAGCAACGGCGACCCCGTGCTGCTGCGCAATCTGGTGGACGTCGAACACACCACCGGCCCCGTGCGTATCGAACGCAAGGACCAGGAACGCATCATCACGGTTTCCGGCAACATCACCGGACGCGATATGGGATCGGTAATGCGCGACCTGCAGCAGGAACTGCAGAACCTGCCCGTACCGCAGGGCTTTTCCATCAGCTTTGGCGGCGATTACGAAGAGCAGCAAAAAGCCTTTGCCGAACTGGCCCAGGCCTTTGCCCTGGCACTGGTGCTGGTCTACATGGTCATGGCCTGTCTGTACGAGTCCCTGCGCGACCCCTTTGTGGTCATGTTCTCCGTACCGCTGGCCATCATCGGCGTCAGCCTGATCCTGTTTCTCACCCATACGACTTTCAACATGCAGTCCTACATCGGCTGCATCATGCTGGGCGGCATTCTGGTCAACAACGCCATTTTGCTGGTGGACCAGATAAACGACCTGCACCGCAGGGACGGGCTGCCCATGTACGCGGCCATCGAAGAAGCCGGACGGCGCAGGCTGCGGCCCATTCTGATGACCGCCCTGACCACGATTTTCGGCCTGCTTCCCCTGGCCCTGGGGCTGGGAGAAGGCGGCGAAACCCAGGCTCCCATGGCCCGTGCGGTCATCGGCGGCCTGGCCAGTTCGACACTGATAACCCTGGTGGTGGTTCCGGTGATGTATTCGTACATTTCCAAAAACTACCTGCAGGATCCCCAGAAATCCTCAAACCAGACAGCCTCGCTTTCGCAGCAAGAGGCCTGAGACACGAAGGAGGAAGACGGATGCAGCAAAAACCCGTTACCGCCTGGCAGCATTGGAGCTACATTCTGCTGATCGCTACCCTGGCCCTGACCGGTATGGCCCAGATGCCCATTTTCAAGCGCTACTACATTGCCGACATTCCCGGCCTGGGCTGGCTGGCGGCCTATTTCACCACGCACAAGATCCACCTCATCGCCGCGGCCCTGCTCGGCCTGCTGGTGGGCTACCTCTGTTACCTCTACCTGGCGCAGGGGCGCAGACATATCCGGCTCTCGGCCCTGGGCTGGACACGCGTTGCGCTGCTGGCGCTGGTCTTCATCACCGGCTTTCTGCGCATGCTGAAAAACCTCCCGGACATCTGGTACGACCCCACCACCACCATGCTCATCGACTGGTCGCACCTGGGATTCGCCATGCTCCTGGGCGTCAGCGCCCTGGTTGCCGTCATCCGCGGCAAAAGCCGCTACGCCCGCTGGAAAACCGAACAAGCCTGACAATACGAAGGCCGGAGACTCTGCAAAAGAGTCCCCGGCCTTTTCCCGTACTTTCTGCTGAAAACGCCTACTTCTCGGCAGTCTTCAGAATATCGAACACTTCATAGGGTGAAAGATCGTTGGCAGAGGCGATGGCCTTGACGTTCTGCTCCGGCGCGGCCTTGATGCCCTTGGCCTCCAGCGCCGCGAGCATGGCTCCCAGGTCCACCTTGTAGGCCTTGGAGATGTCCTGCAGCGTACGCAATCCGAAGCCCGAAGGGGGCGAATCGGGCAAACCAGAGCCTCCCGCATCCTCGCCGCCGCCCAACTTGGCCTTGAGGGTCTCGTAGACCTTTTGCGGAGAAATGTTGTTGTTGACCGCGATCTCCTTGAGAGTCTGCTTGGCCTCATCCACCTTGATATTGGCAGCGGCCAGCGTATCCAGGGCCTGCTGCGGATTCCAGCTCATTTTCTTGGCAAAGGTGTTCAGCGGGGAAAGCTCGGCATGCCCCCAGGGCGGGTCGCCGTACTTTTCCGAAGCCGCTTCCTTGAGGGATTCGCTGAAATCCAGCACCGAGGAAAAAGGCGGAACCATGGCCAGCGTTCCCGCAATGAACACCAGGCTCAGCAGCAGAGCCATACTGCACTCGGGCGTGAAAATCTTGAGCTCCTTGCTCTTGTTCTTCAGATAACTGAGGATGGGCTTCCAGTTGTAGTAGATGTGCAGAAACAGGGCCAGCAGGAACAGAATGCCCAGGTTGATGTGCACATTGCCCCACTGATCCTTGGTGAACCCCCAAAACGTCCAGTCGGTCCAATACGCCGTGCGCCCGTGCGGCGCGATATACAGCACCACGCTGGTGAGCACCTCGAGAAGAAAACTGATCAAAGCCGTAAGCGATGTGAGTCTGCGTATGTTCATGAACATTCCCTTTGCTGAAATGAAAACAACCCGCAAGCCAGCCAGAAAAACCCGCCAGTTTTATGGAAGTTTATAGCATGAAAGCAAGGGGAGGGGAACAAGCAGATTAATACAGGCCTGAAAAACATACGAAAGGGAAGTGCACAAAAAGGCTTTGATCCATTCGCCATTGCATTTATTATCGCCAGTCTTTGCGAACGCACTACGCTCATGAGGCTCAAAGGCTATCATACTTTTATTATGCAGCAGCTTACTTCGCACATCTTCGTGACAGATGAATATCAAATATGCAGGAAACAAAGTCTGAAGCAGGACCAAAGGCTCAACTAACTATGGCAGGACAAAAGTAATGCCTGCCATAGCGACAAAGAAAATGGGAAAACTAGATTCCATCAATCTGCTGTTCCCGTTCATGCGGTCATTGTCAGACGGAAGAATAACATCGCTGATCCTAATCCTCATTCGGTAGAGCAGGGGTGTCCAGCAATAGCTGATAAAAGGCCAGGTCAAGCCATTTGCCGAACTTAAACCCGACTTGAGGCAACGTACCGACAAGTTGAAAGCCAAATTTCTTATGAAGGACAATACTTGCAACGTTTGTAGCGTCGATCCCGCCTACCATCGCATGGAGTTCGTTTTCCTGAGCCTTCGTTACCAGTTCCCGCATAATGATTTGTCCTAATCCCTTACCACGAAAGTCCTTGTGCACATATACCGAATGCTCGACCGTATACTTGTATGCCGGCCAGGCCCTGAAGGCACCGTAGCTACCAAACCCCAGTAGAATTCCTTCCTGGTTTTCTATGCCGATTACCGGGAACCCGTAAGCCTGCTTCGCTTCAAACCATCCGAGCATACTCTCCAGTTTTCGCTGTTTATAGTCATACAGGGCAGTTGAATTCACAATCGCTTCGTTTAAAATATTTAATATGGATGCAGCATGCGAATCGAAGGTGCACAGTACAATCCTGTTGTTCATGGGAATGCCTTCTACAAAGTTGATAGTGCGACAAGATACCTGGACGGTTCACTTGCCGGGTTATGGAAGACCAAGTGCTGATCAACGATCATGGCGAGGCAATCACCGGTTTTCAAGTTCCATGTGTTTCCTGTTCCGGAGATGTTCATTTCACCTTCGATGATCCAAATTTGCTGATGTATCACTGTGGCTCCGACCAGACTTTCGAATGCTACACTTTTGCCTGGCGGAAAAATGACCTCTATGAGCTTTACGGGAGTTGAACATCCGTTCGGGGATAGGTGCCTGCGGACATAACCGGAATCGGGGTCGGACCATGTCGACTGCTCGGAACGACGCGAGACAGGGAGTGCCGATATGTTGGAAGCGTCGGATGAAAAAATCGAGGCCAGGGTCACACTCATAGCGTCGGCCAGTTTGTTGAGGATTGCGGCTGTCGGGCTGGTTTCACAGCGTTCGATTAGCGAAATAGTGGAACTGCTCACTCCGCTGGATTTGGCGAGCTGACTCAGCGTGTAACCCCGTTCTTTCCGAAGTGTTTTGATCCGCTTTGCGATTTGGTTTTCAATGTTCATAAATCCATTATATTGGATTTTTTTATCCAGTCAAGTGGATTCCACGTTGTTCTCACTTTTTGAAAGTGAATAATAATGAAAGATTGTTTTGCCAGTTACAAATAGTAAAGGGCCAGATGGATGATCAAACAACATGATGACGAGAGCAAAACTGCTGAGCCCTTGCAATTTGAAAAAAACTGATGTCGGTCCCAGACATCCGGACTGCATCGAGCCGGGGAGCATCCCCCGCAAAGCCGTCCAGTCCAAATCGCCGCCAGGTAATACGTCCTCCGCTTCCGCCTCAAAAGATAGAGAAGTTGCCCACACATTTCGAAACATATAATCTGCATATTCAATGAAAAAAAGGACCGCCCAGGTTTCCCCGGACGGTCCTCATGAAAGGCGTTGCTGTCTCTGGCTACGGCATCAGCGGCGGAAGGTCGAGGCCTTCGGATACGGGCAGGCCGCACATCAGGTTGGCACAGGCCAGGGCCTGGCCCGAGGCGCCGCGGCAGAGGTTGTCTATGGTGGAGACGATCACCAGGCGGCCGGTACGCGGATCCGCCACCAGGCCGATGTCGCAGTACATGCTGCCGCGTACGTGCCGTGTTTCCGGCAGTTTGCCCGCGGGCTGAATCCGGACCCAGGGATCGTGTTCGTAGAATTTTTCGTACAGTTCCACCACGTCTTCGGTGAACACTTCCTTGCGCAGACGGGTGTAGATGGTGGACAGGATGCCCCGGTTCATGGGCAGCAGGTGCGGATTGAAGGAAACCGTGAGCTCGTGCCCTGCCAGAACGCTGAGTTCCTGTTCGATCTCGGGCGTGTGGCGGTGCTTGCCTATGCCGTAGGCGCGGAACGAATCCGACACCTCGCAGAACAGGCTGGGCTGGGCGGCCTTGCGTCCGGCGCCCGTGGCTCCGGACTTGGAATCCACCACAATGCCGTCGGTCTCGATGAGCTCTTTTTTGAGCGCAGGAGCCAGGCCCAGAATGGCGGACGTGGGATAGCAGCCCGGATTGGCGGCCAGGCTGGTCTTGACCAGGGCGTCGCGGTAGAGTTCGGGAATGCCGTAGACGGCCTCCTCGATGAGCTCCGGCGCAATATGGGGCTTGTACCACTGCTCATAGACGGACTTGTCGCGCAGGCGGAAGTCCGCGCTGAAATCCACCACCTTGAGTCCGCGTTCGCGCAGCGGAACCACCAGCTCCATGGCCGCGCCATGGGGTACGGCCAGAAAGACCAGGTCGCAGGCTTCGGCCAGATCATCCGGATCCGGCGCCGTCACTTCCAGATCCGCGTAACGGGTCTTGGCCAGAAAAGGGAACAGTTCGACCAGTTTTTTACAGGCCTGGGCACGGGAAGTGACCCGCACCAGTTCGAAGCTCGGATGCGGCAGCAAAAGCCGCAGCAGCTCCATGCCCGTATAGCCGGTAACACCAACCAAACCGACGGAAATCGACGCCATACTCTGCTCCTCGTGTTAGTCGGTCAGCATAACATATTTCATCCGCAGCTCGTACAGAATGCCTTCCAGCAGCCGGGCCTCGTCGGGGTTCAGGCATTTGGAGGTCTTGTCTTTGAGCATGCTCAAGATGTCGATGGTATGTTTTGCCATGGGCAGATTTTTCATTATCTGGCCGCTTTCCGGTTCCGGCACCTCTCCCAGCTGCACCATGCCGGAGGAGCTGAGGGAAAGAATAAAGGTGCTGAACGTCACCTTGGGCAGGCCGTAAGCGGCGTTGCCGGTGCTGTCCGGATCAAAGCCGGAGGATTTCGAAGGCTCTTCGGCAGCGCAGCCGCAGCCTTTTTTGCTGTCCTGTTCGTTGCCGGGGTGTTTTTCATCAGCAGACATAGTGATGCTCCTTTGGCTACAAAAGTGGCGGCTGATTGGGGCCGGACGGGTCCAGGGCTTCGCGGTAGGCGGCAAGCCCGCATTCCAGATAATCGCGGGAGCCGATGTAGCCGCCGCAGGTCCGGATGGATTCGGCCAGAGCGTACACTCCGGCGGCCACATCGGCCCAATCCACATGTCCCATATGTCCGACGCGGACAATCCTTTTTTTCAGGTGGTCCTGGCCTCCGGCCATGATGACGCCGTGTTCCTTGGCTGCCACTTTGAGCACTTCGCCGGCGTCAATGCCTTCGGGCATCAGCACGGAAGTCAGTCCCCAGGTAAAACTTTCCTTGACCAGCAAGGGCAGGCCCATGGCCTTGACGCTCTCCCGGACCAGCATGGTCAGCGCCCATTGCTTGGCGTACAGCGCATCCAGGCCTTCTTCCTTAAAGATCTTGAGGCTGGCCTGCAGTCCGACCACCAGGCTCACGGAAGTGGTGAAGAGCGTCTGATTCTCCTGCACCTTTTTCTGTTCGCCCATCAGATTGAAATAGTAATTGCCGGGCCCCTTGGCCAGGGCCTTTTTTTCGGCCCGTTCGCTCATGCAGACGAAGCCCAGCCCTGGAGGCAGCATCAAGCCCTTCTGCGAGCCGGTGAGCAGTATGTCCAGTCCCCAGGCGTCCATGGGGCAAGGGGAAATACCCACGGCGGAAATGCCGTCCACCACGATGAGAATGTCACGCTTGTTGGTCAGTTTGGCAATTTCGCGTATGGGGTGCAGCACGCCGGTGGAGGTTTCGGAAGCCTGCACCAGCACGCCCGCGGCGTCCGGGTTGGCGTCCAGGGCCTCTTCGACCTGCTGCGGGGTCACGGCAGTGCCCCATTCCACTTCCAGCACCACGGGGTTGAGCCCTTGGGACTGGGCGATATCCACCCAGCGTTCACCGAATTTTCCGCCTTTGACAACGATGATCTTTTCCCCGGCCGCAAAGCACGTATGCAGGGACGCGCACATGGCGCCCGTACCGGAGCAAGACAGTGTCAAAACATTGCGTTCCGTGGCAAAAAGTACCCGCAGTCCTTCCTGGACTTCGGCCATTATCTTTTTGAACTCCGGCTTGCGGTGGTGAATCATTTCCTGGGCCATGGCCAGGCGGACTTCATCCGGAATGGGCGTGGGGCCTGGAGTCAAAAGCCGGTTTTTATTTCGCATCTGCATTACTCCCGCATCTCCATAGATGCATTATCACGAGAGGATTTAACTGTTGTTGGAAAGAATGTATTCCTTGACCCGTTCCAGCGTACGCTCCAGGCTGATTTCCGGTGTCCAGCCAAGATGCTTATGAATCCGGCTGGTATCCGGCAGACGGCGCATCATGTCTTCAAACCCCGGCGCATAGGCCTCGCTGTAGGGTACCTTGATGATATCGGAAGTGCTCCCCGCGATCTGTCTGATCAGTTCGGCCAGCTCTTCGATGGAAATTTCCCTGTTGCCGCCGATATTATAGACCTTGGCGATTTCCGTCTTGCTTTCCACCAGGCCGATCATGGCCCGGATAACGTCCTGAACATCGCAGAAGCAGCGGGTCTGCTTGCCGTCGCCGTAGACGGTGATGGGTTCGTTGTTCAGAGCCTGGCGCATGAATCGCGGAATGACCATGCCGTAGCGTCCGGTCTGGCGCGGGCCGACCGTATTGAAAAGACGCATGATGTCCACCCGCAGGTCGTGCTCCTGATCATAGGCAAAGCCCAGGCTTTCATCGAGCATCTTGCTGATGGCATAGGCCCAGCGGCTTTTGCTCGTGGCGCCGAGCAGCACGTCGTCCTCTTCGCAAAAAGGAGATTTGGCGCCCTTGCCGTACACTTCGGACGTGCTGGCCAGCAAAACGCGGCATTGATAACGCAAGGCGGCTTTCAGAACGGCTTCACTGCCGCGTACGTTGGTTTCAATGGTCCGGACCGGATGTTTGACGATCAGATCCACACCCACTGCAGCCGCCAGGTGAAAAATAACATTGGACTGAGCGGCCAATCTGTCCAGAACGGGCTCGTCCAGAATCGACGCCCTGGCGAACAAAAAGTCCGGATTATCCAGGTGGCGTCGGATGTTGTCTATTTTACCCGTACTCAGGTCGTCGATGGCGGTGACTTTGCACCCCCGCTCCAGCAGCGCATCAACCAAGTGCGATCCGATGAATCCTGCGCCACCGGTAACAAGAGCTCTCATATGGTACATACCCCTTTAGCGTATCTCAAATAACGGACAATGAACTGGATTTGCCACTACACAAAAAGCAAAAGTTTGTATAGCAATCATTGATGTCGGCAACGGCAAAAACCATGACGTACGCGTACGAACTGCACATCACCCTTTGACAACCACAATATGTTGCATATCAAATGAACACAACCAAGCTAAAACCTAAGACCGCTCTTGTCCATGACCTTTTTCGTATTCGCGGCGGCGGCGAACGGCTGACGCTGACCCTGGCCAGCGAACTGGCGGACACGCTCTGCTTTGGATACCGTACGGCCGACAGCTTCGACATCGAATCCATGACCCGTTCCAGGCTGGTGGATCTCCAGGCCTCGGGCGGAATCATCGGCGTACGGACCTTCAAGCTGATGCATGCGTTCCGGCACAAAACAGGCTTTCTGAAAGACTACGACGCGGTGATCTACAGCGGCATTCTCAGCCCCACCGCGGTTTACAACCACCCCGACGGGCCGAATATCCTCTATTGCCATACTCCGCCGCGTTTTGCCTACGATAAATACGCGGTGCACCTCAAAAACCTGGCTCCGTGGAAACGCCCGCTGATGCAGCTCTATGTGCCCTGCCTCAAGGCTCTCTACGAACCGGCTGTCCGGCGCATGGATCTGGTGGTCGCCAATTCGCAGCACGTACGCGAACGCATCAAAAAATTCCTCGGACTGGATTCCACGGTGGTCTACCCGCCCGTGGACACGGACCAGTACGCCTGGCAGGGGCAGGAAGACTTTTATTTGTCCACGGCCCGCATGGATCCGCTCAAACGCATCGATGTGGTCATCAAGGCCTTCCGGCTGATGCCGTACAAAAAGCTCGTGGTGGCCTCGGGCGGCAGCGAACTCCCCAAACTCAAGGCCCTGGCCCAGGGCGCGGACAATATCTCTTTTACGGGTTGGGTGGATGATACGCGTCTCAAGCAGCTGGTGGGCAGCTGTATTGCCACCATATATATACCGCAGCACGAAGACTTCGGCATGTCTCCGGTGGAGTCCATGGCCGCGGGCAAACCCGTGGTGGGCGTGGCGGAAGGCGGACTCAAGGAATCCATCCTGCCCGAGGAAACCGGTCTGCTGGTCCGGCCGGATCCCGCCCCGGAGGACGTGGTGGAGGCCATCGGCACACTTACACCCCAACGGGCTCTGGAAATGCGCCAGGCCTGCGAAACACGCGCGAAACAATTCGACACACGCATTTTTCTGGACCGCATGCGCGAGGTCGTGCAAAATTTCTTCTGATTTTTCGCTTCCTGCAGCCGGTCGGCCACAAGCAGGGGCTCACCGGACTGTCGGAAACAGCATGCATCAATAATAAAGGGTTTTCCTGTGCGAAATGGGCGCAGGAAAACCCTTTATTTCTGTCAAGAAACTACGCGGCGTTGCTGCTCAGATTATCCAGAGCTGATTTCAACTCATGGGCCATTTTCGCCAGTTCCTGAACGGCCGAGGCTGACTGGGACATGCCGTCCGCGGTTTCGGACACGATGCGGTTGACTTCGTCAATGGCGTTGTTGATTTCCTCGCTGGTGGCGGATTGCTGCTCCGCCGCAGTGGCAATGCTGGAAATCAGGTCCGAGGTATCCGTGGTCATGCGTACGATCTGCGCCAGGGCTTCTCCGGAATTATTCGCCATGCCCGTGGCTTCCGCCACACTGGCCACGGCTTCGTCCACGTTTTTGATGGTTTTTTCCGTGGCGCTTTGAATGACCCGGATGTTGTCCCCAACCTCTTTGGTGGCTTCCATGGTTTTTTCCGCCAGCTTGCGTACCTCGTCCGCCACAACGGCAAATCCGCGGCCTGCTTCTCCTGCCCGGGCAGCCTCGATGGCGGCATTCAGGGCCAGCAGATTGGTCTGGTCGGCAATGTCCGTAATCACCGTCATGACCCCGCCGATGGACTGGGCCTCCTTGCCGAGCTTTTCCATGTCGGTCTGCAGCATGCCGGCCACATTGTTGACCTGATTGATGGCCTGCACGACCTTCTGCACCAGCTGAGCGCCCGTCTCGGCCTTTTCCTTGGCCGTGTTGGACTCTGTGGTGGCCTCCGTGGCATTTTTGGCCACTTCCAGCACCGTGGCGTTCATCTCCTCCATGGCCGTGGCTGTTTCAGCGACCCGTTGTTGCTGGATTTCCGCCCCGCTGCTGACCTGCTCCACCTGGGCGGAAAGCTCCTCCGAGGCGGAAGCCACACGGTCCGCAATCTGATTGGCCTTTTCCGCCACGGCGATCATGGTACGCTGCGCGTTCTTGATCAAGGTCTGATCAATGATGACTTCGGCCGCACCGGCAACCTCCCCCGACCGGGTAATCAAAGGAATGGACGTATAGCTCACCTCATAATCGCCGTCCGAGGTCCGTGCTTTTGTTTCGGAAACCGCTATATTTTTTTTGCGCATACTGATATCCGAAGCGCACTTCTCCGAATTGCAGTCCCCCGTATTGAACAAATCGCTGCATTTCCTCCCGGCGCACGAAAAAACGCCACTCATTTTCCGGGCAGTCTTGTTGAGGTAAGTGACATCATGATTTTTGGTCAGCGCCATGACTCCCACCGGCAACTGATCGAAAAAAGAGGTGTAGACCCTGACCAGCGTGTTGACGCCGTCCACAAGTGCGGAAAATCCTCCGGAAAAAGCGGCCTGGTCGCCCTTGGCCTGCATATCGCCCTGCTCCACACGCGCGACTATGCCTTCCACTTCGTCAGCCGCTCCGGAAATGGACCCGCGGATGGAATCCAGAGCCACACAGATTTTGCCGACCTCGTCCTTTTGACTGACGGACAACTCGGTAGTGAAATTCCCTTTGGCGACATCGTTGGCGAATGCCGTGGCCAAAGACAGAGGTTTGACAATGCTGCGGGTAATGTAGAAACCGGCCAGCACCCCCACGAACAAGGCGACCAGGCAAAGCCCGCCGACCATACTTTGAGCGGATTCATTCCTGCTCTGCACAACGTGCCCGAAAGCTTCCTGCTCTTGTTTGATCAGGTCGTCTGCGGATGCCAGACTGCCGGCAATGACGGGCCCCCATTGGGTCAGTTCATCCTTCATGATTTGGTTGCGCTCAAGCAACAGCTCCTGCATATTCTCGAAAGAGGCAACATACTTGTTCAAAAGCGTCTTGATTTCCCCCGGATTGCTCTGCGGAATCCTGTCTTTTTTTCCCTCCAGGCCTGATATGATCCGCAGGCTCTCTTTGAAATGCACCCTTGCGTCTTCGGCATTATTTTCGCTGTTGTCTCCACGGAATTTGAAAACCGCCAATCGCCCCAGCAACAGGCTTTTCAAGGCAAGAGCCGCATCGTAAGCAATGACGACATCCCCCGCACTTTCGGAATCAGCCATCAATTTGGCGAGCTTCTGTTCAATGACCGGGCCGATGGAATTCAATGCCTGCAAATCCTCCACACTCTTTTTCTGCAGTTCAATGAGCGCATGCGCCTCCCTGTTGTACTGCAGCAGCAGATCACTGGATTTTTTTACCAACGGAGCGATTTCAGGATTTTGAATGGCATCGACTCCCTGGGCCATGAATTCTTCGGTTCTGCCCATGGACTTTTCAAATAGGTCCAGATGCGCGGCATTTTCATCAAACATGTAATTGATTATGCCGATTCGTGTTTGCAGCAGGCTCGACTGTATCGAACTTATCAGGTTCGAACGTGACGCCATTGTTCTGTAGCTTATAAAGTATTTGTAGTTTTCAGAAAAATTGTAGTAGGCGATGCTGCCTGAAACAAGCAGCAAAACAATTACGACCCCGAACCCTAAAACCAGTTTTTTGGAAATTGATAGATTTTTCATGGTCCCCCCCTGAAAAACATTCTGATTCAAAAATTCAATTAATTGATAATTTACTCCTACCGTTTTACTCCTTCATTCCGTAACAATTCCATTTCATGTCTGGAACATAATCTGAAACTGTTCGGAAACTCTCAGGCTCAGCCACGTATACGATTACCAACATATCCGTCAATTAAATAATCATAAGTTCATCAAAAAATATTGATACGTTTCTCATTTTTTTAGTTAATATTCAAAAAAATTAACGCAATATAAATCAGCCATTCAGTTTTTACTTTTTGCACCATATATGAAATAAATTACATAATTTTTATTTGATACTGCAAGTCATCATCTCTGTTGTAGTATCATTGTTCAGAATTGAATCTTTTTTCGCACTGAATTACAGAAAACCATCGCTCAAATACGATATTTATTCCGATTAGTGCATTGTGAGATAAAGCCTCACATAAAAAGCGCACTTGCTCAGATTGACCTTGACTTAGTCATACGACTGAATTAAAAAATTCAGTCATATGACTTACAGTAAAGGATATCAATAATGACTCGCAACAAACAAACATCTCAGGATACGAGAACAATTTTAATGATGACCGCCGGCAAAACTCTTTGCCGAGCTTGGTTACGATAAAGTCAGCACCCGAAAAATCGCGGACGCCGCTCAGGTCAACCTGGGGGGTATTCATTACCACTTCGGCAGCAAGGAAAATCTCTACATAGAAGCATTCAAATACGCGGTGGAGGCAAGTCGCAGCGTCCGGTTCGGGCAAACTGCGGAAGAACACCCGCAGTTGGTACAAAGCCCTGCCGGTCTTTCGGAACTCATCTGCATCGTTGCCAAAAGAACCTTTGCGGACCTGCAGGACAAACAGCACGGCGCCTGGGTACACGAAATCCTGCTGCGCGAACTCTATTTTCCCTCCTCGGCAGAAGAGGCTCTGGCCGTGCACGTTTTCAAACCGAAAATTGAAAGCTCGCTGCAATTTTTCGACAGAATCAATCCAGCCTTCACACTGGAAGACAAGCTCTATTATTCGACCTTCATCAGCGCCAACGCCATGTTTTATGCCGCCACGTTCCGTTCCTTCAAGGTCATGTACGCACCGACCTTCAACAGGGAGCGTTATTTCAAAAAGGCCGAATTGCGTACGGCCAAAGCTTTGATTCAACTGCTCGGACTGCCCATACCAGCCGCCCTTCAGTCGTAATCATTAAGCGGTGTCGGGGCAGCCCGGAAAACCCGGGGGTTTTTAATGCGCACTGTCTGGATCTTTCTGCTGGCTCTGGCCTTAACCATACCTTGCGGCATATATGCATGGTATCAACTTAAACCCGCATTGGCCGGGGCCAACGACATACCGTCGGAAAAGCCCCTGATTATCAGGCCCGTCCCCACCGGGACCGTTGTCCCTCTCAAGCGCACCACGGTCCGGGAATTTCCCGGCACGGTACGCGCCGAACAACGTGTGGACCTGGCCTTTTCCGTTTCCGGCCAGCTGCTGACCCTGAACGCGGACGAAGGATTGCACGTACGTAAGGGCGCGGTCATCGCACAGCTTGATCAGCGCGATTTCATCATCGACCTGGACAAGGCAACGGCCGCCTTTGACGAAGCCCGCAAAACACTGGAGCGTACCAGAACCCTGATACGGCAGAAAGTGGTCAGCCAGTCGGATCTGGACGGCGATCAGGCCACCTACGACTCCACCCGCGCCGAAATGCGCGCCAAGAAAAAAGCCCTGGAAGACACGGTCATCCGAGCCCCCTTTGACGGAGTCATAGCCAAGCGCTACGTGGAAAACCACGAACATATCACTGCCAAGGCGCCTATTGTCTCCATCCAGGACATCAGCGTGATCCAGGTGGTGTTCGAGGTTCCCGAACAGACCATCGCCAGGGAGGGCAATCTCAACGCCTTCGACATTTCCGTGCACTTCGACGTGCTGGACGGCCAATGGTTCAAAGCCCGACCGCGCGAGGTGGAGGTGGAGGCGGACGACGCCACCCGTACCTATGACGTGGTGGTGAACATCACTCCGCAACCCGGAATGCACATCTATCCGGGCATGACGGCAACGGTACGCGTCCAGCGCAACAGTTCTCCCGCCGCAGAAAAACGCCTCCGGGGATGCTTCCGCTGCCACCATGGTGCCGGTACAGGCTGTTTTTGCAGGCAGCGACGGAAAAGCCTATGTCTGGGTCGTACGCGGTACCGATAGCGTACCTGTCAAAACGCCGGTAACCCTCGGCCGCTTGCGCGACGACGGTCAGGAAATACTTTCCGGGCTCACGGTGGGGCAGCAAGTGGCCGTGGCCGGCGTGCACACGCTGACGGAAAAAATGCGCGTACGCCCCATGACCCCTGGAGTGGAGGGGCTGGATTGATATGAATGCGGCCAGCTATTCCATCACCCACAAGACTGTCATTCTGGTTCTGATCCTCATCGTCACCGTAGGAGGTGCCGTTTCCTATCTCAAACTCGGTCGGCTGGAAGACCCTGAATTTACCATTAAACAGGCCGTCATTTATACGCAGTATCCGGGTGCCACAGCGCAGGAAGTGGAAGAGGAAGTCACCGAGCCGCTGGAAAGCGCCATTCAGCAGCTCAAGCAGCTGGACGAAGTCACCTCCATCTCCCGCGCCGGTCTTTCGATTATCTATGCTGAAATGCAGGACATTTACGACGCAAAGACATTGCCTCAGATCTGGGACGAACTGCGCCGCAAAATAAACGCCGCTGCCGAAGACCTGCCCTCGGGCGTGGGCACGCCCGAGATCAACGACGACTTCGGGGATGTGTACGGGGTGTTTCTCTCCATCACCGGCGACGGATATTCCAACCACGACCTCAAGGAATTCGCCAAGGATCTGCGCAAGGAACTCCTGCTCTGCGACCAGGTGGGACGCATCGAACTCTGGGGCGACCAGCAGGAAATCGTCTATGTGGAGATCGACCGCTACAGGCTGGCCCAGCTCGGCCTGACCAGTTCGGCCATCTTCAACACCATCAGCCAGCAGAACGCGGTGACCTCCGCGGGCAAGGTCAAGGTGGGGACCGAGCATATCAACCTGCGCCTCAGCGGTGCCTTCACTTCCGTCAAGGACATGGAAGACCTGCTGGTCAAAGGCGCCACAGGCGACCGCATCATCCGTATCCGGGATGTGGCCAGCATCACGCGCGCGTACTATGACCCGCCCACCGAGCTGATGCACCGCAACGGCCAGGCTGCCATCGGTCTGGGTATTTCCACCATCTCCGGCGGCAATGTGGTGGTCATGGGCGAGGCCGTCCGCGCCAGGCTGAACGCCCTGCAGCAGCGAATACCGGTGGGCATCGACATTCAGGACATCGCGTTTCAGGGAGACACCGTCTCGGAAGCCGTGCACGGATTCGTGGTCAATCTGGCCGAAGCCGTGGTCATCGTGATCCTTGTGCTGGTGCTGTTCATGGGCATGCGCGAAGGACTGATCATGGGCATCGTACTGCTGCTGACCATCCTCGCCACCTTCATGATCATGAAACTGCTGGACGTGAGCCTGCAGCGTATCTCCCTGGGCGCGCTGATCATTGCCCTGGGCATGCTGGTGGACAACGCCATCGTGGTCACGGAAGGCATCGTGGTCAAATCCCTGCAAGGCAAATCCAAAGTCCGGGCCGCGGAAGAAACCGTCACCGAAGTGCAGTGGCCCCTGCTGGGCGCCACGCTCATCGCCATCCTGGCATTCGCGGCCATTGCCGTATCCAGGGACGTCACCGGCGAATTTCTGGGCAGCCTGTTTCAGGTCATCTGCGCATCCCTGCTGCTGAGCTGGATTTTCGCCATCACGGTAACGCCCTATTTGTGCGTCACCCTGCTGCCCACGCCCAAAGAGACCAATCAGGATATTCACAACACGCCCTTTTTCCGTTTTTACAAACGTTCGCTGCGGTTCTGCGTGAATTTCCGCTGGCTCACGCTGTTCTGCGTCGCAGGGCTGCTGTTCACGGCCCTGTACGGGTTCAAATTCGTGAAACACAATTTCTTTCCGGATTCCTCCCGTCCGCAATTCATGGTCCATGTCTGGTATCCGGAAGGCACGCATATTTCCGAGACAGAAAAATATGTTGCGGCCATTGAATCCGACATTGGAAAAATTCCTGGAGTCACCAACAGCACCGCGTTCATCGGCAGGGGCGCATCCCGTTTCATTCTGACCTATGCGCCGGAAATGCCGGACAGCTCCTATGCCATGCTGCTCATGGACGTGCGGGATTACGAAAACCTCAAACCAGCCCTGGCCGCAACCCGCGCTTATATGAACGAAAAACATCCGGACATCGTGTCGCAAGTGGAGGCCTTCAAGCTCGGCCCCAATGCCGGAGCCGTGGAAGCCCGGTTGATCGGACGCGATCCGGACGTGCTGCGGCGGCTGGGCGAACAGGTCATGGATATCATGTACGCGGAGCCCAACGCCGGGACCGTCATGCAGGACTGGCGCGAACGGGTGAAAACCCTCAACGTGAAACTGGCTGAATCCCGTATGCGGGAAGTGGGTGTCGGGCGTCCGGACGTGGGCGATGCGCTGCAGATGAACTTTTCGGGGCTGGCGGCCGGGACCTACCGCGACGGAGACGAGGTGCTGCCCATCATGCTGCGCCCACCCCGTACGCAACGCCAGAGCATTGACCAGGCGGAAGACCTGCAGGTCATCAACTCGACCACGGGCAAGGCCATCCCCATAACCCAGATCACGGACGGACAGCAGACCGGCTTTGAAGATCCCGTGATCCAGCGGCGCAACCGCAAGCGCACCCTGACGGTCTCCTGCGAACAGCTCACAGGCACTGCCGCGGATCTGTTTAAAAAACTGCGCCCGCAGATAGAAGCCATCGAACTTCCTCCGGGCTACTCCCTGGAATGGGGGGGCGAGCATGAGAAATCCGAAGAAGCCAACACCAAACTCATGGCCAACGTGCCCATCGCCTTTGCCATGATGTTTCTGATCACGGTGTTTTTGTTCAATACGCTGCGCCATCCGCTGATCATTTTCCTGGGGCTGCCCCTGGCCATCATCGGCGTATCCGCCGGCCTGCTGCTGACCAATCAACCCTTCGGATTCATGGCCCTGCTCGGATTCCTCAGCCTCTCGGGCATGCTCATCAAGAACGAAATCGTGCTGCTGGACCAGGTCAATCTGGAACGCGCAACCGGCAAGCCCGCCTATCCGGCGCTCATCGACGCTTCGGCCAGCCGCGTCCGGCCCGTATGCATGGCCGCTTTCACCACGGTGCTGGGCATGGTTCCGCTGATCTGGGATCCCTTTTTCGCGCCCATGTCAGTCACCATCATGGGCGGCCTGACCTTCGCCACCCTGCTCACGCTGATAGTGACGCCCGTACTGTACGCGCTGTTTTTCCGCGTGCACCGGGAAAAAAAATCACGGCAAAGTCAAAAGGAAACGAATATCAGGGGTGAAACGGCCGTACTGCCCAATTGAGCCTGAGATTATCCCGCAATATGGTGAACTTGCTGCGGATCAAAGGAAAGCGTGACACGGGCGCCCTTTTCAAGCCCTTTGTTCAGGGCCAGACGATGGTCCAGCTGGGCAATGAAACGGGCGTCCTGAAATGACGCGGTGAGCTGCCAGACAAAGCCCTGGCGGGTCACGGCCGTGACCGCGGCTTCGAAGGCCAGCCAGTTGTCCGGATACGAACCGTCGGCAGACACGGCGATGTCTTCCGGACGCAGGGCCGCAAAGCCCTGCCCGTCTGACGGGGCATTGATTCCGGACGGGCAGTCCAGATGGGCGAAACAGCACTGTCCGTCGTGGTATTCCGCGGCAAAAATATTCTTCATGCCCACGAAATCCGCTATGAATGTGGTGGCCGGACGATGGAAAATATCCAGGGTGTCGGCGCACTGCTCGATCTGCCCCTTGCGGATCACCGCAGCCCTGTCGGCCAGGGTCAGAGCGTCCACAAAGTCGTGGGTGACCATGAAAAAGGTGATGCCGCTCTCCTGATGGAGTTCCTTCAGGTTGGCCCGGACATCTTCGCGAAACTGCGGATCCAGTGAGGACAGCGGTTCGTCCAGCAGCACGATGTCCGGTTTGCAGGCCAGAGCCCTGGCCAGCGCCGTACGCTGCTTTTCGCCTCCGCTCAGATTGGCGGGCTTGCGCTGTTCCAGATGCGACAACCCGAGCCGTTCCATGAGCTCGCGCGCGTATCTCTCCCCTTCCACCTCATCGATATGATTGTATTTCTGCCCGTAGGTGATGTTTCGCAGCACGCTCATGTGCGGAAAAAGCGCGTGGTCCTGATAAACCAGGCCGATGCGTCTCTTCTCTGGCGGCGCCGTGGTCCGGTCCTTGCCCGCCAGCAGGATGCGCCCCTTGTGCGGGAGGGTCAGTCCGGCCAGGGATTCCAGCAGCAGGGTCTTGCCCGAGCCAGTGGGCCCCATGAGCGCGAAAAAGCTTCCGGGCTCCACCTGCAGGGAAACCGGCCCGAGAGTGAAGCCGGGAAAAATCATCTGCAGCGTTTCGATACGGATCATCTGCTTGCCTTTCCGGGTTGCGAAACCACCCGCAGAAACAGGAAAAAGAGCATGGCGACCAGAATCAGCAGCACGGCAACGGGCTGCGAATAGGTCAGGCCATAGGCCGTGAAACGCTGGTACATCAGCACGGGCGCGACCATGGGGTGGTAGGCCACGATGACGATGGCTCCGAACTCGCTGATGGCCCTGGCCATACAAAGGATCATGCCCACCAGTAAATAGCGCCAGGACAGCGGCAACGTGATGCGGAAAAAGGTGGCGCCCGGTCCGGCGCCCAGAGATCTGGAAACCTTTTCCAGCCGGGAAGGCACGCCTTCTATGCCGGCTTTCACGGTGTCCACGTAAAAGGGCATGCCCACAAAGACCAGCACCGCCACAATGCCCGTGACCGAGCCCATGATGGAAACGCCCATGGAGAGCAGAAATTCCCCGAACGGATGGTTGCGCCCGGCAATGGAGAGCAGCGCGATGCCCACCACCGGATGGGGAATCATGATGGGCAGGTCAATGAGGCTTTCCACCACTTTTTTGCCGAAGAATTCGCGCCGCGCCAGCAAATAGGCCAGAGGCGTGCCGAAAACAAGGGCAATGAGCGCCGCCAGCCCCGAAGTATACAGCGAGAGCCAGATGGACTGGAGCACTTCCTTGTCCCGGACAGTTTCCCAAAAAACTTCCCAGGTGGGCGAAAAAATGGTCTGGGCCAGCGGACCGAAGATGAACAGCAGCACCAGCACCGCCGAGCTGATGAACCAGACGGAAAATGACGCGCCGGAAACTCCCTGGAGAATCTCCCGAAAGCCCCGGCGCGTTTCGTTATGCGGATATGAAGCGGACGGCATGTTTATTCGCGGACTTCCACCAGCGGCTGCAACGGCTCAGGCAGGGCCTTTTTCATGTCTTCCGTGGGGACACGTACGGGATCGAACGGCGGCTGGCCCATGGATTTGAGCACTTCCAGCCCGCCCTTGGGATCGAAAAGATACTGCAGGAAAGCCTCGGCCGCTTCCTTGTTGGGCGCGTCGTTGAGCATGGTGATGCCGTAGGTGATGGACTTGCCCACGCGCTCGATGGTGGTGCCGGGCTTTTTGCCGGTCACCGTGACTTTGGCTTCCTTGTAGAAAGGCGTCATCTTGTAGTCGCCCAGATTGATATGGTCGTTGAGCACCACGTATTTGAGATTATGCTGTACGGCCACGGACAGGTATTCCCAGGCGTAGTCCATGTTGCCGGACTGCAGCAAAGAAATCAGTTCCACGGATTTGGGGCGTACGTTCTGCTCCGGACGATTGGCGAGCAGTTTTTCATACAGTCCGGGCTTGTCGTAAAACTTCTCGGCCAGCTGCATGACCATCAGACTGCGGTAGCCGCAAGGATCCAGATTGGGATCGGAATGGCCCCAGACAACGCCCTTGCGCTGCAGGATCTCGTACCAGTTGTCGGCGTTGATTTCATCGGCGAACCTGGACTTGTCCGTATAGCAAAGCACCAGCTGGTTGGAGGCGAAGCGGACGTTCCAGGTGGCGAACTTGGGAATCAGGTTCTTGTCGATGACGACATAGTCGGCCGAAGCCATGATGTCCGCGGGCTTGCCCACTTCGGAGATCATCCGGGCCATCTTGGTGGAACCTCCGGCCTCGCGCTGAATATCCACCTTGGGATACCTGGCCTCAAAGGCTTTTTCCATGGCCGCGAACGGCACTGCCAGGGAACCTGCATGAAAAATCGTCAATTTTCCCTGGGGTTCGGCCTTGGCGGCGGAAGGTGCGGCAAAACTGAGCGCAACAGCGGCAATCAAGACACAGAGCAACTTTTCCAACATGATCATCTCCTCATTGATGGTACAAGAGACACAAACAGCCCTTCCCTGAAGCTGAAGTCACATTTTCTAACTTGTTCGTGATATATGGTCAATTTTTTACTTGCTTTTCTCTATCATTCTTCGCTTCATCCATCAAAAATATTTTAATTTCATAGGCTGATGGAAAGATTTACCCGCATAAACTTTTTAATCAATCGATTGACAATCTTTCTGGACAGGCGCATTTTCAACCCATCGCAAAACAACCAGCGGGATGCGCCACATGGCTTCAAAAAGTATGGAAACAGACGGACGCCTGAGCAGAGGGCAACAGACCCAGGAACGGCTTATAGAAGCCGCGCTGCACCTGTTTGCGGAAAAGGGCTTTGCCGGCGTGGGCATACGTGAAGTGGCAGCGGCGGCGGACACCAACATCGCCTCCATCGCCTTTCACTTCGCCAACAAGGACGGCTTGTACAAGGCGGTCATCGAACATGTGGCGGACGCCATGGCGAAAATGCACCGCAAGGCCATTGACGCGGCCCGGCAGACCACGAACAAAGAAGATACCACGGACGCCCTGCTGGTGCGTCTGGTGGAGAACCTGATCATCAGCTCGCTGACCAGCAACCGCTCCCAATGGATGAGCCTGCTGCTGCAACGCGAATTCATAGACCCCACCGAACATTTCGCCACCATCTACGACAGAGCCCTGCAGCCCATTCTCGAGCTGTTCATGGAGCTGCTGGGCAGTCCGGAGCCCGCTCAGCAGGATCGTCTGCGGGAACAGGCCCTGTCTTTCATGTTGTTCATCATCACCAGCGCCTACATGCGCAACAGGAACACCTTTCTCCATTTCAGCGGCAAAGCCGACTACGATCCGGACTCCATCCGCAGGATCGCCGGGATCGTGGCGGACTTTGTGGCAAACGGACTTTTTTCCACCAATCAATGAGTGTTACCATGCAAGATTCCAAAAAACTCGTTACCATAGATTTCATTTTCATCTGCACGGTGATCTTCATCACCTATTGCAACATCACGGTTTTCTACAGCCTCTACGTATATCTGGAAGAACTGCAGATCGCCAAGTCCTGGCGCGGATTCATCATCGGCTGCTCGGCTCTTTCCACCATCGGGTTGTTTTTGTTCGCCAGCCCCTATCTGACAGCCAGAACCGCTGTCAAAAGCGCGCTCATCGGCGCCTGCATCATGGTCTTCTGCGGCATTGGGTACGTGCTCTCCAGCAGCATGACCGGGTTGATAGCCCTGCGCCTGCTCAACGGCACGGCCATTTATCTGCTTTCGGCCTCCTGCATGACCCTGATGGTCTCCAGCATTCCCACGGAAAAGAACGCCCAGGCTTTCAGCCTGTATTCGGTGGCCCTGCTGCTGCCCTATTCGACGGTTCCGGCCATCTGCGATTTCGTGAACCAGCACGCCAGCTCCGTGGCCTACAGCTATTGCGGCATGTCCCTGCTGTTGATCCCGGCCATTGCCATGATTATGGTCATCGGCAAACGGCAGCGCAAGTCGGTTCCGGATTCCGCGGCAGGCAAACATGTTTCCTTCAAGGACATGTACAAAAACGCCCTGACCCCCAAAATCGCCCTCGTACTGGCTCTCAACACCCTGTATATCGTCACCTTCTCATCCCTGTTCTTTATGGCAGAAGGGTTGTTTCTTTCACGCGGCTACGACCATGTGGGCTCCTATTTCACCATCCAGATGTTCTGCATGATCATCATCCGGCTGTTCGGCAACCAGCTGTTCGACAAGATGAAAAAGATCCGCTTGATCGCACTCAGCTTTTTGCTGTCCGCCGTGAGTTTTCTGCTCGCCGCCCATTCATACAGTCTGGTGGGGCTCTATGCCTCTTCCGTGGTCATGGGAGTGGCCATGGGGCTGAGTTCGCCCGCACTCTACAGCCTGATGTATACGCTTTCCTCCGAACGATTCCGGGTGGCCAACTCCAACCTGATGATCCTTTCACTGCAGATCGGCAATTTTCTCGGGCCTGTCTACGGCGCGGCCGTGATGCACCAGATAGGCTATACGGGATTCCTTTACGCCACGGCGGGCTGTTGCCTGTTCGGCGAAGTGCTCTGCCTGCTGCTGACCAGCCACAAGGTGGACAGCACCGGATTGGCGGCACGAGCCTGAAAATCCTGCAGCGTCAGGCCTTTGGGGGAATGTTGTCAGGAATGCAGAAGTCGCTGGCGTAACGAAACACGTTGCGTCCGGCATTCTTGGCCGCGTAGAGCGCCTGGTCCGCCTTTTTGATCAGCACATCGGAAGTGTCGCCATCGCAGGGATACACGCTGATGCCGATGCTGACGCCGATGACGCATTTCTTTCTTTTGATATGGTAGGGAGCGCGCAGAGAGACGATTATTTCCTGCAGAAAATTTTCCAGATCCTCGCTTTTCCTCATGTTGTAGAGCAGCACCGTGAACTCGTCGCCCCCAAGGCGCGCCACGGTGTCTGATTTACGGATGCGGGCTCTGAGCCTGTGCGCCACTTGCTGCAGCAACAGATCACCTACATGATGGCCGTGCTCGTCATTGACGTTCTTGAAGAAATCCAAATCCATATACAACAGCACGAACGCGTGATCCAAACGCTTGGCCTGGGCCAGCATCTGCTCGAAACGATCCATGAACAAATAGCGGTTTGGAATCCCGGTAAGATCGTCCATGGTGGCCAGACGCTGCAGATGTCGCCGGCTGCGCATGTGTTCGGTGATGTCGTTGATCAACCCTTCATAACGCACCACCTTGCCGTCCGAACCAAGAATGGCCTTGGCGTTCATGGACACCCATATTTTTCTGCCGTCCCTGTGCGTCACGCGGAAGATGAAACCTGTGAGCTCGCCATTTTTTTCCAGCAAGTGCAGAATCTTTTTTTTGACCCGCGGATGCGTATATGCCCACTCATCCCCGTACACGGCATCCATCAGGCCTTCGGGATCGTCATAGCCCAGCATATGCGCAAGGGCGGGGTTTGCTTTGAGCAATCTCCCTTCCGAATTGGTCAGAAAAATACCCTCTGCTGCCTGTTCGAAAATATTCCTGTACGTGGCCTCGGCTGCCCGCAGGGCCTCCTCGGTCTGTTTTTTGTCCGTTATGTCGATGCCCGTGGCGATGATGAACTCCAGTTCGCCTTTTTTTCCAAGAATGGCTGTGGTGGTCCAGGCCACGCACTCCTTCACTCCTTCTTTGGTCATCATATACCGTTCGAAAACGGCACCTTTGCCCGCAACGGACTGCTCGAAAAAAAGCTCACGGGCCTGGTCCTCCTCTTCGGGCATGGCGCTGATCTTCCAGAAGGGCATGCCGAGAACTTCACGCGCCGCATAGCCGGATACGATTTCGCAAGCCTTGTTGCAGCGTTCAACCAGTCCTTTGGGATTGACCACAAGCACCAGGGCGGCGGTGGTTTCCAACACCGCGGCAATGAAATCCCGCTCTTTCACGAGGTATTTCTCAATACGCAGCCGCTTGCGCACTTCACCTTTCAACTGCTCGTTGGTTTCGGAAAGATCTTTGGTCTGTTTGGCCACTTCCACCTGGAGCATGTTGCGATGTTTCAGAATCTCGAACTTGGATTCACGCAACCGTTCCACATTATGCTCGAGTTCGCTGTTGATGGTGCGTATGTAGTGGTAGAGTTCGTAGCTTTCCAGATGGCTGGCGGCCGCGTTGCACACTATGGAGACCAGGGAGTAGGTCACATCCATGATCTCGTGGCTATCCGTGGCGAACTTACCCAGAACCAAGCCGCGGGTACGTGATGCCGTGCTCAGAGGATGCATCAGCAGCATGTGCTGCTTGCATGAACTCAGCATTGTTGCGGACTTGCGCCGCCCCAGCACCCAGACCAGGGTGTCCTTCTGGATCAATGCATCGATTTCCTTTTCGAAAAATCCCTGCTGATCTTCGGGCGAACAAAAGGCCAGATGCAGATCGGCATCCTTTTCGCTCACGAGATAAATGGCCAGGGCTTCCATTTTGACCAGAGAATTCAACTGAGAAGCGAATTCTTCCAGAATTGGGGCGCTGGAATGCAGCTTGTTCAGGCTGAGCGTATAATTTCCAAGACTGGCCGCAACTTCCAGAGAAGTGGCAGCGGTGTTCTTTTCCGCCGTAAGATAGGCGATACGCTCTTCAAGGCGCCTGATACGCTGTTCTGCATCCATCTAGGACTCCGGCCCCAGAAAGGAGTGGTAAATGTCGCTCAGCAAATGGCCGGCCTGGTTCATGGCCGGTCCGATCATGCTGGGAGCAAGCCCCAGCGTTTTCCAGGTCTCCGTATCCAGAGGAGGAAGGTACAGGAACTCCCTGTCCTGCGGTTCCAGAGCCTTGGCCAGGAGATCAGCGATGTGAATAATGCCGGCATCCTGCGCATTGGACGCGTTTCGGGGCGTATGGTGGTTGCCTATCATCTGTCCGAGTGAATCGGGAAATTTCCACTGTTCCAGCACCAGCCGGGCGAGATCGGCATGATCGTACCCGAGCAACCGGCGTTCCGCGTCCAGAGTGACGCAGTCCTCGCTACGGGCCACGTGAAAGACGCTCATGGCGCTCTGCGGGCTGTTTTTGATCAGGATCAGCCGGCCTATGTCATGAATCAATCCGCCGATGAAAAATCGTTCTTCGGACAGCCCGAAGGCCTGGCCTGCAATTATCCGGGCAAAAATGCCGCAGGCAATGGAATGCTTCCAGAACGATTCCATGTTCATGAAATCCGAAGGAACATCGTTGAAATACTGCACCACGGATACGCCCAGAGCGAGCATGGACAGTTCGTTGGAGCCCACCAGAGTCACGGCCCGCTGGATGGTGTCGATCTTTGAGGGAAAACCGTAAAGCGGGCTGTTCACCAGTTTCAGCAGCTTTGCCGAAAGTCCGACATCCTTGCTGACAACGTCCGCAGCCTGGGCCGCGGAACTGCGCGGATTGTTCAGAACCTCCATGATCCGGAAATAGATGTCCGGAAAGGTGGCGAGCTGCAGCTCCTGTCCGATAAGCTCTTTGGCCGAAGGCGGCGCCAGAGCATCGGACGCAACCGGGATTTGCCCGTTTTTATCCTTTTGCCGCAAAAAACGGAGCACGGCGTCCTTGTTCTGGGCATACCGCTTGATGCAGACACGCCTGAGCTCGTTCATGAAAGGATTTTCGGAATCGGAGAACTTGAACAGTGTCTCCACAAAATTTCTGCTGCGCTCGAGATCCTGTTCATCGAACTCGGACTCCATTTCGGCATTGGCCTTTACGCGGTCCATGTCCTTGATGTTGGCTTCCGTGACTCCCCAGATCTTGAAAATACGCAGATGTTTGTCTTCCAGCACCGTGCCTTTTGGAAGCAGAAAGCGCCCGTTCGCGCCAATCAGATCCCCGGCCAGCATCATGCCGGATTTAATTTCATCCAGACTGATTATACCCATTTCAGACATCCGTGGGCTTGTTCCGACTGTACGGAGTTGCTAGATAATCAATAGCTGCTCAAAGGGCGGCCTCTCCTGCGCCGCCAGTACCCAAACTCTGTCCGGGCCACAGGCCATAGGAAAAGGCATCTCCCGCCACGCGGACAAACAGAGTCGAGAGCTACCATTAAGAATTAATTATATATACAATCGGGGACAAAAAGAAAGCTTTAATCCTTGCGCGCGCGTTCTTCCCCTTTCAGACACTTTCGGTGGGATGAAATTCTCCGGGGACAGCAATTCTGCTTGATTCGCAGCCTCTATTGCAATAAAGATTCTCCATATCTTCCGCGGAGGTTGTATTATGTCTGAAACGGCTGAAAAAAAACAAATAAAAGGGTTCTTTTCAGTCTCCCCTTTGATGATTTTTCCTAATAAACTTGGAAAATTTAAAGTATTCCTTAAGCAAGGCAATTCTTTCGTGCTTTACGCAAGTGAAGATGAAAAGTTCAGCGAGCGACATAAACAACAGTTGTACGAAACAGGAATATCGGAAGTCTACATTCATTCTACAGACAAAAATCTATATAAAAGCTATATTGAAAACAACCTTGGTGATTTTTTACAGGATGAACGAGTTCCCGTAAATGAACGCGCTTCGGTTCTTTACAATACTTCAGTGGCTGTTTTAGAAAAAACTTACACAGATAAACTTCCAACTTCTCTCTCTCCCGATCACCTGGACCGTCTCAGCACACTTATTAAAAACAGCATCAGCTTTATGTGCCGTAAAGACTCCTTAAAAAGCATAGGGGCTTTTATCCAGCACGACTATCATACCTATACGCATTGCGTGCATGTTTTCATGTATAGCGTATCACTGTTGAAGTTCCTCGGATTTGATAAGGAAGAGCTTTTCGCCATAGGAATCGGCGCCATGCTGCATGACATAGGCAAGACCCGCATTCCCAGAAGCATCCTCATGAAACCGGGCAAACTGACCAGCGCCGAACGCATGACCATCAACCAGCACCCGGTGCAGGGGCTGGCGCTCTGTTCGCAGTTGACCTTGTGCCACAATGCCCTCAACTGCATTCTTTTCCATCACGAGCGCATGGACGGCAAAGGCTACCCCAGCGGTATGCAGGGAGAGGAAATCCCCATTCCGGTCCGCGTCATCACCCTTTGCGACGTTTACGACGCGCTGACCAGCAACCGCCCCTACGCCAAGGCCGTCAACCCGTACCAGGCTTTGCGGATCATGCGGGACGACATGCAGGGAGCGTTTGACATGGAGATATTCAAAACCTTCATTTCCATGCTTTCCGGAGCCAAAATTGTCTGATCGGGACGAGCGGAACTCCAGCTATCTGGAATCCGCGTCCTATTTTCCACGCGGCTTGCTGCAACCGGAAAATGGTTTCAAATTTTCCGCGGATGCGCTATTACTTTCCTGTTTTCTACCGCAACCAGCCCGGGCCACGCTGCTGGACCTCGGCACTGGTTGCGGCGTGGTTGCCTTGGGAGCCCTGCTGCGCTCGGACGCGCTGCAAAGCGCAGTGGGACTGGACAGTTCCGAAGCCATGGTCGCAGCGGCAACCGAAAACGGACGTACGCTCGGACAGGATCATCGTTTCCAGGCCCTGCACCTGGACGTCCGGGAAATCCGGCAAACCGGAGCCATCGCGCCGGAATCCTTTGATCTGATCGCACTCAATCCGCCTTACCGGATTCCCGGAAGCGGACGCGAATCCGAGGAGGAACTAATCCGCCGGGCGCGCTTCGAGACAACAGCCGACCTGGCCGATTTTCTCGACGCCGCGGCATATGCCGTACGGAACAAAGGGATCGTCTGCATGGTGCATCTCGCCGAACGTCTTTGCGACATTCTCGAGACACTGCGTACGCGCAGACTGGAACCCAAGCGGATTCTTGCCGTTCACGGCAAGCAAGGCGACAGGGCCAAACTCGTGCTGGTGGAAGCCAGGAAAAACGGCCGCCAGGGCTTGAGCCTTGAAGGGTTAACCATGTACTCGGGGCAGGGAGAACAATCCCGCCTGACACAGCAGGCGCTTTCTTTTTGCCCTTTCCTGGAATGCAATGCCTGATTTCTTCATTCGCCTGGAAACACCGGTGAACCTTCCGGAAGTGGACGCGGACGGCGTGTTGCTGCTGTGCGATCCGCACATTGCCCTGGATCCCCCCTTTGAACGCGGCCCCGGCTACAAGGAGCAGTGCTTTAACAAGCTGCGCGCGTTTTTCGGATTTGCCATTGAACGCAACCTGCTGCCGGTCTTTCTCGGCGACATGTTCCACTGGCCCGGAGAGGTGCCGGATTTTTTCTACGATGAAGTCTGCGAACTCTTCGTTTCCCATTCCGGCCCGTTGAAACCCCGCGCCCTTATCGGCAATCACGACATTTCCTGGGCTATGCTCGACTATGCGCCTCCTCTGGAGCGTATGGCGCGAAACGGTCTGGTGATCCTGATGAAACATTCCGGTCCGCAGCTCCGGGTCCGTTGCAGGGGCGCTTCCCTGCTGCTTGGCGGCTCACCCAATCTGACCACTGTCCCGGACGTGTACGACAAGCTGGGGGACGAAGTCGTGCTCTGGTGTACGCACCACAATTTTCGTTTTCCCGGCTTTCCCGAACGCCGCAGACCGCTGCGCGAAATACCGGGGGTGGACTGGGTGGTCAACGCCCATCTGCACAAACCCCAGGAAATGGTGATCATGGGGCAAACCCGCTGGCTCAACCCCGGCGGAATGATGCGCGTAAAATGCCGACAGTACAACGTTACCCGAAAACCCAAGGTCGTGTACTGGACCCCGGACTGCCAGCAGACCGGCTCACTTCACGTCTTCGAGCTGCCGCATCTGCCTTTCAGTCAGATCATGCCCAAATGCATCCCGACCCATTGACGATTACCGGCTGCATAAGGAGCAGCTCCCGCACCATTCTACGCTTCAGCCCGGCAAACGGACGTTTCCAGAAATCCCCGCAAGGGGGAGCTAAATAGTTGCCCACTGTTCAATAACTTCTTTGCATGCTATGAGATTTTTCTTGCTTTCATTCTTTCCCGAATGCTAGTATATGGAACGTCGATATAACTATCCCTTTTTTATCTAAGATTTCACATAGTTGGAGATCACATGCCCGAAAGCGCGATGAGCAAGCAAACATCCGCCAGGACCATCCCGGCCAAAAATCCTCGGGACGGCCTTTCCGCAAAAGAATTTGATCAGCTCAGCCAGTTCATTTACGACACCGTTGGGATCAAACTATCACAGGCCAAGAAGACCATGGTGGAGGCTCGGCTGCAGAAACGGCTGCGCATCCTCAAAATGAACTCCCACCGGGATTATTTCAATTTTCTCTTCAGCAATGACGGCATGCAGACCGAGTTGATCAATCTCATCGACGTGGTCACCACCAACACCACTGATTTTTTTCGCGAACCCCAGCATTTTGAATATCTGACCAACAACGTCCTCCCGGACTGGTCCAGGCGCACCAACAACGGTTCCATGCTGCGCATCTGGAGTGCGGGGTGTTCGCTGGGCATGGAGCCCTATACGCTTGCCATAGTGATGAGCGAATATCAGGAAAAAAACCCGGCGTTCAACTGGCGCATCCTGGCCACGGATATTTCCACCCAGGCGTTGCAGAAAGCGGTCAAGGCCATTTACGAGGAAGAACGCGTCAACTGCATTCCTTTCAACATGAAGTCCAAATACCTGTTGCGCAGCAAGGACAGAAAAAAGAAACTGATCCGCATTGTTCCGGAACTGCGCAAACGTGTGGAATTCAGGCGCCTCAACTTCATGGAGCCCTTTTCCTTCAACAACGCGATGGATATTATTTTTTGTCGTAACGTTGTTATTTATTTTGACAAACAAACCCAGGAAACACTTTTCAACAAGTTTTGCCGGGTACTCAAGCCAGGCGGCTATCTTTTCATCGGACATTCCGAAAGTCTCGCTGGAATGTCGCTTCCGCTTCGCCAGATTATACCAACTGTGTACGTACGCCAGTAACTCATACGATTGCTGCTTCTCTTTCACCGCGCTCCGGAAACTCCCGTCCTGCGCCGAGTATGCGGAATACGAGTATGGAAAAAATTACAGTCAGTATTTCGGACATGAAATTCGCCAATCGTACCAGACATGTTCTGGTCACACATTCGCTGGGATCCTGCCTGGGGGTCACCGCGTATGATCCGGTCACACAGATCGGCGCGATGATCCACTGCCTCCTGCCGGACGGCATGCTGATCCCCGGCAAATGCAAGACAAACCCCTTCATGTTCGTCAACACCGGTGTTCCGGAAATGGTCCGCCGCATGATCTCCAAGAACGTCAAACGCGACAACATCATTATGAAAGCGGCAGGCTGCGCACACATGATGAACATCGTGAACAAGTTCGACACCGGACAGAAGAACTGGGACATGCTGGAGCATATTCTCCGCAAAAACAACTTCCGTCTCGCAGCCTCGGACGTTGGCGGAACCATCCCCCGGACCATGCGGCTGTATATCGAAACCGGCACTGTGGAAGTCTGTTCGCTGCGTAAGGTATGGACCATATGACCATGCGCGAAGAAATACTGAAAAAGGCGCGCAGCATGCCGCAGATGCCCATGGCCGTGCAGCAGATCATGCGTTTGATGCAGGACGAAAACGCGGATGTGGGCAAGCTTTCCAAGGCCATCGAGTTCGACGCCGGTTTGACCGTCAATATCCTGGGCATCGCCAATTCGCCCTATTTCGGCGGCCTGCGCAAAATGAACACCGTTCGCGAAGCCGTGGTGCGGCTGGGGTCCAAAAAGGTCTTTCAGATGGTGCTGGCGGTGGGCGTGGTGCCGTTTACCAAAAAGGCGAACAAGGGCTACGGACTGGAGCCGGACGAACTCACGGACCATTCCATCTGCGTGGCTCTGGCATCGGAAATGATCGCCAAGGAGGCGGACATTACCCCTCCCCCCCATACCTTCACTTCCGGCCTGCTGGTGAACATCGGCAAAATTGTGCTGGGAGATTTTCTGGAAGTGGACGCGGACCCGGTACTGGCCCTGGCCCATGACGAATGCATCTCATTCGAGGCTGCGGAACAACGCATCCTGGGCATCGACCACATCGAACTCGGTGCCAGGCTTCTGGAACACTGGCATCTGCCCCAGGAAGTGATCCAGGTCGTACGCCACCACCGTCACCCGGCCCTGGCGCCGGTCAAGGATCCGGCTCTGGACCTTGTGCACATGGGCGACATGCTGGCGAAAATGCTCGGCATAGGCATCGGAATGGACGGACTGCAGTATACGGTGGACTGCGATGTGCTGGAGCGGGTCAACATCAAGCCCGAAATGCTGGAAATGCTCATGCCCCAGGTCATCGAGCACATGGAAGAAATCAAGGAAGCGCTGCGAACGGCCTGAAATGGCGGCAGACGGTTCGAGGCGGCCGTCCGGCCCGCCTCATTGCCTGCCCCATGTCCGCGAATTACAGGTAAAACAACACGGACTGCAATACGCCGATAAGAAAACCAAGCACCGCGCCGACCACTTCGATAAATTTGAATTCCTTGCTCATGATGGAAAACAGGATGTTTTCCAGGCGATCCATGGAGAATTCCTCGACCTTTTTCTGCACTATCTCGCTGAAATCCAGCTGATCTTCAATCTGCTTGGACGTCAGTTCGATGACCCGGGGAATCAGGGCGGCGATTTCGTCCGTAAGCATGGTCTTGACCTTTTCACCCATGGATCCGCTCAGCAGCATGCCCGCCATGGGATGAATGGCCTCCAGCTTGGTGGCCAGCAACTCTTCCACGTATGCTTCGGCAAGTTGCCGGAAACGCCGCAGGAACTTGGGATCCTCAATGACCTTCTTCACATCATCGGGTGAAATCAGCTCCCCTTCCACCAGAATACCCAGATTCTTGGCCAGGGCTTTCTGCCGCTTGGGAAAAATACCCTGTATCTCGAAAAACAGCACCTTGATGGGCCTGCGCGGGCGAAACAGCATCTTTACGGCCAGATAGTTCGTCACCCAGCCGATCAGGGCGCAGATGAACGGCGCGGCCAGCAACTTCAATTCAATGGGAATCATATCCATGATAGATGTCCTTATATAAGGGAATTCTCGATCTTATAAGCAATAAAACCGCCACGTACCGCAAAACGCGTACCGGGGAATCGCAAGGTTACCTAACGCAAGCGGCCCTGGACTGCAACTGATTCCTGACCTGACAGGGCGCCAACGCCGAATAAAGCCACAAAATTGCACCAAGCTACATTATTGTCGTACAAATTTCAAAAACCAGAGTATCCCAAACCGCCAACCAGCTGAAAATACAATGAATTGTATTTTGGACCGGAATTTGCTTTTTCCCTGACAAGGGAGATGACATGAAGACAATCGAAACTAAATACGGTCCGCTAACCACTTCCGGGACCGTTGAATTTCATGAAAATGGCGCGCTCAAGTCCTGTTCGGCCATAAGCAAAGCCGTCTTTTCCACGTCCGCCGGAGAGTGCATTCCGCAGTATACAACGGATGATGTCCGCAAAAAAACGGTTCAGGCCCTTTCTTTTCACAAAAACGGCGTCGTAAAAAGCCTGCCCATGGAAACTTCCACTCTTGTTTCTACCCCTGTTGGCATGCTGCCGGCCGAACTGGTCACGTTTCACTCCAACGGTGCGCTCCATCGTGTATTTCCCTTGAATGGCAAACTCTCCGGCTATTGGACGCAGGAAGATGAAACCGAACTGGCCCAACCGCTGACCATAGAGACCCCGGCCGGTCCGCTGACCGCCAGGTGCATCTCCGTGTGTTTCGATACTTCTGGCAAGCTCAAAAGCCTCACCCTGTGGCCCGGGGATACGGTCACCGTCCCCACTCCAGTGGGCGAACTGGAAGCCCGTATAGGCATCAGCTTCCGTCCCGACGGCAAGGTCAGCACCCTGGAGCCTGCGGCTCCTGTCCGGGTGCCCACTCCGGTGGGCGAAATTCAGGCTTTTGATCCGGATGCAGTGGGCGTCAACGGCGACAGCAACTCCCTGATCTTCAGCGAACAGGATACGGTCTGCCATGTGGTTACCACCCTGACCCGTCTGGTGGTTTCGGATGCGGAGGGGAAATCCCGGATCTATGCTCCGGAATTGCGTGACAGTATTTGCGGAAATGGAGACAAGGAAGTGATGCCCATGGAAATCACTTTCGCGGACAAGACCCTGATCATCCGGCCCACTCCGGATTCTCCTCTGGAGCAGATCTCGCTGGATGCGTACACGGTCCGGGCCGAACCGCATGTAGCGCTCATGGAGCAATCTTTCGGCAGCATGCGCTGCTCGATGTAGCAATCCAGCCTGGTGTGGCCTACTGGCACCAGGCCTCGTATTCGTCCCACTGCATGTTGAAGCAGTCGCCGAATTCCTCGGCGATCTGATCAAACGCACCGTCGCGCTGCGCATCGTAGACATCCGATCCGCTGCACAACTCGAGAAATTCCTTTCCATAATGCAGATACAGCATCTTGCTCAGCAGGGTTTCGAATGATTTGCCACGGGCGTGGCTTGCGCTCATCACCGCTATCAGCACGGAAATATTCGTGTAATAATGCAATGACAGCAGGTAGGCTTCTTCCCTGAAATACTGACGCCAGCGCTGTTCCATCTCCATGTGATAGATATCGCTGAGGTATACGGAATCCGCGATACTCCCCTTGAGACAGTACTTGTAGCGATAATAGGCGGCAATGATTTCATACGGACGACGCAGCAGCTTCTTGTCGAACTCGGTAACGGACTCCAGCCTGTGCAGAAAGCCCGTACCGCACCCCCATTGCCGCGCCGTGGTGCTGTAGATGGACCGGCAGGTCCGAAACAACCTGGCGGTGTGCAGCTCATACAAATTTTCCTGAACCTCGAGCAGAAGCTCGTTGTTATCTCCCTCAAAACATCCACCGGCAACCATGGCTTGCTCCCCAAGCATCATGTTAGGTTTGTTGCTTTGCTTTCCAGCATTTCCTGCGGCTTGTATCCCGATGTCGCACAGATGCGGACCACGGGCCGGAGGCAGGCGTCTTGTCCGCCTTCAACCGCGACTACCGCGCCAAATAGCACAAATCAGGAGAAGCGCAATAGGGAATAAGACCGTGAAAAAAATACATTAATTTTCTAAAATACTGAAATAACGTATTTTTTAAAGACGCTAAAAAAATGGACGCCGCACGGGATAAAAAAAACCCTGTGCGGCGTCCAATTTGCTTTTTTTGCGTTAAATGACCAGAACTATCTGCAGGTCGCAGACATTGGTGTTGGTCGGCCCGGTTTTCAGCAGACCGTTCAGCGCTTCGAAGAAATGATAGGAATCGTTGTTTTCAAGATAGGCGGCGATACTCAACTCCCGCTCCCTGCTCAGACGGAGCAGGTCGGCATCGGCAAAAGCCCCGGCCGCATCAGTGGGGCCGTCGTTGCCATCCGTGGAAGCGGCCAGAAAAAAGACCCGGTTCAGATCCTGGTTCCAGCGGCTCATTTCATCCAGAAAAGCCAGTGCCATTTCCTGGTTGCGACCGCCCTTGCCCTGCCCTTTCAAGGTGACCACGGTTTCACCGCCCACAATGACGCAGGCCGGTTTGGGCAGAAAAATGTCGCTGACGGCCACGTCCCGGGCCACGTCGGCCAGAACCTTGGCAGCACCCTTGGCCTCTCCGGCCAGCTGGGCGGTGAGAATCCGTACGTTGTAGCCCAGCTCCCCGGCTTTTTGCCCCGCCGCCACCAGGGACTGACGGTTGGTGCCTATCAACAGGTTTTCCGCCAGATTCAAGGCCTCATCGTCTTTCTTGAGGGTTTCCTGTACGCGTCCGGCCAGCCCTGCTTCCAGCACCTGCAGTACGCTTTTGGGAAACTCTGCGCGGATCTTGCGGCGGTCGATGATCTCCAGGGCATCCTGAAACGTACTGGTGTCGTAGCTGGTCATTCCGGAGGCAATGGACCCCAGGTCGTCGCCTATCACATCGGAAAGAATGAAATTCAGGCTCCGCGCGGGATAAAGCATCCGTACCAGCCGGCCGCCCTTGATGCCGGAAATGTGCTTGCGGATGCAGTTGATCTCCTGAATGGACGCTCCCGAACGCAGCAAGGCGCCCGTGGCGGCCTGCTTGTCGTCCAGCGTGATATCCGGAAGACCGCCGGACAGATGGCCGTCCATGGGGTAGGACAGAATGGCCGAACCTCCGCCGGAAATGCAGTTGATTACCAGGGTCCGTTCATCGGCTTCTTCCGCCAGAGCGGCAATGCGCTTTGCACCCAATACGCTGTTTTCATCGGGCACGGGGTGGGCGGATTCCATGATTTCCACATGTTTGAGAACTTCGGTATGCCCGTATTTGACACAGACAAGCCCTCCGCTGATCCGATCCCCCAGCAGGTCCTCGAAGGCCAGGGCCATACGGCCGGAGGCCTTGCCCGCTCCGATCAAAAGAATGCGGTCGTACTTTTTCAGATCGATCTCGCGCTTGCCCGAAGGCAGATCAATGAAAAGACACTCATCGGAAAGACGTACGTGCTGCGTAATCATGCTGTAGGGATTGACCCGTTCGAGTCCAACGCGGAAAATAGCCTCCAGATCCTTTTGCGGTGCAGTACGCGCCATCAATCTCACTCCTTGATTTTTTTGTTCGCGGCAGCCAGCTTTTTCTGCAAAAATTTACTATCGACCATCTGATCAGCCCGCTTGTAAAACTCCACAGCTCCTTTGACATCGCCACGAGACATTTGCAGAGCCCCCAGGCGCTCCAGCGCGGAGTAGCAGGTTTCATCCAGTTCCAGGGCCTTGTTGTAGGCGTATTCTGCTTCCTCGTAACGCTTGTCCTGCTTTTTGGCGTCTCCTTCATCCAGCAGAGGATACGCGGAAAGCGCCTTTGCATAACGCGCTTCATCGCTGCAGATTGCCGCACGGATCTTATGCAATTTCTGCCGTTTCACCGGCAACTGGTTCTCCATGCCCAGGGTCTTTTCATAAAGCATCTGAGCCAGCTCCCTGCTGCCCTTGCGGTACGCGGCTTCCGCCATGCCGCTGTAGAGCAGGTAGGTTCCTCCGTACAGCCGTTCCTCTTCATTGAACGCCGTCAAAGCGTCCTCATATTTTTTTGCCCGAAAGCAAGGCCAGTCCAAGATCATAGCGGACGCCTTGTCTTTCGGGGTCAAGATCTAGCAGTTTGGTAAAATACTTTACAGCTTTCAGGAACTTGGAATCGGCCATGGCGTTGAATGCACGACGCTCAGCCAGGTTACAACGGAATTCCTTGAACATTGCGTACCTCCGACTGCTGCTCTGGTCCTTTTCAGGCCGGACAGCCAGCCACGCGTGTAAAAGTTTTCAAGCCGAAAACCGTCTGGATGACGGTAATGGTTTTTTCGCATGCCGCGGGCAGCACTCCACCCGCAAGAAAGAAACATAACCGGAAGAGAGAACGAACATATGAAAGGGGCTCTCCGCGAGCATAGTCAGCTGAGCCTTTTTGAGGAAACATATCCTCCCGCCGCTGTTGTTGCGCCGGCTTGTGCCGACTTGCAGCCGGGGAATCGAACAGGAGATTCGGCCATGGTTTTCCCAGGAGCGAACCAGGCATTCGGTCGAAGAGCTTGGTGGACAGGAAGAATATATTTGAAGCAGGTTTCTCAAGCAGCACCCTTTTCATTGTGCAGTGGAAAACAGATTCCCGCCTCCAGATAAAACGGGGAGGGTCGGACTTCCGGACCTGGCGGCGGATACACCGCTGACAGCCGGGCGGATCATGACCGCGGGAGATCTTGCCTATCTCCTGGCGGTGTCCACGGGGCCAGAAATACTAAAAGGTCCGCCGCTAGCCTTGTCACTACCAAGTATTTGGCCGGAAGAAAAGCGCCAAAGCATTTTCAAAGACCAGCCATTTCCTCTCTCTGCAGGGTTTTTTTTCTAAAGTAACCTGAGAATCGGACGATTAAAGGGCTGAAGGCAGTTACGTCTTTGGACTTTTTCTTCCACGAGAGAACATCAGCAGCTCTTCTCTCCTGTCTTAATAAGCGAGCAAGACAATGTCCGACAAAGAAAACATACAGACCCAATCCACTTCCCGATCCGCTCTGCTCCTGGGAACCCACTCCGCGCATCTGAGCCTGGACCGTAAAAATCTGCGCCGTCTCGGCATTGTTGTGGAGGAAACCTACGACTCCGGACGCAAAGCCGCGATGCACATACTCAGAAAAAGCGTCGACGTGATCATTTGCGACCAGGGGCTCAAGGATATGAGTACGCCGGATTTCATCCGCCTGGTGAAACTGCATCCGCGCCTGGCCCGGATCCCCATTCTGGTCGTATCCACGGACAATACCCGTGAATCCGTGCTGACCTGCAAAAAAGCGGGTTGCGGCAGCTATCTCATCCGGCCCTATTCCCAGGCAGCCTTTACCCGGCAGCTTTCCGTACTCATGGCGCCCGAACGCAGCTTCCTGCCGTCTGCAAACGCTTCGGAGAAAGCCTTTCTGCAGGCTCTGCAGGATCTTGATCAAAGCACGCCTCCGCCTGATCCGGCGGAAATCGCCTTTGAAGCCGGCATGCGCCATCTCAAGCTGCGTCACTACACCGACGCAGCCCAATGTTTTCAAAGCGCCATGAAGCTGCGCCCCGACCTGGCCGAAGCAGCCCATGGCCTGGCAAAAGCCTGGAAAGGCCTTGGCCATCCCGCGGCCTACAAAAAGACCCTTCTGGAAGCCTCCCGGCTCTATGTTCAGCAGGACCGTCTTCAGGAAGCGTACGCGATCAATGCCGAGCTGCGGAAACTCGATCCCATGATCAAGGATCCCATCGAATACGAGGTATCCTCGCTTATCCGGGAAAAGAATTTTTCCGGAGCCGCAAAACTGCTCTCGAAAACCTGGGCCGACAAGCCCATTCCTGGCACTGTCTATGATCAACTGGCCCGGGACTGCCACTTCACGGACAATCCCCTTGCTGCAGCCCAGACTCTGGGAGAAGAACTAGCCAAAAGACAATTGTTTCTGGAACCCGAGCGCATCGCGCACCGTATCATGGGCCCCGCACATCCCACTCCCAGCGTCAGGGAAGACAGTCCGCGCAGCGGAATGTTAGGCTCATTGCGGGATGTCATCGCCGTGGCCAAATACACCATCAATGCCTACCGCAAAGGCGATGCCATAAGCCGCGCCTGAGGCGCATGACAACTATTGCCGACCAGCCGCATGCCGACGGGAACACCCGAACGCTTTCGGTCGACGACCACAGACAGAGTCCCCGCATGACCACGGGGACTCTTTTTTGCCCAAAGTACGGCTACTCGTTCGGTTCTGCCGACGCTTCACGATGTATTAAAATATTACAACAATACTAATAAACCGCCTGATGTAGGTCGTTTGGCGGACAGACAGGATGCTTTTTTCCAGTTAAAGATTTTTGTTTGCCAGCGCACGCCTTGTTTTCTGGCGAAATATTCTTTTCAGTGGAGATAGCTCATGCAGAAAATTATCACGCTTGTTCTGACGGGATGTTTGATGCTGTTCCTGTGCACGGTTTCTTTTGCGGGAACCCGGTCGTTCAGCCATTTTTCCGTCAATGTTCCCGATGGATGGGAAGCCTCCGAAACCGGCAATGTCGTGGCCTTGCTCGCACCGGGGCATACGGCCGCCCTATCCATTGCTGTGGACGATTCGCAGGGAGCATCCGGGGAAGTTCTGGCTCAGGCTTTTGCCAAACAATTGAACGGGACCGCTCCTGAAGCCATTGATGACGACGGTTACCAGTTTACGTTCAAGAATCCTTCCGGAATAGAGAGCCGTTGTCTGTTATACACCGAAGACAATCAATACATGCTCGTAACCATGACTGGCGAAAATGACGCTTTCGGCGATATTATCGGTTCTCTCGAAGAAAATTGAAAAGCTGAAACTACGCTTCGTAACACTTGATACTCCCTTTCAGGCTCGCTCCGAGCCGTCTGCAGCCCCCTTTGGACCAAGGGGGCTTTTTTCTGCCCGATACGGCTGATCAGTCGACATAAAAAGAAGGATTCCCTGATTTTCCGGCAGAGCCAGCCCAAACCCAAAAACGTTTTATGCCCAGACACACTGCGCTCCAACAAGCCCTTTTTTTCCCTTTCCTGCGCGTTGAGACTCCTGGAACAACGAGCAAACGCTTGTTTTTTTTCCACGCGTGTACTACATGTATCATATCCGTCTTACTACGACAGGTTAAAGGCCTTCACCAGTAAACACCCAACGAGCAGCATACGAGATTTTGAATCCGCAAGGCCACGCCTTGAGGGAGGAAAGCAGATGAGCGACGAAAAAAAAGTCCTGGTTGTCGACGACGAAAAGCATATCCGGATGCTCTACAGCGAGGAACTGCAGGGTGAAGGATACGTAGTCGCCACTTCCGACGGAACCGAAGATATTCTGGAAGTTATCGCCAAAGAAAATCCCCAGGTGGTCATCCTGGACATCAAACTCGGCGGCGCCCGGTCCGGACTGGACCTGCTGCAGGAAATCCGCAGCAAGGATCAGTCCTTGCCCGTGATCCTCAGCACCGCCTACGACAGCTTTCAGCATGACCTCAAGTCCATTGCCGCGGACTACTACGTGGTCAAATCCGTGGATCTCGAAGAACTCAAAACCAAGGTCGGTCTGGCCATGGAAAAAGCTCTGGCCTGATTCCGGACTGCCTTTTTTTCAAACACAGGGCGGCCTCCCTGGTCGCCTTTTTTTACGCCCATTCTCCGGGCCTGCGCCCTCCTCCTTGCGAGGCCATATTGCCGCCATCCATAATTTAGATATTCACAATTTTGCGAATTTATGTCAGCCAGACGACAGACGGATGTGCTTCATTCCTGTAGAGTCCGTTATAGATATTCGGAAAGCACGCGAGTGCATTTCGGATTTTCGCACCCGCCACTTTTTGAAACAATGAGGAGAAAGACCATGAACAGAGAAATCACTTCTGTAGACCTTTCCAATGAAAATAACGACCTGCCGACCATTGGCGCTGCACAGTTTCTGCAGGAGAATTCCTGGGAAATATTGCAGGAATCCATTGAGATTCTGGCAAAGTCGCTCAAACTTGGAAGGGTACGTGGCCTGGTCAGCATCATCGATTTTCCAAGTGCAGACAGCGAACATCAATCCAATTACATACAGTTGATTCAGGAATTGATGAATCGAGATATCATTGTCAGCATATTCAGCTCTGAGACTGTACACATAAACAACGCGGACTTTATGGAATCTGATTTTTTTCACTGTGCAGGAGATGGGCTTGCCGAATTCTGCGATTTTGTGTCTATACAGCCCTTGCTGCATGTTGAAAATGCAATAAACGCTTATGAAGTAAAAGCCTTCCATGAAAATATGGCCAAAGCTGTCGCAGTGAACATAACGGATTTACCCGTTGCAGTAGTCGCATCAAACTGGCAGCAGTTGCAGGACGAATGCAACGGTGCTTTTTTTGCTCTTGGAGATTCCCCGGAAAAAACAGCGGACATTATTGACGCGCATATCCATGACAAACGGGAAGCCGTGCAGTGGTGCGATCGCTGCGGTGGCCGGTTTTCACCCTTTTCCTGAGCACAGGGCAGCAAAATACCCAAGGCCGCGTGCGCATCGTATTCTTTCAATATATACGCGTGCTTGCGCCTCCATCCATGAACTGGGGACGATAAAGGCGCATTCAGGTCGAGCCGTCAATACAGCCTGTTTCCAAATTCCCCTCAAGGTATTCTGTCTTGCCGAATCATAAATGCAATGAAAAGATAAGACCCGCGCTGCATATGCAGTACGGGTCTTTGCAAAACAGAATTTACCGCTGACGCATCCGGTTGATAATTTCCCGGCTTGAGTCTGCTTACAAACGCCGTAGTCCTTCTGGTTTCAGAGCGGTTTTCCCGGCCAGAGCCGCATCGATCATATCCAGAGTCTGTTGTTTCTGGCTGGGAATCCGGCAGCGGATGGGCAGATAGTTGGACGCGTGATTGGCCATGAACAGCCCGCGGGGCACATCCGTTGCGGCCAGTATCTCCCTGAGTTCTTTGAGCATGGCGTACGCGCCGGGCAACTTGAAACGGCCCGCTGCCCAGTCGTCGTGCAGCGACGTTCCTTCCATCAACATCAGACTCAGAACCCCGATGTAATCCGGCTGCATCAGACTCAAGGCCCGCCCGGTGGCACGCGCATGTTCCAGCGATCGCTCCTTACCGGCCAGGCCAAGAAGTGCAGTTACACTCAACTTCATGCCGGCTTCACGTACTTTCTGTCCTTCGGCGATGATGGTGGCGCTGTCCACTCCCTTGTTCACAGCTTTCAAGGTAGCGTCATCTCCGGACTCCAGCCCCATATAGACGATGCCGAGCCCCAGTTCACGGAGCTCGCGAAGCTCTTCCACGCTTTTCTTGCGCAAGCCTCTGGCGTTACCATAAGTACCTATACGTAAAACCTGAGGCAAATTTTCCTTGATTTTAATCAAGTAATTCTTGATATGTCGTGTAGGGAGAGTTAAAACATCACCATCACATAAAAAAGCCCTTCGCTGGTGCCCGCAGTACTTTTTGGCGAAAGCGATGTCCTCCAGAAAAATTTCTTCGGGCTTGATGGCGAAACGTTTGTCTCTGTACGCTCCGCAAAATGTGCATTTATTGTGCGTGCAGCCCAAAGTGACCTGAAACAAGATGCTGTCCGCCTCGCTGGGCGGTCTTATAACGATTCCTTGATGGTTCATGGGGATAGATCTTCGGCATTTTTCATGATGTTGGCAAGACCTTTGCCACAGACGCGCTAAACCAAAACTGCCGTGTTGCCATACCATACCGGCTAACGGAACGCGGCTGTCCAGAAAATGCGAACAGGAGGACATGATGGCCAGAAAAGCTCTTTTGGTAGGCATCAACAACTACCAGCGTATCAATGACCTGAAAGGATGCATCAACGACGTAACCAATGTCCGCAACTTGCTGAAAACCTTTTTCGGTTTTCAGAACAATGACATCAGCGTGCTCACAGACAGCCGGGCTACAAAAAAGCGGATTCTCAATCGCCTTGGCTTGATGATCGACAATAGCAGCAAAGACGATTTTCTGGTGTTTCATTTCTCAGGACACGGAGCCTATATACGCGATCTGAACGGTGATGAGGACAGAAAGACAAGGGAGCTCAAAGATCGAATAGATGAACTTCTTTGCCCCTGGGACATGGATTGGGATGGAACTTACATTCTGGACGATACCCTGAATGAAATCCTGAATAAACTTCCCAAGGGCGCCCAACTGGAAATCATCTTTGATTGCTGCCACGCGCAGGACATGACCAGAGGAATCGGGCTGCCCATGCCTGCGGAATTACGTCCGGAAAATGAAACCCTTTCGCGTTTTATGGCGCCCCCGCTCGACATTGAATGCCGGCACGAGGGCGAGACGATTACGACCAAGAGGACTTTTTCCAACAGAGCCGCACAAGATGGCGTCACGTTCTGGGCCGCATGCGGCGAACATCAAACTGCTGCGGATGCCTTTATCAAAGACAGATACAATGGCGCGTTTACGTACTACTTTTGCAAACATATTCGCGAATATAAAAGCAATGTCAATCGCGAAACACTGCTCTCATTGATTCGCAATTCGCTCCACCATAATGATTTCTCCCAAATACCTCATCTCGAGTGCGACCCACCTGAATTGAATTCTCTATTATTTCGTTAACACGATTATTTAACAGGAGGATAATTCAATGACACAAACACTTGCACAAGGTGATCTACGGCCTGGAGATGTACTGCTGTACAAATCCAACTCCACACTCGGAAAACTCATTCGTATGTTCGACGGTGGCGCTTTCAACCATGCCGCAATTTATGACGGATCTGATGTGGTGGAAGCTTTGGGAAAAGGAATCACCAAAAACACGTTGGCCAACAGCATTTAGGATGATCTGGTGGTCGGGGTTTATCGTTTCAAAAATGCCAATCATGAAGTGCTGGGGAGTCCGAATCTGCCGGATAAACCTGTTCTGGACAAAATTGCAGACTATCTCAAAGCCAAAGACCGTTACGCTTATGAGCAACTTCTCTTGCTTTCCATAATAGCCACCACGCGCCGGCTGCCCGTTATAGGCTGGATACCAGGACTTTCACTGCTGCTGCGTACGCTCCTGGATAACGCATTCAGTGTTCTCGCCAAAATTACAGCCCAAGGAAAGGAGCCCATCATTTGCTCGGAACTTGTTCACAGATGCTACAAAGAAGCCGGCCAGGACTATGACATAGACATTATCGGTGCCGATATCATTGCTCGGGGAGGTCTGAATACACTGAACTCTGCCAGAAATCTTGCCGCTCCTGTCGACCTCGCGGGAGATCCCGCACAGCTGGCACGCGAAAAGGATCTGGAAGAGGCTCAACTCCAGGCCGATGCTTTTCTGAAGGCGTACCGCACCGCCTGCGCCCCTCCCAAAGCTCCTGTGGCGACCAAGGCAGTATCAGATTTTGTAACCCCCCGGGACCTCGAAAATTCACCCAGTCTGGAGTACATAGGCAACATCAAGGGATAGCCCGCTTTCCCTGCTCTCCAATCAACAAGGGCGCAGCCTTCCGGTTGCGCCCCTTGCATATATTCGAGCCAGTCCTAGCCTAATCCAGACAAATGGATTTGATATTGACGAATTCGCGAATGCCGTAGATGCCCAGTTCGCGACCAAAACCAGACTCTTTGATGCCGCCGAAAGGCATTTTGGGATCACTGCGTACGATGCCGTTGACGAATACGCAGCCCGCTTCCACGCGGCGGGCCAGGGCAATGCCCTTTTCCTCATCCTTGGTCCAGACGGAGCCTCCCAGACCGAATAGCGTGGCATTGGCCAGTTCGATGGCCTCGTCCGCATCCTTGACCCGGAAAATCAGGGCCACCGGCCCGAACAGCTCTTCCTTGGCCACGGCCGCCTTTTGGGGAAGATCCGTGATGATGGTGGCGGGATAATACGCGCCCGGTCCTTCGGGCACCTCTCCGCCCAGGATGATCTTGCCGCCGGCAGCCACACAGCGTTCCACCTGGTCCTGCAGTTCGTTGCGCAACCGCAGCGAGGACATGGGGCCCATGTCCGTGGCCTCGTCCATCGGATCCCCCACCTTGAGGGCCTTCATTTCCGCGGTCACCTTTTCCACAAAGGCATCGTACACCGCATCCTCAACAATGAAACGCTTGGCAGCGATGCAGACCTGTCCGGCATTGCCGCAGCGCGAGGCAACAGCAACCTTGGCGGCAGCATCCAGATCGGCATCGGCCAGCACGATGAGCGGATCGCTGCCGCCCAGTTCCATGACCGCCTTCTTCAGCAGGTCTCCGGCAGTGGCGGCCACCTTGCGACCGGCAGCTTCGCTGCCCGTCAGGCTGACGCCGGTGACTTCGGGTTGTTCGAGCACGTACTCCACCTGTCGCGCGCCGATGAGCAGCGTCCGAAATATATTTTCAGGCAGCCCGGCTTCCTTGAATACCGCATCAATGGCCAGAGCGCATTGCGGCACGTTGGACGCATGCTTGAGCACCATGGCATTGCCGGCCAGCAGCGACGGAACGCCGATGCGAAACACCTGCCAGAACGGGAAGTTCCAGGGCATGACCGAAAGCACGATCCCCATGGGCTGGTAGGCTATAAAAGCCTTCTTGCCCGCATCGGGTATGGGCTCGTCAGCCAGCATGGCGGGCGCGCGTTCCACATAAAAATCAATCAGATCAGCGCACTTCAACACTTCCCCTGTGCCCTGCCGGATCGGCTTGCCCATCTCCTTGGCCATCAATACGGCCAGTTCCTTGCTCTTATCGCGCAACACCCCGGCAGCCTTTGTCAGCAAGGCGCAACGCTCTTCCACGGTGGTCCGGCGCCATGTTTTCCAGGCCTCGGCTACCGCGTCCACGATTTCCATGGTCTTTTCCAGCGGCCACTCTTCAAAGGTTTTTTCCGTGACCCCTGTGGCGGGATTGACAGATTGAATGCCCATTCTACCAACTCTCCTGATGTTATGCCGCCCGTTTCCCGGACAGACTGATGCTTGCCGAAATCCCTTTTACAAAAACTGTTAGATAACATTTTTTTTCTGATGGGATCAAATTAAAACATACTTCATGAACTGCGTTTGCGGCAAGCCGGGACTTTGATTGTCATGCAAGGGGCTGTTTTCGTGTCGTACCACTCGAAAAACAACACCATACGTACGATCTCGTCCTGAAGCGCAAGACATTGCATCCGTGCCCTCAAAACAACCTGGCCAGAGGCAGTCCTTGGATATTATGTTGCAATACGGATAGTATGTTCGAAAAGCGGTCAGTCCAGGGGCGGACTGATTTAAGGTTAAGCGTATCGGCGTCTTCCCAGCCCAGACGCTGCACAAAAACATCCGCAGTGCGCCTGTCGCGGCACAAGGCGGCCCAGATACTCGCTTTTTTGTCCGGATTGACGTCGAGGTCGATCTTTCTGACCATATGCAGCCCCAAAGCCCGCGCATTGGCGTACAATACCGGGGCCAGGTCCATGAACTTGTTGGAAATATGAAAAACAACAGGTCCATTTTCGCGAACATGCTTCAGATACAAAGCAATGGCTTCCACGGTTATCAGATGCACGGGGATGGAATCGCTGTTAAAGGCATCCACGAACAGCGCACCATAGACAGGGGCCTTGGGAGACGCGAGAGACAGGCGCGCATCCCCGAATATCAACCCTATTTTGCCCTGACTCTGGTCCAGAAAGGTGAAATACCGCCGGGCAACATATTCATTGTAAGGATCCAGTTCGTAAAAATCAAAACGCTGCCCTGGCCGGGCATACGCGGCAAGGCTTCCGGCGCCAAGGCCGATGACTCCCACGGAATCGAAATTGAAAGAAGTTGAAAGCAGCAGGTTACCCGCCGGTCCGCTGGCATGGTAATAGGTCATGGCGATGTGCTGTTTGGCCGGATCCAGATACTGCATGCCGTGCAGCGTTGTCCCATGCTTCAGATAGCGTTTGCCGTCCTGGTCATACACCCGGTAGATGCCGTAGAAATTCCTGTGCTTCAGCAAAAGGTGCTGCTGGCTCGTCATGCTGTCCATGGCGAATACGCTGACCAGACAAAACAGCAGACAAAGGGCCAGTTCCACAGGACGCTCGCGCAGACCAAAAAAAATCAATGCCAGCACAAAACCTGCCCCGGCCGCCACAAGCGTGGTCTGCAAGGCCGGCGCTCCGGAGGCCAGCGCCCCCCATCCCAGCAGTACGGGCACTGCCAGCAAGGCGACTATTATATAGACAGCCCGTACGCGCCTCAGGGAACTGCCCATGGCCAGCCCCAAGGCCAGCAAAAACAACCCCGCGCAGTATTCCAGCAGGCTGTTGGTGGTCAGAGGCAGGATCCAGCTGACCAGGAGGCTGCCGCAAAAACCGCCCAGGGACATGATCAGATAAAACACGGGCAAGGATTTCGAATTGGCGGGCTTCAGCCGATGCAGTTCGCCATGGCAGATGATGCAGACGGCCAGCAGCACAAGCAGATGCACGGCCAGCAGCAGCATCACAGGCAACTTGTAGGACTGCAGCAGGAGAAAAAACAAAAAGACTCCCATGGCCGCAACCACGGGGAATCGCTCGCGCAGGGCCTGCGGATAAAAGGGACGGCGTTTGAAAGTCAGTACGAAGCTGGCCAGATAGATGCAGAGGGGCAGCACCCAGATCAGGGGCACGGCTGCGATGTCAAAGGAAATGACATTGGTCACGGCCAGAAACATGGCGCTGCCGCTGGCCGCGTACAGCAACCAGCGGAATTTGTCCCGCAGGCTGATGGACGCCCCGTTTGTTTCATCCGTACCCTGCGCTCCACCTGCGGCCATATCACGCAGGGTTTCGCAGCGACGGTCCATACGCAGAAAGCCCCAGGTCAGCAGCACGAAAACCGCGGCCAGCAACAGATAGCCCAGTTGCCACACCATGAGTTGCTGCTCCAGGTCCAGCAAAGGCTCCACAAGAAACGGATAGCTGAGCAACCCGCCGAAGGATCCCACATTCGAAGTCGCGTACAACAGATAGGGATTTTCCCGCTGTGGCAACGGAGATGCCGCAAGATAGCCCTGCAGCAGTACGGAGAGCGAGGACAGGGCAAAAAAGGCCGGACCGATGGTGGTCAGCAGTACGGAAGAAATGGCCAGGACAAACGAGGCATTATGCGCATTGCTGGTGAAATTTCCAACAGAAAGCGGAAAAACAAGCAATGGAATAAACATCACAACAAGCTGCAGCAGACGTAACCGGACTCCGTGGAAATGTTTCAGGGCAAAGTGGGCATACGCGTAGCCAAGCAACAAAAGCCCTTGAAATAACATGACACTTACACTCCAGACCAGATAACTTCCTCCAAAAACAGGAAGCAGAGCCTTGGAGAGTACAAGTTCGATCTGAAACAGCAAAAAGGATGATATGAAGACTGCAAAATGCAACAGGACGATCATGAATACTTCCTTTTTCATTGATATGTACAGATGATACGCTGATACGAGCCCGGAGGAAAGTCAAAGTCTGCAGAACAACAAATCCAACAGCAAATCAGGCTACCTTCTCAAAAAATGATCAGTATACATATAATAAAGATAGATTACTCGACTTAAAAATATAATAGGCAACAGTCTCCAGAAGAAAATCTCACAGCCAACAACAATTCTGCGCATGGAAAATAACTTCAGTAACGGAATTCAATTTTCTAAATTTTATCTAGAACTACATTCCCCATTGCTTTGCTGCTGTTCAGTTGGAGCGTTACAGGGCTATAGTACTGGGTCGAAGCGACGTGTAACATGTTTGTGTCAGTCTTCACAATCTCCATCATATCCAAAAAGCATACTTTTTTCGAAAAGCTCTTGCAAAGCCTCAAACCTTTAGTTAAAACAGGAACTAACGATTTATTGAGCAGGATTCAGCGCGTATATAACCGATGTGAGGCAAAATCGATGTCAGACCAGGACTGTATTTTTTGCAAAATCATCCAAGGGGAAATCCCCTGCTGTAAGATCTATGAAAACAGCCAGATACTGGCTTTTCTGGACATTGCACCCGTAAAACACGGGCATGCGCTGCTCATTCCCAAACAGCATTATGCCACGATTTTCGATGTTCCGGCGGAACTTGGACAAGAATTGATCGCCGCCATGCAAGTTGTCGGAAACGCCGTCATGAAAGGCGTCGGTGCCGAAGGCCTGAACATAGGCATGAACAACTACGCGGCAGCCGGTCAACTCGTGCATCATGCCCACTTTCATCTCATACCCCGATTTTCCAACGACGGACTGACGCTTTGGCCGCAAACACCTTATGATAATGAAACGGTCATGAACCGTGTTGCCGATAGTATCCGAAATTTAATCACAGCTTAGGCCCAAAGGGAGGAACATGGATATGAGCGAGAAGACTCTGACCAAGGCGGAAATCGTAGACGCCATTTACGAAAAGAACGACAGCAGCCGGGCCGAAGTAAAATCCGTTGTTGAGACGCTGCTCAAGATCATGAAGCAGGCCATCAAGAAAGACCATGCCCTGCTCATCAGCGGATTCGGCAAGTTTGAAGCGTACGACAAAAAAGCGCGCAAGGGACGCAACCCCCAGACCAACGAAACCATCATCCTGCCTCCGCGCAAGGTTGTGGTTTTCCGCGTCTCGCGCAAATTTCGCGCCGAACTCAATCAGCAATAACAAAGCTGGAAGGGTAAATCCTTTCCAACTTTCGCTGTCCCGCGGACGCCTGGGACAGGGAGGAATACACGCCTGCCTGTACCCGCCAATAGTTTTTACCTTCCAGCATCACCGAGGTAACACGACTATTGGGGTAGCTGCGCTGCAATTCCTGCAACAGGGAATCCGCATTGCTGCGTCTGAGGAATGAAGCGACCTGCACGTAGAATCTGCCTGAAATATCTCCACCTTTTCGAACACCGGCCACGGCGCCAAGCGTTTCCACACGTACACGCGCCGTGCCCGTGTTCAACATGCCCAGTTTTGACGCCGCGGCTCTGGAAACGTCGATGATCCGGCCACGGACAAAAGGCCCACGGTCGTTTACGCGTAGGTTCACGCTACGGCCGTTGTCCAGGTTCACCACCCGCACCTTGGTACCCAGCGGCAGCAGCTTGTGCGCCGCGGTAAAGGCGTACATGTTGTAGATTTCACCGTTGGCGGTCTGTTTGCCGTGAAAATCATCGCCGTACCAGGACGCCACACCGGTTTCGCTGTAACCGGCGGACGATTCCATGGGCGTATAGGTACGCCCCCGTACGGTGTAAGGCCTGTTGTAGGATTTATACGGGCTGACGACTTCCTTGCCGCAGCCGCTCACCAGAAGAACGCAGATCAATCCCAGAAAAAGTATTGTCAACCGTTGCCGTCGCACCTGGCAATGCATGCTCACTCCGTAGCTTGCGGCGAAAACGCCGTTCAGGCGGCCTGTGGCGGAATAGTCACGGTACCAGCCAGCCCCGCCTCAAAATACTTCTATCGTCCGTAAAACAAAACGCTTTACTGCCCCTGGCTCAACGCCAGAGCCAGCGCGGTGGTCAGCTTAATCAACTCGCTGTTGTTCTTGCGTATGGTCGCGGCAAGACGCTTGCCCACGGCAAGCAGTACGCGGTTTCCCAGCACGGGCTCATGCTCCAGCAACGCATAGAACCGTTTCCGGTCCGTACGCAGAAACACGCTGGGCTCCAGGGTTTCCACACTGGCCGAGCGCACGTCGCTGTCCAGCAGGGCCATTTCGCCGAACACGGGGAAAACGCCGCTGTCCAGCGTGGCGAGAATCTTCCGCGGATCCTGCAACTCCTGCAGGGGCAACTGCACCCCGTTGATGATCATGGATTTTGTGATGCGTACGCGTCCGTCGATGAGAATGAACATCTCGTCGCCGGAAAGCCCTTCACCGAGAACAATGGATCCGGCATCGAAACTGACCGTATCGAAAATGGATTTGACCTTTTCCAGTTCCTGCCCGTTCAACCCCTGAAACAGCTCGATCTGCTTCCAGTCCACGCTGCTCATGCGCCGACCGCCGATGATTTGAGGAAGAACAGTCCGTCAAAATGGGCCAGGGGCTGGTTGTCCCCAGGATTCACCACCACGCTGGAGCCTTCATGACCGAACTGGGTCTGTTTGCCCGAGGCCGCGAACAGTTCCAGGATGAACTTGTCCAGGGCCGAACCCTCGTCCAGTACGTCCTCGAGCCGCAGGCTCTTGACCTCGCGGCAGAGCGCCAGGGGCAACGCGCCCTCCGTGGTACGCAAGCGTTGCAACAGATCGCCCCAATTGAGCTGGCGTTCCTCGGAGTTCAGCCGCCGGTAGGCAAGCATGCCCGCGCCCTGAAGCCCCAGGAGGGTTTTGAGAAAAGGCCAGATGGACGGCGCCGCGCCCATGTGCCCCAGAATATGGCTGGTCAATTCGCCCCGGACGATGATTTCCTCCACGCCGGCGCGCAGCAGATGCTCGCGGTTTTCCGGCAGCACCACCTCCCCGTACATGGGGAGTTTGGGAGCCATGCTGCGCAGGGTCAGCGCCGTATAGATGCTGCGCTGGTCGGCCTCCTGCGGCTGCATGTCCGAGACGCTGAGAATGAAGGCCACGGAAGCGTTTTGCGGCGTGGCCCTGTTCAGAATATTCTTCTGGCTGGTATCTCCGACAACAAAATGCAGGTTGTCTCCCATTTCCAGCATAAAGGCGATGTTGTCGCGCGTGGTCTCATCCAGGTCGCAGACGATCACCAGATCCAGCGTACGGGTGCCGAAATTCAGGCGCAAAGTCCGGATCAGCTCCACAGCGTACGCGTTCCAACCCAAAATGATGACGTGTCTGTTCAAGTTCACCTGCAGCAGTCCCCTGCGCTTCTTGGCTTTGCGGTCCACCAGAAAGGAGGCCAGGTTACCGGACAGGGCCGAAACCAGCCCGATGCCCGAAAGCATGACGATCATGCCCAGAACCCGGCCCGGAAAACTTGCGGGCACCATGTCTCCGTAGCCCACCGTGGTCAGGGTCACAACGGACCAGTACAACGCGCTGAAGAGTCCGTCGGAAGGCCCGGAAACGTTCCCTGTTTCCCTGAGTTCGAAGAAATAGTAGCCCAGGCTCGACCCCGCGAGCAAGCCCCCGGAAACAAGCACCAGCTTGCCGAAGGGGGAGCGCAGCCAGTTCCAGGCGGCACTCAGCAAGGCGTAAATATCGCTTTTCCGTGGCATCGACACAACAGCCCGCCAGGCCTCAGCCCACCATCGCGCGTATCAGTTCTTCTTCCGTGACAATGTCCGGATGCTCGGGGTTCAGCTCCCTGGCCCTGCCTATGGCAAGGGTGGCTTCCTTGGTCCATCCGCCCTGCCGCAGGCTCTGGGCCGCAAGAAGATAGAGCATCCAGGGCTGTTCGCCGTAGATGGTGTCCACCAGCTCATCGTAATACTCGCTGAAAACCTCGCGTACGAGACTGTTCTTGTCGAAAATGAACCGGGCCAGCAAAGAATTGTTGGCATAACGGATGTAATACGTGGGCAGCATGCGGCGGCACTGGCTCATGATAAAACGTATGCGCGTGATTTCCCTGTTGATGCTTTCGCGGGTCTGCTGCAGCACGTCGATGAGCCCCGTGCAGAAACTGCGTTCGAACTCGGGCAGCTTGCGCTGGTCCAGCTGATTGAACCAGGGGGTGTAATAACGCAGCTGGTAGGCGTCTTCCTTCAATTTCATGGTTTCATGGAAGATGTAGCCCATTCCCCAATCCAGAAATTTGCCGATGAGCACATCGCCGGGATCATTTCGAAAAATATGGTGGGCCGTGTCCTTCAAACGCCAGAGCAGCCCCTTGTTCATTTCCAGCCCCAGCAGATCCCGCAGGGCCTCGAATTCTATATATCCTGTCGGTCGTAATCCTGGAAACGTCTTTCCAATTCACGACTGGCCAGACAAAAATCGCGCAGCACATCCCTGACGAACTCATAGCGTTTTGCTCTGATCCAAGCCTTGGACATTCCGGTAATACTCCTTGCAATAAAAATCCCGCTCGCCGTATCGCGGTTCTGCCGCCATCACCGTCGCCGCGGGACACACCAAACAGCCATCATGCCTCTTGCACGGCATTCGATCACCCCGAATGCCGGGCATTGAGGCTCAATACCTGCCCCTGTCCGGCCCGTCAAACGCTTCATGAAAATTCGGCGTGGAAAAATGTGCGGAAAATCATGCTGCGGGTCATGCGCTCCAGCGCGAACCCGACAGTGAAACATTTCTTTCTGTTATAGTATTTCAGTTTGGCCTTCACTGCAATATGCCCCCGCATTACTTGCTATTCCTGCAGCACTGGGGCATGAATTCTCTCTGGGGCCCAATCCGCCGTGCCGACAACCATCCGGGAATATCCATGAAACTGCGTTGGAAAACCTTTATCGTACTTTTTTGCGCCGGGGTTCTTCCCCTGGGGTTGTTTGTCTTTTTCTCGGCAAATTCCACTTCCAAAGCCATCGACGCCATTTCATCCGCCACCAAGGAAAAGGTTTCCCAGGAAATAGAACATTCCATTCTCCGCTCCGCCGCCACTTTTGCCATGCTCCTGCAGCAGACCAGGCGAGGGCTGGAATACGCAGTGCTGGACCTGGCTCAGGAAGCCTCGCATACGCTCGACGCTTCCAAAAATGTGGAGGATATTCCACAGGCACCCTACTACCCCAACGATTTTACGGACCCCGGACGCGCACCCGCAGGACTGGACAAGCTCCCGGGCTATGCCGTGCACAACGATTCGCAAAGCAAAAATTTGCTGGTCAGCATGCAGCATCCGGTGGTCTTTCTGCCAGGCAACAGCTCCGGCATAAACATGAAGCTCGCCGCAGAGCTCCAATGCCTGACCCCGGCCCTGCGCCAGTTGCGGGATGTTTTCGGCAAGGTCGTGCTCTGGGTCAACATCATGCTGCGCGACGGCCCCTCCCTGAGCTTTCCCGGACATGCGCTGAACGAGCAGTCCATTGACCCCAACAAGGCCTACGAACTGGCCCGGCTCAATCCCTGGCGCAAACTGAACTGGTCCATGCCCGTCATGGATCCGCAGACACGGCAGGTGGTGCTCAAGGTATCTCGCGCGTTCGTTACGGAAAACACCGGCAAGGAAGGAGCCGTCAGCGTGGACGCCCGGCTCGAATCCGTTTTCCGCATCGAGGATATCAACGAAAGCTGGATCAATTTCGTGCACTGTTTTTTCGTCAGCATCCCTCTGGACAAGCCCGACGAACTGATCATCCAGGCCGAGCGCTTCGCCGGTCCCCGTCAGCTCTGGATCAAGCCTGCCAAACGCAAGGTTCTGAAGTCCGAGGATCAGGAGGCGTTCGGGGAGTTCATGCAGAAGATCAGACACAACACCGCGGGCAGCGCGAACATGCCCTACAACGGTGTTTCTTCCATCTGGGCCTACGCCAAATTCGACCAGGACACCCGCCTGGTGTTCATCGCCCCCGGCTCCGTGGCTTTTTCCCTGCCCAACCGGGTGGACAGCATCTTCCGCCAGTTCACTTCCGCGCAGCGCTACAGCATATTGTTTTCCTCCGTGCTGGCCCTGGCTCTGGCGCTGGGCACCGCCTTTGTGGTGGCCCGTACGTTCGACCGCCACCTGCGGATCATCGTGGATGCCTGGAGACGTCTGGCAGCCGGCGATTTCAACGTGCGCATCCGTTTGCCCTATTATAATGATGAACGCGGGCAGCTTTTCGAATCCTTCAACGAAACCGTGCCCAGGCTGGCGGAATCCGTACGCATGAGCCAGGACCTCAGCCTGGCCCAGCAGGTGCAGCATCAGCTCATGCCCCACCATGTGCCGGAACTGCCCGGCATAGATCTGGACGGCCTGAGCTTTTCCTGCGTGGAAACCGGCGGCGACTACTACGACTATTTCATGCGTAATGAAATCGAGGAAACACCGGGCAACAAGCTGGCCGTGGTGGTCGGCGACGTGTCCGGACATGGCGCCGGACCGGCCATGCTCATGGTCACGGCAAGGGCCTTCGTACGACAACGCGCCCGCCACAAGGGAACACCCGTGGAAGTGGTCGCCGACGTCAACCGGCTGCTGTCCCACGACGTCCGGGATTCCGGCCAGTTCATGACCCTGTTTTTTCTCGAACTGGATCCCGACAGCCTGGACTTCACCTGGGTGCGCGCCGGACACGAGCCTGCATTTCTTTACGATACGGCCACGGACAGCTTTGAAGAGCTGGGCGGCCGCGGCATCTCCCTGGGCATCATCGGCTCCTACCGCTACCGCGAACTGCATGGCCGGCTCAAACCCGGACAGATCGTGATTATCGGCACCGACGGCATCTGGGAAGCCCGGAACAGCCAGAAAAACATGTACGGCAAAGAGCGTTTCAAGGAATGCATCCGCAAGCACGCCCATTCCACAAGCCGGGACATCATCCACGCCGTGCTGGTGGAGCTGGAGACCTTTACCGGCAGCCTGGACTTTGAAGACGACGTGACCATGGTGGTGCTCAAGGTGCAGCCGGATCAGGGGACCAATTGAACAACAGCCCATCGCCGGCTTCACTATCCAATTTTTAGACACTGTCCAGCCTTTAATGTCCTATTATTGGACATTCTGAACTTTTCCTTCCTGAGCTATTTGGCTACAATTTTCTTATCTTCCTGAAATTACATAATTTTAATGGTACTGTAATTTTCGGCATATCCCTTGCTTTAATTCCTACCGTTTTAGGAAGAATTAAACACAGTCATCCACCTCGAAAAAAGCAACTGAAATGCCGTCACCATTAGACATTACATGCAAAATAAGTGTATTCTTTATAGCCCTCAATATTCACCAACACGTACGCGCGAGGTGCTCATGAAATCGCAACGTTCGCATACGGTCGCAAAATCAAAGTCGGTATCGCTGATTATGCCGGTGCTTGTGGCCCTGCCCTTTTTGCTCTGCATCATTGTTCCCAACCATACGCAGGCTGCTCAGGCTGAAAACGCCCCCCAGGCTCTGCAAGACCTGATTCAGGAGGGTCTCGCCCACAACCAGGAGCTGCAGAGTCTGCGCAAGCGCTTCAACGGGCTGGTCCAGGAAGCCCCAGCCGCTGCGGCCCTGGCCGATCCGGTGTTCAAGTTCGGCCTGCAGAACGTGCCGGTGGACACCTTCAGTCTCTCCCAGGAGGCCATGACCCAGAAGCAGTTTTCCCTCAGCCAGAAAATCCCCTGGTTCAACAAGCTCGGTCTGCGCAAGCAACAGGCCCTGCTGCAGGCCGAAGTCGTGGCCGCCAACCTCGGCGTCAAGGAGGCCGAAATCGTGCGCCAGGTCAGGCAGGCCTGGTACGACCTGGGCTATCAGCAGGCCGCGCTGGAGATCAACACGCGTCTGCGCGGACTGATCACGGACATGATGCGTGTGGCCGAAACACGTTATTCCACAGGCACGGGCCGCCAGCAGGACATTCTTCAGGCTCAGGTGGAACTGTCCGAGCTGCTGGACGAAAAAAACGAACTGGACCGCAAAATCCGCCAGGACAAGGATCTGATCAACCAGATCCTGCACCGCGACCAGTTCACCGACATTTCCGTCGTACCGCGTCCGCCCATGATCAAACTGGCGGAAAAAACTCAGGAGCTGGTCAAACAGGCCATCAAAACCACCCCCTGGATGCGCGTACGCCGTGCCGAGGTGGATCTGGCCAAGACCGGCATCAAGCTGGCCATTCAGGACTACATGCCGGACTTCGACCTGAGCGTTTCCTACGGACAGCGCGACCGCGACCAGATGGGCGTGGAGCGGGCGGATTTCTTTTCCGCGGCCGTGGGATTTACCATCCCGCTCTGGTTTTTCGAAAAGCAGGACAAACGGCTCGCCGGATCAAAGGACAAATTCGAATCCGCGCAGCTTTCCCTGAACAGCCTGAAAAACGGCCTGACCCACCGCATCGATTCGCTGGTGGCGGAAATAAACTCCCAGCAGGAAAATTACGAACTCCTGGACCAGGCCCTGATGTTTCAGGCCGGACAATGGGCTGATTCATCCCTGTCGGCCTACGAAGTGGGCTCCATCGAATTCAATACGCTGATCACTGCGGACATTCGTTTGCTGCGCTACGAGCTGAAGCATACGCGTTTCCATTTCACCCTGCAGTCCAAGCTGGCCGAACTCGAAGAACTCGTGGGCGCGCCCGTGGCGGTGAACATTCTGGACGACCACTTCCAGGAAGCTCACAAATCCGCCCCGCAATCCGCATCAAAGGGCCCCACAGCATCCCTTGCACCTTCAGCCAAACCACAAAACATGATCACGCACATCACACTCCCCAAGGAGGTCAACTAATGCGGACGCTATTTCTCTTCATCGCCCTGGCGGTACTGTTCGTGGAGTCCGCAGTCGTATTTCCTCAATACGCACTTGCCGCGGACCCCGTACTCAAGGCCGGGGACATCGACCCCAAAAACGGCAAACGGATCAAATACTGGGTGGCGCCCATGGACCCCACCTACATTCGCAACGAACCCGGCAAGTCTCCCATGGGCATGGACCTGGTGCCCGAATACGAAGAGGAAGGCGATGAAAAAGAGCCTTCATCCACCATTCGTATCGACCCGGTAACCATGCAGAACATGGGCGTACGCTTCGGACGGGTGGAAAAAAAGGAACTGACCCGGAAAATCCGTACGCTGGGAACAATCACCTACGACGAAAGTCTCATTTATACGGTCAACACCAAATTCAACGGCTGGATCGAAAAACTCTTCGTCAAGTTCGAGGGCGAATCGGTCAAGGCCGGGCAGCCCCTGTTCAATATCTACAGCCCCGAGCTGGTAAGCGCGCAGGAGGAATACCTCCTGGCCCTCCGTCAATACAAGCGGCTTTCAGCCAGCAATATTCCGGGCGTGGCGGACAATGCCCGCCGACTTCTGGACGCATCGCGTACGCGCTTGCAGTTCTGGGATTTCACCAATGCGCAGATCAACGCCCTGAGCAGGAACATGCAAGTCCGCAAGGACGTCACCGTGTATTCCCCGGCCACGGGCGTGGTCATCAAAAAGGATGCCTTTGACGGGCACTACGTCAAGGAAGGCGAGCACCAGTACGAGATCGCCGACCTCTCCAAGGTCTGGGTGGATGTGGAAATCTACGAATACGAGCTGCCCTTTGTCTCCGAAGGCATGCCCGCGGAAATGGAACTCACCTATCTGCCGGACCAGCGCTTCAAGGGCAAAGTACTGTTCATCTATCCCTTTTTGTCCGCAAAGACCCGTACTGCGCGGCTGCGCCTGGAGTTCGAAAACCCCAACATGCTGCTCAAGCCCAACATGTACGCCACGGTATACCTGAACTCCGAGGTCAAGGGGCAGTCTCTGGTGATCCCGCAGGAAGCGGTCATCCACAGCGGCGAGCGGACCCTGGTGTTCCTCTACAGAGGGAAGGGCAAATTCGAACCGCGCCAGGTCAGACTGGGCGTGGAAGGCGCCAAGGAGACCGTCCAGGTACTGGAAGGACTCAAGGAAGGCGACCAGATCGTGCTCTCCGCGCAGTTCCTCCTGGATTCGGAAAGCCGCCTGCGCGAGGCCATCCAGAAAATGCTGGAAGTACGCAATGCCCCGCCCAAGGCCGACACCTCGGACCTGAACATGGACGACCTGCAGATGAATGACCTGAACATGGACGATCTGAACATGTCTGATCAGAAAAAACAGTAGGCCGGAAAGGAAAGAGCATGATCAAAGCACTCATCGACTTTTCCATCCGGAACAAGTTCTTCGTCATCCTGGCCACCCTGTTCCTCATCGGAGCGGGCCTGTACGCCATGTTCAAAACACCGCTGGACGCCATCCCGGACCTCTCGGACGTCCAGGTCATCGTGTTCACGGAATACCCCGGACAGGCACCCCAGGTCGTGGAGGACCAGGTCACCTATCCGCTGACCACGGCCATGCTGGCCGTGCCCTACGCAAAGGTGGTGCGCGGGTATTCCTTTTTCGGCATCTCCTTCGTCTACATCATCTTTGAGGACGGCACGGACCTCTACTGGGCGCGCAGCCGCGTACTGGAAGCGCTCAACTACGTATCCGGACGGCTGCCCAAGGATGTGACGCCCTCCCTCGGCCCGGACGCCACCGGCGTGGGCTGGGTGTTCGAATATGCACTGGAAAGCGACACCTACGACCTTTCGCAGCTGCGTTCGCTGCAGGACTGGTTCCTGCGCTACGAACTGACCAGCGTGCCCGGCGTGTCCGAGGTGGCTTCCATCGGCGGATTCGTCAAACAATATCAGGTGATTGTGGATCCCAACAAGCTGCTGGCCTACGACATTCCCATCCAGAAGGTGAAAAGGGCCATTCAACGCTCCAACAATGACGTGGGCGGACGCGTGGTGGAGATGGGCGAGACCGAATTCATGGTCCGCGGCCTCGGCTATATCAAGGGCATCGAGGACCTCTACAGCATCCCCCTGGGCACGGACAAACGCGGCACGCCGATCCTGCTGCGCAACGTGGCCCAGGTGCAGATCGGCCCGGAACTGCGGCGCGGACTGCTGGATCTCAACGGCAATGGCGAGGCCGTGGGCGGCATCGTGGTGATGCGCTCGGGAGAAAACGCCCTGCAGGTCATCAACAACGTCAAGAAACGGCTCAAGGAAATCGAAAACGGCCTGCCCAAGGGCGTCAAGATCAAGGTCGTCTATGACCGTTCCAAGCTGATCAACCGGGCCATCTCCAACCTCAAGCATACGCTCCTGGAAGAAGGCGTAATCGTCGCCATCATCTGTATCCTGTTCCTCTTCCATCTGCGCAGCGCCTTTGTGGGGGTGCTCACCCTGCCGCTGGCCCTGCTGATAAGTTTCATCATCATGGAGCGCCAGGGCATCAACGCCAACATCATGAGCCTGGGAGGTATTGCCATCGCCATCGGCGCCATGGTGGACGCCTCCATCGTCATGGTGGAGAACGCCCACAAACACCTGGAGCACGACAAGGGCAAAAAACCGCACTGGCAGATCATCCGCGACGCCGCCATCGAGGTGGGTCCGTCCATCTTCTTTTCCATGCTGATCATAGCCATCAGCTTTCTGCCCATCTTCTCCCTGGAAGCCCAGGAAGGACGCATGTTCCGTCCGCTGGCCTACACCAAGACGTACGCCATGCTGGGCTCCGCCTTTCTGGCCGTGACCATCGTGCCCGTACTCATGGGATTCTTCATCCGGGGCAAGATTCTGGCCGAGGACAAGAACCCCATCAACAGGTTCCTGATCTGGATCTACAAGCCGGTGATCTGGGTGGTGCTGCGTACGAAGCTGCTGGTGGTGCTGCTGGCCGCGGCCGCCATTCTGGTGAGCTACATTCCCTGGACGCGCATCGGTTCGGAGTTTCTGCCGCCGCTCAACGAAGGGGACCTGCTCTACATGCCCACCACCCTGCCGGGCATTTCCATAACCAAGGCCAAGGAACTGCTGCAGCAGACCGACCGGATCATCGCCACCTTTCCGGAGGTGGAAAACGTGGCCGGCAAGGTGGGCCGCGCCGAGACAGCCACGGATCCGGCCCCCCTGACCATGCTGGAGACCACCATCACCCTCAAGCCCAAGGACCAGTGGCGTCCGGGCATGACCATGGACAAGCTCACCCAGGAGCTGGACAAGGCCATTCAGTTTCCCGGCCTGACCAACGCCTGGACCATGCCCATCAAGACCCGGACCGACATGCTTTCCACAGGCATCAAGACCCCGGTGGGGGTCAAGCTCATGGGTGAAAACCTGCAGACGCTCAGCGACCTGGGCGAACAGGTGGAAGCCGCCCTGCGCAACCTCCCCGGCACGGCCTCGGTCTATTCCGAACGCGTCACCGGCGGGAACTTCCTGGATTTCAAGATCAACCGCGCAGAAGCGGCGCGCTACGGGCTCACCGTGGGGGATGTCCAGGATGTCATCCAGTCGGCCATCGGCGGCATGAACGTGACCCAGACCGTGGAAGGCCTGGCCCGCTATCCCGTGAACCTGCGTTACGGTTCGGAGCTGCGCGATTCGCCCGAAAAGCTGCGCCGCATCCTGGTGCCCACGCCCAGTGGCGCGCAGGTGCCCATCACGCAGCTGGCCGACATCCGCATCACCAAGGGCGCGCCGTCCATCAAGAGTGAAAACGCGCGCAAGACCGCCTGGGTCTATGTGGACATCTCCAACATCGACATCGGCACCTACGTGAAAGAGGCGCAGGCCGCGGTGCGGCAAAAGGTCAAGCTGCCTCCGGGATACAGCATTGTCTGGTCCGGGCAGTACGAATACATGATCCGCGCCGAACAGCGGCTGATGGTGGTGATCCCCATCACCCTGATGCTGATCTTCCTGCTGCTCTACATGAACTTCAAAAACGTGGGCGAAGCCCTCATCGTCATGTGCAGCGTGCCCTTCTCGCTCACGGGCGGGCTCTGGCTGATGTACTACCTGGGCTACAACATGAGCGTGGCCGTGGGCGTCGGATTCATCGCCCTGGCCGGAGTGGCCGCGGAAACAGGCGTGGTCATGCTCATCTACCTGGACCTCTCCTACAAAAAGTTCAAGGCCATGTACGGGGATAGTTTTGACAAGAAAAGACTCAACGAAGCCATCATCGACGGCGCGGTCATGCGCGTCCGCCCCAAGATGATGACGGTGGCCTCCACCATTGCCGGGCTGCTGCCCATCATGTGGAGCACGGGCACGGGCTCGGAGGCCATGAAACGCATTGCAACGCCCATGATCGGCGGCATGGTCAGCGCCACTCTGCTGACGCTGGTTGTGCTGCCCGCCATCTACGGCATCTGGAAAGGCATCGGACTCCCCAAAGACGCGGGGGACGCACCACAGTCAACATCAAAACAACAGGAATTGGAGGACATACAATGAAAAAACTTTCCATCGCATTGATCGCCATGTTTATGCTCAGCCTGGCCGTTTCGGCCCAGGCCATGGAAGGCATGGACCACAGCGCCGCCGGACATGACGACATGAAGAACTTCAAGCACACGGAAACCATCGACGGGGTCAAGGCCCAGTTCGAGGTCATGGACCTGGCCAGCATGAACATGCACGACGACAAGGGCTCCACCCACCACGTCATGGTCTCGCTGATGGATGCCGACGGCCAGAAGATCACCGGAGCCGTGGGCCGCGTCAAGGTGGTCGGCCCGGACGGCAAGGACCAGGTGGTGGACCTCAAGGACTACAGCGGCATCCTGGCCGCCAACTTCAAGGCCACGGAAAAGGGCAAGTACGGCATCATCTGCCTGTTCAAGGTGGGCGACAAGAAACGCACCGCCAAGTTCTGGTGGAACCATATGTAGAACGCAAAGGGGGGGCTTACAAGCCCCCCTTTTTGCGGCAACTCAAAAAATGGTCTGCAATTCTTTGAATGACCCCCAACAGGCAGGCTATGCGCGGTTTTTCCTGGGTACAGTACCAATACTGAAATTGAATAAATAATCCTGCTCGAACTCATGGTAATGGAGCAGATTCAAATACTTTTTTTGCTGAAAAACTATCCCCGCAGCAGACATTTCTTCTATTAGCATCGCTGAATCCATATGTTTGGGGCAAACAGAAATAGTACAGTCTCCTTGAGCTATTCTCCTGATCTCTTTGAAAAGAACGACTCTTTGCCCTGCCGTGAAGTAGTAGTGATGAAGCACATCGTATAACAGGATGAAATCAATTGAATTACTCTCAAAAGGCAATTCAAGATTGCCGGTTGTTCTCATTATTTTAATGTTTGTTATTCCCACCGCTTTTGTTTTTTTATGCAACTCGTTCAGACTGGATGCATCCTTGTCCACAGCGTAGACAACTCCATCATTTTCCACCAACCGTGCAGCCGGTATCGCATAGTCTCCCCAACCACAACCAAAATCCAGCAACCGTAAGCCTTTTCTGACTCCAACTCGTCTTAATGTGTCAGCAATGGCTGCTTCGTAATCAGACGTTTTATTTTTCATTTTGCAGGGAAAGAGCGCTTTAAAAGTCTACTTCATCCGGATGCAGTCCGGAGCCTCCACAATACGGCATTGTGTTTATCGTGCTCATGTCTTTGTCAGAGATATGAAAATCAAACACTTTCGTATTCTCCGCAATACGCGCGGGCGTTACAGACTTGGGCAACGGTAAGACATCATTCTGCAAACACCAGCGGATGCAGAGCTGGGCAACGGATTTGCCGTATTTCTCCGCAATCGAGGCAAGCAGCGGATGGGACAGCATCCTCCCCGTTCCAAGAGGACTCCACGCCTCTGCGAGAATAGAATTCCCTTTGCAGAACCCGACAGTTTCCTCCTGCATTTGGCCCGGATGAAATTCTATCTGGTCAACCATGGGCGGTATTTCTGTTTCCATCAGCGGAGCAAGATGATGCGGCATGAAATTGGATACGCCAATGGAACGAATACGCCCTTCCTTGTACAACTCTGTCATTGCTCTCCAGGTTTCAAGGTTGATGTCTTTCCAATCGGTAAAACGAGACGAAGATGCCGGCCAATGAATCAGGTACAAATCAAGATAATCCAGTTGCAGGTCTGCGAGTGTCTTCTCAAAGGCCTTTTTCGTTCGTTCATAGCCTCTCTCGCTGTTCCAGACCTTGCTGGTGACAAAGATATCTTCTCTGGAAACTCCGGATTCGGCGAGCCCTTTGCCAACACTGACCTCGTTCCCGTATACGGCTGCGGCGTCCACATGCCGATATCCATCATCCAGAGCCGTACGTACGGCTGATACGGCAGTCTCGCCATCCGGAGTCTGCCATGTGCCGAAACCGACACAAGGAATCCCATACCCGTTGTTGAGTGTGAATACATCTGTCAAAGAGTTCATTTTTTCTCCATAATTGCGTAATGAACGGGCCGTTTAGTGGTCTCCGTTTCATCAATACTATGCTTATAAATCAGCATCCGGTTCGAGATTTTTGATCTTCTTCGCCGGTACTCCTGCCACAATGCAGTTGTCGGGCACATCTTTAGTCACAACAGCCCCTGCCGCGATAATCACATTGTTTCCAATGGTTACCCCCGGCAGGATGACGCAGTTTCCGCCAATCCACACATCATCGCCTATGACAACGGGCTTGGCCTGCGCCAACCGCTCGCGCCTCCCCCTTGCCGAAAGAGGATGATTCACGGTTGTGATAATCGTGTTGGGGCCGATCATGGCGTAATCCCCAATATGGACAGGAGCGATATCGAGAATTGTCACGTTGTAATTGGCGATGAAATTCCGCCCGACATGAATGTTCTTTCCGCAGTCGCAATTGAAGTCAGGCTGGATGGAAACCTGACTGCCCGCAGATCCGAGCAACTCATTCAACACTTTGAACTGGGCGGCCTGGTCAACAGGATCAATGGCATTATATTTTCGGCATAGTATCAAAGCCTTTTCTTTGCGGGCAGCAACTTCTTCATCCAAAAAACAGTACTCCAGACCGGCTTCCAATTTTTCAAGTTCCGTCATTTGGTCTTTCCTCCTCAAATGCGAATACAAATTTCATGTCTCTCAATCATAGCACAAAAAAGACTCCGGTAGCGATAAGACGATTTCACATTTTTCAGAAATGAAGACCAATGAAACGAGAGGTGGAAAGAAGTCATTACAGGCAGATTATTGCTCAATTTCCGTGTAACATATTGAAAATTGCTTGTCTGGACCGGGCCATCTTTTTTAGCTGCGCATTACATGCCAGTGATATGAGTCTTATTGTATGCCATACCCGAAAATGCGAAACGCTAAATCTTAACGAGTTTAGTGGTAAATCATAAGATCATTTTATACACTCACACAGAAAAAAATGGCCTTGGCCAGTCGCAAATGGACCCTGCGCGAAACTTTTGGAGTATCCGCGTCCGGTCAAAGCCACATGGGCCTATCAAACATCCTGATTTTTAATGCTCTGGAGAAAGAAGTATGGGGAGAAAACTACTGGCGACTGCCCTCCAAAAACTGCAGGCACATTTTCTGGAACTCGACTGGACATACCATGATTTTCCGGCGGGTAGTAAGAACGAAAAAATGTACAAATGGCCTGGAGATCCGGATGAAGAAATCCTGATCTGTGTTCATAAGAGTACCGGCACTCAGGAACTGCTCCACAGACACGATTATTTCTATTTTAATTACACTTACAAAGGGCAATATGAGTCCCTGAGTTACCAGTATGACCATAAAATAGTCATCCGTGAAAACGAATTATTTGCAGGACAGCCTTTTGCAGGACATGCTCTTTGCGTACATGACAACCAGGAAACAATAATCGTGGGGGTTTTGATTCAGAAAGAAGTCTTTTTTCGTTCTTTTTTACCAATGCTATCGGCAAATTCCAAACTTTTTCACTTCTTTCTTGACCCGGTGACACAAAGCTTTGCGGATGAGATCATTCATTTCAAAGTGGAACAGGATTGCAATGTTCGTACTTTGTTGGAAATGATGGTCATTGAGTACGCCTACAAACAAGAAGATACGCAGAATATATTGAAACCTCTCGCTCTTTCCTTTCTGATGGAAATCGCACGGCAGTATGCCCAGACACATCAAAAAACAACGTCGGAAAAGGTGTCTGATCAAATTATTCAATATATGGGGGAGTATTTCGATACAGTGACCCTCAAAAAACTGGCAAAGCAATTCCACTTTCATCCAAACTATGTATCATCACTATTGACAAGAGAATCCGGCAAATCGTTTTCACAAATACTTTTGGAAATTCGCATGGAGCGCGCATGTGTTCTTTTGAAAGGCACAACTTTACCTGTAGAAAAAATATCGTTCATGCTGGGCTATAGCAATACCAGCAACTTTTACAAGGCCTTCAAGAAGTACTACAAAATGTCTCCAAGAAATTATTTGAAATCCATACCACCCGATTAACTCTTCATCATTACTCTGCACAAACATCAAAACGGATCCGGATCAGCTTAACGATACAACAAAAAATACCGATTCTGAGCTTACCGAATGGCACTGTCTGAAATGACTTTTTGCTCACTGAATACGAAAAGAAAATTCGTTGGGACAGTGGCCATACCGTTATACGAAACTGACGTATGGCCATTGCCCCTTTTGCTGACGTTTCCTATTCTTCCTCATCCGCCGGGGCGAATCCGCGGCGCATGGTGTTTTCCGTGACCACGCGCGGATCCATGAAATGCAGCAGATAATCCGGTCCGCCGGTTTTGGTGCCGCCGCCCGAGAGCTTGAAGCCGCCAAAGGCCTGGCGTTCTACCATGGCGCCGGTGGTGCCGCGGTTCAGGTAGAGGTTGCCCACGCGAAAATGCGTACGCGCATAGTCCAGATGGCGCGGACTGCGGCTGAACACCCCGCCGGTGAGGGCGAAACGCGTATTGTTGGCTATCTCCACGGCCTGTTCGAAACTCTTTGCGCGCAGCACGGCCAGCACCGGTCCGAAGATCTCCTCCTGGGCCAGGCGCGCGCTGGGGTCCACGTCCGCAAAGATGGTCAGGGGCACGTAGTAGCCCGTATCCGGAACTTCCCGCTCGAGCAGCAGCCTGCCTTCCTGTTTTCCAATGGCGATATACTCGCGGATCTTGGTCTGCGCGGACGCATCCACTACCGGCCCCATATAATTGGCCGGGTCTTCGGCCGGACCGATAGCAATGGAACGGGCCGCTTCCACCAGCCGCTCCACAAAACGGTCGTAGATGGCATCCACCACGATAACCCGTGAGCAGGCCGAACATTTCTGCCCCTGGAATCCGAAGGCCGAATACAGCACCTGCAGCACGGCTTCGTCCAGGTCCGCGTCGTCGTCGATGATCACGGCGTTTTTGCCGCCCATTTCGCAGATCACCCGTTTGAGCTGCGGCTGGCCCGGCAGGGTCTGACCCGCGGTTTCCCAGATGTGCAGGCCCACTTCCATGGACCCGGTAAAGGCGATGGTGGCCACATCCGGATGCGATACCAGGTAGTCGCCGATCTCACTGCCCGGTCCGGGCAGATAGTTGAATACGCCCGGAGGAAATCCGGCTTCCTGAAAGATGTCGCAGAGGGTCTGTCCGATGACCGGCGAAAGGTTGGAGGGCTTGTAGATGACGCAGTTGCCCGTGACCATGGCCGCCGCGCACATTCCGCAGGATATGGCCAGGGGAAAGTTCCAGGGCGCCACCACCAGGGCCGTGCCCCGTGGTTCGTAGAAGTAGTCATTGCGCTCGCCGGGAGCATGTCCGCAGCGCAGCGGCCGGGCCAGGCGCAACATGTCGCGCGCGTAGTATTCCATGAAATCAATGGCTTCGCCCACATCGCCGTGGGCCTGGTCCCATTGCTTGCCCACCTCGAGAATCTGCCAGGCCGACAGTTCGTGAATGTGCTTGCGCGCATAATGGGCGGCGCGGCGCAGCATCTCCACCCGCCTGGCAGGGTCGGTGTCGCGCCAGGCCGGAAAGGCGGCCTTGGCCGCTTCCAGGGCCTGATCCGCCTCGGCTTTCCCTGCCTGGGAAACCCGCCCCACCACCTCTTCCGGATTGGCCGGATTCACGGATTCGATGATGTTCACGGTATCCAGGGCCTTGCCGTTGATGAACAGCGGGCATTCGCGCGGCAATTGCGTCCGGGCTTTGGCCACGGCCTCCGCAAACGCCCGGCGTTCGTCCTCCAGGGTGAAATCGGCCACGGGCTCGTTCTCGAAACGATCGAATTTCCGGACCTTCATGGTCTGTTTCAGGGCCAGGTCTTCCGGATTGGCCAGCAGCCGGTCCACGTCCAGGGAGCTGGAAAAACTCTGCCGCAAAAAGGATTCATTGGCCGTGTTCTCCAGCAGACGCCGGACCAGGTAGGCCATGCCCGGAATCAACTGCCCGTACGGACAATACAACCGCACCCGCCCGGCCACGGTCTGCAGCCCTTTGCGTACGGGTTCGGCCATGCCGTAGAGCACCTGAAATTCGTAGCGTGATTCCGGGACCTTGAGCTCCAGGGCCATTTCCATGACCGCGCTGATGGTCCGGATATTGTGCGAACCGCAGGCCAGACGGCAGATGTCGTGGTTGGCCAGAATGCGTCCGGCATGGCGTTCGAAGGCCGCGTCGGATTCGGCCTTGATTTCGTAAACCGGCACGGGCAGCCCGCGCTGGCGCGCCAGCACGGTCTCGTAGTCCCAGTAGGCGCCCTTGACCAGGCGGATGGAAATGGGCAGCCCCTCGGACCGGGCCCAGTCCAGCAGTTCTTTTATATCCTGCCCGGTTTCCTTCAGATAGGCCTGGAACACGATGCCCAGCCCGTCATAGTCGCGAAACTCGGGATCGCTGCGCAGCCGTTTGAACAGCTCGATGGTGATGTCCTTGTAGGCCCGCTGCTCCATGTCGATGCACAGGAAGCCGCCCAGGGCCTTGACCTTGCGGTAAATCTGCGAAACCCGCCCCATGATGCCCGCCACCGAACCGTCCAGATCCGCGGGTCTGGCCTGGGAGTAAAAGGCCGAAGGCTTGACCGCCACGTTGACCTTGGGCTCGTGCCCCCAGTCCGGACCGTCATCGCCCGTACGCAGGGCTTTCCATTTGGGCTGCTCCGTTTCCAGCGCATCCAGCAGGCCGAGGTAATCGGCCAGGTAGGCGTCGGCTTCGGCTTCGCTGACCGTGGCTTCGCCCAGCAGGTCCACCACCACCGCGAACCCGTCCTTGCGCAGCTTGCGGATGTTCTTGATGGCCTCGTCGGTCTTTTCGCCGATGATGAACTGGCGGGCCATTTTTTCAATGTTCCCGCGCAGGGTCATGGAAAGCACCTTGCCGGCGAGCTTGCCGGCCAGGCTGGAGCCCCCCACGCTGCCGGCGCCCCATTTGAGCACGGCAGGAACCTCTTCCTCCTTGCCGAAATACTCGTCGATGTGCCTGCTCAGGGATTCGGTGGTGGTCAGATAGGGCAGCACATCGACAAAACGAAACATCTGTATCTTGAAAGCTTCGTTCTGCATGCACCAGTCCATGACCTTTCCGGTCCACCAGCCCTTGTTGAAAATGGAGGGAGCTTCACCGCGGATGCTCTCGAAAAACTGTTTCCCCCGTACAATAATCCGCTGATCCAGTTCGGCCCGTTCGCTCATCAGATCCTCTCTTTTCTTGGTGAATACGCGTACGCACTATCTTTAGTCGACCAGGAAACTCTTCGTTACATCTGATAATAGCTGTACTTTTGACATACTTGCAAAAAAAGCCGAGTGCAAGTATGTCAAAGGACTAAATATTAGCGCGTATCGGGGATAAGGCAGAAATTTCTATGCAGCACACCACGCAGCAGCAGTTGGAGTTGGAAAAAGTCAGTGTCAATTTTGGAGGCATCCGTGCGCTCTCCGAGGTCAGTTTCACCATCGACCCCGGCGAAATCGTCGGTCTTATCGGCCCTAACGGCGCCGGTAAAACAACCATCTTCAACGTCATCACAGGTGTCTATACGGTCTCATCCGGGGATGTCCGTTTTTCCGGCAAATCCATGAAGGGTGTACGCCCGTTTAAGATTTTTACCGCCGGCATTGCCCGCACTTTTCAAAACATCCGCCTGTTCCAGAACATGACCGCACTGGAAAACGTGATGATCGCCCAGCACGCCCGCTCCAAGGCCGGAGTGGTCGGTTCCATTCTGCGTTTGCCTTCCCAGCGTCGCGAAGAGAAACAAATTCGTGAAAACGCACTCAAGTCTCTCAGTTTCATGGAAATGGAGCAGGACGCCAATGTCGTGGCCAAAAATCTGCCCTACGGCCATCAGCGCCGTCTGGAGATTGCACGGGCCCTGGCATCCGATCCGTCCGTGCTGCTGCTGGACGAGCCCGCGGCAGGGCTGAATCCTGCGGAATCACGCGAATTGATGGACGTTATCCAGCGGATCCGGGATCGGGGGATCAGCGTGCTGCTGGTGGAGCACGACATGCAGGTGGTCATGGGCATCTGCCGCCACCTGGTGGTCCTGGACCATGGAGAAAAGATAGCAGAAGGAAAACCCGAGGTGATCCAGCACGATCCCACGGTTATCGAGGCGTACCTCGGACAGCAAACCGAGGACTAAAATCAACCCGTATTGTGAGGGAGCAGACACAATGAAGAAATCAATCGTAGTTTTGCTGGCTCTGAGCATGACTCTGCTGTTCGCCATGGGCGCTTCCGCCGAGGACAAAGTTCTGAAAATCGGCACCATCAGCCCCATCACCGGCCCTTACGCCGCTGACGGCAACGACATTGTCAACGGCACCAAAGCCGCCGTGGAACTTTTCCAGTCCGAGGGCGGCATCCCCGGATTCTCCAAAATCGAAGTCGTCTCCCAGGACAGCGCCTGCGATCCGCGCCAGGCCGTTGCCGCCGCCAACAAACTGCTGAGCGAAGATGTTTCCGCTGTTGTCGGCTCCTACTGCTCTTCCGCCACCATCCCCGCATCCGAAGTGCTGGATGAAGGCCCGATCCCCATGATCACCCCGGCCTCCACCAACCCCAAGGTCACCACCCGCGGCCTGAAGTACATGTTCCGGATGTGCGGTATCGACGAACACCAGTCCCAGGCCGCCGTCACCTTCATGAAGGACGTGCTCAAGGCCAAGACCGTTTATATCCTGGACGACAAGACCACCTACTCGCAGCACCTGGCCGAATTCGTGGCCGAAGCCGCAAAGAAAGCCGGCATCGAAGTGCTGGCCCACGAGCATGTCAACGAAGGCGACATGGACTTTTCCGCCGTGCTGACCAAGATCAAACAGGCCAACCCCGATGTTTTCTACATGAGCCTGCAGAATTCCTCCTCCGGCATCAAGATGATCAAGCAGGTGCGCCAGCAGGGTCTCAAGTGCGCCATCCTCAGCCAGGACGCCGTATACCACCCCAATTTCATCAAGGAAGCCAAGGAAGACGCCCAGGGCGTGTTCTTCACCTTTGGCTGGGTTGACAAAAACACCCCCAACTACAAGAAGTTCATCGAACTTTACGAAAAGGCCTACGGCGCGCCGGGCGCCTACTCCGCCTATGCCTACGACAGCGCCTGGTCCATGCTGACCGCCATCAAGTCCGCCGGTTCCACCGATCCGGACAAGATCCGCGAGGCCTTGATGAAGATCGATACCGACGGCGCTTCCAAGCACATCAAGTTCGAAGACAACGGCGACTCCGGTTCCAACTACATCATCTATGAAGTCAAGGGCGACGTATTCGTGCCTTACTTCGACCCCGCAACCGGCAAGAAGTTCTAAACCGGTTGACGCCATTCTTACCGACATTATCCTCCGGAAGGCCAGGCCTTCCGGAGGGTTACAAAACTGAGCAGGCCTAATGGACTTTTTTCTCCAGCAATGCATCAACGGGATCACCCTGGGCGGCTTTTACGCACTCATCGCCCTGGGCTACACCCTTGTTTTCGGCATTATCCAACTCATCAACTTCGCCCACGGCGAGTTTTACGCTTCGGGCGGATACATGGGCGTCATCGTGCTCAGTTATCTGTCCGCCCAGGGCTATGTGGACAGCCACCCGTGGATCTGCCTCGGCGCATCGTTCATCCTGGCCATGGCCTACGCGGCCATGCTGGCCATGGCGGTGGAAAAGGTGGCCTACCTGCCGCTGCGCAAGGCCTCCCGGCTTTCCATGCTGCTCTCCGCACTGGGCATGTCCATTTTTCTGCAGAACGGCCTGATGCTGACCCAGGGCGTCTACGACAAGACCTACCCCAGCGTTTTCCGTTCCAGCGTCATCCACATGGGTGATGTCACGGTCAGCTACATGCAGATCCTCATCGTGGCCATCACCGCCCTGCTGCTGCTCGGACTCAACGCGCTGGTGTTCAAGACCAAGCTGGGCAAGGCCATGCGCGCCACAGCCCAGGACAAGGTCATGGCCGCACTGGTGGGCATCAATTCCAACCGCATCATCAGCGCCACCTTCGCCATCGGCGCGGCTCTTGCCGCAGCCGCGGGCATCATGGTGGGCATGTACTACGGCGCCGTGCGCTACGACATGGGCTTTGTGCCCGGCATCAAGGCCTTTGCCGCGGCGGTTCTCGGCGGCATCGGCAACATCACCGGCGCCATGATCGGCGGCCTGGTCATCGGCATGGTGGAAATTTTCGCGGCAGCTTACATTTCCAGCGAATACAAAGACGTGTTCGCCTTTATCATCATGATTGCAGTTCTTTATTTCATGCCCACGGGCATCATGGGCGAGAATGTCAATGACACACGCGTATAAGAAAGTACTCAAAGTCTGGTTGATCGGTCTGGCCTGGTTCTACCTGCTGCTCTGGCCGCTCATGGGCATCAGCAAGGACGGGCTCGAATTCGCCAGCAGTCTGCGGGTCCTCGGCTATGTGGCTGCGGTCTCGGCCGTCTGCGTGGTCATCTGGCTGTTGCAGAGAAACGACAAGCTGCTGTTCATCACCACGCCCATCGGCAAGATCTCCGACGGCCTGGTCACCACCACCAACCGGCTGCCCAAGTGGCTGGTGTTCGGACTGCTCATAGCCTGCTGCATGCTGGTCCCGGCGTTCGGCGGACGCTATACCCTGGACGTTTCCATCAACGTGCTCATCTACGTCTGCCTGGGGCTCGGCCTGAACATCGTTGTGGGTCTTTGCGGTCTGCTGGACCTCGGCTACATCGCCTTTTACGGCGTGGGCGCCTACACGTACGCGCTGCTCAGCCTGGGGTACAATATTTCGTTCTGGGTCTGCCTGCCCATTTCGGGCTGCATGGCCGCCCTGGCCGGCTGCATCATCGGCTACCCGACCCTGCGGATGCGGGGCGACTACCTGGCCATCGTCACCCTCGGATTCGGCGAAATCGTCCGTATCGTACTGAACAACTGGATGTCTTTGACCAACGGTCCCAACGGGCTGCTGGGCATCAAGGCGCCCATGATCCTGATTCCGGAATTCGCCCAGGGGCTGCATTTCGAGGATTTCTATCTCAAAAAACTGCCCTACCTGTATCTGGTCATCTTCGGACTGACCATCTTCACCGTGGTGGCGGTCTACCGGCTGAACTACTCGCGCGTGGGACGCGCCTGGGAAGCCATACGCGAGGATGAAACAGCGGCCGAACTCATGGGCGTGAACACCTTTCGCTTCAAATTGCTGGCCTATGCCATGGGCGCCGTGTTCGGCGGCCTGGCCGGAGCCTTTTTCGCCGCGCGGATGCGCTTTGTCAGCCCTGGCAGCTTCTCGTTCATCGAATCCGCCATGGTGCTCTCCATGGTGGTGCTGGGCGGCATGGCCTCCATTCCCGGTGTTATCGTGGGCGCGCTGGCCCTGATCGCCCTGCCCGAAGTGTTCCGTGATTTCGAACAGTACCGCATGCTGGCCTTTGGCGCGGCCATGACCATCATGATGGTCTTCCGGCCCAAAGGGCTCATACCAGCCTCGCGCTTCGGCAGCCGCTCGGAAGAAAACCACTGACGAAAATTGGTGTAATGGGGGGAAAGATGCCTCCGGCGGCTTAAACCCCTTTTTAGAAAAAGGGGTTTAAGAATCCCCAAAAACTTTTAGCTGAATTGATCACGACCCTGTCCGCGTAATTTTTCACCCTGTCCGCGGGTCCAGGGGGGAGTTTCCCTCCTGGCGGGGTTTGGGGCAACGCCCCAATACAACGTTACTTACAAAAAATTTTCTTATGACAAACACGGCAGATCCCATACTCGAGTGCAGGAGCGTATCCGCGGCCTACGGCCGGATTCTGGCAATTCGCGATATTTCGCTGAAGATCTTTCCCGGCGAAATCGTCACGATCATCGGCGGCAACGGCGCGGGCAAGAGCACCACGCTAATGACCATCTGCGGTATTCTGCGCCCACAGACCGGCAAGGTCTTTTACCAGGGCAAACCCATCCACAATGTTTCCGCGGACAAACTGCCCAGCCAGGGACTCTGTCAGGTGCCCGAGGGCCGCAGGATCTTCCCGCGCCTTTCAGTGCAGGAAAACCTGGACATGGGCGCCTATTTCCGCAAGGACCCCAAAGGCATCGCCGAGGACATCGAATGGGTCTTCAGCCTGTTCCCGGTGCTCAAGGAACGCCGCCGCCAGCCAGGCGGTACGCTTTCCGGCGGCGAGCAGCAGATGCTGGCCATGGGACGCGCGCTCATGGGCCGCCCCAAACTGCTGCTGCTGGACGAACCCTCCATGGGACTCGCACCCCTGGTGGTGCAGCTCATCTTCCGGACCATCAGCGACATCAACAAACAGCGCGGCACCACCATCCTGCTGGTGGAGCAGAACGCCAACCTGGCCCTGCGCCTGGCTCAGCGCGGCTACGTGCTGGAAACCGGCCGCGTGGTGCTGGAAGATCAGGCTTCCGCGCTGCTGGACAACGCCGACATCCGCAAGGCCTACCTCGGCGAATAACATCCTGGAATAGTAAACAAAAATGGGAGTATTTTCCTTTTTCAACAGAACTGCGACGTACTTGTTTGTATTCCTCAAAATACGCCCAAAACTTGTCCCATGACCAATCCAATAGTACGCGATTCCGTTATCTATCTGGCCGGTCCGCTATTCACCGAGGCGGAAAGGGCCTGGTGGCGCAACACCATCCGCCAGATAGAGCAGGCAATGCCCCAGGCGCGGCCGATCTGGCCCGGCGATCTCTTCAGCAATGAAGAAATAAGTTCATGGGGCGACCAGGCAAAACACAGGATTTTCGCCCGTTGCCGCGACCATGCTGCCAAGGCCGACATGATCATCGCCCTGCTCGACGGCACCATGGTGGACGACGGCACGGCCTGGGAACTGGGCTACTTCTACGCCCTGCAGCGAGGGCCCATCTACGGCGTACGTACGGACTTCCGCAACGGCGGGGACACTCTGGGCGCCTGCGTCAACGCCATGATCGAAGGCTGCTGCAATGCCATCTTCCCGGACATCAAGAGCCTGCTGCAATTCCTGTCCTGATCCGGCCTGATTCGATCCCATCCAGCCCGACAAGGGGCATTTTCCCCCTTTCTTTATCCTGCATGCTTCTCGCAGAACCATGAGTTTATCCCCGTCTTCAGAAACATATGGCCTATCTATCGCAAAACTGGTATCTAATTACATCAGCCGCATCCCAATAAGAGCCCGGCAGTTACCACTGCCCCTCCCTGTTGCTCAGTGAGGATACGTTGCATCCTGCTGCTGAGCAGTCTCCTGTAAAGGCCGGATTTGCATTCGTCCCGTACGAAAAAAATCCCATCCAGGAGTTTCGCATATGCAAAGCAGCTTTTTCGCCTATCTATTTCGTATGAAGTATGTCCAGCGCTGGGGCCTCATGCGCAGTTCCATTTCGGAAAACATCCAGGAGCACAGCTTTCAGGTGGCCATGGTGGCGCATATGCTGGGCGTCATCCGCAACAAGCGTTTCAACGGCTCTGTGGATCTCGGGCGGCTCGTACTCTATGCGCTTTACCACGACTGCGCCGAAGTGGTTACCACGGACCTGCCCACTCCCATCAAGAACCTTACTCCGGAATTGCAGAACTCTTTCAAGGAAATTGAGGAACTTGTGGCCATGCGCTTCTACTCCATGCTCCCGGAAGACCTCCGCGATGATTACGAATGGATTTTCATGTCCCGGGAGGAAGACAAAGAGTTGCACAAGCTCTGCAAGGCCGCGGATGTCATCTGCGCCTATTACAAATGTGTGGAAGAATCCAAACTGGGCAATTCGGACTTTCAGATTGCTCAGAAAACATTACGCAACAGTCTGGAATTGCATAATATCCCTGAGATAGACGTATTTCTTGCCGAATTCGGCGAAGATCTTTCATTCCCGTTGGAAAAAATCCTTTAGCACTTCTGTCCCTGGAGCTGCCAATGCGCATTTTCCTTTTCACCCTTCTCAGCCTTGTTTTGTGTTCTTCCGCAACCCTGGCCGGAGATGCTGACCCGCAATCCGCCGCGCAACAGAAAAAACACGCGCCCAATGCCTTTGCCGTAAAACAGCCCTTGCCCAAGGACGCCACTGTCTACCTGGCCGGGCCGCTTTTTACCGAGGCGGAAAAGCAGTGGTGGAAGCAAAGCAAACAGCAGATCCAGAAGGCCTTGCCCGAGGCCAGACTGATCTGGCCCGGCGAATCCTTTCCCCTCGAGGAGATCCAGGGCTGGGGCGACCAGGCGCTGCACCATATTTTCGCGCGCTGCCGCGACCATGCGGCCTCGGCCGACATGATCATCGCCCTGCTCGACGGGCCCATGGTGGATGACGGCACGGCCTGGGAAATCGGCTATTATTACGCCCTGCAACGCGGGCCGATTTTCTGCGTACGCACGGATTTCAGAAATTCCGGGGACACCAGGGTCAGCCAGGTCAATGCCATGGTGGAAGGCAGCTGCAACGCCATCTATCCGGATGTCGCCAGCCTGCTGGCGGATCTGCGGGCCAACGGCGGCATGGACAAATAAGCGCGCACAGGACAGGCCTTGCGCCGAGTTCTTTGCAAGGCGCTTGTCCCGGCAGAAAAACTGCACTATACAAAGTGCATGGCCACAGGTGAACAACTTCTCAAGCTGCTCCAATGCCATTATGCGGGCGACGACAAAGGATTCGACCAGGTCGCCCGGCAAATAGCAGAGGAGCTGGAAAAGGCGGGCAAACGCGATTTTGCCCTGCGTCTGCTGGGTCAGATTGCCGCCAGCGAACTGCATTCCGACAGTCCGCGGGTCTCTCTGGACAGCGAACTGTCGCAACTGCTGCTCTCCAGTCGCCCCAGTCTGGGCATTCCGGACATGGTGCTGCGCGAGGACGTCATGGGCAGGTTCAAACGTATTCTGCGCGAGAACCAGATGGCGGACGTGCTGCGGAAACACGATCTCACGGCCAGGCGCAAGTTTCTTTTGCTCGGCCCTCCCGGCACCGGCAAAACCATGACCGCCTCGGCCCTGGCCGGCGAACTGCAGCTGCCGCTGTTCACCATCCGGCTGGAAGGCGTGCTGACCCGCTACCTGGGCGAGGCCTCGGGCAAGCTGCGGCTGATCTTCCAAAGCATGGGCCGTCACCGCGGGGTCTATCTGTTCGACGAATTCGATTCCATCGGCGCATCGCGTACGGCCAGTAACGACGTGGGCGAAATGCGGCGGACTCTGAACAGCTTTCTGCAGCTCATGGACGACGACAAATCCGAAAGCATCATCCTGGCCGCCACCAACCATCCGCAGATGTTGGATTACGCGCTGCACCGGCGTTTCGACGACACCATCCACTACGCCCTGCCCAGCGTGGAGGAACGGACCTGGCTGCTGAAACACATCCTGGACAAAGAGCCCACCAAAGACATCGCCTGGGATGAACTTATGCAGCTTTCCGAAGGTCTGAGCCACGCGGAGATCACCCTGGCCTGCAAAGACGCCAAAAAGGAAATGATCCTGGCCGGCAAGGAATACATCGACACCGACATGGTCCTGATCATGCTCGGCGAACGAAAAACCCTGATGTAACCGGGGTTGAATGCCTGCGGCAGCTTAAAAATCTTTTATTCCCCCTAATCGCGGGTCCAGGGAGGCGTTCCTCCCTGGCGGGGTTTGGGGCAGAGCCCCAACATTCTCCCCTTAAAAATTCTATGAAAAACCAGCGCAAAGCATACGCATACGGATTGGGCACGGTGCTGCTGTGGTCCACGGTGGCCACGGCCTTCAAGTATTCGCTCCGTTTTCTGGATCCGATCCAGCTGGTGTTCTATGCTTCGCTGGTATCGAGCCTGGTGCTGCTGGTCATCCTGCTGGCCGGCGGACGGTTGAAAGAGCTCCGCGCCTTCACACCCAGGCAATGGCTGCAATCCGTACTGTTCGGGCTGATGAATCCGCTGATATATTATATGGTGCTTTTCAAGGCCTACGACCTGCTGCCCGCGCAGGAGGCCCAGCCCCTGAACTATACGTGGGCCATCACCCTGACCCTGCTTTCCATTCCCATGCTTGGCCAGAAAATAGGCAAGGGCGAACTCCTGGCCGTACTGGTGAGCTACTCGGGCGTGCTGGTGATCTCCACCCACGGCGACCTGCTGGCCCTGCGTTTTTCCAACCCCCTGGGCGTGGCACTGGCACTGGGAAGTACGGTTATCTGGGCTTTGTACTGGATCTGCAATACGCGCGACACCCGGGACCCCGTAGCCGGGTTGTTCGCCAATTTTCTCTGCAGCCTGCCCCCCTGCCTGCTGGTCTGCCTGCTGTTTTCCAAGGTGGCGCCGGTTCCCTGGCAGGGCGTGCTGGGGGCCGCCTACGTGGGATGCTTTGAAATGGGCCTGACCTTCGTGCTCTGGCTCACAGCCCTGCGGCTTTCGGAAAACACCGCACGGGTGGGCAACCTGATCTTCATCTCACCGTTTCTGTCCCTGGTCTTCATCCACTACCTCCTGGGCGAAGCCATCCTGCCCGCGACGTACGCAGGACTGGGGCTGATCATCCTGGGGCTGGTGCTGCATCAACGTCTGAAGCGACGCGGCTAAACAGAGCGTCAGCGTACCGCGGCCCTGCCCATGCCTCGAACCACGGCATGGTGAAAAGGCAGAATCACATTGTAGTACAGCCTGCCGGTCCGGCGCAGAAACCGCGCACCGGATATTACGTAAAAACGGCTGGACCCGTTTTCCAGAGGCTCCCGTACCACTCCCAGATAGCCCTTGATCATGGCGTCCTGCGCCGCCGCCATCCAGAAACACTCCTCTTCCGCAGCCAATACGGTGAATATGGCGGCCTGACCGCCGGGTACGAAGGGCACGTCTCGAGCACCCATACCGATCTTTTCCGGAATCCCGTCCTGACGAACACCCAACAAGCGTACGAAGCCCCAGCGGATGCGATACAGAAACCGCATCCATCCCGGCATGTAGGAGAGTGAAGCAGCAAGAAATTCCCGCAGAGTTCCCCTGCTTTCAAACGCAACCGTATGCAGGTCATCCGCCTCGTCCGCAATCTTCGCCAGTTCAGGGCAGCCAGCAATCAACTGTTTCAATTTCATGGGACCTCCTTAAATAGAGTTGAGCAACCAGCTTGACTTTTAAATAAAAACTATACATAAAAAAAACCATTATTTTTTGATTTAATCAATAGCATTTTCGAGATAAAAATGAAAATCAGTTCCAAGCAAAAAATGGAAACCCGACAAACGATAATTCAGGCCGCTGTGGACATCATCATCGAAAAAGGATTCCGGGCCGCAAGCATGCGGGCCATAGCGCGTCAGGCCGGCGTGGGAGACGCCACCATCTACAATTATTTTCCCACCAAAGAGGCATTGCTTTACGGGTATTATTTCGATGCCCTGGAACAGGCTCAATCAGAAATGGAGCAGGTGGAAGTCCTTGAGGAATACGACCTGCGCGAACGATTGCAACTGTTGTTCGAGACGGTCCTGGGAGATTTTCTGGCGGACCGTGAATTCGTGGCCGAGACCTTTCCCTCCATTTTTTTTCATCCCATTCCCGCAGGAAAGGAAGCCCGAGCCATCCGTACGCTCTTTATCAATATAGCGGACAGCCAATTGCAGGCGGCCATTGATTCCGGAGACATTCCGGAAGTGTTGCTGCGGGAACTGCTCTGCCATTTTATCTGGGATTTTTTTGTCGCCGTGGTGTTGTACTGGGTCAAGGACGACTCGGAACAATTCTGCAACACCACCATCTTTATCGATAAAAGCCTGGACCTGGGGTACACCATGCTCAAGTCCGGGGTTCTGGATAAAGCCACTGGCCTTCTTTCCTTTTTGTTCAAATCTCACGTACTTGGCAAAATAGATCTGATCATGGAAGAACGCGAAAATTTCAACCGTATCAAAAAGGAGTTCATGGACCATGAACCCCGGTGACAACGTCCCGAAAGGCAAACTGGCCCGCAGCGTGGTGGGAGGCAAAACAGCGGCCCGTGTGGGAAGTCAGTATCTGAAATACACGGTTGAAAAGCCCTTCCTCTCCCCGAAGAAGCAGGCCGACGCCAAGCGCAAATTCGCCTCCGAGAGTGCGCGCACCCTGTTCGAGGGACTCTGCAGGCTCAAGGGAACAGCCCTGAAAATCGCCCAATTGTTGAGCCTGGAACTGGACATGCTGCCTCCGGAAATCCGGGCGCAATTCGAACGTTCGTACAACCAGGTCCCGCCCATCAACCGGGCCCTGGCTCGAAAGCTATTGCAAAATGCCTATGGAGTCGCTCCGGAAAAGATCTTCGCGTCGTTCGAATCCAAGGCCTTTGCCGCTGCCAGCCTGGGGCAGGTACACAGGGCAACGGCTCCAGACGGCACCGATCTGGCGTTGAAGATTCAATATCCCGGAATACATGAAACCATCCGCAGCGATGTGGCCATTCTGCAACGTCTGCTCCGCCCCTTTGCCGAGGCAGAGCATGTCCGGTTGTCCATGGAGGAAATAGAAGCCAGGCTCATGGAAGAAACCGATTATCTGCAGGAAGCAGTCAATGCCACTTTTTTCCGGGAAAAATTGCAAATGGCGGATGTCTGCATTCCCCACGTGCATGACCCCTGGTGCACCGCATCCGTTCTCTGTCTGACGCGGCTGCCAGGGCAACCGCTAAATGAATGGCTTGCCGACGGGCCGGATGCCGCGAACCGCGACAGAACGGCTCAACTACTGCAGGATATCTTCACCAGGAGTCTGTACGAATTGCACGCAATTCATGCTGACCCCAACCCTGGCAATTACATCGTTTTACCAGACGGTTGTCCGCAAGGCCTCATGGGACTGGTCGATTTCGGCTGCATCAAACGCTTTGACGCCTCATTTACCGACCTGGTCAGGCGAATGCCCCAGGTACTCTGCAATGGCGACAACGCGGATGCCATGGACCTGTTCCAACGTATCGGGACCATCCCTGAAAATATGAACACGGAAATGGAACAGCAGATTCGTAAAGCGCTGGGGCAATACGCAGCCTGGTTCAGCAGATTGTACCAGCATGAATATTTTGATTTTTCCCGTGAGAAAGACTTCATTTCCCAGGGCAAAGACATTTCCAGAAATCTGAAGCAGGTATTCCGCACATTGCGTATCAACCCGAACTTCATCTTTCTGGACCGTACGCGCTATGGATTATTGCGGCTGTTCGAGCGCATGGAAGCTCGCGTATGTTTCAGAAACGGCTACGAATGGGAGGGGTAACGGAGGATCATCGCCAGACCATTTCAGAATGAAAAAGCCTGAGCAAGGGGGGGGACGCGTGGAGCTGTCAGGGCTCCAGGCATTCTTCATTTCGGGTTGAAAACAGGGCGATGTACTGGCCGGCTTCCTTTTCCGCCAGGGGGCGCGAATAGAGAAAGCCCTGGGCGTACTCGCAGTTGAGTGTGCAGAGCAGATCCTGCTGCTTGCGGGTTTCCACTCCCTCGGCCACCACGCCGAGTTTGAGGCTGTGGGCCAGGGAGATGATGCCTTTGACGATTTCCAGATTCTCGTGCGAGGTGGTCATCTGCTGCACAAAGGAAAGGTCGATCTTGAGCAGATCCACGGGAAAGCGCTGCAGATAGCTCATGGAGGAGTAGCCTGTGCCGAAATCGTCGATCCCCAGGGTCACCCCCAGCCGCTTGAGGCGGTGCAGCTTGTCGATGGCGGAATCCGCATGCTCCATGATGGTGGTTTCGGTGATTTCCAGGCGCAGGTGCTCGGACGGCAGCTTGGTTTTTTCCAGAATGCGCTTGACCTGCTCCACCAGGTCCGACTGGGAAAACTGCTTGCCGGAAACATTGACCGAAATCATCAGTTCGGAGCCCATGGAAAAAGTCTCATGCCAGAACGCCATGGTCTTGCAGGCCTCTTCCAGAATCCAGAGCCCCATTTCAATGATCAGGCCCGTATCTTCGGCCACCGGAATGAATTCATTGGGCCGGATCAGCCCTTTCTGGGGATGATTCCAGCGTACGAGGGCTTCAAAGCCCACCAGCTGCAGGTTGTCCAGCGAAAGGATGGGCTGGTAGACCAGATAAAATTCATTGTTGCTCAGCGCGTGCCGCAGGTCGTTTTCTATGGTCAGCAACCGTACGGCCTGGTCCAGCAAACGGGTGGTGAACACCTTGAAACGGTTTCTGCCCAGCTCCTTGGCCCTGTGCATGGCAAGGTTGGCATTGCGCAGCAGGTCCTCGGGCTGCAGAGTCTGAGGCGGGCTGAGGACAATGCCGATGCTGGCCGAGGTCTGAATATCCAGGTCGTCCACATCGAACTCTTCGGTGAGTTCCTTGCGGATACGCTTGACCACCTGAATGGCTTCCCGATGCGATGCGAGTTCCTCCAGGAGGATGACGAATTCGTCCCCGCCGTAGCGGCTGACGGTATCCAGACTGCGTACGCAGCGTAGCAAACGTTCGCCGATACGCACCAGCAGCTTGTCTCCGAACTTGTGCCCAAGGCTGTCGTTGATGACCTTGAAACGATCCAGGTTCAAAAACAACAGGGCATAATTGTAATTTTTGCGCTGGCGCGAACGTTCCTGGGCCTGGGCGATATGGTCCAGGCAGCGGGTCCGGTTGGCCAGACCAGTCAGGGGGTCGTGCAGAGCCTGGTACTTGAGCTGAATTTCCAGCTGCTTACGGCTGGTAATGTCGCTGATGGAGCAACGCGTGCCCAGGTATTCGCCGTTCTTTCCGCGCACCACGCGGCTGACCTGCGTCAGCCAGCGCATCAGTCCGTCTTTGCGGAAGAAACGAAAATCAATGGAGCCCTTTTCGATCTGGCTTTTGTCCGCCATGTACTGCAGCCAGTGGGGCAGATCGTCCTTGTGGATCAATTTTTCTATGAACCTGGCGTCCTCCATGAATTTTTCCGGAGGATAGCCGGTAATGCGCTCGCTGGAGAGGCTGACGTAAAGCATCTCGTCATCCGGACCGAACCAGTTCTCCCAGTGAAAGGCATAGTCGGCAATGATACGGTAGCGCTCTTCGGACTGCAGCAGGGCTTCCTTGAACTTGTTCAAACTGGAAATGCTGCGCTCCAGCTTCGCATTGGCGTATGTCAGAGCCTTTTTCTGATGGTGCAGGTCAATGAACACCTTGACCTTGCTCAACAGGATTTCATTTTCCACGGGTTTTATCAGATAATCCACAGCGCCGATCTCATAGCCCTTGAAGATGTTGCGCTGGTCTTTGCTGATGGCGGTAATGAAAATGATGGGAATATGTTTGCTGTTTGCCTGGCTGCGCAGCTTTTCGGCGGTTTCAAAGCCATCCATGCCGGGCATCATGACATCCAGCAGGATAAGGGCAAAATCATGCCCTTCAATGGCTTTAATCGCCTCGGCGCCGGAAGTGGCTTCCACCACATTCAGCTTGAGGGGTTTTAAAATACCTTTGAGCAGTATAAGATTGATACGTTGATCATCAACGATTAATATATCGACTTGTTTCTCCATTCCCCACTGCCCAAGGGCGGTTCGCAAACGCTTTACCGCGGTTGTTGTTCCCCATGCCAGGAACGCAAAAGGCACATGAAAAGAAGAAGTTCCACCCTGTTAGGGTCAATCTACGCATTATGCGGACCATGTGTCAACAATTCTTCAAATGCCCACCAAGGTAGCATGACATCACGATGCCTTCTGCTCCGGCAACACATGAAACAGCAAAAATCAGACGAATTGTCGTTGGTTGTTCCGCAAAAGAACTCCCCCCGGAAAATTACCCCAAGATAAGCAAAAGCTTATTTTCATTATCACATACGCCATTGATTGCAAACAAGCACAACGGCCTGGCCGGCGATGGATCAACGGCCAGGCAGATCCGGTTTTTCCAGGAAATACTAGGAAGTCAGCAGGGCCGTGGCAAAATCCTTGCCGTTGAACGGCCGCAAGTCCTCCATTTTTTCCCCAAGCCCCACAAAGGTGATGGGCAGTCCGAAGCGCATGGCCACGGCAACCACAACACCGCCCTTGGCGGTTCCATCCAGCTTTGTCAGGATGATCTCGTCGACTCCCACGGATTCGGAAAAGAGCTTTGTCTGCGAAAGCGCGTTCTGGCCGGTGGTGGCGTCCACCACCAGAATCGAACGGTTCGGCGCACCGGGATGCTTCTTGCCGAGCACCTTTTTGATCTTGTGCAACTCTTCCATCAGGTTGACCTTGGTGTGCAGACGGCCGGCCGTATCCATCAGCAGCAGGTCGTAGCCTTCGGCCAGACATTTATCCATGGCCTCGTAGGCCACTGCAGCAGGATCGGCATCCTGGCCCTTGGCGTAAAATCCGGCGCCGACCCGCTTGGCCCAGATGGAAAGCTGTTCCACAGCGGCAGCCCGGAAGGTGTCGCCGGCCGCGATGAGCACCTTGCGACCCTGCATCTGCTCGCGATGGGCAAGTTTGGCGATGGTCGTGGTTTTGCCCACGCCGTTCACGCCGATAACCAGCACCACCTCGGGCGGATTGTAGGCCTTGATCCGCTTTTCCCCTTTGAAAATATCTTCCAGTTCCTCGCGCAGCAGGTCCTTGAATTCCGCCGGATCTTCCACACCCTTTTTGCGGGCCCGGGCGCGCAGCTTTTCCGTCAGTTCGGTCGCGGCCTCAAAGCCCACGTCGGCCATGATCAGAATCTCTTCCAGATCATCCCAGAAGGCCTGGTCAATGGTGCTGTGAGCGGAAAGCAGCCCGTCGATCTGCTTAGTAATGGTTTCGCGGGTTTTGCTCAGCCCTTCGGACAATTTCAGGAACAGACGGTTGCGTTCGTCCTCCTCGTCCTCCAGGTCCAGAGCCAGGGCCAGGCGATATTGCAGTTCGGAACGGAACTCCTCCACCCGCTCGTAGTCCATGTCTTCCAGCCAGGCAGCGAAGCGTTTGACGAACTCATCGGATTCGGCTGCCGGGGCTTCCAGGGCCTTGAACAAAAATTCCAGCCGCTCCCACAAAACCGGTCCGGCTTCTTCCACGCCGCTCAGCACATGCTCCAGCCAGACCGACAACCGGGGTTCCGCGGCGCGCAGGGCCAGCGTAAGCTCCTGCTGCCAGCCCGCCGGCTCTTCGGCCTCTGCGGCGGGTTCCGCTGCGGGCTCGGGGTCAGGTGCAGGTTCGGCTTTTGCCGCGGGCGCTGGTTCGGGCTCGGGTTCCGGAACAGATTCGGCTTTTGTCGCAGGTGCTGGTTCCGGTGCAGGCTCGGCCTTTTTCTCGGGGGCAGGCTCCGGTTCAGGTGCGGCTTGCGGAGCAACGTCCTGGACAGGCGCCTCGGGCTCGATTTCGGGCTGTACCGGCGTTTCCTGAGCCGCTTCGGCCTCGGCTGCAGGCAGTTCATCATCTGCCGGGGCTTGTGCCGCTTCCTCCGACTCAAGGACTAGCTCGGCTGAGGCGTCCTCTTCCGGTTGCAACTGTTCGTCGGCCGACAGTTCCGGAGTATGCTCACTGGGAGCATCGTCAGTTTTCTTCCAGATTTTGGTGATCTTCGAAAAAAAACCCATGCAAAAAAACCTCTCTTTATTCGACGGACAATCTTATCCCGGCGATGGCATTTCTCATTCGTCACGCACACCGCAGGCGGCATGGCAGGAGATTTCCAGACTTCGAAAAAACACAACTCGGCGTCGGCCACGGCCACGCCCGGTTTTTTCCGGCCTGGCAAGACATCCAGGGAAACAGCGAACAGACTATTCGCTGCAAATGGCTACGTATGGGAAAACAGTTTCCTTTGCGTGGAAACGTATCCGATGCCACGGGTACTTGGCAAGGATACGTTTTTTAGTCAAGCCATCCGCAACAGGCCGTCCGCCAAGGGCAGCCGGCCTGTGAATACAATCGGAAAACAGGAAGTGATCCGGCCCCGCCGAATTCGTTGCTAATGGAAGACCCCGGATCCTGCGATACTCCAGGAAACATTCAGATCATCGATAAAAAACCAGGTGCTCATTTCCGTATCATCCATGATCCAGATCACGTTCTCCCCGGTGGTGGAGTTGTTCCAGAGAATCTCGGGCGAGCCGTCGTCGTTGAAATCATTGATGGCGGCCACACTCCAGGAATCGCGTACGCTTTCCGTGAACGACCAGTCCGCCATGGAGCCGTCGCTGTTCATATGCCAGATGACATTTCTGCCGTTGGAGGCATGTCGCCAGAGAATATCCGGTACGCCATCCTTATTGAAATCGCCGACTCCTCCCACGACCCAATAGGTGTCGCAGCTTTGCGTCACGTAAAAATCTTCCCAGGCCGTACCGTCCATGAACCAGATGACGTTTTTGCCCGTATTGGCATTGCGCCACAGGATATCGCTGTCGCCGTCGCTGTTGAAGTCCGCCACGGCCACGGGCTGCCAGGAGTTGGCAACATCATTGAGCGCCACCGTGGAGTCCCAGGTGGTTCCGGTCATGAGCCAGACCGATGTTTCACCGGTATCGGATTTGGTCAGCAGGATGTCGTTCTGCGAATCCCCGTTGAAATCCCCCACGCCCACTATGGACCAGCCCAGGGAATTCTTGATCTTGGTGGTGCTGCTTACATAATATTCGTTCAGGAAGTAGACGTAGTTTACGCCGGTGGACGCATTGTTGACTATCAAATCAGGCTGCGACTCGCTGATGGTCGTGTCCTTCATCAGAACGTTGCCCATTTGCATATTCAGATCCTGGACATGCCCTTCGTACGCAAGCCAGAAGGTTCCGTCGTTGTTCGGCCCCGAAGTGGCTCCCTTGCTGTACAGGCAAAGCCAGGCGGCTTTGGTGTCGTTGTAGCCTATGACGGCCACATTGATGACGCCGAGGTTGTCGCCGGATGTCTGGGTATATACCGTACCGGAGTCGTCATTGCGCCAATAGGTGTCGAAATCGCTGTAATGGTCGAATTGCAGAAAGGCCGGGCCATCGTTGGCAATGGAGGACTGAACGTCGGTGACGGTGTCCGGGCTCACCGTATAGTACCCCGTGGTTCTGTAGGGCAGCTCCCCGCAGGAGCCCAGGTCCTCGCAATCCACTTCCGTGCCGTCCTCGGAAGGATAATCGGTGCAGGAATCCAGCAGCGGACCAGTGTCTGCCCAGAACTTGAGAATATCCGGACCGCCTTCGGACGAACACCCCGCGTATTTGTCGCTGCAGGATATCAATTGCTGCGGCGACAGCGTAACGCCGGTCATGCCGTTGATCATTATCTTGGATTCGAAAATGGCAGTGGCCGCGAAAGCCCAGCTCGCGTCACAATCCCCCTGGTCCCTGGCATCGTTGACGACATTGCTGTTTCTCCAGTCCAATGTGGCGGCATGCCCCGGAACAGGCCCTGCCGCAAGGCCGGCAACAAACATACAGACAACGGCCGCCAGTACGACGAAAATATCATGTCTCGCCTTCATTTTACACACCCCCAAGCTGTAAAAATCCACTGATCCGGGCCTGTTATTCGATGCGTAGCCTGATCCGGAAATGATCCACTGCGGTATCACTGCCTTCCCAGCTTCTGTAATACCCTAAAACAAGCTCGGTTTCTCCTGCTGCAATCGCCTTGAAGACAAACAATGCCTTGCCTGGAGCTCCTGCCATTGTTCCACCCGGTGCCAGAAAGTCTTTTTTCACCATCTCGAGCAGCGCGGAATCCTGCCGGACAACATGCCAGGTATAACCGGTGGTGGGATTTTCCTTGAGCAGTATTCGCAATTCCTGCCCGCGGACAATGGTTTCAGAGCCTCCATTGGCGTCATGGCCCAGTTCGAGAGGACCGGCACTGCTGTCCGTCTGTGCCCAGGAAGGCTGACAAAAGACTCCCACGGCAAACAGACCCCAGACCAACAGCGACAAAAGATTCCCCACTCTCCAATGCAGCGGACTGTAACATGTTCGACTTCCTGTGGCCACGCAATTCTCCTTGTTTTCCCCCCTCTGGCGGAGAGTTTTGTCAGCGGAACAGGACGCATAACGCCCTGGGCACATACGCATTTGCGACTATTTTAACCCTGCAAAGTTTCCGTCCAACTGTCAATCGTCTGCGAAAATGATCAAGCTCTTTTTCGCGATATTTCCTGCAGCACGGAAACGCGGACAAAGAGGAACAATGCTCCGAACGGATCAGGAAAAAAAAATCCGGCCCCCATCAAGGAGTCCGGATAACGCTGTTAAAACTCGCCGCTCCAATGCATCAAGTGTCTGTGTTGGAGTCGGCCTCCTGTTCGAAGGGAAGAATCACGGTAAACGTGGTCCCTCTTCCGTATACGGAGTCCACGTTGATACTCCCGCCATAATGCTCGGCAATCTGGCGGCAAATGGCCAGGCCCATACCGGTTCCCTTGCGCAGATCCTTCAGGGTATCATCATGCAGCGAACGGTAAAACTCGTCGAAGATTTTTCCCTGATCCTCTTTTTTGATGCCCACGCCCGTATCGATGACACGCAGACGCAACTTGCCGTTCTCCAGGTCCGCGCGGAGAGTGACCGATCCGCGCTCCGTGAATTTGATGGCATTGCCCAGCAGATTGATCAGCATCTGATGGATCTTGTCCGGATCCGCCTTGATCCTGGGCAGGTCCGGAGCGACAACGGCTTTGAGCTGCAACCCCGGTTTCAGCTCGGTTTCACCGCGCAGCGCATTCACTGCCGCACGCGCCAAGACTTCCGGCTCCAGCTCCATGTCATGCCATTCCATTTTGCCCAATTCTATTTTGGAAAGGTCCAGGCAGTCGTTGACCATGCGCATCAGCCGTTCGCTTTCGCCAATGACCGTGGAGAGATTTTCATCAATCCGTTTTCTGCGCCGTTCCAGCCCGCTGTCGGCTGCGCACAAGGGAGCGAAATGACGATTAAAGTCACGATTGATAATTTTCATGAAGCCAATGATGGAGGTCAGCGGCGTGCGCAGTTCGTGCGACACTTTGGTCATCATGGAAGATTTCGCATCGTCCAGTTCCTGCAACTGCGCATTGGCCATGGCCAGTTCCGTATTCAGCTCCAGCAAAAATTTTGCATGCAGCGCACTGCATCGCCGGTGCTGAATCAGCAGCGGCAGGGAGGATAGAATCAACAGCAAGGCGGCTCCACCGGCCAGGGCCAGAATTTTGATCCGTTCCTGCTTGATATAGGATACGTCCACATCCACACAGGCCAGGTATTCTCTGCCTCCTGGAGAAATAGCCGGCACCGCCACGGACCGAAAGGTGCCCCACTGGTCGCTGTAGGTCGAATAGGTCACCACGTTTTTTTCCAGGGAGCGGACAAAGCTTGGGGGCACGTCTTCGTATGGATAAAAATACCAGCGTTTGCGTTCCCTGGCCTCTTCGTCCGTCACTGTGGGAGCGGTGAAATAATACTTCCCGTCCTTTTCCACCAGGGTGTACGCATAAACGAACCCCGCTTCCGCGGCGTAATTCGTCAATGCCTTGCGATTTTTGAGCTCTTCGGCAAAGCTGATGGAATCTGTATCCACTGCCCGATCATGAAAATCCGGAGCAAGCATGAATTTGAGCGCCTCGGCTCCGGCCGCCAGCCGCGAGTCGATGGCCTGCATTTCCTTGACCTCCATCACATACGCGGCAGCCATGGCGGCAAACACCACCACCATTACATAGGCCGCGAAAATGCTGGTGAACTTTCTGATCGTCCCCAGTGGATTGAGGCAGTCCTTCAACAATGCCATGTCAGCTGTCCTTATTGTCCTGGCCGTGCAACATCAGGCTGCTCCGACGGTACGCGCATACAATATCACACAATACGAACTTCATACCATTGTTCTCCTGAAAATCACGGTATGCCGCACGTTTCTTTTAAAAAATCATGAAGATTGCATTTCAACACATATACCAATTACAATTTATTCCTGCAGATACAGGACACTACGAGTGTCTCGACAGAAAAGGTCTGAGATTGCCCGGAACAGCCGTGACAAATCATCCGAAATTGCCCGTTTTTCCCGAACAAATACCCGTAAAAGAGAACATTTTCTGCTGATGATACGGCTGGCGACAAAAAACCCGCAGAGTTTCCCTCTGCTCCACAAGAAAAGAGGAAGCTAAAGAAATCCAATTAAATGTCAAGCGCACATAGGAACATCTTAATTTAACGATACATACTCTCATCCAAATACGTTTGGCTGCAGCATGGCGTCGAAAACACACCTTATTGCTCTTTGCCAGACTGATTTTTTGCATTTGGCATTGAATTTTCTCGGAATCAATGTACAATTTTAGCACTCTGAGAAGTCCCTGAACAGTCCGCGATGCGACAACAGGCGCACTCCGCGGGCGCTCCTGGCCAACACATTTTACCAATTGATACGGAGCATTGCTGGTCCGTACATTTGGGAGAGCCGGATGCTGGAAGTCGACAGAATTCAAACCGAGCTCATTGCAGTAAAAAGGATCATTTCGTGCGAGATCGAGCGCGTGAAAGACACCCTGCACCATCTCGCCTGCCAGTCGGCCGAACTGTTCGCCAACACCGGATTCGACGATGCGAAAATCAACGCCTGGCTTGCCGAAGAGGGCTTTGCCGTGGGCGAAGACGGTTTTTTTCAGAGCGAACCGCACCTGCGGGCGCAGCGCGCAGGCGATCTGCCCCCCGGAGTCATCAGTTTTTCCTGGCCGCCCGACAAAATGGCCGAACCTGAGGCCAGATTCCGGATGTACTGCCTGCGCAACATTGGGCAGACTCTCAGAATCCTGCACGAGCGTTTCGATGGTGCGGCATGGATCTACTATCAGGACGTCACCAACACGGCTCTGCAATATCCCTATATTGACCAGATAACGGCCATAACACCGGATTTCGACTGGTCGCAGTACCATACCTACCTCTCCGTATGCCCTGAAAACAATCCGGAGAAACGGGTGCGATGGTCTCCGACGCATGTGGACTATGCGGGCAAGGGACTGATCGTGGCCGCCTCTATCCCCGTGTACCATCAGAACAGATTCACAGGACTCTGGAGCATCGACATCACTGTGGACAATCTGATCAATCCGGCCATTCTGATTCCGCGCCGCAAGTCGCAGATTTCCTGCGTCATCAAAAACGATGAAACCGTGCTCTCCTGCAGCTCGGGCATGGACATCGAGAACATGGAAAAAGGCGAAGTGTATTGCGAGCCCTTGCATCGCATCCATGAGGCCTTTGCCCATGTCGATATTCAGCAGCTGGTAAAGCGCAGTGCGGGTCACGGCGTGATTTCCGCGCCAACCGGCGACTATCAGCTGCATTGGGAAAACCTGAGCTGTATAGACTGGATCTGTATCACGCTGATTTCGCGAGAGGACCTGCTCGACGCGGCCAAGTCACAGTTTCAACGAGCATTCAACGGCCTGGCCAAAGGAGAATTCGGCACCCCCATCGATCTGGACAACCTCTCCGACGACCTGCTGGAAATAGGCAGAGCCTACAATAATATGCTCATCAAACTGGAAGAAGTGCAGCTCCGGATAGCCGAGCAGCAATCCGCCCTGGAAGACGCCAAGGAAAACGCGGAAGCAGCCAGCCGGGCCAAGTCTCTGTTTCTGGCCAACATGAGCCACGAACTGCGTACGCCGCTTAACGGCATTGCCGGCATGCACCAGCTCCTGGGCTTTACAAAGCTGGATTCCGAGCAAAAGCAATACCTCGACCTGGCCGCCCAGTCGGTAAAACGGCTAACCGGACTGCTCAGCGACATCCTGGACCTGACACGGGTCGAGATGGGCAAAATGACCAAAGAGGAAAAACCGCTGCAGCTGCAGGAAACACTGCAGCAGGTGTTGCAGCTTTTCGGCTCCTCCTGCCGGGAAAAAGGCGTGACACTGGACGTCCGTATGGACCCGGCCATTCCAGACAGGCTATTGGGCGACCCCATGCGTCTGCAGCAGATCTGCAACAACCTCATCGGCAACGCCATCAAATTCACCGACAAAGGCAGCATTCGCGTGGAAACGCAGCTTTTGTCCCGCACCCAAGAAGACACGATCCGGGTGCTCTTTTCCGTATCGGATACGGGCATCGGCATGGACGAAGACGACCTGCAAAACCTGTTCGAACCCTTTACCCAGGCGGACCAGAGCTACAAGCGTTCCTATCAGGGCGCCGGCCTCGGACTGACCATTGTCCGGCAACTGATCAACCTGCTCGGCGGCGAGATTTCCGTCTCCAGTACGCCCGGTGCCGGAACCTTCTTTTATTTCTCACTGCCCTTTACTATCGACTCAAACATACAGTCCGTCCCCAGCGTACGGCCTGCGGCTCCCAAGCCGGACCCCTGCCAATGGTCCGTGCTGCTGGTGGAAGACGACACCATCAACCGCATCGCCCTGCAAAAACTGCTGCACAAACACAACATCCGGACCCAGGCGGTGGAAAACGGCGCCCTGGCGCTGAAGGAACTGGCGTCCAACGACTACTCCCTGGTGGTCATGGACATGCAGATGCCTGTCATGGACGGCAGAAGCACCACCCAGGCCATCCGCAAGGGCCAGGCAGGACAGCACAACAGCCGCATCCCCATCGTGGCTCTGACCGCCTATGCCATGCCCGACGACCAGGACAAAATCATGGCTTCCGGAGTGGACCGCTACCTGTCCAAACCCGTGCAGATAGAGCAGCTCATGGGCGTGATCAACAGCCTGCTGCCCTGCGCCGACAGAGCCTAGCCTTTTATTCTCCTTTTTGCAGCTCAAGACACTGCAACACCGTACCTGAACAGCGCCTGTTCTCCTTTCGTTCCCAATTCTCCGGACTTTTCCCTCCATTATGACGTACGGGCAACACAACCGTCACATGTTCGCCATACAGGAAGTTTACCTAATGAGCAGTACTGGCTGACAATGTGTAGCTTCGAACCTACAACCTGATGATCGAATCCCAATGATGCGAATTGGACTGGCAAGCGTTTTTCTGCACGAATACTCCCCTTTGCGGACCCTGGAGCTGGCCGCCGAGGCCGGATACGACTGCCTCGAACTCTGGGCGGATCACCTGCGCCTGCACACCGACTCCCCGGCCGCGATACGTACGCGGGCCGCGGACCTGGGGCTGACGCTGACCCTGCACGCGCCGCACTACGATCTCAACCCTCTGGCCTTCAACCCCGTGATCCGCGAAAGCTCGCAACAGGAACTTTTCCAGGCCCTGGAACTGGGAGCCGCACTGGGCGTCGAGCTCTTGGTGGTGCATCCCGGGCGGCTGAGCACCCCCTGGGATACGCCCGAGGCAGGCTTTGAGGCCCTTTTTCAATTCGCCCGTACGCTGGGCCGCCGCGCCCAGGACCTGGGGCTGCTGGCCTGTCTGGAATTGATGGAAAAGACGGGCAAGGAATTCTTTCTGACACCGGAACACGGCCGCAGCCTTCTGCAGCAGCGCATTCCTCATATCGGACTGACAGTGGACATCGCGCACCTGCATACGCTGGGCGCTCCGGGTGGAGCCGCGGGGCTGATGAAAACGTTTACATCCGGCAGCATCAGCCACGTGCACCTCAGTGATTCCGGCCCCCAGGCCACGCATCTGCCCCTGGGACTGGGCGAGGTGGACATAGCCGGAGCTTTGGCCGCCCTGCCCGCGGATTATGCGGGAATTGTGACCATAGAAGGCCATGTTCCCGGGCGGGGCAAGGAAATAATCGTCAAAAACAGAGAATATCTGAACAGGCTGCTCTTTGGCGGCAACAATAACGAGGCGTGAGGACGGAAGGCTTCCGCACAGTCCGTCCGCTGTTTTTACAACAGACTTACAACAGACGAAAAAAGGATTGACCCCATGCGCAAGCTTTTGATTTGTCTTTTATTGAATCTGGTGCTCGGCGTGCCCGCCGTGCAGGCGGCCGACCTGGTCATTTACACCTCCCAGCCGCAGAACCAGATGGTCGATGTCATTGACCTGTTCAAGAAAAGCAACCCCGGCATCGATGTCGAGCTCTACCGCGACGGCACCACCAAGGTGCTGAACAAGCTGCAGGCGGAGATAGCCGCGGGCTCCCCCAAGGCAGACATCCTGCTCATCGCCGACTCCGTGGCCATGAACGCGCTCAAGAAGCAGGGCGTGCTCCAGGCCTATTCCGAGGCCGACGTCAGCGGATTCGACCCCGCCCAGTATGATCCGGACAAATACTTTTTCGGCACCAAGCTGATCACCACGGGCATCATCTACAACACCAAGGCCGGCGTACCGGCTCCCAAATCCTGGAAAGACCTGCTCAAACCCGAAGCCAAAAACCAGGTCATCATGCCCAGCCCGCTCTATTCCGGCGCGGCGGTCATTCATGTGGGCACGCTCACCGAACAGCCCGGCATCGGGTGGGACTTTTATGAGAAACTCGCCGATAACGGCGCAGTGGCCGGCAAGGGCAACGGCTCCGTACGCGAGGCCGTGGCCAGAGGTGAAAAGGCCTACGGCGTGATCATCGACTACATGGCCTTTGGAGCCAAGGCCAAGGGCTCGCCCGTGGATTTCGTCTTCCCCAGCGAAGGCGTGACCAGCATCAACCAGCCCGTTGGCATCCTGAAGAACGCGGCTCATCTTGACGCCGCCAAAAAGTTCATAGACTTCCAGCTTTCCAAACCCGCCCAGGAACAGTCCGTTCAGCAGAACTACATCCCCCTGCTCAAGGGCGTGAATCCTCCGGCAGCCTACGGCGACCTGAGCACGCTCAAGGTCATGACAGCGGATCCGGAAGTGATCGAGAAAAAGACCGAAGACAACAAGCGCAAGTTCGCGGACCTGTTCGGCGGCGCGTAAACCCGGTGCATACCTGTTGATGAAACGTCTCATTCCCCTTGACGGTGGCGAGCGCTGGCTGCTCGCCATCGTCGCCCTATACGTGCTGGTCCTGTGCGTGGCGCCCCTGGGGCGGCTGTTCGTGGAAACACTGTTTCCGGCCCAGGGCACGGCTCTGGATATCCTGCAGCGCCTCATGCAGAGCCGCTCCGTACGCAAGGCCGTTTACAACACCGTGGAGTCGGGCCTGGGGTCCACCGTACTGTCTTTGGGGCTGGGCACGTCCATGGCCCTGCTCATCGGGCTCACGGACATCCGCTGCAAGACCCTGCTGGTGTTCCTGCTCATGGCCCCCATGCTCATCCCCGCGCAGATCACGGCCGTATCCTGGCTGGAACTGCTCGGACCATCCAGTCCGTTACTCAAGCCCTTTGGATACGCGCTGGATCCGGGCACACGCAATCCGCTCTATTCGCGCGAGGGCGTGATTCTGCTGCTGGCCGTGGAGCACGGCTGCATGGTTTTCCTGGCCGTACGGGCCGGACTGCGGGCCATCCCCCGGGATCTCATAGAAGCCGCACGGAGCGCTGGCGCGGGCCCGCTGCGTATCTGCTGGTCCGTGATTCTGCCCCTGCTGCGGCCTTCGCTCATTGCTGGCTGCGCCCTGGCTTTTGTGGCCTCCATCGGCAATTTCGGCATACCCGCCCTGCTGGGCATTCCCGGACGCTATCTCGTACTCAGTACGCTCATTTACCAGCGTCTTTCCTCTTTCGGCCCCACAGTGCTCGGCGAAGTGGGCGGCCTGTCCCTGATCCTGGCCGCGCTGGCCGGTCTCGGGCTGCTGGTGCAATACCTGACCCGCCAGCGCAAGGTGCAGCTCACCGAAGGCGGCCTGCTCGAAGCGCCCTTTACCCTGGGCCGCTTGCGTTTGCTGGTGGAAATACTTGTCTGGCTGCTCTTGCTGTTTCTGTCCGTGCTGCCCCTGCTGGCCCTGGTCTGCACCGCGCTCATCCCGGCCCTGGGTGTGGATCTCTCCTTTTCCACGGCCACGCTGAACAATTTCGCCTTTGTCTTCGAACACGGCGGTTCCAGGCGGGCATTCGCCAACAGCGCCTTTCTCGGGCTCCTGGCCGCAGCCCTGGTGGTGCTGATCAGCCTGCCCCTGTCCTACCTGGTGGTGGTACGCCGCAACCGTCTGGCCGCAGTGCTGAACATCTTCGCGGACGCGCCCTTTGCCCTGCCCGGCATCGTGCTTTCCATCGCCTTCATCATCGCCTTTATCCGTCCGCTGCCTGTGCTGGGCTTCTCCCTCTACAACACCATCTGGATCATCCTGGCCGCCTACCTGGCGCGCTTCCTTGCATTCGGCCTGCGCCCGACCTTCGCGGGCATGGAACAGATCGACACCACCCTGGAAGAGGCCGCGCAAATGGCCGGGGCCGGCTGCTTTACGCGGCTGCGGAGGATCATCGCGCCCATTGCATTGCCGTCCGCAATGGCCGGCGGCATCCTGGTTTTCATGGGGGCTTTCAACGAGCTCACGGTTTCCGCCCTGCTCTGGTCCGCGGGCAACGAGACCCTGGGCGTGGTCATCTACAATCTTTACGACGAGGGCAACTCCACAGGGGCCTCGGCCGTGGCCGTGCTGGCGGTGTGCGTCACCCTGACCATTGCCGGAGCCGCGTCCCTGTGTACGCGCAAGCTGCCGAGAGGAGTACTTCCATGGCAAGAATAAGCATCAACAAAGTCAGCAAACAGTTCGGCCGGACCCTGGCCCTGGACAACATCGACCTGCAGGTGACCGACGGCGAATTCATCGCCCTGCTCGGCGCCTCGGGCTGCGGCAAGACCACGCTGCTGCGGCTGCTGGCTGGATTCGAGACCGTGGACACCGGCGACATCCGTATCGACGACGACCTGATGTCCGGAGGCGGCAAGCATGTGCCCCCGGAAAAACGGCGGGTGGGCATGGTTTTCCAGGCCTATGCCTTGTGGCCGCACATGAGCGTACGGCAGAACGTGGAACTTTCGCTGCGGGTGCAGCGCGTACCTGCGGCCAAACGGCGCGCCACCGCGGACGCGGCCCTGGAAGCCGTGGGCATGCTGCAGATGGCCGAACGTAAACCCTCGGCCCTGTCCGGCGGACAGCGCCAGCGCGTGGCCCTGGCCCGCTGCCTGGCCATGAATCCGCGCCTGGTGCTTCTGGACGAGCCTCTGGCCAACCTGGACATGAACCTGCGCGAAGCCATGCAGGAGGAATTCCGGCGCTTCCACGCGCAGACCGGGAGTACCATGATCTACGTCACCCACGACCAGGCCGAAGCCATGGCCCTGGCCGACCGTATCGTGATCATGGACAAAGGCCGCATTCTGCAGGTTTCGCCCCCGGAAAAGCTCTACCGCGAACCTGCCGACGAAACAGTGGCCCGGTTCATCGGCAAGGGCATGCTGGTGCCCGTACGGGTCCTGGAAAGCAAGGGCGGACAAAAGATTACCGTGGAGCTGTTTTCACGCAAAACAGAACTGCGCGCCAAACAGATCCCCGGACAAGACGCCCTGGCCTGCCTGCGCCCCGAAGATCTGCAGCTGTCCGAAAACGGCAATGGATTCCCGGCCGTGGTGAGCAATTTCGTCTACCAGGGCGGCGGCGGCATCCTGCACCTCCACCCTCTGGACCACCCGCAGCAAACCCTGCGCGTACGCCATTCCGGCCCCTGCCCACAGGTGGGCGAACAGGTCAGCGTGGCGGTAAAGGACGGCTGGGTGCTGGGGGGAAACGAACTGCGCTGAGCGGATTGATCAAATGACTATTTCTCCTCCCGAACATCCAGCCAGCTGCCTTTGGTCAGGGATTCGAGCAGTTCGGGGGTAAGCTGGAACACGGCGTGGGGGGTGCCGGCCGCGGCCCAGATAGTGGCGTATTGCTGGAGGTCCGTATCCAGCAAGGTGATCAGCGGGTTCTTGTGGCCCGCGGGCGGGATTCCGCCGATGGCATAGCCGGTCCGCTCCTTGACCGCGTCGGCCTTGGCCTGTTTCAGGACATATCCTGTGGCGGCCTTGATCTTTTTAGTGTCCACCCGGTTGCTTCCGGACGCCACCACCAGCACCAGCTCGCCGGATTTCTTCTCCTCGAACACCAGGGACTTGGCGATCTGCGCCACCTGGCAGCCAATGCTGTCCGCGGCGTCCTGGGCGGTCCGGGTGGAGCTCGGAAACTCCCTGACCTCGAATTCGCGGCCCAACTCTGAAAGAAAATTCTGCACCTGCTGCGCGCTCTTGCTCAGCGGTGTATTTACAGGCGTGGTCTTTGGCGTCGTCATTTGTGTCGTCATTTGTGTCGTCATTGGTGTCGTCATCACAATCCCCTTTATGGGAGCAAATTGGGTTGCACCGGGGATGGGACTTTTCCCTTGCCCGACCGCCCTGCTCCAGGTATCTGTTGCGTACGTGCGCTATAACGTACGCAGCGAAACTACCAGCGTGCGCTAAAACGCACAAGTCCAAAAGGAGATTATGTGACGGATTTCAGGGAGTCCATTGCCCACAGGCTGCGTTCCCATCGCAAGTCCGCGGGATTGAGCCTGGATGCCGCGGCACGGGCCACGGGCGTATCCAAGGCCATGCTGGGGCAGATCGAGCGCCAGGAGTCCGCGCCCACCATTCTCACACTCTGGAAGATCGCCAAGGGGCTGGACATCTCCTTTTCCTCTTTTCTCACCATGGAGCATCCGGAGCCCGTACGCCAACCCGGCTTTCCCAACGACCCGGACATGCGCGTGAAAGTGCTGTTTCCTTTTGACGCGGCCACCCGCATGGAAATGTTCGAGATCACCTTCACCAACAACCACCACCAGATTTCCACCGCCCACCAGATCGGCGTGATCGAACATGTGGTGACTCTGCAAGGGGTGCTCGAAATCTTCTACGAGGGCGGCTGGCAGCGCGTCTCTGTTGGTGAAGCCTTCCGCTTCCACGCCGATGTGGACCACCAGTACCGCGGCGTGACCGCAACCACCGTATTCCAGAACATCATCTGCTATACGCGCCTGGGTTGATCGGCCGCAAAAAAGCCGGATCTTTGCGGACCCGGCTTCGTTCATAGGCGTTTATCTTTATTGTTCTCAAATCTCCCCGGCAGCACGGGCCGTTTCCTGTTCCTTGGCGGCCTGTTCGAGTTCCGCGGTCATGCGGTTGAGTTCGGCCACGTTCTGTTCGGCGGTGGCCACCATGGCGGCCTCTTTTTCCTGCGTAATCTGCAAAGACTGCTTGAGGATCGAATAGGATTTCACCAGGTCCTGGAAATTGGCCAGAGGCTTGTTGGCCACTTCGGTCACATAGGCGGCGTTGTCTCTGGCGTCCTCGGCGATGTGCACCATGAGCTTGCCAAGATAATCCTGGGTGGCTTCCAGAGCCGCGGCGATCTCTTTTTCGTCCTGCTGGGCGATCTTCAGGGCCAAACCGTTTTCCAGCACCGGACGGGTCAGGCTGATCATGGAGGAGATGGCGTCGGAAAGATTCTCGTGGTTGTCCAGGGTGGTGTTCATGGTCACGAAAAACTGGCTGAACATCTGGCAGGTCACGGCCAGATTCTGGATACGCCGCATCAGTTTGGCCCGGACACGGGCCAGCCGGCTTTTGACTTCCGGGTCCGCAGTTGCCTCGGCCTCGGTGAGTTTGTCGTAGATCAGTTTCAGCTTGTAGCCCTGGGCCTTGGCCCGGACCTGCAGGTCCTTGAGCTGCGCGTAGCGGTCCTCCAGCTCGATGGAATTTTCCGTGAGCCGGTCGCGACCGCCTTCCAGCGAGATGATAATGGCGTCCACAGTACTCTGCACGGACTCGTATTTGCGGGCGATGTCCGCGAGGATCTGCCCCACGCCCGGCACCCGCTTGATGAAACGCATGATGGCCCAGCCGTTCTTGGCTTTCTGCATTTCCTCGATGGCCGTATAGGGGTTGATCTCGTCCATGATGTTGCGCAGCCGCTTCAGGTCATCGGGTACGGACGTGGACGAACCCGTCTCCTTTACCTGCCCCATCAACCTGCCCAGACTCGTACGCAGCAGAGAGAACTGCTCGTTGGCGTTGCTCTGAAAGTCGTCCTCTTTGGCCGTCAGGTCGCGCAGCAGCGAGCGGTCGTCCGGACTTTCTATAAAGCGTACGGCTATGGCCTCGGCCTCAACGGTCGTTTCGTCCCTGACCTCCTGAGGCAAATTCTCCGTAATCACGGCCAAAGCCGTTTCCTCACTCACCGGTTGTGGCGCCTCGGCTGGAGGCGTAGCTGTGTCTGCCATGACAAGGCTCCTTATTTTCCTAGAGCTATTTATTATCTGCGGGGAGGATGCCTCCGATGACCTAAGCCCCCTCCCTCAAATCCTATTCCTTTATCACTGCAAATTTTCCAGCAACCCGCGCATGACCTGCGGCGTGGGCAGCGGCGAAACCATGCTGATGCGCTGCGGCAGTCCGATTTCCTTGAGCACGGCCGGGTCGTTCCTGATGCCGGGGATGGCCGAACGGAATCCGTAGCGTTCCCAGGCGATACGCTGCAGTTCGGGACTCTGGGCGGCCTGGAGAAAACGTTCGCCCTTGGCGGTAAGCGCAATGAACGGATGCTCGGACCAGACCGTGGGTTCGGGCACCAGTACGCGCACCTCGTTTTTGATCATCTCGCGGTAGTCGGGGTTGGCCTGAAAGAACTCGACGATGAGGCTTTCGTAGGCCGCGATCACCGGATACTTCCCCTGACCCTGCTGCAGATATTTGTTGAACAGAATGCCGGTGGAATTTTCGAGATACCCCAGGCGTTGGAAAATGGGGCGCAAACGCTGGGCAACAGCGGGGATGTCGGCATCCAGTGGCACCTGTCCGTTGTTGAAAAGCACGGACATCAACCCCATGAGCAGAAAACCCGAATTGGATTTGTCCGGATCCGTGGGATGAATGGAAACAGGTCCGAGCTGACGCACGAGCCCCAGGTCTTTCCAGGGCTTCTGGCTTTCCACCAGGTGGAAGAACTTGGCGCAGTCGATGACGTAGAACACGCCTTCGCGCTTCTGTACCACGCCCGCCTTTTCCAGCGCGTCGGTGATTTCCGGCCAGCTGTAGAACACGATGGGCGTATTGAAAATATTGGCGCTCTTGAAGGTCTTGTTGGGGTAGTGTTCGCGCAGCAGTACCGCGGCCAGTTCGCTGGAGGGCCACAGCCCGTCCACGCCCGCGTGGTCGACATCGGCCATTTCCAGGCTGCCCATTTTCACGCCGTCTATGGTGATGCCGTAGTCGTCCTTGAGGATCTTGAGCACTTCCTCATCGTGCAGAAAGCCTTTCTTCTCCGAACCGTAGTAGATCTTCACGGTTACGGGCGCAGCCCCGGACGATCCGCCGATATCCAGAAATTTCATGGCCGCCACGGCAGCCAGACCGATGAGTACGATGATCAGACCGATGATCTGCTTGCTGTTCATCAAAAATCCTTTATTTACCTATTTCAGCCACATCCATCATGCGAGTGACAACGGTTCCCAGCCGTTTGAGTTCCACCACGTCGTTGTCCAGATAGTTCTTGAACCCCTGGTTGAAGCCTTTGATGGCGGTGTCCAGATACTGGAGAAAGGCCTCGTCCTCGCTGCGTTCCTTGAGCAGCTCGCGCCCCTGGGGCGTGGAGGCCACCCGGACGTAGTGCCTGGCCATGGGCAGAATGCGTTCGAGGTAGAGTATGAACCGTCCGGACTTGGTGATGTCCCGGGGATCCTGTTGGAAATTCCTGAATATCAGCCGGGATACCTCGCACAGCTGCAGCAGTTTTTTCCTGGCCTGCGTATCCGGTGTCTGCCCGGCGAGCTTCTGGATTTCGTCCACCATGCTCTGGCTGGCCATGACCTTGTGGCGCAGGCTGTCCAGAGTCAGCCGTCCGGCTTCGGCCCTGATCTTCTTGTCCATGCTGCCCGAGGCGAAAAGCAGCACCCCCGAGGCAATAACCGCACTGACAATCAGGTTGATGGCCGTTGCTCCGGGGTTGAAAAACTGCCCGGCCACTGCCAGCAGAGCGAACAACAACCCCGCGAAAATGGGCGCATTGTTGAAGAGCAGCCGCATCAGTTGTACCCGGAGACCTTGCGAAAGGCCTGGGCCAGGCCTTTTTTCGAATCAAACACCCGGCCGGTGTTGAGCTGGGCCAGCCCCTTGAGCTGCTCCGCGTCGGCCTCCCCGAACATGATGGAAAACACCGGCGGCTTGGCCATGCCCGAGACCATGCCGAGGCGCTGGCTCACCTGCTGCAGCGAACCGTTCTGCGACAGCCCGTCGGTAAGCAGCACGATGGCCGGCAGGGAGGCGTTGACCTGCTCCGCGTCGTTCTGCATCAGATCCAGCGCGTACATTACCGGCGCATAGATGTTGGTGCCGCCTCCGGCCTGCAGCCGTTCCACATAGTCTATGGCCTTGGAAAACTCCTCCGGACCGGTAACCTTGATGCCACGGGCCACTCTGTCGTTGAAGGGAATAATCCATACGCTGTCCCTGGGCGTGGCCTGCAGGTAGTATGCGGCGGCGCGGCTCTGATCCAGAAGCCCGAGCAGTGCGTCCTTGGCTTCGGCAAGACCGCCTCCGCCCATGGAACCGCTCACATCCACCAGAAAGACCGTATAGCTGGGCTTGCGCAGGGCCGCCTGATACAGCTGCAGGGCCTGGTCGATGACCGGACCGGTGGGCAGCGGAATAAAGGACAGATTCAGGGTGGTGTCTATGCCCCAGTCCTTGCGGTAGACCTCGGGGTCGGCGTCGGCCATGGTGCTGCCGATCTTGCTCGTCCGGAACCCCCGTTGGGCGATCTGCTTCTGGGTGCTGTCCTGCAGCAGATAATCCCGCAGTTGCAGAAAAAATTCCTTTTTGTCCTTGTTGTCCGGCTTGTTCACAAAGCCCAGGGTCGGATCGGCCAGGGCCAGGCCGTCCACCGGATAAATGACATACAGGGGCTCTTCGCCCTGCTGCTGAAGCGTATTGTTGATCTTGATGAGCATGGCTTCGTAGTTCACCACGCCGTCCAACTGGTCGTAGAGCTCGGGAAAGCTTTCGGCCAGCCACCCGGACGAACCGGACGAACGGTTCTGTCCGCTCAGGAGCTTCTTGACCTTGTCCTGCAGATCGCTGTTTTCCAGGTCCGCAGAGGTCAAGGCGGTCTGTTTTCCGGCCAGAGCCGTGAGAAAGCCCAGATAGGAGGATGCGCCCGAATTGCTCTGCGTGGCCGAGGTCATGGCAAAGCGGAACGCGCCGTTCTCGATGGCCGGGAGCACGTCTTTGGCAATGCTGACGTCGTTGCGGCCGTACCAGCCGAGCGCTTTGGCCTTGCTCATTTTCACGCCAATGACCACGGGCGTACTCATGATGGCGGCTTCGTCGCTGACCAGGCGCCGTTTGTCTCCCAGCCGCAGCCAGAGCGAACTTGCGGGCATAATGGCGTCGGGCAGTTCCTTGACAGGGCGTGATTCCAGCAGCCGCTTCTGATCCACTGAGCCCAGAAAACGCATATGAATGTCATAGCCCTTGTCCTTGCCGAAAGCCGTGATCAGGTCTTCGATGACCTCGGATTCGGATCCGGCGATAAGGGAAAAAGACTCGGGAGGCTTACTGCTGCAGCCTGAGAGCAGCAATGCTATGCAGCTCAAAAGGCAAAGGAGTATCAGCCGAACGCTATAGCGCATACGCACCTCTTTGGAAAAAAAGGAGGACAAAGGAGGATTGCGACGGCCGGAACAACCTGCCTGCGGGTTACTGCTCCTGCCGCGTACAGTCGAATGTGACCAGAAAGCGAACGCTTCCTGTTGTATGCTGAATGCCCTGCTCCCTGATTGCTCTCTGATGCAAACGGATCAGAACACCAGTTGAACATCTTCATTGTGAGACATATCGCACTCGAATGTTACGATAGGATGACGGGGGCGGACGAGATTCTCCCTCGGGAGCACAGACCTGCTCACACCAAGGGCATGGCAGAGATTATCTGAACTTGATGCGGTTGGCCGCGAACAGGACCATGCGCAGCAGCAGCACGCCCGCGCTCCAGCGCTGGATGTTGGTGGTACCATAGACGCGCTCGCCATAGCGTACGGGCAGGTCCACGATCTTCAGGTTTTGTTTGGTGGCTCCGAATATCAGATCAAAATCCCCAAAAGGATCGAAATCGCCGAAATAGGCGCGGTTGGCGGCGATTTTTTCGTAGCTTTGCCTGGAAAGCACCTTCGTACCGCAAAGCGTGTCCTTGATGGGCTGGCCCAGGAGCCAGGAAAAGGCCAGACTGAAAAACTTGTTTCCAAGAAGATTGAAAAAGCGCATGGCCTTGGCGTGCATGGGATACACCAGGCGAACGCCGTTGACGAATTCGGCCTTGCCCTTGACCAGTGCGGCGTAAAAGCGCGGCAGATCCTCGGGGGGTACGGTGATGTCCGCGTCCAGAATCATCAGCACGTCGCCCCGAGCCTCCCTGAAGCCCAGACGAACGGCATCCCCCTTGCCCTTGCCGGTCTGGCGGAACAGCCTGGCATTGCTCTGCGGATATTTGGGAATGGTCTGCTCGATGACCTCATAGGTGTCGTCGCTGGAGCCGCCTTCCACGAACACCAGCTCCGTACCGGCACCCATTTCAGGCGTACGTTGAAAAATCTCCTCTATGTGCCCTGCCTCGTTTCGGGCCGGGACTATCACCGACACCATGGGCTTTTTCTCGGGCCAGGGCTCCATCAACGGCCGCGCAATCAGCACGTTGGTCAGTCCCAGATGACGCAGCACGGGCAACTTGGCCAGGTAGCGGTTGGAAACGGTCTCCAGTACGGGTAGTTGCAACGGCAGCAGGATGTCGGAAAAATGCTTTACTATTTCAAAATCTTCCAGCCGGAGCAGGTTGTCCGTGTCCTCCACGGTCGGCCAGTTCTGCTGCATGACCCAGGTGATCATCCCCATGGATTGCGCCGAATGCAGCACGGGCTGCCAGAGCTTGCTGTAGGTGTTGAGAATCACGCGCGTATGGGGTGCGCAAAACCGTCTGACATTCTGCAACAAGGCCTGCACATCCCAGACATCGTTCAACAAATCGGCCATGAGGATATAATCGAAGGTCTCGTCCAGTTCCACGAAATGGGCATCCGCCTCGATGAACCGGAAATCGGGCCGCTTGCTTTTGCCTCTGGCCAGCATCTCCGAGGCGTAGTCCACTCCCACAGCCTCTGCCGGATCCACGGCTTCGAGCAGACCGCCCGTACCGCATCCCAGCTCCAGCACTTTCTGTCCGCGCGGTACGAGGGACTGATAGATGGCGCGCAGGCAGCTTTGGTATTGACCGCCCAAAAACGAACGCTTGTGTCCGGCCACCTTGTTCCATCGCGCAATGCGGGTGCGGGTAAAGTCCTCCTGCCTGGCTGTTTGTCCGGATTCGGAAGTCATGGTTGCCTGTCCTTTTCTGCAGCTTCACGGGCTGTTTTCAAGTCTTTGCGCAGCTGGTCCAGGAGATTGTCCTGACTGGCCACGCCCATTTTTTCCTGCAACGCCAGCGAAGCAGCAGCCTCATCGAACCGTTTCAGGGCCATCAGGCAAATGGTGCTGTATTTCCGCGCCGGATAATAGCCGGGGTTCAACCGCAAGGCGGTTTCCAGGTACTGCAAGGCTTTTTCCGGCTTGCCCAGAAGATACAGGGCAAGTCCCATATTGGTCCGGGTGCGGAAATCATCCGGTTTTACCACCAGCGACCGCTCCAGATACGGAATGGCTTCCGCAGGGCGCTGCGCGTATATCAGCTGGTTGCCGAGCCAGGTCAACGCAGTGGGGCAATGGGGCTGTTTGGAAACCGTGTCCTCCCACAAGCGCAGACCAGAGGCAAAGACCTGGTTTCTGTTCCAGGCCAGGACGCCCAGCACCAGGGCGACAATCAAGCAGCAGCTGACCGTGAAGGTCACAGACAGCCGGATTTTATCCGCGACAAGGAAAAAGGCCGCCACTGTCATGATCAGCAGAAAGGTCATGGGAAGGTACATGCGGTATTCGCAGGCCCGCAGAGGGATGTCGATGACGCTGGAGCTGGGGGAGAGCATGGTGAACATGGCGAAAAGCAGAAAGGCCCAGCCCTTGCGGCGCAACAGCCCGGCAAAGACAGTCACGAGTAATGCGACTATGAACAGGGCCTGCGGAACGACATCGGCCAGCCTGGCCTGCGGCCAGGTATAGTTGAACACCAGCTTGTCCGGCCAGAACACCAGCCGCAGGTAATGGGTGATCACCTCGGTCTGGGTAATGGCGTAGCCCAGGGCGTCGGGATGCACCTGAAGCGAACCCGTGGCGGCCTGGCGTCCGGAAAGCGCCATGAGCACCAGATACACCATGGACAGCAGCAAGCCGCCGTACAGCCACGGAGATTTGCGAAGGGCCCGGATGGGGGATCCGGAAACATAGAGCCAGTCAAAGACCAGAATCACCGCTGGGGCGGCTATGGTGGGCTCCTTGCTGCCCGCGCCCAGCAGACAGCAGACCACAGCGGCCAGCGTCCACCAGCCACGACGGACCGCATACAAACTCCGGAAGGAGCAGTAGAAGGTCAGCAGCACGAAAAAAGCCATCTGTGATTCGGCACGCTGCGTGATGAACTCCACCGGCAGCGTGTTCATGGGATGCACAAGCCAGATCAAGGCCGTGCAGCCTGCCAGGGGCAAGGCCCTGTCCGCCAGTTTTTCTCCGAACGTCCCGGTGGCCAGTACGCGACGGACAAGCCCCATGAGGACCAGCCCGGACATGAGATGCAGCAGAATATTCCAGAGCCGGTGCGCCCAGGGGTGCGTACCGCTGAGAGCATAGGTCAAGGCAAAGCTGAAATTGGTGACCGGACGTCCGCCGTATGTCGTATAGGTGGGAGCGACAAAAGGTTTCCACAGGGGAAACAGCGAAGTGATGCTCGGGTTTCTCTCGATATTGATAAGATCGTCAAAGACCAGCGGATAGTGCAGCGTCCCTCCATAGATGAACGCCACTGCGATGATGGAGACTCCCCACCACGGCAGAATTGATTTTTTGTCAAATCGCATATCGGGCATGCGGAGACTCTCCATAACTTCTCATCCGGCAACATCCCGGAGGATTTCTCCGTATTAAACTTATTTCAACACACTGTTTTCACTTCACGCAATTTACATTCTCAGTCTTTTGGGCGCAGCAATACCTGTACTCTTTGCACGGTGTTTTTAGCAAGTTTCTTGCGATTTTTCCATACAAGAGTACCACTGCTGTAGTCATAACAGGTAGAGTATAAACGAAAGAGAAAAACAAATTCGCAGGAAATAACCGTTGAAACTGGCTGTTGCAATGAACGCAAGGGGACACGCATCAATGCCGCTGGCAAAAATCCTGCGAATTTGCTTGATTATTCGAAGTGATTGAACGTCTGAAACCCGCTGTTCTTGCAGAGAAGCTCGCGTTCGGCTTCATGCAGATCAGCGCTGAGCATTTCCTCGACAAGTTCCTCGAAGCCTGTCTTTGCTTTCCAACCTAGCATTTTTTCGGCCTTTGATGGATCGCCAAGCAGAAAATCAACTTCCGTGGGGCGATAATAGCGTTTGTCTATACGCACCATGACCTTGCCGCTGTCGGCGTCGCGCCCGACTTCGTCCAGGCCCGTGCCTTCCCATTTGATGCTGAAGCCCGCAAAACCAAAGGCCTTTTCCACGAACTCCCGTACGGAGTAGGTATGTCCGGTGGCGACAACAAAATCTTCGGGTTTTTCCTGCTGCAGCATCAGCCACATGGCCTCCACGTAGTCGCGTGCATGTCCCCAGTCCCGCTTGGAATCGAGATTGCCGAGGAAGAGCTGCTCCTGCTGCCCCAGCTTGATACGGGCAACGGCCCGGGTAATTTTGCGGGTGACAAAGGTTTCGCCGCGAATGGGGGATTCGTGGTTGAACAGGATGCCGTTACAAGGCGAACATATCGTATGCTTCGCGATAATTTACCGTGATCCAGTACCCGTATACCTTGGCGGCCGCGTACGGACTGCGGGGATAAAAGGGCGTGGTTTCCTTTTGCGGTGTTTCCTGAACCTTGCCGAACATTTCACTGGTGGATGCCTGGTAAAACCGGCTCTTTTTCTCCAGCCCGAGAATACGGATGGCTTCAAGGATCCGCAGAGTGCCAAGCGCGTCGGAGTTCGCGGTATATTCCGGCGACTCGAACGACACCTGAACATGGCTCTGGGCAGCCAGATTGTAGATTTCATCCGGCTGGATTTTCTGAATGAGCCGGATCAGATTGGTGGAATCCGTCATGTCTCCATAGTGCATGAAAAACCGCACATCTGCTTCATGGGAATCCTTGTAGATGTGATCGACGCGGTCGGTATTGAACAGGGAGGCCCGGCGCTTGATGCCATGCACTTCGTACCCTTTGCCCAACAAAAATTCCGCCAGATAAGCGCCGTCCTGTCCCGTGACACCGGTGATGAGAGCAACTTTTTTTGTCATAGAAAATTGTATGTTTTTAGTTTGTTACATTCCAATTCAGTACCTGGCCCGCAATCCCTGCCCTGCAGGCTGCTTCACTTGGTTCTCACATGCGCACAGACCGCTCCCCTGCCGGGACGGACCAGTGCTTTGTTTATTTATGTTTTTCCTGCCTTGCCTCACGGCCGTAGGCATCATCGAAACGCACGATGTCATCTTCGCCAAGATAACTGCCGGTCTGCACTTCGATTAATTCCAGATCGATCTTGCCGGGATTCTCCAGCCTGTGGACATAGCCCAGAGGAATGTAGGTGGACTCATCTTCCTTGAGCACCAGTTCGTCTTCGCCCCGGGTCACTATGGCCGTGCCTTTTACCACGACCCAGTGCTCTGCCCGGTGAAAATGTTTCTGCAGGGAGAGAATCGCGCCGGGTTTGACCGTGATCCGCTTGACCTGAAAACGCGGCTCGAGATCGATGGTTTCATAAGCTCCCCACGGCCGGTAGACCTTCTTGTGGGAAAACGCCTCGAAACGATCCTCGCGCTTCAGCGTATCCACCAGCTTCTTGACGTCCTGAACCCGGTCTTTGGGCGAGACCATCACGGCGTCCGCGGTTTCCACCACCACATGGTCCTTCAATCCCACCACGGCCAGCAGGCGGCCGGTGGAATGCAGGTAGGAGCCCTGGACATCGTGGGTAATCACATCCCCCAGGGCCACATTGCCGTGGGAGTCCTTGTCCTTGATGTCCCAGAGAGCTCCCCAGGAGCCCACGTCGTTCCAGCCGGCATCCAGCGGTACCACTACGCCGTTGCTCGTATGTTCCATGACGGCATAGTCGATGGAATCGCTCGGACAGGCGCTGAAGCGTTCCTTGTCCAGGCGGAAAAAATCAAGGTCATTGGTGCCGTTGGCCACTGCCGCCTTGCAGGCCTCTGCCATTGCGGCGTTCTTCTGCACCAGTTCGGCAATGTACACTTCCGCCTTGAACATGAACATGCCGCTGTTCCAGTAATGGTTGCCGGAGGCGAGATACTTTTCGGCCGTGGCGGTATCGGGTTTTTCCACAAAACGGTTGATCTTGTAGGCTTCATGACCGCCCTGCCCCTCGAGGCTGTCCCCCCGTTCGATATATCCGTACCCTGTTTCGGCGTATCCGGGAACAATGCCAAAGGTGACCAGCGAGCCGTTTTCCGCCAACGTCTTACTGGCGTCTATGGCTTTCATGAAGACATCCAGATCCCGGATGTGATGATCCGCGGGAAGCACCAGGATGATGGCATCCTCGTCCATCTGCCGGGCCACATCTGCCGCAATGTAGGTGGCCGGCGCCGTGTTCTTGCCCACTGGCTCGAGAATGATCCGGGAAGGCTGCAACGAGATCTCCCGCATCTGTTCCGCAACCATGAACCGATGATCCTCATTGCAGATAATGATGGGGGAGGCAACAACTTCGTTGTTATGCATCCGCAAAGCGGTTTCCTGGAGCAAGGTTTTTTTGGTCACCAGAGGAAAAAACTGTTTGGGGTACAGCTGACGGGATAATGGCCAAAGACGGGTTCCGGAACCACCTGCGAGGATTATGGGAAAAATCATGGTCATCCTTCAATTGAAGTTAGTAATGGTGCGAAAAATACCTAACGGTCCGCACCAGCGGCATTGCCCGCCGGTTTTGCAAACCAGAAAGCCCTCATTATATTCCGCTTCCCACAATGTATCAAAATACGCCAAAAGAAAAAACAGCCGCTGCTGCCAAAACGCTCGAAAAATCACCAGGACAGACACACAGTGTGCTCCGAAACAGCGTTCGCGCCCCAGATTGGAAGATTTGCGGGCCGGGGTGTCGAATACCCCGACAAATTAATTGTATACGACCTCCCTGGGCTGGTCCAGAACTTCATCCCTGCTCCGGATACCTCAGCATGCGGCAACCGGCTCCCCATACTTCAGCTTTTTTTATCGTAAAAAAAGGTCTGGAACACTTTCCAGGCCTTTATCATCAATCAAAAATGCAGCTTGAATCAGCAAATATCAGACAGAAGGGCCTTCCAGCCTAGCCGGAGTCAGCGTCAGACGGTCTTCATGAAAAGGCAACAGCGACGAACGGTGTCCTACGCTGATCAAAGCCGCGTTGGGCAGACGCTGGCGGAGCAGCGCATAGAGTTTCGCCTCGCCGCTTTCGTCCAGAGCCGAAGTGGCCTCATCCAGAAACAGCCAGTCCGGCTGCTGCAGCAGCATACGCGCAAAAGCCAGACGTTGCTGTTCGCCAGGAGAAAGCTGCTGCGCCCAGTAGCTTTCGTCATCCAGCGAATCCTTCAGACGGCTCAGTCCGCAATCATCCAGAGCCTGGCGCAGGGTGTCGTCGTCAAATCCGCCGGCAGGACTCGGATAGCTGAGCACCACGCGCAGGTTGCCCATGGGCAGATAGGGTTTTTGCGGCAAAAACAACACCTTTCCGCCCTCCGGCAGATGAATGGCCCCCTTGCCGTAGGGCCACAGCCCGGCAATGGCCCGCAGCAACGTGCTTTTTCCCGCGCCGGAAGGGCCGCTGATGAGCAGGCTCTGCCCAGGGCGCACTTCCAGGTTCAATTCGTCCAGAAGCGGTCCGTTGTCGGGCAGGTGCAAACGCAGCTTCTCGATACGCAGCGTATTCTCCACTGCTTTCTCGTGTGTGAGCGCGTCCTGTCTGCCGTCCTGCACAGCCGCATCCATGGCATGGGTGAAGCTGGTAAGCCTGTCCACTGTGGCGCGCCAGGAAGCCAGCGAGGTGTAGGCGTCCACAAACCAGCTGAGCGAACCCTGCACCTGGCCAAAGGCCGATGCGGTCTGCATCAGCCCGCCCAGCTGCATGGCTCCGGAAAAATAACGCGGAGATGCGGCGATGAAAGGAAATATCACGGCGACCTGGGCATAGCCGTTGATGAGCCAGGACAAGCGCTTCTGCCGTTTCATGATGGCCCACCAGTTGTCCACCACCCGCTGGAAGCGCTGGCCGAAAATCCGCGATTCGTCATTTTCGCCGCGGTACAGGGCAATGCCTTCCACGTTTTCGCGAAAACGCACCAGGCTGAAACGGAAATCCGCCTCAAAGCGCTGCTGGTCGAAATTCAACTTGATGAGCGGACGCCCTACCTTGTGCGTCAGATAACTACCGAGCAGCGCGTACACCAGGGCCACCCAGACCATGTAGCCCGGGATGGTGATGCCCACTCCGGCCAGGGTGAAGGAAAGCGCTCCGGAAAGCCCCCAGAGAATGCTGACAAAGGAGACCAGGGTCACCACCGACTCCAGCAAGCCCAGACTCAGGGAAAGCGTATCTTCCACGAACGAATCGATGTCATCCGCGATACGCTGGTCCGGGTTGTCGGTCTCTCCGCCGCGCATCTGCAGCGTATAATAGGCGCGGTCGCCCAGCCATTGTTGCAGATAATGGTCCGTAAGCCAGCGCCGCCAGCGGATCTGCAGCATCTGCTGCAGGTACAGCTGGTACACCGCCACCACAATAAAGATAAACGCCAGCAGACAGAAGATGCCCAGCTGATGGGTGAATCCCTTCCAGTCGTGATTTTGCAGGGTATTGTAAAAGGCGTTGTTCCACTTGTTCAGCAGAACATTTATGAAAACCAGCCCCAGACTCATGGACACGATAACGGCCAGCAGTCCGCGCCCGTACCAGCGATCCTCGGAAAACCAGTAAGGGCGGGCAAGACGCCAGGAATCCCTAAGGAACGACCTGGCGGTACGAAATTTTTCCTTGTTCATAACGCCCCATTGTCTTTTCCTCTTTGCTCAAAAAGTCAAGAAAAGGGCCTGAGAATTACAAAATTGACATTGAAGCCGTCCGGATCAACTGCATAACAACATGAAATATCGTACTTGTAACAGCAGAAAATTTCAAAGGAAAACCGTATTCCTGCCCAGACAGTCCTACCACCGGAAATAAAAAAGGGAGTGACAGCTATCTGCCACCCCCCAGGATTCGCTCGTACGTCCGCCTTGGCGCGGCGGATTACGGCTTCACGTATTTGAAGCCCTTGTTCTGCAGTTCCACCAGCTCCACGATACCGGCAGATACCACCACGCATTCCGGACACATCTGCTCGGGAGTGAGCTTGAAGTTGTTGAGCGCATTGCTGCAGACTTTGATCTCAGCACCGAGCTCGGCCACTTCATGAATCTGGGCGGCGTATTCGCCGTCCTTGACCAGCAGCTTTACCCCGGGGCCGTTGACCACCAGAGCCACCGCGGGTTTGTCCCCTTCAAAATAGGCCAGATAATTTTTGATGTTGCTGAAGGCAATGTTCAGCGCCTGGGGATCATGATCAAAATGAAAAACCACATCGTAACTCATAACGCCTCCTGAATTCAGGGAAATGCTTTTTGGAGAAGCATCCCTCCGGCATGGGGTCGGGGATAAGTCCCTGTAATGAAAAATATGGCAGCCCTTCCGGGCTACCCTTTCAGATTCAATGATAGAGCCGATGGCACCCGAATCCTTGGCCTGGGGGGACCATTGCGACCTGCATGCTCTGTTCCTTATGGATTTACGCCCGTTCAGGCCCTTTGGGATATCTTTGAAAACGTTTCAAAAGAGTACCAGAAAAGCGGCTCTGCGGCTCCAGTTCTTTGTATAATTCCTTGTTGCATCAGGCAACCCATTCGTACAACCCCCGGGATGTGGGCGGCATTGTGCCAACAGAAGCTGGCCTTTGACAACATTGTTGGCGCATGACCATACTTTTTATGACGCACCAGTATCCCGAACTATGAATAAATTATTTATTTTAAATATATTTCTGTTGTTTGCATGGTATTTGCTTGTAAGCAGCGAGTTTAAATGTGCTGGCGGGGTTCCGTACAGGCCTCGACTGACCTGAAATAATACTAAAGGAGACATTATGAGTCTTTTTTCCATGAATCGCAGGGAGTGGACGGTATTTTCATTGGGGTTTGGCTGTGCCGTGGCAATGCTGGCCGGTGTGCTTTGCACGAAATGGCCCGCGCATGCCGTTATAAAAGACTGCGCCGCAAAAAATCTTGAAGTAGGTTTTTATACAGGCGATTATAAGAATGGACAGTTCACCCTTCATTACCGGATTCCAAGTTGCATGGACGACGCCTGTACACCGATCAGTGCGAGCATATACCAAGGAGAGTATGTCGCTGTGACATTCAATAACAAATCCTGATTGGTTGGAACCTTCTCGTTTTTTGCGGAGCAGCCCAGCTTGCACAGAGGTATATGCATCATGAAAGAAAGGGGTTTATCCGGGGGAGACCTGGAAGGGCAGACCGAAATGAATTGATCGGCCTGGCAAGCGTTTCAAAATGCAAAGGGCCAGAAGAAAAATCTCCTGACCCTTTTAGGTGAACCCCTGTGCGGGTTTACTTTCGATTGTGGAGCCGAGGGGACTCGCCCCAAGGGCTCCGGCGTAACAGGTCGACAATGGCGACCTTGAAGACCGGCTTTATGCCGGCTTGGAGCCGGTTATCCTTTTTCGGATACCCTTCAAACTTTTTTAAAGGGCAAAAGGATAGCGGTCCTATGATTTCAGCTCTTTGGGTAAGGCATGGGCACCCAGGCGCTATTCTTCGCGGTAGCGTTCGAACTCTTCATAATATTCAGGAAAACCGAGAACATCCTGAACATGGGAAAAACTGCATAGTCCGCTGGGATGTTGGCCGTTACGCAAATCCGCCAGCGCACTTTCCAGAGCGGTGATCTGAGCCTGAAGCAGAGCCAGCGGATAGGTGGCTATGGAGTAGCCCATGGTCTGCAATTCCGCCGGACTGAGCAGCGGGGTTTTTCCCTGCTCGATGAGATTGGCCATCTTGTATCCGGAGATCTGCGAACAGAACTCCTGCATTTCTTCCACGCTTTCGGGAGCCTCAAGAAAGAGGATATCGGCTCCGATCTCCTGAAATGCCTGCATCCGCTTGAGTGCCTCGGGCATGCCTTCTACGCCTCGGGCATCGGTTCTGGCCAAAATCAAGATATCGGCCCCTTCGTCCCGGGCATCTACCGCGGCCTGAATCCGCTGACAGGCCTGCTGAAATGAAACTATCTGCTTGCCACGCGTATGGCCGCAGCGTTTCGGAGCCAGCTGATCCTCGATCATGATGCAGGCCAGACCGCTGGCGGCATATTCCCTGACAGTCCGCTTCACGTTGACTGCGTTGCCGTAGCCGGTATCCCCATCCGCCAGCACAGGGATCTTGACCGCCTGGGTAATTGTGCGAGCCTGGGCAACCATCTCCCCAAAAGAGATGAGTCCGGTATCGGGCATGGCCAGACGGCTGGCAGAAACCATAAAACCGCTCATAAAGGTCGTCGGGAACCCGGCGCGCTCGATCAGCCGGGCTGATAATGCATCATGACAACAGGGCATGGTCAGTATCTGACCAGCCGCCAATAGTTCTCGTAATTTTTGTGCAGGTGTCATAGTCGTAATCATCACAGGTTAAATGGAATATACAGGGCTATCTGAGGGAACAGATACAGGGCGAAAGCGGTTGCAAACATGATCAGCAGGAAAGGCAGAACACCGCGCACCACTTCCTGCAGGTTGGCTCGTGCAACCGCCTGAATTATAAACAGGTTCAGTCCGACCGGCGGCGTGATCAGCGCGCATTCAATCATGACCACAAAAATAACCCCGAACCAGATCGGGTCGATCATCATCGGTGCCAGCGCCGGATACAGGACCGGCATCATGATCAACAGCATGGAAATCGATTCCAGGAAGAATCCCATAACCAGCAGGGCCAGGCAGACCATCAAAATAAAGATCCCCGGATCACTGATATTATTGGTAATCAACATGGAGATATCTTGCGGGATGCGATAGAGCGTAATCGCCTTGCCAAAAATCTTGGCCCCGGCCGTGATCATGAAAATGGTGACCGTTGTCCCCATGGATTCATACACTGCTTCTTTGAGATGAGGCCAATCAATGGTACGCAGCCCGATGACAATGAGCAGCGACATGATGAAGCCGACTGCAGCGGACTCTGTCGGGGTAAAAATGCCCAGATAAATTCCGCCGATTACGACGATGGCCAGAATCAGAGTCGGCAGCGCCCGGATGGTCGCTTTTTTGCGTTCCTGCCACGAAGCTTTTGGACTTGGCGTATAGCCGCCGAAAAAGTGGGCGTAAAAAAATGAATACAGCATGAAAAAACCGGCCAGCAGCAGTCCTGGTCCGACTCCCGCCATGAACAGGTCGATAATCGATTCTTCGGTGATTACTCCGTACAGAATCATGGGAATCGATGGGGGAATCAAAATTCCCAATGTTCCCCCGGCCGCGAGCAGTCCCAATACAAAAGAGCGCTTGTAGCCGCGGGAGACCATTTCGGGCACGGCAACCGTGGCGATGGTGGCCGCCGTTGCCACGGAAGAACCCGAGATGGCGGAAAAGAGCGCGCAGCTGACAATTGTCGCGATGCCCAATCCGCCGGGCCAATGGCCGACCCAGCACTGTACTGCATTGAACAGATCTTTCCCTATGCCGCCTTTCAGCAGGATATTCGACATCAACAGAAACAAGGGAACCGATAGCAGAACAAAATTATCCGTATTGGAATACAATGCCTGGGGCACCATCACCAGGGACAGGCCCTTGAACCAGAGCATGGCAAGGCCAAGTCCGCCCAGGGAGAACGCAACAGGTACCCGCAGGAAAAGCAGCACCAGCAAACACGAGAGTATCAATAATGTGGTCATTGTTGTCAGGCCAAGCCAAAATGGAGATTATAACGTTTGCTGCGACTGACGCCCCGCGACAACGCGGATCATCTCGGTCAGCACCTGTAACAGCAGCAATCCGAAACCTATGGGAATGGCAATTTCGGTCATCCACAAAGGAACGGCCAGCATGCCTGAGCTCGAACGTCCGATTTCGATCGATTCCAGAACGATATTTGTTCCGTAACAGCAGGCAACCAGACTGAAAACAGCCATAATCGTCAGGGAAAGCAGATCGCAGAACTTTTGCAAGAGTTTGGGCATCTTCATGTAGAAGACATCGATGGCAATCAGTTTACGTTGGCGCAGGACTGTTGCTACAGCCAGGTAGGTTGCCCAGATCTGGAAGAAACGAGACATCTCCTCGCTCCAGCTTGTGGGGGATAAAAAGACGTAACGGGCAATGACTTCATACACGATCATCCCGCCGACCAGGAAAAAAAGCCAGGCCGAAATCTTACCACAGAAATCGGCCAGCGCGTCGATAAACTTCATTGGTATCTTCCGTAAAAGCGTACTGCCGCTCGTCGCGACAGTACGCAGATTGGATTCGCAGCCGGGCAGATTACAACTTGCTTACAGCATCAATCAGTTGCTGTCCCAGCGATCCGGCATTTTTGACATACGTATCAACCACCGGCTTTGACAATTTCCGCCACTGCTCCAACTCATCAGCAGTCAATTCGGAGGTCTTCATTTTCTCGGACGAAAATGCAAGAGCATCGGCTTCGAGCTTGTCCATTTTGTCCCGAAGATCCTTTTCCACTTTCGCGGCGGCGGCTTCCATAATCTGGCGTTCTTCGGGAGTCAGTTTCTGCCAGCCCGTCTCATTGATCAAAACCACAAATTCTACATCAACCATATTTGAAGTCGCGGTCAGGTAGTCCATAACCTGAAACAGCTTGCGCTTCGCAACTGCGGTTACTCCGGTAAGGCCTACGTCAACGGTTCCCCTCTGGTAGGCGAGAAATTGTTCGGATCCGGAAATTGCCGTGGGTGCGCCGCCGGCATCTTCCACCATGGCGCCAAGCGTTTTGCTGAACGTCCGGACTTTTTTCCCTTTCAGGTCGGCCGGAACACGTATGGGCTCGTCTTTGCTCAGGAACACGGCACCACCGTAGGCCTGCCACCAGAGGACACGGGCACCGGTTGCCAGTATGGCGTCATCCAGCGGTTGTCTGATCGAGCTCCCTTTGGCAACAGCCTTGTCAAGGGCCTCTTTGCTGGGGAAAAGAAACGGAACATAAAACAAGTCCACAGCAGGAATGGTGCCGACAAACTGGGTCAGAGGCACAACCCCCAGATCGACTGCACCGGAAGAAACCGCCTGAGGCACTTCCTTATCCTTATACAATTGTGCCGAAGGATAGATTTCAATTTTGATTTCACCATTGGTCTTGGCGCTGACTTCATCGGCAAAGGCTTGTACGTTTTTTGTCAAATGGTGAGTTGCCGGCATCTGTAGCGTCAGTCGCAGGATTTTTTCGGCATGAACATTCTGGGTCAGAGAAAAAACCAGCAAAGCTGTCAGCAATGGCATAACAAATTTTCGCATAAGAAGACCTCGCAGAATAGGAAAAAGATGTCTAACAAAAAAGTTATTGCATGGATGGAGGGGTTAGAACATGTGTTTTACGGCAGCGTCAAGGTTTGAACTTACCCCTATATCTCTGAAGGCCGCCTTGTCCAGCGCAGAAAGCAGGCAAACACTGATATGGCCTTATCTCAGAAAATCTGCGTCCTGATCAGCTACAGACCTTTGGTCCGCCATTCCACCCGCCGTACCAAGCGTCTTGGCACACAGGAGGTGCCTATGGTCGTTGCTCAGCTGGCTCTGCGGCACAAGGAGCGGCGAGCAATGGAGCGGTTCGTACTGTGCTGCATTCGCTCCGGCGTAAAGGGTACTGACAGGTTGACAATACAAAAAAAGGGTTAGCCTGTTCAAGCTAACCCTTTGATTTTGCTGGCGGAGCCGATGGGACTCGAACCCACGGCCTCCGGCGTGACAGGCCGGCGTTATAACCAACTTAACTACGGCTCCGCAATTAGCGACTGGCAGGTTGCTTCGAGAAGCGCCTCTTCAGTCAGCGTCGAGAAAAGTATCTTTCTGCTTTTTTCGAGCAGTCGTCAAGACTTTTTTTATTTTTTTTTACAAACCAGGAAATACGGCTCTTTGCGGGGAACGAAAAGGCTTTGGCCAGGATCATAAATCCGATTCCGGGAACTCATGCTCCAGGGGCAAGCTGAAAACAAAGACGCTGCCGCCACCCGGCCGAGATTCACACCAGATCCGCCCACCGTGAAATTCCACTATCTCCTTGCAGATGGGCAGCCCCAGCCCGGTTCCTTTGGGTTTGCCGGTCAGGGTGTCGCCCAGCTGGCGGAACTTGTCGAATATGGCCTCGGCTTCTTCCGGCGGAACGCCGCACCCCGTATCCGAAATACGCACGACGAATTCCTGGCCCTTTTGGCGTACGGAACAGACCACCCGCCCCTTTTCGGTAAATTTCACCGCATTGGCCAGCAGATTGATGCAGACCTGCACCAGCCGGTCATAATCGCCCCGGATGGTGGGCAGTGTCTCGTCCACATCCTGCACCAGTTCGATCCCCTGCCTGTCAAAAAGGATCAATGTGGCGGCAATGCTGTGATACAGGACGCTCTGGAGGAGAATATCCTTGATGCTCCACTCGAAATGGCCGGCTTCCAATTTTGTGAGATCCAGAACATTGTTGATGAGTTCGGTCAGCCGCTCCCCTTCGGTGATGATCACGTCGGAATTGTCTTTGACCCGCTGCATGTATTTGTCCTCGCCCTTGTCCGACCGCAGACACCCGTCCAGCTTGTCCATATACTTGCGGCTCATTTTGGCAAAGCCGATGATGGCGGTCAAAGGCGTTCGCAGCTCATGCGAAACCATGGACAAAAAATTGGACTTCATGGCGCTGAGCTGTTCGGCCTTGTCCTTGGCCTCGCGTAATGCCTTGATGGCCAGGTTGCGGTCCGTGACGTCGGTGATGATTCCCTCGATGTATTTTCCTCCGTCGGGCTCGGTAATCAGGTGACACGAGGTACGCATAAACCGGATGCTGCCGTCCGGCAGTCTGGCTTCATATTCGAACGCCTCCACCGAGCCCTGCTCCATGAGCAGGCTTAGCACCTCCTGCCGCCGCTGCGGACTTTTGTAGAGCTGTTCCCCTATATTCGAAACAGTGGCCAGGACGTCCTCCGGCGTCTCATAACCGAACATCTGTGCGCAGGCGGCATTGATGGCAAGGAATTTTCCGTCCGTTGTGGTCCGGTACAACCCTTCGGGAGCGTTTTCGAAAAAACTCTGATATTTTTCCTGTGCCTGGCGCAAGTCCCCAACAAGTTTCTGAATATCCCCCGCCATGGAGTTGAAGGTCTCGGCCAGCATGCCGATCTCATCCTTGGAATCCACCTGCAGACGATGGGTCATCTCACCATTTTGAAACAGACGAATCCCCTTGGTCATATTGGTAATCTTGCGCGTAAGGGTATCCGCCATCCAAATGGCGATAAGAATGACCATCACAATCATGATGCCTGTCGAAAGAGAGATCTCCCTGGTGGTCTGATTCAGGGAAACCTCGAGATTTTTCTGGGCCTCATGATTCTGTACGGCCAGATTCTGGATGAACCGGGCCGCCATACCGGATATTTTGGCGCCTGTGGTCTCCGCGGCTTTATGAAATTCGTGGACATTGGCGCCTATGGTCACGAACCCGAACCCACGGGCGCCGCTGTACTTACCCGTATGGTACGGGATGGCGGCGGCGGTGGTGAGTTTCCAGAGTCCGCTCCAGAAAATCACGAACGATCCCGAACCCCCGCTCTGTGTCAGGTTATACCAGCCCTCGCACTGGGGGGCGAAATTGAGATAGCGGCAATCGAGCCCGAGCTGCCCCTTGCGGGTGAGTTCTCCAGCGGGGCTTTTTTTCAGGGACTGGTCCAGAAATATGGTCGCCCCACGTTCCCAATCGCGTATGTCCAGCCGGCTTTTGACGTAATTCTCGTACATCCCCTGCTCCAGCCAGGGAACGGCAGGCTGTCCGGTTTCAGGGTCATAGCCGACAATGAAAAAATCACGCGGATGAGAGATATTGCGATCCCTGTAGTCCCACATGAAGGCGTAATTTCCCGCACCGGCATCGGAAATGGCGCTGTAACGCTCTTTGGTGGGGACAATGTGATCGGTGAACTCCATGATGTGCGTATGGTCCAGCGCCAGGGTGACCCATCCGATGACACGTCCCTGGCTGGTCACGGGTGTCGCCCAGCGGACCAGCCCCTGAAAGCGCCGGCCCACGGGGTTTTCCTTGCCCGCATAGGCGGCGTCTTCAGGTTTGAAGTCCACCCCCAGTTCCCTGGCCCGCTTTTCCGTATAGGCTCCAATGACCGGACTGGGTACATACGGTCCGATGACATCCGAGACATAAATTTCGCCGGGAGCCAGTTTCTGCAGCTCCGGGAAATAATCTTCCGCCTTGCAATACGTGTTTTCGATCCTGGAAATGTCTTTCTTTTCCAGGGAAAGCAGGCCGCTGGTGTTTACTTTGACCTGCTCCCGGCCCGTGAGATCGACAAAAGTCATTTCCAGAAACAAGGGTCTCTCTTCCGGAATGCCCGTGTCTTCCGGCGGGCGATAGTGAAAATCCTTGGCGTTGTCAGGGTTCCCCGCGACTACAAGAGGATGATGTGGAGGAAGCGACGAAGGAACCCAGGCATCACCTGCCTGATTCAGGTGCCACGGGATATGTCCTGTCACCACCCTTTGGAGGGGCTCCAGAAAACGTTGGTAGGCCAGCTCGTCCGGTTGCAGTTCCGCGGCGCGGCGGATGTCGTTGTCACGGTCGTATAAAAACCGGGCTACCGCCCTTGCGGTGTCCGTGGTAAGCCTTTCGATATTCTCACGCGATTTGATATCCAGCGCGCGAATGGAATTTTCCACGGCCAGATCGCTAACCTCACCGATGACGACCTGCGTCTCGTCGGTAAGATCCGCAACTTTGCTCTGCAGAGCCACACCCAATGCATTGATGGCGGTCCAGGCTATCCACGCCAATGCAATGAGTGGCAATACCTTTATAAATATAAAGATAATAATAAGTTTACAGCGTATGCCCACAGGCCGTAACGGCATTCAGTCTTCCCCCTGAAGAAAAGGCCACGTATTTCTGGGAATCATATCAAAAAAAAGAATTTAATCAATTCATGCTGCACTGAAAAACAGTCACTGAAAATTCCGTCAGCAACAATTGTGGATTCAGCTGTTGCCTTTTATCCACCAGCAAGAGTTCAAGTTGCACATAAATCGTATTCTCCCTTATGGGGAACTTTATTTTATCTTATGCACAAAAGCATGACAGAAAAATACCTTCGTATTTTATAAATCATATATGCATAAAACACAACGGTTCATTAATTTGAACACAAAATTAATGAATTCAAATATGGAAAGCCCGTGAATTGAAATAAAACAATGTTCCACAAAAAATCAACACTGTATCAAAAGGGATAAAAGAACATCTTGTGATGAAGAACATCATTGGGGGAAAAACTTGACAAGCTGAGTAACGGGAGGCACTTGTCTGTCATATTCTTTAACTGACAACAAGGAATACTCAATGTTTATCGCCAGCCTTACCTACACTGTCTCCATAGAACAGATCGATGCACTGTTGGAGGCGCATGTCGCCTTTTTAAAGGAACAATACGCCAAGGGAATCTTCCTTGCTTCCGGCAGAAAGAACCCGCGCAACGGAGGCGTGATTATGGGACGTTGCGCTTCCCGCGAAGAGTTCGAAGCCGTGCTGGCCCAGGATCCCTTTCACAAGAACAATGCGGCACGGTACGATATAATTGAATTCGCCCCCACCATGGTGGCCGAGGGGTTGGAGTCCCTGCTGGAAAAAAGCTGAAGCTCCGGGAAATCAATCCTGAGGCGCTGGCTGGCAGCGCACTTTGAGACGGTCGGCTGCGGCGTGGTCCAGGGCCACTTCTTCGCCGTCCGCAAGCCGGATATTCCAGCGTCTGCCATTATCCGTACGCGGCAGAACAGTCAAAGCATCCCCCGGCCGCACTTTCAAGGACGTTTCGCCTTCCCAGACTTCCAGCACTTCGCAAATCTGGCCCGCGCGCATCATGCTCAGAGGAAGCACGGAATCCGGTTCGCAGACCTCCGTAATCTGGGGGATTTCCTTGCCGTGCGGATCGTGAACCGGATGTTCCAGCAGGTCGTCCAGGTACTCCATGGTCCGGGAGTCGTGAACGTGTTCCAGTTCATGGGCACGTCCATGCAGATCCTCGGCCGGGGTTCCCAGGTGGTCGAGATAGCTTTCCCAAAGGCGATGCGCCCGCAACAGGCGCCGCGCCTCACGGCGGCCCGTATCCGTCAGCAACAAAGCGCCTTCATCGATCCGGACAGTCCCCTGCTGCACGAGCACGTTCAACGCGCGGTTCACATTGCCCGTATGATCCAGACGGTCCTTGAGCACACCCGCACTGAGCGGGCTGCCGTTGGCCCGCAGCATGGTGATCAGAATATCTTCCAGCAGCTGCTGGGGCGCCATGCGCTTCAACCGCAGCCAGCGGGCCAGCATGCCGTAACGGGGGGCCGCCACCAGCACCACCAGAAACTGCAGCGTACAGAACAACATGATAGCCCCGCCCCCGGCCGAATCCAGCCAGACGCAGAGGTACAGCCCGCCCACCACGCTGGTGATTCCGAACAAGCCCGAAAGCACCATCATGCGATCCAGACGGTCGGACAAAAGATAGGCCGTTGCAGCGGGGGTGATCAACAACCCCACCACCAGAATCACCCCGACCATGCTCACGGCGCTGACGACAACCAGCGAAACACAGGTGGTCAGTACGTAATCCACCAGCATGACAGGGATTCCGATACTCGCAGCCATGACCGGATCAAAACTGGTCACCTGCAGATGGCGATAAAACAGCAGAATCACGGACAGCACAATGGCGGAGGTGATGGCCGAAGCCCACAGGTCCGCATCGCCCACGGCCAGTACGTCGCCCATGATGAAGTGCATCAGGTCGATATGGATGTAATTGCGGAAAATCGAAACCAGCACCACCCCGCCGGCGAAGATGCCCGTATACATGATGCCGATGGCCGTGTCGTTCTTGACCCTGGAAACCTTGGACACGAAACCGATGAGTACCACCGTGAGCACCGCGGCGATCAAAGATCCCAGCAGCATACCCGAGGCATGGGCTTCGATGCCGAACAGCAGCTTCATGAACAGGTAGCCGCCGGCCACCCCGGCCACCATGGCATGGGAAAGCGCATCCCCGAGAAAGGCCATGCGCCTGAGCACCACCAGACAGCCCACCACGCCGCTTACCACTGCCACAAGGCAGCCACCCAGCAATGATTTGACGAAAAAAGGCTCGGCCAGGGGCGCCAGAAACAGTTGGGAGAGCGAACTCATTGCGCGGCCTCCAGAGATCTGTCGGAAGATTCCCTGCTTTCCGGGGCTTCGTCCTCGAACCTGATATCCTGAAAAGCCCGCAGCTTGCCCTCATAGACCTCGCTGAGCAGATCCTCCCGCAGCACGGCCCTGGGTGGGCCATAGGCAAAAAGACGCTGTTTGATCAGCAACAGCTTGTCGAAATATTCCGCGGCCGTCACCAGGTCGTGATGCACCACCACCAGCGTACGCCCTGCTTCCTTGGCCCGTTCGAGCACATCCAGAATGGCCCGTTCCGTGGCCGCGTCCACCCCGGCAAAGGGTTCGTCCAGCAGCAGAATATCCGAGCCCTGGGCCAGAGCCCGGGCCATGAATACGCGTTGCTGCTGCCCGCCGGAAAGCTGGCCGATCTGGCGGTTGCGAAAATCACTCATGCGGACCATTTCCAGAGCCTGCTCCACCACCTCCCGATCCTTGGCCCCCGGATCTCGCCACCAGGGAATATGTCCGTAGCGCCCCATCATGGCCACCTGCTGTACGGTGATGGGGAAATCCCAATCCACGGAACCTCGCTGCGGCACATAGGCCACCAACCCCTTGGCCTTTTCCGCGCTTTGTCCTCCAATACGTACGCTGCCCACGTCGCGTTTGACGAATCCCAGCACGGCCTTGATGAACGTGGATTTTCCGCCGCCGTTGGGCCCGATGATCCCCACCAGCAGCCCGGATTCGATACGTACGCTCACATCCAGCAGGGCCGGTTTGGGGCCGTAGCTTACGGTCAGGTGCTCCACCTCGATGGCCGGGAGTCCGGATTTATTCCCCATGGGAGGTCTCCTTTTCCGAACGCTCGAGCTCCGCGCGGAAAACCGCGTTCACGGGCAGGCCTTGTCCGGTCCAATAGCTCTCTTCCGCCACCACCACCGGACCCTGCAGCAACCGGACGCGCAAGGCATGGGCGCCGGATGCGGATGCCGCGGACGGAGTGGCCTTGATGAAAAATTCATTCATGCCCCTGACCAGGCCGGGGATTTCCTCGAGCAGCACCGGCTCGCCCTCAGGTACGCTGTCCAGGGCCAGCAGTTCCTTGTCTCCCAAAGACACCACCAGGGCCGGGCTTTCGTCCGGGTTCAGGGCAAAGGGGTCCTTTTCCAGGGAAAACGTGGGGGTCAGTTCCAGGGAATAGGCTTTGGAAGCCTGCGTATAGCGGAAGTCCGCCGGACCGGCCTTGGACGGTTTTTCGCGCAGAAACAGCCCGGCCCCGCCCAGGATCACGATACAAAGCGCAAGTGCATAGAAAATACGCGGCGACATCGGCTATCCTTTGTCCGCAAGGGCTTTGACGATTGTGACTATATTTTCGCGCATCATGCCGATGTAGCTTTCACCGGCGCTGTCCGCCTCTCCCATGGAATCGGAATACAGAGTCCCGCCGATCTTCACGCCCGCATCCTGGGCTATCTGGCGGATCAGTTTGGGGTTCACGCTGGTTTCCACGAACACGGCCCTGGCCCCGAACGAACGGATGGAATCCACCACCTCTTTGCGGCGTTCGGGAGTCATGCCGCCACCCACCTCGCTTCCCGTGGACCAGCCCACGGGGGCAAGACTCAGGTAGCCGTGCTTGGGGTTGAATTTGTAGGCATTGCAAAAATAGTTGAAAGCGTCGTGGCTGGTTACCAGGACGCGCTGCTGCGGAGGAATCAGATTGACCTGCTGACGAATCCAGCCATCCAGCGTACGCAGCTCCTGCAGGTAGAGCCGGGCTCTGGCCTCATACTCCCAGCTGCCGGCCGGATCCAGCGTACTTATGGCTTTCAGAATGTTGCGTACGTAGACTGCCGCGTTCATCGGCGAGAACCAGGCATGCGGATCCAGCACCTGCTTGCCGGCATAGGTCATTTCCAGGGGCTTGATGCCGTCCGTACAGGCCACCACGGGCTTGCCCGCGTCCGTGGCCAGTTTTTTCATCCAGTTGTTGCCTTCCAGATGCAGCCCGTTCTCCAGACAGAGATCCGCTCCGGCCACCAGTTTGGAATCCATGGGCGTGGGCATGTAGGTATGCGGATCCGCCCCCGGCGCGAGGATGCAGCGTACGTCGCAACGGTCGCCCACCACATGCCGCGCAAAGTCCGCCACCTGGGTGGTGGAGCAGACGATCACAGGCTTTGCCGCGGCTGTCCCGGATGCCGGGAACACACCGAACAGACTACATAACAGGGCGAAAAAAAAGAACAAACGCATCAGCGTGCTCCAGTTATTTTTTCAGCTTATAGAAAACAGCCTATAACTAGGTAGCACGCGATAGAAATAAATGTAAATACGCGCCGCCAGTTCCTTTGAGAAAAAGCTCTGGGAAATGGCGCAGTATCCTGGGATCAATGGAGATCCGTGTGGATCAACCCGATGCGGGCTGTCGGGAGATACAGGACTGCAACAGATGGTCGTTGCGCCCGGTGAGAAAACGCAAAATTTCTTTCCAGCGTTCAGCGGACCAGAGCTCACCCCTTGTGAGTTGTAGCAGTCTTTGATGATACTCACGCAATTGGGGATCATGGATTTCATCCTTCCCAGTGAACCAGTCCGCGTATCCGTCCGGCAGATTGCGCGTAAAATGCCCTATGCGCCATTTGCCCTTCCGAATAGGGAGTCTGGCGAGCAGCGGATCTGTCAATGCATTGAAATCAATCACATGTACTGCGGGACCCGCATAGAACGGAAGCATGCCGACGTTGGTGGTTTTGATGACCACCCGGCCCCATCCCCGTGCTTTTCTCCCTATTGTTTCCCAGCGATGCTCCTGGCAGTCCTTCAGAAACAACCTGGGCAACAATCCCGTATTTTTGAAATATATGCTTTTTTCATCTGCAATACCCAAGGGATAGGGATTATCAGCATCCAAGGTATAATCAAGCGAAGTGAAAATCGTGGGACCTGGCATGAGCAACCCCAACAGCAGCAACAGCACGGCCGCGGGGCACGTGGGGATAATTTTATCCGGCAGCACCTTCGCAAGCAGCACCAAAGCCACGAACAATGGACCGGCAAAAAAACGGCCTGCCATAAAATCCCCGCCGATTTTGCAAATATACGTCAGGTAACAGAAGATGCCCAGGCAGAGAGCGATCTGTCCTTTGCGGCGAGAGATGCGAAACAAAGGCAGCAGCAAAGCCGCGCCAATCACCAGAAGCGTCAGTGAGTCAGTGGTCAGAGTCCTGCAATAATAATGGGCGGATTGAAGCAGCAGCGCTTTTTGCGAAATTCCTGTTGAAAGCTTGGCATAGGCCGTATTGGGAAATGCCACCCCATAGTAGATTAATGAAAAAGATTCCCAGGCCAGCAGCGGCCAGAATGCCAGGCACATGCCCCCCCATTGTTTCCAGGAACGTCGCCGGTACGCAAGAACGCACAGTGCCGGGAACACCAGTAAAATCGCGTCCAGCCGATTGCAGGCCACAAGAGCCGCCAGAAAAGGCAGCCGGAATTCCAAAAATTCCGAATTGGCTGACTCCTCCTGCTGCAGCACTTCGTTCCAACGCAGACAGAACAAGGCGAGCAGCAAAAACGTCAGAGCGTTTTCCAGACCGCTGGTAGAATAATCCACGTATGCCTTGGACAGGATACAGGCAGCAAAGACAAACAGACGAGGCCAGACTCCATGGGCCAAGTGCCTAACCAAGACCCAAAACGCCGCAACGGCACACACAAGAGAAAGCGCGTACGTCGAATAAATAAATTCTCCGGTAACAAGCCCGCCCAGACTCAGCAGAAAAAACCAGAGCGGATGGGTAAAGCTCTGGACCCGTTCGTCAATATTCCAACGCATCCCGTAACCGTGGAGAAAATTGTCCACGGAACGCAAGGTAATGTACGCGTCATCGCTCAGCCAAGCGTTCTGCATCGCCACCACTGCGTACAGCAGACTGAGGACCATGCACAACAGCAGCCCGCTGTTGCCCGCCCCCGCAACAGGAGTATCCGGATTACGTTGCATCATCGGACGGCACTTCTTTCACCCCGGGCTCGTTGCAGAAATACTGCACGGCAAACAGGGCCAGCACAATTCCCGCTGGGATGAAATTTCTGGTTTCCACCAGCCAGCTCAGGCACAGATGGGCGACGAAGAGCGCCGGCAACAGGACCAGCAGCATTCTCTTCAACTCTCCGGGAGCCCTGCGCCAGACCAGCACGGCGGGGATCAGCAAAATGCCGCAGCTGAAAAACCATTGCCGGAACCAGTTGCTTTTCAGGTTGGTCAGAATGTCCTGGGGAGTAATTCCGCTGATATTGCCGTAGCCGAAATGCATCCCGGCGACAGCCAGGCGCACCCAGACCACCAGCCCCAGGCAGACGCCTCCCAGTATTACGAGTTTGGTCAAGGAAAACAAATCCCTGCGAGGAACGCACACCAGCCAGCACAAGCCCATGATCAGAACGGATTCCTTGGCGAACAGGCCGATCAACAGCGTTGCCGCAAAGAACCAGAAACTCTCGTAGGTGATGCAGAGCATGGCCACCACAAAACTCAGGTGGGAAAGCGGATCCGTCAGTTGCCCGGCATAGGAGGCGATGCTGACGGTGAAGATGGCCAGGTACAGCAACACGGCCGTAATGGCCGCGGACGAGGAATAAAATCGCCGCGCGTAGCGGTACACGGCCAGAAGCAGTAAAAAGTTGAAGGTAAACCGGTAGATGGTCTTGGCGTAAAAGAAATCCCTGGTCAGGGCTTCTATGCAGAGCACGAATCCGTCGGCCAGAAAACGATAGCTGTGGGGTGCGGTTTCCGGGGAAAGCTGCACAACCCCCTGGTGCAGTTTGAACTGCCACTCCAGGTTGGGCACTCCGGGGAAATAGATTCCCAGATCCACATTCACAAAATGGATCCATTCCTGGATGCCCGCCACAATGGCCAGAAACAGCACCACGCGCATCCGCGCGGAAAACGTTTCTTCTCCTGCCTGACGCAATCCCACAATAATGGCCCACAGGGGAAACAGTACGGCCAGAAACTGGTAGACCTGCGGCACCTGGGGCACTGAAAGAAAAAAGTGCTGAGCCGCTTCAGGGAAAAATATCGGAAAAAATCCCATGAACACGGTAAGAACGGCCAGGAAAATCTCTGGCCACCATTTGAATACGCCGTGAGTAGTATCGTTCATTGCATCAATTCCTTGGGGAAACGGCCTATCACACATAAAGGCGCGCCATCCGCCTCTATTACATGTACAATATCAGGGTCACGTAAAATCGCCATAAGCGTTGCGGGATCTCCACGCAACAGGCCCAGAATGTAATCCGGCGGAGCCTGGGCGAATTGAAAGGTCACGTTGGGGAAACGGTTTGCGTACAGCTGGGGCACATGGGCAGCCATGTTGGCAATAAAGGTCACCGGCTTTTCCGGCGTACCGTACCGGCTCCTCAGCCAGTCCACAGCCTGCTTGTAGCTGTTGCCCCAATAATCCAGATCATAACGCAAAAAAGCGCCTTTTGTTCCGCCCACCAGTTGATTGAAATACACCAACTGGTTGGGATGTTCGTTGATGTTGAACAGGAGCGGATGATACAAGCCCAGCACCAGCAGCGCCGGGACAACAATCCTGCCGAAAACGGAGCGGGAGCGCACCCGGCGAAAGGCAAGCACCCACACTCCGGCGGCCAAGACCACCATGGGCGGATAGGCGAACAACACATGCCGCCAGTCGTCGTACAAACGCGGATGCGTCACAACGATATAGGCAACCGGAAAAAAGGCCGCAAAAGCCACCATCCCCACCCGCAGCCATTTCTTGTTCCTCACCAGCAGCAGCGCGAAAAACGGCAAGGCGGCCAGCACCGCCAGGGGCATGGTTATAGCTATCCAGCGCGGGATGAAATCCCAGGGCAGGTTGAAAGTGGAAATCATCTGGCCCCCGAACAGGGCGTACTGAATCTCCCCTTCGGCGCCTGTGCTGAAACGCGACATGGCCAGCAGCCCCTGGATGGGGCGAATGAGCGGATTGACGAGTGCCCAGGGCCAGAAAACCGTACCCAGCACCATGGTGACGAGCACGTACGCCAGACAGCCCGAAACAAGCAAGCCGAGCCGTTTTGAGGTCAGATTTTTTCTGTCAAACCAGACATGCATGGCCACGAACAGCAGGGCGTAGCAAATCAGCAGCAGGCCGCCCACCCGAATGTTGATGGCCAGGGCAGGCAGCAGAATACAGGGGCACAGGGACTTTTTAGAAAAATAGGGAAAGCCGGAACGCAGAAAAGTGAACGCATAGATGGAGCCAAGGTAAAAGACGGCAAAGGGCAGGTCTTTGGAGTTGATCATGGAATGCGCAAGATAGCGGGGAGACAAGACGAGCAGCAGGATGCTGAGAATGCCGCCCCATACGCCGAACAGCCGTTTTCCCAGCAGTCCGGCGAACACCAGCCCCAACCATCCGAAACAGGCGACCAGCGCATGGCGGACAACAAAAGGATCTGTTCCGGAAAAGACCTTTTGCGCACAGGCGGCCAGAAGTTCAACAACCCCCCCGTATTGTGCCACATTATAATAGGAAAGAATCGGGTGAAGATCGAACCCGTTGGTGTAGAAAGAAAAGAGCAGTTCTCCGTAGGCGTTCAACTGGCCCTCGTCCCAGGAGATTCCAAAATCACGGGACAGCAGCACCATGACAGGCAAAAGCAGCACCAATCCTCCCCAAAAGAGAACCTGCGGCAATATCGGCCGGACTGTTTCCACGCTGTGGCTTTTCTTCATGGCTTCCTTCAAACAGTTTCAGAACGTTGCATCAGGTAGTATCCCGCATTCCAGCCGGATGCAACTTATCAATGGATCTCTGCAACGCTTCGGCACGCGGCCTGTCTGCTTTTTCAACGATTGCAGAGCTCCGCCGACAGCTGAACAAGTTGACAGCTGCGGCCTGCGCTTATAAATTCTTCGATATGCGAATGCGGCAGACGATCGCACCTCCCCCAACATCCCTCAACCCGCTGGCCAGGATCACGCATATGGAAATTGCTCGCGACGGTTCACTCATAACCTTTTATGTGGACGTCAAGGACCAGGTGACCATCATCTGCCCCAAATGCTCCAAGAAAAAGAGCATAGACGCCCTGAAATTCAAAACGTCCAAAAGCGCCCTGAAGGTAAACTGTCCGTGCGGCGAAGAATTCCGCTGCATTTTTGAATTCCGCAAATTTTTCAGAAAGCGCGTCTCCCTGCAAGGCGTTTTCACCAACGTCAAATCAGGCGAAACCGGCGACGTGCTCGTGGACAGCATCTCGCTCGAGGGAATCGGATTCATGGCGCAATCCGGGCATGACATCGAGTCCGGGCAGATGCTGACCATCAATTTCAATCTGGACAACAAAATGAGCACGCCGGTTGAGCGTACCATCAAGGTCACCAGCGTCAGGGGTAATTCCATCGGCGCCATGTTTTTCGGCAGCGCGCGCAACAAGACCGTGGGTTTCTATCTGATGCCCTGATTGTTCGATTATCCGGCATCCGGACTTTTTCTGCATAAAAAAAAGGGAGCACGGGGCTCCCTCTTTCTGTTCGCTTGCTGTTTCCGCAACGATCAATAGTTGTGATCGTGACCGTCGCTGTCCTCGTCCTTCTCCTTTTCCTTCAAGTCCGCGCCGTCCGAGTTGTTGCCCACATTGGCGGCCAGGTCGGCAATGGTTCTGACCGTGTCAAAGGCTTCGGGCGTCTGCAGATCCGGATCCACCACGGTTTTGGCCAGAGATCTGGCCATGGCGTTGGAAATGCCCCTGGGCTCTGACACGCCGTCCCTGGAGACCATGATCATTCTGGCAACCGGAATCTCCGAGGTCTGCTGCGTCCGGCCGAACGTATAGTACAGTCCGTATCCGCCGGTCTTGACCAGGTGCGCGTGCTCTTCGGTCAGATCCATGCCGGGCAATCCTTCAAACAGACTTCTGGCGTCCGCAGCGCTGCCCACGGCGTTGACCAGAGCAGCATTGGATCCGCCCTGAATCTCCACCATCGACGCTGTCTGAGTGCCTCGAATGCCCAAAGTTCCATAGGGAGTGTTGACATTGAAACGCTCGGGATTGCGTTGCACCATCTTGCCCGTGATCAGGCGAAAAAATCCAGGCCCGAGAATGAATTTGAGGATGTCCGCCCCAGGGAAAGCCGGAGAATACTCATACGCGGCGAGTTCGATCATGCTCTCGGGCGCAATGCTCAGTTGCGTGCCGTCCGCGAACATTATCTGGGTTTTTCCTCCGGACCGCGTCACAATGGTATCCCGCTGATACACCGGGGATTTGTTGCGCAACGTGCGCGAACTGTCATCCTGAAACGCCAGCACCTCCCCCACGACCTGCTGCGTGTACCCCACCGGCCCGGCTGCCAGTGCCTGGCCCGTCAGGAACAGCATCACCACAATCAGCCCAACAAGCTGAAAATACGGTTTTTTCATAGCTCCTCCCAAACAAATTACACCCTTGGTTTCCAGTTTGGCCATTCCACTGGGAAAACTGTATTTGATTCCATTATAACTTGTATGGAGATGCATTGCCAATACTACCTAAAAAAAAATCCCTCGAAGCAAGGGGATTTTTTTTGTCGGCCTGGTCAGGCTGATTTTTTCTTCCAAAAATGTGTGTTTGTTCAGGGAATCTTGTCGGTGTTGATCTGCCACACCATGTCGCAGTGATTCTGGATACTCAGGCTTTCCAGACGACACGTACTTGGTGTCACCTCGCACTTGTCTTTGCTCGGATAGTACATCACATCAAACGGACATTTGTGGTCTATTGTCTGCCCAGGAGGCGACACCACCACGGTAACGCTCCATCCTGCCAATTCCGGTACCGAAGGGTCGTAACTGGTTTCATCCCTGGTAAAATCCACCTCACCATTGGCAGGAAGTGCCTTGGTGCTCGTCCTGCTCGCGTCGTTGTCCTGGACAACGACCTTTGCTTCAAATCCGCCGCTGTTCTTGACCAGCAACTTCATGCCCGGATTGTCATCCGCCGCGGCGGGCAGGGCCAGGGCCAGCAGCAGCATGGCAACCAGCGCCGTCCATACTATTTTCATACGCGTCCTCCTCCAAAGGATATGAGTACGGCCTGCCATTGAGACTTCCTGAACCGCAAGCCCGCATTACTATTTATAAAACGAATATATAGTATGTTACTTGGCTATATCTATCAACCATCAATGCTGCAAAAAAATCCCCTCCTTGCGGAGGGGATTTGTATTTTCGGATGTACTGCAAGGGATCAGTGGAAGATGCCGACACCCTGGGCTTCCCACGCATCGGTGGCCTTGCGCGGGCTGGCCAGGCTGGAGTAGCTGGTCCCGTTCATATACCAGATGCAGTTGGCCCCGTTGGCGGGCTTGCTCCAGAGAATGTCCGTCAGATTGTCGTCATTGAAGTCGCCAGTGCCCGCAATGCTCCACTCGGTTCCGGCATTCTGGATATCCACGCTATCGGACCGGGTGATGCCGTTCATCAGCCAGATCTGGTTGGCGCCGCTTTCCGTATTGCGCCAGAGCAGGTCCGGATTTCCATCGGAATTGAAATCGGCGACACCTTTTATGCCCCAGGGCGGAGACTGGGTCTCCCCAGGGTAAACGATTTCCGACAGAGTCGTATCATTCATATACCATACGGCTATTTTCCCGTTGTGACCGTTCTGCCAGTAGATGTCCGCATGGCCGTCCTGGTTGCAGTCGCCCACACCCACGGGAGTCCAGACGGACGGCGTGGCATCCAGCATGGACCAGTCCGAAAGCTCCGCACCGTTCATATGCCACAGGGCGGTCTTGCCGGAATCGCTCCTCCAGAGGATATCGGTCTCGCCGTCGTTGTTGAAATCACCCGTGCAAGCAATCTTCCAGCCCGAAGGCGTGGTGGTCAGCATGCTGAAGCTGACATAGCTCGAACCGGAGAGATACCAGACCGCATTGCGTCCGCTGCTGGTATTGTGAAAAAGGACATCGGCCTGGCTTGCAGCCACACTGAACTGGTTGAGCGCGTCAATGACGGAAATACGCCTGTTGATGTCTGTGGGGCTGTCGCAGGTGGTGAAGGTGACATGGGCGGCCGTATTTTTCAGCGCATTGAGTATGTCGTCAACACTCGCATTGGGCGCCTTGTGCCTCATGACGGCCCAGGCTCCGGCCACAAAAGGCGTGGCCATGGACGTACCGTTCCAGGATTCGTAGCTCGAATCCGAACCGTTGGTGGCGGAGGTGATGTCCACTCCGGGAGCGAACAGCGGCACCATGTCCGTCTGCCAGTTGCTGAAATCCGCCTTCACATCGCTGGAGTTCGAGGCGCCCACGGCAATGGCCGTGGAGATACAGGCGGGCGCGGACACAGAGCCGCAGTAATACTCGTTGCCGGCTGCGACCAATGTGGCGATATTCAGGCTGCGCAGATTGTCGATGACCGTTTTGACGGACGAATAGGACCCGTCGCAGTTGCTGGCGAACTGGCCGCCGCCCAGGCTCATGTTCACGGAAGCGATCTTGTGCGAGCTTGCCAGTGAATAGACGTATTCCAGGCCGCGGATGATGTCTGAAAAAGTGGCGCTGATTTCCGGCGAACCATCGGACTCCGTATAGCCGTCCGAAAAGATATTCACGGCAATGATGTCCGCGCTCTTGGCCACGCCGTTGAGCGAGTCGTCGGATTTGTGCCCGGCGGCAATACCGGCCACATGCTGGCCATGATCATAACCGGAAATGGACGAAGACCCGCGAAAAGCTGCCGCGCCCGCGCCGGTCTGGTTGTCTTCGCCATTGGGACACAGAGTGCAGTCGGGGTTATCCTCCGTACGGGAGGTGAAACAGGCTTCCAGAATATCCTTGCCGGCAAAAAATTCATGGGTGGTGCTTATGCCCGTGTCGAGAATGGCCACATACCAGCCCTCGCCGGTGTACCCTTGCGCCCAGGCCTGATCCGCTCCAATCAGCGACGTTCCGTAATCCGAGGCCACAGGCGTCAGGCCGTTGCTTTCCGCAATGGGTTCGGGCAGGTCGATCTTTTTGTCGTATTCGATATGCGTCACCTGAGCCATGGATTCCAGGGCATGGAGGCCGTCGCTATTCACGGTGAGCACTGCTGCCGGGATAGTGGAAAACACATGCTGCTCGGAAACCGTGCCGCTGGAAACATTGCCCAGCATTTGCCGTACGCCTGTTTTGATGGCACTGGCCAGGGCCGTGCCGGCCTGTTGCGCTGCGGCCTGCAGCGTGGGAGCCGAACCAGCGTCGGCAGCCGCGGCTGTCCTACTGCTTGCAATCGCAGTCGCAAGCAGGCTGTCGTAAGAATCCACTGAAAAACTCACAATGACCCGTACGCTGCCTGTTTCCTGCAAAACAGTGGAAATTTCCAAAGGATCATTGATTTTCTCTACTTCACCTGCAGTTGCAAAGCCGGCCGACAGAATGACCATCAATGCGATCATCAATCCCCAGCAAAACAGCCTCCTGTTATTTCTCATGATTTCCCCTTCATGCTATGATGTACGCTCAAAAAAAGCTTCCAGCCGCTCACTCCCAGAATCATGGATGAAAAACAAACTCTGTAACAACCCGCTCCTGAGGCTTTTATCCCTGGACTCCAGAAGATAAATTCCACTTCTGTACTGGCGCAAGGAAAAATACAAAGTTCATGTACGGATAAATCCCCTCTCTTTTCGGACAGTAACAGTTTTTCATTTAGGTATACTACCACTGAAAACGTTCCCAAGCACTTATGGATTTTTCTGAAACAGTAGAAAAATGATTCAATAATACCATAGTTCAAGGCAGAAATGCGCTATTGCCCCACCGTCTGGCTGTTCCACGGACTTTTGACTTGTTAATCGGCGTCACATATTAATTGCCACCGAATCGGCCGACTAATTCCCTCTTCCTGCAGGACTGCAGCCCTGTTTTCAGCCATACAAGCAGGTCTCCACCAATAGCAGGAGGCAGCGACAACTACGCAGCTTGGCAACCTTATATTTTGAACAAAAGAACTGAAATTCTCCCATAACCGAAATTGACAACAACTATCGATGGCATAGAAAATTTTCTACGCCCTTATAGAAGGAAAAATTATATTAGTCAAAGCTGTAATTAATATTTCTCAATATTAACTTTAAAAAATGGAGTACATCTTTCTATCTCTACATAAAGACAGCTACTGACTTTGAAGACAAATACTGAATCGACTGTTCCTGTAAAAATTAGATCTTGCCAACCCGTCTGGTACTTTTGACTCCCTGCGCTGGCCCGTCCGGCGCAGCTGAATGAAAACCTCTCTCCAATCCCCCCCTCTTTCAAGCGTTTGGAATCACCCGGACATCTTCCTGAGCTCCTTCTGGAACAGATTTTATACTTGTCTTTTTGCCGTGTTTAAAAATAACTTGTAGTTGCCTTCTGCCACCGTTACTTCTTTAATCATATGTTTCAGTATATTACAGAAAAATACACTTTCAGGCTGTTTTAGAGAGCCTTTTGCCATTGACGTCTTCAAAAGCTGTTTTTTGCCAGACCAGAGACAATATAACCCGAATTTGTTATATATTTATATTTTTATTATATAATAATTTATACTATTATCCACTTTTCATTAGTGTTAACTGGTAATATCAGTAATTAACTATCACGAAAAAAGCTCTTTACGTGATAGCGATGGATCACTACTCTTTTCCACAGACAAGGAAATCATTAACCGCCGGCTGTCTTCGAGCAGGCTCAGACAAGGAGAAAGCAATGAAAGTTAGCGCACGCAACCTGATCCCCGGAACCGTCAAGTCCGTCACCATCGGCCAGGTGGCCGCTGAAGTCGCCATCGAAGTCGCCCCGGGCGTGGAAGTCGTTTCCGTCATCACCAAAGAATCCGCTGAAGCCCTCGGCCTGAAAGTCGGTTCCAAGGCCAGCGCCCTGGTCAAGGCCACCAGCGTAATGATCGTTACCGACTAGCTCTCACCCTTTTCTAATAAACGCGAAGGCAAATAACTTCGTTTTGCAACAACAGCCGCCATGCACGGCTCCAGCAAGGAAAAAACAATGAAAGTAAGCGCACGCAATCTGATCACCGGAACCGTCAAAGCAGTCAATATCGGCCAGGTAGCCGCGGAAGTCGTTCTGGAAATCGGCCCCGGAGTTGAAGTTGTTTCCGTCATCACCAAAGAGTCCGCAGCCGCTCTCGGCCTGAAAGCCGGCGCCAAAGCCAGCGCACTGGTCAAGGCCACGGACGTCATGGTTGTAGTCGACTAAACCGCAAGGAGCACTGACAATGCAAGTAAGCGCACGAAATCTGATCCCCGGAACAGTCAAGGCCGTCAAAATCGGCCAGGTGGCCGCTGAGGTCATTATCGAAGTCAAGCCCGGCGTTGAGATCGTCTCCGTGATCACCAAAGAATCCGTTGAAAAACTGGGGCTCAAAGAGGGCTCCCAGGTCAAGGCCATGCTCAAGGCCACGAGTGTCATGATCGTTGCCGATTAAGCGACACTGCTTGTGATGCAAAAAGGGCGCTGCCGCATTGGCAGCGCCCTTTTTCATTGCGGGTTACAGGGTATTTTTTCAACAAAGGCATTCATCGAATATCCGGGTTCGCGGTGCCTATGCGCCGGCTTCTTTGGCCACTTCCTCGGCCCATTGGGTCACCTCGGCGTCGTCCGGATCACCGTCTATTTTCAACCCGTTCATGATGATATGGGCCCCAAGCTTCTGCGCCTTTTCCTCGATGGCATCCACCGCGCCGCAAAAATGGGTGTAGGAACTGTCCCCGCAACCAAATACCGCCACTTTTTTTCCCGTCAATCCGGCCTGCTCCAGGTTCTCGTAAAGAGGCACGAAATCATCCTGCAGTTCGATATCGTCATCACCCCAGGTGGAACAACCGAACAACACCATGTCGTACCCTTCGGCCACCTTTTCCGCGCTGACGTCGGATGCGTTTTTGATGTCCACAGGAAGAGATTTTTCAGCAAAAATTTTGGCGATGTTTTCCGCCACACCTTCCGTATTCCCTGTGGTCGATCCGTAAACAATCAATGTGTTGGACATTTCATCTCCTTTTGTTGCACGTTTTGGCGCACCATAGTTGATATTGATAATCAAAGTCAATAGGAGGAATTAGTATTTCAGATCACTTTTTCTCCAGAACAGGAGCATCCATAATTCACAACGAATACGGTAGGATCTGCCGCCCCAAACAAGAGTACCCCCCTTGACGCGGGCACAACTCTGCGCAACTATACTACTAGAAATATTAAAAGCGGCCGGGACGTACGAAACGCCGTTCACATTCACAGCAACCCAAAGGAGAGGCTTATGAAACCCGCAGATCTGCTTTCCATCGGCATGGGCGCGGCCTACCTGGCGAAAGATAAAATCGAAGGATTCATCAAGGAACTGGAAGAACGCGGAGAAATCAACAAGGAAGAGGCCAGCAAGCTTTTCAATCAGGCCAAGGAACGGGCGGAAAAGGAAAAAAGCGAACTGGACGAACCGCGTACGGGTAAAGGTCAAGGAAGTGGTGAATGAACTGGGCCTGGCCACCAAAGCTGACATCGAGGAGCTGAAAAATCTGCTGAAAAACAGATAATGACGTCGAGCTATTCTCCTCAACGGATCTGGCTCGCGTTCCGTTTTCTGCTGACTGTGTTTCTGATCATGCGCAGGCAGCAGCGTTTTCTGTTTTTCAAACCGCTGGAGCCCCTGGCTCTGAAACGCTGCATCCTCGAGCTGGGGGTCAGCTTTATCAAGCTGGCCCAGGTTCTGGCCACGCGTGCGGACTTCTTTTCCGACGCCTACCTGCAGGAACTGCGGACCATCCATGACGAAGTCGAGCCCATGGCAGAGCATGAGCTGCGGACCATGTACGCGCGCGCCTTCGGGGAGCAGTCCGCGGCCTTTACCTCTTTCGAGCAGCAGCCCATTGCCAGCGCTTCCATCGGCCAGGTCCACAAGGCCGTACTGGCGGACGGACGGCTTGCCGCGGTCAAAATCCGCAGATTGGGCATCACCCGCCGCGTCCGCAGCGACATCCGGATTCTGCGTTTCTTTCTCTGGCTGTTCCAGCCGCTGTTCAGTACGCTCACCAAAAATTCCATAGATGCGGTGATCGCCGAATTCTCTTCCATGATCCTGAAAGAGGTGGACCTGTCCCTGGAATGCGAGAATTTGAAGAAATTCCGCGTATTGTATGCAAACCAGGGCGTTCGCTTCCCGGTGCCCTACGAAAGCCACTGCAGCCAGGACGCCCTGGTCATGAGCTTCGAACACGGCGTACGTATCGACAACCTGGATCAGCTGCGCCGGTATCAGATCAGCGCGCAGGATATCATTGAAAAGATAGTCTTCTTTTACACCGAGCAAATGCTGATACGCGGGTTTTTCCATGCGGATCCGCATCCCGGCAACCTGCTCGTTTCACCCGAGGGCGAACTGATCATGCTGGACTTCGGCATGGTCAAACGTCTGCAAAAATCAACCAGGGTCGCCATGATCGAACTGGTCAAGGCCGCCAACGAACAGGACTTCGAACTGTTCATAACCTCCTGCAAAAACCTGGGCATCGTCTCCGCTGCCGCTCCGGAGGACCAGATGCAGGAACTAGCCGAGCGCATGTTCGATATCTTCGGCAACACCAACCTCAATGCGGCCAGCATGCAGGCCCTGGCCTTCGACATGCTGGATTCCATGAAGAGCCTGCCCTTCAAGGTCCCTCAGGAAATCGTCTATGTCATGCGGGCTTCCGCCCTCATCGAAGGGCTGGGCACGACCTTTGACGAAACCTTCAACGGCGTAAAGGACATCCTCCCCATTCTGCGGCAGAACCTGCCCCGGGCCCTGGGCGCCCAGGCCAAAATCTTCCCCACTATCAGCGGAGAACTGAAAGACCTGCCCCTGACCATCCGCCGCGCCAAAACAACATTGACCGACCTGAGCAACGGAAACCTGCGGGTGAAGGTCTCGCGGGAAACCCTCGAACTGCTTGCCACGCAACTACGCGGCTGGCTGCGCCCGCTGGTTCAGGGCGGCGTCCTGATGCTCACGGCTTTTTTCCTGCTTCAACTGGAGTTTCCCTGGCATACTCAGGTCGCTATCCTCTGCTTTGTCCTGGGAGCGGCCCGCATTCTGCTGGGCCTGCGCTGATTTTCCGGCCACCTGCCGGCTTTTCTGGCAAACAAAAGGTATGAAATTTGCTGCATTTATTTCCAGGAAGCTTTGAGACGTACTTTTTGACAAAGGGGGAAGCCATGAGAGCAACGGATCAGAACCCATCTGAAAAAGCCTGTTTAAAAGACCGGCAGCAACGGGCCCATGACATTCGGATCACTGAAATCATACTGAGCGAAAAACGCCCGGATTACCCTCGGGCTTGCCGTCAAGCATATTGCGCGGCAGCTGCTGCTGCCCGAGGAGATGATTGTCAGAAAACTCGGAGGTAAGACCTACTGGCTGGAACCCAGCGGGACCCTGTTTTTTGAAATTCACGTACCCGAAGCCGGAGCAGACATGCGCGTTGCAATTCCGGCCAGGCACTGGAGCGTCAAAGGCAACAAGAGCAGCGTCCACTGATGACAGTAATCCATCCCGGCATGACACTTCGAAAACAAGGCCATGCCAGGGGCATGGCCTTGTGGAATAGCGGATAAGCAGAAATACTCAGGCCAAGGTCGAAGACAGGGAAAAGCTCTTGCACTTGCCGTTGCCAGATATGATCAGCTGATAATTACTACCGTTCCGGTTGACCTCTACGGTATCATACTGATTATGGTGGGAGACGTCGTTACCAAAGGCCACATTGCCCTGAAGCGTGACATAATGAATGCCCCTGTAAAACTGGTAGCCTCCGCTGTGATAATGCCCTCCGAACACCGCCAGCACGCGTCCGCTTTTCTCCAGTATGGAGCGCACCTCATCGGCATTGGGGACCTTCAACTCCAGCTCGAAATCCGCATCCACCTGTTCCTGAGGATTGAGCAGCTGGTGGGTCAGAATGATCACAGGACCTTTGGATGCGGCCAGATCCTGTTTCAGCCAGGAAACTTCACTTTCAGGAATAAAAGTGTCTTTCCAGGTGTATCCTGCGCCGGCCGCACCGGGCACGCCGGACAAGGCATTGCCATCCGCCTTGTAATTGGGATCCAACACGATGAAATGGATGCCGCCTTTGTCAAAGGAGTAATAGGATTTTCCGGAAGGGATGCCCGAGTTGGTGATCTTGGCCATCACGTCCTCTTTTGCCAGCTGATCTGTATCGTGATTGCCCAATACGTGGTATCGCGGTCCCTTGAATTGAGACAGTCGACTTTCAGCTTCCTGCAACAATTCCAAGGACTTTGCCCGGCGATCCTCGTAGGGAGCTTTCGTATCTGCGGGACTGCAGATGAAATCTCCCAGAATCGCAACGAAATCCACGTCATTGCCGTTCATCCGCTGTGCAAAAGCTTCAATCTTGTCCAGGCTGCCTGTGCTGTATTCCGTCCAACCAGCCTTTTCCGAAATCGTCTTGGAATCGTCCGGTTTGTCCGACACATGCGTATCGGCAATCAGACCAAATCTGATCATCCGTGTTTGCTGTGCATAAGAACTCTTAGCCGAAAACAGCAAGGCTACACTGGCAGCAAAACCGCCCTTAATGAAATTTCTTCTGTTTATATTCTGACTTGCCATAATGTTCTCTTTTTCAAAAAACTCGATGTTGCAATAAACATCCAAATAGTAGAAAAAAACTTTCAGATGTTTACCTATGTTATTTACAAAAAATACTCCAATTCTGACACAATAAAACACTCAGTACGTGATTCGTCCTTGAAGGCTACCACACAAAAACACCAACACTATTTTCAAGGTGATCAGAAGGAAAAACTGCAGGCAGGCCTTGGCATTTGAGATCAATAGAATCTCATTGTCTGCGTGTAAAAAATCCTGCCCTGGTTCGTTGAAATCCTCTGTATTACAGCACAACATGGATCAAATGGGGAACGACCTGGGAACCTTCTTACTTGCAGTAGCATTATGTTGCATACGAAGTCAGAACCGGTTTGTCTGGCTGGTGCGCTCCGGAGAATTTCATTGCGGCTCACCGCTCTGGAATTCCAGATTCCGGCATGCATCCTCATTTGCGCATGTTAACTGACTGGCGTTTGGGAAATTTCATTATCTAAACTTTTTTACAGGGAGTTTTCGTTTTTGTTACAAGTACTTAGCAGACCTGTAAAACAGAACAGCTACCTGTGGAGCTTGTCCTGATCGAAGGTGCCTCTCCAATAGCGTGGGGCGACAGCACACACGGAACCAGCCTTCCTCAGCTTGGTCCTCGGAGCAGGCCGACTTCTGCTTGGTCTCAAATAACCCTTTACAAGTCACTTTCCGGAAGAAGCCGACAGCGAATCCAGCTGTTCTGCAGAACATTCGCAATGCTGCTCATCCTGTTTTCTTTTCAAGAGCAAAATATATAGCACTATCACCACAAAGCTTTTACTTTAAATATCTCTGACCAAACAACACTTAACAATTGTCAGCTTTTTAGCGCTAAATTTTATTTGCTAAATGTAAAAAAACTTTCTATTGAATTTTGTATAGTAACATAACAGCATAAACATATTACAATACATTGCTGTCCGGGGGGATAACTGCGTGTAGCCGCACCGCTTGTCTTTTCCAGCAAAACCCCTTGGCAACATTCTGATGTTTTGAAATTATTAATAAAATGAGACGTACAGATGTCCGACTATACCACGATGACGCGTGAAGAACTGATAGCCGAACTGGAAGCCTTGCAGCGACATATCCGGTTGCAGCAGACGGTCATTCCAGAACCCGCTGACCCGGATTCAAAAAAATCACGCGTACTCCTGGAAGCGGTTCTGGAACAAAGCCCGTGCGGTGTTTTAGTGGCGTGCCCCCGCACTGGACGCGTCATCTTTGTAAATGACGAGGCCTGCCGTATCGACGGCGTGGACAAGGCTTCCCATCTGGCCATCGATCTGAACAGCCTGGACCAGCTCGCCTGGACCTTGCATTACCCGGACGGCAGCCCCATGCTGCTGACCGAAACGCCTCTGGCCAAGGCCACCCTGTTCGGCAAAAAAGTCCGGACCCAGGAAATTCTTCTCAGGCGCAGTGACGGTACGGAATGCTGGGTGCTGTGCAACAGCAATCCGCTGTTCGATGAAAAGGGCGAACTCCATAGCGGGATCGTGACCTTTGTTGAAATAACTGACCACAAAAACACCACCACGGAGACCATGTTCTGCGATGCCACGTACCTGCGTATTCTGGGTACGGGTGTGGATGCCTACTACAAGGCAGACATGCAAGGACGGCTGGTCATGGCCAATATCGCGGCGGCAAGAATCCTGGGGTACGAGCATCCCGACGAGATCATCGGCAAACATATTGCCAGCACCTTTTATGAATCTCCGGAAGAACGCGTCACATTCATGCAGGAACTCCTTGGACGTGGAAAAACCATCTCCTATCCGCTGTGCCTCAAATCCACGGCCGGCACCCCCGTGATGGTGGAGGTGAGCGCGCGGCTGATACCAGACGCCAAGGGAGGCTACCAGGGAGTGGAAGGCCTGTTCCGCGACGTGACAGCCAAGGCCCAGGCCGAAGAACAACTGCGCAGGAGCGAATTTTTCTATCGCAAACTTTTCGAGAATACCGGCGCAGCCACCGTGCTTCTGGACAGTTCGGGCAGAATAAACCGCGTCAATTCCCAGGCGGAGGAACTGAGCGGCTACACAAAAGAGGAACTGGAAGGCAAAAAACACTGGCAGGACATGATCGACCCGGAAGATCTCGGCTGGATGGTCGACTACCACCAACGCCGCATCAGTGATGGCCCTCCGCCGCCCAATGAGTATGATTTTACCCTGGTGGACAAGCAGGGAAACAAGAAATTCGTCCGTGCCCGCATTGATTTCATGCAGGAGACCGGGGAACGTATCGTCTGCATGGCGGATCTGACCTCGCGACGTAAAATGGAAAAGGAACTGGAGGAGCTGAACCATAAACTGGAAATCCTGGTTACGGAACGTACGGAAGCTTTGCACAAAAAGAATCTCGAACTCGAGGCGGCCAACCAGCGTTTGCTGGAGCTGGATGAGATCAAATCCAACATGCTTTCATCGGTTTCCCACGAATTGCGCACGCCGCTGACTTCCATCATGGGCTTTGCCAAAGTGACCAGGAACACGTTTGAAAAATACTTTTCCCAATTGCTGCTGACGCACAAGACGCTGACACCTCGAGCATCCACCATCAGCAGTAATCTGGGCATCATCACCAGGGAGGGCGAACGCCTTTCCAGGCTGATCAACGAACTCCTGGATCTTGCGCATGTCGAATCAGGACAATTCCGCTGGAATGACACCCTGTGCGACATGTCCGAGCTACTGTCCCTGTCCGTTGCTTCCGCGTACGGGGAATTTCAGGACAAAGCGGATGTGGTGTTCAAGTTTTCCATACCCGAGAATCTGCCATTCATCTTTGCGGACAAGGACAAAATCCAGCAGGTCGTTCTGAACCTGCTCAACAATGCGGCCAAATTCACGGAAAAGGGGGAAGTAGTGCTCAGCGTCACTGCGGACACCCACTGGATCCATATCAGCATAGCGGATACGGGCATGGGTATTCCTGAACATTTGCTGCAGCATATCTTTGATAAATTCTACACGGTCCGTACCAACGATACCCTGCATGCCAGCGCGGTGGGCACCGGTCTGGGGCTCGCGCTCTGCAGCCAGGTGGTGGAGCATTACGGCGGGAAAATCAACGTCACATCCAGCCCCGGACAGGGGAGCACGTTCGAAATCTGTCTGCCGGTAGCCAAATAACAGCCGGCAGCATATTTACAAGCTGTACGTATTCAAGTTAGACAAACTTGTCTCCATGGCTGCTTTTTTCGATATTCAGAAAAAATAGCAGTGGACACATAACGTACGTGACATTTCTGGCCAACGGCCCGGCCAGCAATACATACCGCGGGGCCCGGCATTGCCCGTGTTTCCGCCCTCCTTCACCTCAAAAAAACACTGCTCATGATCGCCACCACCCTTTCAGCGGCTCTCTACGGCATAGACGCCTATCGCGTGGACCTGGAAGTGGACCTGACCCGGCAGGGCATGCCTGCTTTCACCATGGTCGGCCTGGCTGAAGGAGCTGTTCGTGAAAGCCGCGAGCGTGTTCTCACAGCACTGAAAAACTCCGGTTTCAGGCTGCCTTCGGCACGCATCACCGTCAACCTCGCCCCTGCCGACGTTCGCAAAGAAGGCAGCGGATTCGACCTGCCCCTGGCTCTGGGACTTCTGGCCGGAGCCGGAGTGCTTTCCGGCGAACTCCTGCAAAAATACTTTTTTCTGGGCGAACTCTCCCTGTCCGGGGAACTGCGGCCTGTTTCCGGCGTATTGCCCGCAGCCATCCGCGCTCGGGATGAGGGCGCGGCAGGACTTTTCGTTTCCCCGGAAAATGCCGGCGAAGCCGCCGTGGTGGAAGGTCTGCCCGTCTACGCCCCCCATACGCTGGCACAGGCCGTGGGCTTTTTTACCGGCGAACACGCACTCTCCCCCATGCAGGCCGCCAATGCTGCGGTCTGGGAACAGCGCAACCGCTTTCCGTTCGATTTCGAGGAGGTAAAGGGTCAGGAACATGCCAAACGCGCCATCGAAATTGCCGCCGCGGGCGCGCACAATCTGCTGTTCCTCGGACCTCCGGGCAGCGGCAAGACCATGCTGGCCCAGCGCATTCCCACGGTGCTGCCGCCGCTCAATTTCGAAGAGGCCCTGGAAGTCACCAAAATATACAGCGTGGCCGGACTGCTCGGCAGCCATTCGCTGGTGGTCAACCGGCCTTTTCGTTCGCCCCACCACACCATTTCGGACGCCGGACTCGTGGGCGGCGGCCAGCGGCCCAAACCCGGCGAGGTTTCCCTGGCCCACCGCGGCGTGCTGTTTCTGGACGAATTGCCTGAATTCAAGAAACATGTGCTTGAGGTGATGCGCCAGCCCCTGGAAGACGGCCAGGTGACCATCTCGCGCGCTGCCGTTTCCCTGAGCTACCCCGCGGATTTCATGCTCGTGGCGGCCATGAACCCCTGCCCCTGCGGCTATCTGGGCGATACGCGCCACCAGTGCACCTGCGCGCCGCAGCAGATTCAGCGTTATCGTTCGCGTCTGTCCGGTCCGCTGCTGGACCGCATCGATTTGCATGTGGAGGTTCCGGCAGTGCCCTACAAGGACCTGCGCGGCGGCAGCAAAGGCTCCTCCTCGGAAACCATGCGCCAGCGTATTGCCCGGGTGCGCGAATTGCAATGCAGACGCTATGCCGAGACGCCCTGCTCCACCAATGCGGATCTGTCCGGCAAATGGCTGGAGCGGTTCTGCGGGCTTCAGGATTCGGAACACGTTTTTCTGGAACAGGCAGTGAGCAGGCTGGGGCTCTCGGCCCGGGCCTATACGCGCATCCTGCGTATCGGGCGTACCATTGCGGATCTGGCCGGATGCGTCCAGCTCACAGTGGAACACCTGGCCGAGGCCATCAACTACCGGACATTGGACAGGGAACGGCGCGCCTGAGACACTGCCTTTCGCTGTTTACCCAAACGCCGTCCGATGCCATGTGATGCGGCAGCATGCCCGCTACGCCCTGCCGTCCCGGACACGCGAAAGGGAAAACGATCAATGCCTCCGCTCGGATACGAATTCCTGCATCAGGTCCGCAAGTTGCTCTTTGTCCATGGGCTTGGACATATATCCATTGAAGCCGGAGGCCATGAACTTTTCTTTGTCCCCCACCATGGCATAGGCCGTAAGAGCCACAATGGGAATTCCCAGATTGCGTTTTCCGGCCTTCCCCTGTCTGATGGCCTGTGTTGTCGATACGCCGTCGAGGACCGGCATCTGGATATCCATGATGACCAGATCAAACGCTTCCCGAGATAGAATTTCCAAGGCCTCTTTTCCATGACTGGCTACCGCGACATGCACGCCCAGGCCTTCCACATTCTTTTGCAGCACAAAGCGCGACATATCGTCATCTTCCACAACCAGCACCGAGGCCATGGATTTCTGCGTACCGGGCAACGGGTGCTCGTCTGCAGTCGATTCGCTGGTCGTCTTGAACGGCAGACAGCAATAAAAAGTGGACCCTTTTCCTTCCACGCTTTCCACGGCCATACGCCCCCCCAGCAGGGTCATCAGCTTTTTGCAGATGGCCAGACCGAGTCCGGCTCCCTGGGCCCTTCTCTGATACCCGGCGGCCTGCTGTTCGAACGCCTTGAAGATGACGTCCAGTTTGTCATCAGGAATGCCGATACCAGTGTCGGCAATGGAAAACAGAATATTCAGTTCGCCTTTCCTTATGACCGGAAGCGGATACGCGCTTATGGCTATGGTACCGTTATCCGTGAACTTCACGGCATTGCCGATGATGTTGCTCATTATCTGCTGCACCCTGGTGGCATCGCCCAGCAGCACATCCGGAATCCCTGCGGCGACAGTGGTTTTGATATGCACATTCTTTTCCAGGGCCGTGGGTTTGAAAATCGTTTCCAGAGACGAAAGGATATCCCGAATGCGCATGGGGATGGGATGAATTTCCAGCTTTCCCGCCTCAACCCGTGACAGATCCAGAATGTCGGAGAGCAGGTTGGTCAAACGTCGCGTGGCCTGCACGCTGTGCTTTGTAAAAAGCCGCTGCTCATCATTCAGATTCGTATCCTGAAGCAGACACAGCATGCCGATGATGCCGTTGAGGGGGGTTCTGATCTCATGGCTCATGTTGGCCAGAAATTCGCTTTTAGACCTGCTGGCGGCTTCCGCCTCTTTCTGCGCGCGCTTGAGCTCCCTTTCCACCTGCATGCGGATGAGAATTTCATTGTTCAATTGCTGATTGGCGACAACCAGCTTTCTGGTCAGGTTCAGGATGCTTCTTTGGGGATCGACAGAAAAATTCACAAATGATTCATCCGGCAATTCCTTTTTCAACTTATCGATCCGGTAGGATTCCAGTTCGCTTTTCAACTCCAGATACTGGCACAACTGCGCCAGTTGGAATTCGACAATATCTCGGAATTGCAGCATCAATCTCTCTATCTTCGAAGAGTATGCGTTGGTTTTGCTGTCCAGAATGCAAATCGTCCCGAATGGAGTCGCATCCGGATACATCACGGGAAAACCAAGATACGAGATCATGTTCAGCGCAACGTCGGGATTGTCCTTCCAGTCCGGGTCATCGAGGGCATTGGGGATCAGGAGTTTGTTGTTCGTCCGGATGACATGTTCGCAGTACAATCCGCACTTGTGAAAATAATGCTCCTTGGCGCCGAGGGGATACGGGTTATTGTCGGAAGCGCTGGTACGGAAAACTTCGATTGTCCCCTGGGCAACGCGCATGATCAAGGCTGCCGGAACCTGGGCGACTTCCGCAAGAAGATCAACGATATTCTGCCAACGCTCGAGCATTGCACCCGAAACAGGGATATCACCGGGGAACGAACCTTTTTCCATTCTGGAGCAGTCCATGATCCCTCCAAAGTAAGAAGATTACCCGCCATTTTTGGGATGATTAGCAGATTTATGCCACAGATTTTCAATAAATGGCAACTGCTTTTGCGATGATCTGATTCCCACCCAAAGGCTCTAGCTGGATAATTACCCGGGTTGCCCAATACCTGCACACACCATTACTCTCCGTGAATTCCTTAATTGCAGGCTATGCAAACGATCACCTGCATAAACAAATCTAAAGATATTTTAAAATATCGTTATCTAATCGTAAAACAAAAGATCATTTTCTTTTCATTCATGCAACGTCAAAGGGTTTATTCAAATGCAGAAAATTATTCTAAAATAAATATTCACAATCTCTCTAAAGAACATCTATTGCTTCTTAAAATTCATGTTTTTCGTTGACATAATATAACTGTATATATACCAACATTTAAGACATTTAAACTAATTCACTGAATTTATATATTTCTTGTGGGTTTTTTCTTACACAATAAATATATTCCTTATCATTTTTTTCATAACAAATACTTTTTCTATAGGGCGGTTCAACATTAAATCACGTGAGGGAATAAATGGTAAAATTTAAGAGCATCAACTCAATTTTGCTACTAACTGTCAATGGATTCATTGCATGCGTACTTATTGTCTCCGTACTATGGATCAGCAAAAATACATTCAATAGTACATTAGAAACGCAAAAAACTAATATGCAAGAATTTGTAAGATCTGCAACTACTTCAATAGCCAACTATCTTGAGGAATCTAAGGGACTTGTCCATGTACTGACTCAGGATGGAATTATCATCAATGCGGTGCAGGGAAAAGATATCAATGCAGGAAAAACTGCTTTAAAGGAAATACTTACAAGTATTCCCTTTTATTATGCTGCAACAGTCTTTGATACAACAGGTAAAATTATTTTCGGACAACATATCCAGGCTTCTGATGACAATAGTGTAAAATCCATGTTTTTTTTCCAGGATGCCCTTGCCCCAGATAAAGATACCCCACAGATTCATGGTACCGTATTCAAATCAAAAGACGGCACCCACTTAATTTTTCCTGTCACCGGCCAGATAAAGGACTCACAAGGCAACCTGCTTGGGGGTGTGGTGCTCTACCCGGACTGGAGTTCCTTTTCAATCAACACACTGGATCCTATCAAGGTGGGGGAAAACGGATACGGATATGTTATGGCATCCGACGGCACCCTAATTGCCTATCCCAAAAACAAGAGTATCCTTCTCAGCAGGGACATGACCCAGAAACACAACGCAAAAACCTTCAGCATGGGAACAGGAACGTTTGACTATACTTTTGAAGGCCGGGAAAAGGTCATGGTCTTCGATCGTGTCCCGGATGTGCACTGGCAAGTGGTCATGACGGCGTACCACAACGACCTCGCCGCAACTGCCCTGTCCCAAAGAAACATTCTTATCATCGGTGGCGTGGTTGTTCTGGTGCTTATTGCCGCCATCTGCATGCTGTTGATTCGCAAGTTCGTGGTGCACCCCATAAGTGCCATTCTCGAATTCACCACAGCCATTGCTGAAGGCGATCTCAAGGCCGAACTCCATGGAAAATACCGCTATGAATTCGAAATGCTCACCGATAAAATCAAAATCATGGTCGCCGAATTGAAGAACAAGCTGGGTTTTGCCGAGGGCGTACTGGACGGCATGTCCTTGCCGTGCGCAATCGTGGATACCGATCTGAATATAAGCTGGCTCAACCCGCAACTTGCCGAACTGTGCAGAAGTTCCAAAAATCCGGACGAGTTCATAGGCATGCCTGCAGGACGCTTTTATTTCGACAAGGATACCAGCCAATGCTTCGACAAGCAGGCCATTGAAGAACATCGCCTGGTGGATGTGGAATTCACCCATACCTTTCCCAACAACTACAACTGCACTCTGCGCGTAACGGCCAAACCTTTCTACGATATTGACGGCCGCCTGCTGGGCTCCGTGACCAATGTCATCGACCTGACAGAAATCCGAACCCAGCAGAAAAAAATCGAGGAACAGAACGCCAAGATTTCCAAAGCCGCGGCAGAAGCCGAATCCATTTCCCAGCACCTGGCCACTGCAGCCGAGGAACTTTCCGCACAGGTAGAGCAGGCCAACAAGGGCGCCATGACGCAGCACGAACGCATGGAAGAAACCGCCACTGCCATGAATCAGATGAACACATCGGTGCTGGAAGTGGCCCAAAACGCCGCCCAGGCCGCCAAAGTGACGGAAGAAGCCCGTTTGGAGGCTGAAAAAGGCGCATCGAACCTGACGGAATTGATCCGGACCATCGACAATGTCCAGCACCAGTCTCTGGACCTGAAAAACTCCATGAGCAAACTCGGCGACCAAGCCAGGGACATCGGCAACGTCATGAACGTCATCACCGACATCGCGGACCAGACCAACCTGCTCGCGCTCAACGCCGCCATTGAAGCGGCCCGTGCGGGTGAAGCCGGCCGCGGTTTTGCCGTTGTGGCCGACGAGGTGCGCAAACTTGCAGAAAAGACCATGTCCGCCACCAAGGAGGTGGGGTCGGCAATCGCCAACATTCAGACCGTTGCCGACCAGAACATCGAAGCCACGGACAACACCGTGACCACGGTATCCGACAGCACAAAACTTGCTGTGCAGTCCGGAGAGGTGCTCAAGACCATCGTCGCCTTGATGGATAGCGCCGCATCCCAGGTCAGCGGCATTGCCACAGCCGCGGAGGAGCAGTCCTCCACCAGCGAACAGATCAACCATTCCACCGAAGAAGTGAACCAGCTAACGCGCGAGTCCTCGGATCTCATGGCCGAATCCACCAAAGCCGTCCAGGAAGTGGCTCGTATGGCATCCGAACTGACCCAGGTCATCGACGTCATGTCCTGACGCCCCCCGGCGGGATTGCTGCCCAGACGGCAATTCCGCCGAAAACTCCCGCCTGCGATATTGTTCGTGAACGAATATTCTGATCTGTCGGCCTCCCTTGTCTTTTCCGCGTACGGCATGCTAAGTCCTGGTCATCTCCATTGGAGCAAAACAGACATGAATCCGATCCGGGCAGCGTACCGGTTTTGACGCCGCAAACCGGCCCAAACGGAACCACCGCCCTGTTTCCGGACAAACGCGAGCAGGCTCGCATAAGGTGCACCAGCCCATGCAATACACCAACAAACTTGCCGACGAACTCAGCCCCTATCTGCTGCAACACGCGCACAACCCCGTGAACTGGTATCCGTGGGGCGAAGAAGCCTTTGACAAAGCCAGAAAGGAAAACAAGCTGCTCTTCGTATCCATCGGATACGCGACCTGCCACTGGTGCCATGTGATGGCTCACCAGTCCTTTGAAGATCCGGCCGTGGCCACGGCCATGAACGACGTCTTCGTCTGCATCAAAGTCGACCGCGAGGAACGGCCGGACATCGACAAAATCTACATGGCCGCCTGCCACCTGATGACCAATCGCGGCGGCTGGCCGCTGAACGTGATCATCACCCCGGACGGCAAACCAGTGTTCTCGTTCACCTATCTGCCCAAGGAAACCAAAATGGGGCAGCTGGGCATGATCGAACTGCCCATCAGGGTCAAGGCCCTGTGGCTGGAAAAACAGCAGGAATTTCTGCCGGAAATCGAAGCCACCACGGAGCGGGTACGACAGCTCTGCCAGGAAGACCACATTGGTTCATCGGGCCAGCCGGCCATGCCTCCGGAAGAACTCTTTGCCGCGGCAGTGGCCCAACTCAGCGACGCATTTGATCCGCAGTACGCCGGATTCGGACCTGCACCCAAATTTCCTTCTCCGCACAATCTTCTGTTTCTGTTGGGATTTCATGCCCTGAGCCAGGAAAAAAAGCCTTTGGACATGGCTCTGGCAACCCTGGTCAATATGCGACGCGGCGGACTGTTCGACCAGCTTGGTTTCGGCTTTCACCGCTATTCCACCGACGCCCAGTGGCTGCTGCCCCACTTTGAAAAAATGCTCTACGACCAGGCTCTGCTGTGCATGGCCTACACCCAGGCCTACGAAATCACCTCTCATCCGTTTTACAAACAGGCGGCCTGCGAAATTCTCGCTTATGTTTCCGAGCGGCTCACTGCCCCGGAAGGCTGTTTTTATACGGGAGAGGACGCGGACAGCGAAGGCGAGGAAGGTAAATTCTACGTCTTTCAATGGCAGGAACTGGAAGAGACCCTCGGCCCGGACGCCCTGTTCGCCGCCTATCATTACGGCGCCGAACGCGACGGCAATTTTCTGGAAGAAGCCACGCAGCAACCCACCGGGGGCAACATCCTCCACGTCCTGCACACCCTGCAGCAGACCGCGGACTACCTGGGCATAAGCCTGGAAGACGCCGAGGAACGCGACGCCCTGGTCCGGGAACGCCTTCTGGCCCTGCGCAACAAGCGTCCGCGCCCCTTGCTGGACGATAAGGTGCTCACGGACTGGAACGGACTGATGATCGCCGCCTTTGCCGCTGCCGGGCGCGTTTTCGGCATGGACGAATATCTGGACGCCGCAGCCAAAGCCGCCGACTGCATCGGCAGCATCGCCACTGTCCGGGAAGGATCACGGCGCGTGCTGCTGCACCGCTACCGCAACGGATCCGCCGGACTTCCGGCCCATCTGGACGATTACGCGTTCATGACCTGGGGACTTGTGGAACTCGGTCTGGCGGGGCGCAAGGAATATCTGGACCAGGCGGCCGAGCTTATGCAAACCGCCTGCGATCTTTTCTGGGATCAGGAAAAACCCGGTTTTTTCTATACTTCCAGCGAGCTGCAGGAAAAACTCATCGCCAGGCCCAAAAGCCTGTACGATTCGGCCATTCCCAGCGGCAATACCGTGGCCTTTTACAACATGACGCGTCTTGCCAGGCTCACCGGCAACAGCGAATTTGCTGACAAAGCCGCAGCCATGGGCATTCACTTCGCCCAGGTGGCATCCGACTTTCCCACAGGGTTCAGCTTTTACCTGTATGCCCTGGCAAGCGAAATGAACCTTTCCCAGGCCTGATGCGATAAGCAGAAACAAATCACAGGAGAATATCCATGCGTTTGTCCCTGATCCTTGTCTCCGTTTCCTTTGTGCTTTTGTTCTGGAGCCTTCCGGCCCTGGCTGGCTGTTACGACGAGCAGATAGGCCAGGAGTACACCCTGCGCGTCGGCGAACAGATGTGCCTGAAAAATCGCAAATGGAACTGCAAGCCCGTTTGCTTCTTCTATGCCGGGATGATCTCGGAAAAGGGCTTCAGCCTGCTGGTGCCGCGGCAACAGGGCGGCATGAACCTTTATTATCCGGCTAAAAAGGGTGGCATCATCACACTGGTGGACCAGCTGTTCGAAGAGGTGGAGATAACCCCGGACAAAGGGATCTTCAAATACAAGGGAGAGGTGGCTGACGGGGAAAAGCAGGAATAAGCGTTACGCCCCGACGCGTTCTGCCGTTACAGCAGATCCAGATCCGAATCATCCAGGGCGTCGACCACGAACTCCAGCAAGGAACCTGCTTCCTTGAACTCCGGATTGAGTTGCAAGGCCTTGCCGAGAAAGAATCTGGCGCTTTTCAGCCTGCCCAGCTCGCAAAGGGTGCGGGAAAGATTGTATATCAGATTCTCGTCAGCGCGGCTGAGTCTGTAGGCGCGGAAATAATAGTGCAATGCCTGCGCGTACAGCTTGTTCTTACGCAGCTGTATTCCGAATTCATTGAACAAATGCTTGTGCTTCTTCTCAAAGGCGCCGTCGAGCTTTACCAGCCTGCGGAAGACTATCTCGCCCTTTCGCGTATCCCCTTGATGCAGATAGGAAAGCCCGAGTCCGAACGTGGCCCGGATGTGGTTTTCATCCAGACGCAGAGCATTCTTGAACTCGTATTCGGCGGAAAAATTTTCGCCGCGTCGCAGGTGTTCCTCCCCTTTCGCCACGGTCTGAGAAAGGTTGCGCAGTACGGGAAAGACTTTGTTCACGTACATGGACGGCTCGGGAAGGTACGACTTGAGCAGCTCCTTTTTGCTGATTGTGGTCGTGCTCCCTGCAGGGAGAAATTTGTCATTGAGCGGACGCAGGGCTATCTGCCCGTCTTCCATCTCTTCGGCAAAGACATAGAACTGTTTTTTGACCTTTCGTTTGGTCGTGCCGTGGCCTATGGTCATTTTTCCCTCAGTGGAAAAAACACCCCGCAGACCTTTACTCTGTTCCATTGCTACTTCGTTCATGCCTGTTTTTGCACCAGCTTCATAATTCGTCATACAACTTTGCCCCGCCAAAGGGTCTTTCTTCCGGACGTTGCCGCAAAAGGTTGCCACAAGGATTGGGAAGCGCGGGGCTCAACAAGAACCGGCGAACAGGTAACGATACCACATCCGCCGGAAGAGAACGGTCTGTTCAAAACCGGACATCGGGAACCCAATCCTCAATGATTACTTTTGACACTTTTTGAGCCAAAACGCATCAGAAAAAATAAAACGTGGAGACAGCGGAAGTTACGTAGGACTATTTTTCCTCCTGTTTTCCCTCCCTGACCGACTTTAAATATCTCCTTTAATTTCAGGAGATTAAAATAAAAGACCATTTTATAGAATCCCAGAACCAGATAGCTTTTCCATGATCGCGTACGCTTCAGATACCGTCATACCGGTATGCTGAGAACGAAAAGAACATAACTGCCAGTTTCCCCGAAGGGCGAACTGCCTCAATAACTCCATGCAAAAATGCCAAAATTTTCTGCACTAAGTATACAGATTCTCATAGGGGAATAATCGGAGAGGACTGCCCTCCGAAAAAGAATACAAAAAATTCATGAAACAACGACAAGCAAAATCACGCGACGCATGACACCCCTGTGCGGTATGTCCGCAGGCGTGAATAACCGGGAACCGGCACCGTGATTGCGGACAGCCTCAGCCCATCAGATCCTGATTCATGACGTAATGGATCAGTTCCGCGTTGTTTTCGACCTGAAGCTTCTTCATCAAGCGCGTCTTGTACGTGCTGACGGTTTTGGGATGCAGGTTGAGCAACTCCGCAATGGTCGTCAGTTTCTTGCCCCTGGCGAGCAGACGCAGTACCTGCCATTCGCGTTCGGAAAGGGTCTCGTGCGGGTGCTTGATCTCATTGGCGTCGCTGAGTTCCTTGACCAGGGCATCCGTCATGTTCGGGCTGGCGTAGGTCCCGCCGCTGAGCACTTTTTCTATGGCGCCCTTGAGTTCTTCAGGAACGGAAGCCTTGTTCAGGTAGCCGTTGGCTCCGGCACGAAACGCCCTGATGGCGTAACTTTCCTCAGGGTGCATGCTCAAGACCAGAATCGGAACCTGGCCGACTTCGTCCCTGATCTCGCGGATCAGATCCAGGCCGCTTACGTCCGGCAGTGATATGTCCACGATGAGCAGGTCGTACATTTGCTTGCGCACCAGTTCCAACGCTTCGAAAGTGTTGCTTGCTTCGTCGAATTTGGGCGATTGCGAGGCCGAAGTTCCCGCAGGCTGTACGGTTTCATTAATAATCTCGATGATACCTTTGCGAACTACAGTATGATCGTCAACTATCAAAATGCGCATTTTCTTATCCAGTCTTTCAGTTTGATGTAATGTCTTTTACAACTATGAAAAAAGCCGGATAAAGTCAAAGTGCAGTCACGTAGTACTTTACTTACAAAGACTCTTTTACAGTATCAATATAAATGATCATGCAACTGGCCACGCTTGCGACACATTTACTAAAAAACACTGGAAGCGCATCTAAAAACAGAAAAAAGCATTCTTTTTTTCCTGCATTTTACTCTCCTCAAGACCTTTTCTCCTGGCGTACCAGTGACCGGTGCCCCCTTTCTGAAATATTGTCCTTCCCCCTGCAAAATGTTTCCTGTTTTTTCCTCCGGCCGCTCCGGTTGCGCTAAAACAGGGCTCAACGTGCGCGAAAATAGGCCGCCCCGTTTTTTTCGATGATCCGGCCCCATGCAGTCCCTAAATTATCCGGCCAATCTGCCGATCAAATACGCAGGCGGATGAAATGCCCACGGAAAGCTCGCCGAAATCATCTGTAACCTGAGGAGAACGTATGCGCGCACTCATGGTCGTCAATGACTTTTTGCCCTCTAAAGTTTCCGGAGTCGAACAATACGTTTTCGAACTCTCATCCGCTCTCGTGCAACAAGGTCATGACGTACGCATTTTGTATACCCGGACGGTCAACGACAAAACCGTGCCACTGGCGCCCATCCATGATTACTTTCAGGATCTGCCCACCATACAAATGCCCGTGCGTATTGACGAACTCGGACACAACAACAATACGCGCATCCGCCATATGCTGCGCCATGTTCTTCACCGCGAGCGCCCTGAAATCATCCATCTCCACAGTTTTCAGGGATTTTCCTTCGCGGTCCTGGACGCAGCCTATCAGGCCGGAATCCCGACGGTCTACACGGCCCATGATTTTTCCTTTCTCTGCGCAAATTCCATCTTGCAGGATGCCTACGGAAAACTGTGCTCGGGTCCGACTTCAGCAAACAAATGCAGCCGCTGCATCCAGACTATCCGCCGCATGCAGCAGCTTCCCCCCCTTAAAAGACCCCTGCGCGACATGCAGCACCGAACTGAATTGGCCAAAAAGCATTTCTCCTTGCTGGACTTCGTCCGCTATCCTTCGGATTTCAGCAGAAACCTGCACCATGAATTCGGACTGCGTACTTCCAGGGAAAACCGCGCGGATCTGGGCATGCGCCTGCCCGACGCGCAGCAGCCTCCCAAACGCCGCAGCCGGACTGTCCGCTTCACCTACCTGGGCGGAATCTGCCATGTGAAGGGGCTGGACATCGCCGTCAATGCCTTCAATATGGCCGATACGCGCCAAGCAGTTCTGCAGATTTACGGAAGCATCAACAATCCCATCTATTTCAACGGAATCAAATTTCTCGTCAAACCGGAAAAACGAGTCACCTACTACGGACGCTATTCCAAGGGAAACCTCCGCCTGATTTTTTCGCAGACAGACGTCCTGGTGCTGCCCTCGCGTATGGAAACCTTCTCTTTCGTGGCACGGGAAGCCCTGTCCCACGGTATTCCCGTTATTGCCGCACGGTCCGGAGCCCTGCCCGAAGTGGTCATCCACGGACATAACGGATTGCTTTTCAACCCCGCCCAACCATCAGAACTCGCCGACATTTTCACCTTGTTGTCCCAGGATCCCAATCTGGTGCATGCCCTGCGCAGCGGCATAGGCCCCGTACGCAGCATCGAGGACGATGCAACAGACACAGCTGAAACCTATGCGTCCCTGGCAGCGTCTGAAAAGACAATGCGCTTTTATCGCCCGGACGCTCCTTTTGCGCTCAGGCAACACCAGTAAACAACAATACCTTCCGGGTGCGCTCGGGCAGCCGTCCTGCATGGCCCCGAACCGTCTGCACAAGCAGCGGCGTGGTTTTTCATATGGTTTCGGCTGCCGGTATCCGGCCTGATTCACGACAACAACCTTATCAGGAGAAATCGCCATGATTGTTCTCCAATGTCCGCATTGCAAAAAAAAATACGCCAAGACGTATGAATACTGCCCGGACTGCAATACGCGGCTGCAACCGCTGACCCTGATCAAACCCGAGATCATTTCCCTGAAAAACGAAGTTCTCGGGCTGCCTCCCCTGGTCAGTATTCTGATCCTCTGTGGCGGCATCACAGCACTGTCCCTTCTTTTCTACCCGCTTTCAGTAAGCCTGATCCCAAACATTTTTTATTTCCACTCATGCGCAGGACGTCAGAAATCGTCCTGCGCTCTGCTATCGAATTTCAATGAGTTAGATTTTTTATCTCTCCCGTATGCTTGACGCACCAGTTTGGTAGTGTTACCTGATTACGAGTTTCAAAAACGTAATACCGCTACGGCCGTCACCAATGAACGGCAAGGAGCAAGCGAATGCACATTTCGGAAGGGGCTGCTTTCCGTACCTGTCCTGACCGGAGGGTGGGTATTGGCGCGGGGTGGGAACAGCCATCGGGACTGCGCCAAGGTCGACTACGACCGCATCATGAGCGTGGCCATGCTGTCCGCGGCTTTTTTCGTCGCATCACTCATTCACGTCCCCATCGGACCTTCAAGCGCCCATCTTATTCTCAACGGCCTGCTGGGCATTGTCCTTGGATGGGCCTGTTTCCCCCGCTATAATGATAGCCCTGTTCCTGCAGGCTGTCCTGTTCCAGTTCGGCGGAATCGCCGTGCTCGGCGTAAACACCTGCGACATGGCCATTCCGGCTCTGCTTACCGGGATCATCTGTCGCCCGCTGCTGCAACGCGGCAACATGGTGAGCAATACCGCGGCTTACTGCGCCGGATTCTTTGCCGTGCTGCTCAGCGCCATACTCATGGCCACGGCACTGACGCTGACATCCTCGGGATTCATGGACACGGCCAAACTGGTCATCATCGGCAACTCGCCCATCATGCTCATAGAGGGCTTTATCACACTGTTCGTGGTCAAATTCGTGCTCAAGGTGCAGCCCGAACTTCTGGGCATGTCGCCGGCACCCAGTATCGCCTGACCCTATCAATGCGCTATCACAAGGAGAAGACCATGCGTGCAAACGCGTACGTGCTGCTTGCAGTTACTCGCTGGGCTTCATGCTTCAGGCAAGCCCTGCAAGTGCGCACCGGGCCAATATTTTCGCCTACACCGAAGGCAATGAGGTTGTTTCCGAGAGCTCGTTCTCATCCGGACGCGCCTGTCAGGATTCCCTGGTTCAGGTCAAGGACGCCGCCACCGGAGCGCTATTGCTGGAAGGAAAAACCGATGCCAAGGGTATTTTCCGCTTTCCCCTGCCTACAGAGGCCCAAAAGGCCGTCAAAGGGCTGCAGATAGTACTGGACGCCGGAGACGGTCACCGCGGCGAATGGCTGCTGGAACCCGAGGAATACCTTGCAGCCGGCTCTGCTGAGCAACCCGCAGCCACCACGGCTGATTCCGGCGCTCCGGCCGACAAGGCAGCCACGGCTCCCGCTGCTGCCGAAGCTTCCGCCCCTGCAGCCGCCGTGGACAGTGCCGCGCTGGAAAAAATCGTCGCCGCCGCAGTGGACAAAAAAATCGCTCCTTTGAAAAGAATCCTCCTGGAGACCCAGGAAAAGATCCGCATGAGCGACATTGTCGGAGGCATTGGTTATCTTATTGGATTTGCTGGCCTTCTGGCTTTTTTCAGGTCTAAACGCGCTGCAAAGAAATAACGCAGCTTTTTTTTGGTCTTCAGGTGTTACGATTTATAATTTCATACAACTTGGGAGGAATGAGATGAAAAAACTGGTTCTTTTTGTTGCCGTACTTGGAATTTTAATGCTCGGTAATGCCCCCGCTTATGCACATTTCGGCATGGTTATCCCCAACAAATCCGTTGTCGACCCTTCCGACAAGAACATCGAACTGACCCTGTCCTTTTCGCACCCCTTTGAAGGACACGGCATGGACCTGGTAAAACCCAAAAAATTCGACGTGTACTTTGACGGCAAAAGCGAAGACCTGCTGCCCACTCTCAAAGAAGCCAAGGTAATGGATCACAATGCCTGGACCACCACCTACAAGGTAAAACGTCCGGGCGTCTACCAGTTCGCCATGGAGCCGCAGCCCTACTGGGAACCTGCCGAAGATGTTTCCATCATCCACTACACCAAGACCATTGTGGGCGCTTTTGGTGAAGAAGAAGGCTGGGACAAGGAACTGGGCCTGAAGACTGAAATCGTGCCTCTGACCCGTCCGTTCGGCGCCTACCAGGGCTACATCTTCACCGGACAGGTCAAAATGGACGGCAAGATCGTTCCCAACGCGGAAATCGAAGTGGAATACTACAACAAGGACCAGGCCCTGAAACCCGCCAGCGACTACCACATCACCTATGTGGTTCATGCCGACGAACAGGGCATCTTCAGCTTCTGCTGCCCGCTGGCCGGCTGGTGGGGTTTCGCGGCCCTCAATGAAGCCGATTTCAAGATCAAGGATCCTGACGGAAAGGAAAAAGGCGTGGAACTGGGCGCCGTGCTCTGGGTGCAGATGTCCCCCTGGAAATAATCACGGTTTTCCCGTATAGAATCCTCTCGGCGCCCGGAAGAGGACGCTGAAAGGAGATAGCATTAATGGGCCTGCCTCAAGAACGATTCAACCAGGGATCAAGCCTGCTGCACAGTGCTGATCCACGCGCAAAAATACTTGTCGCAGCAGCGCTTTCACTTGTGCTGGCCTGCATCACGTACGTCCCCGCAGCCTGGGCCGGTCTCGGCCTGGGCTGCGTTTTTGTTCTCGCTGCCCGGCTTCCGCTCAAAGCCGTGTTTCTGCGCCTGCTCGCAGTCAACGGATTCATCTTTTTTCTCTGGCTGGTGCTGCCTTTCAGCTATCCGGGCGATCCCGCATTCAGCCTGGGGCCGCTTCAGGCCAGCGACAGCGGTCTGATCCTGGCCGGCCTGATCACCCTCAAGTGCAACGCCATTCTCCTGGTCTTCATCGCACTGGTGGCCACCTCGCCCGTGCCGGATCTGGGATACGCGCTGCAGGCTTTGGGCGTGCCTCCAAAGCTCTGCTGGCTGCTGCTGTTTACCTACCGCTACGTCTTTGTCATTGGTTCGGAATACCAGCGCATGCACCGTGCCGCGCGGATGCGGGGCTTTGTTCCCAAAAACAGCATGCACACCTACCGCACCTACGCCAATCTCTTCGCCATGACCCTGGTCCGCAGTTGGGACCGTTCGGAACGGGTCTACCAGGCCATGCTGCTGCGCGGCTTCAACGGCCGCTTTCACAGCCTGAGGATTTTCAAACTCCGTACGGCGGATATCTGCCTGTTGCTGGCGGGTACGTTCTCGGTGCTGGCCCTGGCCTGCCTGGGGTACGTTGCATGAGCGAACAACATATTCCTTTTGTCGAAGTCCGCGACCTGACCGTCGGTTACCACGGGCAAGCACCCGTACTGCAGAACACCAGCTTCAGCCTGGGCAACGAACGCGTCGGGCTGATCGGTCACAACGGTTGCGGCAAGACCACCCTGTTGCACTGCATCATGGGGCTGCTGCGTCCGCAATCCGGGGAGATTCTTTTCAAGGGCGCTCCCATGCGTACGGAAAAGGATTTCATTGTCCTGCGCCGGGGCATCGGGTTCGTCTTCCAAAGCGCGGACGACCAGTTGTTCCTGCCCACAGTGCTGGAAGATGTCAGCTTCGGCCCCCTGAATCTGGGCAAGTCCCCCCAGGAAGCCAAGGAACTGGCTTACGCGGCCCTGGAACGGTTGAATCTGCAGGATTTCGCCAAACGCATCACCCACCGGCTTTCCGGCGGTGAAAAAAAACTCGTGTCCCTGGCCACGGTTCTGGCCATGGAGCCCGAAGCCCTGTTTCTGGACGAACCCACCAACGAACTGGATCCCCACACCCGCGAACGTTTGCTGGATATCCTGCGTTCGCTGTCCCAGCCCCTGTGCATTGTTTCGCACGACTGGCCCTTTCTCGACGCCATTGCCGACCGCATCTGCGTCATCAAGGACGGCCAGATCAAGGGCATGCCCCGCGACGTCCTGCGCAAGGGCCACTGCTGCGAATAAGGCGATAGAATACTTGAAGCCTCCGGCGGCTTAAGGACCTTTTGCGAACCTGCGAACTCTTTGGGGAAAATCAGCCGATTAAAGCAAACCCTCAACGCCTTTCCTGTCCAATAAATCGAGAAGCTTGAGTGATGGTCCGCTGGGTTTTTTTCTGCCCATTTCCCATTGCTGCACTGTTGAAACTCCAACGTTGAGCAAAGCGGCAAATACAGCCTGGCTCATCCTGGTTTTGCTGCGTAGTCTCTTGATCTCTTCCGCACCGAATTGGGGAGTCGGTACGAGGCAAAGCGTTTCAATGTCACGCATGGTCACTTCGTCCAGAACGCCCACCCTTTTCAGCGCCTGCGCCATATCAAGAGCTATATCAAGATGTTTGCTCATCAGGGCCTCCTGTGGCGATTTCGAAAAGATCACCATTGGTTTTCAACTGATCTATGAGATCGTCGCTCAAATCCGGAAGATATGAAGCGACTTTGGCAAGAGCAGCGAATTCTTTTGTGGAAAGATTCGCTTTTTCATTTTTTCCAAAAGCATCAATAAAAAAAATTCTGTCCGTATCAGGCGCCCGGTACACCAGTATCACCCTGTAACCGCTTCTTTTCCCCTGCCCCTGTCGCGCCAGTCTTTTCTTGAAAAGTCCCTTTCCCAGATCCGCCTCGACCTTGCCGGCAAGAATCTCCTCCACGGCTTTAACCAGCACCGCATCTTCAATCCGTTCCAGGCGCGCCCACTTGGCGAACCATTTATTTTTGAAAATGCGCATATAGTATTGTCTTACTCAGTAAGACACTTGTCAAGGGGGATATGTGCTTGCCTGTTTTCCATCATCACTCCAGCAAGGACAGCTGCCGTATCCCCGCCGCCTTTTTATGCGGTCCATGCTCTCCGCCATCGCCCAGGGATTCGGCATTCACGTCCTGTGCGCGAATCCGGGCGCGGCTGCGGGCAAAATTGCTATTGGCGTAGCAATACGCGCAGCTGAAACCGCACGTATCATAGGCGCCGATGTCCCGGCTCGGGGCGCAGCCGCAGTGCGGACGCTGGCTGGAATCCTTCTCCAGGGGCAGGTTCAGACCGAAAAGCCTGTTCAGCAGTTCCGGGTCGACGCAGCGGTTGGGAGCGACTCCCTGCGGCCTGTAATCCGTTTCCTGGGCACAGGCCCGGACTTCCATGCCATGGCTTTGCGCGCAGGCCGCCATGTCCGCCAAAAGCGTTTCCAGCGACCCCGGTTCCGGCTCGAGCAGGTGGATGCCTCTGGTCTCCAGGGCCCGCATCCGCGTACGGATCTTGCGGTAATTCTCCAGCACGCTCACCACGCAACGACGCGTGTGCCCTTCCAGGCTTGCGCAGATTTTTTCAAAGGTCCGCAGATGAAAGGCCGCGTCCGTGATCGTGCTCGGCACAATGGGATCATAGCGCCAGATAACCCGCTCGGGTCCGATGCGCTGCGCAAGGTCTCGGAACACGCGGATGGCCGCAGACGTACGCGGTCCCCTGGGCTCCAGGAGGCTCGGATAGTCCAGCAGGGTGAACAGAAAGTAATAGCGGAAGCCCCTGGCATCCAGTTCGTCCAGAAAAGGCTGCAAAGGCCGGGGAAAACGGGTCCAGAAAACCAGCGCGTCCACATCCGCGGGCGCCAAAGATATGTGCGACACCTGGGCAGCATTGAAGGGATTGCGTACGCTGCAAAATCCCGCCCGGATGCGTTCCATGAACCAGCGCGTATGGAATGCGGGCAGGTCCGTACGGCGGCTGGCGCTGATGATCATGAGCAAATCCTCGAAGAGGGATGGTGTTTATTTGGGGGACCAGTCCCCCAGCCCCTTGTTGAGGGGAATGATTCCCCCCAAACACCCTCGACTGGTATAAGGGGAAACAAGATCAGCCAAAAGTTCTTGGAGGTACCTAAGCCGCCGGAGGCCTCTTTGCTTCTTCCTGCTTGGGATCCGCCTGCCAGGCGCGCATGGAGCCTGAATCGAGGGGTTGCAGCAAACGCAGCAGTGCGGCCGCCGGCTGTCCCGGATCCAGCCAGCGACGGCAGGCTTCCGGGGGCAGGATCACGGGCATGCGGTCGTGCAGTGGCGCCACCAGCTCGTTGGGCTGGGTGGTGATGATGGTGCAGGTATACAGTCCGATTTCCTCGGGTCCCTGCCAGCTTTCCCACAACCCGGCCATGGCGAACGGACTGTTGTCGGCCATACCCAGGGCATACGGCACCTTGCCCGCGTCCTCCTTTTTCCATTCGTAGAAACGGGTGGCGGGTATCAGACAACGCCTGCGCTTGAACGCGGTCTTGAACGCGGGCTTTTCAGCCACGGTCTCCGAGCGCGCATTGAACATCTTGAAGCCCATCTTGGGGTCTTTGGCCCATTGCGGCACCAGCCCCCAGCGCAGCATGCGGCCGAGTCTTGCGCCATCCCTGGTGGGGATGATCGCCAGAACGTACGCGCCGGGCGCATAATTCAGGCCGGGCGCGTATTGCGGTTCTTCCGCCAGTCCAAAGGCGGCCGCAGCGCGCTTGGGCGGCATGTCGAATCCGAACCGTCCGCACATGGATGCTCTCCTTCATACAATTTGCCTGTAGTCCGGCCCGGTGCTATACTTGGGCCATGCTACAGAACACTTTTTGCCATATCCCCACAGTGGGCGTCAAAACCGAACGCAAACTGTGGGACTCCGGATATACCACATGGGAAAGCCTTCTCGACCATCCGGCTCCGGAATCCGTCCTTGGAAACAAAACACGCTTCTACATGCAGCATCTGGAAGAATCCATGCAGCATCTGGAATCCGAGGATATCTCCTGGTTCGAGAAATGTCTCCCGGTCAAACAGCTCTGGCGCCTGTACGGAGCGTTTCACGAACATGCGGCTTTTCTGGACATTGAGTCCACGGGCATGGCGCCGCCCAACGAGGACATCACCGCCATTTCCTTTTATGACGGCAAGGAAGTGCATTCCTATGTCCGGGGGCGCAATCTGGAAGACTTCGAAACCGACATCCAGGACTATACGCTGTTGGTGACCTTCAACGGCAAGTGCTTTGATGTTCCCTGCATCCAGCGCAATATGGGGATAGAGCTTCCCCAGGCCCACCTGGACCTGCGCTTCATGCTCGGGGCTGCCGGGGTGCGGGGCGGACTCAAGGCCTGCGAAAAGCATTTCGGACTGGATCGGGGCGATCTGGACGGAGTCAACGGCTACGACGCGGTACTGCTCTGGCGCGCCTACGAACAGCGCAAGGACGAACGCATCCTGGATACGCTGCTGGCCTACAACATCGAGGATGTACTCAGCCTGCACGTACTTGCCGCCCATGCCTACAACCTGCTGCTGGAAGATACGCCTTTCAACGGTTCGCACAGGCTGGAGATCCCCACGCCCGGACTCAATCCCGTGCAGGGGCACCGCTGGCTGCTGGAAGAGATCCGGACCGAGTACGAACACGGCCAGCTGTAAAACACCTTTCCCGTACAGAAGTCAGGACGCCTGGCAGCCGGATTTCATAATCGGCCTGGCCTGATTTTAACCTGTTCTTTTGATAATCGGGAATCCGCAGGACAGCCTTGATATCGTGATGCTGCGTTGCCTGGGACTATTCGTCTCCATCAATTCCGAAATCCGGGGTCGTCGGAAGTTCTATGACCCGGAGCTTCAGTTTTTAGAGTATCTGCATCTGACCGAAAAAGGCAGGTGACTCCCAATCAATGGTATTTCACGGTCCTGTGACTGCCAGCATCAATAGTGCGACCGCTTTCATACGCTCATTTGCAATCACGACATTGTCCGGAAAGGTCGATTCCAGATATCCCGCCATCTTTTGAGTTATCTGGCAGCGAAGATTGAAGTCGCTTTTTGGGGTCCTCTATGAGCTGAGCGGCTGCATCTGTTTGGGAAAAGTGGCTTGTATAATTCCAGAAATATCTTTTTGGAACAAAAGCTCCGGCAAGAGCGCGCTTGTCTCAGCCGCATAAAGGGCGATTTTTTTGATAGCCATCCGAATCTGGTCGGCGTAAGAGGACAAATCTTTTTCTGCCGAACAACGGGTTGCGAGGTATCTGGTTTATGTTTTTCTTCAAGGTCGAGCGCCATTCGACATTATAAGCCGAATTTGGTCTTATCTCTACTAATCTATTGAATTTATAGTGCAATACTGAATGCTGAGTCTTGCTATAAGCAGTATTTTTTCGACATGTTGGATGTCTCGTTATCCTTTTACCTGATTCAAAAAATTCCTGTTTCAACACCTGTCTTATCATTCAAATGTCTTTGTATCTGGTAAATCATCCAATACTAATTCGTACCAGGAAGACAATAAGTAAAAAATAACTATCCAGGGATAGATTTAATAGAACGGAGCAGTCAGTCATGGAATTTGAGTTTTACCAGTATGTTATATTTTTAATCACCGGTGCCTCCGCGGGATTTGTCGATGCCATTGCCGGCGGCGGCGGAATTGTGTCGGTGCCTGTTTTACTTGCCATGGGAGTCCCCCCGCATATGGCGCTGGGAACGAACAAACTGCAAGGCAGCTTTGGAAGCCTCACAGCAGCAGTAAATTACAGCAGGAAGGGGTTGGTTTCAATTTCCAACATGTGGGAACCTATTGCATTTACGGCAATAGGCGCAACAATCGGCACGGTATCGATTCAGCTGTTATCCGCAAATTTCTTGAATATGATCATCCCATTTTTATTGGGAGCCATTTTTTTATATACCCTGTTCACCCCCCCAATTAGGCCAGGAACGCCGGCAGGCAAAAATCAACAAGCATATCTTTTATGCCTTAGCAGGTTTGTTCCTTGGCTTTTATGATGGTTTTTTCGGGCCTGGGACAGGATCTTTCTGGACCATCGGGCTTGTGCTTCTACTTGGCCTTGATTTGAAAAAAGCCACTGCCTTCACTAAATTTGTCAATTTCACAAGTAACATTGTCGCCCTGGCTGCTTTTATCATTGGCGGCAACGTGCTTTTTAAAATTGGCATACTTATGGGCGCCGGTCAGATACTTGGCGCTTTTTTTGGTTCCAGAATGGTTATGCTGCGTAAAGTAACTTTTGTCCGAAATGTATTTCTCACAGTAGTTGGTGTAACGCTTGCCAAGTTGATATGGGATACAACCGTATGATAATCCATCCCAAAATATAGCATAACAAGACGCTACAGAGAACAACAGAGGTTCAAAATACAATGATTATAATACAACCATTTTCAAAAAAGTATTTTTCAGGCGTTGTTGATGTTATTTTACCAATTCAACAAAAGGAATTCAACATACCAATTACGCTTGAAGCACAGTCTGATTTATCGGATATACCGCATTTTTATCAAAAAGATAACGGCAACTTCTGGATTGCTCTAAATGGCTCGGAAGTGGTTGGGACCATTGCCTTGATAGACATTGGGAATAACGAAGGTGCGTTACGAAAAATGTTTGTGAAAAAAAATTACCGAGGATCTGAACTCGGCGTTGCCCAACATTTATTACAAACACTATTCGATTGGTGTAAAAAGCACGAATATTCAAATATTTATTTGGGCACAACAGCGAAATTTCTCGCAGCCCACAGGTTTTATGAAAAAAATGCCTTTATTGAAGTTGAAAAAACTGCATTACCTGGTTCTTTTCCTGTTATGAGTGTTGATACCAAATTTTATAAATATGAATTTTGAACGCTGCAGCCGACCAGAAGAATAGCGGCTGAACATGAAATCAGGTCGCTACAGGTACGCGCTCACCGGCTCCTTTTCTTCTTTTTCCCGTCCCATTGCCGTCCGGCTGACTGCTTTCGCGGTTCGCTTTCCCTTTTTTTCAGCCTTCTGCCCGTGGTGGGCATCAGAATTCCATGCTGCCGCAGGCGGGCCGCATCGGTCTTGGCCACATAGATGGGCCGCCCCTTGAGGTCGGTCTCCGCATAAAACATGGCCGCGGCTGCCGTACCTGGCAGAGGAATGAAGCACTGCACCTGGTTGGGTTTCCAACCCTTGGCCTTGAGCCAGTTGGAAAGCGTACGCATGTCGTCGTCCGTACAGCCTGGAAAAGCGCTCATCAGGTAGGGAATGATGTATTGCTCCTTGCCTGCCTTGCGCGATTGCTTGGCAAAAAGCTGCAGAAAGGCCTCAAAGGCTTCGAAACCGGGTTTGCGCATCAATTCGAGCACGCTGTCCACACAGTGTTCGGGCGCCACTTTGGCCTGCCCGCCCACAAACTCGCGTATCAGCGTGGTCAGAGCATTCATTTCGGTCAGGGCCAGGTCGATCCGCCAGCCGCTGGCCACCCGTACGTGTTTGACCGTTTCCAGCTTGTTCATGGAACGCAGCAGATCCACGAAATCCGTCTGCTGCACTTTGAAAAAAGGACAGATGCGCGGCGTAAGGCAACTGGCGCGTACGCATTCGGATGGATCCGCGGCGCAGTGCGCGCCCCACATGTTGGCGCTGGGGCCGCCCACATCGCTGATGCTGCCGGACCAGCCCTTCATTCTGGCTATCTGCCGTGCCTCCTGCAGCAGGGAGTCTTTGCTGCGCGAACGAATCCGCCGCCCCTGGTGCAGGGCCAGCGTACAGAACGAACATCCGCCCGCACAACCGCGATGGGCCGTGATGCTGGTCTTGATCATGTCCGCCGCGGGAATTCTCTGCGTATAGGAGGGGTGGGGCAAACGCGTATAGGGCAATGATGCCAGCAGGTCCAGCTCGTCCGTTTCCAGACAGGCGCCCGGACGGGTCAGAACCACCTCGCGGCCGCCCGCGGACTGCAAAGCTGCGGCCTTGTTCTGGTGCACCTGCTGTTCGAGCAGAAAAGTGGCCCGGATCAGCGCCTGCGGGTCGGCCAAAATTTCTTCATGGGCCGGCAGAGTAAGCACGGGCGTTTCCTGCGGCAAATCCTCCGCATCCCCGGCAAAGGCCAGCCCCGGAATGCTGGCCAGATGCGGACGCAGTTGCCGCGCATCCTGCAACACTTCGGGTTCGAGGCTCTCGAAAAGCCCAGCCAGGGCCAGCACGGCGCGCTCGCCCATGCCGTAGGCAATGGCAGTGGCCTTGCTGTCCAGCACGAGCGGACGCCTGATGGAGTCGGACCAGAAATCATAATGGGAGATGCGCCGCAGGGAAGCCTCTATGCCGCCCAAGATCACCGGCAACCCGGGAAAAGCCTGACGCAGCAGATTCGCGTACACTATGCAGGCGCGGTTCGGCCTGCTTCCTGCCTGTCCGCCGGGCGTATAGGCATCGTCATGGCGTTTTTTGCGAAAGGCCGTGTAATGGGCCAGCATGGAATCCAGGCAGCCCGCGCTGACTCCGGCGTAAAGCCTCGGACGCCCCATACGCAGCATGTCTTCTGGGCTGTTCCAACCGGGCTGCGCCACAATGCCCACGCGCCAGCCATGACGGATGAGCCAGCGCCCCAGCAAGGGCACGCCGAAACTCGGATGGTCCACATAGGCGTCGCCGCTGACCAGCAGAATATCCAATGCATCCCAGCCCAGGCGGTCCATTTCCGCACGGGTCATGGGTAAAAAAGCGGGCTGTTTCAGAGGAGCACGTACGGAAGTTGCAATGGGCATGGAGGACTATTGCCTCAAGCAGGGACCGGGGTCCACTGTTATTAATTGGTGCGGAATTTTTCAATTTCTGCACTGTGTTAGAAGAAAGGTCCCGCCAGGGTCGGGACCGTCAAATACGTTCCGCCGATGGTTCGCGGAATTATACCAAAGGGAGCTGCCAAAACAGGCAGCCGGGGTGAAAAGGCTAGAATCCTGCCAGGGCATTCACAAAGGTCTGGGCCTGATCCCTGACTGCCGGAGTCAGTTCCAGGGCGGGCTTGCACTTTCCAAAATGCATTTTTTCCAGCCTTCCGGCCTTCAAAAATCCTCCAAAGCGGTCAAAGGCGTCGAAAATGCCTTCCACATTGTTTTCATAGCCGCTGCCGCCCGTGGTCAGCAGTCCCACGGTCTTTCCTTCCAGCAGGGACGCGTGTTCCGGCTGATGGTAGCCCACAACAAAAGCGTAGCAACGATCCATCATGGCCTTGGTCTGCGCGTTGACTCCCCAGAAATACACGGGCGAGGCAAACAGGATGACATCCGCTTCGAGCATCCGGGCCGTGATCTCGGTGGCGTCGTCTTTCTGAACACAGGCAATGGCGTCGGGAGTCTGCCTGCATTTGAGGCAGCCCATGCAGCCGTTGATAGTCTTGCGGGCCAGATTCACCCGCTCCACCGTATGATTCTGCGCTTTCAGCAGATCTTCCATAAAGCCGACTATGGTGGCCGTATTGCCTTTGGGCTTGGCGCTGCCGAGCAATGTCATAACATGCATTGATTTTCTCCAATGGTTTCATTTTTTGTAAGTCATGAAGCTAACCAGGGGCAGGCCGTTTGGCAACCACCCCACGGAAAGGCTTTTTGGACAGATTGTTTTTAAAGAGAAAAAAAGATGTGATACCGTGCGCTTATTGCTCAAAGGACGTCGTCAGTCGTCCAGCAATTCCTTGCAGGACAGGGCCCTGGCCTGCGATCGCTTGACCGCATCGTGGGGAGCCACCCAGGCGCTTCCGGTAATAAAGCGGTACAGCTTGGCTGCCTGGCAGAATCCGGGGTCCAGCTCCAGGGCTTTGCCGGTGCAGTCCATCGCGGCCTGCAGGTCGAAATTGGAGGCATGGGCTCGGGCCAGGTTGTAAAAGATACGTTCGTTGTCCGGACTCAACTCCAGGGCCTGGGTGTAGGCGCTGATGGCCCCCTGGCAATCCCCCTGTCGCCGCAGCTTCACTCCCAGCGTATTGAATGGATTGGAAGACTGTCCCTTGGGTTTGATGATCTCCAGAAACAGCTTGCGCGTTTCTTCCACCCGATTGAATTTATGGAATGCCTCCATGGCCATGAGACTGTATTCCTTGTAGCCAGAGGCGCTGCCGAGTTCGTGCTGGGCTTCCGCCATGCAACGCAGACCTTCCACATGGATGGACTGGATCCGGCTTCCCTTTCGAAAAGATGAGATGGCCTTGCCGAACTGGTTCTGCAGCAGAAGCTTGAAGCCGGATTCATAGAATTCCCGAGGCTCGTCCACTATGGAAATGACCCGCTCCAGCAAAGGCACGGCCTTTTTACATTCCTTCTGCTGCAGCAGTTTCCGGACATTGTTCAGCAAGGTCTCTTCCTCGCCGTAAAACTGCTGCACCTGCATAATCTGCTGCAGATGCCGGTGAAACACATCCAGGGCATAGGGCCGGAAAATATACCCCGCGGCTCCCAGCGCAATGCAATCGAGTACGAATTTTCTGCGGTTCTCCGAAGCCACTATCACAAAGGGGGTCAATTTGTACTGCGCGCCGATACGCTTGAGGAACTCCAGCGCGTCCATGTCGCGCAGTTGCGCATCGCAAAACACCAAATCAGGCTGGCCGTCGCGGATACGCCCGATGGCCTCCAGGCCGGAGGGGCAGCTGAATATCTGCGCTGCGGCGCAACGCGCGGCCGCCGCGCTGTCCAGGCGCTGGTGGCGCTTCATGGAGGAAGCCACAAGAATCATGTCAAAGCCCAGGGGCTTGAACGTATTGCCCGTCCTGCGGTCGGTCCCCATTTCGTCGCCGATAAACAGCAAATTGAATTTGGTTTCGTCGGTATCCGCTGCCTGCAGTTCGTCCGCCTGGTCGACCTCCTCGTCCGTCAGCAATTCTTCGGGAGGCCTGGCGACTTCCACTGTCGCCATGGAAGGAAACAGACAGTTGCGCCATTGGGCAATGGTCTGCGGACGGTTCCTTTCCAGAACCATCAGGGCATAGTCTATGGCTTTGAGGAAATGTTCGGAATATCTGCCGGCCCCGGCTTCCTGGGCCGGAGTGAGCGGATCATTGCGCCCGCTGAGAGCCGAACTGGTGCGCATGACGGATTCCGGCGGGCTCTCGCCGGTGACGGCGCGGTAGAGCACGCCGCCCAGGGCGTAGATGTCCGTCCAGGGGCCCTGATCGTCGCTGGTGCTGTAATACTGCTCCAGGGGCGAATAGCCGGGAGTCAGCAGCGTGGTCAGCACCTTGCCTTCGCTGTTGATGGCATTGCGCGCGGAACCGAAATCCAGCAGCACCGGACTCCCGTCTTCGCGAATAAAAATATTGTCGGGCTTGATGTCGCGATGAATAAAGCCCGTATTGTGCAGCAGTTCCAGTCCGGACAGAAGCGGCAGCAGCAGCATGCTCAACTGGGATTCGCTCAGGGTCTTTTCGCGTGCCAGCAATTGTTCGAGATTTTCGCCCTTTTCAAAGTCCATGACCATATAGGCCGTGTTGTTGGCCTCGAACAGGGCCATGACCCGGACAATGTTGGGGTGCTTGAACTGGGCCAGGATCTGCGCCTCCATCAGAAAGCGGCTTTTGCCCCAATCGAAATGCGCCTTGTTGGCCGCGGATTTTTCCCACACCTGCTGTTTGAGATCGCGTACGGCATGCTCGTTGGGAAAGTATTCCTTGAGCGCCACCTTGCTTTTCAGGCCCGTATCTTCTCCCAGATAGGTGATGCCGAAACCGCCAATGCCCAGCACATCCTCAATGACATAGGATGACAGGCGGGTCCCTGCTGGCAGCGGCTCCTGGGTATAGGTTCCGTCAGGAGAAGTGGGAATCTGGTTCATGTTTTCTCTACGTTCCCATCTGACCGGATAACCGGGCAAAAAAGATCGAGGGGCTCTGACAAATGCGCTAACTCCCGCGTTTGCCATGAAAAAGCGTCATTTGAAGCAGAGTAGCCAGTGACGCGAAATATGTAAAGCCGTTTGCGCACTTCCGCAATCGATGGTTATATAGTAGACTATTTGTCACCTGTTGTTGACGCTTCAGATTTTTTTTGCGACTCATTCAGTCTACATTTTTTCAGATCCGGCGCAATTGCAAAGCGGACCGACACAAAAGGAGTGCAGTGTGAGCGATCAAGTCCGAAAAATTACCCTTGAAGAATTACAGGAAAACAACGGCGCGGATGGCAAACCCATCTATGTAGCCTACCGCAACAAAGTCTACGACGTGAGTTCCAGCCGTCTCTGGCGCGGCGGCAAACACATGAATCGCCACCACGGAGGAGAGGAGCTCAGCGCGGAATTTCAGCAGGCTCCGCACAAGTCCGACGTGCTGCAGCGTTTTCCGCTGGTGGGCGTACTGGAGGCGCAGGTGGACATCTCGGCCGGACCGGAGCGCAAGCTGCCGGCCATCGTGCACCGTTTTCCCTTTCTCAAACGCCACCCGCATCCCATGACCGTGCACTTTCCCATCGTGTTCGCCATCTCCGTGACCATGTTTTCGCTGCTCTACCTGCTGACGGACTGGCAGGGCTTTGATTCCGCCGCCCTGTGCTGCCTTGGGGCGAACCTGCTGTTCACGCCGGTGGCCATCCTTACGGGGCTGTACACCTGGTGGCTGAACTACTACGCGCAGACCACCATGGCCATTACCATCAAACTGGTACTTTCCCCCCTTCTGTTCGCACTGTCTCTGGCCCTGTTCATCTGGCGGATGCAGGTTCCGGACGTGCTGGCATCGGGAAGTGTGCTCTATATTCTGCTTGTTCTGATTCTGCTGCCCGTGGTGGGAACCATCGGCTGGTTCGGCGCCAGTCTGACATTCCCCATTCACGAGGACGACTGATTTATCGGAGGCATCAGTGCTGCGCCCCAGGCGCAGCCTGAAGCTGACCGGTCCATCAAAAGCATGCCACGGCCAGGCGTCAGTGCTTGTTCGATGTCCTGCTTTCGAAGGCCGGAGCCAGAAAATTAAAGGCAATGGTCATGGAAATGGCGAAAAGGGCTGCGATGACGCCCAGTGCCGTGTTGTAGAAATGGGGTGCGGTCAAGGCCAGGCGCATCAGCAGAGTTGCCAGCGCATAGCCTGAATTACGGAAGATCATATGAAAGGACGGCATCAACTGCTGGGCCAGCAGAATGATCAGCACATCCGTGAAAATGAGCAAGGTGTAAAAACTTTCGAAAAACTCGTACGGGTGGCCGCCGCTCAGTTTGAGCCAGAAATCGTAAAAGGCGCTGCCCAGAAAGCTGAGCAACAGCACCAGCGAAATAAGCTTCTTGATGGCCACAAAGCGGTAAATGCCTTCAATCCGCTCCTTGCTGGCTTTTTTCCCCCGCTGAATCTTGTAGTAGAATCCCAGAATCAGAAAAATAACCAACGCGCCTATGCCGTCGGAAAGAATATAGTAGACGGGCATCATGGTGCTATCGGTCAGCGCGATGGGTTCGGGAAAATACGACAATTCCTTGAAAGAATGTCGCAACATGATCAATGCCAGGATTTCCAGCTGTTTGCCCATGGATTTTGAAAACGAACAGGGCAGGATGAAAATCAGGCTGAGCACCTCTACCATCAGCACCAGCGTAAAAGCCAGATTGATGGCGTAATAGTGCCGCGTGGGAGCGATGGCCGCCAAAGGTGCAGGCAGAAGTCCGAGCCGGTTGAGTTCGATGCCCAGCATGCCGAGCAGGAACACCATGATCTGAATACGGCCTACGGCCTTCTGGGTGGATTTTCTTTCCCAGCCGTCATGAATGGGATCAAAAGCAAACGTCGCAAGTTCGCAAACTTTATCAAAACACAACATCTCGTATGCTTCCTTGTGGCATCTTCCCGACTAGGCCGGCTGGGCCGGCTGGACCGGATTGGCCGACTGGGTAGGCAGGCCGGTGCCGCGCACTGGACCTGCCTGCAACCATTTTTGCTGCAATATACCCTATTCGGAGCCCTTTTGCATAGTGGCCAGCAATTCTTTGATCTTGGCCAGAGTTTCTTTCTGCTCGGGCTTGGTCAGGCGGTTTTCCAGAAAATCCGCTTTGCTGGACATGTCGCCCACGGCGCCCAGCAGAACCATTTCTTCCATGCTGTTGTCGGCCTCGGGCTTGGAGTCCAATTCCTGAGCCAGTTCGTGCATGGCCACGTAAGATTTGATGCTGTTGCGCTGCATTGCCGCCATGCGAAAATCAATAACAGCCAGATGGTTGTCCTGGACATCACCGGCGGCGACAATGTCGTCCACCTTCTGTTCCAAAGCCCGGACACTTTTGCCCTCGGTGGCGGCAAAGGCCATGATGGACATCAACAGGGCAAGCACCCCCACACCCAGCGCGGCGAGGGCTATGCCCTTGCCTCCAGATCCCTTCTTGGTTTCCTTGGTTTCCTCGCTCATTTCGTCCTCCTTAAGAAGTTATAAAACGTGCCCAGATGCAACGCCAAAAGCGCAATACAGCACCTGAGGCATCATTACCTCTCGATCGTATCTATACGGATATGTCAGCAGTCGTAGTACGCGCCGTACTTGGACTCCAGATAGGCTATCAAGGGTTGCGGATCGGGATCCGCTCCTGTGGCCGCACGGATCAGTTCGCGCGGGTGCATGGAGCGGCCATGGGAATGAATCGAGGCGCGCAGCCAGTCCAGCAGAAGGCTGAAATCGCCCTCGGCGAAAGAAGCTTCCAGATCGCCAAGCGCAGTGCTCGCCGCTTCGTACAACTGGGCCGCGTAGAGGTTCCCCAGGGTGTATGTCGGGAAATAGCCGAACAGCCCGGCCGACCAGTGCACGTCCTGAAGAACGCCCTGGGCATGGTTTTCCGGACAAATGCCCAGCAGATCTTTCATTTTCGCATTCCACGCGTCAGGCAGATCATCCACGCGCAGTTCCTGACGCATCAGGGCCAGTTCCAGCTCGAAACGCAGCAGAATGTGGAGATTGTAGGTCACCTCGTCGGATTCCGTCCGGATCATGCCCGGCACCACCTGATTGACGGCAAAGCAATAGCTGTCGAGATCCGCGGCTTTGAGCACGGGAAACATGTTCTGAAGCTTCGGCAGAAAAAAGGTCCAGAACCCGCGCGAGCGCGCCACCATGTTCTCCCAAAGCCGGGACTGGGATTCGTGTACGCCCAGAGACACGGCTTCGCCCTTGGGCAGGCCCCAGGCGTTGGCGGGCAGCCCCTGTTCATAAAGCGCATGCCCTGTTTCATGGATGGTGCTGAAAAAGGCGTCCAGGAACCCGTCCTTTTCATAGCGGGTGGTAATACGCGTATCCCCGGGGCCCAGTTCGATGGTAAAGGGATGAGCGGTTTCATCCAGGCGCCCGGCGCCGTAGTCGAAACCAATGGCTTTGGATGCCTGTTCGGAAAAAATCTTTTGCTGCTTCAGGTCGAACTCGCCCCGGACCACGGACATATCCGGACGGCGTCCGCTGCCCACGATGCGTTCGAGCAATCCGGACAGGGCCGGACGCAGAGTTGCGAACAAAGGCTCCAGCGAAGCCGCTGTTTCGCCGGGTTCGTAGCTGTCCAGCAGCGCGTCATAGGGCTCTTTCTCATAGCCCACGGCCTCGGCTTCCTCGCGCTTCAGCTCCAGCATCCGCTGCAGATGCGGCTTGAAGCCCGCCCAGTCATTGGCCGGACGCGCCTGTTCCCAGGCGGTTTCCGCCAGAGAAGACGTCCGTACGAGTTCCACGGCCAGATCCTGCGGGATCTTCACCACACGGTCATAGTCCCGCCGCCATTCACGGACATTGGCTTCGGCATCGGGATACTCGCCGCTTTCCAGAGGCGACGCCTCCAGCTGGCTGAGCGCCTCCCCGATACGCGGGTCCACTGCGCGCTCATGCACAAGTCCGGCCAGCAAAGCGAGCTGGCGGCTGCGATGCTCGTGCGCCTTGACGGGAATAAAGGTCCGCTGATCCCAATACAGCAAGGAAGAGGAGCTGTTGAGCAGGAATATTTCTCTGGCCCATTCCACGAGCCAGTCGTACGCTTGTTTCGATGTGTTCCAGGGAGTAGCCATAATTCTTACTGTTTCTTTGCTTTTTCCGATGATTTCTTGCTTCCGGGAATCTCAGTGACGCTCTTGTAGTTCTTGCCGGAAACCAGCTCGCCGTTCTTCCATTCGCCCACCACGGCGCCACCTTCTGCGGCATAGAAAGCGCCCTTTCCGTCGGGCTTGCCGTCCTTGAACTGGCCGTCGTAGCTCGAACCGCCGGGCCAGCGCATCACGCCCTTGCCGTTAGGCTTGTCTTCATCGAACATGCCCTTGTAGGAGGTTCCGTCGGGCCAGACATAGGAGCCTTCGCCCTTGCGGCGGCCGCGGTAATAGGTGCCGGTAAAATGATGTCCGTCTGGAGTGGTGTATTCGGCTTTGCCGTGCTTGAAATTGGAATCCCAGACGCCGTCGTAGATCTCGCCGTCCTGGTAGGTGAGCTTGCCCTTGCCGTGGCACTTGTCGTTCTTGAACTGCCCTTCGTATACTTCACCGTTGCTGCGCGTATACATGCCCACACCATCGCGCATGCCGTTCTTGAAATCGCCTTCGTACTTGCTGCCCTGTTCCCAGGTCATCACGCCCTTTCCGTCGGGCTTGCCGTCCTTGAAATGTCCTTTGTAAACGATGCCCTTATCGAAATTATAAACGCCATCACCGTTTACGCAGTCGCCGCTGGCGCAGTCCGCGTACGCGACGGCAACCAGAAACAACAACAGAAAACACGTATAGGAAACGGTGCGAAATGTTCCACGGATCATATTCAGCATAAGGACCCCCTTACAAATAGGCGAGAAAGAGCCGGAGGCTCGGAAGACAAAAATCGACCTGCAACAAGTGTCCGCTATACGGAAGAACCCTGCCTGTTGTAAAGAGTCGGGCTCCTGTTTTTATTCTGACAGGAAGCAGCTGCGGGGTCCTTTGGGAACCGCGTCGTTATCAGCAGCTCCGAATGATTCGGATACCCTATTATCGCGAAATTGTAAAAATGATTCCGGACGGCCGATCAGGCCCGCTGTCCGGCGGCAAAGCCCGAGGACCAGGCCCATTGCAGGTTGAATCCGCCCAGTCTGCCGGTCACATCCAGCAGTTCGCCGGTAAGGAACAACCCTTCAACGCCCTTGACCTCCATGGTCTTGGAGGAAATCCGGCTGGTGTCCACACCGCCCAGGGTCACCTCCGCCTTGGCGTATCCGGCCGTACCGGAGGGAACAAAACGAAAACCATGCAGCGTGTCTTCCAAAGCCATGAGCTTTTTCTTGGACAGCGAGGCAATGGTCCCGCTCCAGTTCCGCAACTGGCACAGTTCGGCGCTCAACCGTTTGGGAAGCAGCATGGACAACGCGTTTTTCAGCTCCATACGCGGCCAGGCGTCCAGAGCCTCGCGGATATTCTGTCCGGGCAGAAAATCTATGGCCAGCTCCGCGCCATCCTTCCAGCCCAAAGAGGCATTCAATACGGCCGGTCCGGAAATGCCCTTGTGCGTGAAAAGCAGTTCCCCTTGGGCTTCAAGGCCCCCGCTGATGCGTACGGGCAGGGAAATGCCGGACAGGGCCGTGCAGAAAGACTGCAGGTCCGCAGGCGCCAGCAGAGGAACCAGGCCCGGACGCAGGGGCGTGGTTTTCAGTCCGAAGGATTTTGCAAGCCGATAGCCCAGGTTGCTGGCCCCGATCTGCGGCCAGGCCAGCCCGCCGCAGGCCAGCACCAGGGAGGCACTCCGCAGGCGCAGTTCCCGTCCGTCGGGCAACTCCGCCAGGCGCACGGCAAAGCCCTCGCCTGCTGCGCTGTCTTCTCCGCCGGATTCCCCTCTGATCCGGCGCGCGTCGTCTATGCGGCAGGAAAGATGGAACGCCACTCCGGCCTGCTGCGCGTCCGCGACCAGACAGTCCACAATGCGGTCCGCGCTTTTGGAAAACAGCATGCCCTGCCCCATATCCACCACCGGCAGGTCATGGCCGCGCATCCATGCCAGAAAATCTTCCGGACTGAACTGCGCAAGGGCGGATTTGACGAAATGGGGATTGGCGCACAGATAATCCGCGGCCGTGAGATGCAGATTGGTGAAGTTGCACTTGCCGCCGCCCGAAATGCCCACCTTGCGGCCGCAGCGGCGCGCATGATCAACAAGGGCGACACGACGCCCGCGCATGGCGCATTGCCAGGCGCAAAACAATCCCGACGCTCCGGCGCCGAGGATGATCACGTCATAGGTATTGTCGGAAGAGCTACTCATAGGGAAACGAAATCTGGGGTGGTGCCTCCGGCGGCTTAGGAACCTTTTTGTAAAAAGGTTCCTAAGAACCTCCAAAAACTTTTAACTGGTGAACAACCGGACAAAAACCGGCTTTTTCCGGAGATACGCTTTCAGGAGTGCTTTTCCATAAAGCTCCAGAAGGCATCTCACCCCGAAAAAATCAAACGCTGGCAAAGCGCAGGCGGCCTTTGCCGAGCAGGTCATGCAGGTGGATTATGCCCACGATGGCGTGCTTGTCGTCCACCACGGGCAGCACGGTGATGGCCTTGGCTTCCATGGCGTCGATGAGCTCGGCCACGGATTCGTCAATCCGGGCAGCGGCTGGATTGCAGGTCATGTACGCGGACACTTCCCGTTGCGGGTCGTAGTCGTCCCGCGTCAGCAATCGCCGCACGTCGCCGTCCGTGAGAATGCCGGTAAGGGTGGCGTTGTCCGGGCCTGTCAGGAGCAACGCACCCAGTCCGCCCTTGTCCAGCGCCTCCAGGGCCTGGCGCAGGGACAGCGTTTCAGCGACACAGGGAATATTGTCCGTATGCATCAACTCGCCCACCCTGGTCCGCAGTCTGCGGCCGAGGTTGCCGCCGGGGTGAAAACGCTGAAAATCGGTTTCCTTGAAAGCCTTCATGCGCATCAGGCAGACCGCAAGGGCGTCGCCCATGGCCAGAGCCGCGGTGGTGCTGGCCGTGGGGGCCAGATCATAGGGACAGGCCTCATGGGGGACCTTGCAGGGAATGACCAGATCGGCCAGGGAGCCCAGGGTGGAGTCCGCAACAGCGGTCAAGGCGATGAGCTTGGGGCCGAGCACGCGCAATGAAGGCAGCATGGCGTTGAGTTCGTCAGTCTCTCCGCTGTTGGAAATGGCCAGAATGACATCCTCCGGACGGAGCATGCCCAGGTCGCCGTGCACGCCCTCCACCGGATGCAGGAAAAAGGCGGGCGTTCCCGTGGAAGAAAACGTGGCCGCTATCTTTCTGCCGACCAGGCCGGATTTGCCCAGGCCGCAGAGCACCACGCGTCCGGTGCAGGACGCCAGGAGCAGCAGCGCGTCGGCAAACGAATCGGAAAGATTCTCGCGGACGCACTGCAGCCCTTCGATTTCAGTGGTCAGGACCTGACGTGCGCATTGCAGCAGATCTTCTTTGTCTTTCATTTTGGTCTTAACGGGCGCAATGCCCTGTTCGTCTACCAGGAGACGGCTATGTCGTCTTCAAGGCAGCACTTGCCGATACCGGCATCCGGGATCACCGGATAATTGCCGTTGAAACAGGCCAGGCAGAAATCCTTCGGATCGGCAACCGAAGAAAGCAGGCCCTCGATGGAGAGGTAGTGCAGGCTGTCCAGCCCGATAAAACGGGCGATTTCGTCCACAGTGTTGTTGGCGGCAATGAGTTCGCCCTTGGAGGAGAAGTCGATGCCGTAGTAACAGGGGAAGCGGATGGGCGGACAGCTGACGCGCATGTGCACCTCGCGGGCGCCGAGTTCGCGCAATTTCTTGACTCTGCTGCGGATGGTGGTGCCGCGGACAATGGAGTCGTCCACGATACAGATGCGCTTGCCCTTGATCATGCTGCGTACGGGGTTGATCTTAACCCTGGTGCTGTAGTCGCGCATGTCCTGGGAAGGCTGAATGAATGTCCGCCCCACGTAGTGGTTGCGGATCATGCACATTTCCAGAGGAACATTGGATGTCTGGGAGTAGCCGATGGCCGAATAGTTGCCCGAATCCGGGAAAGGCATGACGAAATCCGCCTCCACCGGGGCTTCCGTGGCCAGCACCTTGCCCATGCGCTTGCGGCACTCGTAAACGGTCTGGCCGAAGATCACGGAGTCCGGGCGCGCAAAATAGACCAGCTCAAAAATACACTGGCTTTTGGGCTGCGGCTCGGCAATGCGGTAGCTGCGCGTACACTTGCCTTCGATGACAAACATTTCGCCCGGATCCAGCGGACGGATGAACTCGGCTTCCAGCAGATCGTAGGCGCAGGATTCTGAGGCCAGCACGTACGAGTCCCCGACGCGGCCGATGGACAACGGACGGAATCCGTGCGGATCGCGCAGGGCAATGAGTTTGTCGTTGGCCAGTATCATCAGGGAGTACGAACCCTTGGCCTTCTGGCAGGCCAGCTGGACGGCTTCTTCCAGCGTATGGTTGGCCAGGTTGTGCACAATAAGGTGGACGAAGAGTTCGGAATCAATGGTGGTCTGGAAGATGGAGCCCTTGGCCTCCAGTTCCTTGTGCAGCTCGAGGGTGTTAACCAGGTTGCCGTTGTGGGCCACGGCCAGGTGCAGTCCGCCGTAATTGACGTGAAAGGGCTGCGCGTTTCTGATCAACGATGCGCCCGTGGTGGAATAACGGATATGTCCCAAGGCGATATTGCCCTTGAGCTCCTTGCCAAGATGGCGCTCGTTGAAGACTTCCGGGACAAGGCCCATGCCGCGCTGTTCGCGGATCTTGGTTCCGTCCCAGGTTACGATGCCAGCGCTTTCCTGGCCGCGGTGCTGTTGCGCGTAGAGTCCGAAATAGGCCATACGAGCCGCTTCCGGATGGTGATAAATGCCGAACAGTCCGCAATATTCTTTTTTAGACACGTGCTTCCCCTTTCAGGCCGAGCATTAGTTTTGATAATATTCCTGAATGCTTTTGACTTCCATCCCTTTGCCCGCCCTTTCCTGTAAGGCCTGAGCCATGGCTTTGGCACCGGCGATGGTGGTGGTGTAGGGAATGCCATAAAGCAAGGTGTTCTGACGGATCACCGTGGAATCATGTACGGTCTTCTTGCCGGAAACCGTATTGATGACCAGGTCGATCTCGTGGTTTTTGATGGCGTCCACAACATGCGGGCGACCTTCATACACTTTGAGGATGGTTTCGGTCTGCACGCCGTTCTGCGTGAAGAATTCCGCCGTTCCCCTGGTGGCGATGATCTTGAATCCGAGCTGCTTGAAGGTCTGGGCGACCTGCAGGGCAGCCTGTTTATCCCGATCATTGACGGATATAAACACGCTTCCTTCCTGTGGCAACTTCTGACCGGCCGCATACTGGCTTTTCATGAAAGCCAGGCCGAAGGATTCGTCGATGCCCATGACTTCGCCGGTGGAACGCATTTCGGGTCCAAGCAGAATGTCCACGCCCGGAAAACGCCGGAAAGGCAGTACGCATTCCTTGACCGAAACATAGCCCGTGCTGCGCTTGGACCAGGGATCCAGGTCCTTGACCTTTTCGCCCAGCATGACCCGTGTGGCCAGCTTGGCCAGGGGCACGTTGGTGGCCTTGCTCACAAAAGGCACCGTACGCGAAGCGCGCGGATTGACTTCGATGATGTAGACCTCATGGTCCTTGATGGCGAACTGGATGTTCATCAGACCCACCACGCGGAGTTCCGCGGCCAGGGCCTTGGTCTGGCGCCGGATTTCTTCGATCAGCTCCGGCGGCACCGTATGCGGAGGCAGGACGCAGGCCGAATCGCCGGAGTGAATACCGGCTTCTTCGATGTGCTCCATGATGCCCGCAACGTAGGTGTCTTCGCCGTCGCTCAGGGCGTCCACGTCGAGTTCGATGGCATCTTCGAGGAATTTATCAATGAGAATGGGGTGCTCGGGAGAAACGCCCACAGCCACCTTGAAGTAGGCTTCCAATTCTTCAGGCGCATAGACGATTTCCATGGCCCGGCCACCGAGGACGTAACTCGGACGGACAACAACCGGGTAGCCGATCTCCTTGGCAATGGCCAGTGCGCCGTCCAGGGACATGGCCGTGCCGTTGGCCGGCTGTTTGAGCTTGAGTTTCTGCAGCATGGCCTGGAAACGCTCGCGGTCCTCTGCGCGGTCGATGCTGTCCGGGGACGTTCCCACGATGGGCACGCCGGCGCGCAGCAGCGGCACGGCCAGGTTCAGCGGCGTCTGACCGCCGAACTGGACAATGACTCCGTCCGGTTTTTCCAGATCCATGATGTTCAGCACGTCTTCAAAAGTCAGGGGTTCGAAATAGAGCCGGTCGGACGTATCATAGTCCGTGGAGACTGTTTCCGGGTTGGAGTTGATCATGATGGACTCCACTCCCAGCTCCTTGAGGGCGAATGAGGCGTGACAGCAGCAGTAGTCGAACTCGATGCCCTGTCCGATGCGGTTGGGACCGCCGCCCAGAATCGCGATCTTTTTCTTCTTGGGAATTTCCAGCTCGCGCCCTTTTTCGTAGGTCGAATAAAAATACGGGGTGTAGGCTTCGAATTCGGCAGCGCAGGTATCCACCAGGTAATAGGTGGGCTTGATCTTCAGCTCCTTGCGCAAAGCACGGATATCCAGTTCGCTCCGCTTCCAGAGCGTGGAAAGCTGGCGATCCGAATAGCCCAGCTCCTTGGCCTTGCTCAGTACCGGAGCCAGGGCCGGGTTGCTCGCGTTGATGCTTTCTTCCAGCGCGAACTGCTTGAGCTCATCCTCAAAGGAGACCAGCTCCTGAATCTGGCGCAGGAACCAACGGTCGATATGCGTGGCCTCGTATACCTCGTCTTCGGTGAGACCGGTCAAGAACGCATGGCGCACCGAGTACAGACGGGTGGAACTGGGCGTACGCAGGGCCGCAAGCAGCTGCTCTTTGTCGATGTTCTGCTTGGCGAAATTCTTACCCAGTCCGGGCATGCCGGTTTCCAGCGAGCGCAGCCCCTTCTGCAGGGATTCCTTGAATGTCCGGCCGATGCTCATGGCCTCGCCCACGCTTTTCATGGAAGTGGTCAGCATATCTTTGCTGCCGGGGAATTTTTCAAAGGTGAAACGCGGAATCTTGACCACGCAGTAGTCAATGGTGGGCTCAAAGGAAGCCATGGTCTCGCGGGTGATGTCGTTGGGAAGCTCATCCAGGGTGTAGCCCACGGCGAGCTTGGCAGCGATCTTGGCAATGGGAAAGCCCGTGGCCTTGGAGGCCAGCGCGGACGAACGGGACACACGGGGGTTCATTTCGATGACCACCATGTCGCCGTTTTCCGGATTCAGGGCGAACTGGACATTGGATCCGCCGGTTTCCACGCCGATTTCGCGCATAATGGCCAGGGAGGCGTTGCGCATCTTCTGATATTCGACGTCGGTGAGGGTCTGCGCAGGCGCAACGGTGATGGAATCACCCGTATGCACGCCCATGGGATCCACGTTTTCTATGGAACAGATGATCA
>CAXXHY010000007.1:0-59818 GCA_963667575.2 Desulfovibrionaceae bacterium | reverse complement strand
TCGAGCATTATGGCGGCGCCTATGCCGCGGTCAAAGACGTGTCGCGCTGGAAAGCCGAAAAACTCGCCTCAACCTCCCAGATGGAATCTTACAGGACAGAAGCCTGGAGAGAAAATGCGCGCAAGGAATGGGATGCGGCCGGGAGTTCCGGCTGCGGCTTGCTGCTCTGGTCCGACCCGCTCTACCCCGAACGCTTGCGCCAGATCCCAGACCCGCCCATTTTTCTGTATACCCGCGGGGATACGAGCCTGCTGGAGAACACCTGCGTGGCCATGGTAGGCACGCGCCGCTCATCGGCATACGGCGAACAGGCCTGCCAGAGAGATCGGCGAAGCCCTGTCCCAAGCCGGCATAACAATAGTTTCCGGACTGGCGTACGGCATTGACCGCCCATGCCCACCTGGCCGGTCTGTCCGGCATCGGCAAGTCCATCGCGGTCATAGGCGCGGGACTCGACCAGAACTACCCCGCGGGCAACCAGGATGTCCGCGCCAGCCTGATCCGCCAGGGGCTGATCCTTTCCGAATTCAGTCCGGACGCCCGGCCGGAACCGCACAATTTTCCCATCCGCAACAGAATCATCAGCGGCCTGTCCCTGGGGGTCATCGTGCTTGAGGCTCCCAAGCCGAGCGGCAGCCTGATCACAGCCCAGCAGGCCTTGGAACAAGGACGCGAAGTCTTTGCCGTGCCAGGCCCGCGCGGTTCACAGAGACATTCGGGGTGCTTCGAACTCATCAACCAGGGAGCCAAGCTCGTCTGTTCCGCCGAGGATGTGCTGCGCGAACTGCATCCGTTGCTTCACAACCAGGAACCCCAGACCGAGGCGGCTCACAAAAACTGCCCCGCCGACACCGGGCCCACGGAGCAAAGCGCGCAGACGCCCCCCCCGGAGGATTTGTCGCCGGATGCCAGGTCGCTGTATTCCCTACTGCAACATTCGGGACAAAGTATGCACGTGGACAGCATTTGCAGGGAATTGGGCTGGGATGCAGGAAAAACCAGCAGTGTCCTGCTGCTGCTGGAGCTGCGCGGGCTGGTTCTGCAACAGCCCGGTATGCAATACGTTTGCCGCACGTAACGCATTGATTACTGTACACCATAATATCTCTATAGCCTTGTGCTCTATCTTTGTGTATGCTGCAAATTCTATCAGTGATCGGATAAGGAGCTTTACACACGTGCAGAAAATCCCGCTCAAACTCGCGAAACCCGGCATGGTGCTGGCCAAACCCGTTTTACGCGACAACGGACTTGTGCTCATGGCGGAAGGCGCAGAAATCTCGCAAGCCCTGCTCGACCGCCTGGTCAAAATGGAAGTTGGCACCATCACGGTCAAAGGCACTCCTGTTGATATGGAGGGCTCTTTCGGTGGGACCCAATACGCAAAAAGAATCGAACGCCTTGATCATCTGTTTCGAAAATACAAAAGCGATCCATTCATGAACAAGCTCAAGGGGCACTTGAAAAACTATTTTCAGGTCAAGGCAGCTGCCGAAGCAGCAGCGCTCGCCGCGGAAGAAAACGTGGAAGAATCCGGAGAAGAGGCATAATGGCGGAAGATCTGCGTACGCAATTCAAGGGCCAGCTGCTGGCCGTAAAAGACCTGCCAACCCTTCCCAAAGTACTGGAAGAAGTTTCGCGCCTGGTGGAAGACCCCAATTCATCCACCGACCAGATTGCAAAGGTCATCTCCATGGACCAGGTATTGTCTGCCAAGGTTCTGAAGATGGTGAACTCCCCCATTTACGGATTTCCCGGACGCATCGGATCCATACAGCATGCGCTGGTGCTGCTGGGATTCAACGTCATCAAGGGGGTCATCATCTCCACCTCGGTTTTCGATGCCATGACCTCGTCCATGGTGGGCATGTGGGAGCACAGCCTGGGCTGCGCCATGGCCTGCACAGAAATCGCCAAGATAGCCCAGCTCAAGGATCCGGAAGAATATTCGGTATGCGGCCTGCTACACGACCTGGGCAAGGTGGTAACGGCGGTGCAAATGCCCCAAGCCAAGGCCGACATCGAGCAACAGATCAAGGAAAAGGATCTGCTCTATATCGAAGGCGAAAAGGAAGTGCTCGGATTCGGCCACGACCGCACCAATGCCTGGCTGGCCAACCACTGGCATCTTCCCGTTAAAATCAAGGAAGGCATGGCCTTTCATCACGTACCATTGCGGGCGGAAAATTATCCGGTCTCCCCAGGAGTGGTACATGTTGCGGATTTTATGGTAAGATTGCTTGAGTTCGGTTCCGGCGGTGAGGACAATGTTCCCCCTCTGGATCCGAAAACTCTGAAACTTCTGAAGCTCAGCGGGCGTCAAATAGACAGTATCCTGGACATCTTGTGTGAAAAATTTATTGAAATCTCAGATCTATCGCTGAGTTGAGAACGAATGTGTTAGCCAATTTCGATGGAGACCTTATCGCAGGTCTCCCTTTTCAAGATAAAACGCTGCAAGCCTTTCTTCTCACTGCCGACGCAGAGCTGAAAACGCTGATCACCAGTCTTTGGCCTCAGGACAATGTCTGCTGGACCTGCTTCGACCAGGGCGCCAAAGCCCTGGACTATCTGTTTACCGACCCACCGGACCTGCTGGTGGTGGACAGCAGAATGCCCGACATTCCAGGCGCCAAACTCGTCAATCTGATCAAGAGCGAAAACGTCTACCGCCAGTTGCCCGTGGTGCTTCTGCTGACTCGGGAGGAATTGCAACAGGTGCCGGACTGGACCGCCATCGAGGCTGATGATTACTGCGTTCTCCCCCCTGATCCGGACGACATCCGCTCCAGACTGCTGCTCACTCTGAGCAGAGCCAGCAGAAGTCTCGACGCCAACCCGCTGAGCCGTCTGCCCGGCAACACGACCATCATCCAGCGCATCCAGGAGATGATCGACAAGAGTCAGGAGTTCGGCCTGGCCTATGTAGATCTGGATTATTTCAAATCCTTCAACGACAAATATGGCTTTTCCCGCGGAGACGAGGCCCTGCTGATGACGGCCCGGATCATCGTCAATACCATACGCTCCATTCAGTCCCCCTGCTCTTTTGTGGGACACGTTGGCGGAGACGATTTCGTTTTCATCCTTCCCGCGGACCTCATCGAATCCGCCTGCAGGGATATCGTCATGCGTTTCGACGCCATCATTCCCAGCGTTTATGATCAGGAAGACAAGGAAAACGGATTCATCACCTCCACCGACAGGCAGGGAGTCATCCGGCAATTTCCGCTCATGGCCATTTCCATCGCCGTGGTCATCAACAATGAAGGAAGGCTTTCCCACTATGGTGAGGTCTCAGCCATTGCCTCGGCCCTGAAAAAGAAAGCCAAAGAAAACCCCAAAAGCTGTTATGTCCTGGACCGCAGAAAATCCTGAATCTTCCTGTCCGCCCCACGTACGGGAATTTCTCGCCTACCTGGAGGTGGAAAAAGGCTATTCTCCTGCCACCTTGCGATCCTATGCCCAGGACCTGACCCAGTTCGCGGATTTTCTCGACGAGCGTCTCAAGGGGGCGTGTTCGCTGGATGCGCCCAAGTCCATCGCAAAGACGCACATCCAGCAATTCCTGGCCGAGCTCCACCGCCTCGGCATGCAGAAATCCTCCATGGGCCGCAAGCTTTCCTCGCTGCGCTCCTTTTTTCGCTTTCTTGCCAACAAAGGGTTCACCGACAGCAACCCGGCCGCCGGGGTGGCCAACCCCAAGATGCCCAAACCGCAGCCCAAATGCCTGAACGTGGATCAGGCTTTCGCCATGCTCGACAACAACCGGCAGGCAGCGGAAATGCAGAAGGCAAAACCCGCCGACCAGGCCGTGTTTCTGCGCAACCAGGCTCTTGCCGAGCTGCTCTATGGTGCGGGACTGCGTATCAGCGAGGCGCTCAATCTGGACATTTTCGACCTGACCGACCCGGATCATGTCCGGGTGCTGGGCAAAGGCAGCAAGGAACGGCTCGCACCCATCGGTCCGGCTGCCGCCCAAGCCATAGAAAACTATCTGAAAATACGGCGCGTCCTCGACCCGGAAGGCAAAGAAAAAGCCGTTTTTCTCGGCCTGCGCGGCAAGCGTCTCAACCGCCGAGAAGCCCAGAGAATCATAGATAAAATGGCCAGGCGTGCCGGCCTGCCGGAAGAGATCACGCCCCACGTACTCAGACACAGCTTTGCCACCCACATGCTGGAAGCCGGCGCAGACCTGCGCAATGTCCAGGCCCTGCTCGGACACGAAAGGCTGGTCACCACCCAGCGTTATACGCACCTCGAACTGGCCCGGCTGGTGGCATCGTACGACAAAGCCCACCCAGGATCCCCCCTCCAGTCCGTCAAGGTTCCCCGCCCGGACACTCGGGCCGATGCGCAACAAAACGACACATTCGACAACGCGCATGCGGACAGTACGGACAAACAACGTATAAAGTAGTTTTTGGGACATCCAACGTCCGTTCTCGATTGATTTCGGAGTGCCCTTGCCCGAAAAAAAATGTTTGTGTTATACTTGAGGCAGGTAAACAGGACACAGCTGCTTTAAAGCACCAAACTTTTTTCTTCAGCGAGATACGCCATGCCCGGAACACACCCAGCTTCCCTGCTGAATCCACCCCCACCTGTCGTATCTCCGGCCATGCCCGCAACTGAAGTTTTCAACCTGCTCCAGCGTACGGATGTCTCTTGTATCCATGTCAAACAGGACGACAGATTTCTGGGAATAATCACCCCGGAATCTTTTCTCAAGGCTTTGGAAAACAACTCCCTGCGCCTGGACGCTATCAGCATCAAGGATACGTTGATACCGGCCCCCCAGGAGAATGAGGACGCATCCGACGCTGACAATATCTGCCTGGAAACAAGCCACCATTATCCGCTCAAGGGAATCGGAACGTTGAGCCGCCAGGATCTGTTGCATTGGATGGAATTGTTCTGCGAACTTCCGGGCAAGCCCCTGCTTTCTCTGTGCACCGAGGCCACAGTGTTCCCGGAGGTGGTGTCCCCGGCGGTGGCTCTGGCCCGAATGCAGCAGGAAAACACATCATACGTGGTTTTGCGCCTGACGGACAATACGTACTGTGCCTTGTCCGCCAAGGACTGCCTCAATGCCGCATTCGACTCCGAAAAACGCGTTCGGCCAGAGTTTGAAAACAATATGCTGGCCACTTCTCCCTCCGTGGATCAGCAGGCCTCGATACCAGAAGCCTGGTCCCGCATCATGGGGGAAACAGCCAGATTGCTCGTGGTAATGGACGGAAAAGACATCAAACGCGGAGTGATCGGCAAATCCGATCTGACCCAGGCCGTTTACGGACCTATTCTCAACACACTACAGGGTGTGTTTCTTTCCGAACAGCGAACCGAAGAAAAATATCAGAATATGTTCCTCAATGCGGGCCTTGGTTTTTTTATAACTCATCCGGACGGAACAATGAGCAACGTCAATCCTGCTTATGCGCTGCTGATGGGATACAAATCCCCACAGGAAATGCTGTTGTCCATTGAATATGATGGCAGGCAACTTTTTGTGGATCCGGAAAGATTTGCGGAATTGCGACGTACATGGGAGGAACAAGGCGAGTTGCGAAATGCCGAATTTGAAGCCAGAAAAAAAGATGGGTCCACTCTCTGGTTGCTGATCAATGCGGCAAAATATGACGATATTTCGGGCAGCCACCAAGGAATCGAAGGAACTGTTCTTGATATTACAGATCGCAAACGCAACGAGGAAGCGCAATGGACCATCCAGGCCGCTCAGGCTGCCAATGAAACCAAAAGCGAGTTGCTGCGGAACATGAGCCATGAAATCCGCACGCCTCTCAACGCCTTGATAGGCATGGCCGATCTTCTCTGGTCCACCCCGTTGAACGACGAGCAAAAAAAACTCCTGCATATCATTTCCAATTCGGGTAATTTTCTGCTCGAATTGATCAATCATATCCTGAACATGTCCAAAATGGAGGCGGGAGAATTTTCGCCCGAGGCAGTGCCGTTCGATCTGGTGGACCTGGTGGAGGATATCTGCGAAATCATGTCCGTCCGGGTGCATGAAAAAAAACTAGAACTTTTCAGCCGCATTCCGCCGGAGGTGCCCCAGCATCTCATCGGCGACCCCACCTGCCTGCGCCAGATTCTCATAAACCTGGTAGGCAATGCCTTGAAATTCACACACAATGGATTCATCAGCATCCGTTGCGACCTTGTTGATGATCCGGAAGAAAAAGACATGCCCGAAGGCAGCATCAAACTCCGCTTCAGCGTACGGGATACGGGCATCGGCATCCCCAGGGAAAAACTCGAGTCCATTTTCGGCATGTTTGCTCAGGCCGATTCCTCCATCACCAGGCGTTTCGGCGGGCACCGGCCTCGGTCTGAGTATCAGCGAGAAACTGGTGCATATGATGCAGGGCAAAATCTGGGTGGAAAGCGAACCCGACTCCGGGAGCACCTTTTTCTTTACTGTCGTGCTCGGGCTGGACCAGTCCGCCGAATCCAGGAAAATCGCGGAGGCCGACATCCGGGGTGCTTCGGTCATGCTGGTGGACAACAACGAACGCAGCCGCAGACAACTTCTGCATATTCTTCAGGACTGGGGCGTCAGTGTCGAGCAGGTGGATACGGGGCAAGCCTGCCTTCAGCATCTGCAACGCGACGCCGATGCCGGCACGCACTCGTACGATGCCATCATCATCGACGCGCAGATCCCCGGACGCGATGGCTACAAGACGGCTTTCCGGGTTGCCAAGCTCTACGGTCTCGCGGATCGATTGATCATGGTCTACACGGCCAACACCGGCAGCGACAATATTTCCTGGGCCAAGGAAATCGGCGCAGCGTCCTATATTTTCAAACCAGCCAGGCGCAAAGACCTCAAAAAAGCAATGCTCATCGCCATGAAGCGCCTGGGAACAGACGCCTTTGACGAGAGCCCGCCGCCTCCAACTGAGGCGGAACTGCCCAATATCCGAATCCTTTGTGCGGAGGACAACGAGTACAACCGCATCATCGTGGAAAGTTATCTCCAGGATACGCCAGTGACCCTGGATTTCGCGGAAAACGGTGCCATTGCAGTGGAAAAATTCCGCTCCGCCCAATACGACCTGGTCCTCATGGACATGCAACTGCCGATCATGGACGGACTCACCGCCACCAGGGAAATCCGCTCACTCGAGCAACAGGAACAACGGACGCCCTTACCCATCCTGGCGCTTACCGCCCATGCGCTGGATGAAGAGCGCGAAAAAAGCCGACTGGCCGGATGCAATGCCCACCTGACAAAACCCCTGCTCAGGGAAACCCTGTTCGAAGCCATCCGGACCTATGCCGGAAGAAACGACTTATCCGTACCTGACACCCATGGCACCAGGCCCCAACAGGAGCTCTCCCCGCAGCCGGAGCAGGCCGAAGAGACTTCCGGCCCCGTGGTTGTCGGCAACCCGCGTTTACGCCGAGCACATTCCCGGTTACCTGGATTCCTGCAGAGATAATCTTCAGAAAATGCGCGCCGGCCTTGAGGCTGAGGAACACGAACAGGTGGAGCGCATGGGGCATAGTATCAAGGGATCGGGAGCAGGATTCGGATTCGAGCCGATAACCCGTATCGGGGGCACCATCGAAACCGCCACCCGAAACAAAGATTTTTCCACCGTACAAGCGGCATTGGACGAGTTAGAGGTTTACCTCAATACGGTTACTGTAGTATTCGAATAGCACACGAACCTGCTTCAGAGGGGGAAGCCCATGCGATATCTCATTGTTGACGATGATCCGAACATTTGCACACTTATGACAGTCTATCTCGCGCCTTTCGGTGACACCGTCATGGCCAATCACGGTGAGGATGCCCTGGATCTTTTCAAGGACGACCTGAAAAACGGCCATCATTTCGACGTGATTTTCATGGACATCTCCATGCCGGACATGGACGGCCATCAGGTCGTACAGGCCATGCGGGACCAGGAAAAGGCCCATAAAATTCCAAGCTCCCAACGCTTCAGGCTGGTGATGATCACGGCGCATTCGGACGTGAAAAACGTCACAGAATCTTTTTTTGCAGGACAGGCTGACAGTTATGTGACAAAGCCCTTCACGGAGGAAAGCCTGCTGGAAGAATTGAAAAAAAACGATCTGCTGGGATAGGCCTGTTGGTCAGTGCAGAAAATTTTTCTTTTTCTTGCACTGTGAGTTATAAGGAATGTCACGCCATTGGCGGGCCAGCAACGTATGCCGTGTGATCGGCCGTTACCTATTTTCGTCCCATTACAAAAAAAACGGGAACGGTGCGGTGCTTTGAGGAATTACCAGATTGACCCCTCCACGGGAAAAAATGGTTCTTCAGGCGCCGGCCGTCCCCGTCAATTCAATCCCATGCCGCCGAACCGGCACGGGATCTCATTCAATTCATCAACTTTATTTCATATCTTTTGGCAGTCAAACGATTCGACTGTCTGCCCGTTACCGGTTTTTTCAAGGATAACATTACGCGCCGGTTTTGAAAGCGGCCTGCTTCAGTGGCATTGTCGGCTATAGGCGTGGTATCGCCGTAGCCCCTGGTCTGCAGTCGCTGCGGATCAATGTTGTAGGTCTTGGCCAGGTATTCCTTGACGCTGTCAGCGCGCTTCTGAGAAAGCAACAAATTCGATTGCGGATTGCCCACGTTATCGGTGTGCCCGTCGATGGACAACAGCGCCTGCGGGTCCGATTGAAGCACTTGGGCCATGTGCTCGAGCTGCTGCTTGTTCACCCCTTCGGGGGAGCTTTCACCGGTGGCAAAATGCAGGTCAAACGGCTTGCCCATGGCTACATAGTGGATTTCCTGCTGGTAATAGCCCTGCAGTGTGACCACTGCCCGGCGGTTGCGGCTGCGCCCCTGCTCCGTGGAGTTGGAAACCAGCGGACGCGCGTCGCCGTATCCTTGTGCCGAAATGCGCTCGGGAGCCACATGATATTTCTCCACGATCATCTGTTTCAGATATTCGGCACGTTGCTGTGACAGCTGCAAATTTTCCCGACTGTCTCCCTGGTTGTCCGTATGCCCTTCGACAACGGCGCTGGCCATGGGATTATCGGCAAGAAGCCGTCCGATACGGTCCACATCGGCCTGCCCCCGATAGTCGGGTTCGAGCGTGTAATTTCCGTACCCCATGGTAACCTGCAGATACAGCTGTACCGGGCATCCGAAAGAATCCACCATTACGCCGGGGGGCGTATTGGCGCATTCATCGCGGCCATCGTTGATGCCATCCTTGTCGGCATCCGCAGCCTGAGCAACCCTGCTGCGGTATACGCCGTCATCCCCGGAGGCCAGTTTGCTCGAGCTGCTTTTCGGGCCAAACACCTTTTCTGCAAAAAATTCCTGAATATTGCTACACCCGGAAAGCAGCAAGCCCACCATTACAATAAGTAAGATGCGCTTAGCCATTTCTATCCCCTCCACTTTTGCACGACTTTTACCTTTTCTAACACTATAAATACACCTTCAAGGTCATGATACATCAACAGTATTTTTTGACAACCACTTATATGTAAAAATTGATTATACACTTTTTTAGATTTTATTTAGAAAAAAAAGCTCATTTGGACAGGACAATAGGCGTTCATACTAAAACATACTTTTACCATCTATTATTCAACGTTTTGTACAGATCATACAGCATCCCATTTCCAAATATTCTCGAAACTGATATCTTTTTCTGAATTCCCCCGAAACAATTTTACGGACACCAGTTTTCACAAAAGGATTTTTTCCATGGATATCGCCACGATTTATCATTTTTTCGACCAGATCGGTTGCATTACTTTCGCCACCATCGACAATGGTCTGCCCCAGACGCGCATTGCGCATTTATTCGCTCATGACCAGGACGGCCTGTATTTCCGAACCATGGTCACCAAACCCTTTTATGCGCAATTGAAGCAATCCGGGACTGTGGCTGTCTGCGGTATGTATCCGCACACCTCCGTCAGCCACGATGACCAGGGCATGCCCTATTTCGAGCCGGGATACGCCGTCCGGGCCACTGGTTACGTCAAGGAAATCCCGCTGCAGGAGCTGAAAGAAAAAGCCGCTGCCGACGAGCAGTTTCTGCTCGGCGTCAAGGATATCGAACGCTACCCTGCCATGACCACCTTCTGCATGTACAAAGGCTGGGGCGAAGTCTTTGATTTTGACTTTGAAATGAAGAACCGGGATCACAAGCTGCTGCGCAAACCATTCGCGTTCGGCGGCCAGAGCATCCCCCGGCGGGGCGTACGTATTACTGATGACTGCATCGCCTGTGGCCAATGCGAGGAAAAATGCTCCTTCAAGGCCATCAACCAGCATGGGGACACGTACGTGATAGACCAGAACAGATGCGACGTCTGTGGCGACTGTTACATTGTCTGCCCCGCCAATGCCGTGGAAATCGTCAACGAAGCCCCGGAAAGCTGAACCAGAACCAGCCGGAAATGTATCCGGCACCTGTTCAAAACAGTGCGTTCCAGTTCGTTGTCACGGCTTTGAACACCCTGTCCGCGGAAATGGACCGCATGCAGGCATTGTCATGTTCGCAGCGGCTTCCGCCGTGCAATGAGCATGGACGACAGGCCAGCGGCACCTCCAGCACCTGATCATGGGCACCGGACGGATAAAACCCCCAGGCCTGGTGCGTAGGCCCGAAAAGCGCAACCACAGGCGTTTGCACGGCCGTCCCCATATGCATGGGACCGGAATCGCCGCTGACCAGGCAGGCGGACTCCGCAATGCAGGCCGCGCACAAACGCAGGTCCGTACGGTTGATAAGGCTGTTCCCCGTATAGGCGTCGGTCCAGGAAGCAACTCCGGAAGCTGTTTGTCCGATCATCCGCCAGGCTATCCCGGCAGCGTCCAGCTTTTGCATCAATTCGCGCCAATGCGTTTCGGGCCACTGTTTATTGGGATGGGTGGCGAACGGATGCAGCAGCACGGTCCGGGAAGCCTCGGGCCCCAGCAGCGTACGCGCGCGGCTGCGCTCAATTTCCGTGATGTACATTACCGGCCGCAAAACCTCTCGCGGGGGCGCCTGATCCTCGAGGGCCAGACTGTAGCGCTGGGGAACGGAATGCTTCAGCAAGGGACGCAGTATGCGCCGCAGTCCCCAGGCGGCAAACAGGCGCCGCTGCAACGCGTACTTGCGATAAGTCCGCACTTCCCCCTGCCACAACAACTGCAGCAAACGCGTACGCTGTACGCCGTGCAGGTCCACCAGCGTGGTTCGCCTGAAACGTGCGGCCAGACAGGAGGCGGTTCGCAGCCAGTGCTTCCCGTGCAATTGCTCCGTCCGCACTCCGATGGCTTCCGAGACGGCCGGATGTCCTTCCAGCAACGGCAGCCAGGACTCGCGGGTAACCACACTGAAGTGCAGTCCCCGGACCTCGTGCCAATAGCGCAGCACGCCGGTAGTGAGCAGCACGTCGCCCAGAGCGTTCAGACGCACCACGACCATATGACGCGGATCAGTCACGGGACGCCCCTGAGAACAACAATTCCTTCACGGCAGACCAGACATCTTCCACGGTGATCTCCCGCATGCAGGCGTGATGTTTCTCCCTGCATGTCTTTCCGCCATGCAGTCCGCACGGGCGGCAGTCCAGTGTTCTTTCGAGAACCGTTGTCTTCTCCCCGCGCGGAAAAAATCCCAAACCACGAACCGTGGGCCCGAACAACGCCACAAGAGGCACCCGCTGACACCAGCCAGGTGCATGGGGCCGGAGTCGTTGCTGACGTAGCAGTCCAGCAGGCTGATGCAGGCCGCCAGTTCGGGCAGGCTGCATTGTCCGGACAGATCCTGTACGCGGTTGCGCAGGGGCTGGGGAATATAGCGCAGTACCTCGGCCGCCAGATCCCTTTCATCAGGACCTCCGAAAATGCAGACACGTGCGCCCTGTTCGATGGCCTTGACCGCAACCAGACCGAACCAGGGAGCTGGCCAGCGCTTGGTGGGCCAGACAGAACCGGGATGCAGACCGAGCACAGGTGCATCTCCCGGAGGAATCAGCTCGCAGGCTTTTTCCCGGGCAGTCGCATCCAGGGCGAGCCGCGGCCAGGTGTCGAAATCAGTCACCCCCAGCGGCTTGAGCAATTCGAGCAGCCGTTCGATTTCATCCAGCTCGCCGAAACGCCGCGCAACGGCCTGCGTATAGGCCAGACGGTTCCACCAGGGGCTGTCATACCCGATACGCATACCCAATGCCCGACCGTCGGGCAAGCAGAGCGCTGCGCAGACTGCGATGGGCGGATATCCAGCAGTCAAAGCCTTCCGATCGCAGCTGCGCTCCATAATCTAGCAAGGCCCCCAGTCCCTTTTGCTTTCCCCGCTTGGCAAATCCTCTGACACTGGCCAACTCGGGCTGAGCCTTGAAAAGACTATCCACGCCCGCCCGTACGAAGAAATGCAACTCCGCATCGGGATACGCGCGTTTCAGTGTTTGCAACAAGGGCAGAGTCAATACGGCGTCACCAAGGAAAGCCGTATTCCAGATTCCTATTTTATGCATTTTCATCCATCAAAAAATATTTATCCCGGACGGAAATTTCTGTCCTGAAAAATGAATGTTCACAATACTGAAGAGTTATTGAATATATTTTTTTTCCGCCATCCTGCCAGGGCTCTTTTCGTGCAGATTTTCAGAAGAACATCCTTTCCTTTTGGGATTGCTTTTTTAGCCAACAGTTCGTAGTTATAAGCACTGTTCATGGAACCCGATATACCTACACCACATTACAGCAAATGCGCCAGTCCTTGCAGGGGACGTTTTCGACTATTGAACGCCCCGTCCTTTTACTTTGCAACCAACGGTAATGATTAATCTAATTCTTGCCGCCGGTTTGGCGATCCTGATCTCCGCACTCTGCTCGATTACCGAAGCCGCATTATACGCGCTTCCCTGGAGCCATATCGAAAATCTGCGCAAGCAGGGCAAACGCTCGGGCTATACGCTTTTCGCACTGCGCGCGGATGTGGAAAAGCCCATTGCCGCGGTGTTGATTCTCAACACCATTGCCAATACCGCGGGCGCTTCCATTGCCGGAGCCGCTGCCGTGGATGTTTTCGGACAGCAAAGCATGGGCATTTTCGTGGCGCTGTTCACGCTGGCTATCCTTATCTGCTCGGAGATTCTTCCCAAAACCATCGGCGTGGCCTACTCCCGGCAACTGGCCCCGGTTCTGGCCAGACCGCTGCAGATCCTGGTTCACATCCTGATGCCCATGATCCTGATCACGGGTTTTCTCGGCCGCAGATTCCGCCCGTCCAAACCCGGACATTACACTACGGAAGACGATATCACGGCCGTGGTCAGCCTGACGCGCAAATCCGGCGCCATCCGGCCCACCGAGGAACAAACCATCCGCAACATTTTGTCGCTGGACATGAAAATGGTCAAAGACATCATGACCCCGCGTACGGTGGTGTATTCCTTGCCGGCCGAAAATTACCGTCAGCGAAGCCAACCAGCACAAGGATCTGTTCCATTACAGCCGCATTCCGGTTTTCGACGAAGACGTGGAAAACATCGTCGGCGTTGTCTACCGCCGCAGAATTCTCGAATACCTCGCAGCGGACAAGGATCAGGCCAAGATCAGCGAAATCATGCGCCCGGTCCGCTTTGTTCTGGAAACCCTGACCCTGGATCGCCTGCTGACCAAATTTCTTGAATCCCGATTTCATCTTTTTGTTGTTCTGGATGAATACGGAGGCATGTCCGGCGTGGTTTCCCTGGAGGACGTGCTGGAAGAAATTCTCGGCAAGGAAATTGTCGACGAAACCGACGAAGTTGAAGACCTGCGCGCTGAAGCAAAAAGACAGCGCGAACTGTTGACGCGGCAGCGCCCCCAATAGTATCCTTCCATCTCAGCAGGAGGCAAAAGGATTCGTATGGCGAAAAAAAGCAACACCCCGGTATATGCTGCGGCACTGATGCTCCTCTTGGGAGCGGTCGGTTTTCTGGTGTATTCTGGTCTCTCCGAAAACAGCGTATATTTTCTCAATGTTTCCGAAGCACTGGCCATGAAGCCCGACCAACTCCAATCCGCCAGGCTGTTCGGCACCGTGGCCTCGGACGGGCTTACCCAGCGCACCGACGGTCCGGGAGTTTCCTTCCAGCTTCAGGACAAGGACAATACCCGGCTCAGTGTGCCCGTCGCCTACAAAGGCGCGGTTCCCGATACCTTCAAACCCGGCGTGGAGGTCATTGTGGAAGGCGATTTCCACTCCAACGGCTTTGACGCTCACACCTTGATGACCAAATGTCCTTCTAAGTACCAGAAGGAAAATCGCGGAAAGTTGATATTTCAGGCCGACAGCCATGGTGCTGCCGGCCTTTTTCCGCCGAACTCCGAAATGCGGCCATCCCTTTTCATTCGGAGTCATTCGGTCTATAGACCCCTCGTATACTAAGTCGTAAGGAGACTTCATGCATGTAATAGCTTATGCCTGCCTGCTCGCCTCCCTGGTGTTGTTCCTCGGCGGAGGGCTGGCTGTGGCCTGGGATCGCTGGAGAAATGAAAATGTCTTTTTGCCCTGGGTGGAACGGGGCTTTCTGCTTGGGGGTCATTCTGATCACCCTGAGCTGTTTCATTCTCTTCCGCGCACTGGTAGATAAAAACTTTTCCTTCAAATACGTCGCTGATTATACAGATATTTTTCTGCCGGTTTTCTACCGGATGACCGCCTTCTGGGCGGGCCAGGCCGGCTCTCTGCTTTTCTGGGGCTGGATGACCGCATTTTTCGGCGCAGCTTTCGTGCTCTCGCGCGGCTACCAGCGGTTGAGCATCGAAACCCGGCAAATGTTCTGGATTTTCTATCTGGTGGTCATGGGATTCTTTACCCTGCTGGTTACCTGCTGGAGCAATCCATTTCTTGCAGTCGTCCCGGCCCCCGCGGACGGCAACGGTCTGAATCCCCTGCTGCAGCATCCGGGCATGATCTTTCATCCGCCTCTGCTGTTTCTCGGTTACGCGGGGTTCACCATTCCGGGCTGCCTGGCTCTGGCTCAGGCCCTCAGCGGCTCCGTACGACAGGAACCCAACTGGGTGGAACTTTCCCGAAATTACAATCTGGTGGCCTGGCTCACCCTCACGGCCGGCATCATCCTCGGCGGATGGTGGTCCTACATGGAACTGGGCTGGGGCGGCTACTGGGCCTGGGATCCGGTGGAAAACGCTTCGCTAATCCCCTGGTTCACAGGCACGGCTCTGCTGCATACGGCGGTTCTCCAACGCCAGCGCAACGTATTGCACCGCAGCAACACCTTTCTCATGGCCCTGACTTTGATCATGTGCTTTTTCGGCACCTATCTGGTCCGCAGCGGTGTCGTGGATTCGCTGCACGCCTTTGGCTCGCGCGAGGTGGGCAAGCCGCTGCTGCTGTTCATCCTCTCCGGAATCGTATTGTCCATCGGCATAGTGATGACCGGATTCCGCAACAGTGAAAAATCCCGCGAACTGAGCGGACTGTTCAGCCGCGAAGGCTTTCTGGTCGTCTCGGTCTGGATGCTGCTGCTTCTGGGCATCATCATCCTTTTCGGCACCATGTGGCCGGTATTCAGCCAGCTTTGGAGCTCCAATCCTGTGGGTCTCGAAGCCGGATTCTACAACAAGGTCTGCATGCCGATCTTTGCCGTGCTGATCCTCATCCTGATGGTCTGCCCCTGGATGCAATGGAAAAACGGCTTCAAAAAAAGCGCGCTCACTTACGCCATCCTCGGACTTTTCGTGGGGCTCTGCATAGTGCTCTACATTGCCGGCGTCACCCTGCCCATAGCCCTGCTGGGTGCCTGTGCGGCCATCGCCGGTGCGGTGGGCATCGCGACTCTGTTCGCCTCGGATCCTTCTTATCGGAAACGCCGCGGCGCCTGGGCGGCTTACGGCGTCCACTTCGGCCTGGCCCTCGTGGCTCTGGGCATTGCCTTTTCCGGACCGTACGAGCTGGCGCGCGAAGCCGTGCTCAAGCCGGGTTGAAGTTATCAGCCTCAAGGGCTACCAGTTCACGTACAAGGACATGCACGAGCAGAACGGTCGCAGCATGGCCTACGTGGAAACTGAAATCGAAGTCAGCAAAGACGGCAAAGTGCTGGGAACGCTGCGCCCGCAACGCCGGATCTACAGAAAATTCAAGCAGCCCTTTGCCGAGGCCTCCGTCATGGATCCGGGCATCGGACTTGGAGACGAATTGTACGCCACGCTGCTGGGAACCACAGCCGACAAAACCGCCAGCCTCAAAATCAGCATTCATCCGCTGATAAACTGGCTCTGGATAGGCGGTGTACTGATGTGCCTGTTCCCCTTTGTCGGCTTGCGGCGGCATTTTAAAAACGAGGTATAGGCAGACCGGGAGACCAGGGCGCAGCCCCGCCTGTAGAGGCGTTTCCCCGGACTGACAAATTGAATAACGGCTTTTCCGCATCTCCCGCTTTTCATCATTACTGCGGGAGATGCCAACGAACCTTCCATAACAGGATTCGTTGGCCGCCGGAAGCTTACTTTACTTGCAAGTGTTTCCAATGCTGATACGACTTGACCGAGTAGCCAAATTTTTCGGCAGCAAGCTCATTTTCAAAGATGTGAATCTCGAGCTCCAGGCCGGACACATCCTCCTGCTGGCCGGCCCCAACGGTGCGGGCAAGTCGACCCTGCTCAAATGCGTGGCAGGGCTCGAGCAGCCCAGTTCCGGGACCTGTGAAAACACAGTGGAAGACGAACACATCGGCTACCTCGGTCATCAGACCTTCATCTATCCGCAGTTGAGCGCTCTGGAAAACCTCGAATTCTGGAGCAAACTGCACGGGCTGCGTATGCAACAGGACGACCTGACCAAGGCTCTGGAAAAAGTCGGCCTGGCCCATGTGGGACACGAACGCGCCGGACGTTTTTCCCGGGGCATGGCCCAGCGTCTGAGCCTGGCGCGCGTATTTCTTCCCGAACCGCGACTGTTGCTGCTGGACGAGCCGGATACGGGTCTGGACAAGGCTTCCTGCACCTTGCTGTTCGACAGGATAAAATCCGCCAGGGACGCCGGTGCGGGCATCATCTGGGTCAGCCACCGTGTGGAGCGGGACATTGCCCTGGCAGACGAGATTCTGGAATTCGGCAAACACAAACCCGCCTATTACGGCGCTGCGGACGTCTACGCCCAGGAGGCTGGCCTGTGCTGAAAGCCGCCCTGGCCATAGCCGCCAAGGATCTCAAGCTGGTTGCCCTGCGCGGCAGCGGGCTGGTGCAGGCCCTGTTGCTCGGGCTGTTGCTGCTGTTTTTGTTCAGCCTGTCGCGCGGTGCTGGCGAGCCTGTTACGGCACAGGCGGCAGCCACGATTTTCTGGCTGGCCACTCTGTTCTGCCAGGTATTGATTTTCAACGCGCTCTACAGCCTGGAAGAAATCAATGCCGCCAAACTTGGGCTGTTGCTCAGTCCGGCCCGTCCCCATGCCATCTGGCTGGGCAAGACCATGGCCGGAAGCCTGCTGCTGCTCTGCGCGCAAGTGGTCTTTTTCCCGGCACTGGCTGTTTTTCTCAACCAGGAGCCGGCCGGCGCCTGGCAGTACGGTCTGGCCGGTGTGCTGGTGGTGGATCTCGGACTGGTTGCCATGGGATCGTTGTTGGGCGCCCTGGCGCTCGGACATGCGGGCAAGGAATCCCTGCTCAGCGTGCTGCTTTTTCCCTTGCTGGCTCCGGCGTTGTTGGCCGGGGTCCGGCTGCTGGCCCTCGGGCTTGCACCTGGCGACATGGCCACGGCCCAGTCCTGGCTCGGTCTGGCCGCGGCTTTTGACCTGATCTTCAGCGCCGCGGGCCTGATTCTGTTTCCTTTTCTTTTCAGTGCGGACGAATAACCTATGAGGACAGCATGCGATCTTCCCTCTTAGCCCCTTTGGCCCTGGTCAGCGGCCTGGCCGTGGCTGCCAGCCACGTATTGATCTGGCAGTACGCGCCGGTGGAGCAGACCATGGGCCCCATACAGAAAATTTTCTACGTACATCTGCCTCTGGCCTGGCTGGCCATGCTGAGTTTTTTCGTGGTCTTTGTGGCTTCCATTGTGGCAACTGATCAAAAAAACTCCCAAAAGCGACCATATCGCAGGCGCTGCCGCCGAATTGGGCGTGCTTTGCGGCGCTCTGGCGCTGATAACGGGCTCCCTCTGGGCCCGGTACTCCTGGAACACCTGGTGGACCTGGGATCCGCGGTTGACCACCACCCTGATCATGTGGTTCATTTATTCGGGGTATCTGGTGGTCCGCGCCCTGGATATGAACCGGCGGCAAAAAGCGCGTATCTGCGCAGTTGTCGGAATCGTGTCCTTTCTGGATGTGCCTCTGGTTTTTCTTTCCGCCCGGAATGTGGCGATCCATTCACCCTGCGGTTTTCGCCTCCAAGGGGGGCGGACTTCCTGGCGAAATGATGACCACCGTGCTGGTATGTTTTCTGGCCATGACTCTGTTCTGGCTTTGTCTGTGCATCATGCGGACCCGGCAAATCGAACTCGCCGCCCGTCTGGACGACTTCACCCTTTCGGAACAAAGGAGCGTATCTTGAACTCCAACGCGACAACCTTTTTACTTGCCGCCAACATTGCCGTCTGGATCGGCATGGGCGTTTATCTCGTTTTTATGGCCAAGAAGCAGCACAGTCTGCAAGCTCGCCTGAAACAACTGGAGATGCTGCATGACGAACGCGATTAACCCTGACATTGCATCCAAAAACGCGCCGCAGCGTTACGTTATAGTCATCCTGGCCGCCAGCCTGATACTCATGCTGGTAGTCTCTTTTGCATTCCGGATGGCGAATCCGGGACTCAAGATACGGCGCATGCCCAGTTCGGCCATGGGCAACCAGGCCATGGGCGGCCAGATGGGCGGCATCGGCACGCTCATGAGCCAGCTCAAGGACAAACCCAACGACCCCGACCTGCTGCTGCAACTTGCTGAATTTTTCATGGGCAATCAGGACTGGGACAATGCCCAGACATTCCTGACTCGGGCACTGGTGTCCAAGCCCGGAGATCTCCGGATACTGCATCACTTTGCTTTGACTCAGTTTCAGAAACAGCAATACGCCGAGGCTGCCAATACCTTTCAGCAGATTCTGACAGTCGATCCTGGCAGCGCCATAGCCATGTACAATCTGGGGTTGATCTACGGTCGTTTTCTCAACCAACCGGACAAGGCCCGCACCTACCTGGAGCAGGCTGCGGCTTCTCCAAAGGTCACGGCGGAAATAAAAAAGAATGCGCAGAGCGAACTTGACGCGCTGTCGCACGGGGACACAGCAAAAAACAACTAACCATTTCGGTTGGTTGACTTTTACCTGTCAATGTTGGATTTGACAGGATTGTGAAGGCGTGGCATACCTAGCCAGTTTATTGCAGGACTTTCACAATGTTCGTGAAACATGCCATTCATTCTGAAATAACAGTTGCATTAAGCGTTGGGGAGGATGAGATGATGACATTTAGAGGGTTGAAATTGCTGTTTATTGCCGGTCTGATCATCGCTTTGGCCGCTTTGCGGTTGCGCCGGGTGACGATTCTGCCAAAAAAGAAGGTGAATCCGTCAAAAAGGAATTGAAGCAGGATGTGGATCAGGCCAAAAAAGACATGGCTGCGGACGTGAATGAAGCTAAGAAAGCCGGTGAGGCTGACATAGAAGACAAACCTCAATAGGCAAATCACAGTTAGCTCAAGGAGAACAGGTGTGAAACGGTTTTACCCATTGTTTTGCGGCCTTCTGGCCCTGTTGTTGGTTCCGTGCGCGGCTTTTGCCGAAGATCCCATCAAAATTGCTGTGCCCTCTCCCTATACCGGACCGGCAGCAGCTTACGGCGACAACGTCAAAGCCGGCGTTGTGCTGAAGCTCGAAGAAGTGAATGCTGGGGATTACAAGCACAAGTATGAAGCCGTATACCTTGACGAACAGTGCGACCCCAAAGAAGCCGCCACTGTTGCGACAAAAATCGTTCAGGACAAAGATATCATAGGCATCGTCGGCCACCTTTGTTCCTCTGCCCACCTGGCCGCCCTGCCCAACTACGTACGTAAGGGTATCGCAGCCGTGTCCCCCACCGCCACCAACGTGACCATCAGTGAAAAGAACAAGGACCGCAAAGGCAAGGTCTGGTCTTTCCGCGATGTGTACCGTGACGACCTGCAGGGCGCCTTCCTGGCCAAGTACGCCAAGAACATCCTCGGTCTCAAGAACGTGGCCATTTTTTATGAAAACAATGACTACGGCATCGGCCTGAAAGAAGCTTTCGTGGCCCAGGCCAAAAAGATCGGTCTGAATGTCGCGGGCGAAGAAGCCTACGTCAAGGGCACCACAGATTTCACGCCGCAGCTGACCTCCCTGAAGGGCAACAATCCTGACGGCCTGTTCATCAGCGGCTACTACAACGAAGGCGCCCTCATCGCCAACCAGGCAGCCAAACTCGGCATGAACATTCCCAAGATGGGTGCTGATGGTCTGGACAATGCAGACTACATCAACCTGGCCAAGGAAAATGCCGAAAACACCTACCTGACCACGCCGTTCCTGGCGGAATTCGCCAATCCCGCGGCCAAGAAATTCCTGGAGAAGTTCAAGGCCAAGTACCAGCGCGATTCCGACTACATGAGCGTCAACGCCTTTGATGCCGCCGGCATCGTTGTGCAGTGCATCGAAGAAGTCGGCCCGGACCGCGCCAAAGTGCGTGACTGCCTGGCAGACATCAATTCGCCTGAAAAAGGTTACAAAGGCATCTCCGGCGTAACCTACTTCGACGAAAACGGTGATCCGCAGAAACCGGCCTTCGTCAAGATGGTCAAAGACGGAAAGTTCACTCCCGCCCCCAAACAGATGAACTAGGACGCGGGGGAGAACATCAAGAGATTCTCGGAAACAGGCTGGATCAGTTCCAGCCTGTTTCTTTACTTTTTAATGACCGGCAGCGGACGCCAGATTCCGCCAGCCAGAAACTGCAGGTAACTGACCTTGTTTGAGCAACAACTTATCAACGGACTCACCCTCGGAGTCATCTACGCATTGATCGCGGTCGGCTACACCATGGTGTACGGAGTCATCGAGCTCATCAACTTCGCTCATGGCGAGATCTACATGTTGGGCGCTTTTTTCTGCGTCACCTTCATCTCTTCCCTGGGTATGGGCCTTTTATCCTGCCATTCTGCTGGCCATGGTATGCTGTGCCTTGCTGGGCATACTCATCGACTACATCGCCTACCGTCCGTTGCGAAATGCGCATCGGCTTGCCGCGTTGATCACGGCAATAGGCATGTCAATTTTTCTCCAGAACCTGGCGCTGATCATCTGGGGCAGCCGCCCGCAGCCTTTTGTGCAGGAGGCAGTGCCCGCCTACCTGAAGGAAACCGCTTTTCAGCTGGGCAACGTCACTCTGACCTGGATGCACGTCTTTATTTTCGGCATCACCTTCTCCATGATGATCGGTCTGAACCTGATCATCAAAAAGACCAAGATCGGTACGGCCATGCGCGCGCTCTCGCAGAACCGGACCTGCAGCCAGCTCATGGGCATCAATGTGGACCGCGTCATTTCCTTCACCTTTGCCCTGGGTTCGGCCATGGGCGCCATTGCCGGCATTCTGGTGGCCGTCTACTACAACACCCTCTACCCCACCATGGGGTACGTGGCCGGTGTAAAGGCCTTTGCCGCGGCCGTGCTTGGCGGCATCGGATCCGTTCCGGGCGCCATGATGGGCGGTATTGTCCTGGGCATAGCCGAAGCTCTGGGGGCGGGATATGTTTCATCGCTCTACAGAGACGGCGTGGCATACGCGGTGATGATCGCGGTGATTATTTTCCGGCCATCCGGACTGCTTGGCAAAGCCATGGTGGACAAGGCATAAGTCGACTTTTTTCATGGGGAACCGTCAAAAGCCGGAATCCCTGCCCATCCGAGTCGGGACTTTGTCCGCCGGAAGGGCCCCAAACAACCGCTTTGAACAGTGTTGAGTCATGAGTAAAACTAAATCCCTTATTTTTTCTGGCCGCCGCCGTGGTGCTGCTGTTTCCCGTCACCCCCGTGGCCAACGAATACGTGCTGCATGTGCTGACCCTGATCATGGTCTACATGGTGCTGGCCATGGGCCTGAACATCGTTCCGGGGTTCTGCGGTCTGCTCGACCTCGGCTATGTCGGCTTTTACGGCGTCGGCGCCTATACTGCCGGATTGCTGACCATCCATTTCGGCATGAATTTCGTCTGGATCACCATTCTTGCCGCAGTCAACGGCGCCATTTGGGGCGTGCTGCTCGGTGCGCCGACCTTGCGGCTGACAGGGGATTATTTCGCCATCGTCACTTTTGGATTTTCCGAACTGGTGGTGCTGTTTCTGACCAATGAAATTTGGCTCACCCGCGGTCCTCTCGGATTGCCCGGCATCGATCCCGTTTCTTTTGATTTCAGCTGGCTCTCCACCATGATCAACCCGGACTGGGACTGGTATTACGAATTTGACGGTGAAATGCCCTACTACTACCTGGCGTTGATTATGGTACTGGTGGTTTATGTGGTCATGCGAAGGCTCGAGGATTCACGCCTTGGGCGCGCCTGGTTCGCCCTGCGCGCGGACCCCATGGCTGCTGCCTGCTGCGGAATCAACATTCTGCAGTCCAAGGTCATCGCATTCGCCATCAGCGCAGCCATCGGCGCCGTGGCAGGTTCCTTCTTCGCCCGCTGGACCCTGTTTCTGTCTCCGGACATGTTCAAATTCTGGGAATCTTTTCTTGTTTTGTGTATGGTTGTTCTGGGTGGTCTCGGCAATATTACCGGTGCGCTCATTGGCGCGGCCGTTCTCATTGCACTGGGAGAAATCCTGCGCTCTGTGCTGCCGCTGTTCAATTTGCCTACGGAAACCCGTTTTCTGGCGTACGGATTGATCATGATCCTGATCATGCGTTTCAAGCCCAACGGCTTTATCCCGAAAATCGCCTCAGTGGCGGAAAAGAATCCGATCCTGGTCGCTCTGCGCAAACAACTGGAATCCGGCTCTCCGGACAGCGTCAACCGTACGCAAAGTTAACCTGAATTCAATTTATTGTATCATGTCAACTATCCTTGAAATAAAAGACCTTACGAAACGCTTTGGCGGACTCCTGGCCATCCATGACGTTAGTTTCCAGGTGAAATCCGGCTCCATCCTCGGCCTTATCGGCCCCAATGGCGCGGGAAAGACCACCATGTTCAACTGCATCACCGGAGTCTACAAGCCCACAACCGGGGACATCATGTTCGGAGAGGACGATGCTGCCATCCGGATCAATGGCCGCAAGCCCGAAACCATGGTCAAGCTCGGCATTGCACGGACTTTCCAGAACATCAGATTGTTCACGGAACTCACGGTTCTGGACAATGTGCGCATCGGACGACATGTTCGGGCCAGCAGCGGGGTCATGGGAGCAATTTTCCGTACCAAGTCCCAGAAGAAAGAAGAATCCAAAATCGTGGACGATTCCATGCGCTGGCTCAAATTCGTGGGACTCGACAAACAGGCATTCAGCCAGGCATCAAGCCTGCCCTACGGCGACCAGCGCCGGCTCGAAATAGCCCGCGCACTGGCCACGGAGCCCAAAATTCTGCTGCTGGACGAACCGGCCGCCGGCATGAACCCCACGGAAACACGCGAACTGGATACCTTGATTCACGCCATTCTCAATGAAGGGGTCTCCGTAATTCTGATCGAACACGACATGAAGCTTGTCATGAAAATCTGTGAACAAATCGTGGTACTTGACCACGGAGTGAAAATCGCTGACGGCACGCCGGCTCAGATAAAAGACGATCCCAACGTGATCGAGGCCTACCTGGGCAGAGGAGCCGCAGCCAATGCTTGAAATACAAGACATCCACACTTATTATGGTGGAATTCACGCGCTCAAGGGCATCACGCTCTCGGTAAAAGAAAAAGAGATCGTCTGCCTCATCGGCGCAAATGGAGCGGGCAAGTCCACCACATTGATGACCATGTCCGGTGTGCTGCGCCCCAAACAGGGCGAGATTTCCTTTCGCGGACAGAATATAACGAAACTTTCAACGGATAAAATAGTCAAACGCGGCATGACCCAGGTTCCGGAGGGACGCATGATTTTTCCCCGGCTGACAGTCCGGGAAAATCTCATGATGGGCGCTTACATCAGAAATGACAAGGAAGCGCTCGCCAACGACGAGGAACATGTCTACGAACTGTTCCCCATCCTCAAGGAGCGCCGCAAACAGGCCGGAGGTACGCTTTCCGGCGGAGAACAGCAGATGCTGGCCATCGGGCGGGCCATTATGGCCAGGCCAAGCCTGCTGTTGTTGGACGAGCCGTCATTGGGCCTTGCGCCCATAGTCGTAGAAAACATCTTCGAGGTCATCCAGGAGATCAACCGCCAGGGCACCACGGTCATGCTCGTTGAGCAGAACGCCCAGATGGCGCTCAGCATTTCGCATCGCGGGTATGTTCTCGCCACGGGGCAAATTATCCTCGAAGGCTCCTCAGAGGAGCTGATTTCCAACCCTCAGGTCCGGGCTGCTTATCTCGGGCTTGATTAATTTATTGATACAGAAGGAGAGCGTCATGGACAAAGTAATCGGAAAAGGCTGGACCTTTGACGACGTCCTGTTGTTGCCAGCGTATTCGGATACGCATCCCAATGACGTGGATGTGAACACCTACCTTACCAAATCCATAAAACTGAACATTCCCCTGGTCAGTGCCGCCATGGACACTGTCACGGAGTCTCGCCTGGCCATTTCGCTTGCCAGATGCGGCGGCGCGGGCGTCATTCACAAGAACATGACCATCGAACGCCAGCGGATCGAGGTGGGAAAAAGTCAAAAAGTCGGAAAGCGGCATGATCGTGGATCCGGTGACCATCGAACCGGACATGTCCGTGGGAGATGCCCTGGAAGTCATGGCCGAATACCGTATTTCCGGCCTGCCGGTGGTCAAGGACGGACAGCTGGTCGGCATTCTGACCAACCGCGACGTCCGTTTCGTAACCCATATGGACACTCTGGTCAGCCAGGTAATGACCGCCGAAGGGCTTGTCACCGTACCTCTCGGCACCACCCTGGAGCAGGCCAAACAGCATCTGCATGAAAACCGCATTGAGAAACTCCTTGTGGTGGACGACAACAATAAACTGTGCGGACTGCTGACCATCAAAGATATTGAAAAGATCAGAAAATACCCCAACGCCTGCAAGGACGACGCCGGTCGTTTGCGCGTCGGCGGCGCCATAGGCGTGGGACAGAAAGCCGTGGAACGCGCTGATGCGCTGCTCAAGGCCGGAGCAGACTTTCTGGTCATCGACTCCGCCCACGGCCACTCCAAGAATATTCTCGAATCCATCAGCAACATTCGTGCTACCTTCCCGAAATGCCAGCTGGTAGCCGGCAATATCGCAACGTACGATGCCGCTCGCGCGATTCTGGAAGCCGGAGCCGACACGGTCAAGGTCGGTATCGGACCGGGCTCCATCTGCACCACACGCATAGTCGCGGGTGTGGGCGTACCGCAGGTCACGGCAGTCATGGAAGCCTCGCGCGCTGCCCAGGAAATGGATCGCTGCGTCATCGCCGACGGCGGCATCAAATTCTCTGGCGACGTGGTCAAGGCACTGGCCGCAGGCGGCGATTCCGTGATGATCGGCAGCCTCTTTGCCGGTACGCTTGACGAAAGCCCGGGAGAAACCATTCTGTATCAGGGCCGCCGGTACAAAATTTACCGCGGCATGGGCTCCATCGACGCCATGAAAGACGGCAGCAGCGACCGCTACTTCCAGGACGAACAGGAAGGCAGCAAGCTCGTGCCTGAAGGCATCGTTGGACGCGTTCCCTACAAAGGCCCCGTACAGGACAGCATCTACCAGCTTATCGGCGGTCTTCGTTCCGGTATGGGCTATACGGGTTGCAAAACGGTTCCCGAACTGCGAGAAAAAGCCCAGTTCGTGGAAATCACGCCTGCCGGACTCCGTGAAAGCCATGTGCACGATGTAATCATTACCAAAGAAGCCCCGAACTACCGGGTCGAAAACTACTAGGTTTGACCCGAGGAGCAGTTATGGAGTTAGTACAAAAAGTCGTCATCATCGATTACGGCTCGCAAGTTACCCAGCTTATCGCCCGTCGCGTCCGTGAAGCCGGCGTGTATTCCGAAATACATCCCTGTACCATCGGACTGGACGAGTTGAAGGCACTGGGTGCCTCGGCCCTGATTCTTTCGGGCGGACCATCCAGCGTGAATGATCCCGATGCCCCCGCGGTTTGAGCCGGGCATTCTCGAACTCGGACTGCCCATCCTGGGCATCTGCTACGGAATGCAACTGCTGGCGCAGAATCTTGGCGGCACCATCGCCAGTTCGGAAGACCGGGAATACGGCCGCGCCGAACTGGAACTCTGTGCCCAGAGCCCGCTTTGGGAAGGATTGAAAAACGGTGCCAAGAATACCGTATGGATGTCACATGGCGACCATGTGCTGACTCCTCCTCCAGGGTTCGACGTCATCGGCAAGACCGAAAGCCTGGAAGTCGCTGCCATGGGCAACGACGCCAGAAAAATTTATGCGCTGCAGTTCCACCCGGAAGTGGCCCATACGGACCACGGCGAAGTGATGCTGCGCAACTTTCTGTTCAAAGTCTGCGGACTGAAATCCACCTGGACCATGTCTTCCTTTGTGGATACCGCCCTCAAACAGCTCAAGGAGCAGATCGGCGACCGCCATGTGGTCTGCGCCCTGTCCGGCGGCATTGATTCCACGGTGGCTGCTGTGCTGCTGCACAAGGCCATCGGCGACAGGCTGCACTGCATCTTTGTGGACAACGGCCTGATGCGCCTCAATGAGGGGCAGGAGGTCATGGGCTACCTGAAGGAACATTTCGAGCTGAACCTGAACTACGTGGAAGCCCAGGAGCTGTTCCTCGGCAAGCTTGCCGGAGTCACGGATCCCGAGCAGAAACGCAAGATCATCGGGTACACGTTTATCGAAATTTTCGAACGCGAATCCAAGAAGATTCCGAATGTGCATTTTCTCGCACAAGGTACGCTTTACCCCGACGTCATCGAAAGCGTCTCGTTCAAGGGCCCCTCGGCGGTCATCAAAAGCCACCACAACGTGGGCGGCCTGCCTGAGACCATGAACCTCGAGCTGGTGGAACCTTTGCGCGAACTGTTTAAAGACGAGGTACGCAAAGTCGCCGTCGAACTCGGCCTTCCTGATTTCATCATCTGGCGCCATCCCTTTCCCGGTCCGGGACTCGGAATCCGCGTCATTGGTGAAATCACCGAGGAACGCTTGCAAATTCTTCGACAAGCAGACAAGATCGTCCAGAACGAGTTGCTCGCTTCGGACTGGTATCGAAAAATCTGGCAGGGATTCGCTGTCCTGCTTCCGCTCAAGACCGTGGGTGTAATGGGTGACGGCCGCACGTACGAAAGCGTCATAGCTTTGCGTATCGTGGATAGCGTCGACGCCATGACCGCGGACTGGACCAGACTCCCGACGGAGATTCTTGCCCGCATTTCGAACCGGATCATCAACGAAGTCAAAGGGGTCAACCGGGTGGTGCTCGACATTTCATCCAAGCCCCCAAGCACGATCGAGTGGGAATAACCTTTAATCTGGCCTGGTTGCCGCGGAATAGCTTATGTTCGGAATAGGTACCACGGAACTGCTCGTCATCCTCGCGGTGGCGCTTATCGTCATTGGCCCCAAAAAGCTCCCTGAAATTGCCCGTACCCTGGCAAGGCCATGGGAGAATTCCGTAAGGTTTCTACCGACGTACAGCGTACGATCAATACGGAAATCGAACGTGAAGACTTTGAAAAAAAGGCAAAAGAAGAAGAAAAGCGCCTGACAGCCAAAAACAAAAAGGCTGAAAGCAAAACTTTGGCCAAAAAATCCGACAAAGAAGACAAGGAAGAGTCCAAAGAGGCGGACAAGGCCTATTCCAGTGCCGTAGCCGCCAATAATCAGGACACTGATTTTCGCGAATCCGAACCGGCTATGAAGGACATCACTCCCGAGCCGGTTGCGGATGCTGACGGCGAAACCGCTTCCACCTCCGCTGAGGAGCCCGTACTCGTTGCCGATGCGGGGAACTCCGATCCGAAAACAGTCGTAATCGATACAACTCCGGAAGCTGTTGCCAGCAAGGATCAAGCGAAATGAGCGAGTCGCAGAAGCCCGGGCCTGATAATCAGGACGAACAACAGGACTCCAGCCAGGAGCAGACTTCTGCAGATCAAGAGCAGCATGAAGATCAGGAATCTGCTGCAGACACCCAGGCTCCCCCTCAGGCGCCTCCGGATGATCCTTCTCTGCTGTCCGACGAGGAGGACTCCGAATCTTCGGTAGAAAACACTCCCGAACAGCAGAACGAGGAAGGTTCGACAGCTTCGGCGGACAACCAGTCCTCTGAAGACCTGGAGAAACCGGACTCTACTGACGCGGAGCAGTCCGAAGAGACGTCCGAGTTTGTTTATCCTCCCAAAGCCGATGACACTTCCGGGGATGCTGAATCCGACGAAGGCGAAGTCGAAGCTGCGGGCAGTGACGGAGAAGACTCTCTTCCATCAGAAACGGATGAAGAGGAAGACGACGAAGAAGATGATGACGAGGAAGACAACGGCGAACAGCCCATGAGCTTCCTCGATCATATGACTGAACTGCGTATTCGCCTGGTCCGTTGTCTGATAGCCGCCGGCGTTGGTTTTCTGGCCTGTTACGGTTTCCACAACGAACTGTTCGGCCTGCTCATGGAGCCGCTGGTCAAGGTCTTTCCTCCCGGCAGTTCGCTTATCTACACGGGCCTCCCGGAAGCCTTTTTCACCTATATCAAGGTGTCGATGGTTGCGGGCGTTCTGTTGGTAAGCCCTTACATTTTCTATCAGATCTGGAGTTTCATAGCTCCAGGTCTTTACAAGGACGAAAAGAAATACCTGCTGCCCATTGCTTTTTGCTCAGGTTTATTCTTCGCTACCGGTGCTATTTTCGGCTATTCCGTGGTTTTTCCCTTTGCCTTTGGCTTTTTCATGGAATTCGCCACGGAAACCATCAAGCCTATGCCCAGCCTCAAGGAATATCTGAGTTTTTCCCTGAAGCTGCTGTTCGCTTTCGGTTTTACCTTTGAAATGCCTCTTTTTGCCTTCTTCCTGGGCAAACTCGGCATCATCACCGCTGTGATGATGCGCAAAACCAGGAAATACGCCTACCTTTGCGCTTTCGTCGTAGCCGCCATTCTCACGCCTCCGGATGTCGTATCGCAGGTGCTTATGGCCGGACCGCTGATCGTTCTGTTTGAAGTCAGCATCTGGGTGGTCCAGATTTTCGGACGCAAGCCCAAGAAAAGCGAAGAAGAGGAAGAAGACGAAGCTGACGATGACGAGACTGATGAAGATGCACACGGCAAAGAAACTGATACGGAATCGGAAGAAACCGCAAAAGAGCAACAGTGATCTGAAAAGCCGGAAAACGCACTATCAAGTCCAATAAAAACTATGGGGCTTTGACCATCTAGCCAAAAAAGGGCATAAGACTTTCATGAGCGAACGCAACGCAACAGTTACTCGAAACACCAAAGAAACCCAGATCTCACTGACGCTCAATGTTGATGGTTCGGGCAAAACATCAATCATAACTGGTTATGGCTTTGCCGATCACATGCTCACCCTGCTCTCCTTTTGGGCAGGATTCGACCTGGATCTGCAATGCTCAGGAGACCTGGAAGTCGACGCCCATCATTGTGTCGAAGATATTGGCCTCTGCCTGGGGCAGGCATTGCATCAATCCTTGGGGCAACGCTCGGGAATCGCACGCGTGGGCTGGGCCAAGGTTCCCATGGACGAAGCTCTGAGCGATGTTGCTTTGGACTTGTCGGGAAGACCGTATTTGGTATACGAGGATGATATAGTTCCCGCTGTTCTGGCAGGAGAGGAAAAAGACCTTTGGAGAGAATTCTTCAAGTCGTTTGCGTTCAACGGACGTTTTAATCTTCACATTCGTTATTTGTACGGCCGCAACGGTCATCATCTGCTCGAATCCGCCTTCAAAGGAACCGGCCTGGCTCTTCGCCAGGCTTTTGGCATCACTTCCGTTCAAGGCGCTTTCAGCACAAAAGGGAGCCTGGATTTATGAAATCACGCATCCTGATTTTTACCCCTCTGCTAAGCCTTTTTGTATTTGCAGCCCTTTTCGGCTGTGCTCCGCGTGCGGACGTACAACCAGTGGAAGCTCGCTTTTCCCTTGGAGTTGCTGCCATTGAACAACCCTCGGATTATACTTTTCTGCTTGGCAGCTACCTTCCGGCGCGCAGTGAACAGGCAACGCCCAAAGAACTGGCAGCTCTTGATGATTTTCTTACCAACGAACTGCAAACCAAAACCAAGCGCAGTTTCGTACCTGCGCAAGGCATGCTGTCCTGTCAGAATATAGCAAAAAGATCCCTCAGCAACGGCCCTCATGCCGCTCTGGACTATTGGATCAATGTAGGCAAATGCGCCCATGTCGATTACCTGCTCGTGCCGCAGCTGCTCTACTGGAAGGAGCGGGTTGGCGGTCCGGCTGGCAGCGATGACCCGGCAGGAGTCATGATCGACTTTTTTGTGATCGACGTTAAGGGCGAAGGTATCGCCGCCCGGTATCGCTTTGAAGAAACTCAGGTTTCTCTCGCTGAGAACCTGCTCAAAATCAAGGAATTCTTCGCGCGCGGCGCCAAATGGGTAACAGCCACGGAACTCGCACAGTTCGGCATCAACCAGGGATTGAAAAAGGTCGGTTTGTTATGATTTTGTTTCCAGCCGTCGACATCAAAGACGGCCAATGTGTTCGTTTGCGCCAGGGCAAGGCTGATCAGGTAACCGTATTTTCGGCTGATCCGGTAGCCATGGCAGAACATTGGATAGAAAAAGGCGCCAGCTGGATCCATGTAGTGGATCTGGACGGCGCCTTTAGCGGAAAGCCCAAAAATTTTGATCTGATCCAGGCGCTTTGCACCTTGTGTTCCGCATACAATGTAAACGTCCAGCTTGGCGGAGGCGTACGCGATGCAGCCATTGCCAAGGCCTACCTTGATGCAGGGGTAAAACGACTCATAGTCGGAACCCTGGCGCTTGAAGACGGCGACGCCTTTGCCGCACTCTGCGAGGCCTTTCCCCAAAAAATCGGCGTTTCACTTGATGCCGTTGATGGAATGCTCAAAACACGCGGCTGGGTTGGAGATACGGCATTGACCGTAGACGATACGGTCCCCAAGCTCGAACAGCAAGGCGCTGCTTTTTTTGTCTATACCGACATCAGCAGAGACGGCATGCAAAGTGGAGTCAATATCAACGCCCTGGCTCATCTCCTGGAAATCACCAAACTCGAGGTCATTGCTGCCGGAGGAGTCACCACCATCGAAGATGTGAAACAACTCCACAAACTGACGGGAAAAGGCCTTGCGGGAGCAATTACCGGCAGAGCAATCTATGAGGGTACCATTGAACTGACAGAAGCCCTCAAGTGGATTGAGGAACAAAAATCCGCCGGTATCTAAGAAACGGCACTCCATTTTTTTTCATGTGACCAATGAACAATGTCGAAACAAGCTCTTTTCTGCAAAACATCCATTCTGAACATACTCAAAAAGCGCGAACCCTTGTTCAGTGGTTGGCGTATCAAGGATTACATTGGATCAGGTGTCTCCGGATGCGTGTTTCAGATGGAGCGTGTTGACCTTGGGCAAACCTTTCATGCCGCTCTGAAGGTCATCCCCCTGTCTCGCAAATTGAACCGTCAGGGGCGTACTGTCGATTCATTGCAGGCCTCCCTGGGGCAGGAAGCCAGAGAAATCATCCACCTCTACTCACTCGGCACTCATCAGAATATTGTCGGATGGTACAACCACGATGTGCTGCATGTGCGTACGGAAGATTCCATAATCTCACTTGTAGCTGTGATGCTGGAGTATATTCCCAGTACGCTGAGTGAATTTCTCGGAGATGGTCCCTTGCCCTGGCAACAGGCAGTCCAGATCACCATCGACTGTCTCAAAGGTCTGGAGCATGCGCACACCAACAGTATCATTCATCGGGATTTGAAACCCGGCAATATCTTCATCACTAAAGATGGCACCGCCAAATTGGGTGATTTCGGCGTTGCCAAACAGATTTCAGATGCAAATCAGGCTGATACGCGGGTCGGCACGCCTTTGTACATTGCGCCTGAAGTGCTGAAAAATGAAGTGGGGGCCGGTTACGATCAGCTTGTGGACATCTATTCCATTGCCCTTGTAGCCTACGAAATGCTGAACGGTTCCCTTCCCTTCGAAAGCCAATGCAACGGCAACAGATCCTGCATGGTCAATATGCGGGTGTCCGGAGAGCCTTTTACCTTCACCCGCACGATTCCTCCAGGTGTAACCAAGGCAATAATGGGAGGCCTCGCCTATAAGCCTTCGCACAGATACGCGAGTGCGAAAGAATTCCGCACCGCTTTGGAACAGGCGCTGGCTACAGAGGGTCGTGAAACCTTTCTCCCCAGAAATACCAATCTTCCTGACCGGGGATCTGAAGGCTCTGCATCGCAAATCCGAAATGTCCAAGGGCATCTGCAGCAAGACGACGAACTCGATGACATGGGCTTCCCTCCTTCATACGCACACAAGTCCAGACAACAGCAGGAGGAGATGGAAAAAACCTTCATCGGACAGCTATCTCCTAGCCCGATGCAGAAGTTTCTAGCGCTGCCCTTTAATGTGATGCTGTCCAAACCCCAGAGTATTCTTCTTCTGGCCATGATCGCCTGCGGTTCTTCCTTCATGTTGAAGCCCGACTCTCTGGAGTTTTCTCTAGTCGCACTGGTATGCTACATTGCCCTGCCCATTTATTTGCTTTTTATCTCAGGTAAACGCAGACTTCTCGTATTCGTAGCATTCACCGTTTCTCTTGCAGCTTACAATTTTCTTTACTACAAAGACGTAAAAGAAATCATTGATAATCTCCTGATCATTGTTTTTGCCATCTATCTTATTTTCTTTGGAGTTTTTTCAATGCTACGCAACAAAATCTAACGCTTCATTTCGCCCTCATTACATAATTATTTTTTAGAGTTCCTGGCTATAACAGAGGTTCAGCTGGTGTTTTTTTGCTGTAAATATCGCAGTAGTATCCGATACAAATTTTTCCCTCTCATCAATAAAAAATGATCCCGTTGCTCTGCAACTGGTTGCCCAATCCACAGCAGGCAATTGCTGTTTCACCGAGCCATCCTCGTGGCAAAAAATCCTGCATTCGCTTCTGGACACAATCAGATAAAATAATTTATTACCATGCAGCTTTCAGCCACCAGGATCCCTTACTCTGCAATGTAAAGTCAGCCTCACAAAATCAACATAATCAATGTTTTGCGACTATATAACAAATTTTTTCGTCTAGAAACTCCTGTACTATAAAAATGCCCACAAAATATATACATTTGAGTCCTAATATAGTAATTGAGATAGCGATTGATTACATCATCACTTATTTAACTTTCTCCTGCAAAATTTTAACTTTCATGTAATGTAAAAATTCATTTAAAATCATAAACATCCAGACATACGTATCTAGTCTTAATTTATTTGTCGCATAAATGATCCAAGACTATCTTCAAATTTCTATTCATGGCTACTAATTATCTTAAAATACCACTATTGCTCTTTGGTGGATTACTGACCAGCTATTGCTGTACGTCACATTGTGCGCATTGTATTTTTCGTTGTAGCAAAAATAGATCTGCGGACTACTTAACGCCACAAAATGCCTATTCCATACTGAACAAAATCAAATCTCTTGGTTGCCAATCACTTCATATCGGAGGTGGGGAACCTTTTCTACAGCCAGATATGTTATGTGACATTCTGCGAGAATCCCGAAAGGCTGATATTGGAATCGAATATATCGAGACCAACGCATCCTGGTTTTCAGATCCTAATAGTTCGCGAAAAATCCTCGAATCGCTAGGCAATGAAGGACTCTACGCACTGCTCGTATCAATGAGTCCCTTTCACAACGAATATATCCCTTATTGCAAGACCCAAGGTATCCTGGAAGCCGCTGCCGAAGCCGGAATACATACCATTCCATGGATAGAACAACTAAAGGAAGACCTTCTCAGTTTTGACGTACATACACCGCACTCGTTGCAAGAATATATCGACAAGTTTGGGCAGGATTATGTTATGCAATTACCAAGTCGCTATTGGATTTATTTTTGCGGCAGGGCTCTCAATACGTACCGTCCCTTATTGCAAACCCTGTCTCTTGAAGATATTCTGAAATATAATCCAGGCACCTGTAGAAAAGAACTGCTGAACACCAGTCATTTTCATACAGATCATTATGGATATTACATACCCAAATTATGCATCGGTATAGCCATTGATTTGGAAGACCTGCCTGGGCCCCTGGACAGAAAACGCTATCCGCTCATTTACCTTCTTGCGGAAAAAGGCATCAGCGGTTTGTACCATTTTGCTATGGAAACGTACGGGTTTGTTCCACAGCGTAATGCTTATCTTGGTAAATGTGATTTGTGCGATGAAATTCGCAGTTTTCTGAGTCAGCAAGAATCGTTTACGGAATTGCACCCTGACGAATATTACACTTCTCTTTGAGCAGTCCAAAAGTTTCCTTACACATTCGTCTTTTGCATAAAATGCACCACCATAGTGAAGGCATGCACTCAATCTGGAGTGGAGGTTGAATCTTCGGACACGGCAATATTGGCTTTTACATGCGTAATGTATCGGCAATAATACGCGTATAACAAGGCTGTCATGGGCAAGGCGATAATCAGGCCCAGCAGCCCCAGCAGCTTTCCCCAGACGCTCAGGGAAAGCAAAATTATGGCCGGACTGAATCCGGTAATTTTTCCCATTATCTTTGGAGTCAGATACAAATCCTGAATTAATTGGACAACGATATATATTGCTCCTATCAATACGAGATAGCTCCAGATATTCGTCCCAAGTTCCAGGGCATGAACAACGCCGAAAAAGAGAGCAACAGGGATACTGATCAATTGCAGGTATGGGACCATGTTCAATAAGCCGATAAACAACCCGAGCAATATCCCCATGGGGAGACCAATGGCGCAAAAGCCTGCGGCAAACAGAATGCCGACAATTCCTGCCACCATTGCCTGACCGCGGAAATAACGATTCATACCATCGCTGAAATCCTGCGCAAACTGCGCAACGGAGTCACGCTGCGCCGGAGGTATGAGACTTGTCCAACCTTTTTCCACAGTCTGAAAATCAAACAACAGAAAAATCATATACAGCACAATGGTAAAAAGCCCGAACAACCAGGCGATAAATCCTGTGGTGCCCGAAATGACCCCCCAAAGACCAGGAATAACTTTCCGGACAAAATTCAAGGCCAGTTGTTTGACATAATTCGATTTGAAATACTGTCGTATCTCCGGTTTCTGCAACTGCTCCTCAATCCATTTCCAGATATCCTGCGGCAGGACATCCTGCGCGCGGGCCGCGAATTCCGAATTGTTGACCATCTGTGTAACCACGCGCCCTGTGTTGGTAATTTCACTCAATATGGTGGGCACAAGCACGGAGGTGACCGCAATGAAAACCACAAACACTGAAACGAGCGTAAGCAGAACGGCCAGCGTATGATTTTTAACCCTTCTGGAAACAAGGTTGACGAGGGGATTTAAAAGATAGGCCAGCAGCAAGGCAACAGCAAAGGGAACCAGCACATCGCTCAGAAACCCCATCAACCGAATGAGTCCCACAAAGATGGCCACACTGACAATGACCCGGACAACTCTGTCAAAAGTGTAGGGACGATCATCCAACATGAAGCGCTCTCCTGTGGTTCGCGTAGCTGACTGCGGATCAACACATATTCTGATCAACAGCAGGCAGTTCAGGGTCAATAAAAGAAAATGGTGTCTGCAGACGCAGATTCCTTTTGCCGATCAACCAGTTGATGGCGCAATTGAAAAACAAGCGCAGACAGACGAAGGTACGTCATACGCCGTTGGGGAAATGGCTTTGCAACACTCCTTTCAATCGCAACAGTTCCTTGCGTTTGGCCAAGTCCTCGTCAGGTATGGCCAGCAATGCCATGTCAATAAATTTGAAAGCCAGTTTGTACTTCCCGGCGTTTACGGCTCCCACGGCAAATTCATAAAGAATATCAGGTGGCGTTTCCCTGTCATAGGGATTGTAATACTTTTTGAGTATTTCAAAGGCATCGTTGAATTTTTTCAGAGCCACAAGCGCCACATAATAATTTTTTGCAAGGATTTTCCGGTCATATGTCCCCTGCTTATCCATGGCTTTTTGGAAATAATCAGCCGCTTCCTCGATTTTCCCGAGCATGAATTCAGACTGCGCCTTGAACACGTATCCGGCAATCTGATCCGGGAAATTCAAAATAAGGGTGTCCGCGACTTCATTCAATTTTTCCGGCTGATTGTACACAAAATAAACATTCCCCAGCATTGAATACGCTCTGAACCCTAAGGGATCAAAATCGACAATTCGCTTCAACTGTTGGACGAACTGTTCTTTTTCCTGCTCAGTAAAAGCGCTTTTATCTATCTCCTGCGTATTGATAGTATCCAGATTGGTCAATTTCTTAAAATCTGTGTGGAGGTCATTGCGCAAAAAAATCACACCAAAATCATCGAAAAACACCGGACGGTATCCGTCAAGAGCAGCTTCGAATTTTTCATTGGTAGCCATCGCAAAAGGGGTAAAAATAACCGTCGGATGATATTTTTCGATATGATGCTGCAAAACCACTGTTTTTTCAAAAGCCATCATACTTTCGTACGCACTGACATCATCAAACAAAGCCAGTTCAAGATCCATAAAAATTCTATGCTTGGGGTACAACTCCCAGGCAAAATACCCGGCTTTGGTACACGGCATCAATACGGTTTGTCCCTTTGGCAATTGAGAAATGAATTTTACACCAATTGCAGGTACGGAAACAAAAGACAATGGATAGCGTCCGGATTCATAAAAAAGCACTCCAAAAGCAAGCAAGGGAATAATGAAAACCAGAACGACATTCAGTTGTAAAAATTTGTTGTTGCTTTTGGCCTTAATCGTATCACAAAGCTTGAGAAGAGTAGGTACGACAAACAAAACGCAGATGAACTGAAACCGAATGCTTTGAGAAAAGAGATACAGTCCGCCACAAAGCAGAACAAGATGGCTGACTCTTGGAATTTTTTTATACAAAAAATAGATGGTGGCAATTATGGCGGTAAAAATAGCAAGCGAACGAAATGCGAACAGAAAACCGGGCAAAGACGTCAAGGAAAAGGAAAACACGCCCCCCAAACCAAGGGGCCTCATTTCCACGATATAATATTTTACAAAGGACTCGGCATTCTCGAAAGGCAGAGGGAATAAATGTACCCCAAACGGGTTGGCCAGCAAAAAGACAGGGGCCAGCCCGGCCAGAAGTATATTTTTTCCGGATACATTCAGAGGGATACCCCGTTTGTAATCCAGATAATATTCGAACAGATAGCTCCCCCACACGAGCAGCAGAATCGGGTAGACTATTCCATGAATGTTCGCCTCAAGAAGGAAAAGGACCGGCAAGAGCCAGAAATGTCTTTTTTTCTCAAAAACAAAGATAGTCAGCAGAATCAGCAGGTATGTAATAATATGGGGCCGTACAAGGATACCCCGCGAAATTAAGCCGACAAAACAAAGCAGTGCAACAAGGATCGCAAGGGTATTGTACGGTCTGTTCCTGGCAACCAACAGGTACAGTACGCACCCCATGGCTGCGAACACCAGAGATCGAAGTACAATAAGTCCTACATAACCGCTATGAATGAAAATCTGATAGCTAATGGCCTGAAACAACCAGGCATAATTGACCCAATGTCTGACAGGGTCGATGTACGAAAAAAAACTGGTAGTAGGTATACTGCCAGTTTTGAAAAACTCGCGTCCCTGATTCAAGTGAAACCACAGGTCGCTATCCCGCAGATCCAGGGCTGTCATGCAAAGCAGAAAAAAACTGATCGCAAGACTGATAAAAAAACAAATCGTCAGCAATCGAGATGGATTTGTCTCCATCTTGTGCTGTAACCATTTGAATACGCCTGATGAATTGCTATCAATCATTTGACTCATGATAATTTTCTTCGATGTTGACATCCCAGATTGCAGATTTGTCTTTTTCATGTGCAGCATAAACATCAACAGCAGTCATTGCGGACAACATGGAATGGTCCATGTTATTGTATCTGTGCATTCCGTTTCTGCCAATACAATAAAGATTGGAAATACTGTTGAGATAATCTTTTATCCTGTCAAAATGATCATAGCCGTCCCAATACGCAGGATAGGCCTTGCGCACCCTGACAACTGTTCCCTTCATAAAGGCATCACGATTGGCAAGTATATTTAATTTTTCCAGTTCAGAGAGGCACATTTCCAGAAAAGCCCCATCGGACATAGTCCAGAGCGCGTCCCCTTCATTGCTGAAGTATTCGAGCCCCAGCCAATGCAGGTTTCTGTCCTGCACCATGTAGGGACTCCAGTTCTTGAAAAACTGAATTCGCGCAAGCTTGAGATCCTTTTCCTGGACATAAATCCAGTTGTCGTCAGGCGGACGGATTCCAAGTTCGCGCAGCAGCACTCCGGCTGTGATGAAATCCCGGTACGGCAATGTCGCAGCGGTTTCTATGACTTTCTGAGGCGGCTGCGACGTCAGACCGGCCACCAGATCCTTGACCGGCATTGTGGAAAAGACAGCAGAAGTGGCAAAATCTTTTTCTTCACCCGTTTTCAAATTCCGGGCAGTCACCGCCCGGACTTTGGAGCCATCGGAATGAATTGACACCACGCGCCAGCCATAGGCTATTTTTGCACCGGCTTCTTGCGCGAGGACGGCAGCCCGTTCCCAGAGAAAACCCGGCCCGTACTTGGGGTAAAGGAAAAAATTGATCAGACTCGTATTGACGGACTTTTGTTCGATATCATCGCTTTTGGAGCGTTGAAAAGCCTGCAGCAAAGCCTGCAACAGAGAAAGTCCCTTGATGCGTTGTCTTCCCCACGAGGGATCGATTTCCGTGCATTTTCTTCCCCAGACCTTTTCCGTGTAATCGCGGAAAAAAGTGGCGTACAACTCCGTTCCGAAATGATTAACGAGATAGTCCTCGAGATGTCTTTCCGGTTTGCGTGGAAAAAGTTTGGCTTTGGCGGCCGTTAAGCCTATTTGCATGGACCGGTTCAGCCCAAGATTGGAAAAAAGGCGCATAGTTGGGCGCAGCGGATAATCATAAAAGTGGCGCTCGAAAATAATGCTGGACTTGCGGCTGCGGACCAACATAACCAGATCGTCTTCTTCTGGATCAGGTCCGTTGGGCGCAAAAGGCAGACTACGTCCCAGCAGCTTATCGTCGGAGGCAGGGGAACCGGCCATGGGCAGAATTTCATTCCACCAGTCCAGAATCCGTTTGGATTTCGAAAAAAATCTGTGGCCACCGATATCCATTCGCCAACCATTAAAATTAATGGTTTTTGATATTCCGCCGGCCTGCTCTTCCTCTTCCAGGATCAATACGTTGGCACACCCCTGGCGCTGCAGTTCATACGCAGCTGTCAATCCGGCCGGGCCAGCGCCTATAATAACTATCTGCTCGTTATCACTCATATAAAATTCGGTCCTTTCGCTTGCACCAATTATCCAGAACTCTGGTACGTATTGCTAATATAAAAAATATTTCTAAAACGAAATAAATACCTGCTTAATTTTATTATTATTTTTTACATCAAAACACGGTGGTACGCCAGTTACGAATGCATACTCACCATAATCGGTTACATAAAAAAATTAATCTGGTCCACCGGCTGTCCGGGAAGCAATGGTGGCATGGGACAGTCAAGACGTACGGCAATACACCGCAGCAATTCACCTTCGGCTACTGAAACCTCATTATTTTCACAAATACACACCACGCAAGCCGCCAGCAGCCGCTTTCTGGCCTTGTCAGTGAGCGTTGCTACTTCATGAAGAGCGCTATCCACATCTATCAAGGATATTCCACTTCGCCACATCTCTGGCAATACCACGCGCATTACTCCAGCAGCCCTTTCGAACATCCGTCTGCTCATAGACATATCCCGTTCGCCAAAAGTTGCCAGCGCGGCCAGCAACACTGCGCACGAATCTGCTTTTTCTCCCAGAGGTTGCCTTTCCTGGTCCCCCTGTTTGTCGAATTCTTGTAATCCGTCCCGTCTCAATTGATATTCAATAACGTTCCACACCACCCATTCAAACAAGGTCATTTTCCTGTCCAAACGAATCAATGCCCGCACCAGTTCCCGAAATGTACCGAATTGCTCCGAGTCCAAATTGCGTAAATGCGGAATGGACATGTCCAGCAAAGGCAAACGGGCACATGGCCCGGCCTGGTTCAAGAGCGAGGCCAAAGTCTGCACCTGATCATACACGCGAACCCCGCAGCGTTGCAACAGAAGGTCCAGACAGGCGTCACGCGTATCTTTCTGTTCGAAAAACAGCATGGCATACACCAGTGCCGGCGCACTGGATCCGATACGCGCGGCATGAAACAGTTCCTCGGGCACCCCGGACAGCAAGCGATGCTTGTAGGCCGCATAGGATTGTTCCAGTCTGCCCGGCATCCTCTTAGCCGGATCTTCCGCCACCGCACTGCCGAGAATTTCAGGATCCGACAAAAAGGCAATTCCGGTTTGTTCGAGGGTGGCGCGTTGAGCGACAACCGCCCGCAAGGCCCAGTTCACTTCTTCAAAAGCACCAGCCCAGGTGGGATCAATACGCCGGATACGTTCGGCAAGAGGCGGATGGGTGGACAGGAGATCCCGGAACAACGGCTGCACTCCCTGGCCGAAGAACATGTGGCTTGCCACAGCCGCATTAGGCGTACGCAAAGCTGCCCCGGAAACGAACCCCCCGATTTTTTTCAAGGCTCCGGCCAGGCCGTCCGGATTTCGCGTAAATTCTATGGCGGAAGCATCCGCCAGATATTCCCGCTGCCTGCAGACAGACGCCTTGATGACGTCACCGAAAAACGTTCCCAACGAGCCCAGAGTCAACAACAACCCACCGAGGAATATGCCCGGCACAAATGCGTTGCCCTCTTCGTTCAGGGGAAACTCCTTCCGATCGAACCCTGCGGATTTGTACAAAAGCCACCTTCCGCTCTGCCCGATGAGCGTGATTCCATGCAGCCACCCGATAAGCTGCAGATTCAAGCGCATGTCGCCGTTCAGAATATGACTGAACTCATGCCCCACAATGCCCTGCAGTTCGTCCCGATCCAGATTTTCAAGACTCCCTTGCGTCACCCCGATAACCGCATAATGCGGTTCATACCCGGCGGCAAAGGCATTTATTCCTTTTTCTCTGGGCAACACGTACACAAACGGCACGGGTATCCCGGCGGCAATGGCCATTTCATCCACAACATGCAGCAACCGCGTCTCCAGGACGGACCCGACCGATAATTGCAGCAGCCTGCCGCCCAGCATTTCGGCAATGGCCTGCCCTCCCCCCTTTCGGAGTTGCAGCATCTTCCAGCGGCTGCACAATAAAATGAAAAGGATGCTCGTACCAGAAAGGATCCCCAGAAAGGGCCACGGGTTGCGTACAACCCAGGAATGCCAGAGCCCGGGTATGAACGCCAGGACAACATACGTACACAAGGCGGAGACCAGACACAGCAGCAGGGCTATTCCCAGCATCCCCAGGATAAAATAAAACAACAGGCTGCCGGTGATCCGACGCGCCTTGTCCTGATTTTCAAAAAAATCAACCGTCATGCCGCCATTGCCTCATATTCTGTCAAAAAGCCACGGTCGGTGAATCGCGAAAACTGAGCTCCTCGAACTCCAGAAGGCCGGCACGATCAAAGCCCAATCCGGCCGCAAGCAGATTTACGGGGAAAGACTCCCGGTAGCTGTTGTATCGGGCAACCGTATCATTGTAATGCTGCCGCGCAAAAGCGATCCTGTTTTCCGTCGTACGCAGTTCTTCCATGAGCTCCGAACTGTTCAGGGAAGCTTTCAGATCCGGATAATTTTCCACAATCCCCAGAAAGAAGGACAAGGCCTGAGAAATCCCGGACTCCGCAACGGAAACAGCTTCCAGCATGGCTGCATTCATGGCGGAACTGCCAGAGACAAGGGCCCTGCGGCCACCTTCCCGCGCCCGCACCAGGTTCTCCAAAGTCTCCCGCTCGTGGCGCATGGACTCTTTGACAACCTGCACAAGGTTGGGGATCAGATCATGGCGGCGTTTCAGTTGCACGTCGATCTGGGAAAAAGCGGATAGATGCCGTTGCCGCAGCAATACGAGGCGATTGTAAGCAAACACCGCGTACACCACGAGGCTCAGAACAATTATTGCCAGGCAATACAGAAGATAGCTTGTTGTCATGCGGACACCAGGATGCAAATTCTGACACGGAGTTGGCCCAATGCAAGACCACAGTGCAGCAAGTATCCTCGCACAGAGACTCCGGGGTACCATCCGTCATCAAACACTGCCAGGAAAAAACACCTTACTTTTGCTTGAAAATACGTATGAGTGCAAGAAGATCGGACAAAAGCTTCCGGAAAATATCAACTGGAGGCCGCGGCGGCAGATAACTTCCGGAGCACTTCCCTGACGAAAATCTCAAGATTTCCCTCTTTGAAACAAAAGCCTAGAATTCCGGCCCGCTTTGCGGTTTCCATGTCCGAAGGCCTGTCTCCTATCATAAAACTGCCCTCAGGACGTACGGACCAGTCGTCAAAGGCACGGTGAAGCATTCCAGGCGATGGTTTACGATCCGGATGCTCGCGAGTGTAGGCTGGCACAGTCCCCTTGGCGTAATACGGACAATAATAATAGGCATCGACATGAGCGCTGTGACGGGCCAGCTCCTGCTGCATCCAGCCATGCAGCGTGACCACGGCGCTTTCCGGATAATACCCGCGAGCCACGCCGGATTGGTTGGTCACCACAAAAACATACCACCCCGTATCATTGAGCAGTTTTATCGCTTCAATGGCTCCGGGAGTCCATTCGAACTCCTCCTTGCGGTGGACAAAACCATTGTCCTTGTTGATCACGCCGTCGCGATCGAAAAACACCGCCGGCCGCCTCCAAGGCCACTGCTCCCGGCAGGACAGCGTATGGCAGGGGCGTTCCATCCGGGGGGACGATAAAGCGCCAGCCCCTTGCAGGCGCGGCAGCAGATCTTTTTCCAGGGAATCCGCCTCCGAAAATACGTACGCAAGACTCTCTTTGCTCAATCCCACAATTCCCCCATACGCCGAGCTTTCATTCTGTGGCGCACAAGCGTATACTTGCGGATCGGCCAGAGACAGACAATTCACGTCAAAAAAAATACCTGCATCACGGTACAGGAAACAGGGATCGAGCAGATCCCGGAAACGGACAAGCGCGTAGCCCGACCCAATATCCTTTTCCATCAAATAGGATTTTACCTGGCAATGCGAACCAGCGTCCATGTTCGCCAGTTGTTTCGTGACATCGCAATTGCCTTCTCTGAAAAAAAGCAGCACCTCCTCGAGGCCATGCCTTGCGAGTTCCCGTATTTGCAGAGCCACGCAATCAGCAGGCACCGAGTTTTCAATAAAGAGTATCCCCTGGCGAAACATGTTGTTTTCTATAGGTCGGCTCCGCTGTATTTGCAACCGGACTTTCTTCCGTCACTGTTTTCCAGACCGGTTGCCCAGGGCGTACAGATGGCCTTGCTGCATAAAACCATTCGGGCTATGAAACAGCTACGGCGAAAACTTGCCGCATAATGCCCCTGGAAAAATATGATTTGGATCGTTTGTGAAAATCCTGACTTTAATTATCGATAGCCATTGCTAACAACATGTGCTATGATTTAAGAGAATGTTTAGAGAATTTTCTGTAAACGCATCGAAAGGATCCTCAATGATTGAAAACCGGATAACTTGTCGCTATTAAAGAGCCATGGCGTCACATAAAATACTTTTCATTGCTCCTCCCCAAGCTGTCACTGCTTTTTTTCCAGCTCTCAAGGAAGATGGATATGAGGCCGGAATTGCGGAAAACCTCTCCGGAGCGCTCAGCTTTATCAAAAAAGCAGCGCCGGAGATCATTTTCTCGCGCCCGATCATGCCCGGATACCGCGTGGAGGAACTTCTGACCGAAAGCGCGCGCGATTCCGGTTTTCCTCCCATTGTCATCATTACCACCCAGGGTTCCGCCCAGGAAGCCCAAAAATATCTCGAAGCGGGCGCCAAAGACTACTGGCTTGAGCCCTTGTCCTGGGAAAAAATTTCTGCTGCCCTGCCCCAGCCGTCGGCCAAGGTGGGTGCCGCATCCAAGCCGGGCAGCGCGGATGCAAAACCGATAATCGGCAAGCATCCGGCCATCGCGCGGGTTCTGGCCCTTGCCAAGCAGGTCGCCCGCTCCAAGGCAACCGTCCTTATTTCCGGCGACTCCGGTACCGGTAAGGAAATGATCGCCAAATATCTCCACAACAACAGCGACCGGGCGGACAAACCCTTCATTGCCGTCAATTGCGCAGCCCTGCCCGAACACCTCCTGGAAAGCGAACTCTTCGGCCACGAAAAAGGCGCTTTTACCGGTGCGATCAACCGCAAGCCGGGCAAATTCGAACTGGCGGACAAGGGCACCATCCTGCTCGATGAAATTTCGGAGATGGATCTCGGTCTGCAGGCCAAACTTCTGCGAGTGCTGCAGGAGAGCGAACTGGACCGCCTGGGCGGCGTGGAGAGCATCAAGGTGGATGTACGCGTTCTGGCCACCACCAACCGTGCCCTTCAGGAATGGGTCGAGGCCGGAAAATTCCGTCAGGATCTTTTTTTCAGGCTCAATGTCATCCCGCTCAAACTCCCCTCGCTTCGAGACCGCGGTGATGACGTGCTTGTCCTGGCCAAATTTTTCGTGGACAAATTCCGCAACCAGTACGGCATTCCGCCACTGGCCATTTCCACGGACGCCGTGGAATGGCTCAAAGCCTACGACTGGCCCGGCAATGTCCGCGAACTGCAAAACCTCATGGAACGAGCCGTGCTTCTGGCCGGCAACGGTCCCATATCCAAGAGTCATTTTCTCCTGGACGACGAATTCTGGCCCCAGGACGATGACCTGCTGCCTCAGGTCGAAGATTCGGGCGATATTCCCCACCCGCTCAAAGGTGAGTCTCTGGAAAATATTTTAGGCGGCAGCATCATGCCCCTTCAGGAAATGGAGCGCATCATGATCATGCGCGGCCTGGAGCATACCTCGGGCAACCGTACGCAAGCCGCCGACCTATTGGGCATATCCGTCCGTACGTTACGTAACAAACTCAATGAATACCGCAGCCAGGGGCTCGAGATCCCTTAACCCCGGCCGGCTGCCAATCCCACAGCCTTTGTGCTGCCTCAGGAGTACCCTACATGTCTCTTTTATCTTCTCAGGTAGATTCCTACCTTCAAAGTCAGTCTTGGATTCGGAAAATGTTCGAAGCCGGAGCCAAGATGAAAGCCGAGTTCGGAGAAGACCAGGTCTATGATTTCAGTCTCGGCAACCCCGATCTGCCGCCGCCGGCTGAGGTAAAAAAAGCCATCCATGCATTCGCGGATGTCTCGGACCAGCCTCTGGCCGTCGGGTATATGCCCAATGCCGGATACCCCTGGTTCCGCGAAAAGCTCGCCAAATCCGTGGGCAAGATCCAGAACGTGCCCCTGACAGGGGATGACGTCGTCATCACCTGCGGTGCGGCCGGCGGACTCAATGCTCTGTTCCGGGCAATTCTCAACCCCGGTGACGAAATCCTCGGCGTAGCGCCTTTTTTTGTGGAATACATATTCTATACGGAGAACTACGACGGCGTGTACAAGTCCGTCCCCTGTATTCCGCCCGAATTCACCATTGATCTCGAAGCCTTTGAAAAGGCAATCAATCCCAAAACCAGAGCCGTTCTGCTGAATTCGCCCCACAATCCTTCCGGCCATGTCTACTCCAAGGCCGAACTCGAGGATCTGGTGGCAATCATGACCCGCAAAAGCGAGGAATTCGGCAGACCCATCCTGCTGATCATGGACGAACCCTATCGTTTCCTGAGCTTCGACGGTGTTGAAGTGCCTGCGGTTCTCCCCTTGTACAAGTACGGCGTGGTCATCAACTCCTTTTCCAAAAACCTCTCCCTGGCAGGCGCGCGGGTCGGCTATGTGGCCGTGAACCCCGACATGCCTGACAAACAGACCCTGGTGGCAGGCATCATTCTGGCCAACCGCATCCTCGGCTATGTCAACGCTCCGGCCATCGGACAGCACATCGCCGCGGACGCTCTGGATGCCAAGGTGGATACATCCATTTATGACGCACGCCGCAAGGCCATGGCCGAATGCCTGGATAATGCGGGTTACAACTATGCCATGCCCAAGGGCGGATTCTACTTTTTCCCTGAAGCGCCCGGTGGAGATGATGTCGCCTTTGTGGCAAAACTGCAGGAAGAACGCATTCTGGGTGTTCCCGGAAGCGGCTTCGGATTCCCCGGCTATTTCCGCCTGGCGTTTTGCGTGGATGAAGCCATCATCCGCCGTGCCAAGGACGGATTTGCAGCCGCCTTCAAAAAATAGCATTTTCCAGGGGCCGTCCACACCGACGGCCCCTGTTCTTTCCGGCCAGACAACACCATTCTCTTCACACCTTTTTTTAAAAAAAGCAGACAATTCGTCCCCATATATTGGATTGACTTTGCCTTGCCCTCCGCATATAATTATCTATTAAACAATTGTTTTCTTTATGATCTAAGTAATGCATTGTCGCTATTTACAAAGGAACGACGGCCATAGTACCTCCACTTCAATGCGTTACTCCAATGACAGCCATGGGAATACCCCACCTTTGTCAGAGGATGGATCAGTCGTCGATTCCGAGTCTGTATTGTGATGCTGATGATCTGTTGTGAACCGCCCAAGGTGATAGGAAATGTCCAACGAACTTTCTCCTGATATCATTGTATCCCGCTTCCAGGCATTATTGAGTTCTTTCGATTTTGTGGAGGAACTCCACATACTGGGCATCGGCAAATACAGCTTCAGAAAAAAGAAAAAATTGATCATTGAAATCAAATCACTCTATGTGGCTCTGTGGAAAATAGCTCTTGAAAAATCTTTTCCGGAAAACTGGAACAGTTATTTCAACCTTTTTCTCGAAGAAATCCGTCCTCAACTCAAATGCAGCGCGCAAACTGCGCAGTTCATCACACGACGGATCGAGGTGTACGATACGCTCCTGGCACCCACAAAAGAAAACAACTTTTCAGAGGTATCGCGCCAGCTCGTTTCCACCTACATCAAAAAACAGGAAGATCTGGAATCCCCCACACTCAAGTTCTCTCTCAAAATTCGCCAGGTCTATACTCTGATCTTTAACCGGCTGATATAGCATTTCTCCGCTCACAAAATTCTCGCCGTCACCAAGACCACCCGAGCCGCAGCGGTCCGCCATGTCAGCCAGGCGGAAAAGTCTTATGCAAGCACTTGTCTATTATCATTCTCCGGCGCGCTATCTGGCCTGCAAATTTTTGAGCAGGATGGCGCGACGTCGTTTTTTTCCCAAAATAGCTCCCCTGCATCTGAACGAGGTGCCTGTTCCCAAAGCCGAAGGCCCCTGGGTTTTGCTCAAGAACCGGATGTGCGGTATCTGCGGTTCGGATCTGAATCTGCTGCGCGGACAGGAATCCTTTCTGCTCGAACCCTATGCATCCTTTCCCGCCGTGCTCGGTCATGAAATTCTTGCCGAAGTGGCCGAGGCCGCGCCTGACACCGGATTCACTCCAGGGCAGCGCGTTGTGGTGGAGCCTATTCTCAGCTGTGCGCAGCGCGGCCTGCCCCCCTGTCGTTCGTGCGCTCGAGGAGACTATAACCTGTGTGAAAATTTCATTCGAGGAGAGCTCACACCGGGCATGGTTCTCGGATACAATCAAAGCGTTGGCGGCGGCATGGCGCCCATGATGCGCGCGCATGCAACCAGGCTGCTGGCGGTACCCGACAGCATGAGCGATGAAACCGCCGTGCTGACGGATTCGGTGGCCTCTGCTCTGCAGCCCTGTCTGGACAATTTTCCGCCGGACAATGCCAAGGTGGTCATTTACGGCGCCGGGGTCATTGCCCAGCATTTGCTGCGCTGTCTGCGCGCCCTGGGATGCGGATCCGAAATCTTCATGGTCTCGCGCCATCCCTTCCAAAGCCTGCTGGCCACACGGGGCGGAGCGAACCATGTCCTGCGTTCGCCCGGGCGCAAGGAACTTGCGGATGCGCTGGATGCCAGCCTCCTGCCCACCACATTGGGAGGCGGCAACATCGAAGGCGGCGCGGATTACTTTTTCGACTGTGTAGGTGGTTCGCACTCCCTGCAGGAAGGACTGCTTGCTCTGCGCGCGAGGGGGGTCTATGTCATGGTGGGAACGGCGGCATCCATCAAAAATGCCGACGTCTCGAGTCTCTGGGCACGGCAATTGACCATGACGGGCACGGCCATGTACGGCAAAGCCATCTTCAGAGGACAGCCGGTACGGACTTACGAGCTGGCCCTGTCCCTGCTGGAAAGCGGCAATTACGACACCCAGGGACTGTTGACCCATACCTTTGCCCTGCAGGATTGGGAAAAGGCCTTTGAAACGGTGTTCAACAAAAAGGCCAACCAGAGTGTCAAAGTGGCCTTTGACCACCGAACGTCTGCAAAATAAAAACGGACCTGTTTGGGAAGATGCGCGTACGGATAAGACCTTTTCAGGATGCGGATGCCCCGGCTGTGGTCGAGATTTTGACACGCAACGGGCAATACGAATTTCCGGAAATCGAGGGGCCGGAGGCCATGGCACGAGTGGCCAGCTGTCCGGCCGCGGTCTTTTATGTGGCCTGCCCGGAAACGGGCGGTTCCCCACTGGGAATGATCAAGGCAGTCTATGACGGATCGCGCGCACTGATCCACCTGCTCTCAGTGCATCCCGACGCGCAAGGCAAGGGCATCGGCAAGGCATTGATAAACGCCACGCTTGAGGAACTTGCCCGGCGCGGAGCGCCGACCTGCAGTGTGCTGACCACGGAAGCCGCGCAACCCTACTGGGAAAACATGGACTTCCAGCGTTTGCCAGCCTTTCTGATGCTGCGTACGAAGCCGCTGACTGAGTAAAATCACAGGGCTTCGGCCATTTCTGCCTTGTTGCCGAACATGACGCACATGATGGCGATGCCCCTGCGCTGAGCCTCGTCCGGGCTCTTGAAGCCGCCCGCAATAAAACTCTTGCCCATATGGGAAACGCGTACGTGGAAACGCAGATGCTCGTCGGGGAACACGTCGAGCTTGACAAACTTTTCTTTCAGAGCCTGAACCGTGGCTAACATGACTTTCGCCTCCTGTTATTGTCTGGTACTTTCCGACACTTCATCGGATCTGAACAGTTACATACAATAACGATGCCAAAACTGCAGATCACACGAAGCAGGCCCTTATACGAAACGTCGGACGTAAAGCCGCTGCCGATTGCGTCTGATTTTTTCCGTTGAACCGCATAAAAAGTTGACAGGGTGTATCCCTTTTATTCACCAGGCTGCCATTCGCAGCGGCGCCTGGATGACACGGAGCAACAATGTCTCGCATAACCTTACAGGATGTCCGCCTGAGCCTAGGCGGCAAACCAATCCTTGAAAATATCACCTGGAGCCTGCAGCCAGGGCAACACTGGGGAATCCTTGGAGCCAACGGGTCCGGCAAAAGCACTTTTATGAAACTGCTGCGCGGCGACCTCCAGCCGGACCAGCGCGACGGCGGAACCCGCCTGTACCATTTCGGAGGGGAACCCCACCCGGACACTGCCGGAATCAGACAACGTTTCGGTCTGGTTTCCTCGGAAATACAGGAGCGCTACACCCATCACAGCTGGAATCCTCCAGCTCTGGAAGTGGTGCTTTCCGGTTTTTTCGACTCCTACCTGCTGTATCAACCGGCCAGCGAAGCGCAGCTCCTGCGGGCCAGAACACTGCTGCAACTGCTGGGAGCGGAAAAGCTCGAGCAACGCAAATTTCTCACCCTGTCCCAGGGGCAGGCTCGCAGGATCCTCCTGGCTCGGGCCCTGGCGCCGCTGGAAGAAACACCGGCCGTGCTCATGCTGGACGAAGCCAGTGAAGGGCTGGATTCCAAAGCCCGCAGTCTGTTTTTCAACAGCATCAAACAAATCCTGCATCCCGAGTCCGCCGAGATTGTCGGCGAAGTGCAGCTGCTCTTCGCAACCCATCGCCTGGACGAACTGGAGTTGCTGTCTTCCATTCTCACCCACAGGCTTCTGCTGAAGCACGGGCATATTCTGGCCCAGGAGCCTGTTAGCGAGAGCATCCAGCAGGATTTGCTGCAGCAGATCTACGAACCCACCCTGCCCATGCGGCACGTCTCCACACTTCCCGCAACAGCGGATTGCACAACGGGCGACACGGCGGACACTCCTACAACCTGCCCGGAGCCCTTGCTGGAGATCCGGGATGCCGAATTCCGTATTCAGGGCAAGACGCTCCTGGACGTGGACCACTGGCAGATGCTTCCGGGGCAGCAATGGGTGCTGCTCGGCGCCAACGGAGCCGGCAAAAGCACTTTCCTGCGTATGCTCTATGGTTCAATCCCCGCCTATTTTTCCTTTGATAAACCCGCGTACATCACCCGTTTCGGACAGCGCGACGACGACCCCGATGCCATCCCTCTGCTCACCCTGCACGAGCGCATGGGCTTTGTCTCACCCGAGCTGCAGGCCAGCCTGGGCTACGACGTCAATGTTCTCGAGCTGACCTGCTCGGGCAAACACGCCGCACTGGGCGCGCACCTCGCCGTCAGCCGCGAAGCTCTGGACCTTGCCATGGAATGGCTGGACTATTTCGGCGTGGCCGACCTCGCGGATCAGGACGCCACCACCCTGTCCAGCGGACAGTTGCGGCGCGTGCTTCTGGCAAGGGCCCTCATGGGCACCCACGACACGGACGGTCCCTACATTCTGCTGCTGGACGAACCCTTTTCCGGACTCGATCCTTATACGCGCAAGCAATTCTATGATGCTCTGCGCCTGCTGCCGCAACGAGGCATCAGCCTGGTCTGCGCCCTGCACCGCAGCGACGAACTGATCCCAGAATTTACCCACGGCCTGCTCATGCAGGGCGGCCGCATCGCCACGCAGGGACTTCTTGCGGACGTGCTCAAGGAATACAAGCTATGACACGCCTGGGACCGGGCATCTTTTTCAACGGCCTGATCCAGGTGGCCGGAGCCGCCGATCTTCAAGAGGCCCTGGACATCCGGGCGGCCGGGGCTCATTGCCTGGGATTGCCGCTGCGCCTTCCAGTGCATACGCCCGACCTCTCGGAAGAAGCGGCTGCAGACCTCATCACCGCACTGCCACCAGGGCTGCAGGCCGTTTGCATCACCTATGAAACAGATCTTCAGGCCCTGGTCTCGCTCTGCAAAAGCCTGAACTGTGCGGCAGTGCAGCTGCACGCCGATCCGCCCGCCGAACAGGGCGCCGCCCTGCTGGCCGGACTCAAAGCCGCGTTGCCGCAGCTCTGCATCATCAAAAGCCTGATAGTTCGGGAAAACGCCGACATTCAGGAACAGCTTCTGCGTACTGCGCAGACATACGCGCCCGTGACGGATGCCTTCATCACAGACAGCTTTGATGCAAGCACAGGCGCATGCGGTGCCACGGGCCGCACCCATCCCTGGGAAATCAGCCGCAAACTGGTGCTGGCCCTGGGCGAGCTGAACAAGCCGCTCATTCTGGCCGGCGGACTGCATCCGGGCAATGTTTGTCAGGCAATTCTGGAGGTTGGTCCCGCGGGAGTGGATGCGCATACGGGTTTGGAAGGTCCGGACGGAAAAAAGGATCCGGATCTGCTGCAGAATTTCGTACGGGAAGCCGAGGCGGGGTTTTCAGCTCTGAGATAAAAAAAGGCGCACACCGCGTACGATGTGCGCCTCTTCAATACGTAACCTAACCGCTGGTTTTCTACAGTTTGCCCTGCAGAATTTCCGCAACGGCGTCCAGGAACTCTTCCGTATTCAGGTGTCCGCTGGGTTTGGGCTCAGCGATGCGGGCCATGTCGCCGGTCATCTTGCCGGTTTCGATGGCTTCGATGGAAGCCTCTTCCAGCTTTTCGGCAAAGCGGATGACATCGGGCGTATTGTCCAGCTCGCCGCGTTTTTTCAGAGCTCCGGTCCAGGCGAAAATCAGGGCCATGGAGTTGGTGGAAGTCACTTCGCCCTTGAGATGCTTGTAGTAATGGCGCTGTACGGTACCGTGAGCGGCTTCGTACTCGAAGTATCCGTCCGGAGAAACCAACACGGAGGTCATCATGGCCAGGCTGCCGAAAGCGGAAGCCACCATGTCGGACATCACATCGCCGTCGTAGTTTTTGCAGCACCACAAAAAGCCGCCCTCGCTCTTCATGACACGGGCGACCGCGTCATCAATGAGGGTGTAGAAATATTCGATGCCGGCGGCTTCGAATTTTTCCTTGAAGCCCTTGTCGAACTCTTCCTGAAAAATAACGCGGAAGCGCGCGTCGTAGCTCTTGGAAATGGTGTCCTTGGTGCTGAACCAGCAGTCCACCTTGCTGTCCAGGGCGTAGGTGAAGCAGGCCTTGGCAAAGCTGCGGATGGAGGCGTCTGTGTTGTGAATGCCCTGGGCAATGCCGGGAGCGTCGTAGGTGTGGATGGTGTCTCTCCAGGCTTCCTTGCCTTCGGCGTCCGTGTAGACCAGATCCATTTTGCCCGGACCAGGAACACGGTACTCCAGGTTCTTGTAGACATCGCCGTAGGCATGACGGCCGACCACGATGGGCTTGGCCCAGGAACGTACGGCCGGCTTGACGTTCTTGACCACGATGGGTGCGCGGAAAACCGTGCCGTCCAGCATGGCGCGGATGGTGCCGTTGGGGCTCTTCCACTGTTTTTTCAGATCATATTCGGTGATACGTCCTGCATCCGGCGTGATGGTGGCGCATTTGACGCCGACCTTGTACTTTTTAATGGCGTTGGCTGCGTCGATAGTGACCTGATCATCCGTATCGTCACGATTCTTGACGTGCAGGTCGTAGTATTCGAGTTTGATGTCCAGGTAGGGAAATATGAGTTTTTCCTTGAGCATCTTCCACATAATACGCGTCATTTCGTCGCCGTCGAGCTCAACCAGCGGCGTCGTTACTTGTATCTTGGCCATACGTTTTTCTCCTTATGGTCAACGTAAAAATACATCGGCTTGTTGTGTACGGGTGGATAGAACTCAGTGCGGAACGAATACGACCATCGTCTGCTGAGTCATCAGTAAAGCCTGGCCGCAGGCTGCGTGCAGGCTTTGTGGCCGGGCGTTGAAATTTTTTCCATACCTGCCTGAGCAATAGTACGGAAAGAGTCTGGTTGCATACGGTTTTCCAAAAGTCAAGAAAATGGCTTCCGAAAGACTGCTTCACCTGCCTGGCCCCGTGTTTTCTCCGGACGTTTAGTATACCGCACTCATTTTTTTATACAAGCAGGACCGAATCCTGTTGAAAAAAAATGTCTAACAGACTATTGTCTAGATTATTTCTGGACGTTGGCCAGTGACCAGCGTAGAGAGTACTTCATGCAGACACGTAATGGTTCAATGCCAATTGGCGTATTCGATTCCGGCGTAGGAGGCCTGACTGTGCTCAAAGCACTTCAGGAACTTCTGCCCCAGGAGGACTTTATTTATCTGGGAGACACGGCCCGCTTGCCCTACGGGACAAAAAGCCGCGAATCCATCGTACGGTACGCGTTGCAAAGTTCGCGGCATCTCGCGGACCAGGGGATCAAACTGCTGGTGGTGGCCTGCAATACGGCTTCCGCATCAGCTCTGCCGGGGCTGGAGGCCGCCTACCCCGGAGTGCCGGTGGTCGGCGTTATCAAACCAGGTGCCCGTGCCGGATGCTCCCTGAACAGAACCGGCTCGCCTGGCGGTCATCGCCACGGAAAGCACCGTACAGGGCGGCGCTTACCAACAGGCCATACTGGAACTTTGCCCCCAGATGCGCGTGGAAGCCCAGGCCTGTTCGCTGTTTGTATCCCTGGCGGAAGAAGGCTGGACCAAGGGACCGCTGGTCGAAACAGATCGTGGCCAGATATCTGACTCCCCTGTTCGAGCGTTTTGGCGACCATTTGCCCTGATGCGCTGGTCCTGGGATGTACGCATTTTCCGGTTCTGGCCGAGGCCATTGCCGCTGTTGCCGGCCCCCAGGTCGAAGTCATCGATTCGGCCTACACCACTGCCGTTGAAGTGCGAAATCTGCTCCGCGAGATGAATCTGCTGCACCTCAAGGCCGGGAAGGAGAAAACGGAGGCAGTGTGTATTACGCCACCGACGGCCCCGAACGCTTCGCACGGGTGGGTTCCATTTTTCTTGGCCATCCGCTGGATGCTTCCGATGTCCACCTGGTGGACCTGTAGCGTGCGACTTGAGACGGTTCTCCCTGTTTCGACTCAATACCCTTTTTTTATGACAATGAATTCAAAGCTCCACTGGTTGACACACGGACTTCCCAAGTCTATCCAATGGAGCGTTGTATCATAGGAAAAACACTCCAACTTCCTCTTTGAGGTTTGCATGCGTTTTTTCAACCATATATTTTTACTGGCAACCCTGCTTGTCATTCTCATTGGAGGCTGCGCAGACGGTCCGCAGGCTTCACTGCAGCTAGACCCGACCGTCCCCGTCTCCAGGCTCAACTCCAGTCAGCAAAAGCCCCAGGATCCCCACGCACAGGCTGCCCAGCGTTACGCGCAGGCAGCGCAGCGTAAAAAGGATAAAATCACCCAGGGCGTGTTTGCTACGGCGAAGCTTGCCGAGCTTCCGCTGGCCGATTCGGCTGCCGCCAAAAAACTGCAGGCTGAAATAGACAAGATTCTTTCCAACAAGTATTTTTCAAAGAGTCAGATCGGCGTCTATATTGTTTCTCCGGAAACCGGGCAGACACTGTATGAGCAAAACGCGCACACACCCTTGATTCCTGCGTCCAACACCAAGCTGTTTTCCACGGCAGGCGTACTGGAAGCCCTTGGCTCCGATTACCGTTTTGAAACGAAACTCCTGACCAACGGCACAATCACTCCCGACGGTCTCAACGGCGATCTTATCGTCCAGGGCAGCGGCGACCCGTCGCTTTCACGCCGGTTTCTCCGCCATGATCCCCGGCTGGTTTTCCGTGAATGGGCTGACGGCCTCAAGAAAAAAGGCATCAAGACCATCTACGGAAACCTTATCGGCGACGCATCGCTGCTGAGCAAACACGGCCAGTATCCGGGATGGCTGGATTCCGACGCCTCGCTCTGGTACGCGGCCAAAACCAGCACGCTGGTTTTCAACGACAACTGCGTAAACATCACGGTCAGCCGCGCCAAGGGCAAACAACCGTCCACCCTTCTCGAACCCGACACCGGCCTGATAACCGTGGACAACTCGGCAACGCTGTCCAACAGGCGCCGTCCGCGGGTGCCCCTGGCCATCGAACGCGTTCCAATGAAAACTGCATCCGGGTTACCGGCGAGCTTCCCAGCAATGCGAAACACCGGACCCGTACGGTCACCGTGCACGATCCGGACCTGTTCTTCATGAGCGCGCTTTCCAAAACGTTTCGCGAAGACGGCATAACAGTGGAGGGGCAGGTTCTGGTCGAACATGACCCGAAATTTCTCGAACAACAGCCCCATATTGAGGAAATTCATGTTCACAGGTCCCTTCCTCTGTCGGATCTGGTGGAATACACCAACAAGAAAAGCCTCAATCTCTATGCCGAACAGTTTCTCAAAGCCGTGGGAGCGCACTTCCATGTGGTGGGTTCGCGGGAAACCGGCATCATGTCCATCAACTCCTGGCTCAATTCCATGGGCGTTCCGGCCAAAGAACATGACCTTCAGGACGGTTCGGGACTTTCCCTGTACAACAAGGTCTCGCCCTTTGCCTTCGGCATGCTGCTCCGTCATATCAGCCAGCAGGATTATTTTCCGGATCTGCTGAAATCCCTGCCCGTTGCCGGAAAGGACGGCACTCTGCGCCATCGCATGCGCAACACCCCGGCCTATGACAACGTGCATGCCAAAACAGGCTACATGAACAGTGTCTGCGCGCTTTCCGGGTATGTGACGGACGCCGATAAAAACAGGCTGATTTTTTCCATCATAGCCAACACGCACCGCAACATGCCCGGCCTGGTCAAAAAGGCCCAGGATGAAATATGCGCACTGCTGGCCGCTTATTCCGACGGACCATCTTCCGCCAAGGCGACTACGCAGACTTCAGCCCCCAAAAAAGGCAAGCAGAAGGCCAAAAAATAACACTAACCGGCGGGACAGCATCACATACGCCATTTCCATCCGGAGGGTTCCATGGAACTGTCGAGAACAACAAAAATCAGCAAGCTGCTCGACGCATACCCGTTCATCAAAGACTACCTCCTGAAGAAATCGCCCAAGTTTTCCAAGCTGGCCAACCCCATGCTGCGCAAAACACTGTTCCGTACGTCCAGTATTTCGCAAGTCGCGGCCATGGGAGGCATTGACGAAAAAATACTGCTGACCGAGCTGGCCGGACTGATTTTCAAAAACAGCTCCGACTCCGTAACCCTGGTCAACCTGAGCATCCCCAAGAAAAAATCAGGAGGCGTCACCAGGGAAGACAAGATAGGAGCGGTCAAGCACATCATAGTCAGACTGCGCGAAGGCGAGCATCTGGACAATGTACGTGCAGAAGTCAGAGCCCTGCTGCAGGATCTTTCCCCTGCCGAACGCAGCAAAGTGGAAAGCGATCTGATTCCCGAAGATCTTTCGGAAAAAGAGGCCAAGGTGTTCGGCGAGCTCCAGCTGGAATTCTACAGAGCCTCTTCGGACATCGCGACCCTGCCCACTCTGCCGGCCGGACACCCCGGCCGTACCATACTGGATGAAAACCGTATGGCGGAAACAAAGATCGCGAACCTGGGAAGTGAAGCAAGCAAAGCCGGTGACGACTTCAGTTTCGTGCGCGCCAGAAAGACGCTGCTGGATCACATCAAGGACCTGCGGGAAATTCAGCGCCAGTACGAGCGCCTGGAGAGGAAGCATTTTCCCATGCTCAAAACCAAGGGGCTCTCGCCGCAGACCTGGACCATGCATACCGTGTTCAGCGCTGTTCGCGATCAGTTCGAAAAAACCATCTGCCTGATCGAACAGGGCAAACGCAAGCCATCACTGGCAGCCATCGGCGAACTGGGCACCGGAGTGAGCGACGTAATCCATCGTCTGGAACAGCAGGTCCTGCCTCTGGCCTGCGTACGCCTTGCAGAACATGAATGGGCACGCATCCGCGACAAGGAACAGGCCGAGGGATATGCATGGAAAATACAGCCCGGCAACGAATGGACCCCTGCGCCACCACCGGAAGAAAAGCCGGAAGAGATCCCGGAAGCCCCCGAGGCCATCGACCCCGTCGAACTCGAAACCGGTCATATGCTGCCCCAGGTCCTCAACCTGCTGATGCGCGCCGTGCCTTTCGAACTCACGTTTGTGGGCCCGGACAACCGCGTGGTCTATTATTCGCAAAAGGACAAGCGCCTTTTCCCCCGTGACCCCGACTGCATCGGACGGGAAGTTGCCAAATGCCACCCGCCGGAAAGCATGCCCGTAGTAGAGCAGATCCTTGAAAAATTTCAGTCAGGCGAACGTACGACAGCCGAATTCTGGTTCTGGCGCAACGGGCGCTTCGTATTGACCCGCTATTACGCCATTCGCCGTACGGACGGTACCTACGAAGGCTGTCTTGAAGTGGTGGAAGACATCACCGAACTGCATCTGCTTCACGGTCACGGCGAAAAAAGGCTGCTCGGCTGGAGCTGACGCCGGCTACGCGGAGGCGTTCTCACTTTTATTTGCAACTAACTGATATTACAATTATTTTTTTGTCGACAAGTGCTGGTATTGGTTCTGAAAAAGCGCTAAATCATACGCACCTGCCGCCTTGGCTTTTTCGCGACAGAGATCCGTCCACAGTCGAGGAACGCCGCACTTGTCCGATAGAATCAAAGCCATGCTTCTGCTGGCTCTTACCGCCGTTATCTGGAGTTCCAGCGGACTTGTCATCAAGCTGCTCGATTGGCACCCCATGGCCATCACCGGCGTACGCAGCACCATCGCCGCGCTGACACTCGGCATCCTGTTTCGCAAAAATCTGTCCTTCGATCTGACCCCTGCCAGGCTCGGCGCCGCGGCCGGCTACGCGGGGCTGCTGATCAGCAATGTCATCGCCACCAAGCTGACCACCGCGGCCAATGCCATTCTGCTGGCCTATACGGCGCCCGTCTATGTGGCGCTGCTGGCTCCCTGGATCTTGCACGAACGGACCCGGCGCAGCGACTGGGTCTTCATAGCCATCACTGTTGGCGGCATGATTCTGTTTTTCATGGACAAGCTTTCCGCAACCGGAATCTGGGGCAATCTCGTGGCCATATGTACGGGGTTGTCATACGCGCTGTTCACGCTTTGCATGCGGGCGCAGAAAGACGCCTCTCCCATGGAATCCGTCATCATGGGACACGCGGTCACCGCCCTGTGCGGACTGCCTTTTGCTTTCAGCCACCTGCCCGGTCCGGCAGGCTGGGCCGGACTGTTCTATCTCGGGGTTCTGCAGCAGGGGCTTTCCCTGGCGCTTTACGCCTGGGCCATCAAAAGGCTCTCCGCCCTGGAAGCCATTTTGATCACAACCCTGGAGCCGGTCTTCAACCCCGTCTGGGTGGCCATCGGCTATGGCGAACTGCCCGGCCCGTGGGCTGTGCTGGGCGGACTGGTTGTCATGGGAGCAGTTACGCTGCGCGGACTGCGTGGGGCATTCCACGCCCGCGGACTCAAGAAAACAGCCCCGGCCTCGGCCTGATCTTTCAGGACATACGCATTTCCCGCATCATCTCCGCCGGACTTTGTCCGAAGTAGCGTTTGAACTCCCGGCTGAACTGGGAGGGGCTCTCATACCCCACCTCATCCGCTGCCAGGTAGGCTTTCATCTGCTGCTGGACCATCAGATCACGGGCCCGGCTCAGCCGTATCTTCTTGAGGTATTGTATGGGAGAATCAGAGGTAACATCTTTGAAAGCCTTGTGAAACGCGGAAACACTCATATGGGCCAAACTCGCCAGATGTTCCACATCCAGCTTTTTGGCGTAATCCCCCTGCATAAGACGGATGACCCGCGCCACCTGGGAAAAAGAACTGCTGCCCTTGGCCAAGGAATACAGCACCGGGGCCTGACTGCCGCACAAAGCCCGATAATACATTTCCCGGACAAGCCCTGGCGCCAGAATTTTCGCCTCGGTTTCCGAACAAAGCGCCTTGAGCAATTTGCACGCCGCATCCTTCATATCTTCATCCATTCTGGACGGACCGATACCCAGCGGCAAAACAGTCTCATCGATGTTGTCTACCTGCTCCTGCAAATCCATCTTGCGGATCATATCGTTCAGCTGCGCCCTGTCTATGCCGATATATATACCCATCAACGGATTGTCAGGATCGGCAAATGTTTCGCATTCAAAAGGCATGGCAACCGATGTCACCAGATAATTGTCGGCATCATAGCGGAAACATTGATCGCCAAGATAACCGACCTTGTGTCCCGACGCGACAATGCAGATACCTGGTTTGTACAACAAGGGCCTGCGAGTGATATGCTTCGTATTCTTGAAAAAACGAACTCCCGGAAGCAATGATTCCACGGCGTCACCGTCAACTGCGGCAAGGCTTTCCAACAATTCGACCATGTT
>CAXXHY010000006.1:0-33241 GCA_963667575.2 Desulfovibrionaceae bacterium | reverse complement strand
GCACGCGTCCGTCATCTTTGGGGCATCTCAACCCCCTATTTGGAAACCATAAAAACCCTGGCCTCCCCAAAGGCCTTTTCCGTCGTACAGTTAAAAAATACTTTCCACTTGACTTATCACCCAATCAAATTCTATTTTCATCGCAAATAGAATTAAAATAAAATACAAGTTACTACCATTAAATACCCTTTTTTTTTAATATTTTTTTTTAAAAAACTAGCTAAAAACTTTTTATAGGTTATAGATATGGGATATGTAGTTGCTATAGTCAACAATAAAGGTGGCGTAGGTAAAACAACAGCAACTTGTAATTTAGCACACGCCGTTGCTAATCGAGGGAAAAAAGTTTTAATAATAGATATTGATAACCAATCTAATGCAACAAGTTTGATGCTCAACCAAGAAAATATAAGCAATACCATCTATAACTTATATAACAATTCAGAATTACCTATTGATAGATGTATTTATCCCACAGCATATGACAGACTTCATTGTTTACCTAATAGCATAAAAACCGCAAGTATCGAGCCTAAGCTTTCCAGTATGGGAATTAGCGGTTGGGGAATATTAAAAAATAAAGTTAGAGACTATGCGCTTGAGCATTTTGATGTTACATTTATTGATTGTCCTCCCAATTTAGGCGTTTTTGTACTACAAGCTATGCTTACATCTGATTTTGTTATAGTTCCACTTGAATGCGGCAGTAGATTTTCTATGGAAGGATTAACTCGGACTGTTAGTACTATAGAACAAGTTCAAGAGGAGCGAAATCCAGATTTAAAGTTATTAAGATTACTAATTAACAAAGTGGACAAAAGAACTGCCATATCAAAAATGACTATAGCTCAGATAAGAGATTGGTATGGTGATATGGTATTCAAAACAGTTTTAAGCAATGCAACTGCTTTACAGCAGGCTGAATTGGCACGGCAAACTGTTGTCCGTTTTCTCCCCAACAGCCCAATATCCAAACAATTTAGAGAATTATCAAAAGAATTCGTAGATACGTTATTTCCTGAATAGGAAGGTGGGTCATGGGTAACAAAAAATCAATCAGTAGTGGGCTTGAAGATTTATTTAAAAAAGATGGACTAGCTGAGCAACAAAAGTACGCAGCTGTTATCGCAAATCGGGTATCCCGTTCGAATACCGAAACTGAGCCTTTACTAAAAACCGTCCCCAAAAAAACTACTAATCAGCCCCTCTCATCTTACCTGCAAGATCCTTCAGTAAGCCACACAGTAGACCACACAGTAGACCAGTCGAGCCACTCAGTAGACCACTCTATAAACCACACAGTAGACCAGTCGAGCCACTCAGTAGACCACTCTATAAACCACACAGTAGACCAGTCGAGCCACTCAGTAGACCACTCAGTAGACCACTCAGTAGGCCAGTCAGGTCACTCAGTAGACCACTCTATAAACCACACAGTAGACCAGTCGAGCCACTCAGTAGACCACTCAGTAGGCCAGTCGAGCCACTCAGTAGACCACTCCATAAACCACACAGTAGACCAGTCAGGTCACTCTGTAGGCCATTCACTAGACCAATCCATCCCCAACATTATTTCTGACAAAAACGACCAGTCACTAAGCCACTCTCTTACACTTTTTTCAAAAAGATGGGGGGTTGAGCACCTAACAAAAAATCAGCAAAAAGTATTTAAAATTATAGTCGAAAACCAACACAAAATCATCAAATATAATGATATCTCCGAAGCTCTAGCTATTCAGAAAAATACTGTAAGAACAGTTATTAGGAGATTAACTGCACTAAAACTCATATCCACTAAACGAGCAAGAAAAGGCATCCTACAAGGACTTCTTATTACACCTTGTATTTTTGATCCAACATCTAAAAATATACAAACTTCAGAAGACCAGTCACTAAACCACTCACCTACTAAATCCTTCACTATTCAAAGTAACAACCAGGCCACTCAAGAGACCACTCTATCTCAATCCCATCTATATAAGAAAGAAAGAAAGAATCTTAATTCTTTCTTTCTAACAATCACCGAAAACGAATTAAAAAATCAGTTCCCAGAGTTAAAAAAAATTGGCTTTGGGGTAAAACAACTTACAGAGATAGTTTTAGGACTTCAAAAATTTGGAAAATCTCTTGATTATCTTCTTCAAGGTTTAGAACATGCTGAAGCTGCAATTGAAAATAATTTGTTAAATGACATGGCAAAAAGTGAAGTCAAAGATCCTTTAGGGTACATTTTTGCTTCTCTGCGGAAACATGGAACCTTTGATAGGCCTCCTAAATGGGTTTCCCCAGAAGAACGAGCTTTAGAAGAGGCTTCAAAACGTTTAGAGATGGAAAAAAATAGATTAAACTTGTTAGAAGAATTGGAAATGTTTTCTGATAAAGCACATTTCCTAGAAAAATTTAATGAATGGAAATCGAAAATTTCAAATGAAGAACTGGAAAATATTAAACGAAAGTTACCTGGAGGAGGCCAAAAAGCACTTGAAATATATTATAGAAATAAAATTTATTGCAAAAATGGATCTGAGAGTTGAATTTTGTGTTTAATTTAAGAAGGTATTCCTAAGAATACTAGCACAAAAATTAAATTTATACCCAGATAATATTGCATTTGTAATATTACTGTAATAACCTGATACTATAGTTGCTATCTTTAACAATGCACTGAGGGAAAAGTTCATTTTATGAGTACAATACGTTCAACAAAAACTGAAATTTTCTGTCGCAGTAGGTCTAGATGCTTTATCCAGATAACAGACCATCGCTGATAAACCAGGCCAGCAAGGTAGAGAGTTCTTGATCAAGGAAGTGTATGCCTAGATCGGGCAATTTTTTGTTGAAAAGGATTGTTGGGCAACAAGCTTTCGCCAAAATATGAGCTGCGCGCAACGACGAGGGCTTATCTAGCCGACATCTTAAGATCAGTGTCAGGCATCAGTGCGCCTTTTTTCCACAACTCGACGAATTTCCTTATCGTCAGTGTGGAAATTCGGCATTAGACCTCCAATTAATGCGATGTATCGATGTATTTTACGGAGTCGACTACGACAAATGTACGCTAGGAACGATCTGGGAAGAGCAGGACGAGACGCGTGCGATGGGACTCATAGCGGCTTATCATACCCCACGCGCAAGCCAGCTATCCAGGCCATAAAATTTATCAATATTAGCTGTGGAATGTCCAGGTTGTTCGGCCGTTGTTACCGGAAAAGTAAAAATGACCCACCTTGGAAAGTGAAATCTGCCCCACTTTTCTTGTAACGAGTCATCCCGAAGGGGGTGACCATGATCACACAGGAGAAGGATGTGGAAATTCGGATACTCGCCAGACAAGGCAAGGGGATACGTGAGATTTTCCGGATCATGGGGATTTCACGCAATACGGTCAGGCGCTATTTGCGTAGCGCGGCCTGGGCCGGATACAAAACCCGAACCGGAAAGCCGGGGAAACTTGATCCGTTCAAGCGTTACCTGGAGGAGCGTGTGGAGGCTGCAAAGCCGCACCGGTTGCCGGCTCCGGTTCTTTACCGCGAGATCAGCGCACTGGGATACGACGGTTGCGAGCGACTCGTACGGAATTTTTTGCGTACCTTGACGCCTGCACCGGAGCCACAGCCCGTACGGCGTTTTGAGACCGCCCCCGGACAGCAGATGCAGGTCGACTGGATGGTGGTCCGACGAGGAAAGGCTCCTCTCTCAGCCTTTGTGGCCACCCTGGGATACAGCAGGGCCTCATACGTGGAGTTCGTTTCCTGCGAGCGTTTCGAGGTGCTGCGGCGTTGCCATGAGCACGCTTTCGAGTTTTTTGGAGGAGTGCCGCGCGAAGTGCTTTACGACAACATGCGTATCGTGGTGACCGAACGCGACGCCTATGGTCCGGGGCAGCACCGGTTTCACCCCGCACTTTGGGACATGGCCCGGCATTTCGGCTTCCGCCCCAAACTGTGCAGGCCGTACCGCGCCCAAACCAAGGGCAAAGTCGAGCGTTTCAACCGCTACCTGCGCCGCAGCTTCGTATATCCGCTGGAATCTAGACTGAAGCAGGCAACCCTTTACCTGGACGTGGAAACTGCCAATATCGAGGTCCAACGCTGGCTGGACTAGGTCGCCAACTGCCGTACGCATCAGGAACTCAAGGCCCGGCCCGTGGACCTGCTGCAGGACGAGCAAGGACACTTACAACCCTTGCCGGTCCGCCAACAGGTGGAGCCCTTACCGCCTTCCGTCCCCGACCGGATTCCCTGGCCAGTTCTCCCGCTCCAGCGCTCGCCAAAGGTCTACGAACAGATCTTCATCGGAGATGGAATATGAGCGAACTGCACACGAGCGCATCAAGACCCTTTGCGAGAGCCTGAAACTGCAGGCTGTGAGTGATGTGTACGGAAATCTGGCCGACGTGGCGGCCCAGGAAAAAAGCAGTTACGTCGACTATCTGGAAGTGGTCATCCGCAGCGAGCACGAGACGCGCCAGGGCCGTTCCCGTCAGACAATGGCCCGGCTGACCGGTTTCCCGGCCATAAAAACGCTCGAGGATTACGACTTTGACTTCGCCACCGGTGCGCCACGGCAGCGCCTGCTGGAGCTATCCAGTCTGGCCTTTCTGCACCGCAAGGAAAATGTGATTTTCCTCGGCCCCAGCGGCACGGGCAAGACCCACCTGGCGATCGCGCTGGGATACCTGGCGACGCAAAACGGCGTAAAAGCGCGTTTCATCTCGGCCGCAGACCTGATGCTGCAACTGGAAAGCGCGCAACGCCAGGGGCGCTACAAGGAATGCCTGAAACGAAGCGTCCTTAGCCAGCGTTTGCTGATAATCGACGAGATCGGTTACCTGCCGTTCAGCGATACGCAGGCCAACCTGTTCTTCCAGGTCATCGCCAAACGTTACGAGTCCGGATCGGTCATACTGACTTCCAATCTGAACTTCGGCGAATGGGACAGGCTTTCGGAGGCAACACGGCACTGACTTCGGCAATTCTGGACCGCCTGCTGCACCATGCGCATGTGATCCAGATTCGTGGGGACAGCTACCGCCTCAAGGACAAACGTAAGTCAGGCATCATCGGTCAGCAACTTCCAGCCATGCAGGTGGAAGAATAATGGGGTGGGTCAGTTTTCAATTTCCATAATCCGGAAAAGTGGGTCAGTTTTCGAGTTCCGTTGACACCGATCAGATCTTGTGCTCAGTGGTGATCTACATCCCCATGAAACGCGGCATTTTTTTCGTAATCGTGGACTGGTGTTTTGCCAGGGAGGATATCGAATACAATGGATGTTTGACGTTACAGCACAGGATGAAACGCTCAACATCGAGGGCTTACTGGAAATATTCAATACTGACCATCTGGAGCAGTTCATCTGCTACGGATTCACGCGAACCATGCTCTATGCTGGCGTACTATTTCCATGCATAGTCGAGTCGCTGAACGGATAATATGTTTGTAGATCGGCTTTAGCGTTCGGTCATATACCTGTGATTTTATCTGAATGAACTGAATACCAAGTGGAGGTAGGCCAATAAATTGAACGTTTTTTAATACCAGCCGATTTTTTTGTGTTTTTAACGGTCAAAAGCCGATGGTGGTATCTCGAAATTGTCCCCAGCTAGAGGAATTAGTTTCTCGAATTCGCTCAGAGGCAGCATGACCAGACAAAATGTCCATTTTTGAAATGGAGCTTAACTTGAGCCACTTCTAGCATAAATTATTCTAGCTGCGTTTGTTCGGAACGATGGAGGATCTACGGTAGGCACTTTGCATTTTCCACCGAAATTCCGACAAAAATTGGATTTTCGTAAGACACAGCAACCGAACTTAATACCAGCTTCGCCAGAAGCATTTCATCTTACTACGTGAGACTGATAAACTTTTTTTGTGTGTTTAAAATAAATACTAATGATACAAAATCTGATTTCGATTCAAACAGCTACTTGTTTTTTGAATTCTCATGGTCTAAAAGGTTGATCAGTTTTTATAGAATTGAATGAACATAAGTATTTGAATTTATTTTTTTTAGATTAATTCAATCTACCTATACTGATAATAATCATTTTTGTTAAAAATATTTATACTTAAACTTTTTTATGATCAATAATAAGGAAAGGATGTATTAATGAGTTATATTGATTTTTTATCTCCATTACATAAAAGTACAAAACGAGACTATTTAGCGAGAATGAATGAATACCCTAAAGCTGATGCAATAACCAGAGCTAAAAAGTATGACTATGATTACTGGGACGGTGATAGAAAATTCGGTTATGGGGGGTATAAATATGATGGTCGTTGGTTCCCAATTGCACAATCTATAGTACAACACTACGGTCTAACTCCGGATAGTAAAATTTTGGACATAGGTTGCGGCAAGGGTTTTTTATTATATGAATTAACTCGAGCAGTTCCTGGTATTACTGTATCAGGAATTGATATTTCTACATATGCCATTGAACATGCTAAAGAAGAAATAAAACCGTTTTTGTCTGTTAACAATGCGAGTAACTTACCTTATGAAGATAACTCCTTTGATCTTGCTATATCTTTAACAACGCTTCATAATCTATATTGCTATGATCTTGAAAAAGCTTTAAGGGAAATGGAACGTGTAGCCAAAGATAAATACCTTGTTGTTGAATCTTACCGCACTGAAGAAGAAAAAGTTAATATGATGTGTTGGGTGCTCACCGGTGAATGTTTTTTTAGTCCTGAAGAATGGGACTGGTGGTTTACCCATTCAGGGTACACTGGAGATCATTCTTTCATTTTTTTTGAGTAGGTGTTGGAATGAGTGATATTTATTATAAACGTAATGAATGTAGATTATGTGGTTCTACAGAACTTCATCTTGTAATGCCTTTTGCTCAAACACCACTTGCAGATTCATACATCCCAGAAAGTCTGCTAACATCTAAACAAAATATATATCCTCTTGATATGTATTTATGTAATAACTGTGGTCATGTACAACTTCTTGATGTTATAAGAGCAGAAGCTATTTATTATGATTATCTCTATAAAACACAAAGCTCTTTAGGATTAGTTGAACATTTTCGTGAATATTCAGATTACGTTTTGGATAAAATTAATCCCAAAGAAGGTTCTCTTATTGTTGACTTAGGGAGTAATGATGGAACATTACTTGGTTTTTATAAAAATCGAGGCTATAGAGTTTTAGGATTTGACCCAGCCAAAACAATCGCTGAGAAAGCCTGTTCTATGGGAATCGAGACAGTTTCAGATTTTTTTAATAGTGATAATAGTAAAAAGTATAGAAAAACACATGGTGCTGCATCGATTATTTCTACTAATAATATTTTTGCAAATATTGATGATGCCGATGATTTTATGCAAGGTATACACAACTTGCTTGATGAAGACGGTGTATATATCCTAGAATGTGCGTACTTATTGGATTTAGTTAAAAATATGGTCTTCGATTTCATTTATCATGAACATTTATCTCAATATTCCATCAAGCCTCTAGTTAAGTTTTTTGAAAAACATGGGATGGAGCTTTTTGATGTTATGCGAGTTCCTACTAAAGGTGGATCCATACGCTGTTTTGTGCAACTTATAAATGGACCTAGACCAAAATCTAAAAACTTAAATAAATTCCTTCTTGAAGAAGAATCTGCAGGACTGTATCAGGTCAGCTTCTATGAAGATTTTATGGCAAAAGTAGATAAAGCAAAAAATGAAGTTCGCAATAAGCTCATTGAATATCGTAAGAGCGGTAGCAAAATAGCCGCATATGGTGCTTCTGCTACATCTACTACTTTACTTTATCATTTTGAACTCTCTAATTTTATAGATTTTTTTGTTGATGAAAATCCGGTTAAAATTGGTTTATACAGTCCAGGAGTCCATATTCCTGTTTACGAGCCAGATAAACTTTGTTCCTTAAAGCCAGATGTCGTGATAATTATGGCTTGGCGTTATGCCGATGCGATAATACAAAAGAATACAAAATACAAAGAAATAGTCAATGGTGACTACCTGATACCGTTACCAAAATTGACGATAATATAGCGTTCATAATGAATGCCGGAGGAGTTTCTAATTCTCTATTTCGCCGTATGATGCATGGCGCAGGATATGCTTTTTTGGGAAGTATTTTCCTACAGGGTATAAGTTTTCTATATCAAATCCTTGTGACTAGAATTTTAGGTCCTGACAAATATGGTATCATTTCACTTTCAAATTCAATAGTTTTGCTTGTTGCTCAATTTAGTCTTTTAGGTTTAGGCAGCGGAATTGTATTTTTTGTTGCGCAATATCTGTCAGAAAAAAAGCAACTAAAAAATATAATTTCTAGTGTATTAGCTCTGTTGACAGCTAGCAGTATAATCTTTTTTGTAGGAACCTTTTTATTTGCATATTTTTTTGTAGAGAAGATTTACCCTTTTGCTCAGATGCAAAGTGTATTGATTATTTTGTGTTTTTGTATTCCATTATTATCATTACAAACCTTCTTTGATTCAATTTTTATAGCAGCACAAGCTTCATTTTCATTACAGATACTTCGATTATTGCCTCCGATTGTTCGCTTATTGAGTATCCCTTTGGTACTTTATTTTACTTCAGGCAATATTATACTTATGGCTTTGTTGATTGTGGTCAGCTATTTTCTCCCCCAATTTTATAATGTACATATTTTCTTTAAAAAAATTATTTCACTTAAAGAGTTACTTGCAAAAGATACTTCTGAAAAATTTCTTGTACCCTTATTACAGTATTCGCTTCCAAATTACTTGAGTGCAACGCTACATTTAGTTTATAAACAAATTGATATGTTTATGGTAGGTTATTTTTTGACACAATATTATGCAGGATTATATCAAACATCAATTTCATTATCAAATTTACTCGGTTTTGCTCCATCTGCACTGACTATATTCATGCTACCAAATTTAAGTGTTTTATACAGCCAAAAAAAAAATGAAGAGGCGCATAAACTCAATATAAGAGTCTTTGGTTACGTAATCTATGTGACATGCCTAATAGTTGTTCCTTTAACTTTATTTGCACAAGAACTTTTATCTTTTTTTTATGGGGACGCTTTTGGTGAAGCGTCAGAATCACTTATATATCTTTCGTTAGCGTTTGTTTTTCAAGCTCTATATGTAATTCCAGGAAATATTATTTCTGGAAAAAAGCGTCCGATTCTATGGTTTTATATAGCTGTTTCATCTGCTGTACTGAATATTATATTTAATTACATGTTAATTCCTCTTTATGGTATTTCTGGAGCCGCCTTTTCTACGTGTATTTCTTCATTTTCTGCTGCAGTTCTGTCAATTATAATAAGTAGTAAATTAACTCATGAGATATGTTTTCCTTTTAAGTTTACACTACAGCTCATATTGACTTTTATTATTGTTTTAGTGACATTATTTTTTAGTTTTGATCTAAGTATAAGAATCATTTTTCTATTGTTATTTATCATTCTTTCTACTATTTTACTTTGGAAAATTCAAAAACACGATTGTAAAATGATTCTAAAATTAATTGGTATTAAAATTATCAGTTAGATCTCCTGTACTTTTATGCGATGATTAGGCTAATTATATTTAAATTTCTGTCAATTGTAATTTTTTTGCCAAATATTTTTGTACAATAATATTATCGTTATATAATATTCTAAATAATAAGGATTTTTATGCGCAATTCTTTTGAAGAAGAAATTAGAACAGGAAAGCGTTATGAATTTGGAAAAAATTGGCAAAATTTTTTAAATACATTAACTAAAGAACGTGTTGATATTGCTATTTGCTCCATAAGAGAGATGCTAGATGTTGATGATTTAACGAATAAAACTGTATTAGACATTGGTTCTGGAAGTGGATTATTTTCTTTAGCTGCACGTAAACTTGGCGCTAAAGTTTATTCTTTTGATTATGATCCAAAATCTGTGGCTTGTGCTATAAAATTACGATCAATCTACTTTCCTGATGATGAAGATTGGAATATTAAACGTGGATCTATTTTAGACAAAGACTTTCTTAGTAACTTAAATAAATACGATGTTGTATATTCCTGGGGGGTTCTTCACCATACAGGGGATATGTGGTCTGCAATCGATAATGCTTCGAAACTTGTAGATCAAGATGGTAAATTGTTTATAGCATTATATAATGATATGGGGTGGAGATCTGGTCTATGGAAACAAATTAAGAAAATTTATTGCTCCAATAAATTTGGTAAAGCGCTGGTTTCTTTATATTTTATTCCATTCTTTATTTTAAGAGAACTTTTTCAATGTATTCTTCAAAAGAAAAATATTTTTTCAACATATAAAGAGAAACGTGGTATGTCTATTTTTTATGATTGGTTCGATTGGCTTGGAGGTCTACCTTTTGAAGTAGCTTCTGTGGAAAATACTTTTTATTTTCTTAAAGAAAGAGGATTTCAGTTAGATAAGATTAAAACTACAAATGGTCATGCCAATAATCAGTTTGTATTTATTAAAAAATAACAAAAGATACTTTTTGGTAACTTTAAGTCTTTAAGGATAAATTTAATGGATAATAAGGATGCTACCCAAGGGGAGATCGTCCCCTCAGTAGATGACGTTAATATTATAAGGATTATCAGCATACTTTCAAAATATAAAATTTTGATTGTTATTTGCTTTATCTTGTCATTGTTAACAGTTAGCATCCTTTTCATTTACGATATTTACTATTCGAATCGAGTGAATTATATTGAAATTGATGCGTTATTTTCATCGAAGGATAAGTATATAAATAAGTATTATTCGAATATACTGGAAGATGTTTTGGAAAATTACTTATCAAGTGAATCTGTCTATAAAATTTATATTGATAATAAAATAGACAAGAGCATTTCTTTCGAAAATTTTAGAGATAACTTATTGGGGCAGGTTATTCGTAATAATACTGCTGAAAAATTAGAAACAGACAATGAGTTTAAAAAAATTAAGTATTCTTTGCGCTATTATGTTAGCGATCAATATTGTAACACAACAGTAATTGAGACTATGTTGCTTAAAATTTTTCATGATATGAGCAATAAAGCATCAAATGAATGTAAATTCAAACATACTTTATACGATTTTCAAGGTAAATTTTCTGAAAATTATTCGAAAAAGATGATATTCATTGCCGCTGATAATTTAAGAAGTATTTATGAAAGCCACATTCATTATTTTTCAAAGTTAAAAAATGTGTATAAAGAGTCTTACAATATTGAAAATTTAAATTATAAGTTTACATTATTATATAATAAATTTGAATATAATTTTGAAAAAGTGTTTATTCCAATTTTTCTTAATGTTATGTGTACAGAAAATACATCAATGAATTACATTAATTCTCAACTCTTAATTTATCAACCTCGTGTAGAAGCATTAAAAGAAAAATTAAAGTTTTTTTCTTCTGATACAAAAAAAGATAGTGATATAGATATAAAGAAAGAAGAAAACTCATCTTTCTCGGTGTTTGCTGTACAAAAATCTCAAGATAAAAGTAGATATCAATCTAAAAATTATATCGAATTAGTAGACACACTTTATGAATTTAATTTGACAACTTTATTTTACCAAAAATTATCTGATTATCATTGTCCATCTAATAGCAGTACCGCAGAAAATAATAATTCTATTGATGAGTTAGAAAAATCAATTAGTATATTACATGACATGAATGAGGAAATATTAAACATAGCAAAATTGATAGATGTTGAAATTCAAAAAAATAGTGGTTTTAAATACGAGTTATCTTATCCTCTTAAAATCAAAAAAAATCTTTTTTTAGGATCAAGAAAGACTCTTATTCTTTCTTTCTTCTTTTTTACAGCAGTATTTTCTCTTCTTGGTTTATATATCATTAGTAAGGAATTTTTAACAAAAATAAATAAAGAGAATAAAAAATAACATTAAATCTCAAACTAAAAAATTTTAAAGAATGTATTGAATCAGGGAGACCTGAATTTGGTGTAAGACACCACACACACCTATGGGAGAAAGGAGCTACTAAAAGCTAAACCAGGTAGTTTAAAAGGACAAAAAATTCAGCATGTGAAAGTTGCCTTAAATTTCACAGCTAAATTTAAGGTCAAAGTCGCCGTGAATGTTCAGTCTGGATAACTTATAGCTGGATTTTAAGTAAGCACGGAGTTCACGCCAATTAAATATCCCAATTCTGACCAGAAAAGTAGCGAGTTTCATAATAAAGGATCTTTCTGCATAAATTTCCAACTCTTCAGGGATTACTGATCTCGACTTCTCAAGTTCAGCGTAAGGCATCAGAGTTCCATTTTGCATTTGCACATGTTGACGTACTACTATCGTCGGTATTAGAAAAATTGGCAATGAATCTCAATTTAATGATATGTATTTCTGAACACTTAACGAATTAACTTTTTCTCTATCTACGTCAGATGCGGACTATGCAAAACGATCTTATATATCAGGTTGACTGGAGAGACATACGCCGGATAATTTGTAAGGTAAGACTTATGGCAGTTTATCAGAAAAGCTGCACTAGCCAGCCGAATCCGCGCAAAACTATTCGTATTTACAGCGAAAATTTTTTATTTTCGTCCAAAGCTGGTCTTAAGTTCAGGTCTCACCTTTATTCCCATGAAACGCGGTTTTTTGTATTTTGTAGTCATCATGGATTAGTATAGCTGCGCTGTATTGTCCTGAGAATGCCGAAAAAAAGTACAAGGCAGAGTTGAATCCCTCTTCGATCGGAGCTGATGTAAACCCAACCTGAAGAATAGGGTTGAAGCTGATATTGAAGATGCTGTCATTGCCTACGCCACAGATTTCCCTGCTCATGGTAATGCACGTTCCAGCAACGAACTGCGAAAACGAGGCATAGTTGTTTCGCCATCTGGCGTTCGTTCAATCTGGCTGCGTCATGGGTTGCATAACTTCAAGCTGCGTTTAAAAGCACTGGAAAAGATCTCCGTCGATCAGGGGGTTGTTCTGTTCTTACATAATCCCAAGTACAAGCGCTTGAGAATAAGAAGGATGACGACCAGGCGCATGGTGAGATTGAGATTGTACCTCCCGGTTATCTGGGCAGTCAGGACACTTTTTACGTAGGTACAATTAAAGGTGTCGGGCGTATTTATCAACAGATTTTTGTGGATACGTAGTCCAAATGTGCTACCGCAAAGCTATACACAACGTAAACACCCATTACCACAGCAGACCTACTTAATGACCGGGTGCTGCCCTTTTTTAAAGAGCAGGAAATGGGGATATTGCGCATTCTCACTGATCGGCGAACCGAATATTGTTGCCGAGTTGAGACACATGATTTCTTGGTATTTGTGGCATCGAACATATCAAGACTAAAGCGAACATCCACAGACAAACGGTATTTGTGAGCGTTTCTACAAAACAATATTGAATGAATTTTACCAAGTTGCTTTCAGGAAAAAGATCTTCCATTCATTAAAGGAATTGCAAACTGATTTGGACGTTTGGCTGACCTACTACAACACCGAGCGTACTTATCACGGAAAAATGTGTTGCGGTCGAACTCCAATGGAAACTATGTATGGCAAGAGCATCTGGTAGGAAAAGGTCATAAGTTTGAACTAAACTGACAATTGCCAGCTCATCAAAAGGGTGACTGTCAGGTCAAGCCTGAACCACTACAATTATGTTTTTTATTGTGCTCAATTTACTCATTAAAGAGATAGTGATGCGATTTATGCAACAAAGTTTATTATTAATAGATCAAAGAAAAATTCCAATATTTATATTTTTTGTATTAATAGCTTCATTTTTTTTAATCGGAAGAGGAACTTACTATGTAAATATGCTAATACTTATTGTTTGTGTTTTATTGGCTCATCTTTCAGAACAGGGGGTACATTCCTTTGGTCGGGCAGAAAAAAACTTTTTTTTGTGTATTCTTCTATTTATGATAATTAATCTAATATCGTATTTTTTTCATTTCACTGCACTAAATAACTTACCACAGAAATATATTGTTACTATCAGTGAAAGATCAAAAGAACAATTATTACCAGGATTAAACTTAATTGCTAGCTATTATATTGGTTTAGTGATCACAACTTTTTATTGTTATTTTTGTATATATTATAATTATAATAAATTGCAACTTTTTATATCTATAATATGCAGCATTTGTGTGTTTTCATTTATAATATCGATCTTGCAATTTTTAGGCTATAATTGTTGTACTCCTCTAAAATCTACATATGTTTTTTCTAATAGAATGTATGGTCTTGCAACAGATCCCAATGGACTAGGATTGCAATCATTTTTAATCTTACCATTATTTATTTATAGTTTCTTTAACTCCTCAGGAAAAAGAGCTAAAAGCCTTTTTATCATAGGTGGTATTCTAACTATTGGAGCATGTTTCACTAGTGGAAGTAGAACATCGTTTATTGGGATTACTTGCTTAATTATTTCATTACCATTTCTATGGATATGGTCTATAAAATCTTTTAGAAAATTTCGTTCTGCGATTATATATTTAGTCATATTTATTTTTGCTATTGGAATTGTTTTTAGCGGTATTTCCCAATCAAAGGATCAATCTAGTCGTCTTGCCATTTTTTGCTCTAAAGTAATAAGCGGTGATTTTATTGATATTTTAAAAAGTTCTGGACGAGTTGAACTTGGCCTTCAGGCTGTATATCTTATTCGACTATCTCCCTTCGCAGGTTGGGGACCTGGTGGATATCAACGGCAATTAGAAAATACCAGATATCGTTTTCAGGAGGATCTTGCTAATAATTGGATAGATAATGCTAACAATCTCTATCTTCAAATTTGTGCGGATCTTGGACTTGTGGGGATCATTATATTAGTACTAATTTTATTACTACCTTTAATTTCTGGTTGCTATGGAGTAATGAATATAAGAGGTGATCCTAAAAAACGTTTTCAAGCTGCATGTATTGTATTCGCTTATATGATTTTAATTTTATTATTTGTCACTGGTCCACATATTTTTGAACCTGGTGTCTGTTTCTTAACTAGTTTTTACATGGGATTATGCCTGTTTCTTGGAAAAAATCATTATACTATTTTTCCAACTAGAGTATTACTATTTATCGTTATCATTATAATACCTTTTTATTGTTTTTTTTCATATGAGCATTCTTTTGGTATAGATGGTTATAGAGAAATTCAAAAGCAATCATGGTGGCCACTTGGTCACATACAGGGTGTTTACCCCACAGAATTTTCAAAAAAATCTGGCTATTATCGTTGGACTACTAAAGATGCCATTATGCCTTATTCTGTTTCTACTTCTGAAGATGGCTTATTATTAATTCGCATTAAGGCTGAAAATCCTGACATTCATCAGCGTCCCTTAGAATTAAAAGCTTGGATACAGCCTGATTTAGTTACTAAACTGCACATTATAAATAATAAATGGTATATACTACGATTATCATTTTGTTCAGAAGATGTAAAAAAAGCTACTCATTGGGGGCATTACGTTGCTGTGAACTTTAGTGTTGACCATACATGGCAAGAAAGCATTTTTGGCGGAAATGACACACGCATACGTGGAATTAAATTAGGGTTAAATGCAAACAATGCTTACCCTAGTGATATTTTTATTTTACCCTATACAAAAAAAAGTTATTAATCTTTTTACACATTTTTCCGTTTTTTTGTCGGTTAAGTACATATCATTTAGCATTTTACTTGTATTATTATGGTTTAAAAATCAATGAAAGCTATTATTCTTGCTGCAGGTATTGGTTCTCGTTTAGCTCCTCTTACTAATGTATTACCTAAATGTTTAATGCCGATTAATGGCCGACCATTGATTGAGTACTGGATTCTAGCACTTAATCAAGCCGGAATTCACGAAATACTTATAAATAGGCATCACCATAAAGACATTATGTCAGAATGGAGTTCGAATACAAGACTTTCTGCAGGATTAACTTTTGTGGATGAACCTATACTTCTTGGTACTGGTGGAACTATACAAGATAATATTAATTTTATAGGAGACTCTAACTTAATGGTCATTCACGGTGATAATCTTTGTTTAGCTGATATAAAAGATTTTATAATGGCACACGAGTTACGACCTTCTGATGCTGTCATGACAATGATGACTTTTAAAACTCCTACACCGAGTACCTGTGGAATTGTAACTGTAGATACTGATGGCTTAGTTATTGATTTTATCGAGAAGCCGATAAATGCTACTAGTAATCAGGCTAATGCTGCTGTATATATTCTCGAGCACGAAGTTATTCAATTTATAAAAAGTTCGAACAAAAGCACTTCTGATTTTAGTACGGAAGTTCTTCCTAATTTTATTGGTCGCATCTTTTCTTGGAAAAATGAAATTTATCATAGAGATATTGGCAATGTTTCAAGCCTATTTCTTGCTCAAGAAGAATTTTCGGTCCCAGCTAATGCTCCTGCTGATGATGGATGGAGGAATATATGCGTCAAGTTCAAACTGGCAAAAAGGCTAGGAAAGGAACTGAGTATGATCACATCTGATTTTCAATCACTTGGTTACAACGTACTTATTGCCAATGATTGGGAACAAGACAAATATGACGTAATAAAAAATGCTAGGTCATTAAATTCTAATGGCAAATTGATTGTGATAATAGAGAAAGCTAAAAAGGGGTTCTCTTCGAAATCAATTTTTTTTGAGACAGGTATACGAACTTGGTGTTTGAGCATTGAAGCTTAGACTAATGAACTATAAAAAAATATATAGCTATATCACGAAGTATGTTTACATATGATTTTAATTTAATATTCTATACAAAAAAATGAAAAAAAAAATACTCTGTTGCTGTCGTAACTCCTTCTTATAATCAATCCAAATATATTGAACAGACAATAAATAGTATTTTATCTCAAAATAAAGATATATTTACTTATATTGTGAAGGATGGGGGCAGTACCGACGGAACGGTCGATATTTTAAGTTCCTATGATGATGCGTTTTATTGGACATCAATTGCTGATGCTGGGCCAGCAGATGCTATTAATCAGGGGTTTTCAAATATTTCTGGAGATATTTTATTTTGGCTTAATGCTGATGACATATTATACCCAAATATATTTGAAAAGGTTATTAAAGTCTTTGAACTATCAGAAGATGTAGATGTTGTTTATGGTAATGCTAATTACGTTGATGAAAATGGGTGTATTATTGATACTTATCCTGTAGAGCCATGGAATTGGCTGAGAATGCAGCAGACTTGTATCATTAGCCAACCTGCAGCATTTTTTCGAAGATCTATTTTTGAAAAGTATGGGCCATTAAACACTAAAACAAGAATTATGGATTATGATTTCTGGTTAAGGTTGGGACTAAATAAGGCTAAGTTTCTATATATTCCAGAAACATTTGCAAGTATGAGACGTCATAATATGGCTTTTTCTGTTGCGCAAAGATTAGAGTTACATCGTCAAACTAATGATATAACTCGCGCTCTGCTTGGCTATACTCCAGCTTCTTGGTTGACAGGATGGTCCTGTGCTTATGTTGAAAAAAGAGGAATACGTCCCGGTAGTGCTTTGCATGTTTTGCTAGGCAAAATTCTATTACCTCTCACAGCTTCTCTACGTTGGAATAAATCCTTTCGAGGGGATCTTATAAAACACATATTTATAAATTGTTTAAATGCAGCAAAAAAGCGTACTTTTACTCCTAATAAATTTTAATTTCCATATTTTGTTGATATTTTATAGCTAAGTTATGTCTTTCTAGGAGCGTACATATGGTCAAAAGCGAATTTTCAAAATATTTAAATGGATGAGCAATCTGGATCAAAAGGATAGGTGATCGTAACCTCCCTATGATGAGGAAATTTGATCCAAAAATAACCAATTTTCTGCTAAGTTCAAGGCGAAAGTCGCTTTTGATGCTTTATCCGGAGAACAGTCCATGGCTGAGTTTTCCAGCATGTACGGAGTTCATGTTAATCAGATCCCCAACTGGATAAAGCAGGACAAAGAAGGCATTGTAGCTACGTTTTCAGGCAAAGCCCAAGATGACCAGCAAGGTATCAAGTGCCAATTCAAGGAACTATATGCCACGATCGGACAACTTCTGGTGGTTAAGGATTTTTCACAACAAGCCTTCGCAAAAATATGAGTTTGCGTGCGAAGGCGAGGGATTGTCGACTCAGAACTTCCTAAGCTCAAGGTAAGGTGTCAACGGAACTCGAAAACTGACCCACAGAAGTGGCCTCAAAAATCTGGACCACAAGTTAAGGTGGACATAAACTCCCAATGAGGAGGAAAAGATGTCCAAGAAAAAAAGGAAATTTTCTGTTGAATTCAAGGCCAAAGTCGCTCTTGATGCTTTATCCGGAGAACAGACCATCGCTGAGCTGTCGAGCAAGTACGGAGTTCATGCTAATCAGATCTCCAAATGGAAAAAGCAGGCCAAAGAAGGCATTGTGGCTTCGTTTTCAGGCAAAGCCAAAGCCGACCAGCAAGATAGCGAGTCCCAGATCAAGGAACTGCATGCCAAGATCGGGCAACTTCTGGTGGAGAAGGATTTTTTGCAACAAGCCTTCGCCAAAATATGAGCTGCGAGCGAAGGCGAGGGATTGTCGACTCCGGACATCCCAAGCTCAGCGTCAGGCGTCAGTGTGCCATTTTGCATTTGCACAGGTCGACGTATTACTATCGTCCTTGCGGGGAATCGGCATTGAACCTCGAATTGATGCGACGCATCGATGAACTCTTTACGGAATCGCCTTTTCTCGGTTCACGCCAGATGCGCACCATGTTGAACGATCTGGGATATCAAGTAGGCCGAGAACGCGTACGCCGGCTGATGCGTAAGATGGGACTCATGGCAGTTTACCAGAAGCCCCGCACAAGCCAGCCACATCCGAGCCATAAAGTGTATCCGTATTTGCTGCGGAATGTCTCGGTTGTTCGTCCAAACCAAGTCTGGTGCTCATACATCACCTACATCCCCATGAAACGAGGATTTTTGTATCTTGTCGTCATCATGGACTGGTATAGCCGGGCGGTCTTGTCCTGGAGGGTATCGAACACAATGGATGTCGATTTTTGCGTTGCGGCACTGGATGAAGCGTTCAACCGTTATGGCGTTCCAGAAATATTCAACACGGATCAGGGCTCACAGTTCACCAGCTACGAGTTCACACGAACCCTGCGCGATGCTGGCGTACGTATTTCAATGGATGGTCGGGGCCGCTGGCTGGATAATGTGTTTGTGGAACGTCTGTGGCGTTCGGTAAAATACGAGTGCGTTTACCTGAAAGAACTGGAAACCGGAAAAGAGCTGCGCCAAGAACTGGCCCGCTGGTTCGAATTTTATAATACCCGTCGACCGCATTTTGCCTTTGACGGTCAAAAGCCGATGACGGTATATCGAAATGGTCTCAAGCCTGAGGTATTACTTTCTCAGGTCCGTTCCGAGGCGGCATGATCTGTCAATTTGTCCACCTTAAAAATGCCGCTCGGTGGTCCGAACAACCCGAGCCACTTCTGAAAAATACCAGCCATATTAATGGTAACTGTCAGGTCAAGCTTATGTACTGTTGATTCTATGTTTTTTTTAAAGTTTTGACGATTTAAAACTCAATGTAAATATAATTATATAACATCCAGAAAAAAGTTTAAATACTCCTGCCCCATTTGGTAAGGTTTATTATAAAGCTCGGCACGAATTATACCTTTTACTGATAAATTTTGCCTAAGACTTTTGTCTGTCATAATTTTAATTATAGAAGTAACTATTGATTTTGGATTTAAGGGATCAAACATCAAAACAGCATCGCCACCAACTTCAGGTAGGCTAGTACTATTACTACAAAGTACAGGAATACCTTGCCGCATTGCTTCAATAACAGGCATCCCAAAACCTTCATACAAAGAAGGAAATATCATACCCATAGAATGCGAAAGCAATGTACAAAAATCTTTATCTGGTAGAAATCCTGGAAAAATAATGTTATTTTGCAGTTCAAGTTTTGTTACTGTGCCTACTAAAGTATGCATTTTAGCATTATTTTCTCCAGTACAAATTAACTTTATATCTCTAAATCTTAAGTCTTGAACGAGTATTTTCCAAGCTTTAAATAGCGTATTATGGTTTTTATGCTCCCAAGCATTAGCTGGGTAAATAAAATATGCATTAATCTTAATCTTAAAAATATGTTCTAATTCTTTGATTCTTGTATAATCAGGTTTTGGAAATCTTTCTGCGGTTTGTATGGAGATAACTTTTATCTTATTATCAGGAAAATTAAACTTATCTAAAATTGTTGTTTTAACAAAATTAGATATAGTTATGACTCCATGAGCCTTATAAAATATTTTTTTATAATTAATTTCTCTGTTTAAATTTTCTTTTTTTGAAAAAAAATTGGGATTATATAAAGATTGTAGGTCAGCAACGATAGCTACAATTGGAATATTATGGTTATTAAAGAAGCTTGTCATAAAGGGACAAAATATTAGTGAAACATTATTATTTTCCAAAAAATTTAAGTGATCATTATGAGTTTTGGTATGAAAATATTGTTTTATAATTTTTTTAACTTTTAGCGGTAAAATTTTTTTTGCAAAACTAATAAGTACATGGAAAATAAAAAAGGAATTTTTTAGATCATGTCTTTTGTTTACGCAAATTCTAATTACATTATTGCATTCATAATCTTTTAAATCTTCATGTGTGTCATCAGAGGTTAACAGTATCCATAGTATATCTGGAGCTATCTTGGGAAGAATTGAAAGAAGTTCACATACTAAAATTTTAATGCCACCATTTTCTGCACCAGGAAGCATAGGAACAAGGTCAATTGCAATTTTGATATTAAATTTATTCATGTTGCCACAATAAACTATAGAAAATAGTTTTTCTAACTTACGCTTTCTTAAAAGATTCCATTTCGGCATGAATCATCATACGAACAACTTCTTTCATTTTATACTTGGCTTTCCAGTTTAATTTTAATTCGGCTTTTTTAGGATTAGCAGAAATTTTTTCTATATCAGTTGGTCTGAGAAATTCATCACTGCTTCCACTATGATTTTTCCAATCCAGATTAAAAAAAGAAAACGCTTCAATAATAAAATCTTTAAGACTATAAGTCTCACCTGTAGCGACAATAAAATCATCCGGTGTATTTTGCTGAAGCATTAACCACATAGCCTGAACATATTCCGGGGCCCACCCCCAATCACGCTGTATATCGATATTTCCTAATAAAAGTTTTTCATTAGAACCCCTAGCAATTCGGCAAGCACAATTTACAATTTTGCGCGTAACAAACCTGCTGGGACGAAGAATCGATTCATGATTAAATAATACTCCATTACAAGCGAATAATCCATACGCCTCTCTGTAATTGGCTACTTGCCAGTGAGCAGCAGCTTTAGCAACAGCATAAGGACTTCTCGGTCGAAATGCACTTTCTTCATCTGCACGATCATTGCCAGTATTTCCGAAACACTCGCCAGAACTAGCATTATAATACTTTACAGGTTGATCGAGAAATCTGATAGCTTCAAGCAAGTTTAAATTTGCGATACTAATACTTTCAAAAGTTTCAACAGGCATAGAAAAAGATAAACCAACAGAACTTTGACCTGCCAAGTTATAAATCTCATCAGGTTTAAATTTTTTAATTATTTGTAAAACACTACGAAAATCATTTAATGACGCTGAGGCAGGGATGATATCCGTTGAAATATTTAGTTTGTGTAAATTTTCAAAAGAAGCTTTTTGTGCATCTCTTGATACTCCTACTACAGTGTAGTCTTTTTCTAAAAGTAATTTTGCTAAATAGGAACCATCTTGACCAGAAACACCAAAAATTATCGCCTTCTTATTTATAAGCATATGCAAACCCTTTTAGTGCAAAAATGCTATGTAAAAAAATATTGATTCATAAAATATGATTTTAAACAAATTTATAAAAGATACTGATGTTTAAGCAATAATATATTTTATGCATTTACATTTTTAAAATTATCAGCAAGCTATACAACTACTGAGTTACTGAATTTCATCTAAATTCTTCCAACAACCTTCTTAAAATAGAATAAAAGCCCTTATTTCTAAAAGGAATAAAGCGTAAGTATGTAAACTTTAGACCAATACGCAAAGACTTGATTAAAAACTTATAAACACCAAAATAAAAACGTATCATAACTAATGAAAAGAAATGACCGATTGAAGATACAACTAAACTAGTTAACCTTACTTCGGACTTATTGAGATACAGAAGATGATCAATCAATACTTGATCAATATACTGCGTTAAATAGTTATTAGAATACACTTTCAATATTGCACTGGGAACAGTCGCAACGGTATTACTTTCCAAAAATTTAATTTGTAGATTATGTCTGAAAATTACCTCATCAAAAGAGTTTATATCAAGTTTAAAATTACTCTTTGAATTGTAAGTAAAATAATTTAGTACTTCTGGTGTAAGCCAAACGCCATATCGCAGGCCAAGGATCAAAGAGATAACACTATCTCCTATTTTATCTTGTATGCCATTAAGAATTTTTAAGTATTCAACGTTATATGCACAATTTCCATTATGTACTATTCCGTGTTTGATGGATATTTTTTCCCAATCATGCCCTGAAAAATAAATGGAACGATCTGAAATACTAGGCAGTGCATTATTTATGATAGTCTTACCATTTTCATCAACAACACAGTAATTACTCATAGCAACGCCTGCATTAGGATAAAATGAAAGACCAACTTTTACTTTTTCCAAATATAATTTATCGAAAAAGTCATCGGCACCTAGAAAAAGGATAAAATCAGAAGTTGCGAGATGTAAACCTCGATTTTGAGAAGCGATTAGACCAATATTTTTTTTATTGGGATAGCTAATTATATTTTTATAATTAGCAGAGTATTCTTCAATAATATAAAGGCTATTATCTGTTGAACCATCATCAATAATAATTAATTCATCAACTTTCATTGACTGTTCTAAGACACTATTTATTGATCTCTTTAAATATCTAGAATGATTATAATTACAGATTAAAACAGTAATCGTGGGCATAGATCTAAAATTAATCATAAGAATCAAATTATTTTTTTATAAAATGTTATCAGCGATAAGAATTACATTACCAAGTAAGAGAATCAATATTCTGGAATGATACTATTTGTTGTAATCAAAGGCAGGTTGTTTTCAGACATGATCTTAAAAAGTTTATGATATTAACAATGTGCATCTTTATGGCCTAGCTATCGCTCTAATTTTGAAACTATACCCCAACTAAATGACATATATTCCAAAGTCAACGAAGAGTCCCAAACAATTCCTTGCCAGCCTTAAAATTTCTTTCCTGAGTCACTTTTAGCATCGCCTGTTGGAAGTGCTCAAAGGTTGTCCTCAGAGTAGAGCTACAAAATATGATGGTTTCAAAATATTTGGAGTTATAGTCAAATCTGGTGTACGCGCTCAGGCAGCTTCACTGTCGGGCTGTTCTGAATTTTCCTCAGCCAATTCCTTGCTGTTAACGAATTTCACGCCCGTAATCAGTTTGCCGAGTGTTTGTAGCCCCGTAAGCGAAGCCCACTCTGTTCGGCTGATCCTGCCACATTTTTTTGTAGAGGCTGTTAAGTACATCCTGATATTTCGTTTGCTGTTCATATTCTGCCGGAGACTTCCAGGAATTTGAGGAATGACGTCTCCTGCGATTATAGTAGACCTCGATATATTGAAACAGGGCCAACTCTGCTGCTTTACGAGTCACGAGAGTGTGGTGTCGGATATACTGCGTTTTCTACGTGTGAAAAAAGGATTCCGCCACAGCATTATCCCAGCAATTTCCTTTACGCTCATGCTTTGAATGCTGCCATTTTGCTCAAGAAGCAGCCTGAAGTCCTTACTCGCATATTGGATGCCCCGATCACTGAACGAGTAATCCGTTTTTTGGCCTGCGACGCCCAAGAGTCTTTTGAAAGGCTTTCATGGCGGAATGGCGCTCGAGCAAGTCGCTCAAATCCCAACCGACCACCATCCGAGAGAATAAATCTATAAGTACAGTAAGGTAATGCCATTTTCTTCCAACCTTGAGATAGGTAATATCGGTTACCCATACTTGATTGGGAGCCGCAACAGAAAACTGTCGGTTCAATATATTTTTAGCAAAAGGTTCCGCATGCTTTGAATCGGTTGTCACCACGTATTTCCTGGTGAGTTTGGATTTGAGCCCCAGACTGCGCATGTGCTTGGCCACACGGGCCCTGCTGACAGAGCAAAATTGTTGCTCTGTGGCAGATCCGCTGTAATCATGGGACTTCCAGCTCTCCCTCCATGCTCCTCGTAAAGTTTCCGTCTCCGGACTTGCAAAGAATATTTTCACGGGCCTGTTTTGAAGGCGTCCGGGTTTTCCAGGCATAATATCCGCTCGCTGAAACCGAGAATGCCTGGCACATCTTCCTCACCGAAAAGAGCGAGCGATTGGAATGGATCGTCTGAAATTTCATTTTGGGTGCTTTGCTGAAGATGGCCAAGGCTTTTTTTAATATACCCCGCTCCTCTACGACATCTTTTAACTGCTTTTCCAGTTCTTTGATTCTGCGCTGCTCATCAGTCAGAGCCTGTCGCCCGTGCCCTGGAAAAGACATATCCCCCAGGGTTCGTATGTCTCGACGCCAGCGATGGATCACATCCCGGTTGATTCCAAGACTTTCTGGAACATCAGAGACTAACCGGCCGTTTTCATCAACCAACCTTACAGCATTCCGTTTAAATTCCAGATCGTATGTCCTGCTGGTCTTGCTCGTCCACTCCTCCTGTTGGATTTTCAGGATAGTGGCTTAACTCCGTGTCTACAACCATGTAGCAGGATCAATAATCTCAAAAAGCAAAATAAGAAACGAACAATATTTGAAATAGAAAATCTTGATTTGCAAAAATCAAGATCCGAAGCACATCATTCGAAGAATGCCAGCAAGGATGGAAGTTTTGATCCGAGATATATTTCATTATAGCTAAATATTAACATACCTAGTAAGTACTTACTCGCATTTAAAACAAACATAAAAAATTATTTTTTAATCCTGAGTCAAACACCTAAAGCTTTTTGAAATACTCAGGTCAACTTTATATACGACAGTGGGTTATTGCTGCGTAAAATAAAACCATAATGATCCACAACGCTAAAATGAAAGTTAAGCATTATCTGGCCAAAATCTCCCAGATGGGTGTTCTGGTACTTCTGGGCCATTAAGCAGGTTGTTATTAATTAAAAATAGTTCCAGTTCTTCCTGGCTAAGGTATGTTTGTTGATCTGATCGATAAGGTAAATTAATATTATGGGAAATAATGTTAGGGAAGTTGTAATCAACATTTCTATATATACCTTTGAAAGCTGGTAATACTGTAAAGTAATTAGGTAATTCCCAAGTTCGTCTAGTTTCCTCATCATTCATTAGTTCTTCGTAAATTTTTTCACCTGGCTTTGAGCCAATAATCTTAATTTCTACATCTTCAGGATTTCGTCCAAAAAATGGTGCAAGATTTTTTATCATCACTTCAGCCAAATCTTTAATGCGAATAACAGGCATTTTTGTAACAAAAACTTCTCCGCCACATGCTAACTCTACAGAGTCAATTACTAGACGTACAGCCTGAGAAATACTCATAATGAAACGTGTCATATTAGCATCTGTCAGTGTAACTGATTTTCCTAGTTTGATTTGCTCATAAAAAATGGGAATTACGGAGCCTCTTGACCCTAAGACATTACCAAATCGAGTTGAAACAAATCGCTGTCCTTTGTTCCAGCGATGCGTATTGGCTGCAGTAATTAGGCGCTCTCCCATGAGTTTTGAAGTTCCCATTACATTCGTAGGGTTGACTGCCTTGTCAGAGCTAGTAAACACAACACGCTTAACTCCATTTTCGATAGCAGCAGTTATAACATTTTGAATGCCTAAAATATTTGTTTGAACAGCTTCAAAAGGTGAACGTTCGCAAAGAATGACATGTTTATACGCAGCCGTATGAAAAACGATATCTACTCCATGCATAATTTTAGTCATTTTATCTACATCGCGTATATCAGCAAGATAAAATTTTGAATTACCAAATTGTTGATGGCGTTCTTCAAGAAAAAAAAGATCCGACTCATTATTATCAAGACCGATTAACTCTCCAACGGAATAAAATGTCAGTAATTGGTGTACTAATTCCTTCCCTATAGTACCGGAAGCTCCAGTCACGATTACTCGTTTACCGGAAAGATAATTAGACATGTAAAGCTCCAATTATATTCTAGTAACTAATATACTAAAATATGATGAATTATAAGTTATATAAATAAATTGTGCGTTGACTACTAAAATATGACAGGGAAATTATTAACGAAGTAATGATTTTATATAAGCGGTTAAACATTCTTTTGAAACTGCTTTCTGATTCCCTAGAATTCCTACTGCGAGTGCACCTACTACATTACCTATAAAACCAATAAGTTCAGGTGGAGCTCCAACATAAGATGCCATCGCGGCAATGGATAAAAAAGCATCTCCAGCACCTATGCGATCTACAACTTTTTGAGCAAAAGCAGGAATATCGATAATAGATTGACTTTTATGTTTCACAAGGCATCCTTGTTTTCCTCTTGTCACAATAAAAGTATCACTATCAATTTTAGCAAAAGCTTCTTCAAGTAACGATTTAACTTTTTTGGTCATATTTCTAGCTTCTAAGCGAAGCTCATGCTCAGCAATTGAAACGAAATTTGCTCTTTTATAGCGTACAAAAGTATGAAAACCTCTATTTCCAGAATTGGCCTGAGTATTAATGGCAAGGAAAGTATTTTGATCACACAATAAAGATCGCATAGCGTCAGTAATTGCACCATGTCCAAAATCAGCAGCAAGTACAATATCAAAGCTATTCACAATTTCCTTCATTTTCATGCACATCAGTTTATCCATTTCTGAATCTAGTTGAGAATCATCCATTATGTAAACTTCGAATAATTTGGCTAAAGAATAACCTTCGACAAAACGTCGTTTTATAAGAGTAGGACGATTTTTATCTTTAAACAAAATAGGAGTAATACTGGTGTTAATTTTTTCTCTTATAAAGGATTCATATCCATCATCACCAATTAAAGAGAATAAACTCACCTTTTTTGCAAAATTTGCCATATGATTTGCAATAGCTAGAACTCCACCAGCAAAAGAATCGCAAGAATTTTGTTTAATAGATAAAACAGGATCTTTTGATGATGTTCCAATTGTTTCACAGTAAATATATTCATCAATTATGGTATCACCAATGGTGAGAATTTTAAGTTCAGACATACGCTCAACAATTTCTAAAACTTGATCCACCGAATAACGCGACTTAAAAATTGAAATATATTGTTGTACTTCTTTTGAAAAAGTCGAAAGAAAAGTATTAATAAGGCTTGTTGAACTAAAGTTAGTATCTTCAGTATAAACAATTTTACTTCCAATTTCAGAAATTACATTTTTTTCATTCTCAAGAGAGCTATTTTTATTTATTTCATTTTCATTTACGTTAGAACCAACAGCATAAATATCAGGTTTAATGATTCTTAAAATATCAGTAGCATCAGAAGAATCATTCACAGTTACGTAGTTTACACTATCAAGAGAAGAGACTGTTTCAAGTCTAGTATTTATTGAAGAAACTTTATGATGTGAGCTCAAAAATTTATCAGAAAGAACGGATACAACAAGATAATCCCCAAGCAGTCTTGCTTGATGGAGATGTCGAATATGACCTATATGTAAATTTTCAAAAGAACCATTGCAATAAACTATACTTTTATTTTGTTTTCTCAGTTCAGAACAAATTGTAGCAAGATGCTCAAGATCAATGATCATAGTTCGATACCACCCCTGAATATAAATAAATCAAAAAATAAAATGCTTATATGAAATTAATATGATCAACCGTGTTAGTCAGACACCAAAGATATTCATTAATTTTATCCATACGGCAATTTAAGCGACAAAACTCAAATTTTGAATCTGATTTAACAATTTCAAGAGATTTCATTCTTTTTTGACTATTCCAAAGTTCTTCAAAATGGTTATTATACAAACATCCATAGTCAAAATCATCATTCAATAGATGTGTACTACATCCCCATAAGTGAGCTGAAGCATCAATATAAGCCCAAAAAGGCAACGCTTGGCAATACTTATAACCACGATATTGTTTATCCCAACGCTGCATTGTTTGAGTTCTAAAAATAACTTTAAATTTTTCTGTATTAAATTTTTTCAATTGATCATCTAACTCAGCAAATTTAGAGTAATTGGGTGTGAAGTCATGCTTATTACGCGTATGATGAGTATAGGGCTTAATAACTAAATAATCTAACCCAATATCTTCTGCAATTTTTGCAAGTTCAAATACGGTATCTTGGTTTTCAGATAGCAACAGAAGTTGCATTCCAAGAGTTATCTTTAATTGCTCTTTATTTCGAAATTTTACAGCAAATTTCAAATTTTTTATAAGTTTAAAAAAGTCATCTTTTTTACAACGATGTATAGCTTCATACTTATCTGCAGTCCCTGCATTACAACTAATCTTTATCCATTCAATATGCTCAAGTATTTGTTCTGAAATTTTTGACGTCATCATTACGCCATTTGATGTGATCGCGACATCAATTTTGTTTTTTTTTGTCTCAACAATTAATGAAGAAATCTCTGGATGTAAAAATGGTTCACCCTCACCAGCGAACATGATGCTCTTTATTCCAAGATTTCCCATTTCTTTTAATCGAGGAAAAAATTTTTCATTATCTAAATATATTGGCTTATATCCCATAAAATCTTTACTACAAAAAATGCATCGATGATTACATGCTCCTGTTGGACTTACTTCTATATAAATTGGATAGATATTATCACCTGATAGCCATGATGCAACACGCTGTGGATGGTAAATAAGTTTATGTCCATCTATTTTATATTTATCAGTCATTATGATTCCTTTTTATATAAATTTTTCTTGGAAAGAAATTTAATTTTATATTTAAATAATTAAATTTTTTTTCCACAACACAACGCAAGTAAATAATGAGCCATCGGAAAAAATCCAGTGTGCACAACTTCATCATTCATAGAAAATACAAATACATTATGAAAATACTTTTCAAGTAATAATTTTAAATCAAGCCCATTTTTACAATTTATATGTCCTGATTTGCTCTGTTCAGACGCATAGTATTGAGATTCTAAAGAAGGCATACCTATAATTACTGATCCTGTTAAAGCGAGCGAGTTAACAATATTTTCAAATACATTATTTTCTAATTCCTTATTTATATGTTCAAGTACATCTAGTGCATAAATACCATCAAATTTTTGGGGCAGGGGAGAATTGGTTATATCATGAACAAAACAATCAAATTTGAGATCTTCAAGCATACATGCTTTTGCTTCTTCGATTAATACGGGATCAAAGTCAACTGCTGTAAAATTATGGACTTCATGTTGTACAATACGACTACAGAAAGCATCCCCACAACCAATTTCAAGTACAGAGTTGTACCCTGAAAACATCTTAGAAACAAATTTATAACGTGACATTGAAAATATGACTCTTTTTGGATCATTTATCCAATCTTCATTATACATCTTCCCAAAATGTTGTGTTCCATTTTTTTCACTTGTTTCAAAAATAGATGAATATTGAGATTCTTTTGTTTGTATTTTCATTTATCCCTCAGTGTAGTAGTACTTATATTTTGTTATCTTTTATGGACATAATCCCAAGACATATGACGAAGGATATTGAGATTCTCTTTTACCCAAAGAATTGTCTCATTAATTCCCTGCTCAAGATTTATTTGAGCTTCCCATGCCAATTCCTTCTTAGCTTTTGAGCAATCAAGAAGATATGCTTCATCATGACCAAGACGCTTTTGTACGATATTTACATTATTTTCAAATGACACATCAAGTAAATTAGCAATCAATTTAACCAATTCTATAATAGAAATATAATGAGATGTTGATAAATGATATACAGATGGAGGTTGTCCAGATCTAGCTGCACGCAATGTCGCTTCACATACATCATTAATATGTATAAATGATCTAGTAGAAGTACCCCCTCCTTGTAATTGTAATTTTTCCCCTAACAGAAAACAAAGGATAGTTTTAGGAATGATACGATAAAGTTGTTGACCTGGCCCGTAAACATTGGCAGCTCGAGTAAAAACAACGGGAAATTCATAGGCATTAAAAAAAGACATAAGGCTTAAATCTGTTGCAGCTCTAGACACCGCATAAGGAGTACTTGGATTATAAATAATACTTTCTTTTTTGATTCCCTCCATTGCCCCGTACACTTCTGGGGTGGATATATGAACATACTTTTTTAAAAATTTGCATAACCTTAATTTGTCATGAAGTTGTATTGTTGACACAACATTCGTTTGAAACCAGTGCTCTGGATGTAACCAACTCTGTGCAACCATGCCTAAAGATGCGAAATTGACAACATATTCTGGCCTAAAACTCATGACTATTTCTATGATATGTTCGATATCGTAGTTTATATCAAACTTATAAAACTGAAATCTAGAGTTCTCGTGACTTTTATAAGGCAAGAATACAGAATTTGGTTCTTCTGAACGGCTTATACCAACAATATCTGAATTGGTATTTTGCAATAAATAATTAACAAAGTTTGCACCTGAAAAAGAATTACTACCTATAATAACATATTTTTCGTTCATTTTATTACTTATTTTAAAATTTTAGGAGGAATAAAGTGTATTTTTAGGTGTATTAATCTAATTGTAATTGGCAATATATATTAGAGGTTATTGCAATGTGAATTCTCATTATAGATCAACCGCTTGTTAATCTATACATATTAGCTAAATACTAAGAACCTCGACTGATTTTTTACTAAGAGCCTAAAATTAGTCTAAAGTCCAGAGCTTTGTCGTTTTACAGCATAAATTTCCTAATTATAGTGTTGATTAATATTAAGGATTTAATGAACACCCCCTTTTTTTAATAAGCCAAAGCCAAAATATAGTCGAGAGCCAATAAGCCCAGCGCCTTTGATGTCTAATGATCGTCGAAATACTCATGATTACCAAAAATATTTCTGACATTTCATGCAAGATAAGAAATCCATAACACTCTACTCTTCAACAAAAATAGGTACATCCAAAAATCTGGACCATAAGTAAAAGTGGACAGACACTCCCCATAATGAAAAAAAATCATCCATAAATAAAACAGGAATTGACTGCTAAATTCAAGGTCAAAATCGTTCTTGCTCTTTATCCAGAGAATAAACCATTGCTTTGTTCTGCGGCTAGTTTAGAGTTAATGATAACCAGATTTCTAAATGAAAAAAGTAGTTTAAAGCAGGCTCTGTGGCTTATTTTTTTTGGCAAAGCTATCCCAGGGCAGTAAAATAGCGCCCCCCTGATCATGAAGCTATATACCAAGATCGGGCAACTTCTGGTGGAAAAGGATTTTTTTGAAACAAGCCTTCACTAAAATATGAACTACGGACAAAGGGCCGGACTTATCGATGTCGACATCCCAAGCTCAACTTCGGGCGTTAGCAGACAATTTTGTACCTGCACAGGTCCACAGTTCGACGTATTTTTATCTTGCGCATGAAGCGTCAGCATAAAATCTTCAACTAGTGCAACGTATTGATGAAATTTTTGCGGGGTAGCCCTTACTCGGTTCACTCCAACTGCGCTCCATGTTGAACAATCGGGGATATCAAAAAATCCGAGAACGCGTGCACCTGGTGATGCGCATGATTAGACTCTTGGCTGCTTATCAGAACAGCTAACCGGACATCAAGAGTATCCACATTTGCTGCGGATTGTTTGCAGTTGTTCGGTCGAATCCTGTCTGATGCTAAGTATAATCGGTCCTTCCGGGTTTGCCGTGGGTAGCGGCATAATGTAGGCGATTTCCAGGAGGAGACCGCCGATGAGGGATGTTGATCTTTACGGACAGATTTTGGGCATCAAGAGCCCCTGGTTTGTGGACTAGGTTGACTTACAGACGTCTGAAGGCCGTGTGGACATTTAGCTCGAGCATAAGAGCAAGGTGCTTTGGACTTGTCCGGAATGCGGTAAGGAGCTGACTTGCCGGGATCATGCGGAAGAGAAGTGCTCCCCAAAATTTGGACAGATGTGATAGCTACTCAACCCAACGAGGAGACTACTCATGTCCAAACGAAAGAATCACGCACCAGGTTTCAAGGCCAAAGTGGCCTTGGCCGCCCTTTCTGGAGAAAAAACGATTGCCGAGCTCAGCTCCGAATTCGGCGTTCACCAGACGCTCATCAATAAATGGGTGAGGCAGCTCAAGGAGTCAGCGGCTGGCATCTTTTCCGGGGAGATCAAGACGGAAGAATCCAGGAAGGAAAAAGAGCTGCACGAATTGCACGCAAAAATTGGTCAACTCACTGTGGAACGCGATTTTTTAGCCAAGGCCTGGGGGAAGCTGTGAGCGTCTCCCGCAGGCAAAACATGGTCGATTCTGGCCATGAACGGCTCAGCATTGTTCGGCAATGTGCGTTGCTCAAAATCGCCCGGTCCGGTCTCTACTATGAGCGAACTGGCGAATCGGCTTTCAACCTCGCCTTGATGCAGGAAATCGACCGGGCTTTCACCGAATGGCCGTTTCTAGGTGTGCGCCAGATGTGCCGTTATCTGGTGTCGTTGGGATACAGTATTGGCAGAAAACGCGTTCGCCGTCTGATGCGGTTGATGGGCCTGATGGCGGTGTACCAGAAACCAAAGACCAGCGTCCCGAATCCGGAACATCGGCGCTACCCCTACCTGCTGCGCGGGTTAACCATAGACAGGAGCAATCAAGTCTGCTGTGCCGATATTACGTACATTCCCATGCGCAAGGGATTTCTGTACCTGGTCGCTATTATGGACTGGCACAGCCGTAACGTGCTGTCTTGGCGACTGTCCAACACCATGGAAGCAGATTTTTGCGTTTCGGCCCTGGAAGAGGCCTTGTCGAAATACGGTCCCCCGGATATCTTCAACAGCGACCAAGGCAACCAGTTTACCAGTTTCGCGTTCACAAGCGTCCTGCAAGCCAATGGAATAAGCATTTCCATGGACGGTCGGGGCCGCTGGATGGACAATGTCATGATCGAACGACTCTGGCGTTCATTGAAGTACGAAAACGTGTACCTGAACGCTTACGAAACTGGCTCGGAAGCCCGTGCCGGCATCGGCAGATGGCTCGCCTTTTTCAATCAGG
>CAXXHY010000005.1:0-4222 GCA_963667575.2 Desulfovibrionaceae bacterium | reverse complement strand
TATAAAAACAATATAAGAGATAAACTGATATCCGGTACATCATTCCTTGAAAAGAATCTGCTGGTATACTTGCTTGTAATTCCTTTGATGACTACTCAGTTAATATTCCTTTATTTCTTGCCTATTAATACCATATATGAAGCATCGAAATTTATTTCCTATCTACTGTTTTTATTTTACGGTTTTGTGTTTATAACTAATGATAAGATCCTGGATAACATACATCGTATTAGGCTTTTTTCATTAATTATTGGAGTGACCCTATTTTTGGCTATAATAATATGGCTGATGAATGGCGGCGAAGGGCGTTCTAATAGCTTATTCTATCTTTACAATACCCTAATGGTTTTCTCTTGGGTGTTTGCGATTCTTGGTTATTCAAAGAAATTTCTTAATAGAAAGATTCCGTTTTATAAATACCTAAATAATTCTTCATATCCTTTCTATATTTTTCATTTTCTGCCTCTAACAATATTCGCATATTATTTTGCTAAAGGCGGTTTGAATCTTTGGATGAAATATTTACTTATAGTTTTTGGCACATATATATCAACATTTTTAATCTATGAATTTGTTAAAAGAATTCCATATTTTAATTTTTTATTTGGGATTAAAAGAATTTAGAAATAATATAACCTTTTGGCACGATATCACTAAACAGCTTATAACGATCGGCTCCATTGGACCGTAAAAACCGTGCTTTATCAAGTTATGCATAAGCCTCAATGAGCTTTAATCAGGCAACGGCCGCTATCCTTTTGCGGCCCATGAACCAGAACGTTAGCAGAAGCAGAAACCTACAAGTATGGAAATGAATATGGAGAAACACACACATTCACACATTTTCCTTCGAATTCTTGGAGGACTTTTCCTGATTCTTGGAGGAATTGCGCTCTACTATGGGCCGCTAGAATTCTATTGTTTGTATCTGTTCTCTCAAAACGGTCCCTTTTTTTATGAGGGATTTGGCGTTGGGTCTATCTGGCTTGCGCTGTTGCTCTGTCATAATCTCGGATATTACATTGTGGCGAGCATCTGCCTTCCACTTGGTGCCGGCACATTGTCTCGGAGTCGGTGGGCTTTAACATGGTCACGAGTGTTCTTTGTAGTATGGCTGGCTGGCGGAATCACAGTCTTTCTCATGTTGCTTGTGTTTCTTCCACGACTCTTCACTCTCTCCCTTCCTTTTCAGACGCTTCTTGCTCGTGTTCTTTTGGGTGGTTTCTGCCTTTTTCTGGTCGGCCTTGTCATTCCGTTTGGGTTTTTCCGATGGTATGGAAGTTGTCACGTCGAGTCTTTTTTCACGCGTTACGCGCAGTTTCCGTCGTGGGTACACACTCTCCCCCTCCCGATCCTGGCATTCCTGGTGATGTGCGTGGGAGTGTTCTTAGGATGGCATCTCTTGATATTTTTCCATGCCCTGTTTCCTCTGTTCGGGAGAGTGCTTGTTGGGCGTCAGGGAGTGTATGCCATTGCCGGCGCCATTGCGGTGTTACCTGGCCTGATGTACGGCATCGCAAAGCGGTACAGGTGGGCATGGTGGGGGATGTTTCTCTATTTCTCACTGCTCACGCTTTCGTCTGTGCTCACATTGAATGCCTATGATTTTCGGGCACTCTATCATCAGCTTCGTTTACCGGCTCGTGAAATGGCCTACTTGGATCAATTGACGTTTCTTCACGATATGAAATGTGGAGGGATTGTGGGAATTCCACTTTTCATTCTACTCGGAGCGATTCTCAGCCTGAAACGCTATTTTAAGCCAACGCGATGAATAACGTTTCATACACTCTTGTGCAGCGCCCCGAGAAGAGCGTATGAACACGTTGCTGTCGAAGAATCATAATGACATCAGGCTGTTTTTTAGCATACAAGAAAAATGGGGGGCTTCTAACGCTTGCAAATGAGCGTTACCGCCGTCTGTAATTTTCGCGGTATCCTCTCGCATAAAGGTTCTTGCTTCGTTGGTGCTTGTTGCCCGTCATCATGGGCGCTAACGCCATCTGAAGCGAAGCGTTCGAGGAGAAGATATGTTGATATACAAAGACATTGGGGCGAACGATATACCTTCGCTGTTTGTGGTGCGTATTGCTACGCGTGAAAATGCATACACAATGGACGGACTGGAACGGCTGGGTATCACAGAGGCATCCGTAACTGATATGATCAAAACCACTCATCGTGGTTGGCTTTGCGAGGTAGATAAACAGGTTATAGGCTTTGCGATAGGCAATCGAAAGAATGGTGAAATGTGGGTAATCGCCGTACTGCCGGAATATGAAGGTAAAGGTGTGGGCAAGGAACTTCTAATTCGGGTGGAGGATTGGTTGTGGTCGGAAGGCTGGAATGAGATTTGGCTTACGACTGGTATAGATCCCTCTCTTCGCGCTTACCGCTTTTATAGGTCACAGGGTTGGATTGATTATGAGATCCGAGACGGCCTAAGGTATATGAAGAAGATAAACCCGAACCAATCACTCAAGCAGACGGGGTGAAGCAGGGCTCTCCGTGGAGAATACAGTGCGCCCGCTGCTTAGTTCAACCGTACATCAAAGAAGTAATTTTGTTACGGTGTGTCGAATCTAAATTGGTGAAGGCGTTTTTAAAGAGAAATGGGTCACCATGGGATCGAAATCCCGATCATCATGGAGCAAGGTCAATCCTTCTATGATGCAGAATGTTGCGATAATTATATCAATTGTTTTTCGGACAGTAATCCCCGATTTTCTAAGAATTCGATAATTATTGGCACTTTGGATTGCTACATTATAACCACCAATTTGTCTGAGTTGTAAAACGCTGAGAAAGTTCTTGGCTGTTTCAAAATCTGCATTGGAGCGGAAACCCTGAAGAACCTCTGTGAGTATTAAATCTCCAATAATAATGGGTGTGTTTGAAAGGTAATGATCAAGCAAATCTGTCTGCCAGCCGGAAATGCCGTTGAAATAATTGATCCATACGGATGAGTCGACCAAAATCACTGATCCATCCTCATAGCATCGAGGTCACCAACCCATTTAAGTTTTCCACGCAGGTTTTTAATTTGTTCCTGTTTTTTTATTTGAACCAATAGCTTAAGCCCGGATTCAACAACAGCTTTTTTAGTTTTTAAGTTGCTGAGAGTCATGGCCTCGTGTATAAGCTTGTCATCTATTACAATATTCGTTCTCATGATAACACCTCTTAAGTATGTGTATAACATTGACTATATATACACACTTTAGCAATGTCAATATAAATGCAGATAGATGTACAATAGGGATAGAGGACTTTGCCTTGAGGTGCAGACTCGTCCCGGTGTGTGCGCCTTATACTCGGTTTCTGTTCGTCATCCCATACCTTCGCGGTACCTTGCCTCGGCAAGGCAGCTTCTTTCCGAAGCATCCCGCTTCTGGCGGGATACTCCGTTGCCATACCGCTACGCCGTTGCCGTTCGCTACACTCTCTCTCGCCCTTGGCTCGCGTTTCCGTTTCACTCCAACTCGCCTGCATCGAGCTGGGCCTAAGACTTGCCAAATGTCTGAAAATAAGATACATTCGGCGCACTTTTAAGAACATGTGCCGTGCACGGCACACACCCATAGCTGGTGCCGACCCATAACTACCGGGCGGCACAGCATTATGTTAGCCCAGCAATAAGGGATTGCAATGGATGCAATAATTAAGAAAAAAGATACATTTTGGATTCTAGGGTTACAGTCCAAAATAAATCAAGGCTCAGAGACTTCTGAACTATTCGCGAGAATTTGGAAACAGTTCGAGTCATATGGGAAAATCATCGAATCTATATCAATTGAGAAGCAATACTTCGGTGTACAATTTCCCACAGACAGGGAAGAGGTTATAGAATATATGGCTGGGATGGCGGTCACAAAAGACTCAACTGTGCCGGATGGATTAGTAAAACGCGTAGTGCTGGTTAGTGAATACGCGGCTTTCGAATGTCCTGTTGAGGGGATTGGGGAATGCTACCAATATATTTTCAAAAAATGGCTTCCATCAGCACAAGTATTTTTTAATAAAAAAAATCCAGTATTTGAGCAGTACCCAGAGAAAAATTCCACAGGACCAGTGTGTATCCATATTCCGATCATGAAGTATGGAAAAATTGATTAGAAGCGGGGGCTAACCTCAAGCAGACGGTGGGAAGCAGGGCTCTCTGTAGGCAATGCCGTGCACCCGCTGCTTAAACAGCGACGGCAAAAAGCCGCCGCGCGTTAAG
>CAXXHY010000004.1:0-75816 GCA_963667575.2 Desulfovibrionaceae bacterium | reverse complement strand
TTGAAAAGATCCGTTTCAGCTGGCCCGATTCCTCCAAACAGCCTCCGGCAGGTCCGGCAGGCGCGTCCCGCTCTCAGGTTGTGGTTGGTGGAGCGCTCAATGCGGCCTGCAGAGCCATGCTGAATACCCTGCAAAAACCCGATGGCGGCTACATGACCTACGATGAAGCCATGGCCGCAGGAAAACCGACCTGTTTCAATGGCTCGTACAGCGCGCCGGGCAGTGTCTGTGATCCTGAAACAGGATTGGGCAATCCGTTCGTCAACTGCATGTACACCATTTACCTGGCGGAAGTGTCCGTGGAAGTGGCCACAGGCAAGGTCAAGGTCGATCGATTTGCCTGCGTGGCCGATCTGGGGGCGCTCAACAACCGTCTTGCAGTGGATGGCCAGATCTACGGATGCATTGCCCAGGGTATCGGCCTGGCGCTCAGTGAAGATTTTGAAGACATCAAGAAGCACTCCACCATGATCGGAGCCGGATTCCCCTTCATCGAAAGCATCCCCGACAATATGGAAATTGAATATTTCCAGAACAACCTCCGGGAAAATGGCCCCTTTGGAGCTTCCGGCGCCGGCGAAGGTCCTATGGTCAACCCCCATATGGCAGTCATTAACGCCATCCGCGATGCCTGCGGTGCGCGGATTTGCCGCTTGCCGGCCACCCCGGACAGAGTGCTTGAAGCCTTGCAAAGCGTTTAATGAAGGAAGCGGGGCTTTTGCCTCTGCCGAGGCCCCGCTGCCTTTCTTACCATGCAGACATGCAGGTATGTCTGGTATTGCAACCCTTTAATTCTAATGAGGCTAGCTATGATTACTGCGTTCCAATTGGCCAATATGGTTTTCACTGGTGCGGGCGCCCTGGAAAAAGTGCCTGAAACCATTAAACAGCAGGGCTTGAAAAAACCGTTGATCGTAACGGATAAAGGCGTCGTAAAAGTAGGACTGGCTCAAAAGGTTGAAGATGTGTTGACTGCGGCGGGCATCCCCTTCGCGGTGTATGATGCGACCGTTCCCAACCCCAACGAAAGCAATGCCGAGGATTCCTTTGCGCTGTATGAAAAAGAAGGCTGTGACTGCCTGATCGGCCTGGGCGGCGGCAGTTCCATGGATGCGGCCAAAGGCTGCGGCATTCTGGCCACCAGCGGCGGCTCCATCGATGCTTACAGAGGCATGGGACTGCTGAAAGCTGCCCTTCCCTTCTACATCGCCATCCCCACCACGGCCGGAACTGGCTCCGAATCCACCTGCGCCTGCATCATTACCAATACGAGAAGCGACCACCACTGGAAGATGGTCATTCTGGACGGCCGGTTGCTGCCCAATGTGGCTGTCATCGATCCCTTGCTGATGATGGGATTGCCCCCGGCAATCACGGCGTCAACGGGTATGGACGCCATGACCCACGCCATCGAGGCCTATATCTCGGTGGGAGCTATGGAATACACGGATGCCCTGGCAATCAGCGCCATTGAATTGATTTTCAAATACCTGCGCCGCGCGGTCGGCAATGGGAATGATCTCGAAGCACGCGAAAAAATGGCCTATGCCCAGACCATGGCCGGCATGGCCTTTTCCAACGGCGGATTGGGACTTGTCCACTCCATGGCCCACCCGCTGAGCGCTTTCTACAATATCTCCCATGGCAATGCCAACGCAGTCTGCCTGCCGGTTGTTCTGGAATACAATAAAATCGTCTGCCGCGAGAAAATGGCCCGTATCGCCCAGGCCGCCGGCTTGACGGACTTGGGGCAGTACCCCGAAGACACGGCTGTTGCCGCCATTCAGCGTCTCAACGATGAAGTGGGGATCCCCAGAACTATTACGGAATGCGGCAATCTGATCGGCAAAAAGGTCGATCCCAAAGACATCGAAGCCATGTCCACGGATGCCTTGAACGAGGTGTCGACGTTCACAACTCCCAGAGTTCCGTGCACCAAGGATATCATAGAGTTATATAAAAAGTGCTGGTAATTCCGTAGCCCCATGAAACGCTGCGTACAGGGAGCGCCAATCAAAAAATGGCCGCTCCCTGCACCTCTCCGCCCCGGAGTTCCCATCCGCGTATTCACGGCAAGACAGGTTTCTTGGTCACCATCACCGGTAACACACTCCCGGGTGCTCCTGTCTCCCTTGCTTTACTGCCAGGAGGGAGACGGGAGCCCCTGTCAGGGGGACGCTCACTTTCCCGCTTCCGCAGCATCAGCCGCCGCCCGCCAGGGCGGCCGACCTTATGGCCCCATGCAGAACAACCAATACGAGTCTGCAGCGAGCGAAACTGTTAAAGAACTGCCTGCTGGTCGCTTGTCGGTTATAAGGCAGGAAGAAGGAATCGTGTATGAAATTCTCTGACCTGGTAGCAGCCATCGCAATACTTTTTGCTCTTTGCCTGTTTACCGTTATTCCGAAAAACATTCAGGCCCTCGGTGATTTTTTTGCCAATCACAGCCTGTTGATGAGTTTTCTCAAATTTGCCGTCCTTTGCACGATCGGCGAGCTCATTGCATTGAGAATCACCAGCAAGCACTATACGCAGGATGGATTCGGACTGATTCCCAGAGTCCTTGTGTGGGGCGTTATTGGCATGATAATCCATATGGCCTTTGTAATTTTTTCTACGGGAACCTCTTTTCTTTTGAGAGACCTTGGATTCGGCATTCCTCCGGACGCCATGCTCTCTGGAACTTTCGGCACGCGTCTTTTGCTGGCTTTCAGCATCAGTGTGCTTTTGAACACGCTTTTTGCCCCGGTTTTCATGGTCGCACACGGAATCGTTTCCGTGCATATCGCAAAAACAGGCGGGACTCTGAAAGGTCTTTTTTCCCCCATGGATATTGGTGGTATTTTGAATGGAATGGATTGGAATATGTTGTGGGGATTTGTGTTCAAGAAAACCATTCCCCTGTTCTGGATACCGGCCCACACCATAACGTTTCTGCTTCCTCCGGAATTTCGAATTCTGTTCGCGGCCGTACTGGGGGTTGCACTCGGAATAATCCTCGCTTTTGCAAATTTGAAAGGAGTAGAAGCAGCTGCCTGATGTTTGAGCAATAGTACTATGCGGCACTGTATTCCGTACTATCATGGCATACAGTGCCTTTCCATTATTTCACCAGATTATCTCTTAGTGCAACTTTTTTATCACGAATTCTCTTGTGTACGTGTTTTTGGAGGAGTAAATATTCAAACAAAGCAGGAGCAAAAATTCGCGGATTTTCCGCGGTTTTGCTATTTTTTCACAAGAACAGGAAGGAGAGCTACATGCCTGCAACTTCCGCAAGTTACCTGAGACAATATGAGAACGATCTTGTTGCCTATCGTAACGTGTCCCAGAACTCTGCAGATTTTTACAGTAAATTTTGTTCTGTAAGTGGCCCAAATGATCTTTTTTGGGAAGAGATAAACAAACTGCGGAGCAAATTCCATCACCATGAAACCGCAGATTATACGCTCATCCGTCCGCATATTCTTCGTTCCTGGAAGCGCTCCCGTGACGCAAATGCGTCCTACACGGGCATGGCTTCCGTTCGTTTGAACAACGAAGAACTCCAGGTCATTCTCGAACGCAATGAATTTCTGCTTTCCACTGCCCGACCAATCATGGACGAACTATTCGAGAATATCCATCCCAATGCCAATTCCATCATTCTCACCGATGCGGGCGGCGTGTACCTGCACACCATTGGGGACGGACTGGGCTTTGGCCGCGGCTCCACCTGCGCCCTGCGGGGTCTGGTCAGCGGCGAATCCATAGAAGGGACAACTTCCATGGGCATTTGCCTGGAGGAAAAAGAGCCGGTCTGCGTGCTCGGCTGCGAACATTACAACCCTTATTTTGACGGCTGGTCCTGTTCGGCTGCCCCGATTTTTGATTTTGAAAACAACATGGCCGGCACCCTCTCCCTGACCATCGGCCGGGAAAGCTTCAATCATCACACCTTCGGCCTGATCCTTGCCGCGGCCAAAGCCATCAGCGAGCAGATGCGCCTGCGCTATCTCCTCCAGGAGACCCAGACCATCATGGAGCTTCTGGGCGAGGCAGTAGTGGTTCTGGACGTGAAAGGCCGCGTTCGTATGATGAACAGTTACGCCAAGCGGCTCTTTCACGTCACTGGCGACGTAATTTCCCGAGATTTTTCGGAAATCGCCGCAGAAACCGGCGGCGAAAGTTTTCCCCATTCGGACAGCAGCAAAGACAACGAGTGCGCCATGCGCCTGGCCGACGGCACCATTCTGCAGTGCCTGTGCTCATCGTCCAGCACCCCGGAAGGCGGATTGTGTCTCACATTGCGGGAAAGCCGCCGCGTGCACAGGCTGACCAACCGTATCACCAGAGCCAAGGCCGTCTATACCTTTGACGACATTCAAGGCAAATCCGTCCGGATGCAAAGGGCACTGCGCCTGGCCCGCAAAGCCAGTGAAAATTCCATGACCACCTTGATCCTGGGAGAAAGCGGTGTGGGCAAGGAGCTTTTTGCCCAGGCCATCCACAATGGAAGCGACCGGCGCGACCAGCCCTTCATCGTCATCAACTGCGGAGCCATCCCGCGAGACCTGATTCAAAGTGAACTGTTCGGGTACGAATCCGGCGCGTTTACCGGAGCAGCCCGGCAGGGAGCTCCCGGCAAATTCGAACTCGCGGACGGAGGCACCCTTTTTCTGGATGAAATCGGAGATATGCCCCTGACGGCCCAGGTCAATCTGCTGCGGGTGCTGCAGGAAGGGGAAGTGACGCGCGTGGGCGGCAAACGGCCGCGCCGTGTGGACGTCCGGGTGGTGGCTGCCACCCATTGCGACCTGGCCAGGGCGGTGGAAGATGGCATCTTTCGCCATGACCTCTATTACCGGCTCAATGTCCTGGTCATCAACGTCCCTGCTCTGCGCGAACGCCGCGACGATATTCCCGTGCTGGCCAAATTTTTCCTGGCCAAGATCGCCAAAACCCTGAACAAACAATTGAGCGGATTTACCGAAGAAACCATGAAATGCCTGGAAGCCTACAACTGGCCGGGCAACATCCGCGAACTGGAAAATCTGGTGGAACGGACTGCCGTCATGACCGACGGCCCGTCGATCAACCAGGAAGATCTGCTTCCGCAATTCTGGACAGTGCCCTCCAGCAGCGCGCATCCGGTCAAACAGCCCATACCGGAGAATCCCGCCAGCCTGCCCAAGCCAGGCGCAACTAAAAGCATGGATCAGAACAAACAGCGTATCATTGAGGCGCTGCAGAAAGCCGGAGGCAATGTCCGCGCCGCAGCCCAGGACATGGGCGTGGCCCGGCTGACATTGTACAGGCACATCCGCCGCCACGGCATCTCCCTGGAGCTGTTTCGCCGGCAGCGATAATTGCGGTACCTGTTGCTGTATCCTTAGCGACAGGCAGAAAACATTGTGTTCTTGCAAGTACTAATGGATGGAAATATCCGAACACGCATAAAGCTGCGGCTGAGAGGATACGCGGCAGCGGCTGAACGCAGCCGTGCATCAGGAGTTGGGTAGGACGGGGCCAGGAGGCCCCCCTACCAGATCGAAGCTGCCAGTCATCAAAGCTGCCAGCCTTCGGTACGGTCAGTATCAGGAATTGTCTCTGGCGCTGCGCAGAGCGGAACAGAGCTGATCCGGGCAGGAGGTGTCCTTGTTGCCGCAGGTGATGCCCTCGAGTTTTTCCAGAATGTCATCCACTTTCATGCCGGTGACCAGGGAGCACACGCCCTTGAGATTGCCGTCGCATCCGCCGGTAAACCGGACGTAGACCAGGCGGTCGTTTTCGATTGCGAAATGAATCATCTTGGAACAGACTTTCTCAGGAATAAAGAGCTGCACGTTGTCAGGGGCCCCAAGCCGGGGGGCGGTCAAGGATTTTGCAGTAAGATCAAGGTTTTTCATGTAGTCTTTCTTCGTATGTTGAATGTTAATATTTCTTGCGCAGCCCCAGGGAGCCGCCAATAACGCTGAAGGTGTTCTCAACGATGATAATCGCCTCCGGATCCAGGGACAAGACCTCCTGCTCCAGCGTACGCAGGCGTATGGGGTCCGTGACGGAAAAGATCATATCCACACTGATGCCGGAATAACCACCCTTCCCAGGAATAATCGTAGCGTGCTGCTTGCGGACGTGGGTAAGGGTATGCACGACTTCATCCCCCTTTCTGGTCAGGATACGAACGGCCTTGCGCTGGTTAAACAGGGAAAGAACGTACTCCGTAACCACGGAACTGATGAACAGCATTACCAGCGAGGCGACAATGACATCCGGGGAGAATCGGTTCAGGGCGGTGATCATGACCAGGGCGTTGACCATGAAATAAAAAACGCCGATACGCAATCCGTATTTCCTGTTCAGAATCACGGCCAGCACATCCAGGCCGCCCCCGCCGCCGTAGGTACGCAGAATAAGCCCGCATCCGGCGCCCATGAATGCGCCGGCGGCAATGGCCGAATACATGTCCGCCTTAATGCCCAGGTCGCACTGCACGTAGGCCGTCATCAGGGCGATGGCCACCATGCTGTAAAGATTCAGAAAAAAGAACCTCCGGCTCACACCTCTCCAGGCCAGAACAAACATGGGGACGTTGAGAAGCACGTACCAGTTGGACAGAGAAAGCCCCGGCAGGATGTTGTTGCCCACCACGGCAAAGCCGTAGAGCGCTCCAGGGACAAAATCATGATGTGCGGCAATGCCGTTGTAGCCAATGACATACACCGCCGACCCCAACGTCAGCAAAAAGACGTTCCAGGCCAGCGTATCGGTCAAAGATCGCAGGTTCAGGTTCATGCTCTATTCCTCCCATTCCAATCTTTTCAGGAGCACCACCATAAAGAGCCGCGAGCCAAGCCGCAAGGATTAAGGTTCCGCTTATGAAGCCCACAGCTTACAGCTGTGCAGAAAAAGCAAGGGGACATCGGCAAAGGAAGAAGCATACAGAGCCACTTTCGAAGGTGTCCATTCAGACGAAAAATCCTACTAAGCAGGAAAATTGTTAACAGCCAATATCTTTCATAAAATCCAAGTGTCGTTATCGATGTTGAACAATGCGGGTGAACAAATGAAGAGCTAATTTTCAGTGATATGATGCGAAGGGGAAAGAGGCAGAAGGTACCTTTGGATCATGATGTACATAAATAGTTATCCCAATAAATACAGCAAGAAAAGGTTGCGTACTGAGTCGGTACACCCTTAAAAAAATCAAGAATATCCGATGTGAAATATTTTTTATTTGAAGTAGTTTCGACTAGATCTGACATTTCCTCTTGAAAATAAAGAGGTTCTCCCTTTTGGGTCCTTCCGGGTTTGCCGTGGGTAGCGGCATAATGTAGGCGATTTCCAGGAGGAGACCGCCGATGAGAGATGTTGATCTTTACGGACAGATTTTGGGCATCAAGAGCCCCTGGTTTGTGGACAAAGTTGACCTGAAGACGTCTGAAGGCCGTGTGGATATTTGGCTCAAGCATAAGAGCAAGGTGCTTTGGACTTGTCCGGAATGCGGTAAGGAGTTGACATGCCGGGATCATGCCGAAGAAAGGATTTGGCGGCATCTGGATACGTGCCAGTTCAAAACCTTCATCCATGCAAGAATTCCCCGAGTTGATTGCTCCGAGCATGGCGCTAGGCAGGTCAATGTATTCTGGGCTGAACCTGGTTCGCGTTTCACTTTGCTCATGGAAAGATTGGTCATTGATGTTTTGACAGAATGCTCGACCGTTGAAGGGGCTCGCAGGTTGATGCGTATTTCGTGGGATCAGGCTTGGGGCGTTATGGAAAGAGCTGTCCGACGAGGTATGGCACGGAAAGAACAGCGTAAGATCAGCTACATAGGTGTCGACGAAAAAGCTTTCAAAAAAGGCCATAGTTATATGACCGTCGTCTGCGATCTGTTGCGCGGTACCGTAGAACATGTTGCCGAGGAGCGTAAGAAGACAAGCCTTGAAGGATACTACAAAAAGCTAAACGACGAACAGCTCAAGGCAATCAAGGCTGTATCAATGGACATGTGGCCGGCATACTTCCTGGCAACCAAGGAAAACGTGCCCGATGCAGCAGACAAAATAGTATTCGACCGCTTCCACATCATGCAGCATGTAGGGGAAGCCGTGGATAAAGTACGCCGCCAGGAACATAAGGCGCTGATGGCTGAAGCAAACGAAATATTGAAAGGCAGCAGATACTTGTGGTTATATGCTGAAGAGAACCTCTCGGACTCCCAACGACCTCGCCTGGAAGAACTCAAGGAAGCGAATCTGAAGACGGGCAAAGCCTGGGCCATGAAAGAAAGTCTTCGAGGACTATGGGACTATCTGTCAGTTGGGTGGGCCAAGCGTTTCCTGAAGAAATGGTGTTCTTGGGCCAAACGCTCGAAGCTCGAGCCTATGGGCAAAGTGGCGAACATGCTCATGGATCACATGGACAATATCGTGACCTTTTGTCGACATCGCGTGACCAACGCCGTTGCGGAGGGGCTGAACAGCAAAATCATGTCCATCAAACGTAGAGCCTGTGGCTACAGCAACAAGGAGCATTTCAAGACGGCGATTTACTTCTTTTGTGGCGGGCTAAACCTCTATCCGGAGATTAGCAAGATTGGGGCCACCCACTGAGTTTCCGGAAGGACCCCCTTTTGATGGGTTAGCACAATCCACCAAACCGAGCACCATGCTCAGGAGAACCTCATGGAAAGTTTCAATCAGAATACGATAAAACACAAGATGGGACTGCTCAACCTCGCCGAGGAACTCGACAACGTCTCGAAGGCCTGCAAAATGATGGGCTTTTCGCGAGACACGTTTTACCGCTACAAGACTGCGAAGGAACAAGGCGGAGTTGAAGCCCTCTTCGATCGGAGCCGACGTAAACCCAACCTGAAGAATAGGGTTGAAGCTGATATTGAAGAGGCTGTCATTGCCTACGCCACAGATTTCCCCGCGCATGGTCAGGCACGTTCCAGCAACGAACTGCGGAAACGCGGCATATTTGTTTCGCCTTCAGGTGTTCGTTCAATCTGGCTGCGCCATGGGCTGCATAACTTCAAGCTGCGTTTAAAAGCATTGGAAAAGATCTCCGCCGATCAGGGAGTTGTTCTTACAGAATCCCAAGTCCAAGCACTTGAGAAGAAGAAGGATGATGACCAGGCGCATGGCGAGATTGAGACTGCCCATCCCGGTTATCTGGGCAGCCAGGACACTTTTTACGTAGGCACAATTAAAGGTGTCGGGCGTATTTATCAGCAGACCTTTGTGGATACGTACTCCAAATGGGCTGCCGCAAAGCTATACACAACGAAAACACCCATTACCGCAGCTGACCTACTCAACGACCGGGTGCTGCCTTTTTTTGAAGAGCAGGAAATGGGGATATTGCGCATCCTCACTGATCGGGGAACCGAATATTGTGGCCGAGCAGAGACACATGATTATCAGCTCTTTCTTGGCATTTGTGGCATCGAACACACCAAGACCAAAGCGCGACATCCGCAGACAAACGGTATTTGTGAGCGCTTCCACAAAACGATATTGAATGAATTTTACCAGGTTGCCTTCAGGAAAAAGATCTTCCATTCATTGGAGGAATTGCAAACGGACTTAGACGCTTGGCTGGCCTATTACAACACCGAGCGTACTCATCAGGGAAAAATGTGTTGCGGTCGAACGCCAATGGAAACTATGATTGATGGCAAGACCATCTGGCAGGAAAAGGTTACAAGTTTGAACTAAACTGACAATTACAAACCCATCAAAAGGTGACTGTCAGATCAAGTCTGAACCACTACATTTTATTTACCGATGAATCACAAGAGAAAAATACTAACTCTCCAAGAGATTATGCAAATTTATAATTTGATTTGCATAAGGGGAATCAAACTCGATTCTTGAAAAAGTATCAAACGATATAATCTTGTTTAGCGGAGATAGTGTTTTCGTAGTCCCATAACAACGCAGTTTTATCCATTTCTTATCAACATTCACTATTTCTGCGAGATCAAAACTGGATTCATTGCCATTTTCCATCAAGGAAACCGCTGGGTAATTTTTTGCAAGTTGCCTCAGAATTTCATCTATTGTCCCCAGCTCTATTATGGGATCAGGTGGTACAGTTTCATTTTTCATGAGTTTACTGATACATTCGTGTTCTCTGTTTCCCCATAAAATTTCAGTTATTTGATCTGTTGGAAAAATACTAAAACAATCGAATTTTCCAGAATCTTTATACAATCGCATCAATACAAAATTTTCGTTGCATTGCAGTATAACACCTGTAATCTGATCATTGGAAACATTGTCTCTCTCAATAGTGACCAGAGTATTTTCCAGAGCCAGGGATCTCATTTCATCAACTATCATTACAAAAACACTCCACAATCGATTTCTAATATTAAAAAACCTAGGATTCTCATCAGATACGCTTATGATAGTTCAAATTGAACTCTTTACTAGCTCTTTTAGCTTAATGGATAGTATTTTTCCACAACTTTAAGAAACAATTACCCGCTAATGATGATCACATTCATGCTTTATCTTCAATAAATAAGGTATCACCAATGAGAGGAGGGATACCTGGTGGAACTGTTCATACATAGGGAGCAGTTGATAGAATGGCTGCCAAGCAACGTATTGAACTTGCCAGATGAAAAGCTTGCAGCAAATCAACGCCATGGCGCGTACAACACAACGTCTACCTCCGGCAGTTCGGAAAAGGCCTTTTGTATCTTTACGGACACCTCGTCCCAATCAAGGCCCCCAAGGCCGCAGCCCAGGGCTGGAATGGCGATGGAATGAATGGACCGAGACCGCACTTCCGCAACCAAACCTTGTAACCCTGTTTCAATATCAACCATGCTGCTTTTGCTGCGCCAATGCTTTTTCGTTGGGAAATTTATGATGTAATGGATTTCATTGTCCTTATGAAACTCCGTAATGAACATTTTTCCCATACCCACCTCCCCAAGCTTGCAGGCGGCTCGATACGCCTCATAATTTTCCGGGTAATTTTTCTTGAACTTTGCAGCCAGTCCTTTCCCCATTGCACCAGCCGTATTGACAGGATTTACTAACGCCTGGGCATTTGAAATGAAGATATCTCCTTCTATAATTGTTACTTCTGCTAAGACTTCGGGAGGAAAGATCAAAGGAAAGAGAAGAACGAAAACAACTGCCAGGAATATTGGAAGATTATTGCTTTTCATTTTTCCCTCCAATTCGAATTGGATAAAATGCATCATTGCAAAGGCAAATCACCGGTGCAGCGTATAAGGAATAGTCTCCAAATATTGTCCTTATTGTCTGTTTAGAGTGCTATCCTTTTAATTGAACGGCTGCAATTCACCGGTTTTCCACCCACGGTCTGAAGGATCAGAAACTGCAACTGAGTTGGCTGGCGGCTTCATTGTAGTAGTAGCCGAGATCTGTCACCAACTTGGCCGCTGAGACATTAAATTCCTTCAAATATTATTGCTCTTTCCCTTGCGTTCCTCCTGCACGAGCGAACCTTAACCTCTCAGCTTGTCTCCGTCATCTTTGAGACATCTCAGATGTTTGCCAGGGCCATCATGGTTTGTGAAAAAAATTCTGTAGCCCCCTGCTTTTGCCGCGTTCTCTACTCACCGCTATTTCGACAAAGGCTCCAACCTGGGTACAAAATCCCCCAAACGAAAAAAGCCCTTTCAAGGATTTCCTTGAAAGGGCTTTTTCTCGTGGTGCCGAGGGACAGAATTGAACTGCCGACACGGGGATTTTCAGTCCCCTGTGAAGGGCTTCACTGGTCATCACAAAATTTCATTAACCTATTGACTCAACAGAATTTATAACCTAATTCTTATTCATTGGCTTTCACATAATTTCACCTGCTTTTTTATAAAAATGATGGACCAATGATGGACCAGAAGGAAAAAAGGTGGACCATGGCTAGAAAGTGGCAAGCAACCAAGTATCCCGGCGTGCGCTTCCGGGTTCATCCGACAAGAAAGCATGGCGTGCAGTTTGATCGTTATTTTTCAGTCTACTATCGCGTTGAAGGAAAGCGCAAAGAAGAAGGAGTTGGATGGAGCAGCCAGGGCATGACAGCCCAGAAAGCAGCAAAGATCCTGGCTGACCTGCAAGAGGCACACACGACCGGACACGGTGCTCAAACCTTGGATGAACAACGCACCTTGGAAGCAGAGAAACGCGCTGAAAAGGAACGACAACGCCAAGAGATTGCAGAGCGTGAAGCCCGTGAAAATATCACTTTCAAGCACTTTTTTGAAACAGAATACCTCCCGGCGGTACAAGGCATCCGCAAACCTGAGTCCATCCGAAAAATTGAAGAACATGTCAAAAACTGGATTGGACCTGTTATCGGGAAAAAGCCTTTCCATAAGATCACGCCGCGCCACTTGGAGAAGATCCGCTCCAATTTGGTGGAAGCAGGACGCTCTCCACGTACGATCCAATATGTCATGGCCAGTTTTCGCGTTATCTGGAACAAAGCCCGAACATATGGTCTTGTATTTGACGAATCACCTACTAAAAAAATTGAAATGCCGCGCGTATCGAATACCCGGCAGCGTTACTTAAAACAGTATGAGGCAAAAGCATTGCTTGAGGCTGTCCGCGCCAAAAGCGAGCAAACATATCAAATTTGCCTTTTTTCTCTCCATACCGGCATGCGTTTTTCTGAAATCACCGGGCTTCAATGGGGGCATGTCGATTTGGATACAAGCAGGATACATATTTTCAACGCCAAGGGAGATAAGGACAGAACTGTTCCAATGACCGGGGAAGTTTTTGCCGTTCTTGACGGCCTCCCCAAGGGGATGAACAACGAATATATTTTTCCATCCCGAGTGGGTGGGCGTATCGGCAAAATCTCTAAGTCGTTTGATCTGGCAGTGGCGGAACTCGGACTGAACGACAATGTGACAGATCCGAAATTGCGGTTTTCATTTCACTGTCTGAGGCATACGCACGCCTCTTGGATGATTGAAAGCGGATCAAGTCTGTATCTTGTTCAAAAACAATTGGGCCATTCAACGCCGGTTGTCACGCAACGATACAGCCATGTTGGAGACGCGCAACTTGAGGAAGCATGCCGGGCCTTTGAGGCATTGATTCAGAAACCCAAAGCAGGAAACAAGGTTAACAGATTGGCGGACAGAAAATAATGTTTCCCCTTGTCTATTGTTACCAAAACGGTTACACTCATGATTAAGAGTTTTACCCACAAAGGGCTTGAAACGTTTTTCCACACAGGGAGCACCAAGGGCATTCAGGTGAACCACGCGGCAAGGCTTGCGCGTATGCTTGAACGCTTGGATGCCGCTTCGGACGTGAAGGATATGAACGCTCCGGGATACGGACTGGACCAGCTCAAGGGCTCTATGGTTGAGCATTGGTCTGTCAAAGTCTCGGGTAACTGGCGCTTGACCTTTCGTTTCGAAGACGGCCACGCCCATGTGGTGAATTATCAGGACTATCATTGAGGTGTAACCATGGAAACCATGACACGAAAACCAACGCATCCGGGCGCAATACTCAGGTATGACTACCTTGAACCGCTGTCTCTGACTGTAACCGCCCTGGCTAAACATCTTGGAGTCAGTAGAAAGCATCTTTCAAACGTGATCAACGAGAAAGTCGGCGTGACAACGGATCTTGCTTTGCGTCTGTCACGGGCATTCGATACTACACCTGATTTGTGGCTGAATCTTCAGCGGAAATACGACCTTTGGATAGCGGAAAATACGGATGCGGATTGGAAGCATATCAAGTCTGTTTCTTTCATCGTTAAATCGCCCAGCAATGCACCATCAGGGACATCGCCTGAAAAATAGTCCAGCCTTGGTCATTGCCGCAAAAATCATAGAGCAAGTGGATGTGGTTGACGCTACTCTGCTGAATGCGGTCAATCGAACGAAGATACAACATGTCTAATGTACCGATTTCTAGAGAACACGTTTCCTGATATACGCAAACAATCCAACTGGGGCATAAAAGATATCCAGCCCTAGTTCCGAACGAGCTGTTTGGTAGTGACTGAGTCACCTTGGCTTGATCTGCCCCGGAACATCAACTGGAGAATGCAACAGGGACGAACATGTCTAATCTTGATCAACTAATAGCTCAGATAACTTGTCTCTATAAGGACGGAGGCAAAAGCCACGCGTCCATTTTCGAAACCGTCTCTAAAGCTGGAATCAATTTCAAAATTCACAATGCTATTGATGAAATTCAATACCGCGATGGCAGCAGGGAAATAAAAAATCTTGGCGAAATTTTAGATGAGCTGGAAGAGCACGGGGACGATATCTCAGTTTTCCGCGAAACAATAAAGGAAAAGGGAGTAAAAATAAAAGAACGGGCTTTGAAAGCGTTGTGCGATCTGTTGAAGTGAAGTAGTTTCGACTAGATCTGACATTTCCTCTTGAAAATAAAGAGGTTCTCCCTTTTGATGGGTTAGCACAATCCACCAAACCGAGCACCATGCTCAGGAGAACCTCATGGAAAGTTTCAATCAGAATACGATAAAACACAAGATGGGCCTGCTCAACCTCGCCGAGGAACTCAACAACGTCTCGAAGGCCTGCAAAATGATGGGCTTTTCGCGAGACACGTTTTACCGCTACAAGACTGCGAAGGAACAAGGCGGAGTTGAAGCCCTCTTCGATCGGAGCCGACGTAAACCCAACCTGAAGAATAGGGTTGAAGCTGATATTGAAGAGGCTGTCATTGCCTACGCCACAGATTTCCCCGCGCATGGTCAGGCACGTTCCAGCAACGAACTGCGGAAACGCGGCATATTTGTTTCGCCTTCAGGTGTTCGTTCAATCTGGCTGCGCCATGGGCTGCATAACTTCAAGCTGCGTTTAAAAGCATTGGAAAAGATCTCCGCCGATCAGGGAGTTGTTCTTACAGAATCCCAAGTCCAAGCACTTGAGAAGAAGAAGGATGATGACCAGGCGCATGGCGAGATTGAGACTGCCCATCCCGGTTATCTGGGCAGCCAGGACACTTTTTACGTAGGCACAATTAAGGGTGTCGGGCGTATTTATCAGCAGACCTTTGTGGATACGTACTCCAAATGGGCTGCCGCAAAGCTATACACAACGAAAACACCCATTACCGCAGCTGACCTACTCAACGACCGGGTGCTGCCTTTTTTTGAAGAGCAGGAAATGGGGATATTGCGCATCCTCACTGATCGGGGAACCGAATATTGTGGCCGAGCAGAGACACATGATTATCAGCTCTTTCTTGGCATTTGTGGCATCGAACACACCAAGACCAAAGCGCGACATCCGCAGACAAACGGTATTTGTGAGCGCTTCCACAAAACGATATTGAATGAATTTTACCAGGTTGCCTTCAGGAAAAAGATCTTCCATTCATTGGAGGAATTGCAAACGGACTTAGACGCTTGGCTGGCCTATTACAACACCGAGCGTACTCATCAGGGAAAAATGTGTTGCGGTCGAACGCCAATGGAAACTATGATTGATGGCAAGACCATCTGGCAGGAAAAGGTTACAAGTTTGAACTAAACTGACAATTACAAACCCATCAAAAGGTGACTGTCAGATCAAGTCTGAACCACTACAGTTGAAGCAACAAACCAAACCATGCGTTCTGACTCCAGAAAATTTAGCTAAAATTGCAGACCTGCTCGACCGCGACAAGCCTTTGCGTCCGGTGGGGCCTCCTCCCGCATCCCCAAAAACAAACGCCACAATCATGTATCTCTATTCCCGGAAAGTTGCGGAACTCAAAAAACAGAAAATAAAAAATGCAAAGACCAGGGCCAGTGACTATATCCTCGATTTATTTCATATTTCAGAGGATCGTTTAACGGACATCAAAAAAGAATATAAGGAGGACATAAAAAAATATGTAAATTATTTTTCAATGACTTTGTAGCATCAACCCACTAAAATAAAACAATATTCTTCACAACAGGCAAAAATCCCCGCTTAATTCAGATAATTAGAACCCTATTTTGCTCCTACGCCCTTCGATACCTTCACCTGAAATAATATAACTTCAGAGGTGAACGTATGGAAACACATTCGCATTGGCCTTATTTCATTCGAGAACTTGTTCAAAAATGGCCCTCAACTATTGTTGCGCGGGATGAAGTCGGCCGTTTTAGTGGCGGCCTGCTCAATCCGCGTACCCTGGCGAATCTTGACAGCCTTGGCACAGGTCCTGCGGTACGCATCACATTAGGTTCGCGCAAAGTGGCGTATCCTGTTGTGGATCTCTGCAATTTTTTAACAGAAAAACTCAATGTGGTGCAGCGGGGGAAACATGACGACAAGTAATGTGGTTGCTCCCGAAATTCAGGAATCCATCGTGGACATGTTGGCGGAAGGTGCGAGTATTTACAATGTGCAGGACCGCATGGATGAATGGTGCAAAATCAACAACAGACCTGAGTTTGAAGCAACGGAAAAGATGCGGATAATTGAACTCGCTATGAATAACGCCGCCCGTCAAATATCCCAATCGTTACCACAACATATGGAATCACCACAGAAACCGCAGGGACTACACGTCATCAATGCGGCTGATTTTCTGACCATGCAATTTCCACAGCGTGGATTTGTGCTGGAACCTGTCATTCCGACGCAAGGCCTTGCAATGATATATGCCCCTCGTGGCATAGGGAAAACCTGGGCTGCTCTTTCCATGGCCTGGGCAGTGGCTACGGGCGGCATGGCTCTGGGGCGATGGCAGGCCCCGGAAGCCCGGCACGTACTCTATCTGGATGGCGAAATGCCAGCGGGTGATCTTCAAGAGCGACTGGCCTCTGTTATCGCCGGAAGCGATAAAGAATCTCCTGATTCAAATTTTATGCGCGTTGTGAATGGGGATCTGCAAATGACATCCATGCTGAATCTCGCGACTCCGGAAGGACAAAACGCATTGGAACCTTTTTTAAAAGATGTAGATCTTGTGGTGGTGGATAATCTCGCGACTCTGGCCCGACGCGGAAGGGAAAATGAAACTGAAAGCTGGCTGCCTATGCAATCGTGGCTGCTGGATCTGCGTCGTCGCGGGAAAAGTGTTTTGCTCGTACACCATGCGGGAAAAGGAGGACAACAGCGCGGAACAAGCGCCCGAGAAGATGTTCTGGATACGGTCATAGCGTTACGCAAACCTTCGGACTACAGCGAAGACCAGGGCGCTCGTTTTGAGGTTCATTTAGAAAAATCCCGTGGTGTTTGCGGAGATGCCGTACAACCTTTCGAGACGCTTTTAACGGGTAATCAAAGTGCAGTGTCGTGGACAACGCGTGATCTGGCGAACGCGGATCTGGAGCGGGTACGCGAATTGCTTTCCGAGGGACTCTCGGTCCGGGACATTGCCGAAGAAACCGGCATTTCAAAATCCAAAGTTGCCAGATTGAAGAAAAGCATTGAGGAGGGATCGCGATGACACGAGGAAACGCTGTCCCATCTGTCCCAATCCCAGACCATGGGACAGTGGGACACACCGAAAATGTCTCGATCAAAGCTCTGGCGTTACAAGTCCTGCAGAGAAAAGCCATATCGCACTCTAAGAAGGCCGTTGAAATTCCGTCTATAGCGCCCCAGCCGAGCAGCAACCAGGATGTTCCCGATGCCTGTCCCGCTGTCCCCGCGTATGGAGATGGGACAGAGGGGCCACCTCTCGGGTTGTCTGGCGAGAGAGATTTATGGCGAGCAATATGCCCGGCAGCGCATCCCCGTACCGGCGAACACGGTACGTTGGTACGTCATGCATCCGGTCGCCTTGCCCTGGATGTAGGTCGCTGTCTGCTCACCTTGGATCAGACCTGGGCAATGGACAAGGCCGGGATGTGCATGCAGTGATAGGGATTGCCGTGTGGCTTCAGGTCAAACGCTATATTGCCCTTTGTAAGCAGTCGCTCATTTTTCCACAATCATCTCACGATCTTCATCATATATGAAGTCTTTGATCTCACCGTTCAGAAAAAGAAGAATCGCTTGCTCAATCGCTTCCAGTGGTGCCATAAACCATTCCCTGGGAATATGCCGCTTTCCTTTGTTGTCGTAGACATCCAGGTTCAAGCAGACCTTGCCGAAAAAAGCGTGAAGCTTCTGTTCGAGGATTTGGGAATTCATGTTGAAACATTGGTACGCCTTAACCAGCGACACCTCCGACATGAGGAAAGTCGGGTCCTGATCCGAGTCTTTCAAACGGCTTTCAACCGAGGAACGCGTAAATCCAATTTTGTACAAGTTGGGTATGGATTGAATCTTTTCGTCTTTACTGAGAGAACGGACAACGTAAATAAAACCTGCCTCTTCATCTTCATTGGTGATACCCTTGAAACCATCCATCAGTTTGTCGTGATGTTCGGTTACTCTGCGACCATCTTTATACAGCTCTGCAGACAAAGACCGCAGAAGCATATCCGACTCCGTACCATTGTCGAAAATGACGCGAAGCCGGGCATTCAATTTGTTATTTACCCGCTCTTTTTTGCCCACTTCAGCGACATACAGAAGGATCCCCTTGAGGACGTAAAACATGCCCTTTTTGATTTGCTGTTCCTTGGCAAAGGGGATGATCCTGCGTTTCCCCTCTCTGAGATCCTGATGACACTGTTTGAACAATGGTTCGAACTTCTCAAAGTCTTCACATTTATCCCGCTGCGCCACATATTCGGGCATGTTTTGCGGAACATGCTTCAGGGTAAATATGTCATCGTCAGAACCGAGAAGGTCTGATCCATTGGCACCGAGAAGACCAAACGGATCATTGGTAAAAACATCATCAATCGTTTCCGGGGCGGGAACCTCGATCCTCTCCTCTTCGGGTTCAGCCAGGAGGTCATATTCATCAAACCCGATGACGATTTTTCGTTTTTCTTCGTTCTTTCGGAAGCTGTTCAGGTAGTTGAAAAGCTGACGTTCATCACCTTTTTTCTCCGGTTCCCGGCCCTGTACGGCATAGAACGCGTTCACCTTGAGGAAGGCCTCGATCAGTCTGTCCTCTTCAGTACATGCCGATGCCCTTTTTGCTTTGACAGTGAGAAGGCCTAGGGGATCATTATTGATGAGTTGAAGAAGTTTTTCTTTGTCCATGATTATACGTTCTGTAGTCTGCGCTGATTCTGGAGATAAAGGAGTGCGTCCGCCATACGCCGCTCAAGAGGGTCAGCAGCGGTTCTGCTTGGCTTCCGTTTGTGTTCCTGAACAAACGCGTTGATCATGGGCCAGAGTTCAAGAGCCTCCTCGGAGGTCATGGCAAGCCTGTTTGCGTCAATGGCGTCCTGAATGGCCTTGAACGTTTGCTTTGACAAACTTTTCGAAAGGATCTCGAAAGCCTTCTGAAAGGGATTCACCGAGTCGATCAGGTCAATGCTCAAATCCTCCACATTGACGAATTTTCCAGCCATGCGGATGAAACGTTGGTCACCCTCCTCTTTGACGGAGCTGTTCTTGATTGCCGAGTCAGCAACCAGGTATTGCCGGACTTCCTCCCGTTCTTCGACTGATAGTTCGGGATACTTCACTTCAATAATTTTAGGTATCATCACCCTGTTGATGACTTCCGGGGCAACGCTGCCGGAGAGGGCTTTGATCAATTTGTCATCCTGCAATACCGCAGCCTTGAGATCATTCAGGTCGGCTTCGATGATTTCTTTAACCCGTTTGGAGCTGGGTTCTTTGAATCCCCGAATAAACACTTCGCCCGGCTTGGCCGTGTCCGTATCAAACCGTTTTCTTTTGAATTTAAAATTTGGTGCCAGCACCTGCTCCATGAGCAAAGAACACGAGATAGCCTTCAGCATGTTGTTTACCGCGATAGTGACTTGGTCATCGTTTGCGTCCGGCTGGGCAATCAGGTTGGTGAACTGAGCATGGGTCTTGTTGCTGCTGTCCCTGGTGCATCGTCCGATGATCTGAATAACCTCGGTCAGGGAACTGCGGTATCCAACTGTCAAGGTCTGCTCACAGAAGGGCCAGTCAAAGCCTTCCTTGGCGGTGCCAAGAGCGATGATAAGGTCAAGATCCTCCGGGGATTTGATCTTGCGCAGGTAGTCGTAGGTCTTCGAACGGTTGTTCATGTCGTCGTCAACAAGATCGGCCACCTTGATACGCTTGCCGTCCTCTTTACGTTCAACCGTATGAATTTGCGTTTCAGGATCCGTATCGACGATCTCTCCGATCGCATCGATAATTTCGCCGACTTCACTGTACTTGTCCCCCGTTGATTCACGGGAATTCACGTTGGGGATGTGCAGGATCACTTTCTTGTCTGTGTCGAGAACTTCCGGCAAAGCCGACAGGTACTGCCCCTGGTAGAAATGGTAGCCGATGCCCAGCGACTTCAGATATTCGTAGCCGTTGAGCTGTTCGTAATAGTTGTACGTCACCCGTACGAACTTGGCCTCATCCTCGGGCAGGAGCACCGGAAGATTGTCCCCTCTGAAATAGGATCCCGTCATAGCAACGATATGTGCCAAGGATTCGGTCATAACGGACCTGAGAAGTTCGCCCAAGCGGTTGTCCTCATCTGCCGAAACATGATGAAACTCATCGACCGCAAGCAAAGTATTGTCAAAATCCGAAGGTTCGAGATCTGCAAACGCATGACGGAGCGTGGAATGGGTGCAGATAATAATCTGTTCCTCATTCTTCATAAAATTTACGAATACCTGGGTCTTTCTGTTCTCACTACCGGGAGTGCTTCTCTGCAAACAAAGGTTGTATTCATCTTTTGGGGACCAATCCGTAAAAAATCCATATTTTGTCAGATTGGTGGGAGCAAAGGATGCGCCAATAGTTTGCTCAGGAACGGCAACAATAACTTTCTTAATTCTTTGGTGGTGCAGTTTGTCCAGCCCGATGAACATGAGTGCACGGGATTTCCCCGAAGCAGGCGGAGCTTTGAGGAGAATATACTGCGCATTGCGCGCCTCATAGGCACGCGCCTGCATTTCCCGCATCCCGAGTTCGTTGGTGGATTTGCTCTTGCCTGTGGCCTCGTACGCAACATGGATAATATCGGGCATCTGGACCTCGTTCTTAAGCGGTCATTTCTTCGTACATCTTGAACAGGAGTTCGAGTCGTTCCGTATCGTTTTCAAAAGGCTTGTCTCGATAGCAGCTGTCAACCGCAAGATCGAGCTGATGGTGCGCTTCTCGAAGATCGTCCGGCATTTTTTCGGGATCGTATAAGTTCGCCATGGTTTTGCCGATGTGCTCGTCGCGAATATCAAGGACTTTTAGGGATCGCTCCTCAATTGACTCTTTTTGTTCTTTAGACAAGCATGGAACAGGAAAAGTATTATAGCAAAGTACAGATGAATATCTATAATCAGTTTTTAACCTTCCTGCAACGGCTTTTACCCATGCCATATGCATAAGAGATGACAACAGCCCAAAAAAATATATATCCGGGTCATAGATAGCTTGATTCGGAGCAATGATTATGTCATCGGGCCCCAACACCCCTATGGGAATATAGATTCTCCGTTCTGAGGAAACGGTTGGTACTAACAATGTTCTTTTTTGGGAAGTATGCATTTCCCGAAACTGGTGAGGCTTATTAGCTAAGGCCCGACTTGCTGCATCTGTACTAGACAATCGAGCCAATTTAGTTTTTTCAATTCTCAATTGTATTTCTGGTACCTTCAATGCTCTTTCTAAGCAAGAGTCATATATCCACAAACAATACCTTTCTTTACCTTTTAATAATTCTTCAGCACCATATAATTGGTGAACTAGATCTTCTATTTCTGGGTGTTTTTTTATTAAAGTCATTTTTTCTTCTTTCGAGAGAAGAAGATTTCCCCCATCAATAGCCATATTTCCATACAACATTTCGGGGAGAAAAGATAAAGAGCTATATAGTTTTCTTACAATTACATTACTTGAATCGACCAAATAAGGACTAATATTTTTACATTTACGAGCGGAATCATTTGTATATATTATTTTTTTTCTATTAGAAATATTTCGAATGCCAACAACGATACATATTACAGCAGCATTACCTTTAGCTTGATTACTCCACTTGAAAGAAGTGTGAGCAAAGTCAATTTCAAGCCCCAAATCAAAAAGATGAGGCCAAAGCAAAGCGACATGCTCACCTTGACAAATTGAGTTAGTAGAAACAAATGCAAATTTAGATTTTTTGTGCTGTATAAATGCTCCTGCTTTTAAAAACCAACACGAAATGTAATCAACTTTCTTAGCTCCACCATAGCTCGCATAGATGGAACTTATTTCATCTTTTTTCTCTTTATCTTGCATTCGTGCACCAAGATAAGGAGGATTTCCCATTATGTACAACCATCCATTCGAAACAGGAGGACAAATTGTTTCCCAGTTTATTCGTGTCGCATTGCCGCAAACAATATTGCCCCCCTCTCGCAATGGCAAAGCAGGCCGAGCATGACCAAACTTTCTCTGGAATTGCATGTTCATTTGATGTTCCACTAGCCAAAGAGAAAGAATCGCCACTTCATGGGCAAAGTCGTCGAGCTCAATGCCGTAGAAATGGTCGAGAGTGATCATCGAGCTAAGCACGCCTCTGTTCATTTGCTCAAGGATCAGCATCTCAAGTTTACGTATTTCCTTGTAGGTGATAATGAGAAAATTTCCCGATCCGCAGGCGGGGTCGAAAAACCGGGCGGTCTTAATTCTGCTATACAATTTCTCGAGTTTTTTCTGGTTGCCACCAGCGGCTTCAAGTTCTTCATAGAATTCGTTGAGAAAAAGAGGCCCGATGACCTTCATGATGTTGGGCACGGACGTGTAGTGCATTCCCAGACCGCCGCGTTGCTCCGGATCCACCACAGCCTGGATCATGGAACCGAAAATATCGGGGTTGATCTCGGACCAGTCCAGTGCCCCGCAGTCAAGAATCATTCGGCGGGCGCGCCGGGTCATTTTGGGCGCATCGTAGGAATCGCCGAACAACCCGCCATTGACATAGGGGAATCTGCAAAGCTGATCGAGGCAGTCCTCACGCTTTTTGGTGTTCAGAATTTCAAAGAGCTTATTCAGGAATGCGTCAAGATCACTTCCGTCCTCTTCCGTCAGTTCGGTGATGGCTCTGGAAAAAATTTTGTTCGGAAAAATGTTGGTGTCTTCCGCAAAAAAACAGAACAACAACCTGGACAGGAACACATTCAGCTTGTGCCGTTCGTCGGCATCTTTTTCTGCTTCCGGATTGTTCCGCAAAATTTCATCGTACAAACGTGCCATGCGCTCCGCAGCCTTGACATCTGCGGGATTCTCCTGAGTTTCCGCATACCGTTCCCGACCAGTCCAGGGCATAAAGAACTCGAGATTTTTAGGCAGCTCATCCAGATGAATATCCAAGGTGTCATCAAGCTTCGTGTCGTATGCCAGCAATGACTTGTAATCTGTGACCACGAAGAACCGGGGCTTGTGCCTCATATTTTTCTTGTCGCTTCGCAATGCTTCCATCGTGGTAAAAAGTAAGTCTGAGGTGGTGGACTGGAACAGGATCTTATTGGCGCGAATAACCTGCCCTTCCGCAGTTGCCTTGTTCATTGTCCCGTTTTTCAGCTTGGTGATGTTCGACTTCGATTCTCCGTAGGCAGCCAGGAGACCATAAACGAAATCATCGTTTGATATAGGTTCAACAAGTTTTTCGAGATTTTTATAAATCTGAGTCGTGTTCTGTTTTGCCATTGTCTCAATGCTCCAGTTTTTGCCGAACTTACAACCAACGGAAACGCCTTGTGGCGCTTCAATGTTTGTTCGAAAAATCTATAACAACCCGCAAAATCAAGCAAGCATTCGGCCATTCCCTGCCTGATTAGTTCAACAAGTTTCGATGGTTTTGCCAGAATGCATGCGTATCCCCCATGCTGCAGTCCGTTTCATCTGCGAAAAGTATTTCCATAACGCCAGAGGATGGCGACAAACATACGGCCAATACAGAAAATTACCCCCAAATTTTTTGGAAAACTGCGTACGCAAGGGCGCACTCGGTCCAGGGGAAAGCTTCGACAGACTTTTGCCTGCCCCCGGCATGCGGTTCGTTGAGAGCTTATGTAGAGATGGGAAAAATGAAAAATGATGGACCAATGATGGACCAGAAAGGTCATAACGAAAAAAGCCCTTTCAAGGATTTCCTTGAAAGGGCTTTTTCTCGTGGTGCCGAGGGACAGAATTGAACTGCCGACACGGGGATTTTCAGTCCCCTGCTCTACCGACTGAGCTACCTCGGCGAACGCGATGGAGAGGTAACTACAGAGTTCAGCATGCTTTGGCAAGGGCAAATTTAATTTTTTGTTTTCATCGTAAATTATTTACTCTTAACTTGCTAAAATAACACATAAATTTTTTTTGAAAAAGTCTTGGATTTCAGGGATTTCTGAGGGGGCTTTCGGGGGCTTTTTTTGAGCCTCTGACCATCTTCAGAAATCCGATACCTCGATGGTGTACTTTTTTTCAAAAATGCCAAATTTTTCTAGAAAAATTATTGACATTTTCTAGCAAGTACCTCACCACATAGATAGTCTTGGTTGGAATATATTCAGCCAGGACGTTCAGTTGTACCAGGGGATGTGTTTTATACTCGGGGAGACGGTCCCTCAGGGGGGCGCTCTTTCGGCATCGCTGCCGGCAGTTCGAAGCGCGGGGAAAGACGTACTGCTTCGGTTGTCAGCAGGAGGGAGGAGTCTGCGATGAAATTGGGTGATGCAGACGATTACGGTAGTTTTGAAGAGGCCTTTGAGCTGTTGGGGATGGATGCGGCAGACAATCTGGCGTATGAATTGCCTTCGCTTTCGCACATGAACACAAAAGATGAGGACGACGACTCCACTGGAATGGGAGAAGACGTCTTCAGCAGGTGTTTGTCCGGCGAGGACATCTGACAGCAACACCTTTAGCATTTTCTTCTCCCCGGGCAGCCCGGCTGCTACAGGGGAAGACTTTTTTACGCGCGTTTTCCGGCCCTTTCCAGCGGGGAAACGCGTTTTTTGTTTCTTCGGTTGCCCCACAAGCCCAGACAGGCTATTTTCACCATACTATCGTTCACGCCAATCATCTGGAGATCCATCCATGCATAGTATCCCTGTCCGGTCATTCGCAGTTCGCAGCACCATCGTTGTTTTCCTCGCACTGATCTGGGTGCTCGGCATTGCCGCGCCCTATCCTGGTCATGCCGCCATTTACACCTGGCGCGACACCCAGGGCGCCCTGCACGTATCGGACAAACCACCCGTGCCTCAAGGACACGGCAAGCCGTTTGTTCCACAGGCGGGTCAAAGGTCAGACAAACCAATCAGGGGAACGGGCAAGCTGTTTCTCTGGCAGGTTCGGTCCGGCAAGACCACAGGCTACCTGCTGGGCACCATTCATCTGGGCACCAAGGACTTGTATCCGCTGGACGCACGTATCGAGGAGGCCTTTGACGCGTCAGAAGTAATCGCGGTGGAGGCCGACACCAAAAATCTCACGCCGGAATTCGCCCAGCTTGTACGCAGCCTGGGCACCTACCCCAAGGGGGACTCGCTGGCAAAGCACGTCTCTCAGAAAACCCTGGACATGCTGCGTCAAAACGGCATGGATCCGCAGTTGTTCGGAAGACTCCGCCCATGGCTTCTGGGTTTTCAGCTCGAACAAGCCGCCTACCAGAAACTCGGAGCCAGCGGCCAGATCGGCCTGGATATGCACTTTATGAATAAACGCGGCAAGCGCCGCCTGGTTGAACTGGAAAGCCTCGAAGCACAACTCCGTATGCTCAGCAAACTTCCGGGCGAAGACAAAGACGCCTACCTGCAAAAAACCATGGAATCCCTGCCCCAGATTGAGGCCCTGTTTCCCCGCATTATCGAATTCTGGCGAACCGGCGATGCTCCGGGAATGGAAAAAATGGCAGTGGGCATGGAGACACAGTCGGACCAGGACAAGCGCAACTACGATATAATGATACGCGACAGAAACAAGACCATGGCCGCGGGTATTGAAAAACTTATCAAAGCCGGGAAACCCTTTTTCGCCATGGTGGGCGCGCTGCATCTGGTGGGTGCGGACGGCGTGCCCGCTTTGCTGAAAAAACGCGGATACAAGGTAAGGCAGGTGGGCGCCGGCCAGGGAGCCATGCAGTCAGCCCCGCGGCGTTGGTTGCACCGGCCGGAAACGCCGGCCGGTGTTCCCCGATTGTTCGCCGCTGTTCATGAACCCTGCCCCAGCAGACGCTGGGCGGTCAGATAGGCACGCTCGAAACGATTGGTTGTCGGAGGCGGACACGGATGCCAGAGAAAAAACAGGGACTGGATCTGAAAGAACAGCCAGACCGCCAGCCCCACGCCCAGGGCGTCCATTCCCAGCCCCAGCCGCAGCACCACCACCGATATCAGCATGCAGCTCCCGCCGAGCACGCTTTCCAGCAGCAGGGTCTTTCCGCCGTCCGAAGGAAAAAGCTGCGAGCGAAGCCAGACGAACAGCAGCAAATTCACCAGCAGCAGGTGAAACGTCCGGACATGCGCCAGATACAGCAGGCAGATGACCACGGATCCTGACAACAGCGGCAAAATCAGGTGTCCCATGGGTTTTCGGTACATCCGCGCCAGCAGCAGCGCGTAGCAGGCCAGGCAGAACCAGAACCCCAGCCCCAGCAGTGTGGCATGAAAAAACCGCACCTCCAGCAGATCATAGCAGGCCGCGAACACAAGGCCCGCGGCCAGACCATAAGCGAGCGTCGTCCTAATGGGATGCTCAGGCATGGACCGCCTCCCTTCCCGGCATGCCCGGCTGCACTCCCATGGCGCCCTTGCGCCGCAGCAATTCCAGCTCCACCGCCGCTTCCGTGGGGGCGCTGTTCCACGGATCTTCCAGACCATTGAGGGCCTGGGCGGCGTTGGTTGCCTTGAGAATTCTCGTACGTTCCTTTTTCAAGGAGTATTCATCGGTACGCAATTTGATCTCCTCATAGCGCATACGGCGCCGTTCATGATTTTCCACAGCCCTGTCCAGCTCCTTGACCAAGGCCGCATTCTGACGGATGAGCGCCTGAATATGAGCTTCCGTGCTGATTCTGCGGCGGATGAGCAGTCGAGCCAGCCTGTCCTCGCCGCGCTCCATGGCGGTTTCAATGCCGTTTTCAAAGTTCTCCAGCTCGGTCTGTTTCTGCTCGAGCTGATCGTCCGTCTGTTCCTTGGTCATACGCAACCGCGCAAGCAGGTAGCGTTCGCCTTCCAGATCCTCTTCCATATCTCGTAAACACTGCTTGAGCAGCAGCGACTTGTCTTCCAACATATCCAGCAGGCCGTGCATGTCGGCACGGAGCATGCGTGTAAATCGTTTCAGGATACTCATGATATTCTCCTTGTTCTGATTTTGGCCTCCGGAGACTGTGAACCTCGTCTCCAACAATCCTGGTTCATTCGCATTCTTCTACTTTTCAACGAGTCGTATCTTCAGCCATTCCAGCAAACGTTCTCCGCCCCTGCCTAGTTCTTTGCCCGCCGCTCCAGATAGCCTTCGTGCTGAACGGCCTTCGCATAGCTTTTTTGTTTTTTCCTGGTTTCCTGGGCACTTCCGGTAAAAGCATCGTCCAGTTTTTCATCCAGAGCCGCCAGATCCTGTTGCAGATTGTGCGTCACGGCAGGCGACTTGAAACGGACGTTCAACGCGGTCTTTTCACGGCGATATTGCTCGATCTTCAGCTTGGCTTCATTTTTGTCGCCCACACGCACCGCTTTGGCCACTTCCTCGCGCAGCTTGCTGTAATCTTCGCGCAGCACCTTCTGTTCCCACTGGTCCCTGCGTACGGAGGCTTCGGCCTTGTCGGCGTCGGCCACGCAGGTCAGGGTCAGCGGTTTGTCCAGGCTGGCCGTAAGCAAGCGTCCGTGAGCCACATACTGAACGGAGATGCCCTGAATCACGAACTGCCTGGCCACATGCGCATCTGCTTCAAAGGTCAGATACAATTTCCGGGACTGTCCGGCATGCACGCTGCCGGGGCGGAAAATGGCGATATGCGACGCGGTATCCACGGGGTAGCCTGCGGCCTGCAGCAGTCGCACGCCGTCCGGCAGTGGGATACGGACTTCCACCTGAGAGGCGGACACTGTTTTTTCATTGAGAAATTCTTTGGTAAAGGTCTCGGCCACATTCCCGGACTTTTCCAGATAATAATACGAGCCCGTACCTTTATCCGCGATGGCGGTCATGAGCTGTTCGTTGAAGTCCAGCCCCAGCCCCACGGTGCTCACGCAGCAACCGCTCTCCACGGCATGGGCTGCCATGCTGCCGAGGGCGTACGGATCCGTAACGCCGTGGTTTGCCAGACCATCCGACACGAGGATAACTTTTGTTGCCCGCTTTCCGGCATCGTTATAGGATTCGAGCTGGCCATCCAGGGCCAGCTGAATACCGCGCTGCAGGCCGCCGCCAAGATTGGTGCCGCCGCCGGCGCGTATGCGCGACAGATGATGCTGCAAAACGCTGCGGTTCTCCGAAGTGCAATAGATGAGCGGACTTTCCACGGAAACCGTGTTGGAATAGGTAACCAGGGCAATACGGTCCCCCGGCGTCATGGTCTCCAGGAGCGCGGACAAGGCCCGTTTGGCATCCGCCAGGTTCTTGCCCTGCATGGAGCCGCTCCGGTCCAGAACGATGACCAGGTCCACGTCGCGCGGTTCGGCCGCGGTCATGGCCTCCACCGGAGCGTTAAGCTGCAGAGAAAGCGCGAACCGGCCGTCGCCCTTTGCGTATATCAGGCTCTGGACCAGGTCCGCCCGCAGCGTCAGAGGGCCGGATTGGGTGTAACCGGGATGAATGGTGCCCGCGTCGGATTGCGGAGGATCGATCTCCGCGACATTGAGCAGAGCCACAATGGTGACTCCGATGAGCAGGCAGATTGCAATTGCCGAGTTAAAGTTTCTGCTGGACATGGCGTTCTCCTTTTGCTCTTCCAAGGTATGGCTGTTTTTACTTGTCAAAAGCATACATTCAGGAGCAAATTCTGCAATTCAAAGTACTGTTAAACGCAGAAACCTGTTTTTTACACAACTTTTACTTTTATTCGTTCCGGCCATATTCTATGATTTGCAATGAAAAACCGAGACAGGATTGATAACATGGAGAAAAAAGCACGCATTCTGGTGGTGGAAGACGATCCCGCCATTCTGGATGGGTTGTCCGATGTGCTGGTATTCAACGGCTACGAAGTGGAAGGCCGGGAAGACGGCGGCCTGGGGCTGAAGGAAGCCCTGGACGGCAGTTACGACCTGGTTCTGCTGGACGTGATGCTGCCGACCCTGGATGGATTTTCCATCTGCACGGCCCTACGTCGGGAAAAGCCTGCACAGCCCGTGATAATGCTCACGGCCAAAGGCTCGGAAGAAGACATAGTGGCCGGGTTCAAGGCCGGTGCGGACGACTACGTCTGCAAGCCCTTTTCGCTGCGCGAGCTCATGGTCCGGGTGGAAGCCGTGCTCAGACGCTCGGGCAAGGGCCCGGTGGACGAGCGCCTGGAAGTCTGCGGCATCACCTTTGACGGCGGCAGCCTGTTCGCATCCCTCGGGGATGAACGCGTGGAGCTGACCCGGCGCGAGATGGAGATCCTTTCCTACCTGTACCGCAACAAGGACCGCATCACCGGACGCAAAGACCTGCTGCGCGATGTCTGGCGCTACGGCGACGCAGAGGTTGAAACCCGTACGGTGGATATCCACATGCTCAAACTGCGCAAAAAAATCGCCCAGCTCACGGAAGAACCCGTGATTCTGACGGTCCGCGGTGCGGGCTACAGGCTGCGGCTCGAGGATTAGCCTGTGCGCAGACTGCGTTTCCTGCTGTTGATTTTCGTCCTGGGCCTCACCCTGCCCCTGGGCTACCTGCTGCTCCGTACCTATCAGGGGCTGGAACACGAGGAGAGCGCCAAGATGCGCTTTTTCGGGGAGACCTTGTTCGACGCCATGCAGGAAGAACTCGTGGACCTGATCCGCAAAGAAGAATCCCGCAGTGTGGACGCCTACAACAAGCTGCAGGACCAGATTCCGGAGCAACCCTATATTCTGGCCTATGTTCAGGCCGCGCCGGATGCCATGGCCGCCAATCAGTCCGTAACGCTTGTGGCCAGGGACTCCAGCGGGTCCTACCTGACGCGCAAGCCCTCGGCCCCGAAAAAAAAGAAGAAAACCGAACCAAAGGTGGATCCCAAACAGGATCTCAAGCTGCAATGGATCGACGATGATCAGGTCGCGGCCAATGCCAAAGCCCAGGAAGAAGAGCGTAAGCAAAAGGAGATGGCTGCGGCGGCATCCCGCTTCAACCTCGTTGATGACATGTTCGCGGGGAAATACTTTTCCATGAAACACAGGGAACGCCAGGACGACTACCTCATCTCCCAGGGGTCGCGAGTGGAGCAACTCACTGCCGAGCAAGCCGAAAAGCTGGCCCCTGCTCCTCCGGAAACCTCTGCGAAAGCCCCCAAACCCAAACCACACAGGACTGCCAGAAAATCCACGGGCTCTTCCGGAGGCTCCAGCAGCCCCATCAAGGAAGTGGACATTACGCCGGAGTCGGCGCGTCCGGAGCTCGGACTCGAGCCAGAAACCTTTGCCGTGGAGGTGAACCCGCTTCAGGCCGTATTTCTTAAAAACGGCAACATCTTCATTTTTCGCCGTATCGTCATTGACAGCCGCATACTCAGGCAGGGGTTCGTAGTAGATGTCCGGGACTTTCTCGAATACCTGGCCCGGACCTATTTTCTCAATCAGCCCATTTCCATATTCAGCCGCATGACCCTCTGGGTTCGGGGCAGCGGGCGACCCGACGCCCTGCTGGAAGCGGGCGCTGAGATCAAAAAACCCCAGTTTACCCTGGTGCGGACCTTTCCACGGCCCTTCGACTTCCTCGAGGTGGGGCTCGAATGCGGCAAACCGCCTGTTTCCGATGCCATGCGTACGGTCAATTTTCTGGTGGCGGCGCTGCTGGGCGTCCTGTTGCTGGGGGTTTTCGCCATTTACAAGAGCGCCGGCGTGGTGGTGGAGCATTCCAAACGCCGCTCCGGATTCGTCTCCTCGGTGACCCACGAGCTGAAAACACCGCTCACCAACATCCGGCTCTACATCGAGATGCTGGAACAGGGCATTGCGCGCAACCGCAACCGCGAACAGGATTACTACCGCATCCTGCGTACGGAGAGCGATCGGCTCGGACGCCTGATCAACAACGTGCTCGAGTTCTCCAAACTGGAAAAACGCAACCGCAGCTTTTCCATGAGCGAAGGCGACCTGAGCGAGGTTGTGTCCGAAGTACGGGACCTGATGCAGGAGAAAATGCGCAAGGAAGGCTTTGCCTGCACCATCCGCTTCGAACCTGATGCGGAGGAACTGGACGAGACCAACCTGACCCTGGTGCGCTACGACCGCGAAGCCATGATCCAGGTGCTGTTGAATCTGATGGAAAACAGCGTCAAATTCGGCAAGGATGCGGAGAAAAAGCAGATCGACATCACTGTGAGCAGCGATCCCGAAGGAATTACCCTGAAGGTGGCGGACAAGGGACCGGGAATCCCCAAAAAATCCCTGCACAAGATCTTCGAGGATTTTTACCGGGTGGACAATTCGCTGACCCGCAAGACCAAAGGCACAGGCATCGGCCTGGCCCTGGTCAAAAAGCTCGTTCATGAGATGGGCGGCAAAGTCCATGCGGAAAACAACCCGGAAGGCGGTTGCGCCATCATCATCCGCTTCCCTGCCGCGCAGGAAGAGCAGAAGTTCAAGAGCTGATTTTTTATTGACATCTTTTTGTAATATACGTAAAAAGTTCTCTTCTCGCCGGGGTGGTGAAATTGGTAGACGCGCTGGACTCAAAATCCAGTTTGGGCAACCAAGTGCGGGTTCGACTCCCGCCCCCGGCACCACAAGATTTTTCCGGGCGCTTCGACGTCCGACAAGATACTTCAAAGGCCGGATTCGCAAGAATCCGGCCTTTGCTCTTTTTTGCGCGAGTGCACGAATCTGGGTCTACACCAAGAACAGTGACACCTGTTGCGCATACGCTTCCGAACCACACAACCGGCCGGCCGATGGTACTATCCAAGATCTTACCAGAAATGCCGACTGATTCCATGGCACCGTACCGATTTGAATCCGGATCAGAATCTTTGTTCTGCAAGCCAAATGCGTTCTAACTGATATCCGGTCAGTTTTCCCCATTTACGACAACGCCGGCCAGACTGTCGCCATTGAAAAAATCAACATTTCAAGACCAAAACAGCCCGAAAACATACCGTTTTCGGGCTGACTCTATAGTTGGTATCTTGCAGGAGACGACGTGTGTCGGCTTTCTATTCTCAGACTATTTTTTAAATTGATTCATAACTGATTGCCAAAACCTCTATTTCGACTTCATCATAGCGGTATTTGTTGGCATTTCTGTAGAATTCTACCCTCAGAGTCGTGCTCTGTTTATTATAAAGTAAATTATCCAGTTTTTGGTCTACTTTTACATTACGCGTATATACTTCATCTTTTCCATGAAAATATCCATGAATTTCAACTTTAAAACTATTTACCATGTATATTGTTTTCCCAGTCTCATTGGTGAGCTTTACTTTCAAAGTCAGAAGCTGTTTACCACTATGGACAGGTCCGACATACGCTTTGAGTGTTTTTGTTCTGAATCCTCCCGCCTCACTATTGTTCGCTGTGGAAAAAACTACCAGGCAGCTGAACAGCAGCATGGTGTTGAAGAGCAGAATTTTTTTCGATACGTTCCCCATCCTATCACTCCTTTTGGTCTTGTTCATTATCTCTTTGATCAGGAATATGTTCCTGAAAAAGACTTTTTTCAGAACTCATAGTTATTTCAAAAGACTCATGATGATCTGTAAAGTCTTTCGCCGTGGTCGTCGGTTTGTTCCCGACAATCAGCAGCATAATCCATGCCCAAGACGGATCATGCTTCTTTCACAGGCAAACGATCACACCACACAGGGCATTAGGATACTCTCAACACGTTTGAATATAGAATAAAACAAAATGTACACCAGCAGCTCTTCAACTTCAGGAAGCGATGTCTTCAAGTGTTTTCCATTGTCCCTTACGAGTACTGCCATGCTCCTGGAAACGCCCAGAAATCTGGCAGATCAGACCATAAACACTTTTTTGCCCTTGATCCGGGCAATCCCCAGACTTTCCCCGATTATGCAGTTGTAATTTTACTCAAAAATTCAAATAGTTATCCAGGACTGCTCTCCGAATACCCAAAATTCTGGGCGATTGCCTGTCATGGCCGCCAGTTTTATGTGCGACCAAAGAACGCAGAGAAACATCCCCAGGGAAATGGCATTCTGTTTCTTCATGCTTTTGCCTCCTCCGTCACGGGGTCTTCGCACCTTTAATAGATCGGAACTTCCGGATTTGCCGTGGGTAGCGGCATACTGCAAGCGCTTTCCAGGAGGAGATCAGCGATGAGAAACGTAGATCTTTACGGAAAGTTTTGAGCATCAAGAACCCTTGTTTTGCAGATAAAGTTGATCTGAAAGCGCCGGAAGGACGTATGAATATTTGGCTCGAGCATAAGAGAAAGGTGTTTTGGACTTGTCTACAATGTGGAGGGACTGAACAGCAAGGTCATGTCCATCAAAAGACGGGGCTGCGGCTACAGCAACAAGGAGCATTTCAAAACGGCGATTTACTTTTTTTATTGCGGGTCAGACTTCTCCCCGGAGATCAGCAAGACTGGGGCACCCACTGAGTTTCCGGAAGGGCCTGTTTGTAACCCTCCAGATAAATTGTCCAAGATAGACAGTAGTTATCCGCTGTTCGCCATGCTCGGTTAACCGGACACGAATGGTCCCAAACAGCATTTTCGACCATTCCTTTGCTTCTGAACTCAAGCTCCAGGAGAAACAACTAACCGCTGTAAGACATTTAGAGAGACTCTCTCTCTACGGTTGCGAAATAGTTTTGGCGCACTTAACAAATGATTGACCAAATCTCCGCGTACATGCCCCAATCCAGCCAGAGAGTCCCCCCTGACGCTTGAGTTCTTTATGAAGAGGAATGTCAGTTATACAACCCTACAGTCTTGTTTTATTTGTAACTTATTCCAGTAATTTTTATTTTTACTGATTCGTATCGAAATTTTCCTCGTTGAGGATCAACAACTCTTGCAAATTTAATAGTAAATTCAGTACTTTTACCACTTTGAAGTCTTACTTTTTTTTGTATTTTGATTTTTCTCGAATATGATTCTTTCAGAAATTTTCCTTGAGCTGCATTATAAAATTTACCATACACATTAGCATTGAAACCTAAAATAGTATAGTTCATAGCGATATCATAAATATTAGTAACCTTAACTTTTAAAAAAATAACTTGTTTTCCATCTTTTACATCACCAGCTTTAGAAGATATCACTTCTGTAGCTATTCGTGATTCTTTTGCATGGCTATTTATTGGAGTTAAGAGATTAAACATCATTGAAGAAACGAATATTAAACAAAATACGTTCCAAAAGGTTACTAATTTTCTCATCATTACTCCTTATTCTTTTATATGTTAAAAAAAAATAAACATTTTTCCTATGAACACGGAGGTCCATCACAGGTTACAATAATAATGGTATTATAATTGTAACTTTTTCACACTGAACTATCGATATTGAAAAATATGAAAGTAGAAAATTACCAGCGACTACACTCGTGTCCGGTTACCCCAAATAAAAACGTCCAAGATCTCCAGGAAACATGCCATAAAATTAGCCGCCAACAACCTAATAACAAAGGAAAATTTCAACAGAACTCATAAGCAACTCAATCCACTCCCAGTTGCTGATCCTGATTCCGAGACATGTTTTTCCGCAAGCCGAACGCAAACATCCGACAGAAAGGGAAACCCGGGTTTTCAGTCCATGGAATCTGTTTGCCTGCCTCTCGTTCATCCATCTGGCGGGCCGCCATTCCGTGCGAGACGGCATCCGCAATCTGTCCCTGAACGTTCGAAAGCTCTATCTTCCGGGGGCGAAGCCCGTGGCACGCTCCACCTTTTCCGACGCCAACAACAACCTTCCAGCGGAATTCTTCCAGGCCTTGTTCCGCGAAATGTTTAAGCGATGCCAAGTCGTTTGGCCCATTCACAGATTCCGTTTCAAAAGCAAACGCCTCAGTCTCGACACATCCACCGTCAAACTCAGCATTGAACAATTCCAGTGGGCCCCCTTATGCGAGAAGCGTGGCGGATCAAGCTTCATGCCCTCCTGGACCACGGAGGACACATCCGTATAGGCTATCGTGACGAAAAAATCGGTTAGCATTACATCCACCTGGCCAGTCACTTCACGCTTTCTGCCAGTACCATCACAAAATTTAACAAGGAATGCTGGCAGAGAGAAATTTTATTCCGGATGCGTTTCGTAGTGGACATTTAAAAAATCTTTGTTCTCGAAGAGTTACGTAACCATGACCATGTACTTTCCGGTCGCATATCTGAAGTTCACATCCAAAATCGGCTGGTCCATCCAGGAGATGATGCAGTTACTTCAATTGAGCGTATTCAAACGTCCTGACCTGGGATTTGTTTTTAAACTTCCAGATAATTTTTCAAATATCGAAGGTAGTTATACCATTTTCTCCAGACTCGGTTAACCGGAAATGAATAATTATTATTCGCTGTGGAAAGACTACCAGACTGCCGAACAGCGGCAGCGTGTTGAAGAGCAGAATTATTACGATACGATCCCCATTACTCCTTTTGCTTTTGTACATTACCGCTTCGCTCAGGAATATTTCCTAAGAAAGACTTTTTCCAGAACTCAAAGTTATTTCACAAGGCACAGGATGATCTGTAAAATATTTCAACTTCGTCGTTAGTTTATTCCCGACAATCAGCATAATCCATGCCTTCCAGACAAATCATGCTTTTTTCACAGGCAAAAGATCACACCGCAAGAGGCATTAGAATACCTCCAGTACACTTGAATATATAATAAAATGAAATTTGCACCAGTAACTATTCAACTTCATGAAACGATGTATTCAAGTTATTTTCACTGTCCCTCCGCGAGTGCTGTCATGCCTCTGAAAACGCCCAGAAATCTGGCAAATCAGGCTATAAACACTTTTTTGGCCCTGATCAGGGCGGTCCGGAAACCTTCCCAGATTATTAAGTTATTTTTTTAGTATTAAATTTCAGCAAGTTCCTATTGACTGCCATCCTTATGCCCAAAAATATGGGCAATCGCTTGTCATTAACGCCTGTTTTTTGGGCAACCAAAGAACGCAGAGAAACAACTCCAGGATAATGGCATTCCGTTTCTCCATACTTTTGCCACCTCCGTCGCTGGATCTTCGCACCCTTAAAAGATTGACCCCCAGCCCAAGCAGCTACTTGACGGTGGGGCCGCCCCCAAGCTAAAGCAATGGCATCGACTGATCCCGGCCCCATGCGTGCCCTCTTGTGATCAGAAGAAAACCACCCCCCATTTTGTTGATAAAAGGAGCATCACCATGTCCAAGAAAGAAGTGGAACGTCTGCTTATCGCAGGCGGAGAGAATAAGAGCGTCAAGGCCAAATACAACGCCATCCCGACCAAGGAAGCCTTTGTGGCCACTGCCAACGAGGAAGGATACGATTTTACCATCGAAGAACTGGACGCCGTGCTTCAGGAATCCGGCGACGATTTCACCACCTTCGGCAATCCGCCCGCCCGCTCCATTTGGTGGGCGTAACACAATGTTTCGTACGTTGCGGGTTTTCAGCTGATCATGAAAGCCCGCAATGACAACTTTCCTGCCCCCTGCATTGATCCTCGTATCGTTCCCCTCCCCATTTTGAATTCATAAACAAAAAAAGAGGTTCGGGTTACGTTCCCCAAACCTCTGTTTCAGAAGCATCAGATACGCCACGAACTATGCGTTGCCGCGAAAGCCTTTTTTGCGCACCACGGCTAGTAGTTCTTGCGTTTTTTCATCCGTTTCACTTCCATGGCCACATCTCTCCAGCGCTCTTTCTCCACGTAGTCGGAGGTCTTTTCATTGCGGGCCTGTACGTATTCCAGCTCACGCTGCATCTTATGGTAGTTTTCCAGCCGCTGCGGCAACAGCTCGCCGGAGTCAACCGCCTGGATCACTGCGCAGCCCGGTTCGTGCCGGTGCGAGCAGTCCGCGAACCGGCATGATTCCGCCAGTTCCTGAATGTCGGCAAAGACCGCTTCCAGGCCGTCGCCGCCGCTGGCAAACGCAATCTCGCGTATGCCCGGATTGTCCATCAGAAAGCCGCCTTGCGGCATGGCAATGAGTTCGCGTGATGTAGTGGTATGGCGTCCCTTGCCCACGCTATCGCTTACCGCGCCCGTGGCCTGGATGTCGCTGCCGTAGAGCATGTTCGCCAGGGAGGACTTTCCCGCGCCTGATGATCCGATCATGGAAACGGTCTGTCCGGCCTGCAAATAGTTCTGCAGTTCGTCTACACCCCTTTTGTCCGAGGTGGAGCTAAGCACTATGGGTACGCCGAAGGCGATGCTTTCGACCTCATCGCGGAAAACTCCCGGCGAATCTTGAAGATCCGCCTTGGTCAGCACCACCACCGGCGCTATGCCGCAATTGTACACCAGAGTCAGAAACCGTTCTATCCGGCGCAGGTTGTAGTCACGATCAAGCCCGCTGACGATGAATACCGTATCCAGATTGGCGGCCAGCGGCTGCTCGCGCTGCACGGCGCCGCCCTGTTTGCCTCGGGAACCGGCTTCACCGCGACACAAGGTGTTCTTTCGCGGTATCACGCGTTTTACCACATTGTCGTCCACCAGCACCCAATCGCCGGTTACGGGATAGTCCAGCTGCCTGTTGTGGCGTACTTTTCCGGAAGGCGTGCAAAGCCATTCCAACTGTCCGTTGGTAACCAGAAACTGGCCGCGTTGGGCGCTGAGAATACGGGCAATCTGATTAGGATCGATGGCCAGGTCCGTGGCCAGCTGTTGAAAATAACCGTTCCAGCCCAGCTGCTGCAATTTTTCTGAAGGTATGTACGAAGTCATGTCCAATCCATTTCTTTTGTTGCCGAATACCATCGGCAAGATACTATCGTAGCCGGTACAAAGACCGGCGGCAAAATAACCGCAGAAAGGGATCAGGAAAGAAGGGTAACAGACTGTTTTCGGAGGAAACAGTCCTGAGGTATCTGCCTAAGCAGTGAGACGCCGCAAAGCCATGCGGCAAAAAAACAGTTCAGACCTGTTAATTACCCTTTTTCCAGACTTCGGGCACAAGATCCATAAACTGGTAAAACATCCAAGCTCCTTGATGATTAATGGGGTGATGTTTATCAAATACGCTGCAGGAGTCAAGGACCTGGATTGGAATATATCCGACTTCGGGCAAGGGATCTTACCTGGAGCGGATAAAACAGGCTCCGTATCTCAATACAATCGAATTGATGTCCTTAATCGCATTCAAAACACTGAGACTCAGCAAGTTGAGCTGATCACCTGCAGCGGAAAAAGTAAAAGCGCCCGTCGAACACATTCGACAGGCGCTTGCTGTTTTTGCTTGCGGCGCTTGCGTCTTAGTTGCGTTTGGCGCGTGTTTTGCGCATGCGGAAAGCTCCGGCCAGGAGAAGCAGTCCGAAGATCAGAGAAGCAGCCAGGGGCAGGGGGACTGCTGCATCGCTGCCGGCACCTTTATTCGTAAAGCTCACCGCCACAGTGGTGTTCTTGCTGATTTCGGAAACCGTGCAGATATTGCCGTTGGTGGAAGAGCAGCCGGAATCCCAACTCGTGAAGTAACCGGTTTCGGGTGTGGCTGTCAGGACGATGCTGCTGTCGTCTGCATAGACCCCCGAACAGTTGTCGCCGCCGCTGCTGGTGCAGGATGCGATGCCGCCGTTGTCCTCGCTGACCGAACCATTGGCTCCGGTGGCTGCCACCGTGAGTGTCCACACGTCACTGATTGTCAAAACAAAACTTAAATCATCAGCTATCGAAGTTCCATTTTTATACGCAGTGCCATCAGCATATGAATCCGTGGCCGATGTTGCGTAAAAATTAACGTTACTGGTTGTACAAGAAAAAATGAACGTATATGTATTTCCGGAAGTGACTTGGACAGGTTTTTTCAGGGTTATGGTTTGAGCAGTGAAATTAGGGGAAGATCCACTTGTGGCATTAAGCGTTATACCTGTCTGCGGGTCTCCTTGAATATTTCCCTCTGTAAATGTGGTTCCAGAGTAAATTGATAATGTCACATTTGGCGTTTCAGATGTGTTCCTGGGGAATATAGTGATCGATGTAATATATCCATTAGCGCATGCTATAAAGCTGTTTCCTACGGAAGTTCCCTCATAGCCACCGCCGTTCAATGTATCAGTTGCCTGAAGATCACATCCTGCAAAAAGGTTCGAACTCATGGACAAAAAGCAGAGAATAAGGATACAAATGGTACATTTTTTCATTACGTATTTTCCCCGTAATTGCGCTTGAAATAATAGTTTTTTTATTTAAATTTTAGATATTTATGCATTTAACTAATATATTTTTTATATATAATTTATTAGAAGTAAAGCAACGTTTTGTAATATTGATCTTATTATTTTGCAAAGACACCATAGAATAAGGCATTATTAGGGGCTGGTTTCGCGTCGTGTGGATTAACAGGAGTGTTTGGCGCGTGTGTTGAAACGACAAAGCCTACGGGCGTTGCGTTATCAACCACTCTCCCCTAAGCGCCAGCCAACAGAGAAGAGCAAGCAGAGTACAGGACGAACAATGCGCCATACGGACTCTGCCTCACTAACCTTCAGCAGCAAATGGCGAGATTGCGCATCCTTATGGATTGGGGGAAACCGAATATTGTGGCCGGACTGAGACGCATGAGTATCAGCTCTTTCTTGGATACTGTGGCATCGAACACACCAAGACCAAAGCGAGACATCCGCAGACAAACGGTATCTGCGAGCGCTTCAAGAAAACGATATTGGATGAATTGTACCAGGATGCTTTCAGGAAAAAGATTTTCCACGCATTGGAGGGATTGCAAACGGACTTGGACGCCTGGCTGGCCTGCTGCAACACCGGGCGTACGCATCCGGGAAAAAGGATAACTCTCAGCTCAAGTCTGACCCATTACTCACAAAACAACAGGGCAGGGATGCGTATGCACTCCCTGCCCTGAAAGATTGAATCCGTCTAGCCGTCGCCGCCCTTCCAGCCGAAGGTGTCGACCATTGAGCCGGAACCGGACTTTACATCAGTTCTAACTTGCATGATCCTTGCTCCTGAATTTCGCGGTTGATAGAGTACGAACTCTGCCCTGTCAGGCAATTTAGCCGCAGCCGCCTTTCCAGCCAAACCTCTCGGTAAGAGATCCGGCACCGGACTTCACATGGGTTCTCACTTTCATGGCTGTGACTCCATTGGGTTACAGTCGAAGAGAAAACCAGGTAGCTGCTACCCTGTGAACTCTAGCCGTCTCCGCCCTTCCAACCAAAGGTGTCGGTAAGGGAGCTTGCGCCGGATTTGACATTGGTCTTGACTTGCATTGCAAATTCTCCTTTTCAAACCGTTACTGAGCAAAAAATTTTCTGGTCACGAATTCGCCGACTAACCGTCGCCGCCCTTCCAGCCAAAGGTATCTGTAAGAGAGCTGGCACCGGATTTAACATCTGTTCTTACTTGCATGGTATTTTGTCCTTTCAAGTTGTTGGCGAATACAACAAACGACTCATCCATATTTGAGAACTAATGATCGTTGCCCTTCCAGCCGAAAGTTTCCCTGAGAGAACCTGCACCGGATTTTACATCAGTTTTGACTTGCATTGAAATGTCTCCTTTTTGTTCCGTTCATAAGTAAATTTTATTTCCGCCACTTGCTCTTGCAAATTATCATCTGCATTTGAAATATACGACGCGCGGAGGTTGCAAAAGGTTTACAATTTTTTTTCTTGCGGGCCTTTTTTTCTCAGGACAGCTTCGCAGGGTCCGCAAATCCCGCATCAACACACAAGAACAGGGGATTCTGCCCAAGGGCAGACTGTTCTGCGCTCACTTTTCTGCTGCAAAGAATTGATCAACCAATAATATTTTCCTTTCAAGATCCAGCCCACATTCCCAGCAAACTAAAAAATAACTTTATTAAATAAGTATGTTATAAAAAATAATTAGCATATTAAAAATATATTTTTGAGCCAATCGTCTTTTCAATTAAACCATTCCCTTGAATGCACACTATTTTCCAGCTTGAGATTTTAAAAGATAATATCTTGATATAATTAGCATTAGTAAAGCAGCCTGAATAAATATCCAATATTGGTTAACCAAATTGAGAGCAAGCTTAAAAATACCTCCGTTCTTTTTTGTTGCATAAAATGCTATTTTTATTTGATAAAAAAATTAAATTGACGCAATTACTCAAATTTGATTTATTTCACTCCGACATTGGTTAATCAATTTGAAGAAAACACTACTTTTCAACCGCGAGGTATATCATGACGCTCGACAGTGAACTGATTTCCCAGCTACGTGAGCACGCCTATGCCATCCGCCGCAACGCCCTGTTGATGGGTGAAGTTCAAGGGCAAGGCTACATTGGCCAGGCCCTTGATCTGGCGGATCTCCTTGCCGTCGCCTACTTTCACGCACTCAACTACAAACCGGAAGACCCCGAATGGGAAGGGCGTGACCGCTTTCTGCTCTCCATCGGGCACTCGGCCATTGGTCTGTACGCGGCTCTTATCGAAGCCGGTATTCTCAAAAAGGAAGATATCGAAGAATACGGGACAGATGACAGTCGGCTGCCCATGTCCGGGATGGCGGCTTACACGCCGGGCATGGAAATCACCGGAGGCTCTCTCGGCCACGGTCTTGGAATAGCAGTTGGAATGGCTTTGGGCCTGAAACGTAAAAAATCATCGTCTTTTGTCTACAACCTTTTCGGTGACGGAGAACTGGACGAAGGGTCAACCTGGGAAGCAGCCCTTTCTGCTCCTCACTACAAGCTCGACAACCTCATTGCCCTGGTGGATATCAACCGCCAGCAAGCCGACGGAGATTCCCAGGAAGTCCTTGCTACCGAACCGGTAGGAGCCAAATTCGAAGCTTTCGGCTGGTATGTGCAGCGTGTCAACGGCAACGATCTTGCCGCACTTGTGGAAGCTTTTGACAACGCCCGCAACTACCCCGAACCCACCCCCCGCATCATCATTTGCGACACCCTCATGGGACGCGGTGTCAAATTCCTGGAAACACGCGAAAAGACACATTTCATTCGTGTGGACGAGCACGAATGGCAACTAGCCTTGGCACAACTGGAAAAATAAGAGGGATCGAAAAATGGCAAAAAAACTTACGACGTCCGCAATGATCGCCTCCATCGCCGAAGAAGGGCAGGCCACACAAAAGGCTCCGTTTGGCTACGCCCTCTGCGATCTGGCCGAAAACCACCCCGATGTCGTCGGCATGACAGCGGATCTTTCAAAATATACCGATCTGCATATTTTCGCTGAAAAGTTTCCCGACCGTTTCTATGAGATGGGCATGGCGGAACAGTTGTTGATGATGTCCGCCGCTGGCATGGCCCGCGAAGGCTTCACTCCTTTCGTCACAACATACGCGGTGTTTGCTTCCAGACGCGCCTACGACTTCATCACACTGGCCATTGCCGAAGAAAAGCTCAATGTTAAAATCGCTTGCGCTCTGCCCGGTCTCACCACCGGATACGGCCCCAGTCACCAGGCCACAGAGGACATCGCCATTTTTCGCGGCATGCCTAACCTGACAATCATCGACCCGTGTGACGCCATCGACGTGGAACAGGCCGTACCTGCGATCTACGAATGGCAGGGGCCGGTATACATGCGCCTGCTGCGCGGCAACGTGCCTGTCGTACTGGATGAATTCCCGGATTATCGGTTCACCGTCGGCAAGGCCTCCGTGCTGAAACAAGGACAGGACGTTCTGATCATCTCGGCAGGACTCATGACCATGCGCGCAGTCCAGGCCGCCAAAAATCTGGCCGAACAGGGCATCAGCGCAACCATCCTGCATTCGCCCACCATCAAACCCCTGGATGCGGAAACCATTCTGGATGAAGCGTCCAAAAACTACAAACTGGTTGTCGTTGCCGAAAACCACACGGTGATCGGAGGACTCGGAGAGGCCGTGGCCGCCCTGCTCCTGAACAAGGGCATAGCATGCAAATTCCGCCAGATCGGTCTGCCGGACCGTTTTCTTGATGCTGGAGCGCTTCCCACACTTCATGACCGCTACGGAATTTCCAGCAAAATGGTCACCAGCCAGATCAGCGGCTGGCTTTCCGAATAATATGCGCAAACAGAACCATACAACAAACTGGATGCGCGGCTGATGTCGCGCATCCGCAAAATCAGCACGTCTCACATTTGCCGGGAGTGTTCCGGCTTGGGAGAGGAGGAGTTTTTTACGTTAAACCTCGACTGATAGGGAGATATTATGCTCACCGGAGGAATGTTACTTGTCACCTTCATTGCATCGTTGCTTGTACTTTTCGCACTCATTCTCTGGGCTAAATGCGATGCGTTTCTCGCCTTGCTGCTGGTCGCCATCGGCACCGGTATTGTAGTCGGAATCCCGCTTCAGGACATACCTGGCGTGATCACCAAAGGTTTTGGGAACACAATGGCCGGGGTCGGTATTCTGGTCGCTTTAGGCATCATACTGGGGCAACTGATGGAGCATTCCGGCGCCATCGCAAAAATTGCCGGCACAATGGTTGCTTTTTTCGGTCCTAAACGCACTCCCGCCGCCCTGTCAGGTACGGGACTTGTCGTAGGCATCCCTTTATTTTTCGATGCCGCTTTCGTCATCCTCAATGGTATTACCAAACGCTTGTCAACCAGGACAGGCGTACCTTATCCACACCTGGTTCTGGCTTTATCCGTAGGACTTATCACGGCGTACTGCATCGTCATCCCCACACCGGCGCCAATGGTTGTCGCAGAAAACATGCAGGTGGATTTCGGTCTGTTTTTCTTGTACGGCCTGCTTATAGCCGCCATTGGCGTAGGCATGGCGTCCCTGGTGTACGGCCCTTTCATTACGCGAAAAATGGCGGCCTATGAACTGACCGACGAAGAAAAGCAGGAAACCCTTGAACAAGAGCTCAACGAAGACAAAGGCATCTCCGCAGGCCTCTCCTTTCTGGTCATTCTGCTGCCCATCATGCTGATCATCCTGGGCACCGTAGCAAAAATCATGTTTCCAGGAACCGTCATGGCCATTTTCCTGGGATTTCTGGGAGAAAAGAATATCGCCTTGCTCATCAGCGTCATATTCGCCATCTTTGCTCTGCGTCCCTACATGAAAGTGCCGCAAAGCGAAGCCTTCATGGACGCGTTCAAAGCTTCGGGCATGATCCTGCTGATAACAGGCGCCGGTGGATCTTTCGGTAACGTCATCAATTCCGCAGGCATTGGCGATTACCTCATCGGCACCATGCGCGAGCTGAACATGCCCATCCTGCTGCTGAGCTTTGTCTTCGCCCAGACTCTGCGCCTGGCGCTGGGGTCCTCCACGGTCTCCCTGGTGACCACTTCGTCCATTCTCGGCCCTGTGGCCGCCTCGTTGGGAGTGTCCCCCCTGCTGGTTTCACTGGCTATCTGCTGCGGCGGCATCGGACTCTCAATGCCCAATGATTCCGGCTTTTGGGTCGTCAGCCGCTTTGCAGGAATGAGTGTCAAGGAAACCGTCAAAACATGGTCCGTGGGCGGATTCGTCGCAGGAGTCTCGGGACTCATCGTCGTGTACATACTGAGCTTATTTTCAAATATTCTGCCGGGACTTTAACGACCCCGCAGGTTTCACCTGCCGTCTCTCAGGACATCGGCTGCAAACAACAAGCTTACTATAAGGAATGAACATGTCTCAAACAGTCACTTTTGTCGGCCTTGGAGCCATGGGTACGCACATGGCCAATAATCTGGTTGCTCAAGGATACGACGTTCGCGGCATCGATATAAACACCACCGCCGTTGAAACGCTGCATCAAAAAACAGGCACCCCGGTCTGTTCGTTGGAAGAAGCCTGCAAGAATTCCTCCTTTATCGTGCTCATGGTGGTCAACGGGAAGCAGGCTGAGGATGTCCTGTTCACTCAGAAGGCCGTTGAATATCTGCCCGAAGGCGCAGTGGTCGTGCTCATGGCCACCATTCCGCCGGCACAGGCCAAAGCAATCGGGCAGCGTGTTGTGGACGCAGGCAAACGTTTCATCGACGCGCCCGTATCCGGCGGCGTTGTTGGTGCGGAAAAAGGTTCGCTGTCCATCATGGCTGCAGCCACCGATGATGCTTACTCGGATACACTCCCGCTGTTCGAGGTTCTGGGCGAGCGCATCTACCATGTGGGCAAAGAATCCGGGCAAGGGGAAGCTGTAAAAGCCATCAACCAGCTGTTCTGCGGGGCCCACATCGCTCTCATGGGCGAAGCCTTTTCCCTGGCCAAAAAGGCCGGTATCGATCTCGAGCTGGTTCTGGACGTTGTGTCTGATTCTGCTGCGTCCAGCTGGATGATCCGTGATCGCGGACCGCGCTTGATCTCCGACAGCACCGAGGTGACCAGCGCAGTGGACATCTTTGTCAAGGACCTGAGCATCGTGGTCGAGACCGGCGCCAGTTATCATGCGGCCGTGCCTATGGCCGCCGTGGCCTGGCAGATGTTTTCCGCTGCATCGGGCAGAGGCGAAGGCCGTCTTGACGACAGCAAAGTAATCCGCAGCTACGACCTGCTGAACGGCATCGAATAACCTCCACCCTGCAACGCCGCAGATCAAAGGCTGTTTACCGACATCCATCGGCTGGCGGTAAACAGCCTTTTCCAGACTCCCTGCAATCCGGCTATGCCGCGACACCAGTCACGAATAAATTGCCCGTGTCGGTCTTATCTGATAAATGATTTTCTTAACCGTACGGGAAATCGTTAGTTTTTTTTAGCATAAGCAGTAATTCTAATCTTCTTGAGCACAACAACACATGACCAGTCATATTGAGGCCAGTATCGACCTGATCAAGATCATCCTCACACAGGTTACTCTTGATAAATCCGGAAAAATGAAACTTCCCTCCGGAACGCACCCTGGCTCAGAATCTCCAGGTACAGCGTTCCAAACTCCCGCGATGCTCTCGCGGTTCTCGAACAGTTCGGATTCATCGAACGTGTGCAGGGCTCGGGCACTTTCATCGAAATGCCTAAGCCGATGTTCGTGCAGCTGTATTTCGAAATCGCCATGCAGCTGAACTTCATCAATTGCGACACCATTGAAAAAGCCCGCGAGCTCATGGAATGCTCCATCGCACAGGAAGCCGCCATCAATGCCACGGATGAAGAGGTCAACGAACTCTGGCGCCTGACCAATATCATGCTGGAATCCAAAGACGCCGAACCAGACCATGAACGCCGACTTCGAATTCCATTTGTTGCTGGCCTCCATGACGCGCAATCCTGTCACCATCATCCTGTTTCAAAGCCTTTCTTCAGTACTTACGCGGGACGTCTTGCGACAACGCCGGGTCATGCTGCACAATTTTCATGAAAGTTTCGACATCATCAACCGCAACCATGTTGCCATTGTCAAAGCCGTGGAAGAACGAGACGGAAATGCAGCCTACAAAGCCATGTCCGCACATTTCAGCATCTGGAATCAGCAATTTCAGCTGTCCTCACTGCTCCTCAAACACGCCCAGGGCAAAAACTGATTTTCCCTGCACATTCCACTTGCTCGGCAAGTCTCGCAAGATCAATCCTGCTGGCATATTTTTCGTATGACTCCGGCTGCAGGCCCCGCTTCTTGCGATCGGCCGCAAAGACTTATAACAGATGATTTCGGGCCGGCAGACCACCCCGGCCATTCCAGCCAAGGAGTAACCATGCGCTATATTTACAACCAGTCCACGGATCCAGCCTTCAATCTCGCAGCCGAGGAATGGCTGCTGACCCGCCACTGACGCCGAGGTGTTCATGCTACTGGCGCAACCAGTCGTCCGTCATTGTCGGTCGAAATCAGAACACTCTCTCGCAAATCGACGAAAATTTCGTGCAAACGCACCAGATCCCCGTGATCCGGCGGATGAGCGGCGGAGGCGCGGTGTTCCACGACCTCGGCAACATCAATTTCACCTTTATCAGCGGCACGTCCCCTTCCCAGGGGCTGGATTTCCAGCGCTTTACCAGACCCATCCTCGATGCCCTGCAACACATGGGGCGTAAACTGCGCGTTCGACGGACGCAACGATCTGGTCATCGACGGCCTGAAGTTTTCCGGCAATGCCCAGCACATCCACAAAAACAGGCTTGCTGCATCACGGCACCCTGCTCTTTGCCTCGGATATCGCCGACATCTCGGGCGCCCTGCGGATCGCGCCGGAAAAATACCAGGACAAGGCCGTAAAAAGCGTCAGCAAGCGCATCACCAACATTTCCAGCCACCTTCCCGAGCCCATGGCGGTCACCGACTTCATCTCCGCCCTGATGGACCTGGTTTCCCAGGGCGCGGCCCAGGGCGAACTGAGCCTCGGCCCAGGATGAAATCACGGCCATCGAAGACGTGGCGCAAAGCCGTTATCGTACCTGGGACTGGAACTACGGATTTTCCCCGGCCTACAATTTCACCCGTACCACCCGTACGCCAGGCGGGGTGCTGGAGGGTGCACCTGGACGTGGACAAGGGCACTATACGCCAGGCCCGGCTGTTCGGGGACTACTTCGGCGTACGCAGCATCAGCGAAATTCGAGGGACCTGCTTGCGGGTTGCCGCCACGAGCGCTCCAGCCTGGAAAACGCTTTGCAACAGGTTCCCCTGGCCGACTATATCAAGGGCGTGGATCTCCCCGTATTTCTTGACTGCCTGTTCTGAAAACAGCTGCCGGGATGCCCCTCCTCAGGGACTGGCAAAGACTTCAAAAAACGCAACCAGCCTTGAAAAGGCCATCCCGGCCCAAAAAGCTGTCCTGTCCAATTGTTCGATTTTCGAGCAATGTTCGCCTCTGGGACAAATCCCCCCACAAGGGGCTCTCCAGTTATAAAATACTACAACACTATGAAATAACAACTTATTTCTCTCCTGAAGCTGCAAGGCATGCTCCTTGCTTTATACGGGAATCTTAACATCAAAATTCAGGAGAGAATCTAATGGATCGCAGCGGAAAAAGCGCAAACTACACTGGCAAAAATGATGAGCGAGGCTGGCAACGTTTTCCCCAAGTATCTTGAGTTCACGAAAGAAATTATCAATTTCGGGCCGCTGGACCACAAGACGCAGGAACTCATTCACGTTGCCTGCGCCGTGATGTCCCAATGCGATATGTGCATCTCGATTCACATACAGGGCGCGGCCAGTTACGGCGCCACCAAGGAAGAAATCATGCAGGCCGCCCTGCTGGCCACTGCCATGGGCGGATCCCCCAAGATCATGCAGATGGCATTATGTATTTGAAGAACTCGAAGATTTGTTTTAACGCCTGACTCCATCCAGTACCTGCGAAGTCCGGGGGACGGCCTCCCGGACATTGCAGGTGCAGAATTCGTGAGGAAAAAGCGTATGAAAATTGCCACACATGAAAATATCGACCGGACGTTGTGCGGCGAGCCGGTTCTGGTGGAGGATGCCAAGGCAGAAGTCCGCCTGGAATGCGACCAGCGCATGGCTGCGGATGCCATGGGGCTGGTCCACGGCGGGTTCATTTTCGGTCTGGCCGATTATGCGGCCATGCTTTCCGTGAACCACCCCAACGTGGTGCTCGGAGCAGCCGAAACCCGTTTTCTGAAACCGTCGCGCGTGGGCGACGTGCTGCTGGCCAGGGCGCAGGACACCTCGCCGCAGGGACCGCAAGCACCTGGTTCAGGTGGAAGTGTTCTGCAATGAAGAGGTCGTCTTTTCAGGGACCTTCACCTGCTTCATCCCCAAAAAACACGTACTGGATAAGGATTAGGGCGATTAAATCGAGCTGAGGCTAAACAGTCTGGAAACAAACTGTCCCGGCCTGTGGCCAGGAGTCTCTTTTCAGGAAGTTGTACGGATTTTTCCGGATATCCGGGTAGGCCGGGTAAGGGAACGACAAGGCGGCTCACTCCGTCCGCCTTGCCCTTCCCTGTGTCTTCAGCTGAACAGCGCGTCTCCGCTGACATTCCCCAGTCCGGGATGCACGTCGAAGCGGACAACGCCTACGGGCACATTCACGGCCGCGGCCACACGGGCCGTTCCTGCAACGCCGAATCCGCCGCAAAGCTCGATGGCGCCGATGCCCTCTTTTTCCACCAGTTCCTTGGCCAGGCTTTCCGCCTGGGCGTAATCCCCCACGGCCACGGTCAGCAGTTCGACCTGCTCCGTACGCACCCCAGCTCCGGTGCTGCTGCGGATCGCCGTGTGGGCGCAATAAAAATAAACGCTGCCTTGAGTACTTGGCTCATGTCCGTTTTCTCCTTGAATAAGCCGATCAGGCCCGGCAGAACAGCTGGTGTTCTCTGGCCAGGGCCATGGTTTTCTGCACATCGACCACCCACGGTCCGTTGGTGTTAAGACGAATGGACCGCTCGGGAGCCGCTGTGAATTTCCACCTCGCGTTCGCCGTCCACGGCGATCAACCCCGGTGCGACATTGATGGGAAAAATTTTCGCCGGGGAGACATCTCCGAAACCGTGCGGATGAGAACATCCGCGAACATGCCGGGGGCTATGGCCGCGCTCACCGTGGTGGCTGCCGGCTGCCCCAGTTCCAACGCCAGGCCCAGCGGTTCGTCCGCACGCAGGCTGCGCATCTGGCCGCCAATGGCCGAAAGGCCGATGGAAGCGGCACTGCAACGGGACAAAAACAGCTGCGGCACTTTTTCCATGTGCCAGACCGCGCGCGAGGCGAGGAATACGTCATCGTACACTGCCGCGTCAACAAGAGCTATATCCACTTCCACATTATCAATAAGAATATCGAACATGCACGAACGTACGCAGCATTCTTCCCTGGGCAGGCGTCCGCAGGCCACCAGGCCCGCAGCCAGCCCCCGCGACCGTGGCCTCCCCCATGAACGGAAACACGTTGTTGGTCCCGGTGGACAAGGGCATGAGAGGAATATTGATGCTGCCCTTTGCAGGCAGCCCGGCTGGTTCCGTCGCCGCCGAGCACGGCCAGGCAGCCCACACCGAGGGTTTCCATGATGCCCGCGGCCGTGGTGGTGTCGGTCTCGGTGTTGCGGATGGGCATTTCCACCGCTTCCACAGGGATGGAGAGGCGAAATGGCGTTGAGAGCCCCTGGGAACAATGGCGTACGAATCGGGCATGTAGAGAATCCGCGAAACTCCGGCGCGTTCCAGCCCCAGAATCAGCCTCCGTACCATACGGACCTTTTCCTGGTTGTCGAAAACACTGCCATGGGGCCACCAGACGCCTGATGTCCTTGCCGGAGGCGGGATTGGCCAGGATGCCTGCGATGCTCACTCGTATGACCTCGCTTGAAACAACGCGGGGAAACGCACGCGCGTTCCCCCGCAGGATAACGTTCTTTATTTGATGCTTTTGACTGCCTCGACGATGTTGTCCGCGTTGGGAATATAAAACTGTTCCAGCGGCGGGGAGAAAGGCACCGGACAGAAGGGAGCGCCCACCCGCTTGATGGGGGCGTCCAGAAAATCGATGGCTTCTTCGGCCACCAGAGCCGCGATTTCCGCGCCCGGACCGGCGAACTTGACGGCCTCGTGGGCGATGACCAGAGAATTGGTCTTTTTCACCGAATCCAGAATGGTTGTCCTTGTCCAGAGGCAGCAGCGTACGCAGGTCCACCACTTCGGCGCTGATGCCGTCGGCTTTCAGCTTGTCCGCGGCTTCCAGTGCGGAGTGCACCATCAGGGAGGTGGCCACGATGGTCACATCCGAGCCCTCGCGTTTGATGTCGGCCTTGCCGATTTCCACCGTATACAGATCGTCCGGGCACTTCGCCGCTCACACCGTACAGCAGCTTGTGCTCCAGAAAGACCACGGGGTTGTCGTCGCGGATGGCGCTGATCAGCAGCCCTTTGGCATCATAGGGAGTGGCGGGGATAACGACCTTGAGTCCGGGAATGTTCATGAACCAGGATTCCAGGCTCTGGGAGTGCTGGGCGGCTGCGCCGATGCCCGCGCCCTGCGGCATGCGCAGCGTCATGGGCACGGTGGCCTTGCCGCCGAACATGAAACGCATCTTGGCGGCCTGGTTGAACAGCTGATCCAGGAAACGCCGATGAAGTCCACGAACATCAGCTCGGCAACGGGACGCAGCCCGCTGGCGGCCGCACCGGCGGCAGCGCCTACGACACGCTTTCCGAAATGGGCGTATCCCGTACGCGTTCCTCGCCGAACTTATCGAAAAGCCCCTGGGTGACGCCGAAACAACCGCCGAATTGTCCAACGTCCTCACCGAAAATGAGTACATTCTCGTCACGCTCCATTTCCTGCTTCAACGCGTCGTTGAGTGCCTGAAGATATGTTTTTTCGGACATTGCTCTCTCCGTTTATTTATAATTCATAGTAGTTACGAGATATTACGCGTACACGTCGTCCAGCAGTTCGCTGGTCTCAGGCATGGGCTTTCCTTGGCATAGGCCACTGCCTCATCAACGGCTTTGGCGATATCCGCCTTGATCTTTTCGGATCTCTTTCTCGGTAAGGGTCTTGCTTTCGATGAGCTTTTTCTCAAAACGGGGAATGGGGATCCTTGGCCAGCCAGGCTTCCAGCTCTTCGGTGCAGCGGTAGGTGCAGGCGTCCCCTTCGAAGGTGGCCGCGCCAGCGGTAGGTCTTGCATTCGATCAGGGAAGGGCCTTCGCCTTTGCGGGCGCGTTTCACGGCTTCCAGCACGGCTTCGTGCACGGCCAGAACATCGTTGCCGTCCACAACCACGCCGGGCATGTCGTAGGCTGCCGCGCGGTCCGCGATATCGGTGATGGCCATGGATTTGCACTGCGGACAGGAGATGCCGTAGCCGTTGTTCTCATTCACGAAAACCAGAGGGAGCTTCCAGGCGCTGGCCCAGTTCAGGGATTCCTGCGTGGTGCCCTGGTTGGATGCGCCGTCGCCGAAAAAGCAGAGGGCCACGTTGTCGGTCTTTTTGTACTGGGCCGCCAGAGCAGCGCCCACGGCCAGCGGACCGCCGCCGCCCACGATACCGTTGGCGCCCAGGATGCCCAGGTCCATGTCCGCGATGTGCATGGAACCGCCCTTGCCTTTGCAGTAGCCGGTTTTTCTGCCGAAAATTTCCGCCATCATCAGCTTCAGGTCGCCGCCCTTGGCCAGCAGATGACCGTGGCCGCGGTGCGTACTGGTTATGGCGTCCTTGTCCGTGAGCGCGGCGCAGGCGCCGGTGGCCACGGCTTCTTCACCGAGGTAGAGGTGCACGAAGCCCGGAATTTCGCCCGCTGCGAAAAATTCCTGGAGCTTCTGCTCGAACATCCCTGATCTTGTTCATTGTTTCGTACATTTGAACCAATGTCTTTTTGCTGAAAGCCATTGTTGTTTCTCCTCTGGTTTAATCGGCCCTGGCGGCGCATCCGCAGGCCGGTTTGTCCGATAGCGTCCCGTTGTTCGCGATGTCCGTCTCGATGGACACAGTCAGTGCGGCACAGGCCATCACGATGTCGCTCACTCCCGGGGCGAAACAGGGCACTTCGATACCTGCCACGCGCATGCCGCCCCGATGCAGAGTCAGGGTGGCGCTGCCGATGGGAATACAGGCAAGCACGGCGGCCTGATCCACTGCATCCGGATCCGGCACGGCCACTTCGGCATGCACGAAAATGCCCTGAAACTGATCACGTCCGCAGATTTCCACCAGACCGCACAGACAGACGCGCGAGACCGCGTCCTTGACCGCGCGAACCGCGGCCTTGGTCATGTCCTCGCCGTGCAGGGTCAGCGGCGTATCCGAGCTCTATGGCAAAGCGTTTACGCGACATGGTCGTTGCCTATGCGATCATCAGAGCGGGATTTTCCAGCATGTCTCCCAGCTCGCGCAGGGAAGGTCATGGCCGGAGCGCCGTCCCGTGGTCATGTGGTTGAAGGTCAGGGGACAGGGTCATCATCTGGCGGATGCAGATTTCGCCATCCTTGACGCCGGGCTTTTCAACAATGCGTCCCACACCCAGAATGCCGGTTTCCGGCGGATTCAGAATGGGGGTGAAGCCGTCCACGCCGAGCATGCTCACATTACTGATGGTAAAGGTGCCGCCGGCGATCTCGTCCATGCCCAGTCCGCCCTTGCGCGCGCGGCCGGCCACATCGCGGACCTTGGCTTTGAGCTCTTCCAGGGTGAAGGTGTCCGCTTCCTTGACATTGGGAACGATCAGACCGTTGGGCAGAGAAACGGCTATGCCCAGGTTGACGTGGGGATGCTGGGTGAATGCCGTCTTCCTGCAGCGTCGAATTCATGATGGGATGTTTCTTGAGCGCGCGGCAGACCGCGTACGCTATCAAATCATTGTATGGACAGCCGGTATTCCGGATCGCGCTTGTTACGGACCTGCAACGCCGTACGCAACGCCACCAGTTCCGTGACGTCCAGTTCCACGAACACCGAAAGCTGGGCGGCGTTGTCCAGGCTGGACTTCATGTTGTCGGCAATGATTCTTGCGTATGCCTTCCATGGGCTGAATGGTGTCCTTGGCGGCGGCGGAAGCTGCGGCGGCAGGCTGCTGGGCGGCCAGGATTCATGGCCCGCAGAATATCGGCCTTGGTGATCTTTCCATCTTCGCCCGTACCGGTGATCTGGGTCAGATCTATGCCCTTCTTGCGGGCGAATTCCACGGCCTTGGGGCTGGCGTTGACGCCGGGTATGGTTTCGGAGGCCTTCTGGACATCCGCCTTGGTAATTTTGCCGTCAGGGCCGGTGCCCGTGACCGTGGCCAGATCCACACCCAGCTCCTTGGCCAGTTTGCGCGCGGCAGGCATGGCAGGCACGAACTTGCCGTCCACGGCGGGAGCTGCGGCAGGAGCATCTGCTGCAGCGGGGGCTTCGCTTGCGGCAGCGGCAGGTGCGGCCGCTCCGGCCGAGACCTTTTCCGGAGTCTCACCCGGCGCGGCGATGATTGCCAGAACAGCCTGCACCGCGGCGACATCACCCTCTGGTACGATGATCTGGGCCAAGACGCCCGCTGGCGGGAGCCTCGACGGAATTGGTGATTTTGTCGGTTTCCGACCTCGAAAAGCGGTTCGCCAGCCTCTACAGAGTCGCCTTCGCTTTTCAGCCAGCGGACGACCTTTCCTTCTTTCATTGTCAGGCCCCATTTGGGCATGATCACTTGTTGAGCCATATCCTATCCTCCTGAGTGGTTCCGTATGAAGACGTATGGAACCCGTATGTTGCAACGCTGGTGCCAAGCATTTTGAAGCAACTATTTCAGCAGGATACAGTAAAACTCCGATTCATTTGTTCCGGATTGTGTTCGAGGCTGGAACAAACGGATATTGCACTGCAAAATAACAGCAAAGGACATCATAACAATCCGGCATAACTGAATTTAACTATTCATTTTCAGAGTCGGAGTGTTCCATTCCCGAACACTTGACAGTGCTGTTACAGATGGGTCAAAGCATATGGGTGGATAAACCCGTTGCGTGAAGTTCAATGGAGGTTGACAATGCATTTGCTCCTGAGAAGTGGTGACGGATTCGAAATCAGTCAGGATGCAGTACGATCGAATGCGCCAATAGAGCCTCATATCACCCAGCCACGGATACAGCGGGGGTCAATGGTAGACTACTCGCGCTGGAAACAGTTTGTCGATGGCGGAGAGATCGCCCTGGATGGTCTCGACAGGACCATTGTCAAATCCTGGCGCAGATGCCAGGACATGTCGGTGGACCCCGGGCCGCGGAGTTGTTGGGACTTTACTCCCATGAATCAGCTCGAACCTTTCACCTCTACCCTGAAAATGATCAGCGGCGACATCATTGCCGCAACCTACAACGCCATCAAAGGCAAAAAACTGCTGATCACCATCACCAACGCTGAAGCAAAAGTCGCCCACACCTGCGGCGACCTGGAAGTACTGCTCCATGCGGACAAACTGAATTTCGGCCCCGGAGCCAACTGGGCCGAAAAAAGCGTCGGCACCAATTGCCATCGGAACGGCTCTGTTTACCGGACGGCCCATGCAGGTATACGGAGAAGAGCATTTCTGCCGCAGCCACCACAGCTGGAGCTGCACCGCAGCTCCCATATTTGACCCGCGGGGCAACGTCTGGGGATGTTTCGACACATCTCAGGCCCGAAAGATTCCGACCATTCCATTTGCATGAAACTGGTTCTACAGGCGGCACGGGCTCTGGAACAGCAGCTGTGCCGGCTGTATTGCTCCGAACTGGAAGGCCAGATGAGTTCGCTGTTTTCTTCCATGTTCAATTCCGTTCTGACAGGCATTCTTTCCGTGGATATTTCCGGAAAAATCTCCAGCGCCAACAGTGCGGCGGAAGTGCTGCTCAGCAGTCCGGGAGGCACCCTGCGCGGGCGTCCGGCCAATGATTTCTTCGAATACAACACGTTTTTGTCCAAGGCCAAACTCGAAACCGTCAGTGCCCCCGTTACCATCAAGTGCATTACGGATCCGGACCTCTACGTCCGGGCCATGCCTGTTTTCAGCGTCAACGGCGCCATGATCGACGCCATCGTCACGGTGAGCGAGACGCAGCGTTCCTGCCAATACGCGGTACCTGCTCCAAAAGCCGATATGACTGAAGAGCCCGAGCCCCCGACACCCAAGGGATTCAGCCACATCATCCACGGCAGCAAGGTGATGCGTCAGGCCATTCGCCAGGCGGCCAATGCCGCGCGCACACCGTCCACCATTCTGCTTGCCGGAGAATCCGGTACGGGCAAGGAACTGTTCGCCAGAGGCATCCACCATGCCGGGCCCGCGCAGCAAAAACCCCTTCATTGCCGTCAACTGCGGCGCATTCTCCGAGGAACTCGTACAGAGCGAACTGTTCGGGTATTGCGAAGGAGCCTTTACAGGAGCGGCCAAGCGCGGACGTGAAGGGAAATTCCAAAAGGCCGACAAGGGCGTGCTGTTTCTGGACGAGATTTCCGAAATGCCCTTGTCCCAGCAGGTCAACCTGCTGCGCGCCCTGGAAGAACGGGCCATCGTTCCTGTGGGCGGCACGGACCCCCAGACCCGTGGACGTGAAGATCATCGCCGCCACCAACAAAAATCTGCAGGAACTCGTGGATGAGGGGCGCTTCCGCAAGGACCTCTTCTACCGGCTGCATGTGGTGGTCATCAACATCCCGGCCCTGCGCCAGCGCGGCGGCGACATCAGCCTGCTGGCCCAATACCATCTGAACCGCCTGTGTTCGGAGTTTCGGCATCCCCTGCGACGGCATGAATCCCGAGGCCGAAGCCATGCTCATGTCCCATGACTGGCCGGGCAATGTCCGCGAACTGGTCAATTGCCTGGAGTACGCGGTGAACAACCTCACAGGCAGATGGCTCGAGGTCGGCCATTTGCCCGCTTATCTGCTGGATACGGCCAAAGACGAAAGCCTGCCTTCCCAGCATTCCCCGGCCAACGAATTCGAACTCAAAAAAACGCGAAGAGGAAGCCATCCGGGAAGCCCTGGACTTTCATCACAAAAAACATCAGCAAGACAGCGAAAGCACTGGGTATCGGGCGCAACACCCTGTATGCAAAGCTGGAACGCTATCATATCGAAATCTGATCCCCAGCCCTCGACATGTCCATGGCAAGCACCCTTTGTCATGGATTCTCCGACATACGTACCGGGGCCCCTTGCGGGCCCCGCTTTCTTATGAAACTCAGGCGCTTTCACCGGCAATACGCAAGGCAAACGTCACTGCCCCGCTTGCAGCAGCACCGGCCGGCACCACCTGCTTGAGCCAGAAAGGCAACGAGGCTGGATGCGTACTGAAGCTGAGCACATCCCCCGAGGCCCAGGTGCCTCCCCATCCGGCCATGGGCAAGGAAAAATACGGCGTGCCCGCATCCGTATTGCCGGGCTCGTAATCCGCTTCGATGCTGCCGGACGCCAGGTCCCCGGTATAGACCCCGGAAACGCTGAAGGCATCGGAACTTTCGAACGTGATGGTCCAGTCGTCCTCCACGGTGCCCAGATTGTTCACCTCCAGCGGGCTGCTGTCCGTATCGAACGTGCCCGCGTCGCTGGTCACGCTCCAGTCGCTGCTGGCTGGTTCCAGATCTCCGAAAACAAACACGGCTGCCGCGCCGGCGTCATCCGCCGCATAGGCGTTGGCCAACTGATCGTCCGCGGCCAGGGTCACGGTAACGTCCGTATCCGTCCGCTCCACGGTAACATCCGCGAAATATTCCTCGTTGACGTCATCGCCGATCCAGACCGTATCCCCGCTCCGGATCAGGTCTGCCGCGCTTTCCAGCACAACCACAAAAAACGTGTCCCCGGCCGCAACATCTGTTTTCAGACTGCCGCAGCCGTACTCACGGGGATCGGACAACCCGGCCTGGGTGTCCCGCTGCGTGCCCTCTATCAGGGTTACCAGGTCTTCGCCGCTGCTCTGCTGCGTCAGATGGATCATGGCGTTTCCCAGAACCAGGTCGTCCGCGTTGGCCACCTTTACGAACACCTTGCGATACCGGGTCACCCCGTTTTTCGCGTTCGCTCTGTGTGGGGGTCCGGAAATATGTTGTTCTTCATCGAATCGGGCCACTTCCGCGCTTCCCAGCCGTCCGCCGTTGGCCCCGGCGTCGGACACCGTGGCGGAGCGATAGAAAAGCAGCTCCCCGGTCTGAATGCTCATGTTCCCCTCCTCTCGGATACTCAGGATGTTTCCGCCAGATCAATGGCGTATTTCTCGGACAAATAAGCCTCCACCCGCTCGATTTCATCGTCGTCGAGCCCCCTGTCCCAGGCCAGCATCTCGGCGATTTCCAGATGCTCCCCGTACTCTATGCCGCAGTGCACATAAAACATGTCTTCGTTGGATCGCGTCAGGGAGGCAGTCCCGGCGAGTTCGAGCTGTTCGTTCAATTCCTCGCCATTGGCCCGCAGGGAAAACTTGCTGCGGGAAAGCGCGTACCGTACCGAGACAATGCACCATTCCGACGGCCGTTCCGCAACCGCGTCGTTGTAATACCCGGTGGACAGATCACCGGCCACGTTCACGCCGGAAAAACTGCCTGAAGTCCATCCGTCGAACTCCAACCCGCTGTGGTAGACCTGCCCCATCATCTCGATATGACCGTAAGCATACGCGGATATTTTGCAGACCAGGACGAGCTGGCGCCCTTCGCCCGAGCCCGCGAACACATACCCGGTCCTGCATTGCCATGCCCACTCCCTCGAAGTCGTCCGCAAACGCTGCGCAGCGAGGGCAGGCCATTGACTCTGTCCGTACGGAATTTGGGCGGCACGGACGTCAATGAGGTCAAGGGATAATCCCCCAGGCTGGCCGCCCAGGTCTCGACCTCGTCACCGTCCGCGCAATCCAGCGCTTCAACCCGCCACCAGCCCACCAGTCCGGACCATGGGCACCTGCCCCTGCAGCCGCAGTGTCACCTGCAGTCCGGTCTGCTCCCGCTGCAGGGAAATTTCATAGCACTTGCGTCCGTCCTCGCAGCCGGTTTCATAGGGCCCGTACACCCCGTCATCCGCAGGATCCGCGTACGATACGCCGCTGTCTTTGGCCTCACCCGCTGCCGTGGCCCCCTGCAGCTCCACTTCCAACCCCGGACGCGCGCTCACGGAATAACTCTCCAGACTCATGTTTCTGTCTCCCTAAATGCCACTGTCCTATGAAATTTCCACATGACCAGATCTCTATCGCGGGGGTTTGGGGGAGATCATCTCCCCCAACGGGGCTCGGGGCGGCGCCCCGACACTCCCCCCCAAAAATTACTCCTACACCACGCTGATGCTTTCGTTGCTGAGCTCGTCGGCGTCAGTGGAAAGGTAGCCTTCGGCGCTGACGGAGATAAGATGGTCGCCGGTGGTGATGCCGTCCACGCGCAGTTGCCCGTTGGCGTCCGTAGTGCCGGCCTGCGTACCGTCTATGACCACCACAGCCCCGGCAATGGCGGTCTCGGTGTCATGGTCGATGATGGTGAGCGTGATGTTGCGCTCTTCGCTGGCCTCGGACTCCAGCTCGGGCAACTCGATACGGAAGCTTTTGTAGAGCTCGCCCTCGCGGTAGAGAAAGAACCAGGCCAGTTCGGCCGCATCCTCGGGCACGGTCCAGGTCCAGCGACGACAGGTACGGATGTTGCGCGCCTGTACCCGCACCGCGCCGTACAAAGGCAGCTCCCCGGTCAGCTTGAGATAGCTGTAGCCCTTGCGGCTCCAGGTGTTGTTTCCGCTTCCCAAGCAGGTAGTACCGCGGGGCGTATGGATCCGGGGTTTGCCGTCGTCGTCCAGGTAGCACAAGGAGCTCAAGGCCTTTACAGACACGAGCTCCATAAAAGGAAGATCCAGCTGCTCTTCGTAAGAATCATCGAAGGTCACGGTCTGTTCGAAGACTCCGGCCTCGTCGCTCTCGGGCTCGAGCCCGCCCGCGCCATCCGAAACGTAGCTCCAGTCGTAGACTATCTTGCCCACTCCCAGGCTCGCGCCTCCCTGGTACAGCACCCAGGACGCATCCAGAAGCTGCTCCACCCCCCAGAGCAGAATCTCCACCGCGTCCCCCACCGCGACTTCCTGTTCGGGCACCTGCAGCAACAGGCCCGAACTGCTGTCCTCGTCCGTCTCGGAAAAATCCAGCAGCAACGAATAGACAGTACTCATGCTCTCTCTCCTGTGGGTGAATCAGCTCGGAATCAGACCACGGCCAGCCTGAGCGCAAGCAGGCGGTAGCGCGTATCGTCCGCAGGGTCCGACACTTCGGCCACGGGTTCGGCTTCCAGTACGGGCTGGTCCCAGAGCCGGAAGACCACCGTGAAGGTCCGGCCGTCGTGCAGACTCAGAATCATCTGCCGGTCGGCCTGGGCCGCCCATTGCTGCAGCTGAAGCAGATCGCCCCTGTCCAGCCAGGCGTGCTCGTGCCCCAGGGTCACGCAGCGTCCGGATTCTGCCGGACGCTGCGCCAGCTCGAACACGGCCCGCCCCTGCAGCGTGTAACTCAGGGCGCCCGTGGCCTGCACCCAGTCGAACTCGTCCTGCCAGACCAGCGCGTCCGGGAGTTCCAGCGTATCCAGGATAATGCTCATGTGTTCCCCTCCGAAAACAAGGCATCCAGCTTTTCTCCGGAAAGACGCGTACCGGCCGCCACTTCCGAAATCCGTTGCCTATAGACCCGCTTTTCCTGGGCCGCGGCCGCCTCCAGGCAACGGACGAACCAGCTCCAGCCGTATTCATAGACCCGCGCGTGGCCGCTGGCGCACAAATACTGAACAGCCTCGCTCAGGCGGCATTGGAAGTCCGCGCCGCGCCGGACATCTCCGGACTTGCGGCGCTCCGGGCCAGCCGGCTGGCGAGAAGCTCGAAAAAATCCTTGTTGACCTCCTCAAAAGCCTGCCAGAGCCGCAGATAATCACCGCCGCCCAGCTCCCGTACGTGTTCCTGCAAGGAAGTGCAGGCTTCGAGCAGCCGCAAGCGGCTTTCCACATCCCCCAGCAGGTAACCCAGCACGCGCCGCGCAGTGCCGGTTTCCTTCACGTCGCCCTTTTCGGGCGTTTCCTCCAGGTCGCCCATCACGGCCCTGGCCAGCAGCAGGCTCATGCCCGGCGTAATCTCCCGGACCACCACCTCATGCGTATGCTCTCCTTCACCCAGGCTGATCCGTGTCTCTTTTCTTGGAATCATGCCGCATCCGCTCCTTCCGAGCCGTGCTCGCGGTTGTACTATGCTGTAAAAATGGTGTTGTTGGGCGGGAAGCCCTTTCCCCCCAGGAACCTCCCGCCGTTTTCGATGCCCCTTTCCCCTGCAAAGTGGCTAATCCGCGGGAATGACCGTGGTGCGGAACGGCGATTCGTAGCCCTCGGGGGTTTCCGCCTTGCCCACCAGGTCCAGCGTATTGAATTCGCTGGTGATGAAACTGATGGCCGCCTCGGGCGTGACCCGGACTCGCCAGACCTCGGTGAGTTCGCTGTTGCCCGTGCTTTCGTTGTAACCGTCCAGGCGCAGCGACAGCAGCACGTCCGCGGTGGCGCCGCCCTGGATGACGTATCCGCCGTCCGCGGAGCCAATGGCCGCGCAGTCGTAGCTCACCGTACAGCTGGCGCCGTCCGTTATGGATCCTGTGGACAGTGCCATGACCATGCCCGCCTCGGCCTTGACCAGGAAATCCGTATCTTCAACATACGCGGTCTCGTCGTAGCCCACGCCCACTTCGGAAAGCTTGTATTTGCCCACGCTGACCCACTGGTCATGGGGCAAAGCCAGAGTGACCGTACCGTCCGTTTCCGCGCTCTGGGTCAGTTCCGCATCGCTGCCGCCCAAAGCAATGGCCAGATTCTTGCGGCCAAAGGTGTCCACCGTGATGCGTACGTCCACACCATTGGTCCGGTTGATGGTCTCCAGAGTCTGCCCGGCTGTGGCGCGCTGGTAGGATTTGCGTTCGTACTTTTCCACCAGCGGCTGCAACGTGAACACGCGCGCGTTGCCTATGGGCCGCCACTGGGCCGCGCTGTCGCTCAGATCCCGGACCATCAAATCGCCCGAGCCGATCATGCCCTTGTCTGTGAGTAATCCTGTCGGCATTGCATGCTCCTTGTAGGAAAGATTTGTTAGGAGGGGTGATTATAGTGGGGCGCCGCCCCTTGCACCGCTGGAGGGAATGATTCCCCCCAGACCCCCGCAATAGGTTTTCCACCTCATACCCGCGTCAGGGCCGTGCCCTGGCGGGGGGTGTGGGGCGAGGAGCCCCGCGACCTTGCCGTTCTTTCAGTCATGACGGTTATAGTGGGGCGCCGCCCTTGCACCGCTGGAGGGAATGATTCCCCCCAGACCCCCGCAATAGGTTTTCCACCTCATACCCGCGTCCAGGGCCGTGCCCTGGCGGGGGGTGTGGGGGCGAGGAGCCCCCGCGACCTTGCCGTTCTTTCAGTCATGACGGTTATAGTGGGGCGCCGCCCCTTGCACCGCTGGAGGGAATGATTCCCCCCAGACCCCCGCAATAGGTTTTCCACCTCATACCCGCGTCCAGGGCCGTGCCCTGGCGGGGGGTGTGGGGGCGAGGAGCCCCCGCGACGTTGCCCTTCTTTCAGTCATGACGGTTTATAGTGGGGGCGCCGCACCATGCCCCGCTGGGGGGGAATGATTCCCCACAGCCCCCCCCACAATAGGTTTTCCCCCCTCATACCCGCGTCCAGGGCCGTGCCCCTGGCGGGGGGGTGGTGGGGGGCGAGGAGCCCCCCGCGACGTTGCCGTTTCTTTCAGTCATGACGGTTATAGTGGGGCGCCCGCCCCTTGCACCGCTGGAGGGAATGATTCCCCCCCAGACCCCCGCAATAGGTTTTTCCCACCTCATACCCCGCGTCCAGGGGCCGTGCCCTGGCGGGGGGTGTGGGGGCGAGGAGCCCCCCGCGACGTTGCCGTTCTTTCAGTCCATGACGGTTATAGTGGGGGCGCCGCCCCCTTGCACCGCTGGTGGGAATGATTCCCCCCCAGCCCCCCCGCAATAGATTTTCTTCCTCATACCCGCGTCCCAGGGCCGTGCCCTGGCGGGGGGGTGTGGGGGGCGAGGAGCCCCCCACGACGTTGCCGTTCTTTCAGTCATGGACGGTTATAGTGGGGGCGCCGCCCCCTTGCACCGCTGGGGGGAATGATTCCCCCCCCAGACCCCCGCAATAGGTTTTCCACCTCATACCCGCGTCCAGGGCCGTGGCCCTGGCGGGGGGTGTGGGGGGGGCGAGGAGCCCCCCGCGACCTTGCCGTTCTTTCAGTCATGACGGTTATAGTGGGGGCGCCGCCCCTTGCACCGCTGGAGGGAAATGATTTCCCCCCAGACCCCCCGCAATAGGTTTTCCACCTCATACCCGCGTCCCAGGGCCGTGCCCTGGCGGGGGGTGTGGGGGCGAGGAGCCCCCGCGACGTTGCCGTTCTTTTCTCTGCTCATATCCCTGTAGCGTCGTGAATGTAGGTGATGCTGAGGACCAGGGAGAAGGCCACATAGGGGCGAATAGGTAGCTTTCTCTGTTTTCGGGGCAGGCACCCTGCGTATCCGTGGCTGTTCCGTTGCGGGTGGGGTCGGCCCAGGCAGACGCGCCCCAGAGGTCGTCCGCAAGGGAGGAGAGCTCCGTATCCGGCGTACGCGCTTCCATGGCGTAGACGAACAGTCCGACTTCCAGTTCGGGAGACGTACTCGCGCCCTTTTCCCCGGCCCGGCGCGTCTGTTGCGGGACGGGGGCAGCTGACCAACCACGGCCACCAGCGGAAAACTGGCCTCTGCGCATAGTCCGCAAGATCTCCGGGGCTCGGCCGGTTGTTTCGCGTACGATGTCCTCCCCACCCAGGGCCAGCCCCCTCAACAGCAGTGATGATATCCTGCAGAATCCGCTCGCGGTTTGCTGTTCGCGGCCATGCTGTTCCCCCCCTTATCCGCGCCCGCAGCCTGCGCGGCGATGCCTTTGGCCTTTTCGATCCGGTCGGTGAAGCCGGAACCGTCCCAGTCGTAGTCGATGCCCGCGCGCAGCAGTTTCCTCAAAGGCTTCGCGATAGGCCCAGTTCGTACTGATCGCGCTGCCGCTCGAACCCGTCGGGCTCGGGCGCACCATGCTTCATGAGCTGCTCGTGCGCGTACACCCAGGGTTTTCAGTACGGACAAGCGTCTTGAGCTGCGGCGGGTTCGAGACCGTCCATACGCCAGCGGATGGGGGCCCCGCGGGTCAATGCCGCGATCTCGGGGCCGCGTCAAGAAAACCACTTGCGGTTTCAGATCCCTGCAGCAGATCCCTCCTCGGCCAACGTACGGATGGTGTCCCGTACCGTCGGGAAGCAGGTCCAGCAAGGAGGGCCGCCGCGCGGTCAGGTCGCTGTCAGTGGAAAAGGGCCATGTCCGGTTCCCCCCTTGCCAGGGCTAGTTGTCGCGACCGCAAGCACCACGGCCCAGATTTGCCCGTCCAGACAGGGCTACTCCAAAGAGCACGTCCCAGGGGTCACGTTCACGGCCGCGGGACCGCAATCGTCGTAGGCCAGGACGCGAACGCACGGAAATGCCGGGTCTGCGGATGGGTCACAACGCTCATGTTGGCGCCCGCGCCGTCCGCCGATCTCGGGCAGAGGCGCGAACGCCAGAGCAAAGGCGTTTCGATGGAACATCAGGTTGGCGTAAAAACTGTCCGCGTGCACGGAAGAGGACGAACCATTGTCAAAGGTGACCACGGGCGTCGGGCGTCCGTAATCCTGCACCAGGGGGCGGGACTTACGGGCACGTCCCGAGGCTGCGCCGGAGCTGAGAGTCACGCTGGAAGTGACCACATAGCGCTGCGTATTGCCCTCGATGACAAAAGGAATCCCCTGCGGCCAGGGTTTCGGATTCGGAAAAGTCGGCTAGGCTGATGGAAGTGGCGCCTTTGGCTGCGTCCGCAGAGAGGGTACCGGCGGTATCGGTTCCCGGAGGGAGACAAGGCGTACCGGAGCTGTGGGTGGGGCAGATTCTGGGTTCACGAAAATGCTCCCACGCCGAAGCGTTCGCCCAGCGAACCGTGCAGCAGGGGCTTCGGGTGCCCTGTTCGCGCCCCGGTCACGGGCAGCGCTGTGGGAACACGTCGCGCCCGAGCAGGGGCCGCTTCCATGACGGAATCGATGGCGAAATGGACGTTGCCCCATGTCCACCAGCGCGCCCGCGTTGTCGCGCAGGAGCTTGCGGGTACCCAGAATATCGCTTTCCGTGGGGCGTGCTGGCGCAGTCGTAGCACCAGGGCCACGTATCTGTAGAGCGAGGTCAGCTGCCGGTCCCACATAATTGGCCAGGGCATAGGCAGCCGGTGCGATATGGTCGTCCACCAGCTTTTGGCCCGCCATAGGCCAGCTCCCGGTCAGTGACAGCGAACTTGACCTCGCGCCAGTTGCTCAGGGTGATGTCGATGGACTCGGTGGACAGTCCGGGCGTTTGTTGGCCGGTGCCGCCCTTCCTGGGTTTCGAAGCTCGAAGGCTTGCGAATGCTGATGGTCTGGCCGAAGCTGGCGCTTGCGGCGTTCCTCGTCATAGCCGCGATGCACGCGCGAGGCCATGCCCAGGGCCTGTTTCCAGATGCAGCAGGGCTTCCTGGGCGTAAAAAGTCGGTTGATAGGCATTGGTGCTGTTCGCCCATGAATTCTGCTCCTTGCTTGCTGGGCGCTCTGCGCCCTGTTTGCCGTACGACCTGTCTGGATCTTTACTGCCCTACTGGGAATGACCAGTTTCGCCGCCCTGGATCACCGCCCGTTTCTTGGCCTTGCGATACTGGGCCGGATCCTTGGCCTGAATCTTTGGAGAGTTTCACGTTCTGGCCTTTGAAATCGCGCCCCGGGCATATCGGGGGACGGCTGCACCGCGATCCCTGGGCGTTTGCCGCTGGGACGCGAAACAAATGGGGGGGCGCCTACCAGCAGATCCTTTGCCCAGTCGGGCAAAGCTCAGGGATTCGTTGCCCGTCGCGTCCGGGGATGGTTCTTACCGTCGGCATCTCGGGCCACTGCCCGGGCCGTCGGCGTCGATACGGAACACGCTTTTGCCCCGGGCCAGCACATCGGGGCCAGGCGTTCTTGTAGATCACGCCCCACCTCGTCCCACGGCATCCTTGATGCCCCCGCTCCACGAGCACCTCGGCCAGGCGACCGTTCTTGAGTTCGAGTTCCTCCTGCGCCCCGGCCAGCCCGGTTTTTCCAGCTGCTTGATCCGCGCCTCGTACTCGTTCTTGGTACGGGCCATACGGGTTTCCAACAGCTGATCAACCTTGCCCTGTTCGAGCAGTTCGCGGTCCGCGGAGTTCTGCGCGGACGACAGCGCTTCCCTGGCCTGCTCCGGATCCAGGCCGTCGAATTTCGCCAGCTGGTTCTTTGAGAGTACGAAGCTGCGTACGCAGTTGTTCGCTTTCCTGTTCGCGCGCCCTGGGCGACCGTACGTACGGGCCTTGTCCACCAGTTCCTTGGACCTGGGGCTGTTCCTGCCAGCCCTGCGGCAATGTTTCGCTTTTTTTCCATTCCTGCACTCCCTGTGGCTTGCGCCCGGCCAAGGACAAATTACTGGCTGTCCCCCTGCGGGGCAGATTGAATGAAGGGCCCCATCGGCGGCGTATTGTTACGTATCTTGCGGGTCTTCGGGAGGTTCTTGTCTTCCGGAGATTGTCGGGTCTACACCGAAGACAGGGGCACCACCGACGTATGGACGGCCATACTAGGGCAAGAGATGGGGAAGCGCTAAACTGAAGCCGTTTTCCCTGCGAGTCAGGGGAAAGAAAGGGGATAACCAACAGGCGGCAGGGGACGGCTTGAGTGAAAAACAAAAAGCAGCGTCAGAGCCCCCCCCCGAGTCCACTGACGGCTGTTTTAACTAAGCAGAAATACTAATGAAGACACTGATGCGACGGCAGCTCGTCATTTCTGGCCACGGTGACCAGGGCGGTCATGACGTCCGCTCCAGAAATACCAGTCGCGGTCATCAAGATTGGTGCGTACGGGAGCTATGCTCAAAGTCTCGAGCACGGTACGCGTCAGATGCTGCGGGTAGAGGTCCAGGCGCGCGGTAATGGTCTCGATGGTCACCAGCTCGATATAACAAAATCTGTGCAAAGCGTTCATTGTTTTCCTCCTGATAAACGTGCTGCATTTGTATTTCAATTACGCCCCCAAGTGATACGATCAGAAGAAGATTTGAAGATTTCCCGGTGACACCCGACAAAAAAGCCTGGAAAATCCGGACGGGATTTCCCAGGCTTGGCTGACGTGTTTGAACGCGCTTGCGTACTATTTGATGTAGCCCTGTTCGCGCAGATAACGCAGCACCTGCTCTGCTGCTTCCGAAGGAACGAGCTCGGTGGTGTCGATGATCATCTCCGCGTCATCCGGAATCTCGTACGGGTCGTCAATGCCGGTAACGCCCTTGATAATGCCGGCCTTGGCCTTGGCGTAAAGGCCCTTGCGGTCGCGTTGTTCGCAGACTTCCAGCGGAGTGGACATGTAGATCAGGATATAGCCGCCGTATTGGGAAACCTGCTCACGGACGTGATGGCGAGATTCCTCATAGGGGGCAATGGGCGCGCAGATGGCTATGCCCCGGTTCTTGGTTATCTCGCTGGCCACGTACCCGATACGCGATACGTTGAGGTTGCGGTGCTCTTTGGTAAAGGTCAATTCGCTGGAGAGGTTGCGGCGAACAATATCGCCATCCAGCAAGGTGACCGGACGCCCCTGGATTTCCAGCAGCTTTACGTACAGCACTTTGGCCACCGTGGATTTGCCGGCTCCCGACAGGCCGGTGAGAAACAGGGTAAATCCCTGCCGGGATTTGGGCGGCACGGCACGGCACATTTCCTCGATGATCTCCGGAAAAGTGTACCATTCGGGCACATCCAGTCCGTGGTCCAGCCTGTTGCGCAGCTCTTCCTGGGAAATATCCACTGCTTTGGAGTTGTCCTTGATTTCCTCGGGTAGGAGAAACTTGTTGAAGTCCTCCACATACACGCGCGTACGTACGGGCATGGGAATGATGTCGATATCTTTCTGGTGTTCTTCCAAAAGACGCAGCGCCGCTCCGGCAGGGTAAAAACCCTTGCCGTTGATGAAGGGATCGTCATGCTGCTCGTGAACCATAAAAATGGGTGCAGCCGTAGTTGCGATTAATCATGGCATGCAGCAAAGCGCCCCTGGGGCCGGCCCCGCGATGGCGTATGGGGCTGAGGTTGAGCATGGCGGCATTGCGAGGGCAGATGGCGGATAAAGTGTTCGTGACAGCGCACCAGGGAAAAATGGCCCACATCGGTGGCGAAACTCGGGCCGATAAGGGGGCTGACCAGCAGCTTGGCCCCGGCTTCCACTGCCGCATCCAGCAGCATTTCCTTGTGCATGCAATGCAGCGGGCATGCTGTCCTGAAACCCGATGACCTGACGCCAGCCCCGTTCGGAAAACACCCGGTTCAGTTCGGCCGGAGTCCGGCGCAGATGGGTAAAGTCGTAATGCTGGGGAAAAATGTATGCCTTCCAGCCTGCCCCCCACATAACAGGCGCCCGTGTTCTGATACAGCAGGGCCACGCCCGGATGCTTCCTGGCATCGGCCGTACCGTATACGGCTTCCGCCTCCCGCTTGAGGTCCGGCTGCCAGACATCCGTTACAGTGAGAACGGCGAGCATGAACCCCTCGGAAATCCCGCAGGGCCAGCTGACTGCCTTCGCTCAGGTCCTTGGCGAGTTTTTCATCCACTGCCAGAGTGATGGGAAAAGGCCAGAACGTTCCGTCCGTCAAGCGCATGTTGTCCAGAACGGACTCATAATTGGCTCTGTCCAGATACCCGTGCAGGGGGAAGAAGCCGCGGTTCAAAAGCAGCTCCAGATCGCAGAGCGCGTCCGAGCCCAGGTTCAGCGACGGCATGTTCACGGACTCTTTTTTCAAAAGTTCGATGCGACGAAAATGGACCAAAAGACTTTCCGAATTGGGAAGTTGCAACGTGGTTAATTCGTCTGCCATGGTATTTTACCTTTGGTTGAGAGTATTTCAAGCCGTTGCACAGGCAACGGCATTGCTGAGGATACAATATCAGTAGAAGACTTACCTTATAAGCAAAGTGTTGTTCAAGCATGTTCATGAGGCCGCGACTAACGCCGGACCGGCGGCTTACGGGCCTGAGGCTTCAGACCGAACATTTCAGAATAGCGAACTTCAGGCAATACCGTACGGGAGCAATCCCGCGGGACTCCATATGCATTTTTTCCAAAGCATCAAAGCAAATGCCCCGGCTGTCGCAGTGCAACAGCCTGCGCAACCGGGGCATTCAGCTATCCCCCCCGCTCTACAATCGGGATTGCAAAAATCTAGTTGAATCTGCTCTGCAGCAGCAGTCCTCCAATCAGCAACAACAGAAGCGCCATGAACAGCAGCCCCCACCTGGGCAGGGATACGCCCACCAGGCTTCCGCCCGACGTTGTCTGTACGGAAACGGCGGAGCCGTAGGTCGTACCCACGGAGTTGGTGGCGTAGGCCCGAACGTAGTAGGTGCTGCCGCCAGAAAGTCCTGTGATGGTGGAATTGAATACGTATGTTGAGGATGTCGAAAGCGTACCCGAAGAGGCGACCAGGGAATCGAGAATGGAGGCCGTGTTGTTGTAGGCTTCCGAGGTGCAGCCGTCGTTGTTGCTCAGGTCGGGTTCCTGAGTGGTACGGGACCAGCAGGCACCCACGGTTTTGACATCGATGTCCGAACCAAAGGTGACCGATCCTTTTACGGAAACGGAATATCTGCCCGCGTAATTGACGGAGGTAGTGGTCACGGACTGGACGTTGTTGGTCATGGAGCCGGTATCAAAGGCACCCACGTTGTGTTCACTGCTGTCGCAGGTGGCAATGCTGGAATCACAGACCGGAGCACTGGATTTGAGTCCGAAATAGATGTTGTCGATGGCGAAATCATTGCCAACGGTAGCGGTCTGCGTATTGACCAGCCGGACGTAGTAATTCCCGGATTCGGAGAACGTCCCGTCGGCATAGGTCTGGTACCAGTGACCCGTTATAGTGTCGTCATTCATGGTCACGGTTGTGCCCAGATCTCTCCAGGTGGTGCCGTCTCCCAACTGAAACTGCAACTGGGGAGGTCCCCCATAGGTTGCGATACTGCCCAATGTCGCGAGATAGGCCTCAAAACGATAGGTATCGCCCTTTTGCACGGTAATGACGCTTGACGTTTTCCAGACCAGATACCCGCCTGCCGTATTGCTTCCATTGGCTGCAAAAAACAGATTGGTATTGGTGGCATCACTCCCATAGGGATTTACGAATACGCTATCATCACGCATTTTTTCCCCAAAGCTGGAAACTTTGTTCTCCCCAACCACATTGGTTATGGCGTAATATCCTTCAGGCCCGAGACGGGGAGTACCGTTGCGCTGATAGGTTGTGGTATACCCGACATCGTACCCGGAGCTGAAATCCCCATTGGTAACAAGGTTGCCGGAATCTGCAGCAGAAAGCCCGTATCCACCCAGAATCACGAGCAGAAAAGCCGCCAAGCCACTAACCATCCGAGCCAATACCAAACGTGATTGCATACCCCCTCCAGCTACTTGGTCAGGTTTGATTGCCCATGGTGCAAATCTTAATATATTTGCTACCCAGTTCTTATTAAGATAAACGAGCAGGAAAGCGCTGCAAGATTATTTTATACGTGAAATAATTTTCATACTGCTGCGTACGATATAGCTTATACGAACTTAGATACAAACGGAACACTCGGCTGACGCGACGAATACAGTTTGGCAAGGAATACTTCTGAGAGGGTTGCTGATACGTGGAATGACGGAAGGCAGTAACGAATTCTGGTGTTCCGGTGTTTTTGTCCGAAGAACATCGGTACAAGCCACATAAAACTGTACATGGGGAAAAAATTCACCACAGCGCCCTTGCTCCCCCCGATTGTGAACACGGACGCTGTGGCAAAACGCATGACTGCAACAAAATCATGCGCAGCTATGTATACTATCCCCTGTTTCTGCTTTGTTGTTGGCTATACGTCTAGCCATCACTCACTGTTGATGCGTAAGGATATGGACTTCTGCAGGGATTGGCAGCTTTTTTTTTGCAGATGAAATGCATTTCACATGCAAAAAAAAAACCAAAGATGAAAGGAAGATGCAAGGCGATCGGCAATGGAGGCCGAAAATGCGGCAAGAAACCGCCTCAGGACATGAGATCTTTCAGGCGATTGTACAACTGCCGATAGGTGATGCCGAGGGCTTTGGCGGCCTTGGTACGGCTTCCGCCAACCTTGTTGAGCACGGAGATGATATGTTCGGCTTCCGCCTGTTCGCGAAATTCCTTCAGGCTCAGATCCCGGGTGCCGTGATCCTGGGAAACGCTGCAGCAGGCAGGCTTGGCAGAGGTGTTCTGCACCTGATCCAGGGCGTTTGTCTCGATGCAGCGAAAGGCTCTGCGCACTTCCTTCAGCAACTCGTCCGCGGCGCCGCCCTTGGTAAAATAGGAAAAGGCGCCGGCCTGCATGGCTTGTACGGCGCTGCGCACGTCTCCATAACAGGTGATCACTATGACAGGCATGGCAGGATAAAGAACACGCACTTTTTTGAGCAGGGTCATGCCGTCCATGCCGGGCATGGCCAGATCCGTAAGCAGAATATCATAGGGCTGTGCAAGCAGCATTTCCAATGCGTTGTTGCCGCTATTTGCCAGATGCACCACCATTTTCAGCGGCTGCAGAATATCACGCATCAACGCCGCATGGTCGGGGGAATCATCAACAAGAAGAATGGAGAAGGCCTGGGCCATTATATTTTCCTGAAACTGCCATTTTATTGAGCAGTTAAAAGGCAAACATTTTCTACCGCTATCCATATAGCAAAAATGAAATGCATTCCTTGTGGTCGTGAAGCCGTAGCTGGAGTCTTGATGCAACACGAACACGTTTTTCTTGTACTCCAGCACAAACATGAAGTCAAAAAATGGAGACTTTTTAAGGAGAGTTTTGCCAGACAAACCTCCTTCATCAAAAAAATTTATTTTACTGTAACCAGTTCGTGTTACGGAAGTATCTTCTGCACCCTGGCCATCTTTACATTTTTTAACCTAAGCATAATTTTTATTAAATAATAGCGTATTTATGGGACATAAAATACTATTTCGCGTTACAAATTTTTTTAGCAAGCTGTCAGGTAAGGCAGGCGTTGTTTCCCTCCCGGCAGGAAAACAGATTTCTTTGTTTTCTCCCCGGGGTAACAGGCGTCGTGTACATGCGGGCGGAATCAGCCCGTTGTAGGCCTATGTTAAATACCCCTTCCCTGCTTATAGGACACAGCGTATCCCTGTTCACGGTCACGCTGCTGCTTTGCCTCGTCTGGATGCTGCGATTTCCTTTTCGCGGAACCGGCTGGTGGACCTGCTCCTATCTCTGCGCCAGCATGGGAATCATCATCCTGAGCTTCCGCGCATTCCTGCCCTTTTCTCTGGCCGTTGTCTCCGGTAACCTGATTTCACTTTTCACTTTTTGCCTCATCTGGAACGGCCTGCGTCTTTTCCTGGGGAAAAAAGGGCTCCAATTCATTAACTGGGTCCAGGTGGGCGTAGCCTTTGCCATCGAAGGCTACTGTCTTTTCTGGTTCGTCGCGGTGGAAAAGAACATCAATGTCAGATTCGTACTCTTTTCGCTTTTCGCTTCCGGACTCCTGCTGCTCATAGTCCGCGACATCTGGAGCCACAGGCAAAAATACCGGGCAATACGCCTCCTCATCTTCCTTTGTCTTTCGTACACCTGTGCCGTACTCACCCGAATGGTTGTTCTGGTCGGATCGTCCTACCCCAAGCCCTGGGACAGCCTCTGCAACCACATCTTCATTTTCATCAACGACATAACCTTCATCTCCACGGCCTTTTGCCTGCTGATGATGATCAGCGAACGTCTGCTCCAGGTGGTCACAAAGCAGTACCAGGAACTCGATGAAAACATGAAGTTTCGCAAACAAATGGAAAGCCTGCTTTACCACGACCTGAAATCCCCCATGCTGCCCATTGTCTATCTTCCGGATATCCTGTTGAAAAACGAACAGCTTTCGGATGCGGGAAAGAACAAGCTTTGCCAGATAAGGGAAGCCGCTCAGCGCATCATGGGACTGCTCAACGAAGCCCTCGTGGCGCACAAGTTCGAATCCAGAAAACAGGCCGAGAGCAATGCCGTGGACATTCTCGAACTGCTGCGTACGGTGAATACGGACCTGCACGCGTTGCAGTCCGAAAAAAACCTGCATGTGATTCTGCAGGCGGCCTCCGAACTGGCCAGTCCGCAAACCGCAGTCATCCAGGGAGACGAGAGTCTGTTATACCGCATGTTCGCCAATCTGCTGAAAAATGCCATCCAGGCTTCTCCCGCCAATAACGCCATTTCCGTCCGCCTGGATCGCGACCGCAACAGGCTGCGTATCGCGATTCAGAACAACGGTGAAGTTCCTAAAAACCTGCAATCCAAATTTTTCGATAAATACGCACGGGACGATCGTTCCGAAGGACTGGGCCTGGGGACCTATTCCGCCAAACTGGCCGTGGAAGCCCATGGTGGCGATATTGCCCTCAACTCCTCGCTTCCGGGTATGACTGAAGTGGACGTCTGGCTCCCCTTCGAACAGACCGGAGAGAACGCCCCCGACTCCCTACTTGCATGAGCTCAAAATGATCGACACCTCCTCTCTGCTGCTTGCCCACTCGGTATCCCTTTTTACGGTTTCCATACTCATCTGCCTGGTCTGGCTGCTGCGCTTTCCTTTCAAAGGCCCGGGCTGGTGGACCTGCGCCTACCTGGCCGCAATCGCCGGAGTGGTCCTGCTTTCCCTGCGGTCCGTGCTGCCTTCGTTCATCACCATTGTCTGCGCCAATTTTCTTACTTTCGCCGGTCTGACCCTGGGCTGGAACGGTCTTCGGCTTTTCCTGGAAAAGCCCGGATTCAATTTCAAGCAATGGAGCCTGATTTTCCTGTTCCTCGTGCTCTCCGGTTCGCTGTTCCATTATTTTTCGGCCATAGACAACATCACAGCCGTCCGCTTCATCGTCTGGGCATGCACTTTCGCGACCATCATGATCTCCACCATTGTCGATATCTGGGCAAAGCGAAAAATGTATCGGGCCGTACGCCTGCTGGCCTGTATCTATCTCGGGCACGCCGCCGTGATGCTCGCACGGGTCGTCATCATCACGACCTCCATCGACTCCTACAGCTGGCACAGCACCTGGACCCATACGCAGATTATGCTCGACGACATAGCCTTCATCTCCACGGCGTTCTGCTTTCTGATGCTGATCAGCGAACGTCTGCTCCAGGTCGTGGTCCGACAGTACAAGGAACTGGATGAAAACATGCGCTTTCGCAAGCAGATGGAAAACCTGCTCTATCACGATCTGAAATCTCCCATGCTGCCCATTGTCTACCTTCCGGATATTCTGCTAAAAAATGAACAGCTTTCGGATTCGGGAAAAAGCAAGCTCACCCAGATCAAGGAAGCGGCCAAACGCATCATGGACCTGCTCAACGAAGCCCTGGTCGCCCATAAATTTGAAACAAAAGGCAAAGCAGACACCCATGATGTGAACATTCTGCAGCTGCTGCGTACCGTGAATACGGATCTTCAGTCGTTACAGGCGGAAAAGAACCTGCATGTGATTCTGCAGGCGGATTCCGAACTGGCCAGCCCGCAAGCTTCGGTGATTCAGGGCGACGAGAGCCTCTTGTACCGCATGTTCGCCAATCTGCTGAAAAATGCCATCCAGGCTTCACCCGTCAATTCGCCTGTCTCGGTCCGCCTGGACCTTGACCAGAAACGGTTGCGCATCACCATCAAAAACAGGGGCGAAGTTCCCCAGAACCTGCGTTCCAGCTTTTTCAACAAATACGCGCGGGGGGAGCGCTCCCAAGGACTGGGACTGGGAACATACTCCGCAAAACTCGCGGTACAGGCCCACAACGGAGACATCTCCCTCAACACGCAATCACCCGGAAATACCGAAATATTCGTCTGGCTCCCGGTTACCCAGGATGGAGATCCATCTGCCGGAGCCACTCCGGATCAGGGTTCTCACCCCCTGTCCTAGCCGGTTGCAGTCGTTTTTCCTCTCGGATACATTGAATGCTTCCGGATGCGTCCGGCAATTTCTGGAGGCCTCATGTCCGTTTTCGCTCTGGCAGACTGCAACAATTTCTATGTTTCCTGCGAACGCGTCTTTGCGCCGCAACTGAAAGGAAAGCCCGTGGTGGTGCTTTCCAACAACGACGGCTGCGTCATTGCGCGCTCCAACGAAGCCAAGGCCCTGGGCATCGCCATGGGCGAACCCGCGTTCAAACGCGAAGCCTTTTACCGCAGCCACGGCGTACGGGTCTATTCTTCCAACTACGCGCTCTATGGAGACATGTCCGGCCGGGTCATGCGGACGCTCAATCGCTTTGCCCCGGAGCTCGAAGTCTATTCCATCGACGAAGCCTTTCTCGGACTGGACGGCATGGAGCGCAACTGGTCGCCGGAACTCAAAAACGGCGAATGCAAGGACCTGCAGGGCTACTGCCGGGACATCAGACGCATCGTGGGGCAGTGGACCGGCATCCCCATTTCCGTGGGAGTCGGCCCCACCAAGACCCTGGCCAAGCTGGCCAACCGCATCGCCAAAAAGAACCCCGCCAGCGGAGGGGTGTTCCGTATTCCGCAACCCGACCCCGGCAATGATCCCTGGAATCCGCGCATTCCCTTTTGCGACAGCCTGCTCGAACGCATCTCGGTGGAGGATGTCTGGGGCGTGGGACGCCGCTACGCCAAAATGCTCGCCGCCCACGGCATCCGTACCGCCCGCCAGCTCCGGGATGCGGACAAGGACTGGATACGCAAGAAAATGACGGTTCAGGGACTGCATACGCAGCTCGAACTGCGCGGCATCTCCTGTATTCCCATGGAACAGGCGCCGCCGCCCAAAAAAGCCATTGTTTCCTCCCGCTCTTTCGGACGTCCCGTGAGCACCAAAAGCGAGATGTTCGAAGCCGTGGCCGCCTATGCCTCGCGCTGTGCGGAAAAATTGCGCGTGCAACGCGGGCTGGCCGCCCAGGTCACGGTGTTCATCATGACCAATCCGCACAAGGACGAGCCTCAGTATTCGGCGCAGGAGTCCGCGGCCCTGGCCGTGCCCGGCAACTATACGCCCGAAATCGTCCAGCTGGCCCACGCCTGTCTGCAGCGGCTCTACAAATCCGGCTACAACTACAAAAAGGCCGGCGTCATGCTCACAGGCATCCAGCACGCGGCCACCGCCCAGCACAGCCTG
>CAXXHY010000003.1:0-104334 GCA_963667575.2 Desulfovibrionaceae bacterium | reverse complement strand
GCAGGCGCAATGGGATGACGCAGCCTGTTCCAAACAGATTTTCCATGGAACTTCGATACGCATCCATTTGATACCCTGGAACGTAGGCCTGAATTGTTCCGGCAAACCCACCGCCATGAATCCGACAGGCCCCTTGTCCCTGCAACTCCAGACGGCTGACCGCAAGGGCCAGAGGAATCCGCTGCTCCAACGGGGCCGCAAGACTGATGCAATTTTGCAGAAGCATCCAGGATGAATCCCCGGACGCATTGACCAGGGAGAGATACGTCGCGAAATCCGCCGTACGCAATGCATCCGCCATCTGCTGAACCCGCTTGTCTTCCTCCAGAAAATGTAAAATCCGCAGCAACGGGCGTGCTCCCACTTCCGGATGCTGCTGTCCGGTTTTGAGAATCAATGCCTGCAGCAAGTCTGGGGTCAGGTCCCTGGCTCTGTCCACTCCCACGGCCATACAGGCCGCATGCATCTCGCGCGGAATGGAGGCGTAATCATCCGTAAGATCGGCATGACTGCCGCCCGTATCCACCACGACCAGTTCATACCCAGCCCCGGAGATATCAGCTTGCAGCGTACGTACGTCGGGCTGATCAGCAGTTTCAAAATCAATGAGCAATACGCCGGCTGTGGCGCTGGCGAGTTGATCCATGAATCCGCAAGGTTTGCCGAAGTATTCGTTCTCCGCGTATTTGGCCGCGGCCGCGATTTCCAGATCCGTCAGAAGCCCATCGTTGTACAGCAGGCTGAAACAGCGACCAATGAGCACTTCGAACGCAGCTGAAGAGCTGAGGCCGGCCCCCATTAACAAGGTGGAATCCACCACAGCGGAAAAACCTCCCAAATTACGACCCTGCCGGTTCAGATACGCGGCCACGCCCCGTACCAGAGCTGCGGATCCGCCCTGCTCCCCCGGACGCCTGTCCAGGTCGCCAACCGACAATTCAATGGTTTCGACAATCGCATCGGAATAAAGTCGGACAATGCCGTCATCCGAAGGACTGACAGCGGCCGCCAGGTCCAAATGAACGCCTGCGGCAAGAACGTGCCCGCCATTATGATCCGTATGGTTGCCGCCAAGCTCTGTTCTGCCTGGAGCCAGCACCAGGGCCTGGGGATCGGTCTGAAAATGTTCCCGAAAACTTGCAAAAAGTCTGTTGAAACGCAGGCGTTGCCCATCCAGTGCGGGCCGGCCGTATAGCGCTGTCAGGTCAGCATCGAAAGCATTCGAATTGAGAGCTTGCTCCAGGCCCATGGTTATGCTCCAGTGCGGGTATAATGGACATCTGACAGTTCGCGCAGTCGTGCGGCCGCGCTTTCCGCTGTCAGATCACGTTGCGGCATGGCCAGCATTTCAAATCCCACCATGAATTTTTTCACTGTACTGGAACGCAGCAATGGCGGGAAAAAATGCATGTGCCAATGCCAGTGTTCGCTGTTCTCCCCCGTACTGGGAGCCTGATGAATTCCCATGGAATACGGAAAAGAAGTCAGAAAAAGATTGTCATAGCGTACCGTCAGCCCCACCAGCAGCGATGCCAGATCTCTCTTTTCCCTGGCGCTCATTTCCAGAATCGAAGACGCGTGTTTTTTGGGCAGAACCAGTGTTTCAAAAGGCCACACCGCCCAATACGGAACCAGAGCGACAAAAGATTCGTTCTGCAAAACAAGCCGCTCGCCCTTTTCCACCTCTTTCCGGACATACGCGCACAGCAGGCATTCTCCCTGAGTCCGCAGCCAGTCTTTCTGGCAAATATCTTCACGCGCCGGCAGGTCCGGAACGGATCTGGTGGCCCAGACCTGGCCGTGCGGATGCGGATTGGAACAGCCCATGATCAAACCGCGATTTTCAAAAATCTGCACATATCCGATGTCGGGGCGTCCCCCCAGTGCGGCAAATTCGCTCTGCCACACGTCAATGACCGGTTCCACCTGCTCGGGTGTCATCAGGGACATGGAAAGATCATGCCGTGGATTGTAGCAGATAACACGGCACACCCCGCTTTCGGGTTCCGCGCGGAACAAAGGATCCGAGGCTTCGGCTTTTACTCCGCTATCCGGAAGCAACGCCGCAAAGTCATTATCAAAGACATAAGTCTCGGTATAGGCTGGGGTCTGTGAGCCATTGGCGCGCGTATTGCCCGGACACAAATAGCAGCCCGGCTCGTATTCCGGCAGACGCGCGCCGGAAAGAGTCTCCTGCTTCCCTTGCCAGGGGCGTTTGGTCCGATGCGGAGAGACAAGAATCCATTCGCCACTCAAGGGATTATAGCGGCGATGAGAGGAATCCATTAGAATATCGTGCTCGCGGGTCATAATCTTCAGTCCTGAAAATACTAGGTTGTTACATGGTGCAGAAATTCACTGCACAGATTCAGCTAATACGACATGGTCGGCTCTGTGGCGACTTTCCGGAAATGCTCTGTACTCGTTCTCGCATCCGGAGAGACTTGCCTCCCCCCTGCGTACGCCCCTCTGAAACAGTCATTCCTGATTGGTACTGAAAGTATTGAAATTAGCAAAAAAGCCCTGGACGTACAAACCCCGCCGGAAAAAGGCTTACCGGCGGGGCTTCACTCATTCTTTTTGATCAGAATATACTCCAGGAGGGCGAACTATTCTGACAAAACATTTTTGATTTGCTCTGGTCGCGGTACAAATCAAAAAGCGCTAATCAACATGCGCGTACCGACCAGCAGCAGCAGAATCGCAAAAATCTTTTTCAACTTGTCCACCGGCAGGCTGTGAGCCAGCTTGGCGCCATAGGGAGCGGTCAGCATACTGGTAATGATGATCCCGATAAAAGCCGGCAGATAGACGAAGCCAAGGTGCGGACCGGGCACTCCTTCGGCTGACCAACCGCCAACCACATAGCCCGTGGTTCCGGCCAACGCGAGGGGCAAGCCGACAGCCGCGGCTGTGCCGATGGCCATGTGTATGGTTTCATTGCACAAGGTAAGAAAAGGCACGGTAAGCGTTCCGCCGCCGATGCCCACCAGAGCCGAAAAAATGCCAATGCCGCCACCGCTTGCCAGCATGCCCTTGTTGCCGGGAAGATGACGCGAAGCTTTGGGCTTGAGGCCAAGAAGCATCTGCGTCGCCACGTAATACAGGAACAGCGCGAAAAAAACCTTCAAAAATCCGGTGGGCAGCCAAGAGGCAATGAATGCTCCGAGAAATGTTCCGATCAGAATCCCTGGTACCAGGCGCCAGAATGCGTTCCAGTTGATGGACTTGCGTTTGTTGTGCGCCCGCATGCTGGAAATGGACGTAAAAATAATGGTGGCCATGGACGTTCCCAAAGCAATATGCTGGATGTGCTCATTGGGGAAATTGTGCCATTCAAAGGCAATATTCAACATGGGCACAATGACCAGGCCGCCGCCTATTCCCAGCAAGCCGGCCAAAACTCCGGCAAACGCGCCCAAAACTACATATAAAAGAAGTGTCGTAATCATAATTTCTATACCTGCTTAATAAATTGTGTTTAGCAGGAACAAGTGCAGGTCTGCGCCAGTCCGGCAAACAACAGAGCACAGAGAAAGCGACTTGAAGGCCCCCCTGCTCGTGGAACCGAATGAAAATCTACCTCAGTCGTCTTTTCCATATCCATCGCAGATTCGGCTGTTTTTCGTATGCGGTGGCATTATTTATCGTTCTCCCGGATTAGGCAATGCTTATCTTGCCTGCGGTCTCCACGGTCTCGGGCGCCAGTTCATACAGACTGTCGATGAACGTTATGCCAAAACTGCCGGGCGCTTGTGATTTTACCGCGGCAGCCTCACCGGCCAGGCCGAAACAGGCCAGGGCCGCGGCCGAAGCAGCGAGCCGGTCTTTTTCCACTGCCAGAAATGCGCCCATGACAGCGGATGCCGAACAGCCCATGCCCGTGACCAGCCGCATCATGGGATGGCCGTTTGCAATGTGCAGTGTCGTCTTCCCGTCAGTCACCAGATCGACTTCTCCCGTAACCGCCACCACGCAGTTGCACGAAGCGGCCAGATCTTTGGCTACTTCTGCGGCCTCCTCCACGCCGTGCACGGAATCAACGCCCTTGGTCTGGGAACCGGCCTTGCGAAGGGCGAGAATTTCCGAGGCATTGCCGCGAATGACACACACTCCGGCCTCATCAATAATCCGCAGCGCGGCCTCCGTACGCATTCTGGAAGCGCCCGCGCCCACAGGATCAAGGACAACGGGTTTGCCCAGCTTGCTCGCGGTTTTCCCCGCAAGCACCATGGACTCCACCCAGGGAACGGACAAGGTGCCGATATTCAGCACAACCGCACCCGCGATGGAGGCCATTTCCTCCATTTCTTCCTTGGCGTGGGCCATGATCGGCGAAGCTCCAATGGACAACAGCACGTTGGCGCAAAAATTCATGACTACATAATTGGTAATGTTATGCACCAGTGGTCCGGCAGTGCGCAAAGCACGCAGATTTTCTGCCGACTGTCTCAGATACGTATCGCTTGTCATATGTCCTCCCATGACATTGGCGGTGATTGTATTACAGAGTGCGGAAAAAACTTCATAGTCCGTACCCGCGGCATTCAGTTCAGCGGAACAAACCGAAAAATTCAATGCCGCGTCTGCATCCGGGGCTTATACAAAGCCCTGCCAAGAGATTCAAGTGGCGTATGACGACGCTTCCTGCCGAGGAAGACAAAAATTTATTGAAAGATGCTGGCTTGTCCGGGCAATTTATGCGAAAGAATGCTTAAGCATGTCCCTTTGAAGCATACCGGCATTGCAAGAGGAGTTTGAAATGTCTAGCCAAGAAGATACGCAGTCATCAGACCTGAAAAACGGAAGTTCCTACCGCGTGTTGGTCTGCGGAGGCGGTCGTCTGGCCCGCGAACTGCTGTTGCGTCTGGGGGATGGCTGGGAAGTCACCATCATAGATCCCAACCCGCTCGTTCTGGACGAACTGGCGGGCATGTTTCCCACTGTGGGCAAAACATTCGCGTCCGACGCCTCCAGTCCGGTGGTGCTGAGCAATGCGAGCCTGGACAGTCATGAGTACGTCCTGGCCCTGACCGACAGCGATGCCGTCAACGAGGCCGTGGCAAAATACGCCACGGAAAAAGGCGTACCGCATGTGCTGGCCATGGCCAGGGAAGCGAGCACAGCCCGCAGCATGACGGAGTTGGGGGTGGAGGTAATCCACAGCAATGCTTTTCTCGCCCAGAAAATCCACCGCTATCTTCAGGACCCGCGTATGCATGTGACACCGCTGATGCTGGGGCCGGCAGCGGTATACGAAGTAAGAGCCTCGGATCATTTCCGCGTACAGGGAAAACGGGCCGGACATTTTTCCGGCACGCACAACCGGTTGAGCGGCATCTTTCGCCAGGGCAAACTGATTTTCCCCCGCCAGAAGACCCCTATCAGAGCCGATGACCGTCTGATCATTCTTGGCGAACCCGACATTTTTCAGCGCGTCTGTCAGCTGCTGGAATGCGGAAATCCCCATTTTCCCCTGGCGTACGGGCCCAACCTGCTGGTGGCCATTACCGACAGTGCTGCGAAAAACCACAAGCCCTTGATTTCCGAAGGCATGTACATCACACGCAACACTCAGGTAAAAACAATGACGGTTCTCTGTCCGGAAGCGTTTTCCTCCATCCAGGGGGATATTGCGGAAATCCCCCAGGACATTCAAATTGAAACCAGACTGATCAAGGAAAAGATCTCCGAACGCATCCGCGAACTGGCCAGAGACGGAAGCTACGGGCTGGTGGTGGTTCCGCAGCTGGAGCGCTCCTTTTTCAGCCAGCTGGTCAAACCGACGCTTATGGGGCTGGCTCATGAAATCGAATGCCCCATTCTTGTCGCCAAGCAGACTGTGCCCTACGAGCGCATCCTGATCCCTTTCAGTGGTTCGCCCCAATCCGAAATGGCCTTTGAAATCGCCGTGGACCTCGGGCGTCAACTGGGGTCGGAACTTGCTGTCGGCATTGTGGAAGTGCCCGAATTTCTTAGCGGTGAAGAACAGGGCGAAGGCGTGGCCAAGGTTGCCGAACGTATTAAGGAACTGGGGCGCATCCACAAGGTCACCCTGAATGTCATCGTACGCAAGGGCAACCCGGTACGCGAACTGGTGGAACTTTCCAAGGAGTACGACCTGATGATCGTGGGCAGCAGCAATCCGGACAAAGGACTGATCTCGCCCAATATTGGAGAAAACCTTACCCGCAAGGCCGAGTGTTCGGTTCTGGTGGTTGCCGGCTGACACCGGCGGAACCCATTCGTATGAATTACGACCAAGCCATATCCTTGTTGATCATCTCCCTTGCCGTGGCTTTTCTGCCAGGGGTAAGCCGGATACTGCGACTTCCCGCGTCGGTGGTGGAAATCATGCTGGGCGTGGTGCTCGGAAAGAGTTTTCTGCACTTGAACCTGGGCGGAGACTGGCTCCCTTTTCTTGCCCACCTCGGCTTTCTGGTGCTCATGTTTCTGGCCGGAATGGAAATCGACTTCCGACTGCTGCTACGGGAAAGTACCAGCAGACTGATTTTTCAGTTCGTCCTTTTTGGTGCCACGTTTGTTCTGGCTCTGGGCTGTTCGTTTCTGCTCGGCCAGGGCGTCTTCATGGCCCTGGTGCTTTCCACCACGTCTCTGGGGCTGGTGATGACCGTGCTCAGGGAATCGCGCATCCAGTCCGCGCCCCTGGGGCAAACCATTCTCCTGGCTTCCACCCTTGCGGATTTTCTCACGCTGTTCGGCATCACCTTTTTCGTTCTCTGGAAAAACTATGGTCTGAGCTGGCGTTTCATCTCCCCTCTGCCGCTGTTCGTGGGCTTTGCCGTGCTGCTCTGGGGGCTGCGCCTGCTGGCATGGTGGTATCCGCAACAGGCGGAACGCTTTCTTACACCGGACACCGCCGGAGAGGAAGGCGTCCGACTCTCTCTGGCATTGCTTTTTCTCTTTGTGGGACTTTCCGAGCTTGTTCACCTGGAACCCGTATTGGGGGCTTTTCTGGGGGGCTGCATCATTTCTTTTGTTTTCCGCGAAAAAGCGGAACTGGAATCCAAGATTTCCGCCATTGGCTATGGATTCCTGATTCCTTTGTTTTTCATCTATGTGGGCATGGAATTCGACCTGGGCAATGCCCTGCAGCTCGACCGCATGCTTTTTACTCTGGGACTGCTGGCTGCAGCCATAGCAGTAAAAGTCATTCCCTGCATGCTTTTTCCCCTCTGGGGCATGGACCTGAAAAGCGGATTGCGGGCGGGAGCGCTGCTTTCTTCGCGTCTAAGCCTGATTGTTGCAGCTGCGGCCATCGGAATGCAGCAAGGCTTCATCACCGCCACACTCAAGGACTCCATCGTATTGCTGGCCCTGATTTCATGCATTGCCGGACCAACGATTTTCAAACTGACCCACCCCAGATAAGCAGCCTGCTTTCATCCGCCCCAGGCACACGCATGACGCTATCAAAGACCTGATAGCCCACTTTTTTCATTATTCCTTCATCTATAGTGTAACCATATCTGATTTAGTATACTCTCCTGATATTCTGGAAAATCTTTTTTCCCGGGGATTGACCGGTCGTCTCCAGGAATCTATTTATAAAATATAATTAAATACAAAATAAATTATCATCAACCAGGAGAAATACTATGTGCAAGACATGCGGATGCGGAACAAAAGGAGAAAAACGTGTTCACGCTCACGCCCATTCCCACGAACAGGGAGCGGCTCATGACCACGAGCACGAGCACGAACATGCTCACATGCACGAGCACACCCACACCGACGGGACAACACATACGCACGAGCACACGCACGTACACAGCCACGCCCACTCTCATGGCCATGATCACGGTCACGAACATGGAGAGGGACATGAGCATGACCACGAGCACACGCATCAGGCCCATAACACTGGCCCTGAACACGCACACGAGTCCGGAAGCAGTCACGATCACAGCCACTGCTAATTCAAATTTTCAAACTGTTCTCATTCCAGGTGAACAGGACGTATTGAATCCCTTGAGAATCACCTGAGACGAGGGACGGCTGTCAGATGTAACTCGCGCAGAACAACGAAACCGCTTTCTTTACGGAAGCGGTTTTTTTATGAAATATGAAAATCGCGATGGAACGGGTGATCCGTATAATCTGTGATATAAATCCCCAAACCTAACCCAAAGGGAATTTCAATAGGTTGAATTTTCGGATTCTTTGCTTTTCAGATTGAAAAATCGATTAATCGTCTCTTGTAAATCACGCAAATCCAGCGGTTTGGGCAAATGCGCGCTGAATCCCTGCTCCAAGAAAACAGTATCCTCGCCTTTCAGGGCGTGGGCGGTAAGCGCAATGATGGGGAGTTCCGGGTCCACACCCGCAACCTCGCCTTGACGTATGGCAGAGGCGGCTTTGCGGCCATCCATCACCGGCATTTGAATATCCATCAGGACCAAATCAAAAGACTCTTTTTCCAGGGCCTCCAAGACCTGAAGGCCATCTTCCACAAGGTAAGACTGATGTCCGAGTTTCTTGAGCATTCGCTGGATCAGCAGTCTGTTGACGCGATTGTCATCGGCCACAAGTACGTGCAACCCCTTTTCAGCAGGGGCAGCTGCTCTATCCTGCAGGCAAGACTGGGGCACTGCATTGCCTGCAGGCTCATATTCGATGCATTGAAAGGGAATTTCGCAAAACACTGTTGTGCCTTTACCCACTATACTCTCAATCCAAAGGTGTCCGCCCATGAGTTCCGCAATCTTCCGGCAGATGACCAATCCAAGCCCCGTACTCTGCCTGACCTGACTATTTTCAGAAACAACAGGCTCGAACACCAGGTCAATGTCTTCAATGGGAACGCCTGACCCCGTATCCGAGACTGACAAGCGCATTGTAACGATTGTTTCTTCCTGTTCTTCTTCAAAAGCTACTGGGGAGGAAGGGACAATCTCCGCATTCACGGAAACCTTTCCCTTCCTGGTATATTTGAACGCGTTACTCAGCAGATTGTACAGAATCTGGCGCAATCTGGATTCATCGCTGTTGATGAGATACGGCCGCCAGGCATCCACGGAAAAATGAAGTTCCAGACCGGATTGGACAGCCAGAGGTGTGAAAAAAACCTGTAATTCCTCAAAAATCTTGCACGGAGGAAAATGGGCGTAAAAGATTTCCAATTTTCCTGCTTCGACCTTGGAAAAATCGAGCACATCACTTATAATGCTGAGCAAGCTCTTTCCTGAAGCCAGAGCCGTCCTGACCAGTCTGTGATTTTCCTCATCCAGATTAGCATCTTGCAGCAGCTGCAACATTCCCAGGACGCCATGTAAGGGAGTACGTATTTCATGGCTCATGTTCGAAAGAAATTCACTTTTGTATCTGCTGGCTATTTCGGCGGCTTCCTTGGCCTGGCGCAATTCCTGTTCCATGTGTTTTCTTTCGGAAACATCTCTGACGTTGGACAGAACCCCCACGACCTGGCCATCGTCATTTTTAAGCAAAACGGAACGGAACGAGCCATAAACAATGGTCCCGTCCTGCCGGAACAATGCATAATCTTCGGCAGCACCTGTAGCTCCAACATCCTCGTTGAGGAGTGCCTGAAAATTTTTTTTAGCATTCTCCCGAGATTCTGGAACCAGCCATTGACTAAAACGGGTACAAATGATTTCTTCTAATGAACTTATGCCCAATAAACTTATACATTGCGGAGACACATATGTAATACTACCTTCAGGATCAAAGACTATCAAAGAATCAGGCGAGTTATCGACAAGTTGGCGATAATGGCCCAACGAATGAAGTTTGAGTCCCGAATCGACAGCACAAAAAGCAGTATCAGCTTCAGCACTTTTGACCTGTTCATTAGATAGCTTTTTCGAAGATGTCTCACGATACGTACGCAGGAGCCAGTACATGAGTCCAAGACCAGCAAGAAAACCGATGATTGCAGCTATCCACAGATTCGCAACATTTTCGCATAATGATGCCAACTGCCCTGGATCTGCAGTGCGCTCGGGCACAGCACCGAGATTATCCTGCAAAACGGTCGTTATCGGACTAAATGACGTAAAAGATAACAATGAAAGCTCTCCAGAGAATGCGCTGATTCATGAAAGACCATATACTAAAAACTGTTGAAATGATACGTCTTTCAAGAAAAAAGTAGTAAATTAGTTTTTTGTCTCCAGCATTTTCCCAAAAGGGAGTTATGGACTGCCTGTTGTCCATCTTAAAGCAACAACTTTTTTTAACGGAGTATCCCCATGGATGATCAGCCAGATAACAACTTACACGCGCCTGCCGAGGACGATGAGCAGATACATGAACTGGAGAAAGAGCTGGAAGCTACTGGAAAACGAAGTTTAAACTGTAGTATCCTTCTGATTCTGTTGATCATTCCCTTTCTGATCGTGTTGTTTTTGATCAGCAATAGCAGTGAATCACCACAGATTTCCACAAAAACTAGCACGACATCCAATTATAGATAAAGAAAAAATCACGCTTTTTCATCTTCGTTATTATCCCCACCACAGTAGTATAGAAAAAGTAAGATATTCAGTCTGTCTATGTAAATTTTCTCTTTTATAAGAAATATCAATTTGTCGTATCTCCCGGTTTTCTGTAGCAATCTATGTATATCCATAGAGTTAGCGTATCGACGTAACATTGACGGCTCTTTTTTGCTATTGCGACTGACCTGCAACCGGGAGAAAACAACCCATGAAAAACTTTTTTGCGACACGTACGGGCATAATTTCAGTAGGCTTGTTCATCGGTATCTTTGCCCCGTTGCTTCAATACTGGGGCAACCCGGGCAACATGGGAATCTGTGTTGCCTGTTTCGAACGCGATATAGCCGGGGCCCTTGGTTTGCATCGGGCGGCGGTGGTCCAATATATGCGTCCGGAAATCATCGCCTTTGTGCTCGGCTCATTGCTGGCCGCACTCATGCATAAGGATTACCGCCCGCGTCTGGGCTCGGCCCCAATCGTCCGCTTTATTCTCGGCATCTTCGCCATGATTGGAGCCCTGATATTTCTTGGCTGTCCGTGGCGCGCCATTCTGCGACTCGCAGCCGGTGACCTCAACGCTGTTTTCGGCATCCTCGGACTCATTGTCGGCATTTTCATCGGCACCCTGTTCTTCAAGGGGGGATACAACCTGGGGCGTACGCAGAAAACCCACGCCGCTGCCGGGTTGCTCATGCCTCTGGTCATGCTCGGATTCCTCATACTCATGCTGATCTATCCGCAAATTGCTGACGAACCGAAATCCGGTGTTCTTTTCTACAGTGTCAAAGGTCCCGGCGCCATGCACGCTCCACTAATCATTTCGCTGATCATCGGCCTGGCTGTGGGATATTTCGCGCAGCGTAGTCGTTTTTGCACCATGGGCGCGTTCAGAGATCTTATCCTTTTCAAATCCGTGCATCTGCTTTCCGGTGTCCTTGCTCTTTTTGTCGCAGCCCTGGTGGTCAGCCTGCTGCTGGGACAAAGCAAACTCGGATTTGCCGGACAGCCGGTAGCCCATACGCTTTCGTTCTGGAACTTCGCCGGAATGGTGCTGGCGGGGCTGGCTTTTGCTCTTGCAGGCGGATGCCCCGGTCGACAGCTGTTCATGGCCGGGGAAGGCGACGGAGATGCGGCCATATTTGTTTTCGGAATGATCACAGGTGCGGCCTTTGCTCACAATTTCGGCCTGGCCAGTTCGCCCAAAGGACTCGGACCGCATGGCATGGCCGCCTGGGTCGTGGGTATGCTCATCTGCCTGTACATCGGCTTTTTCATGCGCAAAAAGGCTGCCTGACAATTGAATCCGGACAGTCCGCCGGAACGTTTGAAATGATGCAAGGTATACGTGGCGCAGAGCCCAAGCACATTATTCCATATGTTGTCGTATAATCGCCAAGGAGATATTCCTATGAGTGAAACACTTGACGCACGCGGCCTTTCCTGTCCGCAACCCGTATTGGATACATTGAACAAAATCAGCCAGATGGGTTCCGGAGAACTGCTGGTGATGGTGGATACCGAGGCCTCCAAGGAAAACGTTTCGCGCGCTGTGACCAGCAAAGGATGGAAGGTGACCAATTTGGTTGAAACAGACGGAGAATACCACCTCACCATCTGCAGCAGCTGATGTAACGCCATGCTCAGGCTTTTCAAACGCAAAAAAACGCCTGCAGCCGAACATGATATTCGGGGACGCGGCCTTCTGATCTTTGAAAACACCAGCGAAGTTATCAGAGCTGAAAAGCTTCTGAAAAACAACGCATGGGAAGTCAAAGTCATGGGGCCTCCCCCCGAAATTCAGCGGGGATGCGATCTGGTCATCGAATTTTCCCTTATGGAAAAGCTGCATATCATCCGGCTCCTGGAACAGGAACAGAATCCTCCGCTGGACGTCGTTCCGGTCAGCAGTCCGCTGCTGCGTCCGGTGGACCTGTTCAATGTCAAGGATTTCGGCGAACATCTGATGGTCCGCGCCGCGAACATGAAGCTCGTGGTGGACAAAAAAAGCCTGGTCATCGTGAACATTTCAGGCGGAGGCTGCCCGGATGTTCCCTATCTGGCCGCTCAGCTCGTCGGGAAAACTCTCACTCAGGCGCCTCGTCCGCGGGATATCGGCCATACGCTCTGCGGTTACGCCCTGGAACTCGCTTTTGCGGAAATGGAGCGCTTGTGCTTACAGTCATAGGTACGGTTCCGGACGACGCCTACCCGCTTACCCATTGCAGCGTGACTTTGGAGGACGGACATCTGGTCCTTGAAGATCGCGAAGTCCCTGTCAACAGAGGCACTCCGGCACTGCTGGCCGCGGTGCTGAAGACTCTTCAGTTTTTGGGAAAGGAGCCTCCGCAGGCCTGGCTGGCCGGCGATACCGGCCTGGGAAAAGGCAGCCGCGCACTCTACGCCAGGCTCACCGAAAGTCTGGCACATGACAGTTCCTCCACCCTGGTGTTTCACTATCTGCAGCCCGACGTGGACTGGCACAACCGCGTGCTGTTCGCCATACAAAGTCGCGAAGCACGCCCCCTGCTCATTGCGGACGCCGGATTCATGTACGCGGCGAAAATGAGCGGACAGGCAGGCGAATACGACCTGTTTACGCCGGATGTGGGTGAACTGGCTTTTCTCGCGGATGAAACCGCACCGCATCCTTTTTATACGCGCGGATTTATATTACAGGATGAAAACAGAACAGAGGAATGGATCCGGCGCGCTTATGAACATGACAACGCCGCCCGCTATCTGCTGGTCAAAGGCGCCAGCGATGCCATCGCCGACAGCACCGGTATACGAGGGGCACTGAGCGAACCGTCGGTTCCGGCCATGGAGGCCATCGGAGGTACAGGAGACACACTCACCGGCATTGTTACCGCACTGGTGGAATCAGGCACAGACATCGTACGGGCTTCGCTGATTGCCGCCAGAACCAATCGCCTTGCAGGGAAGCTCTGTTCCCCCACTCCGGCCTCGCAAATTTTGCAACTCATAGAACACATTCCTGCTGCCTTGGAGCAGGCCCTGAAAGAAGCATGACAAAGAACGGAAATAGCACCCCCAAAGAACTGACCTTCGGCCCCGAAATGAGCCTGCTGGATGCGGTCAGCCAGCACAAAGCCACGGAAGCGGTTTTTCGATCCTATGACGCGCAAGCCGGGGTTTGCCTGCTATGTACGCATCTCTTCGACAGTATAAAGGACGTGGCCGGTCGTTTTGGCATTGATTTGCCCACCCTGCTGCAACAGTTGGAAGACGCGGCCTCTAGTACGGAATCCTGAGCCGCCCGCCGGACTCACGAACTACTTCTCAGCGATGGCGCATTGGCATGGTTTACCATCGTCACGGTGCGTCTGCTGAGAAATCGCATCCTGCCGGAACGATGTCGCCAGCAACTCCTGCATTTCTTCGGCCGAATAGAGTCGAAACACATCTTTGCTCAACGGCATACTCTCCATGTCGCTTCTGTCATAATACCCGATGAGCAGTCTGCCGCCGGGCTTCAACAGATCATAGGCCTTTTGCACCATTTTGTACGGATTGTTCCAAAAATAAACCGTATTGACGCAATAGACGGTATCAAAACATTCCGGATCAAATGCAAGATCTTCAAAATTCCCCAAATGCAAATCCACCCGGCCCTGCCTTAAAAAAGGCTTGTTCCTTTTGCTGGCCACGGCCACCATCTGCCGGGAAAAATCAACTCCGGTCACCCGTACCTGATCCGAACTTTGAGCAATACGTCGGATCAGGGATCCCGTACCGAAGCCCAGTTCGAGCAGCCGCTGGTGATCTCTGACCGCAAGAACCGAATACATGAAATCGTTAAGGGGAAGATTCTTCTTGTCGAAGATTCTGGAGACAAACCAGCGGCCGAAAAATCCGGTTGGTTTGCTGGCCTGTTTTGAAAAAAACAGATTAAAGTCCAACGAGATGCCCCTTTATCAGGTTTATTCCCGCGGCATGCGGCCTTCAAAAGGATGACTGCGATAAGAAATCCAAAGAAACAGCTACCTGTCTTCTTCCGGCGGGCGCCCCGGATAGCTGCGCGGGGCCTGCATGGTCTGTGTTCTGGCATTTCCAGACTGCCCCGCACTTCCGGGAAGTGGAACGGCCCGCACCTCTTCAGGGTACGGCAGAAACTCGGAAACCATCTGTACGCGGTATTCGCCCGTTTTGGGCTCCGTTATCACCTGGATGCCCCTGCCGAACTCCTGCAGAACCCGACGTTCATCAGCGTTGGGAGGGACGGCCGTACCATTCATGTCGACCTTCACCGCACTGATGAATTCCTCTTCGCCTTCCGCCACTGCACGCAAAACAGCCACTCGCAAAGCGCCTACAGTGAGGGCGGGCAAACCGTTCTCAATGCTGCACCCCAGATAGATTCTCCCGGTTTTGCCTTGCACTGCAGCCCCGAAAATCTCCTGTGAATACGGCGCGTAGGCATTGGCCAGGGATTTTTTGGCAGATTTGACCATGGTGTCGATATCCGCCTTGCCCAGATCAGGCAAAAACCATTTTTTAAAGATCTTGTCGTATTCCCCGTTATCCCAGATGCGGTCCAGACCTTTGTTCAGACGCTGGTACACCTCTGTTTCATCTTTGTTAACTGCAAAATACAGCTGCACCACCTGCAAAGGCCGCCCAACCGGGCTTATGCCCTTGATTTTGTCCTGATGCGCGTACCACTCGATTATTTTGTCCGCTCCGAAATAAGCCTCTACGTAGCCGTTGAGCAAAGCCCGAAGTCCTTCAAGCTTGCGGCCGAACAGCTTGATGTTCACACCGCCGAATCTTTCCAGCAGGCGCTGATAATAGGAATTTTCTTCCACACCGACACGGCGGCCGCGAAATGCGTCAATATTGGGAAGGCGTTTGCTGTTCAGCGTATAAAATCGACAATATAGACGAGCTGAGGGACGATTGCTGAAATTGAAAAGGATCTCCCGGCGTTGGGTCTTGGCCACCCCGGAAGTTATGGAAATGCTGCCCCGTGCCAGTTCGTCCAGAGCGTTGTCCCAGTTCATGGGACGCAAAAACAATTTTATGTCATTTTCACGAAGTGCAGCCTGCAGCAGCTCGACTTCAAAGCCCGTGGGCTTGCCGTTTTCTTCATAAGAAAATGGAGGAAACTCCCTGTGAAACCCATAACGGACCTTAAGCTCTTTGGAAAAGCCGTTGGTGGCCGTCAGCAGGGATACAAGCAGCACAAAAGTCGCAATACAGGGCAACAACCTGCAAGATTTGCTTTTCGCCTTTGTCCCCCAGGCGCCATGTGGTACTGTGGATCCATTCATGTTCTTGAGAATAACAGGCTTGCTACGGCTGCACAATTCTTTTTGAAACAGATCTCCCGAAGAAATAAACAGATTGCTGCAGCAAATTTGGCCAGTGCTACAGAGCGCTCAAATCCTTCTCCTTGCCGATTATGACAAGTTTATCGTCCTCGTTGATCTGGGTGTCGGCCCCAGGAATGAAGGTAAAATCCGCATCTCCCTTGCCTTTGATGGCTACGACCAGAATATTGTGACGATTGGTGAAGTCCAGTTCCCGCAACGTCTTCCCGGCCCATTGTTTGGCATCACGCTCTTGCAGTGCAATGCTCCTGCCCATGCCCAGGTAGTTGGTCAGTCCGGGGATAACCAAACGATGCGCCAACTGCTGCGCAACCATGCTTTCCGGAAAAAGCACATGATCCGCCCCGAGCTTGTGCAGAATGGCTTCATGCTGCTCGCTCAGAGCTTTGACCCAGACCTCGCGCGCGCCCAGTTCCTTGAGGGTGAGCGTGGCCAGAATGCTTGCTTCCATGGAACTGCCGATGCTGACGACAATATGCGAATAATCCGCCATTCCCAGCTGCTGCATGGCGGTTTTGTCCGTGGCATCCGCCACGTAAACCTGGGAAAGAACCTCCTGGGCTCTTTTTATGCGGTTGGTGCTGATGTCTATACCCACCGCCTTGTGACCGAGTTCCACAAGGGTCTGTGCCAGGCGAAAGCCAAGACGACCCAAACCAATAACAACAATTTCATATTTTTTTGCCATATGCGCGTCCTGATGACTAACCGATCATGCAACTGTCTTCGGGCCAGGCGTAATGAGGCGGCTTCTGCCAGCTTTGCAGTACCGTTATGAATAACACCGGCCCCAACCTGCCCACGAACATTAAAAGAATTATGATAATTTTACCAAATACGCTCAAACTGGGTGTGATGCCAGTGCTCAGACCAACCGTAGCCAGGGCCGAAACACACTCGAACAACAGTTCAAGGAATAACCCACCCGAATGGGTATGCGGTCCTGCCGGCGGCCTCGCTGAAACTCAGCAACAAAGTGGAAAGAACTACTATCCCGACAGTGGTGACCACGAGAATCAGCGCTTTGTTCAACGTTGCGGCATCCACTGCCCGCCTTCCGATCACGGCTTGTGGCCTGCCTCGGAACTGTGCTCCGATAAAAGCGATAATGGTACGAAAAGTAGTGGTTTTTATACCGCCTGCAGTAGATCCAGGTGAACCACCGATGAGCATCAACAAAATCATGATCGCCAGGGATACATTAGTCATATCCGATATATGAACGGTATTAAATCCAGCTGTGCGGCAGGTTACCGATTGGAAAAGGGATACAAGCACTCCCTCATGCAGATTATTTTCAAATATTATATCGGTCAGAGCTTCCGTGGCATAGATCAGAATAAAACCAGCCATCACTAGAAAAAAACTGGTGCTGAGTAACAATATGAGAATGAAATTGCAAAGGTGTAACAGAAGAATGGGTTGCCTTTTTAAATTTACGTGCTATAATTTCGTTCAATCTCTTCGCAATATCACTCAGCACGGAAAATCCAAGTCCGCCCAAAGTGATCAGAACAATAAAGATCAGATTGATCCAGGTATTATTTCGCCAGGCATACAAACTGTCAGAATATAGAGAAAAACCAGCGTTGCAAAAAGCTGATATGGAATGGAAAACAGCACTCCATAAACTAAAATCATTGGGGGCTGCCAGACGAATAAGAAAAGCTCCAATACCTTCTATCAAAAAGGTACTGAGAAAAACAAAAAAAAGGAATCGCCCTATCCTGAACACAGGGTCGTGTAACAGCGTTTGCCCCACTGCGATACGATCAAACAGGGAAATTCGGCGCCTCCATAAATAAAAAACAAGACTCGTATAGGTCATGATCCCAGACCACCGAGTTGAATAAGAGTCAAAATGACAGCCTGGCCAACATGGCTGAAATGGGTTCCCGTATCCACAACGGCAAGACCAGTTACGCAAACAGCCGAAGTGGAAGTAAAAAAAGCATCCAGCCAGGAGAGTTCTTCCCCTTCAAGACAAAAGGGGAAGTGCAAGAGGACGGCGCCAGCTATGATGGTAATCAAAAATAAATAAATGGGGGCGGAAAAAGGCGTAAAAAACCGTGAACGCTTTGACATCAGCAACATCCTAAATAAAAAATGGTTGTTTTGAGCGGTCACTCTCAAGAAAGTCCCTATATAGCAAAGAAGCCAGCGAGAAAAGCCTGAATTTGGCCCCTGTAAACTGTATCCGCCGGATTGAGGCTGTACGTAAAGAACACTTAAGCAATGATCGAACTGAGCATAATTTTGCTGCTCAAATTTGCGAAATTGAAACGTCATAGGGAAAAGCCATTTTTTTATACAACTGTAATGGCACCACTAACAAAACCATGAAACAATTTTTGATCTATTGCTTGACAACCCTTAAATGTGAGATATAGATCATATTGGCTCAAGACGTATTACAACTTGGAGGTAAAAATGGAGTCATATATCAAGGAAGCTTTGGAGATTGTGAAGGCACAAGCCAGTGTGCGTAATATGTCCGAAGAAGAAATCACTTCTATGGTGAAGAAACTCGCCGATGGCATTAAAAATATCAATGATGGCGAGATGGTGGCTACGGAAAAGCCTGAATAACCATAGATCCCAAAAAAGCCATCAAAGAAAAGACCATCACTTGTCTTGAATCCGGTAAAAGTTTCAAGATTCTCACAAAGAAGCATCTTGCAAAATATGGCCTTACGCCTGATGAATATCGTGAGAAGTGGGGCTACAAGAAAGGTACACCGCTGGTTTGCAAAGCCCTGCAACGTGAACGCAGAAAAAAGATGAAAGACATGCGTCTCTGGGAAAAGCGTAAAAAAAGGGGTGAATAACCTTTTTACTGAACCATGAAGCCGAGATACATTTTGCATTGATGTCTTCCTGCTTCCGGTCAAGCTCAAGTTGTTAACTTGAATTTCATTTCCGGAGCAACATAGCATAATGCAGAATTGACCATCTTCAGTTGAACTTCGGGCCGGATACTTTTGAGTAGTCGGCCTGGAGGATACGCTGGTGAAAGCTACATTTCGGGTTTCTCTTCGAAAAAACTGTTTTTCTATTCTCAGCGAAAAAGGCCGCCTCATCTCTAATCAGATAAGGCGGTTTTTTTTATTTTTGTGTTGACAGAACTGGCCAATCTGTTTATAAAAATAAACACAGATCGACTGATCTGATTATCTGCAACGCAAAGGAGTCCCCATGGCCAGTGAATTTGAAAATTTTTACCAGCGAGTATGCCACGCGCTGGGAATACACTCGCAGCAGGAACTGGCACGCATGCTTGGGGTCAACCGTTCGGCCATTACGCAGGCCAAACAACGTAATGCCGTTCCCGACAAATGGATCCTCAAATTGACGCGAGAATACGGCCTGGATCCAGCCTGGCTGGAACAAGGGGATGCGGTCTCAGCTCGATCTCCCCGTTTTTCCGCTCCACAAACACAGCATCAGGCCGCTTTTTTCGAAGTCCCCAAAGTCGGAGCAAGACTTTGCGCCGGGGGTGGCTCGTTCGACGTGGACTCCCATGTCATCGATACGCAGGTATTCCAGCGCCCTTGGCTGGATCGTAAGGGGCGCCCCGACGAAATGGTTCTTATGGACGTTTTCGGCGACAGTATGGAACCGGAAATCAAACAGGGTGACACCGTTCTCATCGACCAGTCGCAGCAAAATATCCTTGCCGGTGCCATATACGCTGTAGGAGTCGAAGACACGGTCATGGTCAAACGGCTGGAGAAACGTCCAAACGCTCTGGTTCTGCTGAGTGACAACCGGGCATATTCCCCCATAGTGCTCCAGGGGGACGAACTGGAAACAGTCCGGGTTATCGGCAAAATTGTCTGGATCTGTCGCGAATACCGGTAATTTTTTTTGCGAACTAAGTTAATATATATAAACAGTGTTTAGTTCATATGAATGGAGGCCATCATGCAAGAAAGATACTGCGAATGCGGTCACGTCATAAAAGTACAATTCGTCAGCAACTCCATTGGTTGGCGTACGGTTTACTGGTTCATAGCCGGTTTTTCAGGCAACCGGGTTTTTGTCTGCCCTTCCTGCGGACGCCATCTGGACATTGACGCGCTCAACTAATGCGATGACTCTTCCTGCGACTCAGGAAGAAAACCATGTGGTACCCTTGCGGATTCCACGGGAATCCTCGGCGAAAATTGAGCTCTGTGCGTGTCGGTGATGAAAAGCAGTTGAGAGTTTTTTTGCATGGGAGGCACAACTGTTGCCCCGGTATCCGATGATTTCCGCCAACGAGAACGGAAACACGAATAAAAATAGAACGGCACTCAACTACCGTATTTTACATAAGAGATGTTTAAAGGCAGGCCGTGCAGCATTGGCCTCTTAACGATAAAATCGATACGGCAAAAATTGCTGTGCATGTACACATTCCACAAGCCCATCCATCTTCAGGAATTCGGCCTTTCCCCCCGAAATCTTGAAGCCCCCCATGGCCATCCCCTGGCCCCCCTACGGATCGTTAACGGGCGTCCGAAATCCCTGGCCGGACGCCCCACGATCCGCAAAGTCGACACAGCTATTCGGCGAATTTACGAAACGCCTCAAAGCCGCACAAAACATTCCTGCAACAGGTCTGCGAAACGCCGAGTTTCTGCGCGCCGCACGTACCTCAGCGCCTGCAGCAGTCCGTGAGATCGCTTCTGCAACGCCTGCACATCACCACTGTTGTCAACAACCAAATGACAGGCACGCATCTTGGCATCTTCAGCCCATTGCCAGGAGTCCATGGTGGCGATCATCGCATCATCCCACCCGCGCAATTCGGCGAGACGCGCATGCCGTACGTCATGCGGACAAAATACCCCCACGAGGGCATCCGCCCCATTCCCCCATCCGGTTTCCAAAACCAGAGGAATTTCGGCTATGGCCAGACGATCATCCCTGGTCTTTTCCCAGAACAATTCCAACTGATGCCGGACCATCGGATGGATGGCTGCAGCGATTTCTTCGCGTATGGCCGCAGTCGTACGCATGGCCTGAAACAATTTACGCTTATCCACTGGCGCGTCAGCAGCGTCGCCCATAACGAAACTGTCTCCAAAACGATTTCGAATAAATTCCCAGCCAGCCATTCCCGGTTCGTACAATTGAGAAACAATCGCATCCGCGCTGATAGTCGGAACTCCCTGCTCCTGACAAACACGCAGCACGGTTGATTTACCGCACCCCGGCATGCCGGTCAGTACTACGCGTTGTCGTTTGCGAATCAACAACAAGGCGCTCTGTAAAAAGTCCTTTGGCGGCGCACAGCAAAAACTCTGTTTTGACTCCGTACGCGGATGCGTAAACTCCAGGTGCCAGGCATGCAGCAACTGCCGTTTCGCAAGGCGGGGTAAAAGAACAGGCAAATTCTCAGGCATTGCTTTTTTACGGGCATACACGTCATCACCAATGATCGGGTGGCCCAAATGGCTCAAATGTACGCGGATCTGATGCGTACGCCCCGTGTGAATGCGAACTCGGAGCAGACTCCAACGCTTATCCGGATCAACATAACATACGTCAAAGTCCGTATGTGCTTGTTTTCCTCCTTTCTCCACAACCGCCATGAGCACTTTTTTGGTAGGATGGCGTCCTATGGGCAACCGGCACGAGCCATGATCATCAGGCACTCCATACACCAACGCGAGATACTCCTTCTGGACCCGCCTGGCAGCAAAATCTTCCGCAAGTGCCAGCCTGGTCGGATTATTCAGAGCCACCAGGATCAAGCCACTCGTATCCTTATCCAAACGATGGACAATTCCAGGCCTGTCAGTTTCCTTCCCTTCGATATCAGGGAAATGATGTACCAGTCGGTGCACAAGAGTCAGCTCCTGGCAACTGGGCGCGGGGTGGACGGTCAATCCGGCTGGTTTATTAATTACTAAGAGATCCGAATCATGATAGAGTAGAGACAATGGTGCATCATGCGGTATAATCTCGCTCTGAGGAAGAGTATAGGAAATATCTATGCTATCAGACTCTTTGACTTTGGCGCTTGGTCTGGTACAAATGCGTCCATTGATGGCGACCCTGCCGTCTTTGATTAATTCCTTTATCTTTTCACGAGTCAGGTTGGTATCGGCCAGTTCAACACTACAGTACGCATCCAGACGCTGCGGTGGGCCGGAAGGTACATGCAAATGGAACAGTTTATCTCCATTTGAAGCATTAGTATCTTTTGAAAAAGTTTGTTCGTACATAGGCATAAATTCTACCCTTTCGATGAGCGGTGAGCAAGACGAATGGAACATGTGAAAGCTGTCATACTTCGGGAAGGAAACGCCTCATGAATGGCGTTACCGGTCTCGTTCTTACATTTAACGGAGAAAAGCATCTTGCGGAATGCCTGGCATCCCTGGAATTCTGTGACGAAATTCTTGTTGTGGACTCCAATAGCACGGACAGGACCCGCGATATTGCTGCTGCTGCCGGAGTTCGCCTGCTTACCCGTTCGTGGGAAGGCCCAGGCCCTCAATTTATCTATGCCTTTCAGCAGATCCAAACACCATGGATATTCAGCCTGGATCAGGACGAAATTGCGAGCAAGGAACTCATCAACTCCGTACGCAATGCCCTGATGGCCGGCCAGGACCTGGCTGGATATTATTGCCCTCGACGCTCATTCTATTTCGATCGTTTCCTAAAGCACAGTGGTTGGTATCCTGACCGTCTGCTTCGACTTTTTCGCAACGGACGGATGAAAGTCAAGGTCAGCGGGCCGCATTATTCATTTCATCCAACCGGGCCAACTGGAAAAATTGCAGGTGATATTATTCATTATCCTTATGCAGATATGGGGGAACACCTTCATAAGATAAATTATTACACAGCTCTTTCTGCCAAAGAACTTCATGAGAAGGGGTACAAGGGCGGGCTGGGAACGGCAATAGGACATGGGCTGGCACGATTCGTAAAAATCTACATCTTGCGACGTGGATTTCTGGATGGAAAAGCCGGTCTTATTCTGGCCCTACATGGCTTTTACTATGCCTTCCTCAAGTATATCCGGGCAACAGAAATGGACAATCAGTAACTTTCGGAATTCAACCGTAAAATAGCAACAGGAATTATCTTTCTCCCCCCTCAATGGATCCTAGCTCCTGATAATTCTCTTTACTATTCATTTAATACCAACATAAAAATATATCCTACTGAAATGCCGACTTCTTTTTTACAAAAATACGGACTCAAACTTGTTGTTGCCGTTGCAGTATTGGCCTGCATAATCTTTCTTCAAATAATAGCACCTGTTCATTTGAACGTTCTGCTCCACCATGCCGTAAACAAGGCTTCTCTGGATTTGGAACTTTCATACCTGTTTCCGGGAATTATTGCCGTAGTCTGCTTCATACTGCTGGCGATAGCTCCCGTATTTTCCTCCCGTTTTGAATCTCGCTTTTGGCAAAAACTCTTTCTGCTGTTTATTTTCCTGGCCATAATTGCTTTTCGCTGGCCCTTTCTCAGCCTCGGCGAACGCAACGTGGATGAAAGCCAGGATCTGGCCATTGCCAACACACTCTTCCAGGACCCGGCCTACTGGCGCTCTGTGGATCCCGGATCTCACGGACCGTTGACGGAACTCCCGCTGATGGTGGGAAAAATCGCCGGTTTTTCATTGGATTACGGTCTTTCAAAATCCATCAGCCTGTTATTGACCATCGCTTCCGCCTGCCTTTTATATCTTGCATTTTGCCGCATATTTTCCGTCAAAAGCGCACGACTCGCCTGTATCCCCTTTGTGCTGATGCATGGCTTGACGCACTTTTGGGATTTCCTCTGCTTTAATGCTGAAGGACCACTTATCTTCCTGCTATCGCTGGCGCTATTTCAACTTGGCCGTATTTACTCAAATAGTCCCAAAAGCAGTTCTCCTTTGCAGTGGTACCTTTTGAGTTTTATTCTAGGCTCAGTCCCCTATTCCAAATTACAAGGTGTTCCCATAGCTCTGGTAATCAGTTTATGGGGATTTATTCTTTTATGGATGCAGCAACTTGGCAGAACAAAAAAGCTGCAGCTGTCAGGGTGGTATATTTTCGGAGGATTGAGCAGCAGTATCATGGTTTCCATATACCTTACCATAACAAACCTTTGGAATGAATTTATATTTCGTTATATTTTGCAAAATTTTCTATACACAAAAAGAGACAATGAAAGTTTTACCGAAAAAGTAGCATCATTTTTCAATTCATTCTTTAGTGAAAATTCCACAAATACTTTTTTTCGTGAACAATTCTTTCTTATCATTATTCTCGGGCTTATATGCTTGGCCTTTTGTTGTCGACTTTGGTTTGTAAAATCTCAAAAAAGAAATTTTCCGTTTACCCGTTACCAGATTATCTCCGTAGTATTCTCATTGATATTTTTTCTTTCTTGCATCTATTGTACTTTTATTCCTGGAAAACTTTTTTTTCACTATATGATGCTCCTGTTTCCAGGGATCAGTTTACTACTTTGTGGCCTGGTCTTCATTATCATCAAAAATGGGAATAAATATCTCAGCATTCTTCTTGTCGCTGGAATTATTTTTACATCCAGTTCTTTTGCTGCCGATTTAGAATATTTTGACAAAAAGCTACTCTATTTTACACCGCACTCGGGCTATTCTACAAACAAACACCCTGCCTCAAAAGTGGTTCTGGATCTGGTTTCCAAGGGGGACAGTATGGTCGTATGGGGGTGGTTTTACCGCCTCCATGTGGAAACGGAACTCCCTATGGGAACGCGCACCACGCCCATGCATATTTTCGGTATGCCTGAACTCAAAGAAAAATATCTGACTGATTTTTTGAACGAGTTTAAAAAGTCAAAACCCGAATGGTTTATCGAAGCAGTAGGGAACGGGATGGAAATATTCAAGGACAGAAAAAAATACGGCATACAAGCCTGTCCCGTAGTGGAAGAACTCGTTGAATCCTCTTATGATCTCATAGGCACTATAGGCCCCATACGCATTTTTCGAAAAAAGCAATGATTCCTGCTACTATGCTAACAGTCTTTTTTTGCCTCTTTACAAATCGGCTCAAAATCCTATCTAATAGACTCAGACAGGATACATTCACTTTCAACCGGGACTAGGACGATGAACAATTTCACCCCACCACCATTCCCTTTGAAAAAAATCACGGTTCTCGTATCAGGCACATCAGCCATTCTGGCCGGAACCGCCATGCTCGTACTTCCCGGCCCCGGACTTGCGACGATTCTTCTTGGGCTGGCCATTCTCGGAACTGAATTCGCGTGGGCAAAACGGCTGTTCGACAGAATTACCGAAGCTTTGATAGCTATGCTCCATAAGGCGCAGGAGCTTTATAAAAAGGGCAAAGAACGCTGGAAAAAATAGCAATCGGCGCAAAAAATTTTCATTTTCTGCACTGAATCAAGAGGCCCCGGGCGGCTCCAGCGGCAAATGCCCAGCAGCGACCTTCATCTTTTTTTCAATCGCATTTCATAGCGCCCCGCTTAAAGGCACTCACTGGTGCGGGCCGCAGAACTGATCTGTCCTGCGGCCCGCACCAGCTGTATGTATTTTTAAGACATCACATCGATCACCTGGGTCAATTGGGCGGCCATCCGGGCCACCTCATGTACCGCGCTGGCGGATTGCTCCATTACTCCGGAGGCCTCCTGAGACAGCTTGTTGACCTGCTCAGCCGAATGATTGATCTCTTCGCTCGTGGCAGATTGTTCTTCTGCTGCCGTGGCAATGCCGCTTACCTGTGAAGCCGCATCATCCATCAATTTGACTATCGAATTCAGCACTTCCCCTGATTTCCCGGCAAGCTCCGTACTTTCGGCAATTTTATCCACCGCATGATCAGTTGCCTGGATATTCAAATCCGCAACAGTCTGAATATTGGCAATAGCGTTGCCGACTTCCTTGGTGGCAGCCATGGTTTTTTCAGCAAGCTTGCGCACCTCATCCGCCACAACGGCAAATCCACGGCCGGCTTCTCCGGCCCGGGCTGCTTCGATGGCTGCGTTGAGCGCCAGCAGGTTGGTCTGATCGGCGATATCGGTAATGACATTCATGACATTGCCGATGTCCTGGGCCTGATCGCCGAGTTTGCCCATGGAATCCTTGAGGCTGACAGCCTGCTCCTGCACTTCACCAATGGTTCGGATCAAATCGCTCAGGTTGCTGGCTCCCAAGGCTGCTTCCTTGCGGGCATCAGTTGTCACCTTCGCAGCTTCCGATGCATTTCGCGCCACTTCAAGGACGGATACGTTCATCTGATTCATGGCAGTGGCGGTTTCTGACATCAGATCACGTTGTGATACTGCGCCCTTGCTGGCTTGTTCGACCTGTGCGGAGAGTTCTTCAGCAGCCGTGGCCAAATGTTGCGAGATGCTTTCCGCCTCGGATGCAGCCTCTGAAATCTTGACGTTCTGTTCCTGGATACGTTTTTGCTGCGTACGTATTTCCGTCAGGTCAATCAAGTTCGCGACCACACCAAGCAGATTCTTGTCCATATCGTAAAACGGCATGGCATTGACATGAATAATCGCTTCTCTGCCAGATGGGAAAGTATGCTCTATCTCGACGTCTATCACTTCCTGGGTTTTCAAACTCTTATCCGCAAAACTTATCCGGTCGGACTCCCCATAATACAATTCCCCGGATGAAATACCCTTCAAATCTTCCGGTTTCCTCTTTTCTTCCAAAAGCGCACACATATGCTTATTGACCCAGGCAGTTTTCCCCTTATCGTCGAAAATAGAGACAGGTATGGTCATGCCATCGAGCACTCCCTGTGAAAAGCCCAACTTGGCTTTCAATTCGGAAACCATGGTCTGAATCTGGCTTGCCAGTTGTGCAAATTCATATTTGAACTTGCCGGCCAGTTCCGCATTCAAATTTCCTTCGGCAATTTGAGTGGCGTATTTCAAAATTCCATCAACTGGAACAAGAACCAGTCCCTTCAATAAAAACAGACAGACGCCCACGAGCAGGACTATCACTCCCAATCCACCGGCAATCATCATATTGCGTTGATGAATAGCAGTTTCCGCCAGATCATCCTCATACGCACTGAAAGCAACGTACCACCCGATCTCGGGAATGGCGTCGTAGACCATTATCTTGTTTCTGTCCTTGAAAGTGTAATATTGTACGCCGCGTTTGTACTTGTCCACTGTCTTGAAACGAATCGAACTGCCCGTTTCCATAAGCACCCTGCTGGGATCGACACCATGAGCTATGGTTCTTCCCCTGGCATCATATATGAACCCATAGCCTTCCTTGCCCACGCGAACCGAATTGAAGGATCTGTCCGTAAACTCCCCCCAGTTCGGGAAAAGTACGACCCAACCAAGACTCTTGCCCTTGGCATCTGTTATCTTCCTGGAAATGCAGAAAAGATAATCTGCACCCTGGTCTGACTTGAATATTTCGCCATTGATCACGACATCATTCGAAATATTTTTGGTAACCAGGGGGTAAAAAGGTTTGTCTTTGACAACAATACCGGCCAGATTCTTTCCCGAAGCCGTACTTCCTTCAAGCACTTTCCCCGTGTCATTAAATACTATTGCGGCCCAAAAACCTTCCAGATCAGAAACAGTGCTTCGCAAAAGGTTGGACGCATCTTTATTGTCCTTTCCCTGCAGTGCGTCAGCAATACACTGCTGACTGGAAAGCATCTTTACAAGTCCCTTTCCTTCATGCAAAAAAACCTGCACTTCCGAAACTGTTGTCCTGGCCATCTGACGCATATTTTCCGTCTGAAGTGTCAGATTGGAATTATACGTTGTCGAATAGAGCCAAAAAATACTAACTGCAATGACACAAAAGATTACTACAGACAGACTTAGAGTAAGCACAACACCTGTACTTTTCACCTTCAACATGAAAACCCCCTTCACATTCATTCTATATTACGTAAAACAAATAACGAGCTTCTTACATTGAGAAGGAGCTCCATGTCAAAAATTGATAAAAATAATAAAAAAATGTTTTATTCCCCTACATCGCCTGTAAGAAAAACCACCACAAGCACATTAACTAATTAGTTTTAACTTCAGCATGGGCCGTTATTTTATAAAAATGTTACACATATACACTTTCAACAGTCACAAAAATAAGCGTAAGTTCTATTGAGGAAAAATGCAATAGCTCAACCTATAAAATATAGCAAAATATCAACAAGCAATACGTTAGATTGAGTAAAACTAAACTGCCAGGGGAGGAAAAAAGACAGAGTTTAATACCTGGAATTCTGTGACGAGCATGAATGGAGAAACGCCAGAAAAGACCGGCAGACAAGAATCTTTCAAACAGTAAAGCAATCAGACAGACTTGAACAAATGTTGCCGCAACAATACGCTCAATCCTGCAAAAGAGCTCCGGCATTGCTCATGAGGTCGCTCAGCCGGCTGTCTGAGAGGTGCATGCGGCGTTGCACGCGCTCTATCTCATAGACAGGGTCGAACACGGGAAAATCGCTCCCAAAAAGGATTCGCTCAAAGGGGTGCCTGTTCATGATCCCCTGAAGCTGGTCTTCGGGAATACTTTGCATGGAACTCGATGTATCGAGATAGACATCCGTTCCCATCAATTCCTCCAGTACCCATTTCCAGTGCAAAAATCCCCCCAGATGGGCCGCAATTATCCTGGCATCCGGAAATCTCCGGGCAAGGGCTGCAAGTTTTTTGGGGCAAGAGGGACTGTCCTCGGGAGCAGTGGAGTCACCTACATGGAAAATGAAGATGAAATCTTTATAAGTGGCTTCCATGATGGACAACAATTGAGGGTCATCCATCCAGAATCCCTGAAAATCAGGATGAAACTTGAGACCTCTGATCCCCGCGCGTTTCAAACGCGCCGCTTCCTTTTCCCAATCCGCGTACTCGGGATGTAATGTTCCGAACCCTATGATTTCTTTATGTTTTTCCTGAAGACCAAGGATCCAGTCATTGGCTAAAATAACCTGCGAAGGGGACGTCGCTGCACAGAACGCCACAAACTTATCCACACCGGCAAGACGTTCGCGTTTGAGTAAATCATCAACTATTCCAGACCCCTCAGGACATATGTTGTAATGGTCCTGCAGTTGTGCGACGACTTTGCCAGCTATTTTGGGATGAAAAGCATGGGTATGAACATCATACCGCAGTGAAGAAGACATGAACTGTGTTACTCATATCCGGATGGATGCAGAGCACTCTGCAACCATCCGGATTTTACGTATTAATTATCGCCTTCAAGAAACATCTGCCGGAACCATTCCGGAATCCGGACAGGCTTGTGCTCGGCGTTGACGCAGGCATGCTGCGTACTGCCCGTGGCCAGCAATTTTTCTTTGGAAGCATCGTATATTTCATAAACGAACAACATCGAGGCACGAGTCCACTCGGAAATGCCTACCCGAACCCAGATCATCTCGTCATAACGGGCCGGCGAACGGTAGCGGCACTGTGCTTCCCGAACAGGCAAGAAAAAGCCGCGTTGTTCAATTTCGGCATAGCTCATGCCGCGTTCGCGTATGAACAGACCACGTGAACGTTCGAAAAAATGGAGATATTCTCCATAGTAGACCAATCCCATGGCATCTGTTTCGCCATAAGATACATAGTGGGCATACCAACACTCGGGACGGGGAAAATTGTCGATTTTTACCATGAAGTTTCGCTTAATCGCTCAAGAACCCACTGCATGAACTTGTGTCCGGGTTCCAGCAACAGGGGAATTCCGGCAGCTGCCTGTTCACTGAAAACAGTCGCCGTATGGTTGGGCGTACATCCGGGCCAGGAAATCACAAAAGGCACGGGATCGGAAACATGCGTACGTTCTACGATGGGCGTAAAATGATCGCAGGTCAAAACAAAGGCTGCATCCGGCAAGGCTTTCTGCAAAGGTGCCAGAATACGGGCGTCGAATCTCTGAATGGATTCGATCTTGTCATCGGGATTGCCGGCGTGACCGCATTCGTCCGGGGCCTCCACATGCACATAGACATAGTCGCCCTTTTCCAGAAAGGCAAGAGCTGCCTCAACCTTGCCCTCATAGTTGGTATCCAGCAAGCCTGTGGCGCCCTCCACCTCGAGCACCTGCATTCCTGCCGCGCGCCCGAGTCCGTTGACCAGATCCACGGCTGAAACCACTCCGCCGCGCAAGCCGTACGTTTTGGCAAAATCCGGCAACAGTAAAGGACTCCCCTGCCCCCATGGCCAGATGGCATTGGCCTTGGTCTTGTTGACAGGTTCGGCCAAGATGGCGGCAGCCTTCTGGAGGAGTTCGTTCAACTCGGGGCAGGTTGCGTATGCCGCCAGGTCGGCAGCTATGGGCTTGTCGAGAATATCGTGGGGGGGGTTGATGGCAAGCTGCTTTTCAACGGCCTTCTTTGCTCCGCCACGCTGCACCAGCAGGTGACGGTATTGCACGCCTGGATAAAATGTAAACTGTTCGTTTCCAAGCCGCTTCTGCAGTTCCTCCACGAGCTGCCGCGCATCAGCATTGGCAGGATGACCGGCCGCATAGTCGAGCATCTGGCCATTAGCGCCGTATTCGCTGACCGTGACAATATTCATTCGCCAGACCAGATCGTCCGGTTCAAGATCCAAACCCTGAGCCGCGGCCTCGATGGGGCCGCGCCCCGTATGATATTTCGCCGGATCAAATCCCATCAAGGCCATGTTGGCTACATCAGAGCCCGGTGCCATTCCTTTGGGAACCGTACGGCACCGCCCCATGATTCCCTTGGCAGCCAATGCGTCCATATGGGGCGCATTGGCTGCCATCAGAGGGGTTTTTCCCCCAAGTGCGTCCACAGGCCAGTCGCCCATGCCGTCGGCGACGAGAAAAAGCAATTTTGGTAACATTATAAAATCCGATAATGCATGATCGGCGAGGTTGGGAGGCCCAGAGATTCGGCCTCGCGCATTGCCGCATGAATCTGTCTGGCTGTAGTCTTGTGCGTCAGAAAAACCAACGGAACTCCGTCACCCGTGTCTTTGCCCTTTTGTACGACCTGGGCCAGACTGATGTCGTGACGGGCCATGACACTTCCCACATCACGCAACAAGCCCGGACGATCCTGTACGTTGAAGCGCAGATAATGTTCGGATACGGCCTCGTCCAGGTCCATGATTTCGGCAACGGGCAACACATTCTCCTGAAAGCCGAGATTGTTGGGGACCGGGCGTTCGGCAATACTCAAGACATCGGCCAGCACTGCGCTTGCAGTGGGCAGATCTCCCGCGCCGTAGCCGTGCAGCATGATGGGGCCGGCATTTCCCTCGAGAAGAATGGCGTTGAACGAACCTTCCACAGCGGCAAGCTGGGAGTCCGCATCGATCAACGCGGGGAACACACCGGCCTCGATTTTTCCATTTATGTCCTGGGCCTGGGCGATCAGTTTGATTTTATACCCGAACTCCTTGGCATAAGCGATATCCATGGGCCTGACCAGGCTCACTCCCCAGATGGGTAGCTTGTCCATGGGATAATGCTTGCCGAATGCGAGCTGAATCAAAAGCACAAGCTTGTGCGCCGCGTCCAGACCTTCGATGTCCAGAGTGGGATCGGCTTCGGCATAGCCCTTTTCCTGGGCCAGCTTCAGAGCGTTGTCAAAGCTCATGCCGGTTTCACTCATGTTGCTCAAGATAAAGTTGGCAGTGCCGTTAAGGATGCCCATAAACTTGCTGATCCGGTTTGAGATCAAGCCGCCTTTGAGAGTCTGCACCGTGGGAATGCCCCCGGCAACACTGGCATCAAAGCAGAGATGCACATTGTTCGCCGCGGCCAGAGGAAACAGCTCCTCCCCGTATTCGGCCAGCAGAGCCTTGTTGGCGGTGACCACATGCTTTCCCGCCTTCAGGGCGGTGGTGATCAGATCGCGCGCGAAAGTGGTGCCGCCAACGAGTTCGAGCACAATGTCGATCTCTGGATCGTTGGCAAGCGTTTGCATATCCATTGTAAAAGCCGCATTGGTTTCGGCTTCCACGCGCGCGCGATGGTGCTCGCGGCCCAGTATGGTTTTGAGGACGACCTCTACGCCCGTACGCCGGGTGATCCAGTCCTTGTTCATTTCGAGCAGCTTTACAACACCGCCGCCCACTGTCCCCAAACCGGCGAGCCCCAAGACAAGCTTATGCTTTTTCGGCACAGATGCCTCCTCCTTCTAGGACGTGTTTGATGCCCCGTACGGCCTGCTGCGTGCGCATATGGTTCTCGATCAACGCAAAGCGTACGTAGTCATCACTGTAATGGCCGAATCCCAGGCCAGGCGATACGGCGACTCCGCCTTCCGTCAGCAACAACTTGGCAAATTCCACCGACCCCATGGCACGGAAAGGTTCGGGAATCTGAGCCCAGACAAACATGGTGGCCTTTGGCGGGGGCACTTCCCAGCCAACCCTGCTGAGGCCGTCAATAAGCACGTCGCGACGTTGCTGATAGGTGCTGCACATGTCATCCAGACAATCCTGCGGACCGTTGAGCGCCACAATGGATGCGATCTGAATGGGCTGAAAAATACCATAGTCCAGATAACTTTTGATCCGTTGCAGGGCATGCACCATTTCTCGGTTGCCGCAGCAAAACCCGACGCGCCATCCTGCCATGGAATAACTTTTGGTCAGCGAGAAAAATTCAACGCCGACATCCTTGGCGCCCTTGGCCTGCAGAAAACTCGGCGCCTTGTAGCCGTCAAAGACCAGATCGGCGTAAGCCAGGTCGTGAATAACATATATATTATTCTCTTTCGCGAAATCCACAATTTTCTGAAAGAAAGTCACATCCACAACTTCCGTGGTGGGGTTGTTGGGATAATTGAGGATCAACAGCTTGGGCTGCGGCCAGGTCTGCCGTGTGGCGGCCTGCAAATCTTCTATGAAATCCCTGCCACGGCCGATGGGAATACGCCGGACATCTGCGCCGGCAATGATGGAAGCGTAGGGATGAATGGGGTATGCCGGATCCGGTGCAAAGACAACATCACCCGGAGAAAGCATGGCCAGAGCCAAGTGCGACAAGCCCTCTTTTGCTCCCATGGTAACAATTGCTTCGGAATCGGGGTCCAGAAAAATATCATATCTGCGCTGATACCAATCACAAATCGCCCGACGCAGATTCGGAATGCCCCTGGAAACAGAATAACGGTGGTTCGCCGGTTTTTGTGCTGCTTCTACGAGTTTGTCCACGATATGTTGTGGTGTGGGCAAGTCCGGATTTCCCATACCAAGGTCAACAATATCAATATTCTGTCGCCTCAGCTTCATCTTCAGGTCGTTTACCTGAGCGAAAACATAAGGCGGCAACCGGCGTAACCGTGAGAATTTTTCTTCGCTCATCTCCCTGCCGCTCCTCATATTGGATTGTGGTTTCGCTTCAGCTGGCAAGGCCTTTTCAAACCCGTGGAGGTCGTTTTGTCACATTCGGCCGTTACACTGGGCCCGGTTCCTGTACAGGAACGCAGCTTTAGCCATGAAGTTCTTAAAGATTGGATTTTTAAACCGCGTTGAGCGTTCTGTCAAAGTTTCGTTGCACTATGGGTATGCTGTTTTTGTACAGGCAGCCAATATTGTTTGAAAGTTGCATTTCCGCTTTCACTTTCCCCGAGATACCGAATGATGACAAAAGTTTTGTGCTCTGGTAGGTTTTTTTTACACTTTTTTCTAATCTCGCAAACTGCATGGGAACTTACATGCCAGACCCCGTAAAAAAGACTCCGGCCCCCCCGCAGAAAACCGCACAAGCAGGCTCGGCGGCAGCCCCCCGAAAGGGCCCGGCAACGCCTGTGCCGTCCGGTTATCCGCCACGGCCCGGGGTTCCGCGCAAACCCCATGCCCAACCCGTACCTCCCAAAAGCCCCCCCCAAAAGGCACCGGCTCAGGCCAAGCCCCAGGGGCCACTGGAACGAAGTCCGTCGGAAGACATTCTGGAACTGGAAGATATTGTTTCCGCTCTGCAGACGCAGGATCCGGAACCGCTGCGCGACGACGAACCACTGTTCGACTTTGACGAAGGGCCGGCCATTGCCAGTGACCTGCCAGCCGCTCCTGACGACGAAGAAGACATCGACAATACTTCAGCCCCCCATGATCTGGTGCAATCTCCCAAGTACGAACGGCCCGTACGGAGGGTCGAATTCCGGACCAGTGGCGCGCGTTTTCCCGGCGACCCCATTGTCGACGGAGAGCCTTTTTTCAACAAGACAACACTCATACAAGCCGCACTGGGCACTGTCGTATTGATGTTTGTCTTTCTGGCGGGAGTGTATGTGGGCAGTACGCCCTCTGCCCCCGAACCAAAGCCAGAGCCGCCTTCCGTTGCCTTGCAGCCCCAGGTGCAGGTGCTTTCCACCGCGGCCGTACGCAACCTTGGCGCCCAACCGGCTGATTTCGGCCCGACAGAACTGGCCAAAGTCATGATTCGTTTTCTTGTGGAACAGCCTGGCCGTGACGTGTACGTCCTGAAATACACCAGGGGAGGAGAACCCACTCTCTTTACCGTTGACTTTCCCAACCAGATCATCACCCAGGCCGAGGGCGTGGAAGGATCGGGCATTCTTCTGACCTGGAAGGGGTTCGTGCTGGAACGCCTGCGTGCTGCCGCCCAAGGGCAGAATTTCGAAATGACTCCCAAAGGGGAAATTCCGGCAAGCCTGCAACGTTTTTGAGTTGCAAACATTTGGGACAAGCCTTCCCCGTCAGCGTCTGTCAGCTGTCACGCAATCTATTCTTCCGGACTATCATTTGAACTGGGGACGAACAGCAGTTTTTCCGCCTGCGTCTTTTCCACGGGGCGCGAAAAAAGATAGCCCTGGCCGTTCTGACATTTCAAATCGACCAGCGCGTTGAGTTGCTCCTTGGTTTCAATCCCCTCGGCCGTGACATCCAGCCCCAGACTGTGAGCCAGACTGATGACTGTTTTGACAATCACATAATTGGCGTGGACATCCATGGAACTGACAAAGCTACGGTCGACCTTCAGGGTATTCAATGGGAATTTCTGCAAATAATTCAATGAGGAATAACCGGTTCCAAAATCATCGACACAAATTCCAAGCCCCAGTTCCTTGAGCGCCTTCAGCGTACGTACCGCCGTGTTGGGATTCTCCATGACCACGCTTTCGGTCAATTCAATTTTCAACCAGCTGGGCATGATCTGTGTTTCGTTCATGATTCTGGCCAGTTTATAGACAAGCTCCGGGTCAGCGAACTGCTTTCCGGACAAGTTGACATTGATGCTCAGCGTGTCATCTTCGGGCAACTTTTTTTTCCACTCGCAGACGGTTTCACAGGCATTGCGTATCACCCAGTATCCCACAGGAATGATCAACCCCGTACTTTCCAGGATAGGCACGAACTCAGCGGGTGAAACAATACCGTTGCCTTTACGGTTCCAGCGCAGCAAGGCCTCGAATCCCGCAAGCTTGTTGTGTTTCAGGGCCATAATGGGCTGATAGTACAGTTCGAACTCATTATGATCCAAAGCCATGCGCAGACCCGTTTCCATGTCCAGCAGTCTGGCCGCACGCTCGTGCATGGACCAGTCAAAGACTCTGATATGTGGTTCGCCGTCCAGCTTGGCCTGGTTCATGGCCATGTTGGCGAAACGCAACAAATCCTCCGGGCTGCCGTGATCCAGCGGACCGAGTACGATACCTATGCTGACGTTGGTGAATATCTGATGCCCCGAGACATTGAGGGGGGCGTCGAAATCCTGCTTTATGGAGTAGGCCCTGGCTTGCGCCTCTTCAAGTGTTGAAACGCCCGCAAGCACCAGAACGAATTCATCGCCCCCCACGCGAGCCACCGTATCCATGGGACCGATCTGATGCAGAAACTGCAGTCCGACCTTTTTCAGCAGTTTGTCGCCCACCGTATGACCGAGACTGTCGTTGATGACCTTGAATCTGTCTATGTCCAGGAAAAGAATGGCAAAACGCCTGTTTTCCCGTTGGGCCCTTTCATCCGCACCTCTGATACGTTCGATACAATGGGTGCGGTTGGGCAAATTGGTCAGCGCATCGTGATAAATGGTATGCTGCAATTTCGCCTGTGCGCGTTTCTGGTCGGAGATGTCATTGAGAATCACGGCAAACCGTTTATCCGAAACATTGTAGGCGGCGACATCAAAATACCTGTTCAGCGTCCCCAGGAATCCCACAAAACGCACCGACTCTCGATCCAGTGCGACTTTTCCGAAAATATCAATCCAGATGTTCTCCACATCCGGAATGCTGTTTTTGGCCGAATGTCGGAGCAATTCGTCACGGCCAATCCCAAGACTTTTTTCAAAAGCCGGATTCGCTTCGAGAAAAAGAAAATCTACAGGCTCTCCCCTTTCGTTACAGACAATTTCACAGATGGCGAACCCATTGAGCATCTCATCGAAAAGCCGGCGATATTTCTCTTCGCTCAACCTTCTGGCCACTTCGGTTTTGTGATTGTGCAAGGCCATTTTTATGGTTGATTCAAGCCAGCTGAGCTGAGGGGGTTTGACAATAAAACCATAGGGAGTGGTCTGCACGGCCCGACGCAAAATTTCCGGTTCGGTATGAGCGGTCAGATAAACCACCGGGACATTGTGCTTTTCACGCAGGAGGCTGGTGGTTTCAATCCCATCCAAACCGCCATCCAGCACGATATCCATAAGGATGAGTGACGGGCGGAGTTCCACCACAGCATCCAGTGCTTTTTCACCTGTATCGACGACGGCAAGGACTTCATATCCGATCTTTTCCAATTGCCTTTGTATCGCCAATGCGGAAAGCCTGTCGTCTTCTACCAGCAGTATTGTTTCAGCTTGATCCATCACATAACCCGGTTTCTCTGCTGCCTGGTTGTATCCTGTGCTATACGTTCCGTAGATATTCGAACAATAAATTTTCCACGAATATATCCAATAGCATGTTAAATTTTTCGCCGCAAGGACCCTCCCCTGATCTTATGCGAAGTTCACTCCTCAGGTGTCTTGCCAGTTCTCCCCGACCCATCAACCAGGACCGCATACCATCTGCAACCGGACTACGATACAGGTTCAGAGGCAAAGACTTCGAACAGAATGCTCTGGGATCAGACTGGAACAAAAGACATAGAAAGGGGAGATAATCGTAAAAAATCCTCAGTCTGCGTATCGACTGGGATCACATAAGCACATACGACTGTATTGGACATCTTGTATACAGCCCGCACAATTATTTCTCATGCATTTTGACTGTGCACATAAAATTCAAAAAAATTGCAATGACTACGATTATCTATTGAAGTTTACTTAGATTCATTCTTTTTAAAAAACTCTTCGCTCAACTGTTTCATGACACGCTTTAATTCATCCATACCAGACGAAACTCCGGCAAAATCACCTGCACGAGACTTACTTTCCAAAAGTGCAACATAGTTATGGGCATATTTTGCCCCAATGGTGCCACACTGGCTCTTCAACGAATGCAGAGTCAATGTCAAAAGCGACTGTTCTCTCTGTTGCAACAGAGTTTCTATCTTCTGCAGTCTGTCCGGCAAATCGGCAAAAAAACTCGTGCTTATTTCATCATAGAGCGTCTCGTCCCCGTCAAAACGCCTTACTGCTTCTTGTCGGTCAAGTACTGCATCTCCTGACAACAACAAAGGAACCGAATGAGACACTTCGTTTTCCAGAGCTTCCACGCTCCCCAGTTTAGCCGCAAGCTGGTGGATATCAACGGGCTTTGGAAGAAAATCCCTCATGCCGGCTTCCAGACAGCGTTCTTTGAACCCTGCCAGGGCATGCGCAGTCAATGCGATTATTGGAATATCGACATTTTCCTCTCCTGCCTTTCCCGAACGGATACCGCGCGTAGCTTCCAATCCGTCCATATCCGGCATTTCCAGATCCATGAGCACCACGTCGAAACGGCTTTCCCGCAAGTGACGAAAAGCCGCCAAAGCGCTTTCCGCAACATGCGGTTCATGCCCCAGTCTCCGCAACAATGCCGCGGCCACTTTCAAATTGGATTCATTGTCATCCACCACCAGAACCCGCAAAGATTCCCCTGCGTTTTTATCCGGAAAAACCGGCCCTGGGTGCAGATTCGCCAGCGAGGCAAGCCCTGATTCGCAGCGTATGGTAAAATAAAAGGTACTCCCCTGCCCAAGAGTGCTTTCCAGCCAGATGTCACCCCCCATCAACTCCACAAGCTGCTTGCAAATGGCGAGTCCAAGCCCGCTGCCGCCGAATTTACGCGTAGTGGAATCATCGAGTTGCACAAACTTGCTGAACACTTTGTTATGTCCGTCCAGAGGTATGCCCGTGCCAGTATCCGAAACACGGAACTGCAGTACCAGCTCCGTCAATGACGGCATATTGCGCACGCCAAGAACAACCTCGCCTTTTTCCGTAAACTTGACCGCGTTGCTCAAAATATTGATCAGAACCTGTCGCAGTCTCGTACGGTCCCCTTTGATGAAAGCCGGAACATCCGGGGCAAGGTCAAGCGAGAGGGCAATATTCTTTTCCTTTACCTGATGTTTCGCAAGAACCATTGTCTCGGCGAGGAGAGCGGACAGGTCAAAATGTGTTTCCGAGAGTGTCATCATGCCCGCTTCAATTTTTGAAAGATCCAGTATGTTGTCTATGATGCCCATCAAATTTTCAGCAGCAAGTACGGCTGTGGTCAAATTTTCCCGATGTTCTGCATCAACCAGCGAATCCAGGGCAATATTCAGCATTCCCATAATGGCATTCATGGGCGTACGTATTTCGTGACTCATCTTTGCCAGAAAATCGCTTTTCGCTTTGTTGGCCCTTTCCGCCTCCAGCTTGGATTCAATAATATCCTTTTCGTAATCGTTTCGTTGAAGCGTCAGGGCGAAAAAAGAGGCCAGCCGTTTGGCCAGACGAAGATCCCTTTCATCGTACCCTTTTTCCGCATCGGCCAGACAAATCTGCCCCATGAAGCGATCGCCAATGAAAACCGGCGCGGATAGCAATGACCGAAGGCCGACCCTCCCGGCAATCGATTGGTGTTGCGTCTGATTCGACGAACAGGTATTCTCGTGCAAAACCGAGTGTTTGCCCAAAACTCCGTACCATTCCTCCACCTGCTCGCCCCATTTTTCGGGCTCCCCTTCCAAGTGCACTTCTTTACTTTGCCCAGCAGTAAATGAGTACATTTGAAAGTGGCCGGAACGAGAATCGAGCCTCCCGATGAACCCTTTTTCGGAGTCCGTCAAAATCCGGGCCGTATTCCATATCAACTTACTGGCTTCTTCGATACTTTTGGAGGTGAGCAGTTTTTCCGTCAACCTGGTCAGAGCATGTTCGGTTGCCTTTTCGCGTTGCAGTGAAAGTTCCTGAACTTTTTTCAGCGTCACATCCTGTGAAATACCCACAATACGGCAAACGGTGCCATCCGCATCCTTTACCGGGAAACCCCGGTCTCTGAGATAGCGTACGGATCCATCCGGACGACGAATCCGGTATTCGACTTCAAAACCTTCCCTTAGTTCATCCGATGTCACAGAAAATAAAACGCTTCTATCCTCTTCAACTATGTACTGCCGCAATGAGTGAATATCTTTCAGTATGACCTCTCTCGGAACCCCCCAAAGTTTTTCGAACTGTATCCCCAGATAGAGCATCCGGTTCAGATCGGGGGAAACTACCCAAAAGACATCGTCAATATTTTCAGCGAGTTCTCGAAAACGATTTTCACTCTCTCGCCGGGCCATTTCAGAGTCCCTATACAAGGTAAGATCACGAAAAAGCCCCTGAACAATATCCAGTTCCTTGAAACGAATCCGCTTGGTGCTCAGTTCTACAGCTACCTGACCTCCATCGCTGCGCAAGACATGGAGTTCGTGAGGACTGCTGCCCACAAAGGGTTCGAGGCTCTCAAAGCGGTGACGAGTTGCCTCCCTGTCTTCGACAGGAAACAACTCGAGGTACTGACGCCCGATTATCTGCTCCCGGCTCACTCCCAGCAAAACTTCCGCCTGGTAGTTCGCATCAAGAATAACGCCGGATTGAAACTCCGCGATCAAAATGGCGTCACGGGACTCGTCAAAAAGAATTCGATATTTTTCTTCACTGCGCTCCAGCTCTTTTCGTGAGCGAATCAACTCGGTCACTTCTATGGCGACACAGCCAATCAGCCAGGGAGATTTTTCCCTTTTGATGGGGAATTTCGCCATACGCCAGATGCGCTCCGTCCCATGGATGTCCGGCATGACCTCTTCACGAGTGACAAATTGCCCGGCCAAGGCCTGCCTGTCGTGCTCGATAAAGCGCAAAGCCTGCTCATGGGGCAGATAGCAATCGGGAGTCTGCCCCAGCCAGGCCTCGGCGCCCAGTTCTTCCATCATCTGCTGGTTGACGAACATCAACTTGCCCTGGTTGTTTTTTATGTACACCATGCCGGGAAAATGATTGACGAACGTTATGAAGGCCTCCTGGGACTGCGAACGTTCGCGCTCTGCCTGCAACCGATCGACTATCTCCTTGCGCAAAAGACTGTTGGCGGCTTCCAGTTCACTGGTCCGCTCCTGTACGCGGAACTCGAGCGTATCCGCGTGCTGACTGACTTTTTCAAACAGCAAAGCACCGTGCAGTCCGGTGGCAATTACAGTCCCCAAAGATTCCAGTAATTCCGAATACTTTGAAAAATCACGACTTTCTTTGAGACCTATACCGACAACCCCCAAATTTTCACCCGCAACCCACAGAGGAATAGCCGCAAAAGAATGCAAACCAACTTTTTTGCATTCCTCGTGGGTGCAACGTGGATCGGAATGGATGTCTTCAGAATAATAGCTGAATCCCTGTTGTGCAGCCATTCCGCACAGACATTCGCCGACTTTATGCTGTAGTTGATCTGCATTGGGAAAATGCAATCCCGTTGATCGCTCTGATTCGAGAATTAATTCATCTTTTCTGCGAATATAAAAAACAGCAAGATCAACTTCAAGCTGCTTTTGCAATTCATCCACAGTTTTCCAAGCCATTTCATTAACTGTAGTAGCCATGCTGATACATTTACTTACAGCTTTCAAAATCTCCAATTTTTTTGAGCTTACTATCAATCTATCTTCGTTTTCTTTTTCAAAAGATAAATCTTTAATATGCAGAACAACAATATCAGGATCTATAAATACAAAATTAGCCCTTAAAAAACGTTTTTCTTCAAGAATTCGCAATTTGAATTCAAATTCTCGTGTAAAATATTCCTTAGAGTAGAAACATTCCTCCAGAAATGTTATTAAATCTTGAGAATCAGGGAAAATTTCTCTGGAACTTTTACCAAATAATTTTTTAATATCCTGTCCTGAAAATAAAAGGGCCTCCTGATTGCAAGCTATAAATTTAGGCGTTCCATCTTCCATTCGCCAAATATAGGTTGGCACGGGAGATTGATCAAAAAGCCACAGCAATTGATCAACAGCAAAAGATTTCTTAGACGAATCCATAAACTACAACTCCGCTACTGCAACATGATTCCAATAATCACAAAACTTTGATATATATTGTCAAATAATTTTTTTGACAAATTGCACTTACTCATCAATTTTATGTACAGAAATGGTCGCAACTGGCAAAATATCCCTGCATCATGACCATAACGACACATGTACATATATCGGCTGATGATTGCACCAAAAAGATATTTTTTCTCTTTCGAAAAAACATATCCCCTTCATAGGGAGTTAGTACAGTCTTTGATTTGAAATCAACAATACGAATGAAGTATAAAGGACAATCCGCCTCACCACCATTTGCGGTCAATCATCAAAAATCACCCGCTTGCCCTGGTGGCTATTTGCCGACGCGGAGAAGGATATATATTATTTGACCTCAGTCGTCTGTTTTTTTTGAAAAAGTTTTGTAAAAAGTGCCGCATATCTGGTAAAAAGAGCCAACAGCCGCACCCCATATTTTTAGTTTGCATCGCTCTACACCAAGTTGACGCGCTCCATAAAGCAATCTATTAACGTGAACGAAAAAACGTACCAATCAGCTGTACATTTTTTTGCTCTGGCCCCGACAATGGCGAGTACGTTTCTATAACTCATTGCATGAAAATTTGAAATTCTCCGCACTGATAGCCGTTTGTTTCCTGATCAGAGCCAACAATGCTTATTTTAATGATCTATTGCCAATGCCAGACCTTCAAAAAAGACATTTTCATTGCGGATAAATTCAAATGGCTTCTCAATTTCTGACAAAATCAAATATCCTGTTCGCCTGCAAATTCATTGGCATCAGCCTGTTGCTGGCACTTGTATTCGAATACGGCCCGGTATTGTCCGAGCGTGAAGGCTGGTCCAAATTACTGGCCTCTGCCAGTTGCTTTATCGTCCAAACCGCGACTCCGGCAGAAGGCTGCGTACGCAATGGTTCCACCCTATTGTCTCATAAAACACCGGTCGTCGTCATCACTGAGGAATGCGACGGCATCAACGCCCTGATTCTTCTCACTGCCGCCATTCTTTCCTTTCCCTGCATGATCCGCTACAAAATCATGGGACTGGTGCTAGGATGGATAATACTGGTAGCCTGCAACATTTTACGAATTACCGCCCTATACTATGTCAGCAAGTATTATTATTCGTCGTTTGATTTCATCCATACTCTTGTTGCACCAATGGCAACAATCATGCCTACTGTAATCTTTTACTTCATATGGTTGACACGGGCAAAAACAGAATGATCTGGAAAAATAACAAACCACGCGCCATAATTTTTTTCAGTCTGCTATTTTTTATCAGCTATATAGTTATTTTTCTTCTGCTATACGCATCATTCCCTTTTTTGCAAAAACACGCCATTCTGCCTTTACTCAGGGTGGAAGTCGCCACACTGGATCCTTCCAGCCAAATACAAAAACTCATTCCCCTCAAAAAATCACTGCAGGGAAACATACATTTCGAAATAGCTTTGCTCCGCCATCCGGAGGGCGACCCGGCCAAGGAACAGGGAGTACTCATACTGCAGGCCAATTTTTCATTAAGGGACAACATCCTGCAGCTATGCCTCATGCTGGCACTGGCTCTCTCCTGGCCCGGACTCTCTTTGTTTAAGCGCCTGGAAGCCCTGGCAACCGTGCTGCTCTCCTGGCTTTGCTTCTTTTCACTGCAATTTCCCTTTGCAATTCTCAATGATGGAATACCACCATTAGGAATACGCCTGACCCTGATCAACTGGTGGAATATCTTTTTGACGCACAAAGGAAATGCACTGCTAACCCTTCTCTTTTTTCTTGGAAACATGTACAGAATGTATTTAATGGGAGCCAAAAAACAGCAATAAAAGATGATTCATTTTCCGACCCCTGAAAAGACAACCGATTAACACCAACAATGAAAGCACGCCTCAGCAGCAAACTTTTTCTTATTCTGATTGCGGTCTATTGCGTCATTCTCGGGATGAGTTCGTTTGTTGAAAACCGGATCATTCTTCCTCAATTCGTCGAACTGGAAAACCGGGAAGCAAAGGCGCACCTGCAGCGAATTCTACTGGCTTTCGAAAATGAGCTGGAACATTTGAAAATCCTGGATCAGGATTGGGCACAATGGGACGACACCTATGAATTCGTCTCCGGCAATTCACCTGAATACCTGGAAAACAATCTTCCGAACTCCACATTTCTGGACACAAAACTCAACTTGTTTCTCATAGCGGACACAACCGGCAATGTGGTCTTTTCAAAAGGTTTCAACCTGCAGACCAAAAAGGAACTCCCTGTCTCCGCTTTCTTTGACTCTGCCCTCAAAAAAATTCCCCCTGAACTGGATACAAAAATAGTACGCAAAGACCTTGCCGGCATCATTGAAACAAAAGCCGGCCCCATGCTGATCACTTCGTTCGCCATCCTGACCAGCGAAAACAAGGGGCCATCCAGAGGTTCGCTGGTAATGGGACGACTGCTCGACAAATTCTACCTGGAAAATCTGCAACTGCAAACGCAGCTGCCCATTTCGCTGACTCCTCTGGACGATCTCAGCCCGGCCCAACGATCCAAGCTGTACCTTCTGCCCAAGAACAAGGCATTCCTGCTCGACAACATAACGCCCCAAAAAGTACGCATAGTTTCTTTGCTTCGGGACATCACCGATACGCCCTTTTTATGTCTCACCAGCGAAATGAACAGGGACGTCCTGTCCCAGGGATTGCGTGCGGCACGCTATATCCAGATTTTTCTGGCCATAAGCGGCGGCCTTTTGCTCCTTGTTTTGTTCATTTTGCTGCGCAAGCTTATTACAAGCCCGCTGGAACGGCTCAAAAGCCAGGTCGTGACCATGTCGGATACTCTGGAACATACTGATTTCACTCCTTCCACACGCAATGACGAAATCGGTACGCTAAGCAAGGAATTCCATTATCTGTTGCGACGCATGGAGGAGACAAAGCAGCGCCAGATAGAAAATTCCTACTACGCGGGCATGTCCGAAACCGCAGCGGGAATCATCCACAACGTACGCAATTCATTGACCTCAATTGTCGGCAGTCTGGACGACATCAAATCCATTTGCAGCCAGGCTCCTGCAGCCAATGTCACCCGCGGATTGATCGAGCTGCGCAATCCCGAAATCGATCCGGAACGCAAAAACGATCTCATTGATTTTTTACGTTTCTCCTTTTCCGACCTGACAACAGGCGTCGAGCAGATCGGCGTCCATACCAACCAGGCTGGTCAACTCGTTCGCAACATCGAAAAAGTCCTTTCCAATTACCTTTCCATCTCACACAACAAGCCGATTCTCGAACGGATCTGCCTCGGTGAAATCATCAACAGCGTGGAGTTGCTCATCTCAAAACGCTCCAGCGCATTAATGACAATTGAACGCATCGGCGATCTGGATTCCATTTATGTCCACGGCCTCAGGGTCACGCTTATCCAGATTTTCCAAAACCTGCTGATGAATTCTTTCGACGCACTGGAACGCAGCGGACGGCAGGGCCTCGTAACGATCAAGGCGGACCAGTCCCAGACGGATGACGACAATATTATCGTACAGGTTTGCGACAATGGTCCGGGCGTAAGCAACGAGAATCTGGCCAGACTGTTCGAACGGGACTTTTCCACCAAAACCCACGGCGGACGCGGACTCGGACTGCACTGGTGCGCCAACGCCCTGGCGGCCATCAACGGGGCCATCCATGCCTCGCACAACCAGCCCTGCGGACTGTGCATGACTCTCACCCTGGCATCAGTGCCTCAGGAAATTGTCCCAACTCCCCAAGGGAACACGCATGTTCAGGGCTGAGCCAAATCCCTTCCGTGTTCTGGCAGTGGATGACGAATCCGACATCCGCTCGCTTTACCGCTCTGTACTGGGTGATTCGCCCGTATCCGCTGACCGTAAGGCAAGACAATCCCTGGAAAACAGGCTTTTCGGATCAGCATCGGACCAGCAGGAGCAAAAACTTTTTGAGCTCACGCTCTGCAAAAACGCCGAAGAGGCGCTTCTGGTGTTCAACCAGGCGCTTGAGACCGACCGTCCTTTTTCCGTGGCCTTTCTTGATGTTCGTATGCCGCCGGGAATGGATGGCGTCCAACTCGCCCAGCGCATCCGGGAAAAAGATCAGGACATGGAAATTGTTCTGGTCACCGGGTTTGAAGATTATGGTCCGCAGGAAATTATCAGCCGCATACCACCAGCGGACAAATTGCTCTATCTCCACAAGCCCTTTCACAAAAGTGAAATCCTGCAGTTTGCAACCTCCCTGTGCGCTAAATGGCGGACAACGCAGGAACTGGCCCAAAGTGAAGCCCGGTTCAGACATATTGTCCAGGATCAGACGGAAATCATCTGCCGTTTATCCGTCCAAGGCAGAATTACCTTTATCAACGCCACTTTTTCCCGCTATTTTGAAAAAAACGCCCCGGAACTCGTCGCCAGCTCATACTGGAATCTGTTGCATCCCGATGATCGGGACAAAGTCCAAAAACTGATCAGCAACCTGACTCCCCGCACTCCCAACAGCATTATGGAACATCGCGTACTGCTCCCATCGGGCGACGTGCGCTGGCTCCAGCAGAATTTTCAGGCGCTGTACAAAGGCAATAACAAATTCATCGAATATCAAATCGTGGGCAGAGATATTACGCAACGTATCGAGATCGATAAAAAACTGCGTGAATATCGCATTCAGCGCGAACGTACGGCCTTTCATCTGGAAACAATTTTTCACAACATGCCTTTTGCTGTGGTCATGGTAGACCATGAAATGCGCATCATTGAGGCCAATCAGTCTTTCATGCAGCTCCCTCTGCTCCGTCATCAGTCGCACAATACTTTGATCAGGCAAAACCTTTTGCATCTCCTGCATTGCGATATCAACGACACTCTCAGCAAGGCCCTGATTGACAGAAGCACACTGCAGGAATGCCAGGCCACCTGCACCTGCCCGGACAAGCATGAAATTGTTCTTTCCATCAGCATCATCCCACTCAAGGAAATCGACGACAGAACCTCTGGCAGCATGGTTCTGCTGCGCGACGTCACACGCTCAATCCGATTGGAACAGGAACTCTCCCGGAATGCGTGTTTCAACGGCATAATCGGAAAAAGTCCCGCCATGGAAGCCGTCTTTACTCGTATCAGACAACTCGGAGACATCGACACCACCGTGTTGATCACCGGCGATAACGGTACCGGCAAAGAGCTTGTGGCCGAAGCCCTGCACAAGGAAGGCTCTCGTTCCAGCGGACCGCTGATAAAACTCAACTGTGCCGCCCTTTCCGAAACCCTGCTGGAGAGCGAACTTTTCGGTCATGTCAAAGGAGCGTTCACCGGAGCCACGGCAAACAAAGTCGGAAGATTCGAAGCAGCCCAGGGCGGAACGCTGCTACTGGATGAAATCGGCGACCTGCCCATGTCCATCCAGCTCAAACTGCTGCGGGTCCTGGAATACAAGGAATTCGAACGCGTCGGGGAAACCCGTTCCATCAAGGTGAATGTCCGGCTGCTGGCAGCCACCAACCGGAATCTTGAGGAACGCATCCGGCAGGGACTTTTTCGCAAGGATCTCTTTTTCCGTCTGAAAGTGGTTTCCATCCATTTGCCTCCGTTACGCGACCGCGTCGAAGATATTCCGCTGCTGGCTTCCCATTTCATCATGAAATACGCCTCGCATTTTCACAAACACCTCGAAGGTCCCACGCCGGCTGCCCTGGACGCGCTGCTCAGCTATTCCTGGCCCGGCAACGTTCGGGAACTCAAGCACGCATTGGAGCACGCCTGCATCATGGCGCCGCCCGGCAACGCCATCGACCTCCAGCACCTGCCGGAAGAACTCCTTGCAGAAGCCGATGCAGACACTGTTTTTTCCTGCCTCACTGGAAACGCAATACGCGGATGAAGCAACGGAAAAACAGGCCATTCTCAATGCCCTGGAACAGGCGCGCTGGAACAAGAGCGCAGCCGCAGATCTCCTGGGCATCAATCGCCGGACCCTGTACAGAAAACTCGAAAAATACTCCATCCTCTGATCCTTCCGCCACACTTTGTGGCGCCACACTTTGTGACAGCACACCGCTGCGCACACTTTCATACCAATTCAGCCCTAATATAACATATCGTTTTAAATACTTTTTTTATTTTATACGAACATGGTTCGTCTTTTGCTTTCCCCCAAATATGTCATCCGGGCAATACGCCCGACAGTGTTTCGATTCAACATCGAGAAGCACGGAAAGCGGCCGCAGATTTTCAAAGGGGGTAGCTTATGAACCAGGACACGACACGCAATTCACAACAAGGGATTCACCCTTATCGAAATCATCATCACCTTTGTCATTCATGGCCTGGACAGGGGCCACGTTGTTTCAGTTCATGAACACCACCATCCCCGTCAGCAACCAGCCCGCTGGACTGGATTCTCCAGGAGTCGCAAATAGGCAGCGCGCATGGAAGACGCCACAGCGGAATACGTGCACAGGACGTTCATGACAGCACTGACAGTGACCAGTGACTTCGAAGACTTCGTTAGCAATCTGAATAGCCTCCGTGGCCAAGCCTGAACGTCCACGTCCAACGTGACCATGCTGGCGGAAGAACGCTGCTTCAATTCCAACGGCGATGCTCGTTTCCATCCTGCTCAACGATGATCAGGTTCCATTGCTGCGCGTCAAATCGCAGGATCCCAACGGCAGGTATTACGTCACCTTGTTCGCCCAAATTCGTTATCCTAACGATCCAGCCGGAGTACATTGACATGAATACGCAGACGCAACGGATTCACCCTGGTGGAAGTCATCGCGTCCCTGATTCTGTTGTCCATGATCAGCTTGGGCATCTACAGCTTTCATCATGACCGGCGTGGAAGGCTATCTTATCTCCGAAGGCAACTCCATAGCCGCAGGCGAACTCAAGCCCATGTTCGACGTCATCAGCACCCGTATGAGCGAGATGGAAAACATCACCTGTTTCACCCAGGATGCTCAGGTAAAATTCACCGATACGCAGGATCAGGAAGAAACCCTGCAGATCATCGATGGTTCCACCCTGCGGATCATGAATTGGAATGTTCTGACCAATCTGAGCGATACGGGCATGACCATGAACCAGGAAAATGGTAATGTGAAAGACATCAGCATCACTTTCACGTATACTGGAAAAAGTGGTCTCACGAGAAACTTCGACCTCAGCTTCAGCCCGCGTACGCTTATAGAGGTCGGTGACGTTCCAGGTTGTTAGCAAGGAAGGAAGCCATGGAAACTATCAGAGCAACACACTCGGTTCGAGGCATTGGCGGCCCGGAAAGCGGAGCGGCACTGGTATTCTACATTGCAACCCTGGTTACCTTGAGCGTCCTTGCGGCCGCCATGTTGACCATGTTCGGCACGGCCGGAAGAATCGCCACGGACGTCAATCATTACAAGCTCTCTTATTACATGGCCGAATCAGGCATTCGCTACGCCCAAAGTCAGATGAAACTCCAGGGCTACAGCATTGACCAGAAAATGGGCAATATCAACGGCATCCCCGAATACAAGGTCGAAGACGGCAAATCCTTCAAGCTCAAGGTCTACGCACTGGGAACCTTCGAGTCCGTCAATACCAACCACGTTGAAGCCAACCAGCAGCTTGAGCTCAAACAACCTGGCGACGAGCCCTTTCCCGAGGGTTTTACTGTTCCCACGTTCGGCAGTTCGGCAGACGACCTGTATGCCGTCAGCAGCCAGGACCTGGATTTCATCCAGGCCCAGAACAACGCCCGTGTCATCGGATCCAGTTTGAACGCCAGCAGAACACGCATTTTTCTTACCTTGCAGGACTCCCTCTGGCCGGACATCACCGGGCGCATCTACTTCCTGGCCGTTCAATGCAAAACCGGAAGCCAGACCATCAAGGAAGGCGACAATCTTACGGTCAACTCCGGGGCCGTGATCTTTCCCGAACAAAACGGCATCATCACCGTCAAATCCCATGACTACCTGTATGAAGAACGGATAGATAACGGCGACGGGACCTATACGTTCACCAATCTGAGAAAGCCTCCGGACAAAAACGGCAATACGCAAAACTGGGCCAGCGGCTGGGCTCCCGACAACGGCGATGACCTGAAAAACCTGGGAAACGGCGATTTCGTGGTTCTGAATTCGCTCAACAACATGAATCTCTGGGCCACGTCCACAGGCTTATCCGGCCCCGAACAGGTGGAAAAATCCATTACGCAGAGTTTTTTCGTTGCCGAAGACACGCGCAAAAAAAAGGACGGCATCACCCATGACGACCCCCATACGGTGGTGACTTCCGACCCGACCACCAATCCGGTGGAACTGACCGCGGATCCGGGGGTAAACCTCGGGGCCGGCGTCTACTATACCTTCGGCGCGGTCTGGTATTCGGGCACCAAGCACGGAGTCAACCTGTTCTGCATCGACGGCAGGTGCGATTTCGGCCTGGGCCTGCGCTCGTTCTTCACCATCGAATTCGACCAGAGAGACGCCGACGGCTTTGTCTTCACCATCATGAATGGTGTGGACAACAGTCCGCTGGATGTGGGCGGAGACTCCGAACTGGGCGAACTCATCGCCTATGCCGGAGACAGCCGGGTCTACAAGAACAACCCCGATGATCCTTTAAAGCCGATCAGCCACTGGGTGGACCCGGACCGCGACGGCATCCAGCCGCCTAAATTCGGTGTCGAATTCGATACGTACCGCAACGACGGCACCTGCGTCTGCAGTTCGGACTGGTCCACCGGCGGAGGCCGAAAGGATCCGGGAGTCTTCTATCCGCGCGAACATCTCTCCTTTGTCTATTGGGGCGACGATCTCGAAACCGGATGTGGTTCGCAGTTCAACTGCCGCAAGGAAATCTCCCCCACCCAGAGTTGGACCGAAGCAGGACTCAAGACCTATGACGACAACAAGCACGGGTCTGGTTTGAACACGGCCACCAACAACGTGTTCCAGGCGACTTCCGATCTCCAGAAATGGTACACCATCAGCAATTACTACGAATACGCCGTACGTGTTGAAATGCACCGCAGTCTGGATGCGGTGGACGACAATACGGATCCCAATTACGGCAAATACGAGTACACCAACAAGGTCTGGGTCAACCGCTGCAGCCAGTCTACCAATTGCGCGGAATTCGTGAATGTGGACAAAACGCTCTGGGATCTGGAAGGAGATTACGAGGTCAATTCCACTGACAATCCCGGCTTCCCGACCTACTATCCGGCGCTGGAGCAGACCTTTTATCTGGAACAGGCTGACCACGAAAAACTGAATACCATCCTCGTCGGATTTACCGAGGGAACCGGCGCCGCGACCCAGGTCGCCAAGATAAGGAATTACAAAACCGTGTTCAGAGCCGGTGGCGACGAAGACATTATTACCGACCCCTATTAAGGAGAACGTCATGAAACGTCTGCTTTTCATATTTCTGTCCGTGGCTGTCGTCACCACTGGATTCCTGCTGGAAACCATTCCAGGGTATGCCCAGTCGCAAGCACGTACGCGCAATAATCTGGATTCCGGATTGCAATTTCAACAGGAAGGGACCGGCACACTGCCGAAAAGCGTGAACCAGCAGGAAACAGGTACGACACCGGACGCAAAAACACGGAACACAATCCGTCGCAATACTATTTCCAAGGACGGGAAAGACGCACAATAAGAGCATGATGCAGGGAATGGGGGATTCTAGGGGGAACAACGGGGACTGGCTCCGGTTTGCAACCTGCTTTTAATGGGGCATGCAGGGCAAACCGGGCCTTTTTTTAGTCAATAATCTTGCACCTCACTCCACGGCCAGTTCCTTGCGCGAGAGGCTGTGCTTCTTCAATAATGCGTACAATCGCGCGCGGGAAAGATCCGATAACTTGCACGCTGTGGACACGTCGTTCTGCGCGGTCAGCAGCAAGTCCCGCAGATACTGCCGCTCCAGTTCCCCCAAAACGCGCTCGCGAAACACTTTCAGACTTGGAAAATTTTCCGGATCCGGTCCGTTCAACAGTACGCTCCCGGCGTCCACTCCGGTTCCCGCCGCAATGGTCTGCCTGGCGAACTGTACGCGCATTTCCAACGGCAGGTGGCGGGGCAGCAGCGTTGTTTCCGTACCTGCGGCCGCGATGGCGCTTTCCAGCGCATTGAACAGTTCGCGGACATTGCCCGGCCAGGAGTATTGCTCGAGTGCTTCCAGCAAATCCGGAGAGCATTCTTTGAGAGCACTGCCCGTGCGTTCCGCAACCATCCGTACGTAATGCCGGGCCAGAAGCCTTACATCGCCGAGTCGATCTCTGAGCGGCGGGGTTTCTATGGCAATGGTCCGGATGCGAAACAGCAGGTCCTGACGAAAATCCCAGGTGCCCACCATTTGATCCAGATCCCTGTTGGTGGCGGCCAGCAGTCGAAAATCGCTCTCCACTTCCTTGCCGCTCCCCACCGGGCGAAAACGGTGTTCCTGCAGCACGCGCAAAAAATTTTTCTGCACGCTCAGGGGAAGCTCCCCTACTTCGTCCAGAAACAGGGTCCCGGTATGGGCCTGGCGGACGAGTCCGTCGGACTTCTTGTCTGCGCCGGTGTAGGCGCCCCGCTCGTGTCCGAAAAGCATGCTCTCCACAAGAGTCTCCGGCAAGGCCGCGCAATCCACCACCACAAAGGGATTTCCGGCCCGGCGGCTGTTTTCATGAATGGTCCGGGCCACCACTTCCTTTCCCGTTCCGGTTTCGCCGCAGATCAAGGCATTGGCGTCGGTTTCCGCTGCCTGCGCCACAAGCTCCAGACAACCGTGCATGGCTTCGCTCTCGCCGATCAGGCCGTCACGTTTCAGATTCTGCGCCGCACTGCGGCTCAATTTCTGGCGATGGTACTCGATGGCCCTGGTTACAGGCAGTTTGATGTTGTTGAGAGTCGGAGGCTTGGGAATATATCCCCAGGCTCCGCTGCGTATGGCCAGTTCCGCTCCGTCGGGATCACTGGAAGCCGAAAGGATGATCACCTCGGGCTTGTTCTTGCTTCCGCGGATGCGGGGCAAAGCTTCCAGTCCGTTTCCGTCCGGCAGGCCTATGTCCAGAATGACCACATCAAAGATCCCTTGGCGCGCCATGTCCAGCCCCTGCACCAGGTAATTGGCGCTCTGCACCTTGTGCCCCATGGAAGAGATCACCATTGCCAGCGCTTTGCAAAGCTGAACATCGTCGTCAATAATCAGAATTTGAGCCATGTGCTGCTTCCGTGCTTGCGGCAATTTTCTGCGGAACTATTTTGGAAATGATTGCCGACAGTTCGTCGTATTGGCAAGGCTTGCGCAAAAAGGCCCGGATACCCAATGCCCTGGCCTTTTCCGATGAAAAAATTTCAGTGTAGGTGGTTAACAAAATAACCGGGAGATCATAACGGCTGAGCTTCAACTCCTTGGCCAGCTCCAGTCCGTTCAGTTCGCGGGTGGCCACGTCTATCATCACCAGATCATAGGGTTCGGGATCATGGCGGAACAGGGCCAGGGCTTCATACCCATTACGACACAGGGTGACATCATAGCCCAGCTCGAACAGATGTTCCCGTACGCAGCGTACCGTGACGTCGTCATCATCCACCAGCAAAATATGCGTCCGGCCGCCCTCTCTGGCCTGGGCACGCTGCCTTTCCGTATTGTTTTCCTGGCAATTCACGCACTTTGGAATAAAAACCTGAAATTCCGACCCTTTGCCAGGCTCGCTTTCCAGATGAATGCCGCCCCCCATGCCGGTCACAATATTCCGCACAACGGCCAGCCCCAGGCCGGTGCCCATGTTATCCTGTTTAGTTGTATAAAAAGGCTCGAAAATCCGCTCCTGGTCCTCCTTGGCAATGCCCACTCCGTCATCCCGTACGCTCATGCTCACGTATTCGCCCATCCCAAGAAAAGGAAAATTACCCTTGGCCGGGGTGTCCACTTTGATATCCTGCAGCGTGATTTCCAGATTTCCCTGCTTGTTGCCGATGGCATGGGCCGCATTGGTGCAGAGGTTGAGCAGCACCTGGTGCACTTGCGTGGGGTCGGCCAGGACCACGTCGGCCTTGCTCAGATTATTGTAGGAAATGGTTATGGAGGCGCTCAATGTGGGACGAAGAATCTTGAGACATTCCTTGGCAATGGTGCTCAGGCGAAAAGGCACGGGTTTGTCCCGTTCGCGCCCGCGGCTCAAACCAAGAATCTGGGTTACCAGATTGCGCGCGCGGTTGGCCGAATTGAGAATCTCTTCCAGGGATTCATGCAGATCCCCCCCATCCTCCACCCTGGTCAGGCTGACCTCAGCATGCAGAATGATAGGGCCGAGAATATTGTTGAAATCATGAGCTATGCCGCTGGCCAGCGTGGCAATGGCTTCCATTTTCTGCGCTTGCCTGAGCTGACGTTCCAGCCCGACCATGTCCGTCACATCGCGCCAGACACTGACATACCCCATGAACAGAAACCGTTTTCCCCGAATACGCGAAATGGTCAGCTCAGTCTGAAACATCTCCCCGTTCTTGCGGGTGTTGGCCGTTCGCCCTGCCCAGGAGTCCTGCTGTTCGAGACTGGTCACGAGACTATTGAGTACGCACTCCTGGTCCTCGCCCTGAAACAGGATTTCCAAATTGCAGCCCTTGACCTCCTGCTGCGCATAACCGGTCATGGATTCGAAAGCCTGGTTCACATACGTGATACGCATTTCCGTATCCAGCAGAACAATGGCTTCCATGGCCTGCTCGATGGCCGTTGCCAGACGGTAACGGGCATCTTCGCTCTTTTTCCGGTCCAAAGCGTCCTGCAGGGCCACCACCACGGCATAGGGCGTGCCGGAACCGTCCATCACGGGCGTAAGTACGGCTTCGAACTCCATCCCGCTCTCGGACATGTCCCTGAAAGAAACCGGCAAGCACGTCTGCAAGGCCTCCTTCAGGTACTCCTTGCGTCGTTGCGACACCTCGGGGGGAAAGTAGTCGAACAGCATGGAACCTGAAAGTTGATCGCGGGAAATTCCCAGACGTTCGCACATCCGGTCATTCACTGCGACAACCCGGCCATCCACATCGATCACGAGCATCTGGCCGAAACTGCAGCGCAACAAGGCCTCATGCAGAGAATCCACTAGGCTCTCCCACTTGGTATCACATTTTCTTTTTATGCGTATTGTAGCCTTATCAGAAAAACAAATGCAAGAAAATCTCTTCAAAAACGTTTGTCTTGTCTATTTTAGCAAGACAAACATTTTCTTCCTGGCTAACATACTTATTTTTCAGAGAATATTTTTAGAGCAACAGGTTTTCCAGAAACATTCCCCCCTCTGTTTTATGTCTTGAAAAACGAGACAGGTCTTGTGGCACAATACACAATTCCCGCTTTTTACTTACAGATAATCCCCATAAAGATTATACCCATATGGATTTATTGATAAATTCACTTCAGGCACGCTCATTGAACTATACGAAGTATCCGATAACTGCCCATGCACCAGGCACAAGCGCAGGGAGTCAGGACAATGGCTAATAAAATCGGTGTTTATGTCTGCCACTGCGGCACCAACATTCACCCAAAAGTCAATTCCCCCCGTGTGGCCGAATTTGCTTCCGAGCTGCACAATGTGGCCGTGGCCAGGGACTACAAATTCATGTGTTCCGATCCCGGCCAGGACATGATCATCAAAGACATCCGTGAATACGGACTGAACCGCGTCGTTGTGGCGTCCTGTTCGCCAAGACTGCATGAAAAAACTTTTCAGAATGCATGCTTGCGTGCGGGGCTCAACCCTTTCCTGTTTCAGATGACCTGCATCCGCGAACACTGCTCCTGGATTGTGGCCGACTCCGAAGAAGCCACGCGCAAGGCCATGCATCTGGTGGCCGCGGCTGTCAGCCGCGTCAACTACCATGACGAACTCTTTTCCCGTGTCGAAAAAGTCCACCCGGATGTTCTGGTGGTGGGCGCGGGCATTGCCGGCATCCAGGCCGCGCTGGATATCGCTAAATCCGGACACAAGGTACACCTGGTCGAACGTGCGCCCTCCATTGGCGGACACATGGCCCAGTTCGACAAGACCTTTCCCACCCTGGATTGCGCGGCATGCATTTTCCACACCCAAAATGGTGGCTGTGGCCCAGGAGCCCAACATCAACCTGATGACCTACAGCGAGGTCAGCTCCCTCAAGGGATTTGTGGGCAACTACCAGGCCACCGTGACCATGAACCCCCGCTACGTGGACATGAACCTCTGTACGGGCTGCGGACTGTGTACGGAAAAATGCCCCACCAAGGTAGTCAGCGAATTTGACGAAGGTCTGGGCATGCGACGCGCCATTTACCGCAACTCTCCACAGAGCGTCCCCAACAAGCCGGTCATAGATTCGGATCATTGCCGTACGCTCAATGGTAAAAAGTGCGGCGTGTGCGCAAAGCTCTGCCCGTCGCAGGCCATCGACTTTTCGCAGACGGAACAGACCGTGGATCTCGACGTGGGCGCGGTTATCATGGCAACGGGATTCGATGTTTTCGATCCGACTCCCATGACCCAGTACGGCTACGGACAGTACGACAACGTACTCACCGGCCTGCAGTTCGAAAGGTTGAACAATGCCGTGGGCCCCACGGGCGGCAAGATTCTCCTGAAAAACGGCGAAGCCCCTGAAAGTGTGGCCATCCTGCACTGCGTGGGAAGCCGCGACGCCAAGTACCATCCGTACTGTTCGCGCGTATGTTGCATGTACGCACTCAAGTACGACCACCTGCTCAAAGACAAGGTCGGGCATGACTGCAAGATCTACAATTTCTACATCGACATGCGCTGTTTCGGCAAAGGATACGAAGAATTCTTCCGCCGGGTTCAGGAGGAAGGCGTCACCTTCATCCGCGGACGGCCCGCCGAAATCACCAACCAGGCCCAGTCTCCCGAGGAAGAGGGCAAACTCATCGTGGTCAGCGAAGACACCCTTCTGGGACGCGTAATGCGCGTGCCGGTGGACATGGCCATCCTTTGCACGGCCATGGAACCTCGGGCGGACGTGGTCCAGACGGCCCGGACCTTTGGCATCAGCCAGGGCCTGGACGGCTTCTTCCTGGAAGAACATCCCAAGCTCGGACCTGTGTCCACAGCCACGGACGGCATCTTCCTGGCAGGCTCCTGCCAGGGGCCCAAGGACATCCCGGACGCCGTATCCCATGCGTCCGGTGCGGCGGCCCAGGCTCTGGCGCTGATCACCAGAGGAGAGGTCTCCATTTCGCCGACCATTTCCTACATCGATCCGGAAATCTGCGTGGGCTGCAAGACCTGCATCGGACTCTGCGCCTACTCGGCCATTGAATTCGACGAGCGCCGCCAGGTCTCGGTCATCAACCCGGCCATGTGCAAAGGCTGCGGCAGCTGCGCCGGACATTGCCCCAGCGGAGCGGCACAGATCCGCCATTTCAGCGAAAAACAGATTTTCGCCGAACTGGAAGGCGTGCTCGACGACCTTGCCAGGCCCCAGGCCCCAGGCACGCACCAGGATACGCAACAAGCGGCCACAAGCCATGAACCCATGCCCGAAGCCGAACCGGTTACGGTCTGAGCACAGGAGGTATCGCAATGTCCACGTTCGAACCGACCATCATCGCCTTTGTCTGCAACTGGTGCACCTACACCGCCGCGGATCTTGCCGGAACAGCCCGGATGATCCAGTCGCCAAACGTCCGGCTGGTCCGGATGATGTGCACAGGCATGGTGGATCCCAAATACGTCATCAAGGCGCTGATCTCCGGCGCGGACGCCGTGCTGATCAGCGGCTGCCACCCCGGAGACTGCCATTACACCAACGGCAATTACAAAGCCCGGCGCCGGGTCAAACTGCTCAAGGAAATCATCGCCAGTTTCGGTATCGATCCGCGCAGGCTCAAACTGACCTGGATCGGCGCCAGCGAAGGCAACGAATTTGCGGAAACCGTAAACCACCTGGTGGAGGAAATCCGCGAACTCGGCCCCTGCGACGCCAAGGCGAGCATGGCTGTGTGAAAGAAGACGTCAGGGGGACAATGGGGCTCTGCCCCAGACCCCGTTGGGGGGAAATGATTCCCCCCAGACCCCCTCGGAATAGTAACGGGACAGTTCGGTTAGCGTTTTTCACAAAATGCTAAGCAAAGGAGACACCAATGGCTTCCATAGCGAAAATACCAGTAACGGATAAAGATCCGGCGGCCGCATTGCAGGCGTTTCTGGCATCCCTGCTCGAAAGGGGAGTGGCGGATGCGGTGTTCACCATGCGCCAGCAGCCGGGCAGCGGCGTTGCCATGCCCGCACTGATAACGGATCCCGCCTTGATGAGTCAGGCCAGTCCGCTCTCCCCGGCCTTTCCGCTCAACGGGGCCAAGCTGCTCTCGCGTCTGACCCACGGCGAAAACACCGGAGTAGTGGCCGCGGTACTGCGTCCGTGCGAACTGCGCGCCTTTGTGGAACTCATCAAACTCAACCAGGGCAATTCCGACAATCTGCTGCTCATCGGCCTGGATTGCTACGGCGCCTACGACAACAACGCCTACCGCCAGGCCATACAAGCTACGGACGCCCGTACGCTGACCCTGGACTTCATCAACTCCGGCGGATCCGTGTCGGGCGGCCAGGAAATAGCCAAGGCCTGCAAGGCGTGCGAATACGCCACCCCGGAGGGCGCGGACCTGGCTCTGGGATTCTTTGGCGCGGACCTGGCGCAATACATACCGCTCATATCCCAGAGCGCGGCCGGTGAAAGCGCCGTACGCAAACTGGAACTGGAAGACGCCAGCGACAGCGGACAGCGAACCAGAGCCACGCAAGAGCTCACAGCACAGCGTATCGCCTTCCGCGACGCCATGTTCGAGGAGACCTCGGCAGCCACGGCCAACATGGAAAAGCTGGGCGAATATCTCTCCGGCTGCGTGAACTGCTACAACTGCCGGGTGGCCTGTCCGGTCTGCTACTGCAAGGAATGCGTATTCCTCACCGATGTTTTCGACCACAAACCCTGGCAATACATGGGCTGGGCCGAAAAATCCGGCATGCTGCGCATGCCCACGGATACCGCCTTTTTCCATCTCACCAGGCTGGCGCACATGAGCACGGCCTGTGTTGGCTGCGGACAATGTTCCAACGCCTGCCCCAACGACATACCGGTCATGGAACTGTTCCGAACGGTTTCCGCCAAAACGCAACAGGCCTTCGATTACGTGCCCGGTCGCGATCCCAATGAAGCGCCACCGCTTTCGGTCTTCAAGGAAAACGAATTCGGCGAACTCACGGAAGCGTGCGCCTAAAAGGGAGGACGCCATGAAAAGCAGTTACGGAGCCCTGGTGGTCGGAGCGGGAGTGGCCGGCATACACGCCGCGCTGGACCTGGCCGAGACCGGCCATAAGGTGATGCTGATAGACAAACAGCCGCATATCGGGGGCTTTCTGACCAAGCTGGACCATCAGTTTCCCAGCGACCACTGCGGCATGTGCAAAATGCTGCCCTTGACCGAACGGGACGCTTCCAGCCAGTTCTGCCTGCGCAAGGGACTGTTTCACCGCAACATCGACCTGCTTCTTGCCACCGAACTGGAAACCCTGGACGGAGATCCGGGCCAGTTCCAGGCCACCCTGCGCAAACGCTCGACCTTTGTGGATCCCCACAAATGCACGGGCTGCGGCCAGTGCGCCGAGGTCTGCCCGGTCAGCGTACCCAGCGAATTCAATGCCGGACTGACACAGCGCGCAGCCATCCATCTGCCTGTGCCCCAGCATATTCCCAACCACTATGTGGTGGACCTGGACAACTGTCTGCGCTGTTCGGCCTGCGCCGAGGCATGTCCCTCCGGGGCAATCGACTTCAAACTCGGCATGCGCAAAGACTTCCCCATCCTGCTCGTGGATCCGGACAAGGAAATAAGCGAACAGCTCACCCAATGGCTCGGGGAACACGAATTCCCCGTACTCCATGCGCGCAGTGCCGCAGAAGCCGTGGAACAGCTGGAAAAAGGCCACATCGGCCTGGCCGTGGTCTCGCTCGAGCTCATGGAAGGCGCGGTCAAACGCGTCATCAGCAGAGCCCTGGAACTACGCCCCGATCTGCCAGTTTTCCTGCTTCAGGGACAAAAACAGGAACTGAAACAGGAAGAGCTGGATGCATTCCTGGAGCTGGGAGCAAAGCGCGAGCTGCTTCACAAGCCCCTGCAGAAAAAGGAAATCGTTCCCTGGCTGGAAAAACAGTTCATGCGTTTCGTCACGGACGAACGGATCGAATGCGAAGTGGGCGCCGTGATTCTGTCCGCAGGATTCGAAAGCTTCGACATCGCCAACGATCCGATGAACATGGCCGGGACCTACCTTTACGGACAGCATCCGGGCGTGATGACGTCCGTGGAGTTCGAACGGCTCATCAGCGGAACAGGTCCGGAAGGCGGCGGCAGGGGCAAGCCTTTGCTGCGCCCAGGAGACAAACAGCCGGTCAAGCGCATTGCCTGGCTGCAATGCGTGGGCTCGCGGGATGTCCGGCGCAATGCCGATTTCTGCTCATCCTTCTGCTGCATGGTTTCCATCAAGGAAGCCCTGCTGGCCAAAAAACGCGTACGCCAGGCCGGGAAACGGGGAACTGGAAACCACCATTTTCAGCATGGACATGCGCACCTTTGGCAAAAACTTCCAATGTTACCGGGATAATGCCGAACAGGAAGACGGCGTCCGGTTCATTCGGGCACGCATCCATACGGTGCTGCCCGGCATGGACGAGGAAAACAGCCTGCAGCTGCAATACACGGATTCCAACGGCGTGCTGGTCAACGAACATTTCGACATGGTGGTTCTGGCAGTTGGTGCGCGCCCGCCCAAGGAAACAGAAGAACTGGCCCGGATCTGCGGCATCGAGCTGAACGACTACGGGTTCTGCGCCACCAAAAACTACGGCCCGTCCCGTACCAGCCAGCTGGGCATCATGGCGGCAGGAGCGTTCGGCGGTCCGCGCGACATAGCCGAAAGCCTGATCCTATCCGGCGCCGCCGCCCTTGAGGCCTCGCGCCTCATCAACATCTACGCTCCGCTCAAGGAACAGGTGCCCGAACCCGAGCCGACCTATCGCAATGTGACACGCGAAGTTAGTGCCAAAGCTGCTGGCCGCGTTCTGCACCTCCTGTCCGTCCCTGGAAAAGGAAGTGGACTTCGAACTGCTGACAGACAGGCTCTCCCGCCAAAAAGGCATATGCGCCGGCTGGCCACAGTGGACCAGGCCTGCAGTACGCAAGGCTGGGAACGTCTTGAGGAACTCGTACGCGAACATCAGCCCAACCGGGGTGCTGCTGGGAGCATGCATGCCCTACGCATATGTCCCAAAACTGCGCGAACTGGGCGCTAAAATCGGCTTGAACCCCACCCTGATGAATGTTGTGGACCGTGTTCACACCGCTGTTCGAAACAGCGGCTGCCCCCGAGCAGACACCGCAGAATCTGGCACGCGAGGTGGCCTCGCTCATGACCATGGCCGCGGTCAAGCTCATGGGCCAGGATCCCACTCCCCTGCCCCATCCGCAGCCCGTGCACCGCGAGGCCCTGGTTGTGGGAGGCGGGCTGGCCGGCATGACCGCCGCCCTGGGCATCGCCGACCACGGATACGGGGTCTGTCTGGTGGAACAGGAGGAAAACCTCGGCGGTCTGGCCATGAATCTGCACTATACGCTCGAGGGCGACGACCCGCGCCACTATATGGAAGGACTCATTGAACAGGTGCAAAAGCACCCGCACATCCGGATTTTTCACGGACGCGCGCGTCACCTTGTCCACAGGTCGGGCCGGTCGGTTCATGAGCCTGATATCCACGGGACGAGGGCACCTATCCGCTCGAGCACGGTGCCACCATTCTGGCCACGGGCGGACAACAGTCCAGAGTCTACGACTACGGATTCCGGACGCACAAAAGCGTGCTCTCGCAGCTGGAACTGGAAGAAGCCCTCGGTACGGGCAAGCTGGACCTGGCAGGAATCAACGGACTGGTGATGATCCAGTGCTGGCGCTCACGGGAGGAAAACCGCAACTACTGCAGCCGGGTCTGCTGCGCGCAGGCGCTCAAGAACATCCGCGTGCTCAAACAGCGCCGCCCGGATCTGCCGGTCTACGTACTCTACCGGGACATCATGAGCTACGGCTTTTCCGAGCACTACTATACGGAGGCCCGCAAACTGGGCGCCATATTCATCCGCTACGACCTGAACCACAAGCCCAATGTCACCTTTGCCAACGGCAAACCCGTGATCAAGATCTGGGACGAACTGCTGCAGAACACCATCGAGCTGAATCCAGACATGCTGGTGCTCTCGGTGGGCATCGACCCCAACGACAACAGCGAGCTGGCGGAAATATTCAACGTGCCGCTGACGCAGAACGGTTTCTTCCAGGAAGCCGAATCCAAATGGCGGCCAGTGGATTTCCTGAAACAGGGTGTGTTTATGTGCGGCATCGCCCACGCGCCCGGCACCATGAACGAGACCATTGCCTCGGCCAAGGCCGCTGCCCAGCGCGCCCTGCAGATTCTCAGCAGAAAGGGGCTCTCCAGCTCCAACACCGTGGCCGAAGTCAAGCATACGCTCTGCTCCCGCTGCGGAGCCTGCGTGGAGGTCTGTCCATACGGCGGCGCGCCATCTGGATTCAGTCAGGGAAATGGTCGTGGTGGACGAGCTGCTCTGCCAGGGCTGCGGTGCCTGCGCCGCCATCTGCCCCAACAGCGCCTCGTATCTGCGCGGCTTCACGGACAACCAGGTCATGTCGGTCATCGACGCGGCCCTGGAGGAGCTGGTGTAGCTGGAGGGGAAAGTCCAACTGCATCCCTCGACACAACAACATCTGGAAGAGGTGAAACATGCTGATGGATTATGAAAACAACGAATCGCCCATGGAGGCGCTGCTTCAGGAAATCCGGACCAATATGGCCGCCTGCATCCAGTGCGGCACCTGTTCGGCCTCCTGCCCCAACGCTGCGTCCATGGATCTGACTCCCCGGCAGATGTGGCGCAAGATTCTGCTCGGCCTGGAGCAGGAAGTCTTCGAATCCCACACCTTCTGGCTCTGCTCCGCCTGCTACTCCTGCACGCTGCGCTGTCCGCGCGGTCTGCCCATTACCGAAAGCGTCTTTGCCCTCAAACGCCTGGCCACCCGGTTCGGAGGAGAAAAGAACAAAAAACACGCCACGTTCTACAAATCCTTTGTCAACAATGTCCCGGATCGTACGGAAGGGTCCAGGAAAGCGCCCTGATGCGGGACTACATGCTGGCCATGAAAAACCCGCTGCTGGCTCTGGACTTCGCCCCCATCGGCCTGAAGATGCTGCGCAAGGGCAAGCTGCACATGGCTTCCAACGAACATCGTGGCAGCCTGGACAAGCTCTTTCAGAAAGTCCGGCGAATGGAGGAAGGATCATGACGTACAGCTACTACCCAAGTTGCTCGCTGCAGGAAAGCGCCATGGAATACGACGTCAGCACCCGGGCCGTACTGGATGCAATGGACGTGCGGATAGAAGAGATTCCTGGCTGGACCTGCTGCGGAGCCAGTGCGGTGGAAGCCGTCAGCGAACTGCTGGCCACCGCACTGCCGGCACGCAATCTCGCCCTGGCGGCCAGAAACCTGCCGGACGCGGATGTGCTGGTGCCTTGCAGCGCCTGCTATCTGAATTTGCTCCAGGCGGCCATAAAGACAAAAACACCCATGACACGGGCCACGGTCAACGGCAATCCTCAAGGAGGAAGGACCTTTCACTGGATTCCGATCTGCGCGTACGCCATCTGCTGGATGTCTTTGCCAACGACCTGTTCGAATCCATTGAGGCCAATGTCACCCGCCCGCTGGAAGGGCTGCGGGTGGCTCCCTATTACGGCTGCCAGATCTTGCGTCCCCATGTGGTCTTTGATGACCCCGAACGCCCACGGGACCATGGAGCCCATAATAGAGGCTCTGGGTGCGGAAGTGTTTTCCTGGGACATGGGGGCCAAATGCTGCGGGGCATCGCTCATGGGCCAGCCAGAAACCCGTTGCCCTGCGCTCCGTGGGCCGCATTCTGCAAAGCGCGGCCGAGGCGGACGTCATCGTGACCGTTTGTCCGCTCTGCCAGATGAATCTGGAGGGCTACCAGGATGAAGCTTTGAAAAAACTGGCAGAACAATCGCCTGTGAGCGTTCTGTATCTGCCCCAACTGATCGGCCTGGCGTTCGGGTTGCCGGGGTCGAGCCTGCAATTGCAGAAAAACATGGTCGTCAGCGGACGACTGGCTTCCATGATCACCGATGCAGCCATGGCCTGAAGCCTGGGATGCGTCAAGGAAGCAAACGAATCAAGGAGGCGTATCATGTTTAAGGACATCGTTTTAGCGATCACGCCGTCAGAGATTTGCGAATGTGCTGCCGACAAGGCCATCTCCTTTGCGCAGCGTTTCGATTCGAAACTCTATCTGACCCATGTTTGCGGCATTGAGCAACGGCTGGGGCAGCATGGAGCACCTCGAGGCCTCGGGCGAAACCGACCGGATCAGACAGAATATCGCCGCGTTTTACAAGGACAAGCTCGAAGGCGTCAAAGACCACAGCATCATCGTCAAAGCAGGCATCCCGCATAACGAGATCCTGCGCGTGGTCCGGCAGAAAAAGGCCGATCTGGTGGTCATGGGACCGCATTCGAAGAACTACGCCGAACAACGCTCCCGGATGTGGGGCATGGCCGGCAGTACGCTCGAGCGGGTCAGCCAGCGGTCGCCCTGCCCGGTGATGATCGTCACCCGGCAGACTCCCTACGGTGAGCAGACCTTCAAAAACGTGCTCGTGGCCACGGACTTCTCCACTGCTGCCGAGTGCGCCGTATCCTACGGCGGACAGATTGCCCGCCACTACAACTCCAATCTGGTGGTCTTCCATGCGGTGGACAACACCGGCATGGGCCAGGAGGAAGTGGAAAGCCAGGTTGCCGAAGCACGCCAGCGTCTGCATGACGAGTACGGCGAACGCATGGCCGGCATCAAGAGCTGCGAGTTCGAATGCTGGGAAGGCATGGCGTCCACCGAGATCCTCAAAATGGCCCGTATCAAGCAGGCCGACCTGATCATCATGGCGCACCATACCAAGGAAATCGATCCGGAAAAGGCCTTTCTGGGCTCCACCGTGGTGCAGGTGGCCCTGAACTCGGCCTGCCCGACCATGAGTGTGAACAAGCACTTCGATCTGCGCTGCGGACTGATGTACGACCAGACCGGTGAAGCCGTTGAGGCGGATGCAGTGACAGCGTGAAGACTTTGAAAAAGCCAAACGGGGCTTTTACCCGCCTTCGGCCGGGGCAGTGATGTCTCCGGCCGGGGCGGGAAGCCCCCCACGACGTTCAACAACGAGGTGCACGCCATGGGAAGCGATACGATTGAGGTGATTCGTCCGAGGGAATTGCCCGCGGAGATACGCGAATATCTGGACAAATTTGATTTCAGCGCGTGCCTGGCCTGCGGCAGTTGCGTCAGTGGCTGCCCCACTGCCGCGGCCCCGGGTTTTGAAAGCTGGAACACGCGCAAGGTGATACAAATGCTGCGTATGGGGCTGCTGGAAGAGGTGGTGAACTCGGATTATGTCTGGTTGTGCACCTGTTGCGGACGCTGCGCGCAAAACTGCCCGGCCGGCATAGACATCGTGCCGATCATGGTGCACATGCGCCATCTGCGCGAACGGGACAAGGTTCCCGGCACCATCCACAAGGGCTGCATGAACAACATCGAAACCGGCAACAACCTGGCCATTACCAAGGAGGACTATTTGCAGGGCATGGCCGAACTCAGCCAGGAACTGGCCGAGGACGAACTGCCGGGCTTTTATGTGCCCGTTGACAAGGACGGGGCCGACATCCTGTTTTTTCCCAACTCCAAGGAAGTCTTCGGGGATTTCGAAGACCAGTTCTGGTGGTGGAAAATCTTTTATGCGGCTCGGGAAAACTGGACAGTCCCCAGTGAAGGCTGGGAAGCCGTGGACTGGGCACTGTTTTCCGCCAACTACGAGGGCTCAAAGATTCTGGCCAAGCGCAAGCTGGACTACATGGACAAACACAACATCAAACGGATGATCATGCCGGATTGCGGTGGTGGCTCCTATGGTTGCCGACTGGGCATGAAATACTGCCTGGAGGAAGATCCGGAACGCGAAGTCCGCTTTGTCTATCTTTATGACTATCTCATCGAACTCATCCAGCAAGGACGCATCAAGCTGGACAAGAGCGTGCACGCCGACGATCTGTTCACCTGGCACGACTCCTGTAAACACGGGCGCGAACTGCTGCGCCATTACGGCGTGGCCTTTTTTGACGAAGCCCGCTGGATTCTCAACCAGTGCGTGGACAACTTCGTGGAGATGATCCCCAACCGGGAAAACAACTTCTGCTGCGGCGCGGGCAGCGGAAACTGGCCCATGCCTTTCGACGATCAGAGCGCCTATCATTCGCGTTTCAAGGCGGATCAGATCCGGCGCAGCGGTGCCAGCGTTGTTGGCGTGGGCTGCTCCAATTGCCGCGACCAGATCATGAGGCGCATTCCAAAATATTACACCGACCTGAAGCACCAGACAAAATACATCTGGCAGATTGTGGCCGAGGCCCTGATCATCGATCCGCTCCAGGGCGAAGAACTGGCCAAGGCCGAACAGGATGCGGCCGCACAGTGGGAAAAATTCGGGGTGGACCTGGACATGGAATATTAAATCCCAACTCGTTGCAAACGGCCGGGGGAGCATTGTTCGCCCGGCCGTTTTTTTACGGCTTAAAAAATGATATTGCGTGCTTTTTTCCTTAACCTTCTCTCCGGGATACGTTATTTAAACAGACTTCAAACAGTAAAATCCTCCGGAGGTCGCCATGCGGAATCATTGCTACAGCTTGTCCGTCCCCCTGCTTTTTATCCTGGCCGTTTTTTTCGTTACCCATCATAATCTGCCCGCAACTGCCTACGCTGCCGCACAAAAGGACCAGACCTCCAGTGTCCAGGCCTCTACAGATGCGCCTTTTCGCGTTCATTTCAAGGACCCAAACTATGACTTCGAACTGCTGCGCAACCTGGGCGCAGCCTGGAACGGCGCTGCCGACATTGTAGAATGTCTGAAAACAGCCGACCGCATCAAGGAAGGCGACGGCGAATCCTGGTACGCCGAATGGCTGGCTTTGGCCAAACAGATTGAGAACTGGGGCAACAACAGCCTCCAGGCCGGCGACAAAGTATCCGCACGACAGGCATTCCTGCGGGCCTCCAACTACTATCGCAGCAGCAATTTCTTCATCCACGGAGATCCCCGCGATCCCCGCATCAAGCGTACGTGGGGCAAAAGCAGGGCAATGTTTCTGCGCTATGCGGAACTGTCCGAATACGTCATAGAACCAATACGTATTCCGTATGCAGAAACATCGCTGCCCGGCTATCTCTGCAGTCCGGACAATTCGCAAACAGCGCGCAAGACGCTGATAATGCAAACCGGTTTTGATGGTACGGGGGAGGAACTCTACTACTATTACGGCATTCCGGCCCTGAAACGGGGCTACACGGTGCTCATTTTCGAGGGCCCCGGCCAGGGGGCCGCCCTGATGGAGCAAGGACTGACCTTTACGCCGCAGTGGGAAAAAGTGGTCTCTGCCGTGGTGGATTATGCGTTCACGCGCAAGGAATGCGACAATGGAAAGCTCGCGCTCATGGGGATCAGCATGGGAGGCTATCTGGCCCCGCGGGCCGCTGTCTATGAACACCGGCTGGCGGCCCTGATCGCCAATCCCGGAGCATTCGACCTGCGAGGCAAAGGTTCTCCCAGCACCAAAGACCTTGAAGATATGAATGCACACCCAGAGGAGACCAACGCGGCAATACATAAAGCCATGAATAAGATGCCTGGGCTTCGCTGGTTCATTGAAAACGGAATGTTCACCACCGGGACGAAAACCCCGCTCGAATTTCTGAATTTCTGGAATCAATTCACTTTGGAAGGCATCGCGGACAAAATAACCACTCCCACTCTTGCCATCGCCGGGGGCAATGATATTTTTTACGACATGGCCACGCAAAAAATTCTCTACGAAAAGCTCAACTGCCCGAAAACACTGCTGGAATTCAGTAAAGAGGGGTACGCGGGGGCTCATTGCCAGGAAGGCGCCCTGGCTTTCGGCTCAATGCAGATATTCAACTGGCTGGATGCAACCCTGGAGGGCGGCAGCTAGTACCGCCCCCAGAGCTGGTTAGCCGTTTACAAAACGGTGGTTTCCAGAGGGTCACCAAAGGGCCGCGTCAGCAGGCTGATTTCCGCGGAAGTCAGCCTGATCCGGCAAGCGAGGGATGAGCATCTTTTAGGATGCTTTCCGGCCCCGCCAGGGACTATTTCCTGTCCTGGCAACGGCTCCTCATGAAAATGGGGAACTGTTTTACCCAGCAGTTCGGCCAATTCACAAGCGGTGAGTTTCACTCTTTCAAACATTACCTACCTCGTTACGATGACGTATGTCATGCCCTTCGCAGAAAGTACGCCGGGCTTATGCCATAGTCAGCAAGAACCGTGCTATCTGCGCAAGAAACTATTTATCATACTAAACTAATAGGCTTTATCTCTCGCACAACAGCTGAATTACGGTTGAACTCCCGCAACAGTGCAAACTTTGTTGGCAGTCGCAGCCATCTGCATCAAAAACGACTGACCATTTCATTCTGCCAAGGCAGAACGTTTAGCCCAAAATCTCTTTCTGATTAATCGGCACTAACTTACGAAATTTCAGCAATTCTGGCATATATCCTGATGCCTTCAAAAATCGAATAGGACAGATCTGAACTTTCCTTTTTGGGAGCCAGACTCTGGATTGCAGGTCCTTCCTGTCCGGGATCTTTTCTTCATCTAATACAACATCCTTAAAGAATTGCTAATTTTGTGTTGCTCTGTTCTCATAAGGTATGCTAATAATGTGTAAGATTTTTCTTACGTTAGTTTTCACAATTACGGATGGCACGCTTTTTCCTTAAGCATTGGAAACTTGATCGACCAAATCATCTTTATGGTATTTACAGCTGCATTTTATAAATATTTTTCGATCAAGTTCTTTATGATTTTACAATAATTATATTTTATATAGTACTTTATGAATAAATAATTAGAAAATAATTTTAACTCGCTTGAATGCAAATGACAAAAAAAGAAACACAGCAAATTAGAAAAGATTTAGCATCTTTCATCACCTTGAAAGATGAAACAATTCATATAAACATGCTAAAAAAAATTCATGAAATAATATTACACAATGCAGATTTTCTTCATTTTGACTCACAGGAAGAAATCATTCATTTTTTTGCCAAAAAGACATCTGTTATTTTTGAATTCATTTTTTCAGCTGTATTCCTTTATACAGAAAACAATGACTCACTTGAACTTTCCTATTGCTCTCCCCCAAAAAATTGCATTGATACCGAGAGAATAACCACTATTTTTTACGACTCTAAAATCGTGGAGAAAACGTTCAGAAATAGTAAATATTTCATCCATTCTTTGCCTGGAGTTGATGCCCCCTACTATATCAAACGAATTTCTACCACCACGTCAAACTATGGTATTTTTGTTGCACAATTCCCAAATAAAAACGCAGAACCATCAGCTGAATCTCTCACGTTACTTTCTCTTCTATTGCAACAATGTGCTGTTGCTTTGGAAGCATACAACACATACAAGAATGAACATGAGAAAAACAGCACACTTGTCACTCGTCTGAGAACATTGATTCAGTCTGAAGTTTCTCTGCAGAATTCCCAACGCATGCTTCGACTTGTTCTGGAGAACGTCCCCTTGAGCATTTTCTGGAAAGATGTTGGACAAACCTACCTGGGATGTAACTGCAATTTCGCAAAACTCATCGGTCTTGACGATCCCGGCAGAATTGCCGGCCTTACAGATGCCGAACTCCGATGGAATGACCAGGAACTGTTTTTCTGCCAGGAAACGGACAAAAAGGTTTTGGAATACGGCACCATTGTTCATGAAGAAACCGAGATTACAGGCGAACAGAACAGATCGATCCTCCACATGGATGTCCGCAAACTTCCTCTGGTCAACAGCAGCGGACAGGTCGTAGGTATTCTCGGCACCATGCAGAACATCACCAAGCGCAAAGCCTACGAAAAACAGCTCAATCACATGGCCTTGCACGACTGTCTCACGGATCTGCCCAACCGTACGCTGTGCCTTGAGCGCATGGGGCGCGCCATCCAACGCATGCGCAGACGTCGCAACTACAAATTCGCGGTACTCATGCTGGACCTGGACCATTTCAAAATGGTCAATGACACCTACGGTCATCCCACCGGGGATAAAATGCTCCTGGAGGTGGCGAAAAGGATTCAACGGTCCATCCGCACAATAGATACCGTCTGCCGTCTGGGAGGGGATGAATTCGCCATTTTGCTGGAAGAATACAGTTTGTCTCATGAGGTCATCGCCGTTGTCGAACGATTGCAACGCGAACTCAAGGCGCCATACGACCTGCATGAAACGTCCGTGTATTCCTCCGCGAGTATCGGTGTGGTACTGAACACAACCGGCTACACCAATCCGGAAACAATCCTGCGTGATGCCGATATCGCCATGTACTGCGCAAAAGAAGAAGGTCAGGGGCTGTACAGGATATTCAACGACCAGATGCACCATACGGCCAGGCGCATCACCTCCATAAGCAACGACATCTATACCGGACTTGACCACGAACAATTTTTCCTGACCTATCAGCCTATTTACCAACTTTCGAACAGCACCGCGGTCAAAACGCTTTCCGGATTCGAAGTCCTGCTGCGCTGGCAACATCCGGAACACGGAGTACTGTATCCCAAGGAGTTTCTTTCCATCGCAGAGCAATCCGGCTTCATCATCGAACTTGGGGAATGGGTCACGCATACGGCCTGCAGCCAGTTCGCGGATTGGAAGCGTACGTATTCCCTGGCTGATTCCCTGGCCCTGTCCATCAATGTTTCAGCCAGACAGCTCAACTGGTCAGGACTCAAAAAAGACGTACTCTCCAACATCTCGGACAATGGACTGCCCCCAGGCTGCATATCGCTGGAATTCAAGGAAAACGCCATAATGGGCAACGCGGATGAAACCTTAAATACACTGCACCAGTTAACCGAAGCGGGAGTTGCACTGGCACTGGACGACTTCGGTACCGGATACAGCTCCCTGCCCTACCTGTTCCGCATGCCCGTACACAGTGTAAAAATCGACAAATCCCTTATTGAAAGCACGCATAATCATTCCGGAAATTCTCCCGTCGTAAACACGATGATCTCCCTTGCGTCCAATCTGAAACTCAAGGTGACTGCCGAAGGCGTCGAACACGAAGACCAGTTCTCCCATCTCGTACGTTCGGGCTGCAACCACGCCCAGGGCAACTTCTTTTCACCTCCGCTTACAGTGCAGGAGGTGCAGGAAATGCTCGAGAAGGAATCCCGCTGAAGCAAAGGGACTGCTGCCCTTCTTACTGCCCGCCAAATCAACGGCTCTTTTTGTGCCTCTTCCGGTTCCGCAAATAAGATAAATACCCGAGACCACGCCCAGGCAACCGGCCAGATGCATCCGTCCTATGTTTTCGCCCAGAAAGACCGAGGACAGAAAAACCGCACTTACCGGCATGACTCCGGTAAAAATTCCCGCTGTTCCTGCGGGCACGCTGACAATGCCCGCAAACCAGAAAATATAGGCCAGAACCGTCACCACAAAAGCATAATACCCGACCGCGATCCAGGCTTCATTGGACAGAGCGCTCCAGTCTGTTTGCGCAGCTTGCGAAAGGCCCAGGGGTAAAAACAGCAACAACCCGTAAAAACAGACAAAGGTTGAGGCTGTCAGAGGGGAAAGCGGCTCGTGCATAGCCTTGCGCAGCAATAGAAAGAGCGATTCAAAAAAAACAGCGCCAATCACCAGCACGTTGCCATAGGCACCGCTGGAAATGACCGAATCACGTCCGACAGAGGAAGCCTGGGCAAGCTGCACGAGCAGAACACCTCCAATGGAGCAGGCCACTCCGAGCAGTGCTCTCCTTTCCGGGCGTTCGCGAAACGCAATCCAGGCGATCATGGCCATGCAGGCAGGCGTGGTGCTGGTAATGATGCCGGCGGAAGCCGGACTGGTCCGTCGCAGTCCTTCCAGGAACAGCAGGGTAAAAAGAAAGGATCCGCATACAGCCTGAAAAAACAGCAATAAATGGGTCTGAAGGCGCAAACGGGGAATGCCCTTTTCCTGCCAGAGCATCAGAGGAACCAGAAGAATCAGGGCAAGTCCGAAACGCAGGGCTGAAGCCAGATGTACGGGAAGCTGGTAGATCATCAGGGTCCCGGCCACTGCGGAACTGCCGACAATGACCATAGCCAGGGTCAGATACGCGTATGCTTTGTAAGGCGCGGACATGAGAACTCCTTTTTGGGGAAAGGTAGCTCTCCTGTCTCTCAATTGTTTTGAATAATCTTGCGCAATACGCCCGGAGTCACACCATAGCGTTTTTTGAAGACCCGGGTCAGATGACTTTGATCCGCGAAACCGGTTTGCTGGGCAATATCCGCCAGGCGCAGTCCTCCGCGCATCAGCGACCGCGCCTGCTCCGCGCGAACCTGCGTCAGATATTCATGGGGCGTAATCCCGGTCTGCACATGAAACGTACGTACCAGATGAAAAGGACTCATATGCCCCACCAGGGCCAGATCCTTCAAACTGACCTCGTCAGCATAGGCGCTGCGGATATACTCCATGATCCGGCCTACCTCGGCTTTCGAGGTATCAGGACGGCGAAGCTGCCTGCGTTCCGCAGCATAGCGGGATATCCAGCAAGCCAGGAGCCAAAGCAGACGGGTCTCTTTTTCAAGAAGAGACACCCCTGGCCGCTGCAGTATGGCATGGGTACAGCGTACGGCGTATGCCAGTTGCGGGTCGTCGATAACGCCCTGCCCAAAATGGGGAGCCTTCGGCTTTGCCTGAAAAGCCGTGGCCGCTTCCAGCAAAATTTCCGGCTGCAAATAAAGCATCCGGTAACTCCAGCCCTCCGGAGTCGCCGCATGCCCGTCATGCGCCTCCCCTGGGACCACTAGATTCACGAGCCCGGCTGACGCCACATGCTTACGCCCGAGATACGAAAACTCCAGCGCGCCCTGTTCGATACATCCAAGGGCGTATTCCTTGTGAAAATGCCGGGAAAAGGCATGGGTTACGTATGTCGCCTGCAGCACATCTACTCCGCCTCCGAACGGAAGCGAAATGATCTGCGCGTTTTCCTGGCTGTCGCTTTTCTTGACCATGTCCTTTTCTGCCAGACAAGCGATCCAACGGCAATCTGCTACACAGGCCAGAAAGGGAGCGAATATGCAACCAGCGGCCTGATATCCTATGCTTTGACTGATCATCAGTCGGCGTAGTGCAACATTTCCGCGGCCTCTCCTTTCCAACAAGCACCTTCAATTAAAGAAAAATATACCGTACGCCTGTCAAAAGGATATCCTGACGTTTGAAGTCCGCCAAATACCCCTTTAAAAACCTCCGGAAAAAGGCTATTTTCTTCTTTACCAAAACAAGCTATGTTGCCCGCTTGGCGGCATGGACAATCAGCACAATCACTGTCAACCACCTGAAAATTATGACAAAACCCACCCAATCGGCAACTATGGAGTCCATTCTGGAGACCATAGGCCAACGCTACAAAACTGTTTTCGAACCAGTGGCCATTGATGATGACCACCTGGAATTACTCCAAATTGACGACATGGCCGCGTTTGTTGAAAATTACGCTGCCAGTGCCTCAAAAATGGACCTCAAAAATTTCCCCCTGTGGGCCAAACTCTGGCCTTCCAGCTTGCTGACCAGCTACGCGATGAAGAGTCTTCCGTACGCACCCGGCCGTACGTTGCTGGAACTCGGCGCCGGGCTCGGACTGTGCGGATTGCATGCAGCCAAGCTGGGATTCGACACGACCATTACCGACATCGTGCAGGACAGCATGCTGTTTGCCCAGGCCAATGTTCTCAGGAACAACCTGCAGGACAAGGCACGCGTCAAGCGGGTGGATTTCACCAAAGATACGCTGGACCAGCGCTTTGACTTCATTGTCGGCAGCGAAATCGTGTACATCGAAGAACTGCACAGACCCTTGATAAAATTTATCCTCAAGCACCTCTCCAATGCCCCCCATGCGGAGGCTATGCTGTCCTTGCGGTTCCGCCCCAAATCATCAAAGTTCTTCAAGCTTGCTGAAAAGGATTTCCACATTCAGCACAAAATCATCGGATACAAGGACACAAACACGGATGGAGAAGAGGAACGCAGCCTCTGCGCCATTTACAGACTCAAACCGAGGAAACAATGATCCGTCTGCATACATGCCCCAAAGGGTATACGACGGATCTCGACAAGGCCGTCCCACCCGAAGATACCGTACGCCGCGTTAAAGCGGCGCTGCAGGGCAACGGCACGACCATTCTTGCCGAGACCCGCCGAGTGGATACCGGCCGGCTGGATATTCCCGTTTACATGAGTGTTTGCGGTGAAGCCGCAAAACGCATCATGCCCACGCGCAAGCAAATGGGCAAAGGCGCCTCTCCTGCCCAGGCCGAGGCCTCCGCACTCATGGAACTGGTCGAACGCTACAGCTTTTTTTCCTGCTGGGAAAAGCACCAGAAACTCAACCACGCGTGCTATACCGACGCCCTTGCCGGCATGGAAGGGTTGCCGGAAGCCCTGCCGGTGGAGTTCATTCTCCAGTCGGTCAACGAATCCATGCCCAAGGAAAAGGCTTTGCGTATTCTGGATCTGGTCCACTGGAGCTTTTATCCGGCAACGGACCTCTCTTCCGAAAAGGAATACGCCATTCCTCTGGACTGGTTCAAAACGCTTAACGAATTCAACGGTACTTCCGCCGGCAATACGCAGGAGGAATCCATTCTGCAGGGAGCCTGCGAACTCATCGAACGCCATGTCTGCGCTCTGATCGACCGCGAGAAACGCGAAACTCCGACCATTTCCCCTGCAAGCCTGGATGATCCCGTACTGCTGAAATTGTACGACAAATTTCTGGACAACGGGCTTCGTGTGCTCATGAAGGATTTCAGCATGGGCATGCCGGCTCCCACGGTGGCAGCGGTGGTTTACGACCCGCACACCTTCCCGACCCTGTCCGAAATCGTTTTTACCGCGGGCACAGCAGCAACGCCGGAAAAAGCCGCCATACGCGCGCTGACCGAAGTCGCCCAGCTTGGGGGAGACTTCCAGACCGGCTCCATTTACGAGGCCAGCGGACTTCCCAAATACGCCAGACTCAAAGACATCGCCTGGCTGCAACAAGGCCCCGAAGTTTCTCTTCAGTCTCTGCCGCGTCTTTCGGCGGACAACAGCTCGGATATCAGCACCGAACTCATGAACCTGGCACAGGGGCTCAGAAAACAGGGCTTCGCTCTGCTGAGCGCTGACATCACCGACAGCGACCTCGGTCTCCCTGCCCATTACAATATCGTCCCCGGCTTTGCCTTTCGCGAACGGGATCTGCATGCCAGTCTCGGACTCTTTGTCGGACGCCGTCTTGTGGAAGAGGAACCCATCCCGGAAGTGGAAGCCGGACTTGACGTTCTGGAAGAACTGTACCCGAACGGACACTTTGTTCCATTTTTTCGGGGTATGCTGGCCCTGCGTCTGGAAAACCCGGAACAGGCCCGGATGATGTTCGAAATTGCCGAGCAGGTGCAGCCTGACGACGAGAACAAGTCCATGGCCGCCTTTTACGCCGCCTACTCGCTCACTCTGATGGAACGTTGGGCAGAGGCGGAACCCGGTCTGGATCGCGCCCTGGAGTTCTGCAACGAGCATAAGGAATACTTCAATCTTCGTGGTGTGGTGAAATTCAAGCAGCAACGCTATAAAGAAGCCTCGGCAGATTTCAGTGCCGCCTTGGAGCTGGACCGCGGATCTGTAATGGATCTGGCCAATCTGGGCATGTGTTACCTGCGCATGGGAGAAAAGGCCAAGGCCAAAGAACACCTGATATCAGCTCTCCAAATGGACCCGAGTTTGAAATTTGTTGCAGAAGCTCTTGACGAAATCTAAGGTAAAAGACTAATAAGATTCCCTCAAATGGAAGAGAAATTTGATCACATTGACAACAAAGCCGATTTCACCCAAGGGAACAAATCGTGTCAATCCAACATTACTCCCATTATTTTATCACTTCTCTTCAATTATCTCACGCAAATAAGGCTCGAGGTATCGGGCCACTATTTGACATGGCGTTAGGGTATTGGTAATAACCCTCAAACAGTATTAACATTGCAAGGAGGATGTCAGATGGCAACAATTGAACACAGTGGCAAAACCTTCGAAGTCGATGAAGACGGTTTCCTGCAGAGATTTGAAGACTGGTGCCCCGAGTGGGTTGAGTACGTAAAGGAAAGCGAAGGCATCAAGGACATTTCCGAAGAGCACCAGAAGGTAATCGACTTTCTTCAGGACTACTACAAGAAGAACGGCATTGCCCCCATGGTCCGCATCCTTTCCAAGGTAACTGGCTTCAAGCTGAAACACATCTACGAGCTGTTCCCGTCTGGACCTGGTAAGGGAGCCTGTAAAATGGCTGGTCTTCCCAAGCCCACTGGCTGCGTTTAGTCTCTACTTTTCGTCAGCATTTAAAGCGGAAAGCTTCGGCTTTCCGCTTTTTTTGTCCATAGCGCACTTCCTAGTCTTTTATTCCCTGCGCCCTTTTGAACAACTTGACCTTACGTCCCTCAAAAATCAGCGCGGCACGCAATCCGGCTACAGCCAGGGCTGCTATGCTGACGATAATAACCAGATTCTTCTGAATTTCCCACTTGCGGATTTCATCCAGCGCCTTTGCCCAGCCATACCCCATCTCGCCACCATAATACGTGGCCAAAGGCAACACGGCCATGCACAGAAAAAGGCCGATAAGCTCCAGCCAGAAAAACGTTTTTCCCATTATCAACATGAACAAAGTCGAATCGCGGACAATCTTGAGCGTTTTCAACTGCCCTTCCAGCTTTTCCAGCCGGTCTTCAATTTTGGAAATTACTTCCGTGCCGCGACGAAAATTGTCCGCCATTTGAAAATGCTGGGAATAGGCCCAGTTAAGATTGCGCGCGCAGTAGTTGTAATCCTTGTTGAACTCCACCAGCACTTTGGGAAAAGGAAACCAGGACGCTTCATTCTGAATAATCCGCAGCCGTTCAATGAGATGGCGGGACTTGCTTTTGAGTTGCCGCCCTTCTTCCTCGATTTTTTTGAAGAAATCTCTGCTCAAGGACATCCGTCCCTGGGTTATCAGGCTGTAGGCGACAAAATTCTTGATGGCTCCCTGATCTTTGAGACGTGCAATACGCTTGAGCATCAGTTCCAGGAAAGGGCTGCCTTCAGGAAACCATTTGTTCAGATCCTTCTGAAGTTCTTCCAGGTTGCCCTGCTCTTCCAGGGCCCGTTCTTCCGCCTGCAGCCAGGGCTGATACAGGGAAGACAAAATCTGAATATATCCGCGCTCAAGCTCCGAATCGATCAACATCCTGTTGAACATGTTGGGATCGCGCTGAAACAACTCCATGAAAAAGCCCATGGCCTGTTCCGCAAATCCCATTTTGACCAGACAGACGCCTTCACGATACATGGCGTCAAGCCATTTGGGCGTGAGTGTCTGTATCCGTTTGTACATGTCGCTGGCCAGTTGCAATTTTCCCTGCACTTCCAGACACCGCCCCTGCAGAAACACATGATAGGCCTGTTGTAGGGGGGTGGAACAAAGCAGTTCTGCTTCTTTCCAAATGGATAGAGCCTTGGCTTTATCCTCCCGCTCCAATGCGGTATAGCCCTGTACCGTATACAATGAAAAACTGCGCGGGCTTTTGATGATGGCCTGAGCCAAAATTTTATCTGCTGCTATGGGTTCGCCGTTATGCAATTCCTCCAGGGCTTTCCACAGGTCGCCATTGTCTTTGGGCGCCAGCTGCTGCAGACCTTTGGGGTAGTCCTTGCCCGAACTTCTCCAAACGGCATCCCCCATGCGATGTTGCACCGGAGCGTTGATTTCGAACATCGCCTTGAGGATCTGGGATTTCCTGTCCGTTCCGTTCAGGAGGTCTGAAACGCCACGTTCCGGATTCTTGACCAGCACATTGTCTATGTTGCCGAGCCCCTCATTCAGTTCCTCCAGATTCATGCCTGCAATGTATTCCCAGATGTCCGTATTCAGTTCTGAAAAACCACGGCTCGGACAATCCTGCAATCTGTGGCTGCGCAATCCGCAATAGAAACAATGGGCTTCCTTGCCTGTTACCAGGCGTTTAGGAAGGGTGATTTCAAGTGCGCCAAGGTGGTTGGAAGAATCATTGGACAGGCTGACATTGCACCAGTCGTCCATGCTGCTTTGTTCCACCAGAAAACGCACATCATTGATTTTGAACCCGCTTCCCAGCAAAAATGCCGTGCGATAACTCATGTGCGGAAAATCAGGCATCAGCTGATCCCAATCCAAAGCGATTTTGTTGGGAAGTTCCACGTTGAAATTCATGCCCTTTTTTTCCACTACGGCCAATACGCACGGCCAGTAGAGTTCCGGCGTCTCCTCCTTGAGCTGGTTGACAAAATAAAGAAACTCTTTGCACCAGGTCCTCAACTGACGCAAATTGTCCAATTGGAACAACAAAAAGAAATTATGAACGAGGTAGGGAAGCTTGAGGCGTTTGATTACGCCTTCCAGATGTGGAAAAAACTCCCGCCATCCGGTTTGAAAAGTCTTTTCGAGAGGATTTCCCAGGGGTTTCAGAATAAGATACCAGCCGAGAGAAGACTGGTATGGCAAGCGGGGATCCGCGGACAGACGCTTCCAGTCAAGTTTGGTAAGACTGCCCGGAGGCTGCGTTTTTTCAAAGCCGATGCCGGGCACGCCGCTGCAGTCCTCCCGAACCCGCGGATGCACCCAGGCTTGAAATTCATCCGGAATTTGAGCGCCCTGCTCTTTCAGCGCGGAGTCGACCGAAAGTGCTATCTCGAGCTTCATCCCGAGCAGCAACTTGGCGGGAAAAACCTGAATGAAAACCGGAATGGGATTGAAACGGACCCAGATTTCCAGCCGGGCCAACGCAAGGACTACGTCTCCGGAAAAAAAAAACCAGAGAGCCTGATGGCGTTCAGAGGCTACCTGCATCCCGCCATAGTCGGTCAGGGTTTGTGAGACAGCCGGATTCAGGTCCGCACGCCAGGCAACCCAGACGCCGTAACCGTTGGTAATCATGCGCGAGTCGCCCATGGAAGGCGCTGCTTTGGCCAATAAGCTTTCTAATTTATCCACTCCAACTCCCGATTGTTCTCCCCATTGCCAGGGTACAAAACAACGCTCTGCTGTCCCCGGTTATAAGAACGCCCACGCAGCAGGCGGGTCAAACGGTGATAGCCGCGCGGGAGCGAGCCGTCAGATATTTTCCGCTCCCAGCAATAACTCCGGACTGCTACTTTAACTACCTCAACAACCTTTGCTGTTCAAGACTGAACCTGACAGGCAACAAAGACAATAACATGCCAGAAATACATTGCAAATAGGATATAGCTTTCCCTCCATAACTCATCAAGCCATATTTGGCCCGCATTCGTTGTTTTTTTGGGAAACTTACCTGTAAATTACCTTGAACTTTTCCCCTGTTTCAAAGAAACTTTTCGTGACACATCCTGGTATCTTGTGCTAGTCAGATTTCATTATAGGGGTATAGCTGGTTTGAATAATTTGTTCCAGGCCTGTTCCTTTTCGATACAAGTATCATGTTGATAACATAGCCGATTCTAAAAAGGGGGTCATTATGTTAAAAAACCGTAAACTGGGGACGAAGCTAGGGATGGGCTTCGGGCTCATCCTGTTGCTGACTTTAGTGGTCGCGTATTTTGGATTCACAGGCCTGTTTCAAATCGGCGATCGCGCCACCAAAACACTCAATGTGAATCTGCTCGTAAAAGACATCCTCTCTGCAAGAATCAAAGAAAAAAACTACATGATGAAGGGCGAACAAGCCTCCATCAAGGAGCATGATCAGATCATCTCCGAACTCTATGCCTTGGCTGAATCCACCAAAGGATCCTTTTCCCAGGACATCAATAAAAAACAAATGGATGACGTCATCAGTGCGACCAAAACGTACGTTGACGCCTTCAAAAAATATGTTGAGATGGAAAATCAGCGCCTTTTGCTCATGGAATCCATGAACAAGGAAGCCGCCACCACCATGTCCGAAGCGCAGGGCATTTCCAAGGAACAAACGCAGCAGCTCAAGGAGCTGCTTGCCGCAAGAGATGCAGCCGTACAGGATAAAATAACCAAAGCGGACGATGCCAACCGGTTGCTGAAGTGGCTCAAGGACTGCCGGGCACTCCGAATTCTCATTGAAAACGGGCAGACCAGCCATATTTCGGACTGGAAAAAATTAAACAAACAGATCATCGATCTTGCCGGCGACATGAAGCAACGGTTCAGCAAACCGCAAAACGCCAAACTTGCCCAGGACATCATCGATAAATATACGGCCTATGAAAGCAGCTTCCTGAGTTACCTCAGCACCAACAGCGCGCTGGAAAGACAAAAGCTCGTTGCCCTTGGGGAAGATGCCAGCAAGTTGATGGACGATATCCGCAATGGTCAGAAAAAAGAGCTGGATGAAGTTCGCAAGGACTATGATGCCAAGGTCGAGGACAAACTGGAAAAAGCAAATGATGCCAACTCCATTATCCGTTTGGCGCTGTCGGCCCGTATCAATGGTAAAGAGTACGTGCTTTCCAGGCAACAAAGTTATTTTGACAAAAACCAGCAGGAAATTTCCGAAATTAAATCCATTGTTGAAAGCCTGCGTATGCGATTCAAAAACCCCGCGAACATCGCCCGGGCCGAGGCCCTTGAAAAAGCCGTCCTTGGATACAACAAAGCTTTTCTCGACTACTGCGATCTGATGCGCCAGCAGAATCTGGCCAACGACAAAATGGTCGCTTCGGCCCGCGAAGTGCAGGAACACAGCCTCAAGGCCCGTGAAGACCAGACGGCGAAAATGGAATCCGAACGTAAGTCTTCGGAAACAGTGATCCTTGCAGGAACCGGTGTAGCCTTGCTCATTGGTATTCTTGCCGCCATCAGCCTCACAGCGGCCATCACACGGCCGATCAAGCAGGGAGTGTCCTTTGCCGAGGCCATGGCTCAAGGCGACTTTACGCAACTTCTGGACATTGACCAGAAGGATGAGGTGGGGACTCTGGCCAAATCACTCAACGAAATGGTCGAAAAACTCCGGGTTGTGGTGGCCGAAGTCCAGAGTGCTGCAGAAAACGTGGCATCTGGCAGTGAAGAGCTCAGTTCCTCCGCCCAGAGCATGTCGCAGGGCGCCACAGAACAGGCTGCCAGCGTGGAAGAAGTTTCTTCGAGCATGGAAGAGATGGCCGCAAACATCAAACAAAATGCCGACAACGCCCAGAAAACCGAAAAAATAGCTCTCAAGGCTGCTGACGACGCCAAACAGGGGGGCGAAGCCGTTACTCAGACCGTCTCCGCCATGAAGGACATCGCGGAAAAGATATCCATCATCGAGGAAATCGCCCGACAGACAAACCTGCTGGCCCTCAATGCCGCCATTGAAGCCGCGCGCGCGGGCGAACACGGCAAGGGGTTTGCCGTTGTGGCCGCCGAGGTCCGCAAATTGGCCGAGCGCAGCGGAGCTGCAGCAGCTGAAATCAGCGAGCTCTCGTCCTCCAGTGTCGAAGTGGCAGAACGCGCAGGTGAAATGCTTGGACTCATCGTTCCTGACATTCAGAAAAACGCCGAACTGGTCCAGGAAATCGCCGCATCAAGCAACGAACAGAATGCCGGGGCAAGCCAGATAAACAAAGCCGTGCAACAGCTCGATACCGTAGTCCAGCAAAATGCGTCGGCTTCAGAAGAAATGGCATCCACTTCGGAAGAACTTTCCAGCCAGGCCGAACAATTGATGAGCTCGATCAGCTTCTTCCGCGTGGATGGAGCGAGTTCGCGACGTGCGGTCAAAGCCCTGCCGGCGTCCACTGCTCCCAAAAGTCACAAGCCCAAAAACAATCCGCACCATACGACTCCTTCCACGCAAGGGGGCGGAGCGTACCTTTCGCTGGATGACGACCTTGATGACAGTGACGACGGGTTCGAAAAATTCTGATCCCCTCACCTATCCCAAAGGGGGCCGCAGGGCCCCCTTTTTTATTGTTCAGATTCTTATGGAGTATTTCTGAAGGAACCGGAACAATATTCTCGCTCCCCCCAATACGCTGATAGCGAACGACGTGATCAGGACTGCCCAGCCCCTCCAACAAGTCCCTTTTTCATTGGCGATCATACGCCAAAAGCAATCCCCATAGGGCCAATATCCTATTTTACAGCCGGACTTTTGCTGCTGCCCTCCTCTTGAGCAGGTGAAAGCAACCAGACGGAATCACCTTCATAACGATTCCGAGGCACGGCATTTGGGAAGACCTTTGACATAAATTGTGTTTCCCATTCGGGACCACCGCTGAGCAGAAACAATTTGCTACCGCGCAAAAACGGATCATTTTGAACCAGGTCGCTAGAATAATAACCGTTTTTTGTACGAATAAAACAAACTTCAGATAAATTGGCATCCAAAGGGGGGCGCTGCGACAAGTGTTTTTCTATGAAAGCATCGACCTGATAAAAACGGAACGGAGCCAGGAGCACAAGACCGAGCAAAGCGAGGGTTCCTGCAAAGCGTGCAAAACCAAAATTTTCATTCTCTTTCGCCGTATGGGTGAAGGTATGCAGGACGACACAGGTTGCAAGCAGTGGCAGTGCTCCAAGAGCCGGATGAAAAAAACGGTACCCCCAACCATGCCCCTGGCTGAACGATACGATGAAATAACCGAAAAAAGTGGTCAATGAAGCCATGGAAAGCAATAGCAGAGGTTTGTTTCTCCTGGCCAGCCACCCTCCCCATGCGGCAAGGACCACCAAACCAGGCATGGTCCAGGTACACAGTTTGATGAACCCCATGAAACGAACCATAAGCACGGTTGAATTTGGCAGGGAAAATGCGCCGTTGGACATTTTTTGCAAAAAACCACCTCCACCAAAGGACTCGACATGTCGCAACGTTGTAGTTGCATGAAGTATGTCCCGCTTCAGCCAGATATATCCGCCATTCAACAACAAGGTAAGCGGCAGATAGCCAATGAACAGAACGGACAGATTTTTCCAGCGATTTTTTTGAAACAGCAGCCAGAAAACATAGGGCAGCGCGAACAGGAAGTGCGGATAAGGATTGTGCAGCACAAGAGCATAAGAGCCGACCACTCCAGCACAAAAAATACGTCCGGGCGTTGGCTGCAACAAAAGGAACGCGTACGCGAGGTTAAATAACAAATGGGCATTCATAGAATAATAGCTCATCCCATCCACAAGAAAGACCGGACTTGCCAGCAGAAACAGAACAGCCCAGCCCCCTGCTTCCTTATTGTCGAAAATAGCGACCGAAAACCTCCAGACAAGCAAAATTGTGGCCCCTGCTATCAGCGGATTAAGAAGCCAGGGCAACCCCAGAAACTGAAAAGGTACCAGCAACAACGCAAATCCAGGCCAATAACTGGAAATGACCCTTCCTGTCTCTGGATCGCCGAAAAAAAGAAGTTCGTAATCCGGCACACAAAAGGGCAACAATGCGGGCGGCATTTTTCCGGTCAGCTTGCCGGCCAGAAAAGCTTTTGCTTGAAACAAGGGAGCGAATTCATCCATGGTCAACGGCCAATTATGATAGATTGTCAGGCAACATACCGATAACAAAGCAAAGACAAGAATTGCAATCAACCGGTGATACTTTGAGAGCAACTGAATCATTTGCTGCAAAAAAGCAGTACTTATCGGAAATAAATAAGCAATCACAATAAGCAAAACACAAATGCCTGTTCCTGGAAATTCATGCAAAAGGAATTGGTGATAAAAAATACGCAGGTTATAGATATTCACCGTATTGTTATAAATTGAGTTGGCTTTCAAAAAGCCCAATACAAAAATAAGAATTGAAACAAATGAAATTATCTGGATTGTTTTTTTCACAAGGACCTCAAGAATTCCGGAAATTTTTATTTGATTGCAGCAGGATACCCAACAACCTGCAAAACTTGCTAGAACAACAAACCTAAATAAAATTCAACAGGAAAAACAGCTAAAAATAAACAATAATGCCATTGTCCCTTGGCAACCAAAAGCAAAATAACTTTTTACGAGCTTTGTTTAGCAGAATCTTCTGTCAACTGCCACCTCCACCCCGCAGTATCATCGACCAATACGCATTCGCCCTGAGAGACGCTTCCGCCCCCCCCCAAAACTGCAAGCGTTCAAAGTATTTTTCCAAGCATTGCCTGCCGGTGCATAATCTTTTACAATCCGTGTCGGTTCACGATCCCCGTATGCTATCACTTTTGCATTGACCGCTTTGGCGAACGATTGCAATCCGGGTGGCCAGGACAACTGGTCCCGGCATGTCCGCGGATCCAGTAACGACATCAAAGTGAACGGACAAGCCCATATATGCTTGACAAGTGATGCACAATGAGTAAAATTTACTCTTTTGATTACTCGAAGATCATTTTCAAGGAGAATATCCAATGAGCGAACAAGCCACCACCGAAGTCCAGACCACTGAAATCAATGGTGTTCTGTGCCACAGCGTTGTAGAAAAGTGCGAAGGATGCGAGCGCGTCAAAGTTATTGACGGCGGAAAATACTGCACCAGCTACCCGGAACCTTCCCAGAAATGGAAGCTCGGCGCCTGCAACTTCGCCACCCACGTAAAGGCCACAGTGGACAAAGAAGGCAAAGTCAAAGTCAACCCCCTCAAAGCTTCCAAGCGCGCAGCCCGCGGCAGATAATCTACGGATTAGGCTGTACGGACTTTTATCTGCTGAACTGGTTTGCAAGGAGCAATCATGCTGGACAAGGTGTTGGATACCATCAAGGGCTTGCGGGGAACTGTTGTTGACCTGCAGGCCCAGCTTGTCTCCATACCGGCACTGGGGCCTGAGAATGCCGATCCCGGCTGCCCTGCTGAAATTCCCAAGGCCGACTTTGTCCGACAGTGGCTGCAAGACCTTGGCAATTGTACTATTCAGGACGTCAATGCGCCGGATGATCGGGTGGACGCCGGATATCGGCCGAACATAGCCGCCATCATTCCAGGAAAAGACCAATCACGGACGTTCTGGATCATATCGCATCTTGATGTCGTCCCCTCAGGAGACTTGAGTCTCTGGGAAAGCGACCCTTTCAGGCTGCGGGTTGAAGATGACCAGATCTTCGGAAGAGGCGTGGAAGACAACCATCAGGGTATCGTCACTTCACTGCTTCTGGCCAAGGCTCTGGCCGACAACAACGTCACGCCCCCCGTCAATTACGGCATTCTTGCCGTATCCGACGAGGAAACCGGCAGCGGGCATGGGCTGGATTATGTTCTGAAGCACCGTCCGGATCTCTTCACCAAGGAAGACCTCATTCTTGTTCCGGACTTCGGTTCTCCTGATTCCACCATGCTGGAAATTGCTGAAAAAAGCATGCTCTGGCTGAAAATCAGCGTGTTCGGAAAACAATGTCATGCTTCCACTCCGGGCAGCGGCGTCAACACTCTCAGAGCGTCCGCGGCGCTGATCCTCGAACTCGATGCCTTGTACAAACGCTATGACGCGCAGGATTCGCTTTTCAGTCCGTCTTTTTCCACTTTCGAGCCCACAAAAAAAGAAGCCAACGTCCCGAATATTAATACTATTCCTGGACTGGACGTCTTTTATCTCGATTGCCGCGTCCTTCCGCAATACGATTTGCAGGAAGTGCTGGAGACGGTTCAGGGCTTATGCAAGCCCATAGAAAACAGATACGGAGTGCGTATTGAGGTGGGAAACGTGCAGCATCTGCAGGCTCCCCTTGCCACGTCTCCGGAAAGTGAAGTCGTCGTCAAGCTGATTCGGGCAGTCGAGGAGATCTACGGCATCACCCCTATTCCGCAAGGAATAGGAGGAGGCACTGTGGCCGCCTTCCTGCGTAAAATGGGATTCAATACTGCAGTCTGGTCCACTTGCCTCCACAATCCGCATCAACCCAATGAAGCTGCCTTGATCAGTTCTCAGGTCAAGGATTCGCAGGTTTTTGCGCGGATGCTGCTGCAGTCGTAACGCCTCAGGGACGTTTTTTTCACCCGATTCCAACTATTCAATTGTTTGAGCACTTCTGGATACGTCATGCGTAAGCCTTCTCCCCCGGAGATTTTCGATCTGATCGTGGTGGGCGCCGGTCACGCCGGTTGCGAGGCAGCTATGGCAGGAGCCCGTCTCGGGCTTGCCACCCTGCTGCTGACCATCAACATAGACAGAATCGGACACTTGTCCTGCAACCCGGCCATCGGTGGCCTGGCAAAGGGACACATTGTCCGCGAGCTGGATGCCATGGGCGGGATGATGGGGGTATGGGCGGACGAAGCCGGTATCCAGTTTCGCCGTCTGAACACCCGCAAAGGCCCGGCCGTCCGGTCCACCAGGGCACAAATCGATCGCGAAGCCTACCTGCGGGTGGTTCAGCGCGATCTTTTCGCTCAAGAGAATCTTTGGATCCGGCAGGACTCCGCAACGGACGTGCTGGTGGAAAACGGCCGCGCAGCAGGAGTTGGAACCCAGCTGGGGGAACAATTCCGTTCGCGTACGGTTCTGCTGACCACGGGAACCTTCCTGCAGGGCCTGATCCATATCGGCTTGAATCATTTCCCCGGAGGCCGCCTCGGAGATCCGCCCGCAGCCCGTTTGTCGCAAAGCCTGATAGACGCCGGACTGAAGCTCGGACGTCTGAAAACCGGCACCACGCCGCGGCTGCTCAGCCAGTCCATCGATTATGAAGCCATGGAGCCGCAGCCCGGTGACTTTCCGCCTCCTGGGTTCAGTTTTCGCGGACCGGGACCTGTTCTCGAACAACGCCCCTGCTATCTGACGTACACGAACGAAAAAACCCATGCCATCATACGTACGGGTTTTGATCGTTCTCCAATGTTCACAGGGATCATCAAGGGCACGGGCGCCCGCTATTGTCCGTCCATCGAGGACAAGGTCGCCCGCTTTCCGGAAAAGGAACGCCATCAGATTTTTGTCGAACCCGAAGGACTTAACAGTCCGGAGGTCTATCCCAACGGGGTTCCCACGAGCCTTCCCCTGGACATTCAAAAGGCTTTTCTGGCCACAGTGCCGGGTCTGGAGAATGCGCAGATTATCCGCCCGGGCTATGCCATCGAATACGATTTCGCCTTTCCAACCCAGTTGGCCGGCACGTTGGAGACAAAATGCTTGCCCGGACTGTACCTGGCCGGACAGATCAACGGCACCTCCGGCTATGAAGAAGCAGCCGCCCAGGGCATGTGGGCCGCCTGCAACGCTTTTTGCGCCGTCCGCGGACGCGATCCATTCCTGCTCCGCCGGGATCAGGCCTACATGGCAGTGCTTGTGGACGACCTGACCACCAAAGGCACGGAAGAACCCTACCGGATGTTCACCTCCCGTGCTGAACACCGTCTGCTTCTGCGCGAAGACAATGCGGACCAGCGTATGACGCCCATCGGACGGGAACTCGGACTCGTATCCGATTCGCAGTGGGACATGTTCCAGGACAAACAGCAGGCCCTTTCGCAAATTCTGGGCGGTCTTGAAAACCGCCGTATCAATCCGGACGCCCCTACACGGGAGATCCTGCAGTCCATGGGAGCCGCTGTTCCGGGCAAACCCGTAAGTCTCGCGGAACTGCTGAGACAACCGGAACTGCGTATCATGGATTTGGCTCCGCTGTGGCCTGAAATCGAAAGCGCTCCGGCGGATGTCTTGCAGGAAGCGGAAACCGCAACCAAATATGCCGGTTACCTGAAACGCCAGGACGAACTGGTGCACCGTTTCGAACGCATGGAATCACAGCCGCTGCCTCCAGATATGGATTACACGGATATTCCCGGACTTTCACGCGAAATACGAGAAAAACTTTCCAACATCCGTCCCATGACCCTGGGGCAGGCCAGCCGCATTTCCGGAGTCACGCCCGCATCCCTGTCCTGCATAGAAATCCAGCTCAAAAAACTTGGAGCATTGCGCTGAGAATCACTGTTTACAGGCATTCCACATTTTCCGTATCTAATTCACGGGTATTCCAGTTTTTTTGGACTTCAGCTGAAAATCCGACTCTGGTTTGTCATTCTCTGAAATGACAATCCCGATGGCGATTTTCGTTTCCTGGTCATAAGGCATTTTTTTCCGCTTCCCTATTCGCCACTGCAGCGTACGCTTTTTTCATCCGCATTCCAAAGGCTCTTGGATTTCAATTGGTTGACTTATTCTCCTGTTGTATTACAACAGATTTGGGGGGTGGAAATTCTTTTAGTATGATTTTTGCTGACTTGAGGCCAATGTTGTTCGTGGCTTTGCAACTGTAAGAATTTTTCATCTACCCAGGCCTGCTATGAGCTTTCAGGAACTCAGATTTGTCGCGCAGCAATCCTACCTTGAGACGGTAAAGGGAGGATTCCAGGGAGTCGGCATCAATCAGGAAACCCTGATCAATGCCGGCGCCGTTATCTTTGCCGTATTCGTGCTTTTTTTTCTGGGCAAAGGCGTCAATCTGCTGCTGGCGAAAATCCGCCCAAGAGATATCCCCGACAACTGGATCATCGGTAAAAAGCGTATCTTGTCCCTGCTGCAGCTTGCCATGGACGACCGAAGTAAATTCGAACTGCGTTTTCTGCCCTCCAGTCCGTCCCGCAAATCCACCTATTGTTCGCTGGAAAGCATCGAAAAAGACAATCTCGCACTGGAAGTTTCTTCCAATATCAAGGCCACACGACACTGGATCAGCAGAAACGCGGAAATTTATTTCAAGATCAGTCAAAAAGACAAAGCCATATTCTACCGTTTCGAAGCTTCCATCCTTGGCATTCGCAACCTGAGCAACGGAATCATTCATGTGCTCATCTCGGTTCCGGACCTAGTCGAACTGCAGCAGAAACGCGCTTTTTTACGGGTGAAGCCTCCCTCTGAATACCTGATGGGCTGCGCCATCTGGCAGCCCAAGAGCCTGCCCAATGAAAAGCAAACCAACGTCAAGACATGGGGGATGCCTTTACTGTACTATACGCCGGAAAAGGGCTCCAACCCGATAGTTGTAGAAAATCTTTCCGCCGGAGGCATCCGGCTCGGTTTCCAACGCGAAGCACGGGCCATGCTGACCGAGGATCTTGTCATCGGTGCGCCCTTCCTGCTCATGGTTGATATTTTTGATCCGGAAGTACAACGCAAGCGCCGCTTCTGGCTGCATGCTAAACTGAAGAACCTGTATGAGGATTTCACCAGCAGAAATATTGAACTCGGCCTTCAGTTTGTCCGCTGGGGCAGGCCCAAAAACGATGGATCTTCCCAGCTCGAATGGGTGGAAATAAGCAGTGAGGGCATCGAACTCCTGGCCTCGTGGGTCATGCGCCGCCACCTGGAGATGTTCCGCTCCAAAGTGAGCACCTGAAAGGGTGATGTTTTCTGTGAGAAACAGTTGATTCTTCAATTCAAAGACTATATTTATTGACAAGTGTTAGGAAACGAAATGAACAGACGCTTGCTCGTCGTCATTTTTTAAACAAAGGAGGGGAACCGTTGGACGACGGATCTGACAGTCGAATCTGGCCTTTTTTCAGCAAGATATTTGGTTCGAAAGACAATTCCCTTGAGGAAGCCATCAAGGAAGCATGCGAGGACGGTGAAATAAAAGCCGAAGAGCTTTCCATGCTTCTCAATGTCCTGCGGTTGAGTCGCAAGCGAGTGCAGGAAATCATGATTCCCAGAACAGATATTGTCTGTACTGAAATTGAAGACGATATCCATACACTTGCCGACCAGATTATCCAGTCCGGTCATTCGCGAATACCCATATACAAGGAAACCCGCGACCGAATGCAGGGTGTTGTCCACGCCAAGGATCTTCTCAAGAGCCTGATGACAGAACACCCCGTTCCCCCCACCGTCGCGGAATTCATGCGCGAACCCTTCTTTATCCCAGAAACAAAAAACATCTTGGAACTGCTTCACGAGTTCCGCAGCCGCAAAATCCACATGGCCATTGCTCTGGATGAATACGGAGGCACGTCCGGACTTGTCACATTCGAAGACGTGCTGGAAGAAATCGTGGGCGACATCGAAGACGAATACGATGCGCCGCGTCCGGAAGACGTGCAGTGGATTGACGAGGATAACGTCCTGGTCAGCGGCCGTACGCCCCTGGAGGAAATCGAGGAGACCATTGGTCTGCCGCTGGATTCGCCCCAGGTGGAAACCATCGGCGGCTATCTTTGCGAACTTGCCGGACGCGTACCTTCTGTGGGAGAATCATTTTCTCTTTCCGGGCAGCGTGCCATTGTCAAAGAAGCGGATGCCCAAACAGATCCGCTGGATAAAAATAACCCTTGCCAAACCCACCGTGTAATACAAATATTCTGACCTTTCTCTGACATGCAATCATTGCGAAAAAGCATTACCCGACCTCTTGGGAACAACAGTCTCATGTGGATTGCCGTCTGCGTCATCGGCGCCTGGTTCGGCTTTGCCAACCCTCTGATTCAGATTCCCCTGCTGGTGCTGGCCTTTCCTCTGGCCCTGTGCGTATTGGGACTGCAGGCAGACACTCCCCGCAGCGCATTCAAGTCCGGCTATCTTGCAGGCGCGTTGGCCTACGCCAGCTGCGTCTACTGGGTAAGCATCCCGGTGCATGATTTCGGCGGCATCCCCTGGATACTCGCCGCTCCCTGCCCTTTGCTGCTCGGAGCCTATCTCGGACTCTACCCCGGATGCTTCAGCCTGGCCGTGCGGTTCGCCAAAGGCAGACTTCCCTGGCCTTTGCTCGTCATTTTCTGCGGCTGCCTGTGGGGGAGTGCTCGAATTTCTGCGGGGCTGGATATTTACCGGATTTCCCTGGTGCGAACTGCCGGCGGCTTTTGTTCCCTGGACGTTCGCCATTCAGGGACTTTCCATTGTCGGCAGCTTTGGCCTGTCCGCGTTCTTTGTTTTATGCGCATCGCTGATCGCACTGGGAATAGTATCCGCGACCAACCGGATTAAACCCGTTCTGTCCGGAGTTGTGCTGCTGGCAGCGCTTTTCGCATGGGGAGCCTGGGGAATTCCTGCCCTGGAAAACGTCGGCGAGCCGCATACGGTCTGTCTGGTTCAGGGCAAACATCAACCAGGCGCTCAAATGGGACCCGGCCTTTCAACAGGGCACTGTCGAACGTTTTTCGAACCTCAGCGAACATGCGGTGGACGAACATCAGCCCGAACTGATCATCTGGCCCGAAACCTCCATGCCCTTTTTCTTTCAGAAAAAAAGTACCTATTCAGAAGAGGTGCGCTCGCTTGTGGTCCGCTTGAACAGCTTTCTGCTCTTTGGATCACCGGCATTCCAACCCACTGCAGATAAGGGCTACATACTTTTCAACCGCGCCTACCTGCTCAACCCGCAAGGCAAACTCGCCGGATTTTACGATAAGCAACACCTGGTGCCTTTTGGCGAATATGTTCCATTGAATGAATATCTGCCCTTTGTTAAAAAACTCGTGGCAGGTATTGGTGATTTCAAACCCGGCCGGATTGCAACGCCGCTGCAATGCGGAAATCTTGCATTGGGTGTGCTGATCTGTTATGAAGCGATTTTTCCAGAATTGGCACAGAGTCGCGTGGAAAAACGGTGCCAATGTTCTGATAAATATCAGCAACGACGCCTGGTACGGACGCTCATCCGCAGCAATGCAACATCTGCATCTGTCGGCATTGCGGGCGGTGGAGCAGCAACGCTACCTGGCCAGGGGAACAAACACGGGAATATCCGCGGTAATTGATCCGCATGGAAAACTGCTTGTAACAAGCGATCTTTTCAGAGCTCAAACTGTAGAACAACAACTGCGACCGGTCACCTCGAATTCGATATTCCACAGGATCTACCCCGCTGTGGTACCCGCCCTGGCCCTAATCGTCCTGGCGCTGGGCTTTATCGCTTATTTCCGTTATCCTACAAATTAACTCTATTACGCCGAGAGGCTTTAATCATGCTGCAATTTTCTGATTTAAAAATGCAATGTACTCCCATCCTGCAACAATTCACTTCCCTTTGGAGGCGTCTTTGACCTCGAGGGAAACAAGGCGCGTCTGCAGGAAATAGAAAACGAACTTGCCAAACCCGAAGTGTGGAGCCAGCCCGAACAGATGACTCCCCTGCTTCAGGAAAAACGGGCTGTGGAGGACGAAATCCACCAGTGGGAAACCCTCCGCAAGGCCAAGGAAGACGTGGACGAATGGCTTGAGTTCGCGCAGGCCGAAGAAACTCAGGAAGTGCTGCAGACACTCTCCGACCAGCTCGACTTTCTCAACACCACGCTCAACCATACGGAAATGGGCCTGTTGCTTTCGGCAGAAGGCGACAAAGCCCCCGCAATTCTTGAAATTCACCCCGGAGCCGGCGGCACGGAAGCCCAGGACTGGGCGGAAATGCTGCTGCGTATGTACCGTCGCTGGGCTGAACGCCATGACTTCAAATCCCAGATACTGGACCTGCTCCCCGCTGACGAGGCCGGCATCAAAAGCGTCTCCCTGCTGATCAAGGGCGCCAACGCATACGGGCTTCTCAAGGCCGAAAAAGGCATTCACCGCCTGATCCGCATTTCCCCGTTCGACTCTTCCGGACGGAGGCATACGTCTTTCGCCTCCGTGGATGTGTATCCGGGACCTTGAACAGGAAATCAACATCGACATCAAGGAAGAAGACCTGCGTTACGATATTTTCCGCTCCAGCGGCCCCGGCGGGCAGAGCGTCAACACCACCAGCTCGGCCGTTCGGGTTACCCACATCCCCACCGGGGTTGTGGCCCCAGTGTCAGAATGAACGTTCGCAGTTGCGAAATAAGGAAACTGCACTTAAGATCCTGAAAGCCCGACTATATGAGCAGCAGCTGCAGAAGAACCAGCAGGAAAAACAGGCGCAGTATGCAGACAAGGACGCCATAGCCTGGGGCAGCCAGATCCGGACGTACACCTTGCAGCCCTACAGACTGGTCAAGGATCATAGAACCAATGCGGATGAAGGCGATGTCGAAGCCGTACTGGACGGCAAACTCGACAACCTGATCCGCGAATACCTATTGTTCGCCCCATGCCAAAAAACACGGCTAACCAGAACTCTGAAATTGAAACCAAAGGGCTCGAAAAAGAAATCGAGCTGATTGGCAAACTACTTCTGGAGTACAAGGCGGATGGCAATGGCTTCAGCCTCAATGCCCCCGGCCAGGAAACACCTCCCGGACTGGTGGCCATTGCCCCGCCTGGTCCAGGGGTTGTCCGTTCAGGACTGGCAAAGCATTGCCAGACACCCATCCATAGAACGCTGGATCGCTTTTCCTGTGGAAGGTACGGTCTACCCTTTTTTGCAGGAACTGCAGGACCGCCTGGATCAGCTTGTTTTTCAAAGCGAACATGATCCACTCTGCGGCCTGTACAATCGCAGAGCTTTCGAGCGCCTGTTCGAACTCGAGCTCAACCGATGTATCCGCGAGCACAGACATCTGAGCCTGGCCTTGATAGACCTCGATGATTCAAAAACGTCAATGACACCTACGGCCATCCATGCGGTGACGTTGTTCTGAAAAAACTGGCGCAGGTCATCACGACCAAAAAAAGAACCTACGACATTGCATCACGTATCGGAGGGGAGGAATTCGCGCTGGTCCTTCCCGCTGTGGGGCCTTTGAAAGCCAAGACCGTCATCGAAGAGCGTTTGCTGACGACTTTTCGCAAAACCCCCTCAGCAATGCGTGGGCTATGACGATTTTTACGTCACTTTTTCCGTGGGAATAGCCAGTACGCGCGGAGCACAAGGCTGCACACCCGACGCCCTCTTCCGTCTGGCGGATGAAGCCCTGTACCAGGCCAAGGAGCAAGGCAAGAATCGCATCGTATCCCTTCGGGTAAAAGAGGATTGCGAACTTACAAACGCGATGGTTCGCTCCGACGAAAAACAATTCCTGTTTTCAGGTGAGATATAACTTTTGGGGCTGATGATGAAGAAAAAACAAGACGCTCAGCATATCCGTACTCAGTGGCAAAGGGCGGAGTCGGCAAGACCAATATTGCCCTCAACCTTGGCTACAGCCTGTACAGAGGCAATCATCCCCTGCTGCTTATGGACTGCGACATGGGTCTGGCCAACCTGGACGTACTCCTGGGCATAGCTCCGGACAAGAATCTCCAGGATATTCTCGACTCGGATGCGGATCCCAGGGAGGTTACCGTTGCCCTGGCCAAAGGCGGCTTCGATTTTCTTCCTGCCGGCTTCCGGGGTGCCGGAACTCATCGAAATGGATGAGGAACTGCGCATGGCCCTGCTGCACCGTCTGCAGCCCATTTTCGATGATTACGATTTTCTCTTCATGGATCTGGGCGCCGGCATCAATCCCACCGTGCTTTCCTTTGCCATGATGTCCAAAATCAGGTTGATGATCGTCCACGCCGGAACCTACTTCATTGACGGACAGTTATGCCCTGATTAAGGTGCTTCAATCACAACATGGCGTGTCTGATTTCCATGTGGTGGTGAACATGGCGGAAAACCGGGAAGAAGAACAACGTACGTTCCAACGCCTGAATGCCGCGTGTGAAAAATTTCTGGGCATCACGTTGACTTTTTTAGGGGGAATCCGCCAGGACAAGACCATGGTCGAAGCAGTGCGAAGGCAGACCCCGCTGATGCAGCTTGATGCCAAGTGCAAAGCAGGACAAGATATTTTTGCTCTGGCCCTGAAAATTCAAAGACTGCGCAAACAACTTATGGAAGAAATTGAAAACGAGCCTATTCTAAAAAAACCCCGGTTCGAGCGAATCGGAATAACCCTTGACGAATACTATACTTTTTCGGCATACCTGGAGACATAACAAAATTATACGGTGTAAATCATTCTTCCACTGAAGCGTTCAGGAGTTTTGGACTATGAACAAAAGCGAACTTATTGCCAGACTTGCAGAAGAAACAAATATTTCTGTTGATACTGCATCCACCGTAGTGAACACGTTTGTCGACTCAATCAAGGATTCTCTCGCCAATGGAGACCGCGTGGAAATTCGCGGTTTCGGGAGTTTTTAAGCTCAAGCATTATGAAGGGTATCACGGCCGGAATCCCAAAACCGGCACTGTAGTAGATGTACATCCCAAGCGGCTTCCTTTTTTCCGCACGGGAAAAGAATTAAAGGAGTATCTTAATGACTGACCGCATCTTGCGGAATTTGTTGTGGCTTCCCATGGTGTTTTTGCTCGCCTGCTGCACTACTGCAGTGGCGAAAACCCAAACCGCAGAACCTGCGGCACCAACGGGGGCTCCAGTTGTACGGATTGTTTACTGCGCGGGTTCCACGGGGCATTTCAAGCCCCTGTCCGACCTGAGGCGGAAAAACCCTAGGCGGACTGGCCCGGCGGGCCACTTACTTTGATATGTTGCGGGCAGAACCAACTGCAGATCGTACCTTGTTCATCGCAGGCGCGGATGAATTCATTCCCCGGCATCCGGACAGACCCAAGCCGTCCATTGTTTTTGCCGACGACTTGCTGACTTCGTACGAAATGTTGGACTATAACCGAGTGTATATTTCTGAGCAGGAAAACGACTGGTTTTCCAGACATGCTCACAAGCCCATGCCCCTCAAGCTTTAAAACTGTGGGCGAACATGCCGTGACCGACACCTTCACAGTGGGAGGTACGGATATCGGTGTGATTCAATTCCCTTATCTGGCTTTTGGTCAGGACGATCCTTCCCCGGCCATGATCCAGGAGGTCGTAGCTGCTCTGCCAAGTCCCTCAAGCCTTCCGTAAAGCTTGTCGTGGGTGTCAGCAACTGGGGAAGAAGAAACGAACTCAACTTTCTTACCAATACCGATCCGGTTTTCGACGTACTGCTCGGCGCCGGTCCTGGAAGAGGCATGAAAGGCGAACTCGCCGGCAAAGACAAACACACGTTCTGGACTCGTTCCGAACGTAATGGAAAATACATGAATGTTATCAATATCATGGCCTTGCCGTCTGATGTTTCCGAGCCTCACTGGACCATTGGCCAGAATATTACGGACAGCATCGATCCGCTGACCTTCCAGATAGCCAGCCATCCGGATTTCGACAGCCTGTTCGAAGATAAAACTTTTAAAAATTAACCGCTACCCGTCGGGCTCTTTCGTTGCGCCCGACGAGGTGCGCAAACAGGAAACACGGTTAGCGAATATGTACGTTTTTTCATAAAATGCACGGATCAGGCAATGATTTCGTGCTGTTCGATAATCGCCAGACCAAGGTGCCGGTAGACAGGATGTCCGAATGGGCCCTCAAGTTGTGCCCGAGGGGATTCGGTATCGGCGCCGACGGCTGCATCTTTCTGGAAGATGCTCCGGAGGGCAGCGGTCTGGCTTTCGTCTGGAATTTCTACAATGCCGATGGATCGCGTGCCGAGATGTGCGGGAATGCTTCCCGTTGCGCAACCAAGCTTGCGGTTGAACTGGGCATTTCCGGACCTGGAGCTGACATTCGGAACCGATGCCGGCCCCATCAAAGGAAAGCTTCTTGACGGCGGAGAGCTGGTCAAAGTCCAGCTGACCGAACCTGTGGACATCGCGTTGTCCTTCCCCCTCGAACTCGACGGCAAAACAGTGACTGCCCATTTCGCCAACACGGGCGTACCGCATACGGTCATTTTCAATGATTCGCTGGGCGTGGCCGACATTGCCGAACTGGATATTCCCAAACTGGGCGCTGCTGTGCGCTACCACGAACATTTTGCTCCCAAGGGAACCAACGCCAACTTCGCCCAGATCGTAGACCGGGGACACATCCGGCTGCGTACCTATGAACGCGGCGTGGAAGGCGAAACCTACGCATGTGGTACGGGTGCCTCGGCAACCGCACTTCTGGCCCACAGCCTCGGGCTCACCGACAACGAAGTGGACATCACTACCTCCGGCGGTGAAAAACTCACAGTCTCTCTGGAAAACGGCGCCGTATTCCTGACCGGAAAAGCAATCAAAGTGTATACCGGCGAACTTGATCCCGCATCCGTGGGACTTGGTTCCTGATAGGCGTATCAACTTTTGCGGACTGTGGCGTAACGCTCCACGCCACCAGCCTGCCAACCTGCTCACTGCAACCTTAAGGAGGCTGCCATGCAATTAAAGGGCGCATTTTCTGCCCTGGTGACCCCTTTCTCGAACGGCACTATCGACGAAGAGGCCTACCGGGCACTTATCGACTGGCAAATTGAGAAAGGTATCGACGGCCTGGTCGCCGTAGGCACTACCGGTGAATCCGCTACTCTCTCTCACGACGAACATCAAAAAGCCATCCAGATATGCGTCGAGCAGGTCAAAGGCAGAGTACCCGTCATCGCCGGCACAGGCGGCAATGACACGCGCGAGGCCATCGATCTGACCACATTTGCCAAATCCGTGGGCGCCGATGCCACGCTTCAGGTAACACCGTATTACAACAAACCATCTCAGGAAGGGCTCATTCAGCATTTCACGGCCATAGCCAAAGCCGCTCCCCTGCCCATGGTAATCTACAATGTGCCGGGGCGCACGAGCCTGAATATGCTCCCCAAGACCATGGCCCGGCTTTTCAAGGACGTTCCGGAAGTCATCGGCATCAAGGAAGCCTCCGCCGACCTGCGCCAGGTTTCCGATATGATCGAATTCTGCGGACCAGATCTCCAGATACTGTCCGGAGACGATTTTTACCGTGCTGCCTCTGCTCAGTCTCGGCGGCCGCGGTGTTATCTCCGTCGTATCCAACATTGTTCCCGACATGATGTCCGGCATGTGCAAAGCCTGGTTTGATGGCAAACTGGCCGAAGCGCAACGCCTGCACTACGCCATGGAGCCCCTGAATCGGGTCATGTTTATTGAAACCAACCCTGTACCCGTAAAAACCGCGTTGCACCTCATGGGAAAAATGGGCCCCGAACTTCGCCTGCCTTTGGTCAAGCTCATGCCCGAAAACCAGGCAAAACTGGAAGCCGTATTGAAAGAAGCAAAACTCATCTAAAAAATCCATTTCGGGCCGCTCCAGGAGCGGCCCGAAATTTTTTATCTCGCCCCCTCCTCTCTTTCTCGCGGCACAACGGCATCTATCCCCTCTTGACACCCTGAAAAGGTCGATGTACCTCATCAATAACGTTATCAGACGTCATTGAATTTCGAGGCCACTAAAATTCATGCCCAATAAATCAAATTCCATTATCGGTACCCCTTCTGCTCCATGAAGGGCTCATCTCCGAAGAACAGCTGGCAAAAGCTCTCAAGCTGCAGCAGCGCCATCATCCTGATCGTCTTATTGGAAATATCCTTGCGGATTTTTTTTCAATTTCCAAAAACGACATTGAAGAAATATTCATGCGTGAAGTGCTCATGCCCATGGCGAACCAGATTTTTTCACGCCAGGTCATGGATATTGCTGCCAGCCTGCCTCAATCCAAGGGACAAATCAGCTGGATCATGGTCAAACCGCTGGAATGCACCAAGCACTCCTGCGAATCCATGCTTTTGAAAAATTCCCCCGAAGGCGTCAATCTCACCTCCAAAATCATGAAAGACAGACTCGTACTCAGGGTACGGCTCGACATAGGACTCCACAATGGAGAGTGCCGTCCCATCTACACCAAGTTCACCTATGATATTCGTGAAAAAAAGCTGACAATCAAAGAAAGCGAGGCATCGGCGCTTCGCCACGAAATCGACTGGTTGTTGAACTCCTGACTTTCCCTTTGGAAAAAGGAAACGCATCATGAATCAAAGCGTTTCGGATACCAGACTGCCACGGGTCAGAACCGATCTCGAATTTATTCCCATCCAGTATGAACAACGACAACTGATCCTCGTACGGGACCAGCTCGGACTTGTCGCCGAAGGGCAAGCCCTTCCCGAACATACGTTCAGACTTCTGCAGGTTCTGGACAGTACGCGCGATGCCGTTGCTCTGCGCGAGGCCATGATGCAAATGACGCAGGGGCCTCTGATCACCCAGGCCGAGGTACTGGCCTTTGTCAACGAACTGGATGGTGCCTACCTGCTCCAATCCCATCGTTTTGCAGAGGCATACGCAGACCTCGTAAACACCTTTTCCGCGGAAAGCGTCCGGCCCTGCGCCCTGTGCGGACGCGCCTACCCGCAAGATACCAACGAGCTGACTTCCTGGCTCGAAAACATTCTTGCCAATCCTGCCCCGCAGGACAGTCCTCCTGCGCCTCCCAAGGCGATTGTCGCGCCGCATATAGATCCGCCGGTGGGAGCCTCGGTTTATGCCAGCGCGTACGCGCAATTAAAAGGCTTGAGCCCGGAGAGGGTCATTATCCTCGGCGTGGGGCATCAACTGGCTGAAAGCCTGTTCTGCCTGACGGACAAAGCCTTTGCCACTCCTCTTGGCACCGTACAGGCCGATTCGGCTGCAGTAGCCAAGATCAGGGCTGCGGGCATGCACAGCCCAGGAAGTATCGCCGTCAGCGATTTCAGCCACCGTTCCGAACATTCCATAGAATTCCAGATGCTCTTTCTCCAGCATCTGCTGCCGCAGGGATCCTTTTCCATTGTCCCTATCCTTTGCGGCTCCCCCCAACTGCACCTTGAGGAGTATTCCCGCCCGGCCTTCGTACGGCGCTGCAGGCCCGTACTGGATGCCCTGTCATCTCTGGCGCAGGACAAAAACACCCTTGTCATTGCCGGAGTGGACCTTTCGCACATCGGGCTCAAATTCGGCCACAAACAGACCGCCCGGGAGCTTGAGAACGAAACCACGGCTCACGATGGCAGTCTGCTGGATTGTCTCGTCCAGGGCGATGCAACGGGCTTCTGGGAACAATCCGCCCGCGTTCAGGACAAATACAATGTCTGCGGATTCTCGGCTTTGGCAACCTTGCAGGAAATTCTGCCCGGTGCCACCGGCCAGCGTCTGGACTATGCGATCTGGCACGAAGAGCCCACCCAGTCAGGAGTCAGTTTCGCCGCCATGACTTTCTCCTGATGGCCGTGTTCTGAACCATCCGTCCTCGCCCACTTTCTGGCACAACCGCTTGCTTCAAAGAATGCGAGCATTTCTCTTTCCCAACAATACGTGGTATGCTATGGATTGATGGAAGTAGAGTATCAGTATCTATTATCCTTTTAGCTTAAGGGGAAATTTCGCAATGACTGATATCAGCACTTTGTTGGGAGACGAGGCAGAGAGTTTACTAAACCATCAGTGTACAACCGTTTCCAAAGAACTGTTACATCTTCCGGGACCGGATTATGTGGACCGCATAGTCAGCCAGTCCGACCGCAAGGTTCCGGTATTGCGCAACATGCAGACAATCTTCAATTCGGGACGTCTGGCCGGTACGGGCTACGTATCCATCCTGCCGGTGGACCAGGGAATCGAACATTCGGCCGGAGCCTCCTTTGCGCCGAATCCCTTGTATTTCGACCCGGAGAATATCGTCAAACTGGCTCTGGAAGGCGGTTGCAACATGGTCTGTTCCACTCTGGGAGTTCTCGGATCCGTGGCGCGAAAATACGCCCACAAGATCCCCTTTCTGCTCAAATTCAATCACAACGAACTTCTCAGCTACCCGAACACCCATGATCAGATTCCGTTCGCTTCCATTGATCAGGCCTTTGAAATGGGAGCCATTGCAGTTGGCGCCACCATCTATTTCGGATCGGATACCTGCGACCACCAGATCAGAGAAATATCCCGAGCCTTCGAACACGCCCACGACCTGGGCATGGTAACCTTTCTGTGGTCCTACCTGCGCAATCCCGCGTTCAAAAAGGACGGCGTGGATTACCATCTTTCCGCGGACCTCACCGGTCAGGCAAACCACCTTGCCGCCACACTTCAGGCCGATATAGTCAAACAGAAACAACCGGAAAACAACGGCGGCTACACGGCAATAAAATTCGGCAAAAACCGATCCGCGGGTCTACTCCGAACTGACCAGCGACCACCCCATAGACCTGACACGCTACCAGGTGGTCAATTGCTACATGGGACGCGCCGGATTGATCAATTCGGGCGGAGGCTCGGGGCAGAACGACCTGGCCCAGGCCGTACGTACGGCTGTGATCAACAAACGCGCCGGGGGCATGGGACTTATCTCCGGGCGAAAGGCCTTCCAACGCCCCATGGGCGAAGGTATCGAACTGCTCAATGCCATCCAGAACGTTTACCTGGATCCCAAAATCACCCTTGCATAAACACCTTTCGGACAGCATGCCGGAGCAGATGAATCCGGCATGCTGTCCAGCAAAAAAAAACCCGAATTCTCCGGGTTATTTTTTTATGAAAAAAGCGTATTTTCCAGGGGAAAGACAACGTAACCGGACTTGTCGGCACCGGGTCTCTTTGATAATGTATTTAAAATACTAAACGATACAAGGTATTACGCCCATGCTTGATCCCCAGTCCGTTTTCATTAATTACCTGAGTTCACAAGGTCTTAAGCTCACACCACAACGCCGTCTCATTCTGGAGGTGTTCCTGGAAAGCGAAGACCATCTGGCGTCCGAAGAATTATATGAAAGAGTAAAAAAGCTGAATTCCGCCATCGGACAAGCCACGGTTTACCGCACAGTCAAACTGCTTGCCGACTCGGGCATTGCCAAAGAATTGTACTTTGGGGACGGAGTCGCCCGCTACGAGCCAAAATATGGCCGCAAGCATCACGACCACCTCATCTGTGAAAACTGCGGAAAAAATATTGAAGTAATGGACGACCGTATTGAGGAACTCCAGGAGGAACTGGCCAAACGTCACGGATACGTTCTTACCGGCCACAGAATGTATCTGTACGGAATCTGCAGCGATTGCCGCAAACAGAACAAGCCTGCCTAAGTTACCACCTTTCTCCAGGAGCCGTCATATAAACACCCCAGGCTGGGGTTGTTCCTGATGCTCCTGGATCAGATCAAGCCACCCAACTGAAAGGCGGCCGTAGCCACCGCAAAGGCAACCAGCGTATTGAATCCAATGCTGAACAAAGCCCATCCCCAGGATCCTGCTTCCTGGCGGATGGCTACCACCGTGACAAAGCAAGGCGCATAGAGCAGCACAAACAAAATCATGCTGATGCCGCGCCTGACGGTCCACTCGGGGTCCTTGGCCAGCTGTTCGGAAAGGCTCAATTCCGCATCATCTCCACTTTCCAGCGAATAGGCCGTGGCCATGGTCGATACGATGATTTCCTTTGCCGCCACACCGCCAATCAGCGAAATATTGGTCCGCCAGTCAAAGCCGGCCATTTCGGAGATGGGTTCCAGGGCAACGCCCGCACGCCCTGCAAAAGAGCCTTTCAACCGCGAACTTTCCTGAGCCGTGGAAACGGCCGTACCGGCCGCATCACCCGCTACGGGAGCAACAGGCTGCTGAGGAAAGGTCATGGCCGCCCAGAGCAATATTGAAATTGCCAGGATGACTGTCCCGGCTTTCTTGATGTACTGCCAGGTCCGTTCCCAGGTGTGAATAAGCATGCCCTGCAAGGTCGGAATGCGGTACGGGGGCAATTCCATGACAAAGGGAGTAGATGGTCCGCGGATCACGGTCATACGCAGGATCTTGGCCACCACCAGGGCGAAAAACCACCCTGTGAGCGTAATGCAGAACAAGGCCACAGCCTCGTTATTTGGAAAAAACAGGCCGGTCAGCAGGATGAATACGGGAAGCTTGGCACCGCAGGTCATGAAAGGCGCTGTCAGCAGAGTCGCCAGTTTTTCCCGGCGACTGCGCAACGTACGCGAGGCCATCACACCAGGCACCGCGCACCCGCCCCCAATACCTCCAGAAACAATGAAAGGCATCACGGACGAACCGTGCAGCCCGAAGATGCGGAACACTCTGTCGAGCATATAGGCGATACGGGCCATGTAACCGGAATCTTCCAGGAAAGCGATCTGGAAAAAAATGATCAGGATCAGCGGCACGAAACTCAACACGCCGCCGACACCGTCGATGATCCCCGAGACAACCAGGGATCGCAGAAGTCCTTCAGGAATCCAGGCTTCTCCCAGTCCGGCAAGCCAGCCGAAAAAATCTTCCGTCCAGGACATGGGCAGATCACCGATGGTGAAAGTGATCTGATACACCGCGAACAAGACACAAATCATCAGCAGCGGGCCCACAAAACGATGGGTCAGAATATGATCCAGTCTGTCGGAAACAGCGATGCGCTGATGCATGGTATCCCTGGTCAGCACACCTTTTTTCATCATGGCGGAAATAAACCCGTAGCGGTAGTCCGCGATGATGGCTTCCGGATAGGTATCCAGGGTTACCTGGCAATGCTCGGCGACCTTGGCACTCATGCTTTCCAGCTCTTTGGACAGCTCCCCGTGCTTGCGCCCCTGCATCACGATCTCATCGTCATTTTCCAGGTACTTCAGGGCAATCCAGCGAGCAGGATAGCGATCGGTCAAAAACTGCTTTTCTTCGATCAACCCGACCATATCCTTCAATACCGGATCAAGATCCGGTCCGTAGGATATTTCCAGCGGTTTCCACTTTTGAAACCGATTCTGTTCGGCCTGCTCCAGGGCGTTGTCCAGCACGCGCGTCAATCCAAGCTGCGTACGCGCTACAGTCTCCACCACTGGCTGGCCAATGAGCTCGGACAGCAATTTCGTATTGATGGTCATGCCCTGCTTGCGGACCTCATCCATCATATTCAGAGCCAGAACCATGGGGGCTCCGAGTTCGAGGAACTGAACCGTCAGATACAGGTTTCGTTCGAGTGTGCCCGCATTGAGTACATGAACCACAACGTCCGGTCTTTCCTCGACCAGAAAATTTCGCGATACCAGTTCTTCCTGCGTATAGGCGGTAAGGGAATAGGCCCCGGGCAAATCCACGATATGGAATTCGCAGTCATCCCGCAGGACGTATCCTTCCTTCTTTTCCACGGTGATACCGGGGTAGTTTCCCACATGCTGACGGGCTCCGGTCAACCCGTTGAACATGGTGGTTTTTCCCGCATTGGGATTGCCGGCAAGAGCAACAAGAACGGTATTGGGCATCATTAATCCTTAAACCAACTCCACGGAAATGCAGTCAGCCTCATTGTTCCTAAGCGTCAGAGTGAAATCCTTGATACGCAATGCCACGGGATCCTTCAGCGGAGCCCGGCCAACAATTTCGACCTCACTACCAGGAACCAGGCCCATGTCACGAATTCTGCGACCAAGCTCTCCTTGGGCGCCTATGGACACGATACGAGCTTTTTGCCCGACTTGCAGTTTGCGCAGGCAAATTGTGCTATTCATCTGATTTTCTCCATTATCAAAAAATAAAACTCCAGCCGATGTACTCGGACTGGAGTATTTTTTCAAGCGGTGGAATCCGCCAAACAGGCTTAGTTTTTGTCAAAAGTGCTACAACAAGATGATTTTTTCTTTGAAGGTACCTCTGAACCGCATCCGCATGAACATCCCTTGCAATGATCGCCGGAATTGATCCGGTATCTGCGGATGACATACGCCAATGCGACGAGAACTATGAGAATAACTGCTATATTGTCCCAGGTCATGGGCTACTCCTTTGCAACGTATGAGGAATCAGTGCTTGTGCGTTCGGCAGCTTCTACCATCTGCCCGTGCGCAGGGGATGCATTGTTCGCTCGGATCCTGCAAAAAACCGAGAATCTTGTTAGCCATTCCTTTGCCGATCACCAGGGAGGAACCCCGAACACGGATCCGGCACGGGCCGCATGAGACATCTTCGATCTCAACTACCGTACCGGGTGTCAGGCCCATTGCGCATAAGCGTATGCGTCCTTTTGGGCACTCACCGAGTTCCTTGATAACCACCCTACTCCCGACAGGAAACTCACAAAGCGGCTGTAACAGATGCATAATCCCTTCCTTTCTTGCTCAAAGGAATAGGAGTATTGAGAATGATTGTCAAGTGCTATTAGAATAAAAGAATCGACAGGGGGTTGGAACATAAGAAAATCCGGCCAACTTTTCAG
>CAXXHY010000002.1:0-70869 GCA_963667575.2 Desulfovibrionaceae bacterium | reverse complement strand
GGCCTGAAAGCTGCGGCGCGTATCCAGAGTCTGAATGCCGTGCTCATCCGCCAGCCCTTTCAAAAACATTTCCCCGAAGCTGGACATTTCCGGATAGCGGATTTCCCTGCCTGAGGCCAGGTAGACCACCATGAAGTCCATGCCTTGCTCTTCGCATAAGTGCCGCATGGCCAGAAACAGCTCCGTATTCAGCCGCACCAGGCTGTTGAGGGAAGTGTATCCGCGGATTTTCTTCAACAGATAGGTGGCCAGATTCACGGTCCGCAGGGATCCCAGAAAATCACTGCCCGCGAACTTGCTGGACTCCAGTTCGGCGCGGACTGCATCCGGGCTGCCGATGGGCATGTTGGTCAGCTCCAGCTTGCCGCCTTCCAGAACAAAGCGGGGTTTCTTGTATCCGCGAAATGTGAGGTCCGTACGGTACAGATCGTCCTGAATGTAGGCGGCGATCACCAGCTCCGGATGCAAATGAGCAAGCTCACGCTTGAGGCGCAGATACATCTGCCCCACGCCGTAGCCGGGCACCCCCAGATTGACGACCTCCAGCTCCGGAGCCACGGACTGCAGGACAGCAGGCCAGTTTTCCTTGTCTCCGGCGTCCATGCCGAAGGTGAAGGAATCACCCACTGCGCAGACTTCGTACTGCGTTGCCTGGTGCACATACTCGCTGGTGGACCGGTAACCGCGCGCGTTGGTGGTGTAGCGGTGTCCTGCCAGCTCCACGGAGATGCTCTTGCGGGGCTGCCAGCCGAGCAGGTCATCCGGATCGTTCAGACCGTCCAGTCCGTTGCCGGGCTTGTAGGTCTGCAGAAAGAGCTCTTCCCAGAAGGTTTCTTCATGCAGACGCTGGTCTCTGGTCAGTGAAATCAGGCGCTCCAGCCGCGGATTGTCGGAAAAATACGTGGCGGTCAGCCAGAGCATGCCCTCCAGCAGCAGCACCACCAGGAGGCAGAGAAAAAGTGCGTAGCAGGTGTATCGAAACAATCCGCGAAACATTTAACGCGCCAGTCCTTGGGAAAGCAGATATTGACGTAAGGCCGCAGCCCACGCAGGCGTGTCCGGCCGGGGTCCAGTGTGCGTCCACTTCATAATAGGTCTTTTGGCCCTGCGCCTCGGCCTGGCGGAGCGATTCCGTCAGGTCCAGAAAACGTATGCCATGGCGTCCGAGAAAATCCTGCAAAAAGCCCTGGGGCTGGCCTGCGCCGTAGGCCTCCCGTACGCTTTCCTTGTCGTAACCGAAAAGGTCGTACATCAGACTTTCATAGCGTTCGGCAATCTGGAAATTGGTGGGCACGTACATGACCACAAAATCCTTGTTGCGCGCCTTGAGAAAGGCCGCCATGTTCTGAATCGACTGCAGGCAGCCCTTGTAGAGCGCGTCATTCTCCTGGGGTGCGCCCTTGAGGAAAAAGTACGGAACCTTGGAACCGGGGCCATGCTCCCTGCCCTCGTAGGACAGTCCGAAGCGGAACAGGGCCTTGCGGAACATCACATAGAGTACGGAGTGATTGAACAACCAGGTGCGAAAACCGTACATAGACCGAGTTGGCCTGGGCATCGGCCTTGGCCAGATGGCCGTCCACCACGCGCACTCCGGCCAGCTCCTGCTTGACGATCCTGCCGTCCTCTCCCCGGGTTGTCCGGATGATGCTGTGGTCGTGAAAATCATTGTAGGCGAACAGCGCCATCACCACCAGATGCGGATCGTATTGATCGAGGAACTTCTCCAGATAGTACTCGTACTGCACCGGCCGAAACCATCGTCAAAGCCCGTGGAAAACACGGCCGCCATCCGCGCCGTCCGCGCGCAGCTTTTCCTGCAGTCTTGTGGAAAACAGATCCTGAAAATTGACCCCCACGCCAAAGGCGAAAGAGTCGCCCATGACCATGATCCTGTCCTTGGCGCCCCGTATTTCGGACAAACTGCGCGTATCCGCGTATGCCCTGGTCGTTGGTCTGCAGGTACACGGAGAATTCCCCTGGACAGCAGCCAGCCCTGATAATCGGGTTTGACGCGTATGGCGCGTCCGTCGTCCGCGGTGTCGAAAAAGCCCGAGGTGGATTCCAGGGGCACGAAAAACCGGACGCCGAATTCCAGCAGCAGCACCACCCAGGACAAGGCTGACAAGACTGAAAAGCGCAAGCGTAATGCGCGGATGGAGCTGGAATACGGACTGTCCTTCGGAATCAGCCATGTATATCGCCTTTGATCTGGTGGTCGCGAAGCTTGTGGTTCACCGGCAAAGTCCTACCGCCAGCCGGGATGCAGATAATCCGCCACGGCCAGCACGGTGTTGACGTAGCGCGAACTCCGGTTGTAACGCAGCAGCACCTTTTTCTGCTTGCCCTTGTCATGCATGTCGCCCTGCCAGCCGATGGCCTGCATGAACTGCCCGAAACTGGCCAGCATGTCGTCCAGGTCGAACAGGTCCCACTTTGGAATCCCCATCGCCGTCCCCTGCCGTAGCGTACGGCGTTGCTGGGCATGAACTGGCCTATGCCGATGGCCCCGTACATGGAACCGGGAATGGTCCAGGGGTCCACCTGCGCATGTTCGGCGTAGCGAATCAGGGATTTCAACTCGTTGTAGGCCCAGTTGCCCTTGATACGGGCTTTTTCCTCAAGAAAATTCCGTTTGTCCGCGTCCACGCCCTGCGGATCCGTGGCCGTGTAGGTCTGCTCCACAACGCTGAAATCCGTTGCCAGGGCCATGCTGGCCAGCACGCTCATCACCGAATAATCACCGAAAAAGGTTCCCAGGCGGGTTTCCACGGTAAAGATGCCCACGGCAAGTTCGCCGGGAACGCCGTAGGTTTGCTCCATCCTGCGCAGGGAATCCTGGTGCTCCAGATAAAAGGCCTTGGATTTGGCCAGCTGCTGGGGAGTGAGGATCTTGTCATAAACCGGCGGCTTGGCCGGCTTGCTGGATTTCTTGGGTTTGGGCGGACTGGGGCGCTGGCTCGCCGGCAGCTGCAAATCCTGCTGAATGGCCAGGTACAGCGCATCCGTGGGTTCGCCGTCGGCTTCCAGACCATGCAGCTGCTGGAATTGCTTGGATGGCGGCCCTGGTGCCGAAACCAGCCAGGCCGTCGGGCTTGCCCGCCGCATAGCCCAGGTCGTTCAACCCCTGCTGGATCCGGCGGTTCAACTCCGCACCGTATCCCAGACGGACGAGCTCGTGCAGTTTCATGACCATGGGACTGGCGGAAAAGGAGGCCTGGGGATCGGAAAACACGGCGATCAGTTCGTCACGGGCAAATCCGTCCCGTTCCAGACGCTCGATGAGCGGCGCCCAGAAACGGACATTGGCCGGCAATTGTTCGGTTTGTTCCGGAGGCGGCGGAGGCACCGGAACCGGCTTGACCGTGGGGCCGCAGGCGGCCAGCAACAGCAGAAACAGCAAAGCCGCCACGGGGCGGCAGAAATTGACCCTGCGGGACATGCAAAAATCCTTTATCAGACAGCTCGCCATGGAGGTGTTCACAGTTTGTTCTTTTTCATGCCTTCGATAACGCTGAAGGACGCCGCAGCCTTGGCCGTAACCATACCATCCACAAAGGCCGAGGCTTCGGCCTGGATGACACGTTTGCCGCGCTGTGTGATCCGGGCTTCCGCGCGCAGCTGGTCCCCTTTTTTGACAGCCTTGAAGTACCGCACCGACATTTCAATGGTGGCGGTACCCTCTCCCTGGTTCAACACCGAGATGACTGCATGGGCCATGGCCTCGTCCAGCAGGGTGGCCTGCAAACCTCCGGCAAGCACGCCGGCGCCCTGGACATACTCTTCGTTTACCGTAAGAGACAGCGCCACATTGGCCGCATCCAACCGTTCTATGGATATATTCAGAAAGGCGAACAGCGGATTGACCGACTGCCCGGGCTCTTGAACAGCTTTCAGATAATCATTCACTGCTTTGCTTCCGTGAAAACGCCTGATGTTAGATGTGTTGTTGAAGATGCGCCCGTACAATTTCCGGGCATTGCGGCAGGATGACGTTGCAGAATCAGATGTCCTTGTGCGCTTCGGTTCGGCCGAGGACACCGCGGGACTTCTGGCCGGTGCCGGGCCAGGGCGCGCCCTTGAGTTCCTTGTACAACTTCGCCGCCTCGGTGAAATCCCTGTTCATGCGCAAGGCCATGGTCAGATGCTTGAGGGAGTTCTCGTAATCATCCATGAAATAATAGGCCTTGCCGATGTTGTAATAAACATTCTCGTCGTTTGGCGTCAACTCCAGGGCCTGCTTGTAAGCCTTTATGGCCGCCATATAATCTCCGCCCTTGCGCAGCTTGACCCCCAGACTGTTAAAGGGGTTGGTGGCGGCGGAATCGTACTTGAGAATGTCGATGAAAAGCTCCTTGACCTTCTCCATCCGGTCGAACTCGGCGTACACGTCAGCGGCCCGCTTGAGATAGAACTGGGCCTGGTCCACTTCTCCCCTGCCCTTGAAGGCTTCGGAAAGTCCCTGATAGGCCTCGGCGAACAGATCGTTGAGCTTCAGGGCCTTTTGAAAAGCCACAATGGCCTTGCCGTATTTTTCGCGGATCAGATATTTGCAGCCAAGGTCATAATATTTCTCGGCCTCGCTCTGCAAAGAGAGCACTTCCTCGAATTCCTCGATGGCGTCGTCGTACTCGCCCACCTCGAGCATCAGTTTGGCGTCTTCGATCTGCCGCATTTCGATTTCGCTGAAACGCAGCAGCTGCAGGGCCGTGGCAAGATGGCGCTCAAAGGTTTCCTGCGAATAGGGCCGCAGAATATACCCCGAACACCCGGCCGCCACCGCGTCCAGAACGGCGTTGCGGTCGTTGTCCGTGGTTACCATGACCACGGGGACATGCTTCATGCTGGGATTGTTCTTGACGGTACGCAGAAAGGTCTTGGCGTCCATGTCCTGGATTTCTGAATCGCAGATGAGAATATCGCATCCGGAGGAGGAAAGCAGCTGAAACGCACTGGTACCGCTCGGGCAGGCCTTGACGAAATCCATGTCGATTTTTTTCAAGGATGCCATGTCCATTTCGACATGCGCCTTGTTGCCGGACACCACTGCCACTCGTTTGGCTGTGCGTACGCCTGTAGACTCGAGCACCATAGCTACCTTCTTTATTCCTTTCCGGACTGCCGGAATTCTGGCGGGCGCCGGAACTTCGCTGCATTGTTATCAAACTGTATAGACATTACCATCTCCGTACGCCTTCCACAAGTCGCCGGTACGTAATAGAAGCCGGGCTTGGGAAAATTACGGCAGGGCCATTGCCGTCTCTCTTTTCCTCAGGTTGTTGGAAATTGCCCTTCCCCGCCTTCATTTAGTCTCGCCAAGAAAAAGCATATCTGCTATGATAGGAAATAATGCGTACCATGTTGGCATGTTAACTTCTTTACAACGTGGTTACGCGACATACGTGAAAAAACGCAACAACGAAACAGTCAGCGGGCGGATGATCTCAATTCTGGGATCTTGTCACATTTGACTCGAGATATTGCAGAATCATGAATACCAAAAAACCACTTCTGGATTTCATCATACTCATCGTGGTGACTTTTCTGTTCACTGCCATGATGGTATCCATTGATTTTTTTGATAAATTTTACGCTTTCAGCCGTAGCCACGAAGACTGGGAGCTGGATGAAATTCTTCTTTCCGTCCCCTTTCTGACCTTATGCCTGCTCATCTACAGCTTTCGACGTGTCCGGGAAGTTCAAAAAGAAGAAAAAAGGCGTGAAGATGCAGAAAAAAAGGCCATTATCGCCGCCAGCATCAAAGAAAACGAACAGCGCTTCCGGAACCTCATGGACGACGTCAGCATGGTCGCGGTGCAGGGCTATGACGAAGACCTGCGGATCATTTTCTGGAACAAGGCCTGCGAAAAACTCTTCGGGTTCACCATGCAGGAGACCATGTCCAGACCCCTGGCGAATTTTCTGCTGCCGGAAGACATTCGCCCGCAGGAGCTGGAACGACTGTCCCTGTGCCTGCGGGATTCCATTCCCCCTCTGGAGCATGAGCAGCAACTGCAGCACAAAAACGGATCCCCGGTGCCGGTGCGCTCCTCGTATATCATCCGTACCGGAGTTACCGGAGCCAAGGAACTCTACCGGATCGACATTTCCCTGGCGGAAATCAAAAAAAATCATCTGCAGATGGTCATGGCCAAGGAGGCAGCGGAAAAGGCCAACAAGGCAAAATCCGAATTTCTCGCCAACATGAGCCACGAAATCCGCACGCCGCTCAACGGGTTGCTGGGCATGCTGCAACTGCTGGAGCACAATGTCACCGAAAACGAAGCGCGCGAATACGTCCATCTGGCCATGGATGCGTCCAGACGCCTGTCCCGGCTGCTCTCGGACATTCTGGATCTGTCCAAGGTGGAAGCGGGAAAAATGAGCATCCAGAATTTTCCCTTCGATCTGCTGGAATCCCTGGAGCACGTCATCGAACTTTTCCGCCCGCTGGCGCAGCAGACGGCCATGGATCTGCAGCTCTACCTGCACCCCAATCTGCCGCGTTTCGTGGTGGGAGACGCCAACCGCCTGCAGCAGGTTTGCAACAACCTTCTGGGCAACGCCTTCAAGTTCACTTCCTCAGGCAGCATCCGGCTGGAAGCCTACCCGCTGCCCGCTGACAAGCCCGGGCAGCAAAAGCTGCTGTTTACCGTATCCGATACGGGCATCGGCATTTCCGAGGAGGAGATTAAACGGCTGTTCCTTCCCTTCTCCCAGGTGGACGCCGGCTTTATCAAAAAAGACCGGGGAGTCGGACTCGGCCTGCACATTTCCCAACGCCTGGTCGAACTCATGGGCGGCAGCATTGACGTGGACAGCGAACCCGGCGAAGGCTCGACCTTTTATTTCTGCATCACCGTGGGGCAGACGTCCGATATTGCCCATGATGAAGCCGCGCATCTGACGCCCCAGCGCCAGGCACTGCAATCCGCCACCGTGCTGCTGGCCGAAGACGACGAAATCAGCGCTCTGGTGGTGATCAAACAACTGCAGAGCCTGGGGTGCGCCGTACGACATGTGGTCAACGGCAAAGAGGCCCTGGAAGCCCTGGGATCCGAAAACTTCGACCTGGTGCTCATGGACGTGCAAATGCCCGTCATGGACGGCGTGTCCGCCACCAGCGCCATCCGCGCCGGGGATGCGGGCGAACAGAACGCCAATATCCCCATCCTCGCCCTCACAGCCTATGCCATGCTCGGCGACAAGCAGAAAATGATCGACGCCGGCATGAACGGCTACCTTTCCAAACCTCTCGAACTGAAAGAGCTGGAAAAAGCTCTTCTCAACCTGCTGCAGACGGACTGATCCAGCGTGACGTTCCGCCCCTGGAGCCTCGGACTATTGCCGGTTGAGCTTGTCCAGCGCGCCTTTCAGGTCCTGCGAAACAGTGGCTATCTGCTGAATGGCCGATGAGGATCGTACCACTTCCCTTGTGGTCCGCTCCACAATGGCGTTGACCTCCTCGATGGTCCGGTTGATCTGTTCGCTGGTGGAGGATTGTTCTTCCGCTGCAGTGGCAATGCTGGAAATGAGCTGCAGGCTGTCCTGACTCATGGCAACGATCTGTCCAAGAGCCTCGCCGGAATTCCGGGCCAGGTGCGTGGCCTGGGTCACATGTTCCACTGCCTTGTCCACCGAATGCCTGTTCTGCTCCGCGGCTTGTTGAATGGCGCCTATCTTGCTGCCCACTTCGCTGGTGGCGGACATGGTCTTTTCCGCCAGCTTGCGCACCTCGTCGGCCACAACGGCAAACCCCCGGCCTGCCTCACCCGCACGGGCGGCCTCGATGGCCGCGTTCAGGGCCAGCAGGTTGGTCTGGTCCGCAATATCGGTAATCACGGTCATGACGCCGCCTATGGAATCGGCCTGTTCGCTCAGTTCCTGCATGTTGCTCTGCAGAGTCTGAGCCATTTTATTGACCTGGGTTATGGCGGTGATAACCCTGTTAACCAGCTCGGCGCCCTCGTCCGCCTTGTTCTTGGCGTTCTCGGATTGCTGCGTGGCTCGGGAAGCGTTTCTCGCCACATCCAGCACAGTGGCGGTCATCTGCTCCATGGCCGTTGCGGTCTCGTTTACGCGCTGCTCCTGTGTTTCCGCACCCGTACGGATATCCCGAACCATGGTCGCCAGGTCGTCAGAGGAAGAAGCCACCTGATCGGCCATGCCGTTGGCCTGCTGCGCCACCTCGAGCATGATGCGCTGGGCCTGCTTCACGGAGGTCTGATCGATGATGATTTGCGCCACGCCCACCTTGGCGCCGTCCCGCGTAACCAGAGGCACTGCCGAATACGCGACATCATAGCTGCCGTTGGAGGTCCGCACCTCCGTCTCCCCATGGGCTGGGGTACCGGACCGCATGCTTTCCGAAAGCCCGCAATCCGCGCCATTGCCCGCCTGGGAGCAGAAAATTTCCTGACAGCTCTTGCCTTCGGCCTGCTCTGTTCCCGCCATTTCCCGGGCGGTCCTGTTCAGGTAGACGAGGCGCCTGTCCGGATCAGCCGTCATGACCCCCACGGGCATCTGATCCAGAAAACCGCTGTACATTTCCACCAGCACGTTGACCCCCTGCACCATCCGGGCGTACTCCCCGGGAAAGGCTTCGGAATCGCCCCTGGCCCGCATCTGCCCCTTTTCCACGTTTTTGACCACCTGCGCGCAGGCGTCCGCGGCTCTGGCCACCGTTTCCCTGATGCCCATCAATGATTTCATGATCATCCCGATTTCATCCGTACGGCGGGTATCCATCTCCTGTCCGAAATCCCCACCGGCCACGGCGTCGGCAAACTGCGTGGCCCTGGCCAGAGGCCTGGTGATGCCTCTGCTGAGAAAAAACGCCATCACAAAGGCCAGCAGACAGGACGCGCCCACGGCTGACAACAGAATGCCGATGGCCTTGTTGCGCAGTTGCTGAAGAAAGCTCACCTTGTAATCCGCGCCAAGCACCGCAATGGCCTTGCCGTCCTTGATCACGGGCACGAAAATGGATTTGAAGGTTCCCCACTTGTCCGTGTAAATCTCCGGATAGAATAATTTCTGCTGATCCCTGGCCTGGACAATTTCCGCAGGAGCGTCCTCATAGACCTCCAGGGGCTCCGTATCCCCCGTCAACATGGAAGGATCGGCGACGAGCCTGACCACGCCCTCGGGATTCACTTCCATGACGTAGAGGTATTCCAGACCGAAAATCTGAACCAGCTTTTCCATTTCGTGCATCTTTTCCACGAAAAATTCCGACTTTACCGGCCCGCCTTCTATATACGGAGTCAGATCCTCGATCTGGAGCATGTTGCTGCAGGCTTCCGCAGCCCGCTTCAACGATGTATCCACATGCTCCAGTTCGCTGGCATAATATTTCTGAAAAATCACGAATCCGCTCAATCCTGCGGACAAAAAGGATATCAGGATCAATATGAATACTATCTTGAAGCGAACAGACTGGTAAAACCGCATTACGTGTTCTCCTTGTTTCATTCCAGACGACTGAAAAAAACGACCACCCCGTAAAAGACGCAAGCCAACCACCGAAACAAGCACCAGCCTGTTTCATCCGGGCATCAACTCCACAAAAACTTCTCATTAATAACCAGGTACGGAACGACCATGGCCAACGACGATTCTTTGCCGAAATTGCGAATCAGCAAGAGCAATTATTTCCAGACACAGACGGCTGAATAATATATCACTAGCAGACAAGAATGTTTTTTTAAAGCTAACATTCTGATCGTAAAGATTCTTTACACTTTTGTTATTGCTGAACTTGATAAAAAGATCTGTTCTGCTCGACTAGCTGACAGCATTCCCCAACCGCCTTTCCGGCACACGCCAAAGGAGTCTTAAATACGACAGGAAAAACACGCGTTGTGGAAATAGCTGAACAATAAGTATTTCACTCCGAAATGACGAGCGTTTTTCCTGAACTTCTTTCCAATGAAAAAACATCTTGTGATTTTTTTCACACCAAATCGCTGTTTTTTGAATCGCCACACGGTTTTTTACGTGAAACTGCGTTTTCTTTGTGACAAGAGTTGTTTCAACATCGGCTCAGCATATAATCGCGTTCAAACAAACAATCTGCGGAAAGAACTTTTGCCATGACACTGCGCAAGGCGTGTCACATTGAGGAGAAGGACATGAGTTTAAGTTACCAGGAGATGCACGAGGCCCTGTACAACGGTTTGCGCCTGTACCACCATCCCATCGCCGTCAAATATCTGTTCAGCGACGAAGAGGTGGCGGATTTCGAGGCCAATGCCGACGAATATTTCACCCCGGTCAAGCCCATGACCTTCTGTCAGTGGGAAATCGCCGCCCGGATGAAGGGGCAGACCGTACTGGCCAAGGAAGAAGCCCTCGGATGCGCCAACGCCATCTATGTTTTCGGCTGGAGCTCGCTCACGGACAAGGAAATCAAGAGCCATGAGAAATACACCAGGGACCTGGACCAGGCCGAGCGCTTTGTAAAATCCAAGCCGCGCCTGCCGGAAGGCAAGCTCAAGGCCGTTGTGGTGGCGCCCCTGCACAAGACCTATTTCGCTCCGGACACCGTGCATTTCTACTGCGACAACATGCAGGCCTACCATCTGGCCGTGGACTACATGGCGGCCATGGACATCCATCCGCTGCGCAGCAACATCACCATGAATTCCTCGGCCTGCGCGGGCAACGTCTACACCTACCTGGAAAAGTCCGCCAACATGCTCCCGGCCTGCAGCGGCAGCTACAACGCGGGCAAGACCGAACGCGGCGAAATCAACTTCATCATCCCCGGCGAGCATATCGAAGCCACCGTGCAGCGCCTGCTGGACCGCAAGGCAAAATACGGCTCCGAAGCCATCACCCGCCCGGGCGACAGTTTCCCCGGCGCGGATGTCTGCAAGAACTGTCCGCTCATTATCTTCAAAAAAGGCCAGAAAGTTGGCGAAACAACTGTGTAAGGAGCTTCCCATGGAACGCGGCTACGTACGCTTGATAGTTTTTATGGCCCTTTGCGGGGCAATTTTCCTGTTCTGGAGCGATCCGGCCCTGGCCGATCGCCTTTCCGACGCCATAAACAGCACGCCCAAAGGCATGAATCCGGGCGAGATCAACCCTGAGGCCGCGCAAGGCGTTCTCAACATTCCCGGCGCGCCTTCGGTCAACCTCATCGTGGGCCTGCTCTGGGCCGTATGGGTAGGCTGGATCTTCTCCACCGTGGGCGCTTTCGGCGGCATCATGGCCGGTGTCGGACACATCACCATTTTCGGCCTGGGCGACTATGCCTCCACCTTCAAAAAGACCTCCCCGATCATGAACAAGATGATCACGGACTCCATCCGTACGTCCAACCAGTGGCTGGTGGGTCTTTCCGCAAGCATTTCCTCCTGGAACTATTACCGCATGGGCCGCCTGGTGCTGCCCCTGGCGCTCTGCCTGGGCGTTGGCTCGGTTCTGGGCTCGTACCTGATCCCCTGGCTCACCGCCGGCAAGATTTCCCTGAAGTCCTACATCGGCTACTTCGGCATTTTCGTGCTCTTCCTGGGCTGCTACCTGTTCTACCAGACCACCCCGGCCGCCCGGAACAGCAACAAAAAGGCCAAGGAAGCCGCCAAAGCCTTTGAAAACTCCGTACGCGAACAACGCCACGGCAAGGAAGTGGACACCCAGGCCCTGGGCGTGAAGATCCTCAGCTTCACCCTCACCAAAGTCCGCTTCACCTTCTACGGCGTGGAATTCGACTTCAATCCGCTGGTACCGGCCATCGGCGGCCTGTGCATCGCCGGTCTGGCCTCCTTCATCGGCGTTGGCGGCGGCTTTCTGCTGGTGCCCTTTCTCACGGCCGTTGCCGGGTTGCCCATGTACCTGGTGGCCGGTACGTCGGCCTTTGCCGTCATGATCGGCATGATCACCAGTATCTTCACCTACATGGTCCTCAAGGGCACTCCGGTGTACTGGCCCCTGATCGGTGCGGAGCTGGTCGGCGTATTCATCGGCTCCATCATCGGACCGCGTACCTCCAAGTACATCCCGGACATCTGGCTCAAACGCATCTTCATCGTCCTGGCCCTGTACGTGGGTATGCGCTACAGCCTCAAGGGCTTCCTGGGCATCACAATCTGGCCTTAACTCGACGACCTCAGCCGGTCCGGGCGGTTTCCGACTCCTCCATCCGCCCGGACTGGCAAAACAAAAGGAAAGACAATGACTTTTCTGCAAAGCATCGACCCCTTTCTGATCTACGCCTACCGGATCCCGGCGGACTCTTTGCTGGGCTACTGGCTGGGCACCCTGGCGCTGGCATTCGGCGCCCTGGCGCTGGGCATGACCACCATGGCCCTTTCGGGCCTGCTGAACCGCAACCTGCACCGCAGGCAGAGCGCCAAGATGATCAAGATGCACAATCTTTCCATCCGGGCCATTCAGGAACAGAACAAGGAAGGCTACCTGGCCACCAACAAGCTGGCCAATGAAATGTACGGACGGGTCTTTTTCAACCGCGCCGCCCTGTTCACCGCCTCTGTCTGGCCCGTGCCCTTTGCTCTGGCCTGGATGAACGAACGCTTTGCGGACGTATCCCTGAATATCCCGCTCATCGATTTTCCCTTCGGCTACGTGGGCGTGTTTCTGAGCTGCTACATCCTGTTGCGTGTGGCCGTCAGCTTTCTGCGCATTCCCGTGTACACCAAACTGATGGAAAGCCTGGACAAGACGGAAGAAACACCCCGCAGCTGGGCCGAGCTGGGCATGCCCGGCAAGGAAAGCCCTGTTGAAAGTCATCCTGCGGCGTAACGGCAAAAAAGAGCAAAAGCAGGATTCAGGCATCTCTCCGTCTATACAGCACATGGACGAAACTTCTTTCCTGTGGCATGGATACGGTACTTTATAATGCCAACAGAGGGAGGGTCGCATGTCGCAGAAAAAGCATCATCCGTTCGTCCAGGAACTCGCTGAAGAAACGAGAAAAGGTACTGTCACCCGGAGAGATTTTTTCAAATATGTGGCAGTGCTGGGGCTGTCCATTCCCGCCGCGGGCGCATTGCTCGGGCTTTCCGGAGCGGAAACCGTCCGGGCCGCGCAGCAGGCCGGCATAGACTGGAAGGGGCTGAGCGAGGAAAGTCCGTTCGAGATCAAGAATCTGCTCATAGACAAGGCCAAGAAGGCCGCCCAGACCAAGGGCTGCTCCTACCTCAATGCCGGACGCGGCAATCCGGATTTTCTGAACACCACCGCACGCCTCGGCTTTGCCCTGCTCATGCAGTTCGCGGCCCAGGAATCCGCGGACAACACCCCGGACGTAGGCTACCGCGTGCCCAAGAAAGGCCTGGCCAAAAAGCTCGCCGCCTTTACCGAGGCCAACCAGGACAAGCCCGGCGGCACATTCCTGCACGCCGCGGTGGGCTACGCCCTGGCCGAACTCTCCATGGATCCGGACGAAGTGGCCTTCGAACTGGTGGACAGCATCCAGGGCGATTTCTATCCCGACCCGCCGCGCATCTATCCGGTCACCGAAGCCATTGTGAACAAATACCTGGCCCGGGTGGTCTTTTCCGGCAAGCCCCCAAAAGGAAAGTTTCATCTTTTCGCCACCGAGGGCGCCACTGCGGCCATGATCTACATTTTCAATTCGCTCAAGGAAAACAAGATCCTCAATCCGGGCGACACCGTGGCCATCGTCACCCCCATTTTTTCGCCCTACCTCGAACTGCCGCCCCTGGCCGACTACGGCCTGAAGACCGTCTACATCAAGGGCAGCGAGGACATGGGCTGGCAGATCCCGGATTCGGAAGTGGCCAAGCTCAAGGATCCGTCGGTCAAGGCCCTGTACATGGTGAATCCCACCAATCCGACTTCCGTCTCCCTCAACGCGGACACGGTGAAGCGGATGTCCGAGGTCATCAAGAAAGACAACCCGAACATGGTGATCATCTCGGACACGGTCTATGCCAGCTTTGTGGACAACTTCAACACCTTCGGCGCCTACCTGCCCGAGAACATCCTGGGCGTGTACTCCTTTTCCAAGTACTTCGGCGTCACGGGCTGGCGTTTGGGCGTGATCATGGTGCACGAAAACAACGTGGTGGACAGGCTGATCAAGGCCCTGCCCCAGAAGGACCAGGCCCTGCTGGACATGCGCTACCGCCTGACTTCCACCCAGCCGCGGGACATTCCTTTTGACGAACGGCTGGAAATGGATTCCCGCCAGGTGGCTCTGGCCCATACGGGCGGATTGTCCGGACCGCAGCAGATCGGCATGTGCCTTTTTGCCCTGTTCGAATTGCTGGACACCCAGTTCGCCTACAAGAAATCCATCATGGACATTCTGGAAAAACGCTGGGCCGCGCTGTACGAAGCCCTGGGCATCGAGGAGCCCAAAGGGGACAACCTCTCGCGCTATTACGCGCTCATCGACCTCGGACGACTGGCCGAAGCCAAAAAGGACAAGGCGTTCGCCGACAAGATGATGAAAGGCCATTCCCTGGACTTTCTCTTCCGCCTGGCCGACGAACACGGCACGGTCTGTTTGCCGGGCAACGGCTTTGCCGGGCCGGAGTGGTCCCTGCGCGTGGCCCTGGCCAACATCAAAGCCGAGCAATGCGCCACAGTGGGCAAGAACATCATCAAGGTTCTGGACAGTTACGGAGCGTAAAGCGTTTTGTTATTTGCTCCCAGCCTTCAAAAAAGCTGACGAACAGACCATACGAATAGTTTGATCGGAGCGGCCGCAGCTCAAGGGCCGCTCCGTGATCACGACGGAGAACTTTTGCGACGCACCACTGACAGCTTTTTTCCCCGCAGGGTTCGCCTGATGCGCCTGCTCCGCCTGGTCCAGGCTCTGGCCGCGCTTCTGGCCGTGCTCTGCTGTCTGGGCTGCGGCGAGGACGAACCCGTCTATCATGTGGATCTGACCAGGCTTTCCGACCCGGTGGCGCAGCAGCCCGCTCCGGCGCTGACATACGCCTATCTGCCGCAGTATTCGCACACGGTTTCCTACGAACGGCAGCGGCTGCTGGTGGCCTACCTGACGCAGACCACCGGCATCCCCATCCGCCAGATCTTTCCGGACACTTTTGACGAACACCTGAACATGTTCCGCCGCGGCGAGATCGACATCTCCTTTTCCAATCCGCTGGTCTACGTCAAACTCCACGACATGGGTGCCCAGGCCTTTGCCCGGATCGTCGAGCCCTCCGGGAAGCCCTTTTTCAAAGGTCAGGTCATCTGCAGAACAGCCAACAAGGAGCTGCAGACCCTGCAGGACTGCAAGGGCAAACGCTGGATTGCCGTGGATCCGGCCTCGGCCGGCGGCTATATGTTTCCGCTGGGGCTGTTCATCAGCCACGGAATCACCCTCAAAGACTTCAGGGAAGTGATGTTCGCGCCCGGACCAGGGGGCAAGCAGGAAAAGGTCGTCCTGTCCGTCTATGCCGGCGCCTACGACATAGGTACCATCCGCAAGGGCACCCTGGACCTGCTGCAGAAAAAGATCGACCTGCGCCACATCCGGGTGCTGGCCGAAACCCCGGCCTATCCGAGCTGGGTCTATTCCGCGCGCCAGGACATGGATCCGGCCGCGCGTACGGCCATTGCCCAGGCCATGTTCGCCCTGACCATGGACGATCCTCAGAATCGCAATATCCTGGAATCCGCTCACATCCGCGGCATTATCCCCAGCCGCGACGCCGACTTCGACGCCGTGCGCACCCTGGTTGACGAACTCCGCGGACAGGGGCTGATCCGATGACCGCCATACGCTTCTTTTCCCGGTTCTCCTTCAGCACCAAGATCGCCCTGGGCTCATCGGCCATTGTGCTGTTCGTGGGCGTGCTCTCGGCCGTCATCGTCAGCCAGATGGTGGCCAAAACCCTGGTGACCGAAAACAAACAACGCGGCCTGGCCCTGTCGCGCAATCTGGCGGCACGCGCCGTGGATCCCATGCTGGCCCGGGACCTGCTGCGCCTCAAGAATCTGGTGGATCAGAGCGTGGTCACCGAACAGGGTGTCGAATACGCGCTGGTGCTGGACAACACCGATGTGGTGCTGGCCCATTCGTTTCACGGCGGTTTTCCACAGGATCTGCTCACGCTCGCACACCAAGGCCCATCCCAACGAATCGCCCATTCTGCTGCTGGAAAGCAAAGGCGACTACATCTACGACATCGCCGCGCCCGTGATAGTCGCCGGGGACTCCGTGGGACTCGTACGCCTCGGTCTTTTCGCGCCGGCCCATTCTGGACCAGGTCCGACGGCTGGTCTGGGCCATCATGGGCACCACTGCGGGCGTGATGGTGCTGGCCGTTTTCGTCAGTACGGTCTTTGCCGGGCACGTTACCCGCCGGGTGGAAAAGCTGCGCGCCCAGGCCGAGGAACTGGCCCTGGATTTTCTGGAAGACCTGGAGGACAACTACGCCTCGCCATGCAGATACCTGCGTATGGAGCAGCTCAACCTGGGGGAAGGCGACGAGATCAATGACCTGGGCATCACCTTTGATTTTCTTTCCCAGCGGCTGCAGTGCATGATCGACGAACTCACCCAGACCCAGCAGACCCTGACCATGCAGCAGGAACAGCTGATCCAGGCGCAGAAGATGGAATCTTTGGGCAAGCTGGCCGGCGGCGTGGGGCCCACGAGATCAACACGCCCGCTGGGCGTCATTCTCGGCTATGCGCAGCTGCTGCAGGGAAGACGTGCCCGCGGACAGCCAGATACACGAAGACCTGGCCATCATCGAAAAACAGGCCAAGGTCTGCCGCAAGATCGTCGCCGACCTGCTGGGGTTCTCGCGCCAGTCCGAAAGCGCCAAACAGGAGATGTGCTTCAACAATTCCCTGATGGAAGCCATCAATCTGGTCAAGCATACCTACTCCCTGGACGGCGTGGAGATCTTTACGGACCTGGACGACCGCATGCCCGTGATATACGGTGATCCCGAGAAGCTGAAGCAGGTCTGGATAAACCTGATGCACAACGCGCGCGACGCCCTGAACAACGCTTCGGGAGGCATTCTGGTCAGCACCCGCCTGGACATCAAGGTGCATGTGGTCCGGGCCTGGGTGGTGGACATCGGCGAAGGCATCAGCAAGGAAAACCTGAAAAAGATCTTCGACCCCTTTTTCAGCACCAAACCCGTTAACAAGGGCACGGGGCTGGGGTTGTCCGTCACCTTCGGCATCATCGAAGACCACGGAGGCACCATCGTGGCCAAAAGCCCGGCGCCCCAGAAGCTGCGCAATCAGCTCCTGGACAGACTGCGGAATGCGAAAATCCAAAGCACCCCCGGCCCCGGCGTCATGATCCTGGTGGAACTCCCCCTGGAGCACGAACCGGCAGGATAGAACGGGCTTGTTTGGGGATATTGCCCCGGCCCTTTTCCGGCTCAGGGCTGCAGGCACATCCGCCTTGTTCCGGGCTTTGCGGACCTGCCGCTCAGAAGGCAAAAGATGAGATGCAACGATTGAAAGCACCATTGGAGCTCAAACGGAACGAATCCGAGTTTGAAAATTTTTGATTTTTTGCTGTCTGGCCTGGCAAAAAAATTCTGAGCCCCGAAAAACAGGACACATCACCATGGCAACCATCATTGTAGTGGACGACGTATCGGACGCGGGCGTTCTGATCAAACGGATCCTCGAACGCAAGGGGCACACGGTCAAATCCTTCACCGACGAGGAAAAGGCCATTGCCTTTGTCAAAAAACAGAAGCCCGACCTGGCCATTCTGGACATCAAGCTGAACAAGATGACCGGGGTGGAAGTTCTGGCGGAAATGAAAAAGGGACATCCCGAACTCAAAGCCCTGATGCTCACGGGCTATCCCACCCTGGAAACGGCACGGGATTCGCTGAAACTCGGCGCCGGGGAATACTGCGTCAAACCCGTGGACAAGGACGAACTGGAAAACAAGGTGGCAAGCATCCTGGCATCCTGAGCGCCCTTCGGGGCAAGGAGTCCGCGCCGTGAACATTTCCCAGCTTTTCAAGCACTGGACCTATCAGGTCTTTGCGCCCGGCGCCCTGCTGCGTTCGAAGTACGACGCCTTTCGCAAGCTCTTGCGCCTGGACGAGGCCAGTCTGCAGCTGATCGCGGAGCTGGAAGAGATTCACTTTGGTCAGGAATACGCGGACTGGACCCGAATCGCCTGGTTGTGCGACCGCCTTTGCGACATCACCGGCCAGCTGGTGCAGCAGCTGCAGGCCATGAATCCCTCCAGTTACATGGACCTGGCCGAATACCACCGCAAAATCACCTTCTACGTACGCATGGGACTGGATCTGGACTATCCGGAGCCCGCGCCCACCTTCATCATTCCGCTGGAACAGGCCACCGAACATCCGGATCTGGCCGGAGGCAAGGCCGTGCATCTGGCCCAGGCCCTGCAACACACCAAAATCAACATTCCACCGGGCCTGGTGGCCACCACCAGCGCCTACGCCTATTTCATGGAAGCTTCGGGACTGCGCCCGCGCGTGGACCAGCTCCTGCGGCAGGTCCGGCTTTCCAGCCCCGAGGAGCTCGGCAAGCTCTCCCAACAGCTGCAGGCACTGATCCTGGATGCGGAAACACCCGAACTGCTGCGCCGCGACATGGCCGCCGCCGTTGCCGGGCTGTGCGCGCAAAAGGGCACCAGCGGTCTGCTGGCAGTACGCAGTTCCGCACGCGCCGAGGACGGCGCCATCTCCTTTGCCGGGCAGTACAAAAGCCTGCTGCACGTCAAATCCGAAGACATCGACCAGGCCTACAAGCAGGTGCTGGCGTCCAAATACGCGCCCCATGCGCTGGTCTATCGCATTCTGCACGGGCTGGCGGACGACGAAGCGCCCATGGCCGTGCTGCTGATGCCCATGCTCCGGACCCGCTCCGCCGGGGTCATCTACTCCAAAGACCAGGACCGTACGCAGACCCTGCAGGGTATGCTGAGCATTCACGCCATTGCCACGGACCAGGAAGCCGACAACTCGGGCGAGGCGCTGGTGTCCGGTCGCGCGCAAAGCCGGATTTATTGTTTCAGCCGGGGCCCGGAACTGGAGCCCCTGCAATGGGACGAACGCAACCCCGCGGACAATATGCCCCTCCCGGCCCTGCTCACCCCCAGACAGGCCTTGCAGCTGGCCTCCTGGGCCATGGAACTGGAAGCCCTGTTCGAAGCGCCTCAGGACATCGAATGGGCCCTGGACCTGCAGGGCAACCCGCATATTCTGCAATCACGGGCGCATGTCAGCGAAGACCCCGGCGAAACCGACTCCGGACAACACGGCATGACTGGTCCCGGAAAACGGCTGCTGGACCAGGCCGCCGTACGGGCTTCTTCCGGCGTGGGTTTCGGGCGGATAGTTCATGTCCGCCGCGTGGCCGACCTGGCGACATTGCCCGAGCACAGCGTGGCCGTCACACCCTATCTCTGGCCGGACCTGGCCCTGGCGCTGCCGCGTCTTTCCGCCGTCATCTCGCAGACCGGCTCGCGCGCTTCTCATTTCGCCTCCATAGCCCGTGCGCGCGGACTGCCGGTGCTTTCCGGCGTGGACAATATCTTTGCCCGATTTCCCGAAGGCGCGGACGTCACTGTGGACGCCAGGCGCGGTCTGGTGTTCGAAGGCAGGGTCGCATCCCTGCTCAAGGGGTCGCAGGAAACGCCGCGGATCAAGGGACCTGCCGCTGACCGCCTGGCCGCCATCACCCCGTACCTGATGGAACTCAACCTGACCAATCCGTCCGCCGAGGTTTTCAATCCGCAGGGCTGCAAATCCCTGCACGACATTACGCGTTTTACCCATGAAAAGGCCGTGGCCGAGATGTTTTCACTGGTGGACAAGGGCGGGCGCGGACTGGGCCGGGCCATGAAACTGACCTGCGACCTGCCCGTGGTCTTTTACCTGCTGGATCTGGGCGGCGGCGTGTTCGAAGCAGCCCTGGAAAAAAACGAACTGCAGCCCGACGACATCCGCAATACCTCCATGTGGTCCTTCTGGGAGGGATTCACCTCGCCGGACATTCCCTGGTCCGATGATCTGCAGCACATGGACTGGGAGCAGTTCGACTCCATCAGCGCCGGGGTGTTCAGCAAAGACGCAAAATTTCTGGCCAGTTATGTGATCGTGGGCGAGGACTATTTGCACCTGATGCTGCGCTTCGGCTACCATTTTTCCGTACTGGATTGTCTGTGCGGCGAAAACACCCGGACCAATTACATCAATTTTCGTTTCAAGGGCGGCGGAGGCAATATGGAGCAGCGCCAGTCACGGCTGGTCTTTCTGAACCGTTTGCTGGAAGAGTACGGATTTTCGGTCTCCATCATCGGGGATATGCTCGACGCCACGCATCCGCCCGACAAGGAAGCCGTGCTGCAGCGCAAACTCTATTTTCTCGGACGCATCATCGCCCGTTCGCGGCTCATGGACATCACCCTGAGCGGTACGCAGGAGGCTCTGGACATGGCGGACACATTTCTGGAAAGCACGCGGCAACTGGTGGAAGGCAAATGAGCTCGCAGTACGCCTATACGCTGACCTGGGTGTTCGAAGACCTGGCCGTGGGCGCCGCGCCCATGTCCTACGCGCAGCTGGACAGCATCCGGGAACAGGGGATCAACGCCATCCTCAACCTCTGCGCCGAATTCACGGACCTGCACGAACTCGAAGGCAAGCACGGGTTCGAGGTTTTCTACCTGCCCATAGACGACGAGGACGCGCCCCGGCTGGAGGCTCTGGAAAAGGCCCTGGACTGGCTGGACGAGGCCCGCTACCTGGGCAAAAAAGTGCTCATCCATTGCCGCCACGGTCTCGGACGTACGGGCACCGTACTCAACTCCTATCTGCTGCGCCGCGGACTGAACCGCAAGGAAGCGGACCGGGTGCTGCGTTCGCTGCGCTCCAAACCGACTAATTTCGTGCAATGGCGTACGGTGGTGAAATACGGCAAGCTGCAGCCCAAGCTGACCGTCCGCGAGCCCACACTGGAGTTCAAGCATGCCGTGGATCTGGGGTCCTTTTTTCAGGATCTCAAGGGGCTGGTCATGCTCATCGAAGAGGCCATCCCCAAGGAGACGCCGCGCTGCGGACGGGACAGCACGGTCTGCTGCCGGGGCGATACGCGTCTCAGCTTCATCGAAGCCGTGCACCTGCAATACGCCATGAACACCATGCTCAGCAGCGAGGAACGCTTCGAGGTCATGGTGCGCGCGCGCGAACCAGAGGCCGCTTCCTGGTGTCCGCTTTCCGAAGACGGACGCTGCGAAATCTACGACAAACGGCCCGTGGCCTGCCGCATGGGGGACCTGCCCGAGTCCGTGCGCGCCAAACTTGCGGACCGCCAGGTGGAGCCTATTCTGCGGGCTCTTTCCCATGATATTTTTCTGGCCTTTACAGCGGAATTCCTCCTGGATCAGCCGCCTTTTTTCCTGTTGCGCGAGGTTGTCTCCGGCAAATACGTGGAACAATTCTTCAAATTGCTTCTCAATGCCGGGGCCAGATGATGCAGTTTTAGCAATCCTTCCGGCCTTTCCTTTCAGCGGCAGCTTCTGCTCTCATCAAATTATTTAGACAAACTCTCGAAGATGACAGCGGTGTAATTCAGTTGCAATGCTTACGTAATCTTTTCCAGGTAGTGTACTTTTCAGCGAGAATGCACGACTCGCTTTTCATTAAGCATCATCCCTCCTGCCTCTGGGCCGAGATAATCCCCTCTCTCGGCCCACTCTTTTGAGCGAATTTACATACACTGCACTGCTTCTTTGACCCTACCCCGGCGTTTGTTCCTTCGGACGCCGGGGGCTTTGCTTTCTGGCGCTTTCTGCCAAAGATTCACCCTGGAATGTCCGGCTCGTCCCGATCGTTTTCCAACACCAGGGCAGCCAGTCTTTTTGCCCCTTTCACAATAAGCGCTTCATATTGAGCATCCATCTCGGGCACATCCCCGATTTCCAAGGCAGCGCAAACCATATCGTGCACCTCTTGGACACAAGACAGGTCAACCTCAGATACTTTATTGATCAGAAGCCCTCCGGATTTTGGACTTAGTTCGCCGTCCACGATTTTCTGCGAAATATGCCTAGCGTAACGCAATAGCGCCTCCAACTGTGGCATCGTCCCGCCTCCCGATTCATTGAGAACGCTTCTGAAATCCTTTTCAATCTTCCACCACTCGTGCGAATAACAGGAAGCCAGACCGATTATTGCTTCGGACTCGATACCCTGCATCAACGCCTGTTGCGCAATCTCGGGAAGGTCCTCGCTCGAAAACAATTTCAAAATCCACATGGCCTCCACAAGACGAATATCGTATTTTGCAGCTATGTTTTTGAAAAAATTGTCCATGACAATGTCCTTGGATCAAAAATATTTATCTATTAATAATTTTATTATGATCTTGCGTAACCATTCAATCCTTTTAAGTGCCTTTTTCATCGCGGTTTAAAAAAAATACAGATAAGATCGTATCAGCGTATTGAACCAATACCAAATTGGATCTCTTTGATCACTGCTTTCTGGCGATCCTGTCGAAAATCCTCCAGGATATCTGAAAACACTTTCTTTTTACCTCATTTGTGGTATGTATCAAGCAATCCCTATTCTCTCCGGCTGAAGCTGTTTTCGGTACGGATTTCCTGCAACCAGGAGGAGGTATGAGGCGAGGAACCAAGTCTATTCTATTGGTTTTGTGCGGCCTCGTGATCGCCTTTCCGCTCTTCAGCATGGCCTATTACACCATGGTCAGGACATCGACCCCCGAGTTCTGCGGCCTGTGCCATGAGATACGGCCTGCGGTGATGGCCTGGAAGACTTCGACCCACGTCAACAACGGCCAGGGATTCGTGGCGGACTGCATGGACTGCCATCTGCCCGCGCCCCACGACACTTTCGATTTCTTCTTTGCCAAATCCGCCCACGGCATCAAGGACGTATTCGCCCACTTCACGGACGGGGACGAAACCTACGACCGCCAGGTCATGAAAGAGCGCATCTGGGCGACCATGAAGAACGACCAGTGCATGAAATGCCATCGGAACCTGCTGCACATGCCTGCCAAGCGGGGCGCCATGCTGGCCCACCGCAAGGTGCTCTATGCCAACCAAGGCAAGGACTACCGCTGCACCGACTGCCACAGAAACCTGGTGCACAACGACAGGCAGTTCTTTGACTACAAGCAGTTCAGCGCGCCCTACCGTGCGTCCGGGCTGCCCAACCTGGGAATTTAAGGAGGTACGGAATGCGCCGCAGATGGAGTTACATTTTTCTGGCAAGCCTGTTTGTTCTGCTGTTGGTCGCCACAGCCAATCCGCAGACCGATTCCCAGGCTCCTCAAGCCACTACGCAGAATTTTCCCAAAGTACGCGAAATGACCATGAACCGGGCTACTCCTCCCCAGGGCGTGGCATGCATCGAATGCCACAAGCAGGAAACCCCCGGCATTTTCGCCGACTGGGCCATGAGCCGGCACGCCTTCGCAGGCATCACCTGCCTGGATTGCCACCAGGCCCAGCCCGATGACCAGGACATCTCAGTGGATCACGAAAAATACTACTCCATGGGCAACCTGCCCATGGGCGAAAAACAGTACTTCGTACCCATAGCCGCGGTGGTCAGCCCCAAGGACTGCTCCCGCTGCCACCCGGACGAGGCCAAGCAGTACGCCAAGAGCAAACACGCCAACACCATCGAGATCATGTGGAAGCTGGATCCCTGGCTGAACCAGGGCATGAACTCGGACAACGAGCGCAAAACAGGCTGCTATTACTGCCACGGCACCGTCCTGAAAATGAAGGACGGCAAGATCGACCCGGCCACCTGGCCAAACGTGGGCGTGGGGCGGCTGAATTTCGACGGCTCCCTGGGCAGCTGTTCGAGCTGTCACACCCGCCACCGTTTTTCCGTGATGGAAGCCCGCAAGCCCGAAACCTGCGGCCAGTGCCATCTGGGTCCGGACCATCCGCAGATCGAGATCTTCAACGAATCCAAGCACGGCGACATCTACAAGGCCTTTGTGCAGGAATACAACTTCAACTCCGCGCCCGGCGCCTGGACTCCCGGCGTGGACTACCGCGCGCCCACCTGCTCGGCCTGTCACATGTCCGGTTCGGGCAAGCAGCCCACCACCCATGACGTGACCGAACGCCTTTCCTGGGAAACCCAGGCTCCGCTCACGGTTCGCCCGCAGGATTTCAAGCCCTTCCCATCTGGTACGGACTGGGCCGTCGAACGCGACAAGATGAAGGACATCTGCAAGCAATGCCACGCGCAGTCCTGGATCGACGACCATTACCTCCAGCTGGACAAGGCCGTGGAAGAATACAACGAGGCCTACTTCAAGCCCGCCAAGAAGATGCTCGACGAACTGTACGAAAAAGGCCTGCTCGACAAGAGCAAGTTCTTTGATGAGAACCTGGAAGTGCAGTACTACGAGCTCTGGCACCACGAAGGACGTCGCGCACGCATGGGCGCGGCCATGATGGCGCCGGATTATGCCTGGTGGCACGGTTTCTACGAGTGCAAGCACCGCTACAACCATTTCATGGAAGAAGCACGCCACCTGCTGGAGACCAACACCAAGGCCTACAAGTACCCTGACTTCCCCAACACGGGCGGAGACACCACCCGGCCGCCGGAGATATTCGGCAAAAAGCAATAGGGTCCCTGTCAAAACGAACAAATCCGGCCGGATTCTCCGGCCGGATTTGTTTATTACGGATGCGTCATATACAGCTGCGTTGGCTCACCTTCCTTCGGACTTAAGTCTTGCCACTGCTACGGCAAGGAGCAGCAAAGCCACAAGCAAAGCCCAGGCGGCAGACAGGGGAACCGCTGTTCCTCCTCCAGAAGACGTCGTAAACGTCTTGGCCGTGCCATAACCAGTTCCGGCGCTGTTGGTGGCGTACGCCCGGACATAATAGGTGGTATTCGGGCTCAAGCCGCTGAGGGTACTGCTGAAAGATCCGGCTCCGGAACCGTCATTGGTACAACTGTCCTGAATGGTGGGAGAGCCCGAGGTATTCCAGCACACGCCTCTTGCCGTGATGGTTTTCCCGAGATCATCGGTCACATTGCCGCCGGAACTGGCCGAAACGCCGGCAACGTTCGAAACCGAGCTGGTCGCCACCATCGGGTAGAGGTCGAAGCCCAGAATTCTGTTATTGCGGCTGCCAATCAGCAGCCGTCCATCCATGATGCCCACCCCCTGCGGGTAATACATGCCGTTGGGAACGGCGGAACCAAAGCCATTGCCCGCATTTATCAGTCTGCTGGTGAAATCCGCCTGTCCCAGCACCAGGTCCGCTTCCGGCGCCGTTCCTCCGGACCCGTCCAGCGTTGCTGCGTCGCTAAAACGAAGCACCCGGTGGTTGTTGGTGTCCGACACCCATAAATTCCCTTCTTCATCCAGCCAGAGCCCTCGTTCTTCGCCGCTCATCAGACTGGCGGACTCGCCGGTAGAATTTGTGGTAAAACTTGCCTGGCCGATCACGGCGGATGCCTCGGGCGCAGTTCCGCCCGACCCGTCCAGGCTGCCGGCATTGTCAAAGCGTAAGATGCGGGCATTGAACTGGTCCAGGAGCCAGAGCCGGTCGCTGCTGTCCACAAAAATTGCCGAAGGGGAATCCAGACTGCTGCGCGTTGTTCCCGAGGCATGTCCGGTCCAGGAAGCCTGCCCGATGACCGCGTCGGCATCTGGGGCGACCCCGCCGCTGCCGTCCAGCGTATCCGGGTTGTCATAGCGCAGGACGCGGTGGTTGCTCTTGTCGGCAACCCACAAACGATCCTGGCTGTCCACGAAGATTCCGGAGGGATACTGCAGACCGTTACGTTGCGTCGACAATGTGCTGCTGGTCCAGGAACTCTGCCCTATAACTCCGTTTGCGGACGCGCCACTGGCCTTGTTGGCCGCGTCGTCAAAACGCACAATACGGTTGTTGCTGTAATCGCTGACGTACAGATTGCCCTTGGAGTCCATTGCCAGGTACCAGGGATGGGATAAGCTCGCTGCGTCTGTGCCCGAGGTCGTTGTGGTAAAGTCGGCCTGCCCAGCACGGCTTCAGCATTTTCATTGGCCAGAAAACTGGCGCTGGAACTCCAGCGTTTCACGCGGTTGTTGCTGTATTCCGCCACAAAAACCTTGCCCGAGACCGTGTCTTTCACCATCATCATGGGACGCTCGAATTCGCCGGCCCCTGTACCGCTGGAACTTGAATAGAAATCCGGCTGGCCGATGACCAGGTCGGCATTCTGCCCGTTGGACAAGGCGCCGTAGACGCTTGCGGTCTGCATCCAGCCCAGCGCGACGCAAAGGGCAACCAGTACGAAACCCCGTTTCCAAAATACAGCCCCCATATTTTCCTCCATGACAAGTATCGCATAACAAAGCAGACGCCCCGCAACACACCGCAGCCAACGCGCCAAAAGCTTTATTTTCTATAACCCACTAAAAAGATGGAGAAAATATGAAACCTAATTCTCTGAAACCCATTTCCTAGAATGCGATCAACATGGGACCTTCAAACAAGACTACGATCCGGCTTCAAGGTCTTCAGGTATCAGGATTTCCCCAATACGGGCGTGAACACACTCAGGTCGCAGGCCGTTTTTTAAGGACAACAGTTTCGAGGCAGTAGTGAAACGGACTTCATATAAAAAAACCGGCCGGAAATCCGGCCGGAATATCACGGAATGCGTAACTGCCTCCGCCCCCATACGAATGCCTTTTCAGCTTGTCACGAAGGCCCGCACAAAATGTAATCGCCTGGAAGGATAAGTGGAACGTACGGAGGCTCACTCTCCCTGAAGCGCTGCGGAATGAGTCCCGTTTATTGATACAGGTAACAGACAAGAAAACTTGAATAAATATGAAGGGGATTTCCAGGAAACAGATTACATACTAGAAAAAAGGTGAGTCTTCATCATCAGGTGCGCTCAGATATCCAAAGAATTAAGCCGGTTGCACAACTGGCGGTAGCTGATACCCAAAATACGGGCAGCATGGGTGCGGTTTCCGTTGGTGGCGCGGAGAACAGACAGGATATGCTGCGTTTCTGCCTCGATGCGTACGTCGGAAAGCGTTTTTATGGGTACGGTCACATCAAAAGGAGGTTCTTCCTTGTCCGAACTAACGGACGTGTTGTGACGCAGCAGTACCAGTTCCTGCACCTTGGCGATTTCAGCCAGCAGTTCGCGCGGGTCCCCTCCTTTGCGGAAATAGGAAAACGCGCCCTGGCGCATGGCTTCCACGGCGCTGCGCACGTCCGCAAAACTGGTGAGCATGATGATTTCAACCTGCGGATGACGCAGACGTACCTGAGCCAGAAGTTCCATGCCATCCATCCGGGGCATGATCAGGTCCGTGAGCAGCAGGTCGACGTGTTGCCGCGCAAGCCTTGCCAGGGCCTCCTCGCCGCTGGAAACCGCAGCGACGTTCAGGCCGCGGCCGCTGAGCATGTCTTGCAACAACCGCTGCTGTTCGGGTATATCGTCCACTATCAAGACCGCGAATGAATCATTCATACAACCCTCTGGTCATTTTCTGCGTATGATACGGCGTACTCCGTGCCGGATTACTTTTTCAGAGCCCAAGGACATCTGAACACATGCTCGACACCAGCACGCTGCATATTGCACATATAGCGACATCATTGGTGATCACCATTTTCGCGTGGGCCATTGTCTGGCCGCATGATTCCATACGCGGCGCCCGGCAATGGGTGTTCGGTTTTACCCTGATTCTGCCCGCGCTTCTGCTGTTTCTGCTACGTGGCCGGACCTCGGATTTTTTGAGCATTGTCGTGGCCAATACGCTGCTCATCGTCAGTTCGTGCATCAGCATGAACGGCATTCTGCTCTTTACGGGGTACAGTGGAGTATCCAGGCGGCAGGCCGTTTTCCTCGGATTGCTTGTCCTGGCGTTCGCCGGAAGTCTGTACTGGTTCACTGCTGTGGAAAACATCGCCAAGCCCAGGGCCCTGCTCGCCCATGGGTTTCTTGCCGTAAACAGTATGATCATCGCCATCGCAGTGTACACCTCCAGACTACGGGGCATCGGGCGTCCCATGTTTATCCTGGCGTACGGTTACTACTTTCTTGTTTCTGTAGCGAGAATCATCCTGATCTGTCAAAGCAACTCTTCCTCTGTCTGGTCCAACTCTAATCATGAATTCTACCTACTCTCCAGCATCGCCTCCGTTACAGCCATGGTTATAGGCTTTTCCCTGATGGTTACCGACATACTCCGAACGCAGGTGCAGCAACAAAGGGATGAGCTGGAAAGCAACCTGCGGCGACGTGAAACCCTGGAAGCCATGATTCACCATGACTTGCACGGCCCTCTTACCCCAATTCTCTACAGATCTAGAAAACTGCTCATGGATGAGACGCTTTCTGAAACGGCCAGAACTGACCTTGATGATATAGTTACATCTGCCGAACGCATTGAAAGCAGTATTGATTACTTGCTGCAATTGCATCAGGTGGAAAACCAGAAATTACCGCTGAAGCTTGTTGCCGTTGATGTGAACACACTGCTTGAAAAATTGGAAAATGAGCTTCGCATCCTGGCGAGACCGCACGGAATCCGTATCAACATATATCCGGGCAATTCCGCCGGAACCCGGTTCAGGATAGATGAAGACGTCATGTTGCGCGCACTGGTCAACCTTGCGCAGAATGCCGTGGAGGCCTCCCCAGCCCGCGGAACAGTCACCGTATCCGCGGACACTCGGGAGGATTCGGTGCTGTTCTCCATCCACAATCAAGGCGAAGTGCCGGAAGCCATCCAGAGTCGCTTGTTCGAAAAATACGTCAGCTGCAATAAAAGCAGTGGCAAAGGCCTGGGAGCCTATTCCGCCAGGCTGGCTGCGGAAGCCCATGGCGGGAGCGTGTCCCTGGACGCCTCAACGCCCGGCGAAACCGTGATCACCGTCCGCATGCCGGCGCTCCTAGAGCCAAGGCAATCAGCTTCCTGACCCGGCATGCAGACCTCCTGCGGCACACAGCTCGGACGTTCCTGATTTTTCCTCTGACCTGCCAAAATAATTAAAAATTCTTTTCTCTTGCCAACATCGGTCAAGGTATTATATTTAAGACAGTTCCTAATGGGGGCGCACTGGTTTCGACGGGGACGTGGAAGCCAAAGTTGCAGGTCGAGGCACCGCTGGCCTCGTAAAAAAGCGGTACAATTATAGTTGCCAATAACGACTACGATTACGCTCTGGCTGCTTAATTAAGCAACCGCACTTTCCTGGTTGACGCCTGATAGGCTTGGAAAGTGAAAAATTATCAGGCTAGCCTCAAATTGTTGTCTGTCCGAAATGAGGCGAATCCTTAGACGAGACTGGCCGCATTCCAGCCCTGGTCAGAGGCATCGTATGTGGCGAGAATAATATTTGACCTATACCTGTAGACGCTTTGGTGGATCTTTCTCGGACGGGGGTTCGATTCCCCCCGCCTCCACCATTTCAACCTTTCATACCATCCTATACGGTCCACAACCACCCAAAACCACTAGACAAACCAAACCTAGTTTGGTTTACTACATCCCATATTGTCCGGGGGTATCCAGAACTTAGTGGCACAACCGGTGGTACAACCGTCAAATTTGGCCAAAATCCATGGAAAGTTGTGCCACACATAAGGCTAATCAGCTGATTTAATAATTAAATCAAAAGGAGAAGCCTCATGTCGTTGACCGATCCCATGATCAAGGCGGCCAAGCCGAAAGACAAACTCTACGTCATGCCTGACGAACGAGGCTTGTCCTTGGAAATCACTCCGCAGGGTTCCAAACGCTGGCGCTTCCGCTACCAGCTCAAGGGGAAACGCAATCGCCTGTCCCTTGGTGTCTATCCGGAAGTTCGTCTCAAGGAAGCCCGCATCAAGCGGGACGAAATGCGCATCCTCATTGCCAGAGGCATTGACCCCGCTCAACAACGTATCGATGAACGCGAGCAAATGCTCGGTACGAACACCTTCGAGGCTGTGGCCCGCGAGTGGTTTGACAAATTCGCGCCCAACTGGACCGAAGGACACGCCAAAACAGTCCTCGCCCGCTTAGAAAACAATGTTTTCCCCTTCATAGGCACCACAGCCATCGCCACCATAACGGCTCCGACCATGCTGCAGGTGCTGCAGCGGATAGAAGCACGCGGCGCACTGGAAACTGCTCACAGGGTGCGGCAAATCTGCTCCAAAGTTTTTCGCTACGCCGTCACCATCGGTAAGGCCGAGCGCGATCCTGCCTCAGACGTACGGGGCGCTTTGCCTCCGGTGACAGTCAAGCACCATCCGTCCATAACCGACCCCAAAGAAATTGGACAGCTTCTCCGAGCGATTGAAAGTTTCAGAGGTACGCACATTGTCCGTTGCGCGCTACGATTCCTGCCGTACGTCTTCGTTCGTTCCATAGAACTCCGTCAGGCAGAATGGACCGAGATTCTTTTCGACAAGGCCGAATGGCATATTCCTGAAAATAGAATGAAGATGAGAGTCAAGCACATCGTTCCGCTTTCCCACCAAGCAATGGGCATTCTCAACGAAGTCCATCCTCTCACAGGTTCAGGCCGCTATATGGTCCTTCCGGGTTTGCCGTGGGTAGCGGCATAATGTAGGCGATTTCCAGGAGGAGACCGCCGATGAGAGATGTTGATCTTTACGGACAGATTTTGGGCATCAAGAGCCCCTGGTTTGTGGACAAAGTTGACCTGAAGACGTCTGAAGGCCGTGTGGATATTTGGCTCAAGCATAAGAGCAAGGTGCTTTGGACTTGTCCGGAATGCGGTAAGGAGTTGACATGCCGGGATCATGCCGAAGAAAGGATTTGGCGGCATCTGGATACGTGCCAGTTCAAAACCTTCATCCATGCAAGAATTCCCCGAGTTGATTGCTCCGAGCATGGCGCTAGGCAGGTCAATGTATTCTGGGCTGAACCTGGTTCGCGTTTCACTTTGCTCATGGAAAGATTGGTCATTGATGTTTTGACAGAATGCTCGACCGTTGAAGGGGCTCGCAGGTTGATGCGTATTTCGTGGGATCAGGCTTGGGGCGTTATGGAAAGAGCTGTCCGACGAGGTATGGCACGGAAAGAACAGCGTAAGATCAGCTACATAGGTGTCGACGAAAAAGCTTTCAAAAAAGGCCATAGTTATATGACCGTCGTCTGCGATCTGTTGCGCGGTACCGTAGAACATGTTGCCGAGGAGCGTAAGAAGACAAGCCTTGAAGGATACTACAAAAAGCTAAACGACGAACAGCTCAAGGCAATCAAGGCTGTATCAATGGACATGTGGCCGGCATACTTCCTGGCAACCAAGGAAAACGTGCCCGATGCAGCAGACAAAATAGTATTCGACCGCTTCCACATCATGCAGCATGTAGGGGAAGCCGTGGATAAAGTACGCCGCCAGGAACATAAGGCGCTGATGGCTGAAGCAAACGAAATATTGAAAGGCAGCAGATACTTGTGGTTATATGCTGAAGAGAACCTCTCGGACTCCCAACGACCTCGCCTGGAAGAACTCAAGGAAGCGAATCTGAAGACGGGCAAAGCCTGGGCCATGAAAGAAAGTCTTCGAGGACTATGGGACTATCTGTCAGTTGGGTGGGCCAAGCGTTTCCTGAAGAAATGGTGTTCTTGGGCCAAACGCTCGAAGCTCGAGCCTATGGGCAAAGTGGCGAACATGCTCATGGATCACATGGACAATATCGTGACCTTTTGTCGACATCGCGTGACCAACGCCGTTGCGGAGGGGCTGAACAGCAAAATCATGTCCATCAAACGTAGAGCCTGTGGCTACAGCAACAAGGAGCATTTCAAGACGGCGATTTACTTCTTTTGTGGCGGGCTAAACCTCTATCCGGAGATTAGCAAGATTGGGGCCACCCACTGAGTTTCCGGAAGGACCCGCTATATTTTCCCCAGCGTACGTTCAGACTCCCGTCCAATGTCCGAAAACACTATCAACGCAGGGTTACGCCGCATCGGTTACGCTCAGGACGAAATGACAGGCCATGGATTCCGATCCATGGCATCAACGCTTCTCAATGAAAATGGTTGGAATAGAGACTATGTCGAACGCCAACTCGCCCATGCGGAGAGCAGTAGTGTCCGGGCAGCGTATAATTATGCAGACTACCTGCCGCAAAGACGGGAAATGATGCAATGGTGGGCGGATTATTTGGATGAACTTAAAATGCAATGAAATTCAGCATACTAATAAAAGGAGCTAAAAATGAAACTAGTTAAGAAAGAACAATTTTATCAAAGATCATTTTATTTCCTTATGATATCTGTATCACTGCTTTCCTCTTTCTCGATGCTTCAGATTACAATATCAAAACTCTCTAAAAATCCAATACAAGCTATTGGGAATATAGAATTCAATTTATATTTACTATTTTTTTCAAGTTTAGCTCTTTTCTTCCTACATAGAAAAATTGAACCAAAATTAATCTATGGGGCTGCCAAAAATGCAGCATTCAACAGATTTAGAGATGAAGAGTTTGAAGAGGCAAAAGAGAAAATTGAACAACAGGAAATTATGATTAAAAATTTAAAAAGTGAACTTGAAAGGAAAACAGGAGAGAAAGATTTGCTCCTCAAAGAAAAACTAGAGACTGAAAGACAATACAATGAATCGTTAAAAGAGCTAAATAGGCTTAAAGATATTTCAGCTAAAAATATAACTCTTGAAAAAGAGTTATATGATGTGAATGAGAAGGCCACAATGTTAAATAAAAGCCTCGAATTAGTCTCTACAAAGAATAGTGAGCTTATGGATGAAATAAAAATAATCACTGAAAACAATAAAAATACTGAAATTTGCCAATTAAAAGTAAAAGAAAAAGAAATAAAAATACTGAAGAGTAAGGTTAAATATTTATCAAAAGAGAATATAAACCTATCTAATGCACTCACAAAAGTAAAAAAAAGCAGGGACCACTGGAAATCTTCAATAAAGCCAATTTGCTGGTTTCATAATGAAATCATAAAAAGGCTTGCTTCTAGAATTCATAGTGAAGAGTTTATACATTCACTCATGGTGAAAGATGAGGATTTTAAGGCTATTATAAAACAACATCCGGGGTTCCAGGCGAGCACAATCAAACAATCACTGACTTTCGCATGGGGTGAGTTTTATCAACCTTTAAAATTTCTTGACGGCAATGGCCCCTCTGAAGATCAACGAATCGCTTTTTACAAATTTTTCGGACTGGTCCCAGAGTGACGCCCAAAACTTACACAACATGTGAGTTGCAACCCCATAATTCAATTCGAATCATATGCCATTTTACAATTAATAGAATGCTATACCTCATAAAATCAGGGAGTTGTGTAACTAAAATGTAAAAATCATGCATGCTCAGTTTTTTTACCGTCTGGGACTGATTCTTAATCTCCAATAAGATGTCATCAAATTCATTTGGAGGTTATAAGACATGAACGACAGTCCTAGAATTTCTCAAGCCGAACTCCCAGCCATTGGATTCGTTCGCCTCAAGGTGGTTCTTCAATTCATTCCGGTTTCCTCCTCCACCTGGTGGAGCGGCGTTCGAGAAGGGATCTACCCAAAGCCTGTTCAACTGAGCCCTAGAACGACTGCTTGGCGCGTTGAAGATATCCGTGAGCTCATTGCAAGACTATCTAAGAAAGATCTTTCCCAAAGGTAGCAGCCAATGACGCTCATTGAGCAAATCAATACCACCTGCCTTTCCCGTTACCCGTCACTACTGGGTTCATGGCTTCCTGACGGTCAATTGAATGGGGATGAATACATTTGCTCGGATCTAAACAACGGTTCCGGGCATTCCTATCGTGTCAACATTCAATCTGGAGCCTGGTATGATTCTGTGACGGGTGATAGCGGCAAGGATCCAGTCGATCTTTTTGCGGCAATTAACCACCTACCACATGCAAAGGCTGCCTATACCCTCAAAGTCGAATTGGGACTGGGCAGTAATGTACCGCTCAAAGAAAAACCTCACACTGTTACACAACCAGTGGCAACCAGTACCCCCTGCCCTCTCACAGGTTGGGAGCTTGCACGCGCCTGTTATCCCCGAATTACGTACCCTTGGCATACGCTGCCCAGTTCCCTTGAACAATCACTTAAACAGCTAGCCCGTTCGTGCGCCGGAAGCGATAACCCCATTCCCGGCTATGTATTTTGCCTTGTAGCCGCTGCTCTTGGCTGTACTACTGTGTGTGAGGTCAAGACTTCCTGGCGAGAGCCCCTTATTTTTTGGTGCTTCGATCTAAGGGATTCGGGGGATGGCAAAACTCCATCAATGTGGTTGCTGGCAACTGTCTTGGAGCGCCTTCAACAAAAAGAACAGGAGCGCTTCGCGCGTGACCTGAAAGATTGGGATAGCACTTCAAAAATTGAACGACAGCAGGAACGGCCCAGTTCTCCACGCGGCTACATCATTTCAGATATGACGATCGAGGGCATTCATGCCGATCTTATCGACCACCCTACCGGCGGTTTGGCCTTACTTCTTAACGAAGCGTCATCGCTTCTTACCTCACAAGGGCAATACAAATCCGGCAAGGGGTCGGATCGCGAAGCTTGGCTTGGTCTTTGGGATGGCCGCCCAATAAGGATCGTCCGTTCTGGAAAAAGTTGTTTTATCAAAAGTGGATGTGTTCAAGTTTCGGGCGGCATTCAACCAAAAACATTCACCAAAGTCTTTACTTCGGAACAGGGGATATTTCTTGAAGACGGTACGGTATTTCGCGGACTCTACACCTACGAACCATCAGCGCATTTCGATCTGACAACGGAAGCATGGCTGCCAGAGTCGCGTAATACTTGGGAACAGCTTTTAATGACCGCAATTGAGTGGGCAGAAAAACGAGACAAAAAAAATCCTTTGGTAATGCGTTTAACGCCTGCTGCTTTGCATCGACTCATTGCTTGGCGTAACGAGCATAACATTATTAAACTTGAACTGCCCCCCATGCTGCGCGGATTCATTCCTAAAAGCGTTTCCTACGCAATCCGTTTTGCCGGCGTATTGCAATGTATCAACAATTTTTCAAAACAATCCGACCCCGTTGAAGAGATCACCGAAGAAACCATTCAAGCCGGAATCGAAATAGCTGAATATTATCTTGGGCAGGCGGTGGATGCCGTCAGACTTTTAGTTGATGAAAAAAGTTCTCCACCTCAGGAAGTCTCTGAACGGACAAATCGGCTTGCACGAGTTCTGGAATCATTACGCAATAAAACGGACAGCGGGCGCTTAGCCGTTAGCTTCATATTCGAGCATTTCAACGCGGCATCCCCGAAAGAAAGTCGAATGACGTCAGCACGTGCAATGGGGGCAATCTTACGAAATGTAGGCCTGTCCCTCTCTGAAGGAAGGCATCACGCTAACGGTAAAAGCGGCGTTCGTTGCCTATGCTGGGATGAAAAAACAGAGCATTTCCTAAAACAATGTTCTCAACGTCCTCAATGTTCTCAGCACCAGTATTTACGTACCCTGGAGGACGAGGACTTTACGAATGCAACGTCCTCGACTTCCTCAAACGAGAAAGCAAGCCTGAGGACGTCGAGGATATTGGAAACGCCATGTCCTCAACAGGAAACCGTGACAGGACAACGCCTTGAGGACATTGAGGACGTTGAGGACATATTTTTGGGTACTAATGGAACAAGCCCCAAGGAATTAGTCAGTTCTGAAAAAAAACAAATGGACCATTCCGAACAATAAGGAACCATCATAGATTCCGTCACCATATTTTCCTCTCTTGGGCGGATCGCTTGAAGGTAAAATTTCCGGAAGGACCAAAAGCTCCTCAAGAGAAATGTACGCACGCGGAGCTAAGTGGGCATCGGATGATAAGGCAAATGGGAAAAATACGTTTGACTAAAACAAGGCGTCTCCACTTTGCGAGAGCCAGCAAAAATCCGCTAGGTCAGTTTTTGCAAATTTTATTTTTACTTGCTGCAATCTGCCGGGGCAGACCAAAGAAGCAACACAGAATTCGCCATAATTGATCGGAACTGACGAAGGCGTTGGAAATCTGGCCGAATCAAATGAGGACAGACGCAATATACATTTTTCTTGGGGAAAAATGATTGCGCTCTGCGAGGCTGAAAATGGAGGAATGCATATGGCCATAGCATTCGCGCGGGTGGAAATCATTTCCACCAAACTGGGCGGCTCCGCTGTCGGGCTTTCCGCTTATCTGAACCGGGAGCGCATGTGCCAGGACGCCACCGGCAGGCAGTTCGACTTTACGGCAAAAGCGCAGGACGCGACCGGCGAGTACGTACGTAGCGAGCTGCTTCTTTCCGAGCGTTCGGGTGAAAAGTGGTCCTCCGGCGAAAATCTTTGGAACGCGGCGGAACAAGCGGACCTGAAAAAGGACGGCACCATAAAGAAGAACGCGCAGTTGGCCAAGCATATGGTTTTGGCCCTTCCTGCTGATCGCGAACTGACTCGGGAACAGCAAATTGAGTTGGCGCGTTCGTTCGCCCGCGAGCATTTCGTGAAGCATGACCTGGCCGTGGAAATGGTCATCCACGACAAAGGCGACGGCAACCCGCACGCGCATTTGCTTATCTCCACGCGGACGCTCGGGCCGGAGGGCTTCGGTGGCAAGGCCCGGCATCTGAACCCCGGCTTTGCCAAGGGCAAACACGTCTTGAGCAAGGATGACTGGGGGCGGCAGTGGGAAGCCTTCCAAAACGGTTTTTTTCAGGCGCGCGGAATGGACCTGGAAGTGGATGCTCCCGGTGTGACTGCGCAGCAGCACGTGGGGCCGGTCTGGCATAACAAGCAGGAGCAGGTCCATACCAAGGCTTTGAACGAGCAGATTGCCGAAGACAACAAAGAATGTGAGCCTGCGGACATTTTAGCCCAGCTCACGCGCAACAAATCCGTTTTCACCGGACGCGATATTGCCAGGGCCGTGCTGAAACTTACGGATTCCCCCCAGGCCAACAACGCGTTGCAAGAGGCCTTGCTCACACATCCCGACCTGGTCAAGCTATACGATCCGCAAACACGTAAGGCCGCCGGCTTCACTACGAAGCAAACATTCGAACAAGAAACGCGAGTCATGGATTTGGGCACCAAGAGGCATGCGGACACCGGCCATAAAACAAGCTCGTCAGCTATTCAGCAGGCCTTGAAGACCCGGACCATGGATCCCGAACAGGAAGCGGCGTTTCGCCATGCTCTTGATCCTGGTGGCCTTAGGATTATCGAAGGTCGCGCAGGTGCGGGCAAGTCCTACACCATGGGAGCCGTACGCGAGGCATACGAAGCTTCGGGATTCCGTGTGGTCGGACTATCGCCCACGAATACGGTTGCCCAGGACATGAAAAAGGATGGCTTCAGCGAAGCCAGCACGGCGCACTCGGCCATATGGCACCAGGAGAACAATCAGCGCTGTAAAAAGTGGGATCAAAAGACGGTCATTCTTGTGGATGAGGCCGCTATGCTCGATACGCAGATCATGGAGAAGATCCTTATCCATGCGGACGAGGCACGAGCCAAAATCATCCTGGTTGGCGACGACCGGCAGCTTGCTTCCGTGGCTCGCGGCGGTATGTTTACGGAATTCAAGGAACGCTTTGGATCGGCGGAAATCACCAATGTTCGCAGGCAGGAAAGCGAATGGCAGAAACAGGCTAGTACGGACTTTTCCGAGGGGCGTTTTCTGGAAGGCCTGAAGCTGTACCAAAAGCATCCTGGTTTCATGCACTGGGCCGCTGATACGCAGAAACAGCAGCAAGCCTTGATTCACGAATGGACGCGTGATCTCGGACAGGATCCAGCACGAGCCCGCTTTGTATACGCCGGGACAAACTCCGAAGTGAACGAGTTGAACAAACAGCTGCGCGGTATCTTGGAGGAACGCGGCGAGGTCACCGGCAATCACACCTTTGACACCTGCAAGGGACAGCAGACGTTTGGCGTGGGCGACCGCATCCAGTTTCATGGCACGGACAAAAAGGCCGGAATTTTCAACGGCAGTCTGGGCACTGTGAAATGGATCAATGGCAGCAAGCTCTACGTTTTGACCGATGCGGGCACCGAGCTGTCATTCGACGCTAGGCAATTCGACAAGTTCGCGCTCGGCTATGCGGGCACGGTCTACCGGGGGCAGGGCAAAACGCAAACCACTGTCTACTGTCTGCACGGCAAGCTCTGGGAATCCCGAACAAGCTATGTCGGCCTTACGCGCCACAAGGAGCGCCTGAAGTTCTTCGTCGACAAATCAACGACAAAGGATCTGCGAACCTTGGCAAATCAATTGGGACAGAAGCATTCTGCAAGAGCCAGCATCGGCTTTCTGCCCGAATCTGCACTTATGCGGCAGCAAACAAATGCGCGCAGCAAAATCAAAACACCCTCCATATCAATCGACATGGATTTCTCCATGTAGGGAGCTGAGACATGACAAAGAAGTCCACACCAGAAAAAGAATTGGAAAATGCCCTTCAGCGGAAAAATCGCGCCATCAAAGCAGAAAAAAATGCCAGGGAAAAAATCCGTAAGGCTGATCAACGGGTCAAATTCGAACTGGGCGGTCTGGCCACAAAGGCCGGATTCAGGGAGACAGACCGAAAAATTGTGTTTGGCGTGCTTTGCTTAGGCAGCGTTCTGCTGCGTACAAGCTCGAACACGCAAGGATTCGAGGAATTTTTTCAGCGGCTCGGCACGGCGGCCTGGGAGCGTTTCGCCATCGAAAAGGACAAGAAGCTGTTCAAAGATCTCACGTACGAGGAAACGCAGCGTCTGCTTTCGGATATCGCGGAGGTCGCCCAGACCTTTCCGTTTGCGCAGTTCGGCAGCAAGGCCAAAACAGAAATTGCCCAACCGCAGCCCCAGCCACCGGTTGAAAAACGGCAGCTTGTCACAACTACCACCCATGCGGGTTTTGAAGAGGAGGTCTGAATGAAACGCGCTATTTTCGTTGTCAGCCAAAAAGGGGGTTCGGGAAAATCGACTTTTTCGCGCGCCTTGCTGGATGTTTTTCGTTTCGAGCGCCAGCTTTCCGTGGCCGCATTCGACGCAGACGGCAATGTCGGGCAACTGCTCCAATACTACGGCCAGCGTGACGAGCACGGCAAATTGCTCGCGGAGCAGGATCCCTTTAAAGGTGTATTCCCCTTTGACGTACGGGACGCAATCCAACGGGACAACGTGATCAACGCGCTGGATTACGATGCCGACATGCTGCTGTTCGATTTCCCCGGCGGTGCGGTGGATGCCCTGCAGAATGTCTTGCAGAGCGAACGTGGCATGACCGCCCTGGCCGAGGAATACCAGCGCGCGGGCTATGCTGTCACAGTGGCCATCGTGATCTCAAATATTCTGGCTTCGGCCAACAATGTCATCCGGATCATCAAGCAATTCGGCCCTGACCTTTGACTATCTCGCGGTCAAAAATCTCTTCTTTGGAGAGAACGAGGATTTTATTCTCTTTGACGGCTTCCAGGATGCCGAGGAAAATCCGGTCGGCGGCATGGGGCGCAACAAGTTGCTCGAACATGGCGGCCAGGTTGTGAGCCTGCCGAAATTGCGCGGGCGGGAATACGCGCTATTGGATTTGTACAGTCTCGGATTCACCGAGGCCATGCATTCGCCCAAACTTCGCCGCGCGGAAAAAAGCAATATTTTCTATTTCCTCGACGGATTCAAAACCGCTTTACATGACGCCAGCGCATTTTTCGAAATTCAGAACACAACGGAGGCCGCTCATGCCGCTACTCGATAATCTGCTCCAAGGACTGCCCGAGGAAGTGAAAAACAATGTGCAACGCGTGATCATCAACTACAAGCTCGACCCGGACAATCCGGAAGTGCTGCTCGCAGTTCTCTGCGGCCATATCGAAAGCATCACCCGCACCATTCCCGCCCGGATAGCCGAGGAAACGCAAAAAGCCGCAACGCTTGCTGGAGTCATGGCAGAGAAAAACATCCAGCAACGTGAACGCGAAATACAACAACGCCTGGTGCAATCCGTCATCGAAAACTCGGAAACCGTACTCAAAGCCCGTACCCGCAACAACAAACTCCGCTGGCTTTGCGCCGCGTGCGTGCTGACCATCGCCCTCGCGGCATCCTGCCTCTACGGCGGCTATGACTGGGGATATGGCGTACGGGATGCAGACTACCGCGTGGAAGTGGAAAAACTCCCCAAATACGCCGCATGGGTGGCCAGCAACATGGAGACAGAACAGGACCGTGAGCTGATCATATGGTCCTTATCAGATGACGGGAGGCAGGCCAAAAAACTTTCCGACCTGAACCACGGTGTGGGGAAATTTTTGTCCTGCTTCAAAGACGGTCAAAAGAAATTGGAAAAAGGCGGAGAATAAGTTGCCTCCCTGTACACGACAAGACAAATGTTTACGCTTGGTGGATTGAATGAATAATGACGTAGAAATATTCTTCACACTTTTAACTGTCTGAGATAACCAGCGGGGAAAAGAGAGCGACCTCAATGTCGGTTTCTTGATTTTCTCCTTCCTGACGATCCCGTCAAAGAAACAGCTACCTGCAGGCTCGGCTATTTCTTATTTACGCATTATACCTGGCTATTAGCCGGAACATCATGATCGGTTTTTGAGCAATCAGATCTACTCTTCCCGACCATCACACAGCCAGAGTGAGGTATTTATTTAATATATGAAATCGTGATTTTTGATATTTTCTATTGCTCTTTCTTTGCTTTTTACTTAATCAAGCACTTACAGTGTAAATTTATTATTACTTAATATATGTGTTTTACGTTATTATAAAATAGTTATTCAAAGGGATGCCGCATCTAATTCCCCCTTGCTGTCACCGTAACTGGCTCATCAAAACCGGACGGATTTGATCATGACAACACGTCGGCTCACCTTGGTCGTTTCGTTATTGGCCGTTCTCCTGATTTCTTCTGCAACTGTCGCAGCCCAGGGCAACAACGGGCACCAGCAGAACAATTCGCATTCCTCCGCTTCCTCGCAGCAGGCAAAGCAGTCGCCCACAGCGGCGCACCAGGGGCCAACCGCGCCGCAGCATGGACAGCAAGCACATACATCTCCTCAGAACAAGCATCACCAGCCGGACCACAACAAGCACAGCAAGCATCCCAGGCCGGAACCGCAGCCAGTCCCGGATCCGCTTTATGACAGAACCTTTACGCTGAGCTGGCCGGGAGTGGCCACAGGGCTGGATTCCTTCAAGCTGCCCGGCGGCTTGCAGCAGAACAGCGACTTTACCTGCACCATTGAAAAAAGCTCGGGCGCGTCTTTGACAGGCTGGCTCCTGCTCAACGGCCGCAGTCTGGCCTCACGCGAGTTTCTGCGGGGCAATGAAACCACCCTGACCACATCCTGCAGCCTCAAACGCAGCAATACCATCATGCTCATGCTTTTCGGCCATAGGGGAGCATCCGTACGCATTACCATCAGTTCGCAAAGCGATCCGGCTCCCACTGCCAGCTTTAGCGTATCCCCCGAAAGCATCAGCTGTCTGGAATCCGCAACTCTTACCTGGAGTACGGAAAACGCCGAATCAGTCAGCATCGATAACAGCATCGGCGAAGTGGACTCCTCGGGCTCGCTGATAGTCTCGCCCACCACGGACACCACCTATACGCTCACGGCCACAGGAGCGGGCGGCAGCACCACGGCCAGCGCCACGCTAGCCGTCACATGCGCGGCACCAAACGCCGTATTGGCCGTTGATCCTGCGGAAATCATCGTGGGCGAATCCGCCACTTTGACCTGGAGTTCGGAGTGGGCGGAAAGCGCCAGCATCACGCCGGATATAGGCAGTGTGGACACAAGCGGTTCGCAGAGCGTTTCCCCCACGGAAACAACCACCTACACGCTCACCACCACAGGTCCGTCAGGCACCGCCACCAGCTCGGTCACACTCACGGTCAATGAACCCGCACCAGTGGCCGCCATTCAGGCTTACCCGGAAACCAACGATAATCCTTTGCTCTGCGGCAACTCCGTAACCCTGATGTGGGAAACAGAAAACGCGGAAACCATTTCCATTTCTCCCGACTTGCCTGACCTCGAAGCCAGCGGCTCCGTGTCCGTGTCTCCCAGCGAAACCACCATTTATACCATCACAGCCGCAGGTCCGGGCGGTACGGCCACGGACAGCACCACGGTTGTTATCTCCTGCCCGGAACCCACAGCTTCCCTGACGGCGGATCCTGCTTCCATTGTTACGGGCAACAGCGCAACCCTTACCTGGAGTACGGACAACGCTCTGGAAACCTTCCTTGACAATGGCGAAGGCACGGATTCCGAAGCAGTGGATCTCAGCGGTTCGAAGGTCGTACAGCCGGAAGAGACCACCACCTATACGCTCACGGCCAAGAACGGCGGACATGAAACCCCGGCGCGTGTCACTCTGGAAGTGACCTATCCGGCGCCCACCATTCTATTCAGCGCCTCGCCCGAACAAGTGACTGCGGGAGAGTCCGCAACCCTGAGCTGGAGCGTGGAGTACGCGGACACGGTGACCATCGAGCCGGGACCGGGCGCAGTGGATGCCTCGGGTTCGTACACGGTCACCCCTTTGCAGGATACGGTGTATACGCTCACGGCTTCCGGATCCGGAGGCTCCGAACAGCAGACCATAACCGTGGATGTACGCGCCAATGTCGCGGAACAGCCCGAAGGCTCATTTGGCGAACAATACGAAGATCTCATTGCCACGGATGCCACCGAGGACTTTGAAGCAAAACGGTTCGCCGTGATCACCGGTGCGGTTGCCGACGAAACAGGCTCGCCGCTCAGCAATGTGCTCATCACCATTCACGGCCATGAAGGATACGGCAGTGTCTACTCCGATGCCGACGGGAAATTTTCCATGGCCGTGGAAGGCGGCAGTTCGCTCAAGGTGCATTATCAGATGAGCGGTTATATCGAGGCTGACCGCGTTGTCGCAGTGCCCTGGAACGATATTGCCGTGGCCGAAACCCCGTACCTTGTCCCCATGGACAGCCTTACCACCCATGTGGTGCTGGACGGCGACGCGGAGACCATCATCGCCCACGCCTCCACCCCTGTTACGGACGATCGCGGCACCCGCTCAGCACGGCTCGTATTCGAGGGCGACACCCAGGTATGGGAAGTGGATGCGGATGGCAACGAACTGCAGGAGCTATCCGAATTCGACGTGGTGGCCACGGACGTTTCCTTGCTGCCCGAAAACATGCCTGCGGACCTGCCCGAAGCTTCGGCCTTCACCTACTGCGTTGACTTCCAGATCCCAGGGGTGGAGCATGTGCAGTTCTCCAAGCCTGTCACGGCCTGGGTCGACAACTTTCTGGAATTCGACGTGGGTATCCTCGTACCCGTGGGCTATTATGACACCGATAAGGCCCAATGGGTGGCCTCGGATGACGGACAGGTGGTCGCGCTTGTGGATACGGATTCCGACGGCTACGTGGACGGCGTGGACAGCGACGGCGACGGCGCGGCAGACGACATCGACGGCGACGGCGACACCAGCGACGAACTGGCGGGTCTGTCCGATGACGCACTCTCCCTGGTCGGTGCCACGTACTGGCGCTTCAGCGTACAGCATTTCTCCATTTATGATTGTAACTATGCCATATATCCTCCAACCGGAGCTATAACTCCTGATGTGAACGTCACTGTTGCGCCGGAATCGACGCCGGACAACGATCAATGTCCTTACTGTTCCGGCCCCTATGCAACCCCGCGCGGGCAGATGCTCCACGAAGACATTCCGATTGCAGGCACGGGTCTGACGCTCCATTATAACAGCGACCAGACCAATGGCCGACTCAATCATATGGATATTCAACTGAGCGGTGAAGATGAACTGCCGGAATCATTGAATCAGATCAAACTACGGGTCACCATCGCCGGACGCACATACGAGCAAACCTATGATCCGGAATCCGGTTTGGGCGCAGACTTCACCTGGGACGGAAAGGATTACCTCGAAAATCAGGTGGACTTCGCCACCGCTACAATCAAAATAGGCTATGTCTATCCCGGTGTTTACGCCGTTCCTGAAGACTTCACCAATGCGTTTGGACAGCCCGGACTTTCCGGCACAGCTTCGACTTCACGCGAAGAATTTACCTATTGGCAGACCCTCCAGCGCACCTTGGGAGATCGCAAACTCCAGCGCGCTGTCAGCGGCCAGGGCTGGACTCTTGCCAACCACCACCGCATGGATCCGGCCAGGCCCAATATGCTGTTCAAGGGGGACGGCTCCATAATCACCCATAATGCGCTGCTGATGAAACATGTGGCTGGTACGGGCGGAAAAGGAGCGTTTGAAGGTCCGGGAGCAGCCCTGGAACGTCAAATTCCATGGCCCGGTTCAGGAGTTGTCGGGCCTGACGGTGATTTATATTTCAGCTCCTCAAGCTGTATTTTAAAGCTTTCTTCTGATGGCACACTAGATTATTACAGTGGAAATGGAACTCTGTCCTTAATGGATGCTGTTGGTCGCAACATATCCGAAGTTAAAAATCCAGGCGCCGGGTGTCTTACATTCGATTCCGATGGGAATTTGTACTTTTCAAGTGGATATAGAATATTTAAAGTAGACACTGATGGAATACTGCACCATGTAGCAGGTAACGGAACTTGCGGACAAGGTGGCTATGGAGGAGATGCCACAAAAGCATACCTTCACCATATTATATCACTCACCGTGGATAAGGATGGGAACATCTATGAACTCGATCGAGTTCCGCCAGCAGGTGGAGCACTGTCCATAAACAAAATATCATCTGACGGAATTATTGAATGCCTTTACGGTGTAAACGCATCATTTACGGGAAAGGATCAGGACGGTAACTCAAAGCAATATAGTCCAATAAGCGTTGTACCACTAACCAGTGGCGAGATAATAGCGATAGATGATGGATCTCTTATAACAAAAGGAAATGGCGTACAATTTCTCATAAAAATACATCCAGATGGCACTTATGAAACAATAGCTGGAAACGGAAGAGTCCTTTATACTGGTGAGCCTGGACCAGCTCTAACAACAAACATTGGTTATATTGGATCTTTTACAAAGGATTCAACTGGCAATATTTATTTTTCAGATTCTCAAGGTGAAAGATTCGGTTGCATAACAGCTGATGGATACAGTTATTCCATTGCCGGTTGCCTGAACGGAGAATGTGAAACCCCTGATGAATCAGGTTCACTTGCAACATCAAGTAATGTCGGCCAGCTTTATAACATCGGGCTTGCTGCTTCGCCTGTCAACTCCGAACTTTACTATATCGCATACCCTCAGCATAAAATCTTCAAAATCGATGCCCCTGCCGACGTTGCAAGCCTCATCGGTGCGGGTGAAATCACCTTTTACGACAACGATTTCAAGTACGTCATGGCTCAGGACGGCAAGCACAAGTATACGGCCGATGCTGAAACCGGCAAGGTGCTCACCTCCTTTGCCTATGACGACGACGGCAATCTTGCTTCCGCCACGGACCGCTTCGGCAATACCGTGACCATCGAACGGAACAGCGACGGCACGCCCACGGCCATTATCGCGCCCCACGGCCAGCGTACGGAGTTGAACATCGATACGGACGGGTTGCTGCAGTCCGTCACCTTTGAGGACAACACCGGCTACTCCTTCGAATATACGGACGACGGACTGATGACTGCCGAGACCGATCCCAACGGCAATGTCTTCACCCACGAGTACGACGAATACGGCCGCCTCACGGCCATGAAGGATCCCGAAGGCGGAGAGGTCACGCTGACCGAAGAGAGGGACGATAACATCTGCACCCGCCGGATCGTCAGCGCCGAAGGCGACACCATCACCTATACGGACACCTACGGCGAGGGCAATGCCTTCAGCTCCACCATCACCAGTCCGTCCGGGGCCGTCAAAACCTACGAGATGGATACCTCGGGCATGAATGTCGAAGTGTCCCTGCCCTGTGGCGTGGACAGCTCCACCACCTACGGGCTCGATCCGCTGACGCAGGAAAAGTACGTTACCGGCAGTACGCAGACGCTGCCCTCGGGCAAGCAGGTGGTCACCACCCGCCAGGTGGAATACGAAGACACGGACAGCGACGACCTGCCCGAATCCGTGACCTGGACCACCACCAGCAACGAGCGCACCACAACCACGCTCACCGACTACCTGACCTCGCAAATCACGGCCACCACGCCCTTCGGCCGCGTGCTTACCCGGACCTTCGATCCCGATACGCTCCTGACCAAGACCTCCGCAGTCACGGGCTTTTACGGGACCAGCTACGCCTATGACGACCAAGGCCGGATTGCGGGCGTTACCGTGGGCGAAGATGACGAAGCGCGGACCGTGTCCTACACCTACGACGACAAGGGCAATCTGGCTTCCGTCACGGACGCCCTGGACCGCACCACCACCTTTGCCTACGACTCCGTGGACCAGCTCACGGCCATCACCCGGCCGGACAGCACCTCCGTACGCTTTGCATACGACGCCAACGGCAACATGACCCTGCTGACCACGCCCATGACCCAGAAGAACCACAGCTATGCCTACAACGGCGTGGACAAGCCGGTCAGCTATCAGACGCCCCTGGAAAATCTCTACGGCTACACTTACGACAAGGACCGCCGCCTCACAGCGCTGACCACGCCCGCGGGCAAGGCCATCAGCTACGTTTACACCGACGGCCAGCTCGAACGCATCAGCACGCCCGAGGGCGACATCGACTACACCTACAGCTGCCCGGACAAGGTGGCGCAGATCACCTTCGGCAGCCAGTCCGTGGCCTACGAATGGGACGGCCCGCTGCTCACTTCCCGCACGCTCAGCGGCGCTCTGGCCGCCACAGTGGGCTATACGTATGACGACAATCTGCAGCTGTCCGCCATGACGTACGCGGGCGCGGAAACAGCGTATCAGCGCGACGCGGACGATCTGCTCACCAGCGCGGGAGCATTCGCCATCACCCGCAATGCCGACAACGGCAGCGTGGAGGCGGTGAGCGACACGGCCTCCGGCGGCACATTCAGCGCCTCTTTCGGACTCAACGGCTTTGGCGAACTGGAAACCCAGATCAGTCAGGTCAACGGTACGGACGTCTTTGCCCTGAGCCTGGAGCGCAACAAGGGCGGACAGATTACCAGCAAGACCGAAACCTTCGGCAGCGAATCCACGGTCTACACCTACACCTACGACGACCTCGGCCGCCTGCTGGAAGTCAGCGCCAACGGCGGCGTGGTGGAACAGTACATGTACGGCGGCAACGGCTGGCGTACGTGGGAGTACAATTCCCTGCGCGGCATCACGGACCGGACCTTCTCCTACGACGCGGAAGACCGCATCCTCACCGCCGGGGACACAACTTACGCCTATGACGCGGACGGCTACTTGCAGACCAAGACCACGGCCGGCGGCGTCACCACTTACACCTACGATACGCGCGGCGCGCTCCGCTCCGTGTCCCTGCCGGATGGACGGCTCATCGAATACACCATCGACCCGCTGGGCCGCCGCGTGGCCAAGAGCGTGGACGGCACGGTTGAGGAAAAGTACCTCTGGCAGGGCATGACCCGCCTGCTGGCCGTGTACGACGGCAACGATACGCTGCTCTACCGCTTCCAGTACGCGGGCGGACGCATGCCCGTGAGCGTGGAAACCGACGGTGCTACGTACTATTTGCACTACGACCACCTCGGCAGCCTCCTCGCCCTCACCAACACCGACGGCGATGTCCTCAAGCGCGTCACCTACGACAGCTTCGGCAACATCATCAAGGACACCAAAACCAGCTTCAGCATCCTCGGCTTCGCTGGCGGGCTCTATGATACAGATACGGGCTTGATCAGATTCGGCTATCGCGATTATGATCCGGAAACAGGAAGATGGACCTCCAAGGATCCCATTAGCTTCGACGGTGGGGATGCGAATCTGTATGCCTACTGCGGTGGGGATCCGGTTAATTGGGTGGATGTGGAAGGGTTAGTTGTCCCTTTTGCCATTCCATTGATTTATTACACCATTCCTCCTTTAATTGGTGCTTATATTTATTGGCAAGCACAGAATGATTGGCAGGCAATTCCAGCACCGACTCCTGGATCTTATTATGATTCCCCTTGTCCTAATAGCAGACCTAAAAATACTCCCTCTTGCCATGTGCCGACACCAATATATTCACCATCTGTACCTGAACGAGATTTTAATCTGGAGTTAATTCCTAGTCATACTCCGACATTAAACGGTGTTATCATATCAAATGAAGAAGAACATACTAAAGGAAAGAGACCTTCAACTAAGAAAAAACATGAAAAAGGGCAAAAACGGAAAAAGCAGAAATACAATGATAAAAAACGTAATAGAGATGGATGGAAAAATTTCAACGAATAAATAGATTATATTTATTAAGGAAAATTATGAATTTTGTAAAATTGACAGGTGCCAGTTTACTTTTCTTGAAGAAAGTCAATGGTAAATTTATTGCTGAGCTAAGGTCATATATTTTATCGAGTAAAACATATGATGATTTTTTCCTTGAAGTAAATACAATAGGAAATAATCAAAACGAAAATAATTCGAATTTTAGCATAGAATACTTAGGAGTAGAGGATATCTTTGCAGTTATTGGGCCTATTGGAAACGGAGCTTTACTTGGTAGAACAACCATATGGGAACAAACTGAAGATGATGCCAAGGAGTATTTAGTTCCTGAAGATAAATATACATACGTTCTTGGTCAAAAAGATGTTACCCCGAAATGGTACTTATTGACAGGGATATTTCATGTAACAGAAAAAGTTAAATCAAATTCAAAGATAATATTTTGTCTAAGTGTACTATCTGCTGATATTACTCGAGATATATATAAAAATGCCCTTAGTTTGTTTCAATCAGAAAAATTCATCGATAGGCTTATATTTAGTGACTATGAAAATTTTGATATAACCAATTTAAAATTCATAGGAATTGAGGATATTGTTAAAATACCAGGAGATATTTTTAATAAATTTCCTTTTGAAAATATTAATAAGGAGTTTAATTCAACTGAAGAGATAGTCGATCTATTGGCAACAGAGGAAGAGATCAAATTTTTTTTCGAATAGGTTGATTTGTAGTGGTTCAGACTTGATCTGACAGTCACCTTTTGATGGGTTTGTAATTGTCAGTTTAGTTCAAACTTGTAACCTTTTCCTGCCAGATGGTCTTGCCATCAATCATAGTTTCCATTGGCGTTCGACCGCAACACATTTTTCCCTGATGAGTACGCTCGGTGTTGTAATAGGCCAGCCAAGCGTCTAAGTCCGTTTGCAATTCCTCCAATGAATGGAAGATCTTTTTCCTGAAGGCAACCTGGTAAAATTCATTCAATATCGTTTTGTGGAAGCGCTCACAAATACCGTTTGTCTGCGGATGTCGCGCTTTGGTCTTGGTGTGTTCGATGCCACAAATGCCAAGAAAGAGCTGATAATCATGTGTCTCTGCTCGGCCACAATATTCGGTTCCCCGATCAGTGAGGATGCGCAATATCCCCATTTCCTGCTCTTCAAAAAAAGGCAGCACCCGGTCGTTGAGTAGGTCAGCTGCGGTAATGGGTGTTTTCGTTGTGTATAGCTTTGCGGCAGCCCATTTGGAGTACGTATCCACAAAGGTCTGCTGATAAATACGCCCGACACCCTTAATTGTGCCTACGTAAAAAGTGTCCTGGCTGCCCAGATAACCGGGATGGGCAGTCTCAATCTCGCCATGCGCCTGGTCATCATCCTTCTTCTTCTCAAGTGCTTGGACTTGGGATTCTGTAAGAACAACTCCCTGATCGGCGGAGATCTTTTCCAATGCTTTTAAACGCAGCTTGAAGTTATGCAGCCCATGGCGCAGCCAGATTGAACGAACACCTGAAGGCGAAACAAATATGCCGCGTTTCCGCAGTTCGTTGCTGGAACGTGCCTGACCATGCGCGGGGAAATCTGTGGCGTAGGCAATGACAGCCTCTTCAATATCAGCTTCAACCCTATTCTTCAGGTTGGGTTTACGTCGGCTCCGATCGAAGAGGGCTTCAACTCCGCCTTGTTCCTTCGCAGTCTTGTAGCGGTAAAACGTGTCTCGCGAAAAGCCCATCATTTTGCAGGCCTTCGAGACGTTGTTGAGTTCCTCGGCGAGGTTGAGCAGGCCCATCTTGTGTTTTATCGTATTCTGATTGAAACTTTCCATGAGGTTCTCCTGAGCATGGTGCTCGGTTTGGTGGATTGTGCTAACCCATCAAAAGGGAGAACCTCTTTATTTTCAAGAGGAAATGTCAGATCTAGTCGAAACTACTTCAGTTGATTTGAACTAGTCTGAACTTTATCGACATTTCTTGCGCAAGTTTCAGGCAACACGAATGAGTCATTGATCGACTCCTCCTCATTTAATACTCCAAGCTCCAATCCCCCTTGACCAGCTGCCCACCAGACTGCTACACCAAGGCATCGGAAGCAGACAAAATACTCAATGATTTCAGAGGGTACTGGAGACGTCCCAAGAATCTCCCCCTCTCCGCCAGCAAGCATATAAGCCCCAGGAATCTCATGAAGATGCCGGGGACTTTTTTCTTAGTAACTTCCGTTACTCATGCGCTGGCCTGCTTTACCACCTTTACCTACGACAACACGGTGCTAACAAAGGCTCTCCATCGAACCCAATGCCAAAACTCGCACTTTTTTTCTGGTACAACGGTGGCACAACTTCTCAGCTTCAAAAAATCAACCCACTGATATTTCAAGATAAAGAACCTATTTCGATTCCCCCAGCCGAAGCCTAAACGAAAAAACCAAAGAAGGATGTAATCAGCTCCGAAAAACCTGCCCTACGCCGGAATATCGCCCGGAACACCCGTAAAGGAAAGCGTCCGCCGGTTGTTTTGCACAAACCATACGTTGTTCTTTCAGGCACAGATCTCTGCCAGGGGAAAAAAGCTTGATGCGAATTCCTGCTTCTATCCCTTTGATCCGCTCAAAAACTACTACGCCAGGGAAGAAGAGGATGTGGATTATTACAGCCCAAAATACCACCAGAAAAAGAGATACGCCGAGGAATGGGAAGAAATGCTGAGACCACCGGGAAAGCTGACACCGCAGAAAAATTGAAAAAACAAATTGTTATCTGAAAACTATCAACAATTAGGCGTACCACACGCCGCCTGCGCATCCACAGGAGTAGCCATGTTGCAGACAACGGCAGCGGAGCCGATGACCACGACCAGCGCGACCGACGCGAGCACGAGCCTGGTGCTGGTGTTCAGGTTTCTCAAAAAATATCACTATATTTCAGATAATAAAGTAGACTGTTTCCTGGTATCTCTCGGCTACAATGTGAATTCAATTTAAATTCGAAGTTTTGTATCTACGCTCAACTACAAACATCAACAAATAAAGCTTGATTTATAATTTCAAAAAATAACTATCAAAATATATTTTAGTTACCTTTTTTCCTTCAAAAATTTCTTTGTAAACACTTGAAGTTTTATTCAAATCTTTCGAAAATTGCTTTAAAACTCGCCTTTTGAAATCACTATAGTTCTTCCTAAAAGACTCTGGTGTATCTAATAAGTCATGCAAATCTGCTAAATCAACCGTTATTTCATCTTCATTTCTTAATAAATAGTCATATAGAATATGGCTATACGTACTTTTCATCGAAAGTAATTTCTCTAACTTCTCAGAGTCATATATATCTAAAAATTTTTTGTAATACTCCTTACTTTCTTGTGAAATATACATCACGATTTTATCTGGATCAATTCGATAAGAATATATCAAGCTACATGATACAACATTTATGTCCGATGTTTTTACAAAAAAGTACCCCTTCAATAAATTATTCAAAGCATTTATCACAGTCTTCTTATGAAGTTCTGAAAAAGTTATTACATTTTCATATACATAGCTACTCTTTTCTATTTCTATTAAAGAAACGTCCTTTTCTTCTAGAATTTTTTTAATTCTTAAAAGAAAATAACTCGTAAGCGTGAATTCATTATCTAAAACCAGTCGACAGCTCATTTTTGTTAGCTATTAGTTTTCATATTTGTTTTCAATAAAATAAAATTCTACAAAATCCCACCGAAAAAATCTTGACACGATTTTCTTGACATGACATTTATAAAAAACGTCATATCAAATCTTTACTAATCTAATATAGTCAAAAAACAGCAGCGAGTTAATCAAAAAATTAATAAATTATATCAGATACATATCTTGCAGTTAACAATAAAAATAATATCAAAAATACTAAAATATCCTTCTATCACAGGAGACAATTCATGTTAAAGCGACCAGAAGAACACCCGCTGAAGGCCAAGTTAAAATCGGCCCGAATTACGCAACAGGAAGTGGCCTTTAACATTGGTTGTTCTCAAGGATTCTTATCCAGTATTCTAAATGGTTATCGTCCTGCCCCCTCGTGGGTAGCGGCAAAACTGCATGAAATCGAAATAATAATAAAAAACTGCCCTACTCATTAAATATAAAACTAAGATGGCTATATAACAACCCACAAAAAAGCCCCTGCCGGACCAGGGCAGAGGCTAAAATTTCACGCGGGTGCATGAAGCTAAACAGTTATTTCATGCCTCCCTCGACAAAAAATGTCAAGGAAAACTGCATGAAGCATGTTCTTGATGCGGCTCTCGAATACGCACAACGAGGCTGGCACATAATTCCATGTAACGAGAAAGACCGGGAATGGAAGGGCAAGCTCTTTGAGGCAAAAAGTCCACGCATCTCCAACTGGCAAAAACTCGGCACAACGGACGCTAAACAAATCCACGATTGGTGGCAGAAATGGCCAGATAGCATGATCGGCTGTCTGACCGGTGAACCGCTCGGGGAATTTGTACTAGATATTGATCTACCAGACGGTCCTGCCAACCTTGCAGGACTCGAATCTAAATACGAAAAATTGCCAGCCACCAAAACACAGCGGACAGGCAGCGGCGGGCAACAGCTTTTTTTTCTGATGCCTGCAGGCGTTAACATCAGAAATAGCGCGAGCGGAATCGCTAAAAACTTGGACATTCGGGCCACAGGGGGACAAGTCATCCTACCTCCAAGCCCGCACCCTTCAGGCGGTACGTATCAATGGATGAATGACCTGCCCGCAGCACAACCACCTCAATGGCTGATTGACCTAATCACAAAGCCGAAATCGGAAACACGGCCCAACACAGGGCCAGCCACACTTCAAAAACATACCGGCGACACCACCGAATACGGACGCAAGGCTCTGGTAGAGGAATGCTCCAGGGTGAGCATGACCCTTGAAGGAGGCCGCAATGATGCTTTGAACAAAGCCGCATTCTCACTGGGCCAGCTGGTGGCTGGCGGTGAAATCAACCGATCTGAATGTGAAGCTGCCCTACTCGATTCCACTGCGAATTGCTCACTATCTGAATCAGAAGCGCGAAAAACTATCAATTCTGGACTAACCAAAGGATTGGAACAGCCCAGGAGCGCACCGCCGAAGAATAACCAGCAATCCAATCAGGGTGTTTTGTCCGGAGCTGTCAGCACGAATAACCCGGTGATACCGCCAATGGATAAAAAACAGCCCAAACCTGAACGCACGGACGGCATACCGGAAGGATTCTCTCTCCGAAAAAATGGCATTTGCTACGCCAAGTACGACAAAGATGGAAACATCGAGGATTGGATCTGGATATGTAGCGAATTACACGTCCGAGCAATCACATACGATGATACTGACCACGAATGGGGCCGTCTGCTGGAATTCAAGGATCCCAAAGGCAAAACACATCAATGGTCTATGCCCATGGGAATGACAAAGGGGTCAGGCGAATCATACAGAGAAATTTTGTTGAGCATGGGACTCCTCATCAGTACCGGAATTGCTCAACGTAAAAAATTGGATGAATATCTGACACTAGCCAAACCCCAAATTTTTGCGCGATGCGTTACCAGGTTGGGCTGGTACCATAACTGCTTCGTGCTGCCGGATGAAGTGATCGGACACAATGACGAACAAGTTGTGTTTCAGCATTCAGGGATCAAACATCATTTCAATACCGCGGGAACATTGGCAGAGTGGCAAGAGAACGTCGGTAGATATTGTGTGGGCAACTCTCGACTTGCTTTTGCTGGATCAGCGGCGCTAGTCGGCCCCCTTTTGCGGCTCACTGGTGAAGAAGGTGGCGGCGTCCATTTTTATGGCGGTTCCAGCGTAGGTAAAACCACAGCAGCGGAAGTAGCCGGATCATTTGTTGGTGGAGGGCTGGACGGATTCCTTCAATCCTGGCGTCTCACTGACAATGGCCTGGAGGGTACGGCAGTCATCCACAACGATAGCGTACTGATGCTGGATGAAGTTTCCCAGGTTTCCTCAAGAGTCTGTTCCGAAGTGGCGTACATGTTGGCGAATGGTTGCGGCAAGACACGCGCAAAGCGTGACGGAAGTCTGCGCCCACCAATGACTTGGCGCCTCATGTTTCTGAGTAATGGCGAGCAAACGTTTCTGGATAAAATCACCGAAGACACGGGAAGAAGAATCAAAGCAGGACAAGCGGTTCGGGTGTTAGACGTTCCGGCGGATGCGGGGAAAGGTTTACGGCTCTTTGAAGAATTACATGAATTTGAGGATGGCAACAAATTTTCCAAGTTGCTAAAGGAAAATTCCAAGAAATATTACGGAACCCCATATCGGGCTTTCATACGGCATCTAATTGAAAACAAAGACGAAGTGGCCGCACGGGCACGAAAAACAAGAGATACATTTATTGAAGGCCTATGCACTGCCCATGCCGACGGACAAGTCCGGCGAGTGGCTGGAAGATTCGGCGTCATTGCTGCAGCAGGCGAGGAAGCCATACGCGCTGGAATATTGCCCTGGCCTTCTGGTGAAGCGGAAAAAGCGGCAAGTATATGCTTCTATGCCTGGTTGGATCAGCGCGGATATGAAGGCCCCCAAGAGATCCACCAAGGGATTGAGCAGGCGTTGAACTTCATTGATATTCACGGCTCAAGCCGGTTCGACAACCTGAATACCAAAGACGAACAGCGCATTGTGAACTGTGCAGGTTGGAAAGAAACAAAAGACGATGGTGTTCATTATTGGATTTTTCCTCACACTTTTACAAATGAAGTTTGCGTGGGATTTAATCCCGACGCCATTGCAAATGAGCTTATAGAGCGTGGTATTCTTCTCAGTAAGGGAAACCGACGCACGGACCAAAAGAAAGGCAGGGGCATCAACAAGCGCATGTATCACTTCTTTTTCAGTGGGTTAGATGCTGGAAGTGATAAAGCCCGCACATAAAAGGTAACCAGAGTAGCCGCGCAGCAAATGCTCTGGCTACCTTTTTTTACCAATTATTATAGTCAGGTAACCACGGCAACCGCAGTAACCGCATTTTAATAAAGGGTAAGAGTTTTGGAAGACTTTCACGGACCATATTTTAGCAAAGAAAAAGATGCTGCTGCGTATTGTTCTATGTCGGTTGAGGAGTTCCGTAAGGCCCGAAAGGAATTTGCTATCCCTCGAAGGGCTGGTCCCTACTCCCCCAAAAAATATGCCGCGAGCGACCTTGACGCTTTCATGCAAAACCCGGAAGAATTTCGTACTGAAAATTGGCAAAGGAAGGGAAAAGCAAAGCCCTTAGCGTTTAACGATCAAACAGGAGAAGTATATTAGATGGCATGGCAACGCGGCTCAAAATGGCATGTAAAATACCGGGAGCTGTACACAGGGAAAGAAAAAACACAATCATTCAACACCAAGGAAGAAGCGGAACTCTGGCAGGCTCAACGGAAATATGACCGAAAGCACAGTCCGGAGAAATTGGAGCCAACACAAAAAAAACACCGGACATTCAATGACGTGGCCCGCGAATACTACGAACGCAAAGGAGTAGAAATGCAGGCTGCCACTAAGAAGATGGACACATACCACTATAACATCGCCCTGTTCCCCATTCTGGCGGAAATCCGTATCGACAGGTTGACAGGTGACGACATCGACAAAGTCATCATGGCGGAACAAAGGCGGGGCATGGCACCAGGAACTATCAATCGACGGTTGGACATTGCCAGAGCCATTATCCGGTTCGCCCTCAAAAAGAAGTACATTAAGGAAGAAATCGAAGTACCAAAATTGAGGAACCGTCCTACTGAAATTAAACCACCAACCGAAGAAGAAGCACTGGCATTATACGAACATGCACAAGGGCACGTTAAGCGGTTTGTGCTACTCGCATGTGCTACCGGGATTCGCCTCGGACCTCGAGAGTTTTTTCCCATCACTTGGGCAGACGTGGATTTTCACAGAAAGGAAATATATGTGGAGTCCGCCAAGAAGGGAGGACTCAAGGCCCGGTATGTTCCCATTCGGAAGGACTTATTACCGGTCATGCTGCAATGGTTTGAAGAAGATGGCCGGAACTTGAGCATGACGGTCATCAACTGGAAGGGAAAACCAATCAAGGCAATCAAGAGCGCGTGGAAATCTTTGAAGAAAAAATGCGGGATTACCCGTAAGATGCGTCCCTATGATCTGCGCCACTTCTTCGCCACCTTCACCTTAGGGCAAGGGGCTGACCTGAAAGCCGTTGCGGATATTTTGGGACATCATCCGAGTATGACTCTGGATAAGTACCAACACGTCATCAACCGGGCAAAACGGGCGGCGGTGAACTCAGCACCAAGTCTGCTGAATCCGGCATGTGCTACATTTGACGAATCCGATGTGCTACACCACGAAAAAAGGGGCCGCGATTTCTCGCAACCCCTTGAATTTACTGGTCGGGATGAAAGGATTCGAACCTTCGGCCTCAGCGTCCCGAACGCTGCGCTCTAGCCAAACTGAGCCACATCCCGTAAAGAAAAGTTTTTTATAGAAGCCTGAGATAAAAAGCAAGAGAAAGTTGCAACTTTTTTTTAAAAAAAATCATCTTGTCCTCAGATCCCGTTATTATTACTTGGAACGGACAATAGTTAACGGTCGGCGCTCGCGCGATTTCCACCGCTTGCCCGGCCTGCTGCGTTCTCATGTCATGACCGGGGGCAGCAAAATGTCAGTAGGTACTGTGGACTCCTCGTAATAAAGGAACTGTGGACATGGATTGGAAGGTATATCTGCTCGAGTGTGCGGACGGCAGTTATTATTGCGGCATTTGCACGGACATGGAGCGCAGGCTGGCCGAACACAATGGCGACTTGCCCGGCGGTGCGCGTTATACGCGTACGCGGCGGCCCGTACGGGTGCTTGCCTGGGCTCCCTGCGCGGACAGGTCTGAAGCAAGCCGGGCCGAATGGCGTATCAAGCGGCTGAAAAAAAGGCAGAAACAGGCGTACGTCGAGCTGTTGGCCAAGGACTCGCCGCCTACGGAGCAATAGCTGCTTCAGATCCGGTACACGAGTTCCTCTGTGGTCGCGCGCAGGCGACGGCTGAGATGGATTCCCAGCAGTTCGAGAAATTTCAGGCCGGTGTCCGGGTGCTCCCTGCAGAGTTCGCGAAAATCCTTTTTTTCCAGCAAAAGCACCTGCGTATCCTCCCGTGGCAGCACGGAAGCCGAACGCGGCAAGTCGTCGATAAAAGAAAATTCGCCACAATTGTTACCCGCCCCCAGCTGCACTACAATGGTATCGCGCGTATCGGTTACGTCCTTGATAACATCCACGCTGCCCTTGAGGATGAATGCCATATTGCTGCCCTTTTCGTCCTGCACGAATATCGCCTGACCTCGCGCGAAATTTTTCACTTCAAGATAGGGAGCCAGATTCGCCAGATCGTCGGCACTCAGGCTCTTGCCCCACTTGGTTTTGCTCATCATCCTGGCCTTGTCTTTCACTGAATATTCCATGACCTCGTCCGCCTCTGTTTTAGTCCGGATTGTGTTAGCGGCGCGTCCGCGCCTTTTCATTCAATCGATACAACTCGTTTACGGCAAACTTACGCAGGCTTGTGGCCATTTTCCGCATCCAGTCGAAATAATATTCGGCCCCCTGGCTACGGTCGGCCAGATCCCGGCTGTCAAAGAACAACTCATGAAAACGTTTGTTGTCGAATTTTCGAAAACGCTGCAACAGATACGAAACAGCATTGGCGTCATACTCCGCAACCAGTGCGGTTGCAGCCTGTACGCCGTCTTCCTTGTCGACTGCAAGCTTTTCCAAAACCGCGGCACTGCTTTTTTCCACCTGCTTCCACTGGGCGATTTCCTTTTGCAAAAAATCCCGCAGCACTTTTGCGGACAAGGGACGAGGTGACGGCCGCAGATCATCCAGAAATTCCTGCAGGTCGGGCGGATCATCGCAGACATAGACGGGGTCGATGACAATGCCTTCGCCATACAGAATGGAGTCCTCGGTGGTGTTCACCACCTCGAGTTTGCTGGTACGTATTCTGTCCAGAAACCACAGGCCTGCGTCACGAAAATTAATGGTCGTATACAGGGTCCGGCCATTGGCCCCGCGTACGGGATAGAGCTTTGGGAACATGCAGCCGGAATGCTTCAAAGTGGGCATTTTCAGCCCTTCAGGGCCGTAACTTGTCTGTTTGGCGTACGAAAGCCCATATTCGTTGTCCGAGGCCAGTTGCGCCCCGACCAATACGCAGCGCGTACATCCGAGCTTTTCCGCCAGGGCAAAGGCTGTGGTGATCACCGAGCCGTGCAGCAGGAGATTGCCGCGCCGGCCAAGCAGGTGGGGCATGAAATCCCCGAAAAAATACCGCCGCGTGTAGCTTTCCCCTCCGCCCCAGGCCAGCGAATGCGACACAATACTACCCTTTTCCAGCCTGGGCAGATCCTTCAATGTACGGGCTGCGTCCACGGATGTGTCGTTTATGATGGTAAAATCCGGCTCAAGTCCGTGGCTCAACAGCGTCTTGACCGCACTGTTCACCGCAATGATGACCGCCCGCCCCTTGGCTTGCTGCAACAGAGGAATCTTGGCGTCCAGATCCGGCCCCGCCCCAACGCAGATAGCCGTACGTCCGGACAGCTTGTCCTGAAGATCATCCACGCCGCCGGCGTCGATATGGTCCGTGAGATTCAGATAAAGATGGCGCAGCTGGTCAAAAGACAGCCCCTTGCGCATGGAGCGCATGGGGATGGATCGCCGATAGGCCTGCCCTTCGAAGGCATAGACCTTGTTGCGGTAGTACCAGATCTCCAGCCGTTCCACGAAATCGCGCAAATATTCTTTGAAGGCCTGTTCCAGACCTTCCTGAACAAGAAAGAGCGGGTATCCGAAGTCGCACAGTTTGGGCGGGAGCAGGTGCATCAGGGGCATATTGAAATCTTTCTGCCCTCCTTGAAAAAAGAACATCTTGGCCTGCATCAAAGCCTTTTGATCAGTCTGTTCGAGAAAATGGCGGAATTGGGCTCTGTCCGGTTCGAATACCAGTTTGATCACATCCCCCATACGCAGCAGCACCTCGAATTCGGGCGTCTGTGCCGCTCCGAACAAGACCAGACACTTGGTGCGCCTGAGCAAGGTATTCCAGCGGGCGTCCGGGTCCGGGTATTCGAACAACGGCAGGCTGTTGTGCGCATCCGCGTACGGATTGGCCACATCCGGAGGCAGCCAGCACCAGATGGGCTGATGCTTGTACAACATGTGCCTGGCGCCGCGGGGGCACTGTTCCTCGGGCTCCGCGTCAGCTGTAGCGCTGACCAGCAAACCCAGTTCCTGTAGTACGGCTTCTTTTGCCTCCAAAAAACTTTCTCCCTTAAAAAAATTCCTGTTCTGGTCAGGTCCAGAAGGGCAAATCCATTCCATTCGTACGCAGTTTGTCCGCCTTGGTCAGGAGATCACTGCCGAGCACTTCCGCGCTTTGCTGCCGCAATTCCACAATCTGTTCGGGCTCATACTTCATTTGCAGTCTGTACATATTTCCCAGCGCTCGCGCCAGTTCCTGCGGATCCTGCCTGCTCTGGCTGCCGGTCCGTTTGCAGTGTTTCACCCGCAAATGCCCCTGGTAGACGATTTGTCTGCCCTGCAGCGCCAGGCGCAGGTCATGCTCCACGTCGTCATATTGCGAGGGCGTGAAGCGCAAATCAAAGCCTTCGCTCTGCTCCAGGGTTTCGCGCCGGAACAAATGACAGCAGCCTGTTACCGATACGCAGGGTCTGAGATAGTCGAACTGCCCGAAATCAAGATCCTGGAGATGCAACTTGGAAAGCCCGAAAGCCCGCTGATAGGCGGGCAGAAAACCATCCGCCTGCGGCGGGGGCGGATCGGTCAGATGGGTATCCGCGCTCTGGATGAGCAACGGGTTGTTGGCATCCACCACCTTGCAGCCCCAGACAGCCGCTTCCGGACAGGCTGCAGCCGCCTGTCCGAGCTGTTCGAGCCAGCCGTTCGGAGGCAGGGCGTCGTCATCCAAAAAGACAAGCCAGTCATACGCCCGTGTTTCTTTCATGGCCACCAGCCAGTTCCGCGCGGCTGGGGCCCCGATGTTCACCGGCAAACGGATGGAACTGAAACGCGTGTCTGATCCCTGATCCGAAAACCGCTGGTTCCAGCTATCCAGCAACTCAGCCGTACCATCCTCCGAACCATTATCCAGAACAAAAACGGAAGCATAATCGGGAAGCTGCGGCATCAAAGCATCAAGCGTACGCTGCAGATCATCGGCCTTGTTGAACGTATACAACAACACGGCCACCCTTCCGGGCAATACGGATGTTGCCGCGGCCTGACCGGCCGTGCGATCATAGGAGGTTAGCAAAAGATTGGTGTTCCACGGACGTGCTTCCAGAGCGGCCTGATTCAGGGCAACAGAGGCGGATACTTCCCCGAGGCGGTAGAGACACTCGGCACGCCGGACAAGGGCCGGGTAAAGCCTGGCGGAATCCCAGGCGGATTTGTAATGCTGCGCGGCAAGGGCGTAGTCTCCCTGAAAAAAGGCCAGATCACCGCCGACCTTGTCTTCCAGGGCTTGCGGATAAGCGCCCTTTCCCAGCCATTTGGCCAACCAGTCAAACGCACCGTCATAGGCAGCCATGCCCAGGGCCTGCTGCAGCCAGAAAAGATTGTGCGGTTCTTTTTCGTGCTGGGAATACAAAAAGGCGAAAGCCTTATCCATGTCCTTTTTTTGCCGCAACCGCTGGTAATATTCGAGGTTTTCCGGCCGACGCCAGTTGCTGCAGACATCACGCAGACATTGCAGCATACGTGGATCCGATTGGGGCGGGACGAGCGGTTCCAGCTGTTCAGCCAGCTCGCCGTCGAGCAGATCCGCCTCCCAGGTGGCCTGGGCCAGCTCGCGCCCGAGGAGCTCGAGACCGGAGTCAACGAGGGCGGCCTTGGCCAGTTGCAAAAGATGGGATTTGCCAACGCTGCCGAGAGCCAGGGCAGCGGCCAAGGGCTTGGGAAGTGAGGAAAAAACGGTATGTTGGTGCATGGCTCGCGTAAGAGTTTGGTTGACATTAAGATGTCAGATTACTAGGCTACATGCGAAGGTACGTTATCCTATTTTATAAAAAATCCAAATCATAAGATGCATGCCCGGGATGCATGCAACGGATCATCCCTGCGGATTTTTTGGACCACCAACGTTGCAAAAACGCTGTCAGGAGCCTCTGTGAACACACCTTTTGTGGATGAAGCCTTCGTGGACATGGTCATGCCCGTACTGCCCACCTGGATTTTCGGCGTAGAGCGGTACCGCAATCAGACCCGTTTGATCCGCAACGCCGTGGCCATGACCCAGAACAATCCCGAATATATTCCACTGGCAGCCGGGGCGCTCATCTGGACCTGGCAGCACAATCCGCTGGACAAAAACCTGCTGCTGCTGCTGATTGCCGCGGACAAACGCTTTGACCTGCTGAACCTGCCGGTCCGGGCCATGGTGCGTACGCTGGATAAACTGGCCCTGCTTCCGGAAGATCCAGACCTGGAAATCGAATCGCTTCCCACAGAGCCCGAAGAACTTCTGCCCGCGCTGATAAAAAAGATCAACGACCCCAAGCTGGGGTTGTTCTGGCTGCAGCAAGGCTTTGAGCAGCTCATGGATGCCGGGCTTCTGTATGAAGCCTCCGAACTGCTCAACCACCTGGACGACCAGCACGGACTGGCCCCCATAGTCACCCGTTTCCGGGCGGACTGGGCCCTGCATGCGCTTTCGCCGGAAGAGGCCATGCCCTATGTTCTGGCGGTGGATTCCGCGCTTTTCGGCTGGTGGCGGCAGCTGCGCATCGCCCGTATCCTCAAGCTCGCCGGAGAAGACGACTCCGCCCTGCTGACCTATACGGATCTCTGGGCCAACATCCCCTGGCACACCAACCTGCTGCTCTGCCTGCATGATCTCTATCAACCGCCTGTGCCCGCCCATGCCACGCTCCCGGAAAGCGCAAAAGACACCGTCATTCTGCTCTATTCGTGGAACAAGGCCAATGAAATCGGTCTGACCCTGGAGAGCCTGGCTCAATCCGACATCGGCAAGGCCCGGGTCATCGCCCTGAACAACGGCTCCAGCGACGGCACCCTGCAGACCATCCAGAAAGCCGCCGCCTACTGGCCCGAACGCGTACCCGGCAGCAGCTTTTCCATCATCGACCTGCCGGTGAATATCGGCGCACCCGGCGCCCGCAACTGGCTGCTGGCGCAACCCGAAGTGCGTGAAAGCGAATTTGTCGCATTTCTGGATGACGACGTACGCCTTCCTCAGGACTGGCTAACGCGCCTGCTGCATGTGGCGGATTGCTACCCGGACGCCGGTACGGTGGGTTGCCAGATCGTGGGTCACAAAAAGCCGCATCTGCTTCAGGCCGCGGACTTCCACCCCATGCAGCCCGAACTGTGCCGCGGCTCGTTCACGGATTTTGATGAAAAAATCTTTATATTCGACAATTGCATCGGTACCCGTGACGTGGGGCTGTTCAACTATACGCGCCCCTGCGTATCCGTTACGGGCTGCTGCCACCTGATCCGCCAGACCGCCATCCGACAGGCCGGGCCGTTCGACATCCGGTTCAACCCCAGCCAGTTCGACGATCTGGAACGCGACATGCGGGCCTACCTCAAAGGCTTCCCCTGCGTATATCACGGGCAGCTGCGCGTGGAACATGTGCAGCATTCCAGCCTGATGCAGGCCAATTCGCGTGCCAAGCTGGGACACATTTACGGCAACAAACTCAAGCTGGAACATTGTTTCCTGCCCCAGGACATCAACCGGATAGCGGGCCGCAATCTGGCTCTGCTGCGCAGTGACCTGAGACGCAAACTCCCGCTCCTGCATACGGTGCTGGAAGGATTGCAGCGTACGAGTTGAAAACCACCGGGCTTTACACTTCAGGCCCCGAACGCCTGGAATTCTTAAAGCTGTGGATTAACTTTTCGTGTCATGTTAAAAACTTATGGAACACCCTATAGAAGGTTGACCCCGTACCAACACCCATGCCGACCGAACACCCCTACTGGATATACAGCAGCCTGACACTGACCCATCAACTGGGTGCGGACAACACGAAAACTACGATCAGTATGCCCGGCCCTGCTGCGCGTCAGAAAAATCTGGACCATGTGCTGCGCCGGCTCGAACGTTCGGGGCGGGAGAATATCCTGCTGCTGGGTTTGGGATCCGGCTGTCTGGCTCGGGATCTGTCCAAAACTCTGCCCCCAGATACGGGCTTTACCCTTTGCGAACTTGATCCCGCCCACGTCCGCAGGTGCATAGTCAATACGCCGGATTATCTGCAATGGTGGTCTCCGCAAAGCGCGTATCAACTGCTAGTGGACCTCTCCCCCTGGGCGCTGCTGCTGCTTCTGTCCTGCGCGGGTCCATCCGCGCCGCAAACGCTGGCCATGCTCAACCCGGAGCTGGAAAACGAGCAAAAACGCAACCAGCTGCGTTTGCTGCAGCGGTTGTTCGTCACTGCCGTGCCCTGGCGCCCGGACCGGCAATTCTCCGGCCCGACTCCTTCCGTCAGTGCCGCAGCCATATTGCACCCTGGCGAACCTGATCTGAAGGGATTTTTCCAACAATTCCCCCTTTGGCTCAAGGAACTCGTATTGGTCTGGGACGCGGCGGAAATTCCCGAAGGCATGGAATCGCAGATCCCCGACGGCCTGGAAGTGAAGCAGATCGCCCGTCCGCTGGATCTTGATTTTGCGGCGCAACGCAATGTCATGCGGCAGAATTGCAGCAGCGAATGGATCCTTTATCTTGATGCGGACGAACGGCTTGCTCCTGCAACCTGGGAAATGTTGCCCAACCTCCTGGTGGAGGACAGTCCGGAAGGGTTTTTCTTTCCGCGTATCACCTTTCATCCGGACCAGGCGCATTGCATGGCCGGGTTGGGCTTGTGGCCCGACCTGCAACTACGTCTGTTCAAAAATCTTCCGGGAATTCGCTTCGAAAGAGCCGTGCATGAACGACTGCGCGGTCTGAATGGGAAACGGGGCTTGTTGCCCGGCGCGCCCTTGCTGCACCTCAGCCATATCAACAAAAGCCGGGCCGTGCTGACACAAAAACTCGAACTGTTCAACAAGGCGGCCAGCCAACCCGGACTGCACCGCCTGAATCCGGAATTTCCCCATCTGCCCGTCAATTTCTTCCAGCAGCTCACGGCGCAGACGCCTCCGGACCAGGCCCTGCTGGTCCCCTTTGCCGCGGACAGATAATCTGAAAACAGGGGTTACGCGTCAGCGGGTTTGGATATCTCCACCCATACGCCGTACGAATCCCGATAAAGCTGATATTTTTCAATGCCCGCATCCGCCAGGGCCTGGGGAATGCGCCCTTCTTCCTTCCAGGCATTGCGGTTGTCGTCATTGCCTTTTTCCGACCATTTCGGGCGCATTGCCTTGATTTCTTCCAAAGGCTGAAAACGGCTGAATCCGCAACCGATATAGGTATTTCCGCCGGGAGTCAGAACGCGATAGATTTCCTCGAACGCCGCGGTCATATCTTCCCAAAAGGGAATGGACCCGCGGCTGATGATCAGGTCCACGGACGCATCAGGAAGCGGAATGGCGACCACGTCGCCCTGCAGCAGCTTGAGGCGGTCTTCCGGAACCTCGTGCACCTTCATGTTATCACGGGCAATCTCCAGGGCGAGTTTCTTCATATCCAGTCCGATAAGTTCCAGATCAGTGAGTTTGGACATCTCGATGAGCAAGGCCGCGCCTCCGGTGCCGATGTCCAGGACCGTACGCTTGTCCTTGCCGTAATCCTCGAGAATCTGCCGGGCCAGCAGCGGGTACATTTTGGCGAAACGATGCTCGGGAGTATATGTAAAAAATTCTCTATCTCCGGATTCAGTGCTCATAGGTATTCTCCTGCCAATAAAAGGTTGCAAGTAGTTTTATGCCTAAACAAATCACAAGAAGCTGTAAACAGCTCCCTGGCGGCGATTCTTCTCCGCCGGTCATTTGTCTTTGGTCTCGATGCTGAAGGATGTGCATCCGCTCATCTTCACGCTGTCCACAACACGTATCAACAATCCCACTTCCACTTCCTGATCCGCCCGCAGATGCACCACAGGATTGTTTTCGTTACGCAGCCTGACGCCGAGCGTATCCGTCAGGGAGTCCAGTTCAACCGGATCTTCTCCCAGAAAGATCTCCCCCTGATCCGAAATGGAGATGACCACTTCCGAGGGGGTCTGCACCTGCGCGGTGGAAGAATCCGGCAAATCGATCATGATGGCGGGCTCCGAAACCATGCGCGAGGTAAGCATGAAAAACAGCAGAAGCAGAAAAATCACGTCCACCAGAGGGGCAATGTCCAGTGGAGCGGCAAAGCGTTTACGCCGTTCAAACTTCATTGCCACGCTCCGTCAGAAGCCCGGCTGCCAGTTCCTGAAAATTGTAGATGATCTCCGAAAGGCGCGCATCCAGATAATGATGGGCCACATGTACGGGGATGGCGACCAGCAGGCCTGCGGCCGTTGTAATGAGCGCTTCCCATATTCCTGAGGCCAGCATCCCCGGATTTACCGATGTCCCGGCAGCGGCAATGACCTGAAAGGCCTGGATCATGCCGATGACCGTACCGGTCAACCCCAGTAGCGGACAGATCGCCGTGATCAGGGACAGAGTCCCCAGCCCGCTTTCCAGATCCCGTACGGTCCGGGTGCCGATGGCGGTCACTTCCTTTTCCCCCTCGCCCTGCTCCACGGCCTCCAATACGGGGGACAACAGCTCCGGGTGCACGGCAAAGGCCTGCTTCGGACTCAAAGACACGGCGCGCAGCGAGGCGTTGAAGACCAGGGCCTTGCGGATCATTATGGCAAGGGCAATTACGGAACACAGCAGAATGGGCCACATCAGCAGCCCGCCTTTGGCAAACATATCCAGCATTTTTTACTGTCCTTTGAGATTGAATCGTACCGGCAGCAAAGCGACGCACGCCACAGGCCGTCCCTTGTGTGTTGCCGGTGCAAACGCGGATTTTCTGGCTGCGGCCACGGCGGCTTCGTCGAATCCGCCGCCAGCCCTTTTGGCAACTTCCACATGCACGGCGCGCCCGGCAGCATCAATGGTAATGCGCAGCACCACCAGGCCGGTCTGCCCCAGATCCCGTGCCTTGCGGGGGTATTTCGGACGCATCCAACGGGTTATTTTGGGGCCGAACATCGAACCAAAACGGGCCTGAACCGGCCCCCTGGAGGCAGCCCCGCCAGCTTTGGCTTTTTCCGTATTCTGCCCCTGCCCAGTGTTTTGCGCAGACTGCTTATCACCCGGCGCACTTGCACTGCCCGCATTTTTGACAACAGGAGCGGACAAAGCGGCCTTGGCCACTGCAACCTGTTTTGTGACCGTTTTTGCACGCCTGGTTTTTACGGGCTTTTTTTTCGCTGTTTTCTTCACGGCCTTTTCAACGGGCCGTACCTGCTTATGGACTGGTTTGGCTTTGACTACGGGTTTGGTGACAGGCTTGGCTGTTGTTTTGACTACAGGCTGCCTGCGGACCACGGGCTTGGGTTGAGGTGGCGTTATTGGCTGTTTGTGAACCACGGGAACAGGTTTCTGTTGCTGCGGGACAACAGGTTCGGGCTTGCTCTCGGGCACTGCCTGTTCTTCCTGACGGCTTTGTGGCTCCGCAACTGCTTTGGGCTTGGCAGGCCCCTCAGGGCCCTTTTCCGCCGCCTTTGCCCCGCCTGGTGTTCCTTTTCCGGCAACGATCATCATGCTCATGCCGCCGGACATGGCTTCCACTTTGTGCTGATGATACGGGATATAGAAAAGCAGCAGATGCAGCATTACAGAGAACAACACGCAGGTACGCAAAGAAACACGCCGTCTGCGTTTGCGAGGGCTACATCCGGTACGCAACGGCTCCATCTCTACTTCCCTCGTGAAAATCCAGAGAGGCGGCGGGATGCGGATGCGCTTCCAATATGGAACGGGGCAGACACGTACGTACGCCGTTGCCCACTTCCAGGATGGCGATATCCCGCTGATACAGTTGACTGATGTTCTCTTCGGTGATCACGGACTCCGTGGGACCGTCAGCCACGATGCGCCCTTTGTGCAGCAGCACCACCCGGTTGGAAATCCACAGGGCGTGATCCGGAAAATGTGTTGTTTTTATGAAGGTGTACCCTTCCTCTGCAAGGGTGGAAATGCATTCGAGCAGACGGATCTGGTTGCCGTAGTCCAGCCCGTTGAGCGGTTCGTCCATGACGAGCGTATCCGCCCCCTGGGCAAGTGCGCGGCCGATGAGGGTCAACTGGCGTTCGCCGCCGCTGATCTCCGTGTAGGCCCTGTCCCTGAGTCTGGAAATGGACAGTCGCTCCATGGCCTGTTCCGCGATTTCATAGTCCTTTTTGCTGTAGCGGGAGAAAAAGGACGTATAGGATGCCCGCCCCATCAGGATGATGTCAAAGACCGTGTACGCAAAAGACATCCGGTGTGTTTGCGGAACATAGGCGATTTTATGAGCCAGCTGGCGTGGTGTCATCTCCAGCATGGGGCTTCCTTCCAGAAACACTTCACCGGCATCCGGCGGATACAGGCCGAGCAGGACCTTCAACAGGGTTGTCTTACCGCTGCCGTTGGGCCCGAGCAGGGAAATGACAAATCCGGTTTCTATGCTGATCGAAATATCGTGCAGCACTGGTTTGCCGTTGTAACCGAACGCCACATTGTGAACCCGTACTTTTTCCATGGTTCAACTCCATCCTTTCTGGGCCAGACGAAGCACCCAGGCAAACACTGGAATTCCCAGCAAGGCGGTGAGAATGCCCAGGGGAACTTCCACGGTGAAAAGCTGACGTGAAACATTGTCCACCAGGAGCAGAAACAGGGCTCCCAGCAGTGCGCTGAAGGGCAGCAGATAGCGATTGTCGGGGCCGATAATCATCCGGCCCATGTGCGGAATAACCAGCCCGACCCATCCGATGATGCCCCCTAATGCCACAGTCATGCTGCTGATGAGCGTGGCTGCGACAATGAAGGTCAATCGGATGGTCCTCACCCGCAGGCCGAGCGCTTTCGCCTCTTCTTCTCCCATAGTCAATATATTGAGATGATTTGAAAAAGCCATCAAGAAAAGGATCCCGCAAACTATGGCCGGGGCCAGATACTTGATGGAATCCAGATTGATCATGGAAAAACCGCCCATGAGCCAGAAAATGATGGCCGGAAGCTGATCGTACGGGTCCGACATGTACTTGACGATGGAAAGCAAGGCGGTGAACAAGGCCCCTATGATGACGCCGCTAAGAATGAGCAGCAGCAGGCGGTCGCCCTTGTACAGATTCGACAGCAACAGCGACAAGCCCACGGCAATGAGTCCGGACGCGAAAGCGCTTGCCTGGACTACAGCCCATTGGGCTGAGCAAAGCATGCCCAGAGCGGCACCAAAGGACGCGCCGGCAAGCACGCCGAGAATGCCGGGAGAGACCAGCGGGTTCATGAACATGCCCTGAAAGGTGGCGCCGGAAACCGACAAGGCGGCTCCCACAACCACGGCTGCCAGAATACGCGGCAGCCGGATATCCACCAGAAGCACCCCGATCTTTTCAGCGGCATTGTCCGCCATGGGGCTGTTCAGCAGGATATGCTGCAGGTAGTGCCAGATGTCCGCAAGGGACAGAGGATAGCGCCCCTGGGTAAAAGACAGCAAAACGCTTCCTCCGAACGCCAGCAGGACAAGGATGAAAATGAGCTGTTTCCTCATTGGTCCAAAAGCGCCTGGGCTTCTTCTTTGCTGAGTTTGACATCCATGAACAACTGATAAAAATCCTGCGTGGCCCGGACCATGTCTATGGGATAGCGCTGCGGGTAGAGCTTGTTGGTAAGCCACTGCAGCCCCAGCACCCGCATGAAGGAAGGCGGACGGTCGAACCAGTTGAATGGTCCGCGGGGAACTACATAGACACGCTTGTCCTTGACCGCGCGGATCTGGCTCCACTGCTGATTTTTATAAATATTCTTTGCGAACCTTTTATCCTGCACCAGAATCACCTGCGGATTCTTGGTGAGTACCTCTTCGATGGAGACGGACTCCATGCCGTAGGTGGAGCTTTGTTCGCAATGGACGACATTGCGACCGCCGGAAAGTCCGATCAACGCCGCATGAGTGGACTTGTCGCATTCGGTCTTGAGCCCGTCACGCCCTTCCGCGTAATAGACCGATACCTTGGCGTCCTCAGGCAATACCTGCAGTGCCTCATGGACATCATCCAGAACCTTTCTGGTGTACTCCGACAAGGCCTTGCCCCGCTCGGGACAGCCGATCAGATCCCCGACAAAACGGAACGTCCGGACATATTCTTCCAAAGTTTCAAGCCTGATGTAGACATTGGGGAGCTTGATGGTTTCGACTGCTTCTTCCACCAACTGATTGGCTGCCGTTTCCGTCCAGAACCAGCTCAGCATGATGTCCGGCTGGGTTGCCATCACATGTTCGAAATTGGGAGTCTGGCCCTGTCCGAACCAGCCGCCAATGACCGGCAGATCGATAACTTCCTGACGGAGGTATTTTTTCTCCCTTTGGGTAAAGGAAAAATTCGAACCGGCCAGTGTTTTGTAGTCCAAGGCGTAAAGCAGATACATCACCGGAGGAGAGGCGGCGAAAATCTTGGTGATCTTGTCCGGAACCTCCACCTTGCGTCCGGTCATATCTTCGATAACCCGTGCCTGTGCAGTGGAAACCGTATTGGAAAGCAACAACAATAACGCGCAGACACTCAGAAATATCAAAAAAGCATGGGAATGCTCTTTACGCTGACAATACATGGCATTTTTCCCCAGGTTCGGTATCACAACCGGTTAGTTTATCCCAATACAACACGGCCCAGCGAACAGGGTGATCGTACGGCATACGCAGGCCATCTTCTTCCTGGATCAGTATTTGTTGCAGATAGGCGTGCAACTTTGCTTCTTCCTGTTCAGTAATGTCGTGAATCATCCAGCGCATATCCTGCACCGCCGCATCAACATCGGCGTATATTTTGCGGTCATTGGTATAGGTGAAGGAAACATTGGCGAATATGCCCATCTGACGCAGGAGATTGAGAACAATGATATAATCGACGCCGGGCGAATGCTCGCGCCCTACCGCATGAATGACGCGGCTGTCGTGCGGCCCTTCATCCACCAGTGTGGATAGAAATATTTTCTGGCCTGCGAAATAGTGGGCCTTGAGCATGGCTGCCTGCAAATCGGAAACAATCAACGAACGCGAGGCCATGACAACGTCATGCCGCCCGATGTCCAAGGCCTGCCAGTCCTCCTCCCAACTGCCCTTCACAATGCGGATATTATTGATGCCTTCGCGCTGACAGCGCTCCTCAAGCAGTTCCAGCATCCGGGGGGAAGGATCAACGGCCGTGACGCTGCGAATCTTTTTGGCCAGAGGTATGGCCAGCGTGCCCGCAGCACAGCCGATATCCAGGAGCGTCCAGTCCGGCTGCGGGTTCATCAGTTCGATGAACTGTTCGATATAATCGCTTCCGGTCACGGCTACGGTGAATTCCGGAGCGCGCCTGTTCCAGAAAGCAGTGCTGTCGAACTCTTTCCTG
>CAXXHY010000001.1:0-201281 GCA_963667575.2 Desulfovibrionaceae bacterium | reverse complement strand
ACGCCCCCTCTGGGGTTGTACTTGTCGTTGGCCAGGCGGATGAGTTCTTCGGCATCGGGCAGCGCAAAGTTGTCTTCGGCACAGAAATGAGAGAAAAAATGTTGTATTTGCTTGAGGTTGTATCCAGCGCTCCAGAGGGCGGCCATAACTCCGCCGCCACTGCAGCCGATGACGAGATCAACGTGGATACCGGATTTGTCCAGGACGTTCAGCAAGGGGAGCGAAGCAAAGGCTTCGACCCCCTTGGAACCTAAAATGACGGAGACCTTGGGCCTGGCCATGGCTTCCGGGGCGTCCGTAGCCTCCTGCGGAGCAGGTTCCCCGGACGCTTTGTCGTAATGGGGCGCCCGGACAATGTCTTCCGGTTTTTCATCAGGACGCACTTCTGCAGCGGGCTGGGGGGCGGGGTGTGTCCCGTTCGGATGTTCTGAACGACATGGATTCCCCTGGTTATGCGCTGATTGCCTGGTTGACGATTTCCTGGGCCTCCTGCTCGATTTGTTTCAGGTGGTCGGCGCCTTTGAAGCTCTCAGCGTAGATTTTGTAAATATCCTCGGTGCCGGAGGGGCGCGCCGCGAACCAGCCGTTTTCGCTGCGGACTTTCAGACCGCCGATGGAAGCGCCGTTGGCCGGGGCTTTGGTCAGTTTCTCCAGAATGGTTCTCCAGCCAGACTCTGCGCGCTGACGATTTCAGGTGAAAGCGATCCCAGAAGTTTTTTTTGCGCGGCATTCACCGGAGCCTGGTTGCGTACGTAGACAGGATTGCCGAATTTTTCCGTAAAAGCGGCGTAGTGCTCGGCCGGGCTTTTTTTCGGTGCGGGCCAGAATTTCTGCGGCCAGCAGATCCATGATGATGCCGTCCTTGTCCGTGGTCCAGACCGTGCCGTCCTTGCGCAAAAAGGATGCGCCCGCGCTCTCTTCTCCGCCAAAGCCGTAGGAGCCGTCCAGCAGCCCGTTCACAAACCATTTGAATCCCACGGGCACCTCGCACAGCTTGCGTCCCAGGCTGGCGGCCACCCGGTCGATCATGCCGCTGCTGACCAGGGTTTTGCCCACGGCAGCGGTCTGGGGCCAGTCCGGGCGGTTCTGGAACAGATACCAGATGGCCACGCTCAGGTAGTGATTGGGATTCATCAGGCCTTCTTTGGTCACAATGCCGTGGCGGTCGTAGTCCGGGTCATTGCCAACGGCCACGTCAAAGCGCTCGCGCAGTTCGATGAGCCCTTGCATGGCGTAGGGCGACGAACAATCCATACGGATCACGCCGTCCTTGTCCAGGCGCATGAAGCGGAAGGTCGGATCCAGATGTTTGTTGACCACCTCGATATCCAGTCCGTAGGCCTCCGCCAGGGGTTCCCAATAGTACAGACCAGCCCCTCCGAGCGGATCAACTCCGATTTTCAGTCCGGCCTGTTTGATGGCGTCCATGTCCAGGATATTTTTCAGGTCTGAAACATAAGGACGGACATAGTCGTACAAATGGGTGGTCCCGGCCTTGAGCGCACGTTCGAAGGGAATACGCTTCACTTCCTTGAGTCCGTCGGCCAGGAGCTGGTTGGCGCGATCCTGAATCTGTCTGGTGGTTTCGGTGCCGGCAGGGCCGCCGTGGGGCGGGTTGTATTTGAAGCCGCCGTTGTCCGGAGGGTTATGGGAGGGCGTAATGACAATGCCGTCCGCCAGGTCCGAAGTCTGGTAGGTGTCCAGCAGGTCGCCTTTGCCGCGATTGTAGCAGAGGATGGCATGTGAAATCACGGAGTGGGCGTGTAGCTCAGGCCTTCCTGAACCATGGTCGTAACCTGGTTGGCGGCCAGAACTTCCAGGGCCGTGGCCAGCGCCGCTTCCGAAAGGGCGTGCGTATCCATGCCGATATACAGGGGGCCCTTGATATTTTTCTGGCTGCGGTATTCGCAAACCGCCTGGGTAATGGCCAGGATATGATTCTCGTTGAAACCGGATTTTGTCGAAACGCCGCGGTGCCCGGAGGTCCCGAAGGAAACCTTGTGGGCGGGATTGGAAACGTCCGGCTTGTTGGTGAAATAGGCGGTCATGAGTCTGGGAATATTGGGGAGCAGGGACTCGGGTACGGGCTTGCCTGCGAGCGGATGTACGGCCATGAAAATTCCTCCGGCTGCTTCGGTTGTCGGCTTTAATAGGTCCAGATTGATTTGTCTTCTACATTGCAGAATTGCTGCAATAGCCACTCTCGATATGTGGCACGTCGTCCAGGGGACCAACGGGATTTTTCAGGACGAGTTGCACCAGTGTTTCGTCCAGCAGCAGGGTCGGTGTAACGCTTTTGCCCGAAAGCAGACCAAATGCTTCGTTGATCAGGGCTGCGATGTCCTGGGCGCGCGGATCGTCGGGATTGCGGTCCGGATGGTGCTTGAGCATCCGGCAATGATAGCCGTAGCGGATGGCTTCCTGGGATGGCCAGGAAAAGCTGCCGCCGGGAGATTGCTTGCGCTCGACTCCGAGGATGTCCAGAGCCAGGTTCCGCAGTTGTTCTTCTCGTGCGATCCAGTCCATGTTATTACCGGAATATGCTGATTTTTTCAATTTGACGAATGTACTATACACTGGGCAAAGTGAAAAGAGGGCGCTGGCCCGTGACGATCATCTTATCCCATAAAAAAGGCGATTGTATGAAGACGTATCTATGTATCGGCAATGGTCGTGGTTATCGCGGAGCCGTAAGCGCACTGCTTTGCCTTTGTCTTGCTGCTTTCCTGGGTGGTTGCGCACCCAAGGCCGGAAAGGTCGAAACGTCCCTCTTCCACGGCGGAAGCGGCCGAACAGGCTGCCCGTGACAACCAGCTCGAAAAAGCCGTGGAGCTGTATGAAAAGGCCATGAAGGAAAATCCCGAAAGCGGGATGATCTGCTACCACCTCGGCTACACCTACGGATTGATGGGGCAACAAGGACAAGGAAATGGAGCTGTACCAGAAGGCCGTGGATCTGGATACGAGGACGGTACGCTCTATTACAATCTGGGAATGGGCGTATGGTGAGCGTGGTGATCTGGACAAGGCCGAGCAGATTTTCAAAAAGGCCCTGGACAAGGACAAGAACAATGCCGACGCCCATTCGGCCTGGGAATCGTCTACGAATCCGCCAAGCGCACTGCGGATGCCGAGCAGGCCTACAAGGACGCGATCGGGGCCGACCAAAAATATCTCGACGCCTATTACCGCCTGAGTCTGGTGTACGTGCAGGACCAGCAGCCGGACAAGGCCAGGGAAACTTTGCAAAAGTTGCTGCAGGTGCAGCCCGATTATCCGGAAGCCAAGGAATTGTTGGAAAAATTGAATACAGACAATGCTAAAGCAGGCACAGAGAAATAAATCTGACCTGGTTCTGATTGTTCCGGCTTGGTTTTTGATGGCCGGACAGGGAGTTGTCCGGTCCGTTTTGCGGGGCCGCTTTTTTGCTTGTGACTGGCCGTATGCAATGGTAGATAGCTGGCCTTTGCTTTTGAAAAGGCATGACAATATACAATTGAAGTGAGTTGAGAGATTATGAAGACAGCCATATTCGGCTTTTCCGGCAGTGGAAAAAGCGATTTGTTCGCCTCTCTGGCCGGGCCGACGCGGCCGCGGCAGGCAACCGTGCCATGGTCAAGGTGCGTGATCCGCGCCTGGATCCGTTGATCGCGCTGTTTGACCCCAAAAAGGTGACCTACAGCGAAATCGAATACCTGGATATTCCCGGTGGCGGGGGCAAGGGACAGGGGCTCGGAGACCGGGTTCTGAATGAAGTCCGCCCCGTGGATTGCATTGTGGCCGTACTGGATGCTTTTTCCGGATTGAATGATCCTAAGGCCCAATGGGAGGCCATCGAGACCGACCTGCTGGTATCGGATCTGGCTGTTGTGGAAAAAAGGCTCGAACGTCTGGCCCTGGATAAGCGCAAGTCCAGGGATCTGGTGGATCCCAAGGAAGAGGCTGCCTTGCAGGCCGCCATGGCCCAGCTTGAATCCGAAAAGCCCATACGGGCCAATCCGGAACTGGCTCACGAGCCTATTTTGCGGGGATTCCGCTTTTTGTCGGCCAAGCCCATATTGTACGTCTGGAACTGTGCCGAAGGCGAAGATCAGGGCTATGAAACGCCGGATGGACTGGAAGGCCAGGCCCATATCGCGGTGTCGGCGCGCCTGGAAACGCGAACTCGCCGAACTGCAGGACCCCGAAGAAAAGGCCCGCTTTTCTGGAAGACCTGGGCCATCACCGAATCCGCTCTGGACAAGGTCATTGCCCGGAACCTACGAACTGCTCGGACTGATCTCCTATTTTACGGCCGGAGACAAGGAAAGTCCGCGCCTGGCCCCTGCGGGCCGGCTCCACTGCCCCTGAAGCCGCCGGAGTAATCCATTCGGATTTTCAGAAAGGCTTTATCCGTGCCGAAGTGCTGGGCTATGAAGATTTTCTTGCTGCCGGTGATTTCAAAAAAGCCCGCGAACTGGGCACAACAGCGTTTGGAAGGCAAAGAGTATATTGTCAAAGACGCCGATATCATTGAGTTTCGTTTCAATGTTTGATTTCTGATTTTTATCTGACGCAGGGCTTTTTTCCCCTGGGCAATTCATTGAAGATTTCGCGCCGTACGGTGTTTCACTGTACGGCGTTTTTTTGTTTGTGTCCGGTGATAATAGTTTGATATTCAAAAATTTAGTAATTTGACAATAAAACTGCAAATGGTTAGTGCACAAAATAAAGTATGCCTCAATATAGTCTTCAGGAAGACTGCACGGTTGGCCCTGGATTGGCAATGTTTCAACTTCGTGTGAGGCTTTTGCCGGTAGTTCCCGAAACGCATTGAATGTACGCAGGATTTTTCGGAGTCACTGCAAATCCTGCTTTGTAATTGTAACCTGGGAGTGTTTATGAAGAGGTTGTTGACTATTTTTACCCTGCTGGCAGTGTTGTTATGTTTCAGTTCAACGGTATTTTCCGCAGAAGCCATTCGCTTTGGCGTACCGCCGTGGCCCGGGGGTGACCGTCAAGTCGGAAATCGCCTGCCAGATTCTCGAGTCCATAGGCTATCCTACCAAACAGCTGCAGATTGGACCGCCCATCATATACAAAGGCATGACTTCCGACGAAGTGGACGTGGCCTTGGGAGCCTGGATTCCGCAGCAGAATCCCATGCTCGATCCTTTGAAGGATCAAGGCAAGGTCGAAGTGGTCCAGACCAACCTGGACACGGCCGTTATCAGCCTGTGTGTTCCCAAAATACGCCTATGACGGCCGGAGTCCAAAAGTTTTGCGGACCTGGATGCCCATGCGGATAAGTTCGTGCACAGAATTTATAATATTGAAGTCGGTTCGGGCATGCAGAAGGAAATGGAAAATATCATTGATTCCGATGTGGCCGGGCTGGGCGATTGGGAACAGATCAACACCACCACTCCGATCATGATGCAGGAAGTGGTCAAAAAGGTGAAAGAGAAGAAGTGGGTTACCTGGGGCTGCTGGAAACCGCACTGGATGAATCTGATGCTGGAAATGGATTATCTCAAAGGTGTTCCGGGTACGGAAAAGTTCGCCAGTGATTCCAAGGTGTACACCATTGCCAAGTACTGATTTCAAAACCAGACATCCGCAGGCCTACCTATTTCTGAAGGCAGCTTGTGATCACCGCTCCCATGCAGAGCCAGTGGATCATGGATTACGGCAAGAACAAGGAGCCGGAACAGAAGGTCGCCAAAGAATGGATTGCTGCCAACAAGGATGTTGTCGCCAAAATGGTTGAAAGGCGTGAAAGCTGCGGACGGCAGCTCTGCCGTGGATACGTTCAACAAGGCATTTTTAACAGAGCACCCACCTATGAAGTCTTGCGTAATACTCCCCGGGTCGGAAGTCTCCATGGCCTGGGGAGACATCTTGCCGTTTAGTGACTTTCCCTGCCAAGTCTGAAAAACATCGTTGACCTTTTTCCCGTGGCCTGCCAAAAAAGTTGGACGTGAAAATCCGAATGCAACTGCAGAGGATACGTACTCCTTGACTGAAACATTGGCGTCTTGATTCTTTAGATAAAATCTAGTATATATTTTGGAAGGATCGTATATTCAAGGCCCTTTCAGAGTGATACCTTACCCCATGGTGTTCATCGCATGAGAATTCTTCTGTCTTTACTGCTTTGTATGCTTGTGACAGCCACTTCGGCTTTTGCGAGGGGAAACCTCGATTTTACACTGCATAAGCTTGATTCCGGAAAGCCCGGTACGACAATGCTTGTGTTCGGGGGGATTCAAGGCGACGAGCCGGGCGGATTCAATGCAGCTTCATTACTCGTTTCCAATTACAAGATTACAAAAGGTTGCATCTGGGTTGTTCCGAATCTGAATTTTATGAGCATCGTACGCAACAGTCGCGGGGTTTATGGCGATCTGAACAGAAAATTCTCCGTATTGAAGCACTCGGATCCCGAATACGATGTCATCCGCAGGATCAAATCCATCATCACCAGCAAAGAAGTCGACATTATCTTGAATCTGCATGACGGCAGCGGTTACTATCGTCCGAGTTATGTGGACAAGTGGAACAACCCCAACCGCTGGGGGCAGAGCGTCATTGTAGATCAGGATGTCATTCCTGTGAAACGATTCGGCAATCTCACTGAAATGGCCCATAACGTGGTGCAGGATGTCAACCGCTATCTCATCGACAGCGACCATCAATATCATGTGAAAAATACGCATACGCGCCTGGGCGACCATGAAATGGAAAAAAGTCTGACCTATTTCGCCATCAACAGCGGAAAGCCCGCCTTCGGCATTGAGGCCAGCAAAAATTTCAACACTCCGATACGCTCCTACTATCACCTGCAGGCCGTGGAAAGTTTCATGGATCTCGTGGGGATCGAATACGAGCGTGATTTCAAGCTCAGCGCCCAGGGCGTGAAACGGGCCATAGACAGCAATCTCGCCCTGACCTTCAATGACAGAAGGATCCTGCTCAGCCTTGAGGATATTCGTTCCACAGTGGGCTATTTTCCCCTGAAGAAAAACACCCCGGTGGAGTTCATTCCCAGCAATCCGCTGATCACTGTCATCGGGGCGCCGCCCGCATACAAGGTCTATTACGGCAACCACCACATGACCACACTACAGCCGCAGTTTTTTGACTACGACCTCAGTGTCGGGCAGGTAGCCATGGATATCGACGGGAAATCCCGCATGGTGTCGATGGGGAGCCTGGTGGAAGCCGATGATTCCTTTCTGGTGCATGCCCAAAAGGGCTGTCGTATCAATGTGATAGGCTTTGCCAAAAAGGGCGGCGGGTCAGAGGACAACGTCACCATTGAAAAAGCGGATTTTCTGCCAGGCTATTCGCTGGACAACAAGAACAGCGTATACCGCGTCGAAGTCTACAAAGGGGACAAGTTCGCCGGAATGGTTCTGGTCTATTTCCGGGACGAATACGCCCCGTATTACACGTCGCGGGAAACCTACCTGAGCCAGGCCAACGAACTGGAACCCCGTGTCCTGATGCCCATCTCCGATGAAGGAATGACGGGCGCTGTTTCCGGGGACGGTCTGTCCAGATAATTACAGCAGTCCGCGACGCCGCATTCGTTCCAGATAGATGGATTCAACCAGTTCTGTTTTGCGCTCCATGGAAAAATCCTGGGCCAGATCCAGACTGCGCTGCTTCCATGTTTCGCGCAGGCCGGCCGAAGACGCCGCCGTATGCAACCCCTGGGTCAGTTCTGAAAGTGCCGCGGGATCCACGAGCAAGCCGTTGCCATCCACGCAGTCCGCAACTCCGCCAACATTGTGCGCCACCACGCCGAGCCCCATGCACAGGGCTTCCTGCAGCGTGTTCGGCATGCTTTCGGAAAACGAGGGCAACACGAAAATGTCGGCCAGTTGCAGGTAATCCGCGACATGCTCCACCGGGGGGAGAAGACGGACGCGCGGGCCAATTCCGAGTTCGTCGCAGAGGGGAGCGAATTTTTCCGGCGTAATACCAATGAGCAGCAGGGTGCCGCAGTCCGGTCCGGCTGCGGCGAATGCCTGGAGCAGATGGGCTGCGCCTTTGTTGGCGCTGTCATTGGCCACGCAGCAGAACACCGGCCCCTGTTCCGGCAGGTTCAGTTGTGCGCGCATTTGTTCGGGACTTTGCTGCGGGATGATGCGCTCCCGTGGGATGCCGTTGTAAACGACGTGCAAACGTTTGGGGCTCAACCCCACGCTGCGCAGAACGCGCGCGCAGGCCCGTGAGTTGACCATGAAACAGTCGATTCCGGGAGACCAGTAGGGCAGCGGATTGTTGGGACGGTAGATGACTCCGCGCTGGGCCGCCACCAGCATGCCGCGTTGCCGCCAGAACAGCCCCCACCAGGCGGCCTTTTTTACGGCCTTGTTGTGAAACGCATGCAATACGCAGGGTTCCTTGTCCGGCAGGCAATCCTTGACGGCCTGCCGCCAGAGCGTTTTTTTTTCAGGCAGCGGCCGCCAGGGGAAATTCGGAGCAAGCTCCGGCAATTCCGCGTCATGGGGCACGAAAAAACAGAGCTGGTGGCCACGGGCGGCAAGCCCCTGGGCAAGGTACAAAGCCTGGCGGGAACCGCCGCTTTTATTTGAAGAAGACGTCAGGAAAAAAATTTTCATCGGAATCCTGGTGATACGTGGAGGTCGTCCGTCCGGGAACAGATATTTTTGACAGCTGCCGGTTTTACCTGTCAATCCGTTATTTCTTGCCGGATGTTATGGTTTTAAAGCTTGCATCGGCACGGTAAAGAGGGCAAGGAAGGAGGTCAAGGAGAAAGCGCGGCGGCGCATTCGTGACGCGGTTCATGCCTTGACTATCTGTTTATGAACGAGTAATATAGCTAATTTTGCTGCTTGGGAGAAAAGAGGAATGTTCGACAGTTTATCAGACAGACTTAATGACGTCTTCAAAAAGATGCGCGGTCACGGCCGCTTGGATGAATCAAACATTCAGGAAGGGTTACGTGAAGTCCGTTTAGCTTTGCTTGAAGCCGACGTCAACTTCAAAGTCGTCAAGGATTTTGTCGAGCGGGTTCGTGAAAAATGCATGGGCCAGGATGTCCTCAAAAGCCTCACGCCCGGACAGCAGGTCGTCAAGATTGTCCACGACGAACTCGTGGAATTGCTTGGCGGCGAACAGGAAGGGCTCGACCTGCGTGGTGAGCAACCCGCAGTGGTGATGATGGTCGGTCTGCAGGGATCTGGTAAAACCACCAGTGCTGCCAAGCTGTCCCTGCATCTGCGCAAGCAGAAAATGAAACCGTACCTCGTCCCTGCCGACGTGTACCGCCCGGCGGCTATTGCGCAGTTGCATGCGCTGGCCAAGCAGCTGGACGTGCCCGTGTTCGCTTCCACCACGGAGATGAACCCGGTTGACATTGCCAAGCAGGCGCGCAAAGAAGCCCTGGAGTTGGGCTGCAATGTGCTGCTGCTCGATACGGCTGGCCGTCTGCATATAGACGAGCCCTTGATGGAAGAATTGAAAGCCATCAAGACGGAATTGAAGCCGCAGGAAATTTTGTTCGTGGCTGACGCCATGACAGGTCAGGACGCCGTGAACGTCGCGGACAAGTTCAATGAACTGCTCGACGTGAGCGGCATTGTGCTGACCAAAATGGATGGTGACGCGCGCGGCGGTGCGGCGTTGTCCATCAAGGCCGTGACCCAGAAACCCATCAAGTTCATTGGTGTGGGCGAAAAGCTCTCCGAACTGGATGTGTTTCACCCGGATCGCGTTGCCGGTCGCATTTTGGGTATGGGCGATGTGCTCAGCCTGATCGAAAAAGCCGAATCCGCCATTGACGCCGAGGAAGCCGAGGCGTTGACGCGGAAGATGCAGAAGGCGGAATTCGACTTTGAAGATTTTCGTTCGCAGATGCGCAAGATCAAGCGACTGGGCTCTTTGGAAGGGCTCCTCAAGCTGATACCGGGTATGGGTGATCTGCGCAAGAAGCTGGGCGATATCGAGATGCCGGAAAAGGAAATGGCCCGAGTTGAGGCCATTATCAATTCCATGACCATGCAGGAACGCCGCCAGCCCCAGATTATCAATCAGAGCCGCAAGGAGCGTATCGCCCGTGGTAGCGGGACGGACCTCCAGCAGGTCAATCAGCTCATCAAAAATTTCGAAGGCATGCGAATGATGATGCAGCAGATGATGGGCGGGGGCAAAGGCAAGAAAGGCAAAAAAATGCGTATGCCCAAAGGGATGCCCGGCATGAAGGGAATGCCTGGTATGCCCGGTATGGGCGGCATGCCTGGAATGGGTGGTATGCCTGGAATGCCCGGCCTGGGTGGAATGCCCGGAATGCCTGGAATGGAAGGCATGAGTACGAGGCCCACCGGCAGCAAAGCCACTAAAAAGAAAAAGGACGCCAAACGGAAAAAACGTAAAAAGCGTTAAGTTTCTTGGCGGATGGCGTTTATTAGCTTGCCTTTTTTGCAGAAAATTATATTATAACAAGTCAGAGAGGAGTAATTGAGCAATGGCTGTGAAAATCAGAATGACACGGATGGGGTCCAAAAAACGCCCGTTCTACAGAATTATCGCAGTGAACAGTGAAACCAGACGTGATGGTCGCCCCCTTGAATACCTCGGGTATTACAACCCCATGCGGGAACCCGTTGAAATTCAGATCGACCATGACAAAGTGAAGCAGTGGATGGACAAAGGGGCGCAGCCCTCGGATACGGTTCGTGCGCTTTTGAGGCAGTCTGCAGCCTCTGAGTAACAAGCCAGAACAAGGGTGGCCCTGTGGTCCCAAGGTACGATTGAGTACTCAAGATTCGAATTCCTGCTGCCAGTGACTCTCGTGGAGGTGAGCATGTTGAAAGAACTGATTGAGTACATGGCCAAGTCCCTCGTAGACAATCCCGACGCGGTACAGGTATCTGAAGTCGAAGGCGAACAGACGTCGGTGCTGGAACTCAAGGTCGCCAAAGAGGATTTAGGCAAGGTTATTGGCAAGCAAGGAAGGACCGCCCGTGCCATGCGGACGATTCTTGGAGCTGCTTCAACAAAAGCCAAGAAACGTTCTGTGCTTGAAATTCTCGAATAAACGCCTATGGCGAACATGACCGGTCAAAAGTATATACTTGTTGGTACGGTCGTGAAACCACACAGCATCCGGGGGGAGCTTTGCGTGGAGTACTACGCTGACTCCCCTTTTTTATTGGATCAGGCTGTGATGGTATTCTTGTGCCCTGTCAACCCAGACAATGAGCAACCCCTGCGTCCGCCCGGCAAAGGCGAAAAAGTCCTTGCTTGGCGCGAACACAAGGGGCGTCTTTTGTTGCGCCTGAAATCCGTCTCGGATCGCAACAAGGCTGACGCGTTGCGCAATATGGGCGTATTCGTCCGCGAGGAAGACCTTCCGCAGCTTGAGGATGACGACGACGTCTATCTGTACCAGCTGGAAGGATGCGACGCGCGGCTGCCGGATGGTTCCCTGCTGGGGCGGATCGAGGGGTTTCTCATGCCCAGCGACGAGCAGGACATCATGGTGATCCGTACGCCTGCGGACAAAGAAGTGCTTTTGCCCGTTACAGACGAAACCCTGGTCGAATTCGATCTCGATTCCCGCGTGGTGGATGTGGCTCCGCCGGAAGGATTGCTTGATATTTATCTCTCCGAATCATAGTCTGTAGTATGGTCGCCGTATGCGGCCGCAACCTTCCGACCTGTTCCGGAGTGTCATGCGCGTACTCACCCTGTTTCCGCCTCTTGTGGCATCCTGTTTCCGCGGGCCGCATCTGGCGCCTCCCCTGCTTACGGCTCTGCTCAATCAGGACGAGGAGCTGTCCGCGTCCTACCTCGATCTGAACATCCGTACAATCCGCAGCCTGCTGTATCATGACTTCCCAGAGGTGTCCGCGCAGATTCAGGAAAAATGCCAGGATTTCTACACGCATAGTCTGATTCGGCATGTGGGGCGCTTGCTCGCATCAAAGCGAATACATTCGCAGCTGGAACTGATCCGCGTCTACCTTTCCCTGGCCTCCGAACATTTTTTAGGCAAAACCAACAGCCTGACGCAGAATCTGGATATTCTTTCCGAAGCGCGTGCACAAAGTACGGGCTTTGTGTTCTATCAGGAAGTGCTCCGCCAGCACGTTTCTGCTGAAGATGCCGAGGTTTTTCTCATCAGTGTGGCGTTCGCGGAGCAGATGGAAGCAGCGCTGGTGTTTGCTAAAACACTCAAAGCCGAGGGAGCAGGGCGCGTATTGCTTGGCGGCAGCCAGATAACCCTGCTGGAACCCGAACAGCTGGAACAGGTCCAGGCGCTGGGGATTTTCGACAAGATCTGCGTTGGGTATTACGAATCGGAAATAGTCTCTCTGATCAAGGAGCATTCCTCCGATGCGGGCTCGTCAATTCATCGCAGCACGGCCATCTCCCGCGAATCTCTGGACCGACTGCCTCCTGTCAGGTTCAACCGGGATGAACTCCAGCTGTACTTCAAGCCCCTCGAACTGCCTGTTCTGGCCACCAAGGGATGCTATTGGGGCAAATGCACCTTCTGCGATTATGCCAAAATGGCCGCCTACTGCCATCCGTCCTATCTCGTACGGGATGCCAAAAAGATCTACCGTGAGATAGTGACCCTGCGGATGCGCTATCCCGAGGCCAACATCGTGTTGATCAGCGACGGCATCAGCCCGTCCCTGTATCTGCAGCTTTGCCGGCTGGCGATCAAAAACGGAATCAAAATCAACACCTGGTCCTACATGCTGCATTCGGAGCAGCTCACGGACAGTTTTTTCGCCACGCTGCGTAAGGCTGGCGTCAGCTTCATCGATTTCGGTTCGGAGTCCACCTGCAATCGCATTCTTGATCTGATGCGCAAGCCCGCCCATCGTGAAACGATTCTGGACAATTTCGTCCTGGCCAGAAAGCACGGCATTGCCTGTACAATGAACGTGATCATTGATTTTCCGAGTATCACGTACGAGGAATGTCAACAGGTGATCGAAGACATGCGTTTTCTCATGTCTTATGTCAGTTCTTTTAATCCGCAGCTGTTCCATCTTTCTTCCAATACTCCCATATATGACTTGAGTGATACGCTGCATATTACTCCGGAAGATGGATATTGCGATACCGGACACGGACTGCAGTGTCGGGAATTCAGGAGTGATTCCGGCATGTCTTCCGAGCATCGTGAGGAGGTGGTTGCGGCTGTGGGCTCTCTTTGTCTGGAGCAACGCTTGTCGCAACGCAGATCCAATGTGCAGATGGAATTCCCTGAAGGGCAGCTTTTTCTCTGTTATCACGATCTCAGTGCTTTTACATTTTTGCGAGATGGGCAACATTTTCTGGCGATTCCCTCCCTGCGCTCAGAAGTAGCAATAACTGATGCTTTTTTTTGCGTTGTCAATTGCATTCTCACTGCAGAAAATCTAATTGAATGTTTAATAACTACATCTGAAGAGTTTGATTGTTGTATTGCTGGTCAAAGAGTATTTATGCCGACAGTTCTTATGGCGGAACTCATTAAAGTTGGTCTGGTTCTGTATGTTAAACCAATCGAATGAGTGCTAGCCCGATTTATCTTTATTTCGTGTTAAGTTCCGCTTTGCAAGTATAAAACAGATATTTTCTGAATTGCAGAGTGCTGTCCTGCCCCAATTATTCCGATTATTTCAAAAATATAATGATATTTATGTCTTGAAAGACATAATAAAGGGTACTATAGTGGAAAGAACGCTCTGAGCTGTTTTATAACCTCTTAACAAAACTGGAGATTACTAGCTATGAAGAAGTACAAGCAGTATATTGGAGGTTCTTTCGTCGATTCGCATTCTTCGGATGTGATCGAGGTGCTCAATCCCTACACGGAGCAGGTTGTCGCGGAAGCGCCCAAAGGCGACGCAGTGGATGCCGCAGCGGCCATTGACGCTGCCAAGAAAGCCCAGCCAGCCTGGGCTGCCAAACCCGCAGCCGAACGCGCTTCGTATCTGAAAAAAATGGCCGATGTGATTCGCGCCAATCGGGTTGAACTCGCCAAGACACTTACGGAGGAGCAGGCCAAGGTCTCTGGACTGGCCCAGGTTGAAATCGACGTCACAGCAGAGTATTTTGATTATTACGCTGGATGGGCTCGCAAATACGAGGGTGAGATTATCCAAAGCGACCGCCCCAAAGAGAGCATTCTGTTGTTCCGGCAGCCTATCGGTGTAATCGTGGGCATTTGCCCCTGGAACTTTCCTTTCTTTGTCATGGCGCGTAAAGTCGCCCCTTCCTTGCTTACCGGAAGTTCCTGCATCATCAAACCCAGCAGTGAGACCCCGAACACCACCTTTGAATTCGCCAAGCTGGTGGATACCATCGGCTTGCCCGCTGGCGTCCTGAATATTATTTCCGGTAGCGGCAGCACCATGGGCAACGCTCTGGTCAAGAGTCCGGATGTCGGTATGGTCACCCTGACCGGAAGTGTGGAAGCCGGCCAGAAGATCATTGCCGCCACTGCCGAGAACATCACCAAGACCTCCCTCGAACTGGGTGGTAAAGCCCCGGCAATCGTTTGCGCGGATGCCGATATCGACCTGGCCGTCAAGGCCGTGGTGGGATCACGGGTCATCTACAGCGGACAGGTCTGCAATTGCGCGGAACGGTGCTATGTTGAAGCTTCCATTGCGGATGAATTCATCGATAAACTGAGCAAAGCCATGGCCGCGGTTACCTATGGCGATCCTTTTGCGGATCCCAATCCGGACATGAGTTCGCAGATCAGCAAGGATCAGCTGGAAAAAATCGAAGCCATGGTCGAACGCGCCAAGGGCGAAGGTGCCGAGGTGCTGGTGGGCGGCGAACGTCCGGATATGCCCAGCGGCTACTTCTACAAACCCACACTGCTCGGCAATTGCAAACAGGACATGGAAATCATCCAGAAAGAGGTTTTCGGTCCTGCACTGCCGGTGATGACCTTTTCCGATTTCGACGAGGCCATCGCCCTGGCCAATGATTGCGAATACGGCCTGACCTCCTCTGTCTTTACCAGTAATATCAATAAGGCCATGCGCGCCTGCCATGAGCTCCAATACGGCGAGACCTATATCAATCGTGAGCATTTCGAAGCCATCCAGGGCTTCCACGCCGGCTGGCGCAAGTCCGGTATCGGCGGCGCTGACGGCAAGCACGGTCTCTACGAATACCTGCAGACCCACGTAGCCTACATTCAAAGTTAGTTAATCCGGCTCTGCCGTTTTATGACATTATACAAGGACGTCGAATATTTCGACGTCCTTGTATGTAAAAATATTTTTTTCCTGTTTGTCATTCCTCCGCATCTTCGTTATATCAATGACATGGCTTTCTGTTCTGACGACCTGAAGCACGCCCGCGCCGTACGCAGGCGCAATTGGGCGGCGGTCCACATCTTCCTTTTTCTTGCGCTTGCAGCCTGCGGCGTATGGATCACCCTGCGAGGTGCCGAAGGACTCGGGTACAACTGGCAATGGTATCGTGTGCCCGAGTTTCTGGGCACATGGCAGGATGGCAGTTTCACTGCCGGTCCATTGCTCAAGGGCCTTGTGGTCACCTTCAAAATTACGGGCGTTTCCTTGATCATGGCTTTCGCCATAGGGCTGAGCACCGCCTTGCTGCGGCTTTCGCAGTCTTATGTCGGACGCATGCTGGCTCGCGGCTATATGGAGCTCATTCGCAACACGCCGCTGCTCACGCAGATTTTTTTCATTTATTTCGTGCTTGCCCCGTTGATAGGGCTTGGACGTTTCTGGGCTGCTGTTCTGGCCTTGAGCCTGTTTGAAGGCGCCTATGCCTCGGAAGTTTTCCGCGCGGGCATCGTCTCCATCCCCAAAGGGCAGTGGGAAGCGGCTTTCAGTCTCGGATTGAGCACCTGGCAAACCTATCGGAAGGTGATTCTTCCTCAGGCCGTCCGGCGCATCCTGCCTCCCTTGACCGGGCTGGCCGTGGCGTTGGTAAAGGATTCGGCTCTGGTAAGCACCATAGCCATTGCGGATCTCACCTGGCGCGGACAGGTTATTATTTCCGAAACCTTTCTTACCTTTGAAATATGGTTTACTGTAGCCGCGATGTATCTTTGTATCACCGTAACACTTTCCGCTCTGGTGTCATTTCTGGAGCGCAGAATGGGAACCGGGAATTGACGCGCATGACGCAGAACAATGGCGATGGACCGATTATCTCCGTAGACGGGATCTGTAAAACCTATCCCAACGGAGTCAGGGCTCTGGAGCATGTCAGCCTTGATGTATCCCGCGGCGAAAAAGTGGTCATCATCGGACCTTCCGGTTCGGGTAAAAGCACTCTTTTGCGTTGTCTGAACGGCCTGGAAGAAATTGATTCGGGCTCCATCGTCATCGATTCCATGCAACTGGACCACAACAAGCGGATTCTGCGGGAGATCCGTAAGGAAGTGGGCATGGTGTTTCAGTCCTTCAATCTGTTTCCCCATCTGACGGTCAAGGAAAACATCAATCTGGCCCAGCGGCTGGTCCGCAGGAAAAATGCCACCGAGGCCACGGAAACCACCATGGAGTTGCTCGCCAAGGTAGGCCTGACTGACAAAAAGAACACCTTTCCCAATCATCTGAGCGGCGGCCAGCAGCAACGCGTGGCCATTGCCCGTGCTTTGGCCCTGATGCCCAGAATCATGCTTTTTGACGAAGCCACCAGCGCGCTGGATCCCGAAATGATCGGAGAGGTGCTCGAGGTCATGAAGCAACTGGCCCGCGAAGGCATGACCATGGTAGTGGTAACGCACGAGATGGGCTTTGCCCGTGAAGTCTGCGATCGCGTGATTTTTATGGATAGCGGACGGATAGTGGAAGAGGGAGATCCCGAAACATTTTTTACAAACCCCAGGGAAGAACGTACGCAGTTGTTCCTCAGTCAGATACTCTGAATAAACAGACTTTTTCCAACCAATTGGGAACCAAGTGAAAAAGGAGACAGTAATGAACAGGATCCAGACTCGAATCGCCGGTGTTCTGCTGACCGCCAGCCTGTTGGCGGTTATGCTTTGCTGCGCTGCCAATGCCTCCGCGGATGTCCGCCAGGATCTGGCTTCGCAAAGCACCATAGAAAAGGCCCTGCAACGTGGGACTCTGAAAGTTGGTTTTTCAACGTTCGTTCCCTGGGCCATGAAGGACAAAAAAGGCGAATTCATCGGTTTTGAAATTGATGTGGCCCGTGAACTTGCCAAGGATATGGGACTGAAGCTCGAACTGGTCCCCACCAAGTGGTCGGGTATCATCCCCGCATTGTTGACCGGTAAATTCGACGTGATCATCGGTGGCATGACCGTGACTCCCGAACGCAATAAAAAGGTCAACTTTACCATCCCGTATTATTTGTCCGGCCTGGCGATTGTGGCGGATCAGAAGAAGGCCGCCGGTTTTACCAAGCTGGAAGATTTCAACAAAGCGGATGTGACCCTGGTGGCCCGCATCGGCACCACGGCTGCAGCGGCCGCCAAAAAACTGTTCCCCAAAGCGGAACTGCGGCTTTTTGATGAAGAAGCCCAGGCCACTCAGGAACTGCTCAACGGCAATGTGCATGCTTTCATCAGCATGGCCCCCTTGCCGGCCAAGCTGGCCATCGAGCACAAGGACAAATTGTTTATGCCCATCAAGGGAACCATCACCAACGAACCCAACGGATTCGCCGTACGCAAAAGCGATCCCGATACGCTGAATTATTTCGACAATTGGATTCGCATCAAGCAGCTGGACGGTTGGATGCAGGAGCGCTACCACTACTGGTTCGAAACCCTGGACTGGGAAGACCAGATCAACTAGCAACCTGAGCCGGGAGCCTTGCGGCTCCCGGTTTTTCCTTTTTCATGAAAAGCAAATCTGCAAAATTTACTCCTCTGGATGGCGTTCTGGTGCTGCTTCTGGTTCTCGGCGGCGGCTGGCTGGCCTATCGGGCCAGTATCAAGGTCGACTATGACTGGAACTGGCCTTTGGTGTTCAATTATATCGTACGCTACGACCCCACCGAAGGCTGGACTCCGAACCTGTTGCTGGAGGGGCTGTTCACAACCATTCGTCTGAGTGTATGGAGTACGGTTCTTGCCGCGGGCATCGGCGGAATAATGGGGCTCTGCCGGACAAGTCCGCTGCTTTTTCTGCGCCTGATCTCCCGAACCTATGTGGAAGCGGTTCGTAATCTGCCACCACTGGTCCTGATTTTCATTGTGTATTTTTTTCTGAGCGAACAGCTTATGGGTGTGCTGGGCGTGGATGATCTGGTCCGATCCATGCCGGAATCCCTGAAGCTTGGAACAACGGTCTTTTTTGCGCCGCCCGAACGGCTGACATCCTTTTTTGCCGCATTGTTGACACTGTCGCTGTATGAAGGCGCCTACATCGCCGAAATCGTACGCGCCGGGGTGCAATCCGTGGAAAAGGGCAATTGGGAAGCTGCGTCCGCCCTTGGGTTGAGCTCCTGGCAGCGTATGCGCCATGTCATCCTCCCGCTGACCGTTCAGCGTATTCTGCCTCCGCTGGCAGGGCAGTTCATCTCCACCATCAAGGACTCCGCTATCGTAGCCGTCATTTCCGTGCAGGAGCTGACCTTCCAGGGGCTGGAGCTGATGGCGTCCACTTTTCGGACCTTTGAAATCTGGATCACCATCGGCTGCATGTATCTTATTCTGTGTCTGGCCTGTTCCCTTGCCGCTCGTCGTCTGGAAATACATCTCTCGCGCAGCGAAGCTTGATTTTTTTCTGACAGGAAGACGGCAAGTAAGGATATGCTTGATTACTATTCCGTGTAATTCATCAAAAAAACAAGAATAGAAGAATTTTTTTAAAAAATCGCACTGTCCTGGTTGACATTATGCTCTGGTCGACATAATAAGAAGTCAACGAGCGATTGATTGTATATGAAATGAATTCAGGTAATACCTGATACATACTTCCCTGGGTTTGGTGGGCCGCGTGGTCGAGTTTCTCGGCCCGCGGTTCTACCTTTTTTGGGGCCTGTCCTTATTTTTTTCCGCTTTTTTTGCCCCCCAGTCCCTTATTTTTTTTCGCATCTTTCTTTTTTTCGTTTTATTTTTTCTGCCTTATGGGTCGTTTTGACACGGAATGCGAAGTGCATTGTTTTAAGCAAGTTCAATGACCCTCAATCAGTTGAGAGGGATTCATACCTGCTTTTCAGCAGAGTAGTGGTCCTTTTTTTACCTGTTTTTCGCGTTGCCTGGTGATTTGCCTCAGTGATGCGGCTTTGCAAATATGTTGGATTTTCGGAGTGTAGTCCGGTATAAGGTCGCAAAGACGTACAAATTGTTATCTCTATATCGCCAAAGGTCGGCAATGAAAGAAAACACTTCTTTTCGGATTCTGTTGGTCGATGACAACCCCGACGATGCGCTGCATATGGAAGAACTCCTGGACGTAAACCATCTGGGCAGGGACCTCGTACATGTAGCCACTATTGCTTCTGCCAAAGCCCATCTTTGCAGTGCACCACTGCCGGATATCATACTGCTCGATCTTTGGTTGTCGGATGCATCCGGCCTGGAGGCATTGCGCAGCATTCTCAATGCCGCTCCCACAGTGCCAGTTGTCGTGCTCATTGGTCCGGAAGAGCAGGAAGTTGCGCAGCATGCTCTGGATGCGGGTGCGCAGGATTACCTGTTCCAGGGAGAAATGAGTGCGGAGCTGCTTGCCCGGGTTTTGTCCCATGTGTCGCAATCCTGGCGATTAAAGGAAGAATTGCGCACGGAAAAAGCGTTCAGCGCGGCAGCGACCCGCAATCTTTTTGGCGGTATTGCCGTGTTGAACACTGATGGTCGATTCGAGTCTCTGACTCCGGGCATGCTTCCCGTGCTGCACCTTGACGGTGAAGAGGAGCAGGATCTGAGCGCATGGGCCAAGCGCAAAATTCGCAAAAAGGCCGACCGTGAGGATTTTCTGGACAAATGGCGGCAGTTGCTAGCAACCGGCAAAGAGTTCGCATGTGTCGTCGAGATCGCCGCAGAATCCGAGGAGCGTCACTGGTCGGAATTTCGCATGGCTCTCCTGGACGAAGAAGAATTCGTCATGCATGGTCGGGATGTGACGCTGGATGTGCAAACCAGGGATCAGCTGACCTTTGCCAACAATCTGCTCGCAAAGCAGAACGAGCAGCTTCAGAATATGACGACGACGGATCAGCTTACCGGAGTGCTCAATCGGAGCGCCGTGTACGGCGTTGCCGGGCAGCAGTGGAGCAGGGCTGTCAGAAAAAATGAGTTTTTCAGTGTCATTCTCATGGATATAGACCAGTTCCAGCGCGTCAATGACAAATACGGGCATCTTGTGGGGGATATGGTTCTCGAACGGGTGGGGCACATGCTCAACACGCTGACCAGACCTTACGATTTGATCGGGCGCTGGGGCGGAGAGGAATTCCTTGTGATTCTGCCCGGAACATCCTGCGAAGATGCCTTGGTGGTCGCAGAGCGGATTCGTACGGAAATGGCCGCCATGGATATTTTTGTGGATGACGCTGCCAGCCTGAAAATTACTTCCTGCTTCGGTGTAACCGGAAGGGCCAAACAGGGAGTGGCCGAGCTGGACATGCTTCTGCAGCAGGCTCACGAATCCCTGGCTCAGGCCAAGGGCAATGGTCCGAATTCAGTCTGGCAGCAGGCCGACGAGCATCCTTCAGAATAATAATACCGTCCCGATTCCTTTTTCCTTTCCTGCAGAAGGGGGTTCCGCGCGTATTCCGTGCCGGTCGATCGGGGTGTTTACCCTTCTTCTGGCCGGCTGGTCAGGTTTGGAATGATACCCAGCAGCAGATGAAAGAACCAGCATATTTGCGGATACAGAAGCGCATCATAGAGCATTCCGTACAATACGCCCGTGACCAGCGGCAAAAAGAGCACGATGGGGGGAAGGAGCGTATTTGTCCGGTGTGTTGCGAGCAGCCGCGTAAGCTGGGCCAGAAGAGTCAGCAAGGTCCCCAGATACAGCAGTGTGAAGGGCAACCCGAGATCCGTCATGAAGGTCAGAAAGCTGTTTTCCGAAGTCCGGATATTTTCCACGGTCTCGCTGAACTTTGTTTTGTTGCTGTAGGGATAGTGGTAGGTATAATCCGCCAGGAATTCCATACGCGGGGCGCGCAGCCCGATTCCCAGAAGGGGATGTTTCTGGGCTATATGCCAGGAAAAGGGATAGGATTCGATACGGTAGTAGAAGGTTTCTTCCGTGGGATTGTTGAGCTTTTCCCATTTTTTCGGGTGCAGCTGGAAGAAAATGAAAGCAAAGATCACACTGGCGGCCAGCAAAAGGAAGAAGTGTTTCTTTTTCATGGCGCCTGCGCACAGGGCCGCGCCCACCCCCAGTACGGGGAGGAACAGGGCGGAACGTACGCGTCCCACAATGAACACCAGGTAACAGAGCAATAACACGGCAATGCCCGTCACTCGCTGCTTTGTCAGCCCTGGGATGTTCGTATAGCACAGGTAGAGGGGCGCGAAAGCCATCAGCATGATGCGGTGCATCAGGGGATGCGGCCCGGCTCCCGTCAAATAATATTCTATGTGTCCGTGAAAGGCGCTGCCTGCCAGACAGAAACCCGAGAGAATCGTCAGCAGCGCAACGCAATACCAGGCAAAGATATGCAGGCGCAGTCTGGTGGTCAGCAGTTTTCTGGCGCACCAGTATCCGCCCAGCCCCGCAGCTGCCAATGTGAGGCTTCTCATGAACGAAGAGGTGGGAATGCTGCTTTGGGTGGAACTCAGGATGATCAGCACGAGCAGCGCCAGACTGATCAGCTTTTCTTTTGAACGAAAAAACGGGCGCGTACGCTCCACCAGAGCCCAGACGCCCAGTAAGGCCAGCCCGCAGGCCATGCCTGTGCCGAAATTGCCCCGCAAACCGGGAATACTCAAAATGTCGGGTTGGAGAAAAGTGGCCTGAAAGGTGGCCAGGTACAAAAGTACGATGGCCCAGCGTTCACCAGCGGGTATCTTTTTGAATAACGTCATATGCGGAATGTATCAGAGATTTTCCAAACTTGTGCATCGGTGCGGCGTGTGACAGGCCTTGGACACAGCCTCGCTGTATTCGATGAGACGTTCGTTCAATTCCTTGAGGAATTCGTCCCAGGTCAGCTTGAGATGGCGTTGATAGGATTGACTGTCATGCTGTGGAACTACGATTTCAACGCCCAGGTTGAGGCGGTCGAAAGAAGTCACGTACGTCTGTCGTGTCGCATCGGCATGGCGTTTCTTTTTGTTGGACCAGTAGCGCAGCGTCCGTCCGTCCTGAAACAGGCGAACCGAGTCGAAGTCCAGATCCCGCACACCGGTTTCCAGCAATAAAAAGAGTTCATCGACAGACTGCGCACGGCGGATACGGCGAGACATGAAGGTGATATAGCTTGTGAGAAATTTGATGTGCGGCCTGTTGTTCAGAATTCGGGGCAATCCCTCATCCGCCAGGTAGAGCCTGAGCACCATGACCATCAGCGCCATGAGTACGAGCCCGCTCATGATCATGTAGAGCGTGAAGAATCTGTCCTGCGGACCGAGTACGAAGGTCAGCGTCATGGCGGAGAGGAGGGCACTGAATGCGTAGAGAATGGAAACCACGGCTCTGGGGCTGCCAACAGTCTGCATGAGTTTATGGTGCAGGTGGTTGGTGTCCGGGAAGAAGATCTTCTGCCCGCTCAGCCAGCGGCGAAAGATGGCCAGGGTTACATCCAGTAAAGCGATGCCAAAGGGGAAAAACGGCGCAATAAGCATGACCATGGTGCCGGAACGCTGTCCGGCTTCAGGAGCTGCGTTGCTTGTGGCCAGAGCGCCGAGCAGAAAACCGAGCATCAGGCTGCCCCCGTCGCCCATGAAAATGGAAGCGGGAGGGAAATTGTAGCGCAGAAATCCCAGGATGCCGCCGGCAACGGCAAAACCAACCACGGCGCCGAATGTGTCACCCTTGTAGATGCCGATGATGCCCATGGTCAGGCTGGCGAAAAAACAGATGCCGCCTGCCAGGCCGTCGATGCCGTCGATAAGGTTGATGGCGTTGGTGATTGTAAGCACCACCACTACAAAAAGGGGTATGCCTGTCCACCATCCGAACGTGACGCCTCCCATGATGGGCAGGGTTGCGGCGTTGATGGTATGGCCGCCGATGATCAGAATGGCTATGCCAACAAGTTGTCCCAGCACCTTTTGCTTCCAGCTCAAAGAGATTTTATCGTCGATAATCCCCAGAATCGTGATCCAGGTGGTCCCGATAAACAGGGAAAGCATCTGACCTATGCTTGGTTCGCGATCGAAATCTCCCTGAATGAGCACGCCTAAAAAAAAGATCAGAAAGGCGACGGCAAAGGACAGGTAGATGGCTACCCCGCCAAGCAGAGGAATGGCCCGTTTGTGACTGCTGTGTCCGCCGGGGCGGGAAATGAATTCCAGCCTGAAAGCCAGTCGCTTGATCCAGGGGATGGAAGCAAAAGAAATGGCAAAGCCCAGAAGGCCTACCAGGCACATGATGAAAAAAGAAAAGCTCGTCGTCATCTAACGTCGGTTCTTACAGATATAATTTTATTGGGTTACGAGCATTGCTGACGCTTCGGAGTATACACTTCCGAGGCGCGAAAAGGAAGACCTTTGAAAAGTATTGCTGCATCCTTGCCGCCTATCCCATATTTTCAGGAAAGGCAACATACTCTTTCTCTTGCAAGCGTTTGGATTGGCCCGAATGTTCTGGAGAAAACAGATTCAGACCGACCGCTTGGATATTGTGAAAGACGTTGAGTCGACTGATGACGTTACAGCTTTTGCCCGTTTATGAAGGGTGTTCCTGATTTGTTTTTTATTTATAGTATGCTGATAAAATAGTAAAAAAAGATGATTTTTTTTGTGTGAGCGGGCAGTTATCTGTCAATATTGTAATGCTTTTCCCCTTCGGATCCGACCGGTCAAACTTCGTTTCGAACAAACTCGACGGATGTCTGAGCAACATTCTTCATGAGACGCAAGAGCAGCTCATTATCTTCGGCCTCCAGATTTTTCGTCATAATCTCCACCCAGTCATTTTCGATCTGAAAAATTTCGGAAAGTATTTCTCTGGCCTTTGTAGTGGGATACAATAGGGCAGTGCGTTTGTCTTTTTCGTTTTCATGCTTTTCGATAAAGCCGTTTTTTTCCAGTTGGTTCAACGCCCGAGTGACATTGCTTTTGTTGATATGCACCAGGTTGACCAGTTTGTCCTGAGAAATGCCCTCATTGGCGCAGATATGCTTGATGAACATATGCTGGCTGCTGTTTATACCGAGTTTCTTGAACCGGGTGTTCAGGTATATTTTGGAAAATCTGTCAGTGATGGAAATCCATTTGATGAGTTTGTCCACGATATCAATCCTTGGCTGCGTTGTGATAAGGTGTACGGCTATAGAGCCGAATAGCGAGGTTTCGCTGCCTTGACAAGGTGAAAGCGTATGTCTATATCGTTGCGAGCGCAACTTGAATTTCAACCGGTCATGATCCGGAATCGGTTCAGGACCCTCCGCTGCGTATACATTCGCGCACTACAAGGAACCATAGATGTCATTTGAAAGAAAAAATTCACCATTGATGGTGCTCATTACCGTCAGTGTCGCCCAGTTCATGGCGCCTTTCATGCTCACGTCCATCGGGGTGGCTCTGCCTTCGCTGGGCAAGGATTTGCACACATCCGCCATGCAGCTGGGACTGATCGAGCAGTTATACGTCGTATCCATGGCCATGGGCATGCTTACCGCTGGTCGCTTCGGGGACATAGTCGGACAGCGCAAGGTGTTTTTGCCCGGACTGATATTGTTCAGCGTTCTGACCTGTTCGCTGGGGTTTGCCCGAAATGTGGAAATGATTATGATCCAGCGTTTTTTTCAGGGGCTGGGCGCCTGCATGATGCTGGCCGGAAGTCTGGCTCTGGTGGCCGGAGCCTTTCCCATCAATGTACGCGGTCGCATGATCGGCATAGTATCCGCCTGCACGTACGCGGGGCTTTCCACAGGGCCTGTCATCGGGGGCTTTATTACGGATCATTTCGGTTGGCGCCATGTTTTTCTGATGTCCGCGCCTCTGGGCATCCTGGCCGTATCCTGCTGTGTGTTCGGCATGGCACCCGCAAAGGGAAATGCCTCAGAAGAGCGCATGGACTGGCGAGGCGGCCTGTATTATGCGGCCAGCGTGGCCCTGATCATGCTCGGATCCGCCCACGCCCGTGAGATTCCCCTGGGGCCGGTGATGATCATTGCCGGCGTCATAGGCTTGTGGATGTTTCTGCGCTTGCAGTCCAAAACGGAATTTCCTCTGATCAGCGTACAATTGCTGACAAAGAACAAGTATTTTTCCCTGAGCTGCCTGGCAGCTTTGGGCAATTACGCTTCCACCTTTGGCATAACCTTCATGATGAGTCTGTATCTGCAGTACGTGCTTGGGTTGTCTCCCAGAGCTGCGGGAGGCATTCTGCTGGTGCAGCCCATTGTGCAGATTTTCGTTTCGCCCGTATCCGGAAGACTTGCCGATAAGATCGAACCGGCAAAGCTGGCCACCATCGGCATGCTCATCAGTTCCGCTGGCCTGCTGGCCACGGCCTTTACCGTTGATCAGAACGCCTCTCTCTGGCTGCTAGGGCTGGAACTGGCCGTGATTGGGGCCGGATTCGGCATTTTCATCTCCCCCAATTCCACGGCCATCATGAGCAGCGTGGAAAAAAAGCAGTTCGGCCTGGCCTCTGGCATGATCGCCTCCATGCGTACGCTTGGCATGGCAGTGAGCATGACCAGCATCACCCTGATTCTTTCGTTGCTGATGGGCGAGGGTGCCATAACGCCGAAAACCATTCCGGTATTTCTGACCTGCATGCGTACGGGCTTGGTGCTGTTTTCCGTGTACGCCTGCCTGGGCGTGGTGTCGTCTTTTGTGAGGGGAAACCGTCCGGTGGGCACCGAGGAGTAGAAAGCAAAAAAAAGGCTCGGCACTTTTACCGAACCTGCGTGATTCTGTCAGGGCCTTTGAAGAAAGGCCCTGACAGTGGATATTTATTTTTAAAACAACTGTTTCAGCAGATACTCTTCCTGATCCGGCACGGCATCGCGGTTGTGGTCGTATTGCTGCTGATTGCCCTCTTGATAGGCTTTGTCGGATTCGTAGGTCATGCCGCCGTCCGAGTAAAGAAAGTCCTCTTCATAAAAACGCTGCTGCGCGTTGACGTCAAAGGGCAGGTAGAAGTCCGATTTGGTGTTCCAGGCAGCCACATGCCGGAAAACGATATTCGGCGGCACCTTGAAGTCCTGCACCGGATAGTTCTGCTCCACGGCCAGACGGTAATCCAACCAGATGGGCAGCGCCGCAGTGGAACCGGTTTCTCCGCGTCCCATGGGCTGAATCTGATCGAATCCCACATAGACCCCTGTGAGCAGGTAGGGGGTGAACCCGATGAACCAGGCGTCCTTTTCCTCGTTGGTGGTGCCGGTTTTTCCAGCCACCGGACGATTCAGCTTTCTGGCTCTGGCGCCCGTTCCACGATTTACTACTTCCTTGAGCATGCTGGCCATGATGAAGGCGTTCTGCGGACTGATGGCTTCCACGGATTTGGGAGTCGAATGGTAGATTTCCTTTCCCGCATTGTCCTTGATGGAAAGAACCAGTCGGGGGATGACGTAGCTGCCGTCACGGGCGAAAGCCGTGTAGGCCTGGCAAAGGTTCAGGGGAGTGACGCCTATGGCGCCCAGGCAAATGGGCAGAAAGGGTTGAAAATCGCCCACAAGGCCCAGTTGGTGCGCCCGCTTGATAACGTTCTCGATACCGATCATGTCCGCAATCCGGACCGTGACCAGGTTTTTCGATTTTGCCAGTGCCGTGGCCAGAAGCATGGGGCCGGCGTAATCGCCCGAGTAGTTCTTCGGACTCCAGGTCTTGTTGGTATGGGGATCGTAATAGGATACCGGTTCGTCATTGACCACCGAAGCCGGGGAAAATCCCATGTCCATGGCTGTTGAATAGACAATGGGCTTGAAGGACGATCCTGGTTGGCGGATAGCCTGGGTGGCGCGGTTGAACTGGCTCTGTTTGAAATCATAGCCGCCCACGAGGGCCACCACGTCGCCGTTGACCGGATCCAGAGAAACCAGCGCACCTTGTACCTTGGGCTTTTGCTCCAGGGCCAGGTCCAGAGGCGTTCCCTGCTTGGACGGTGCGATAAGCGATGCCCAGACCACGTCGCCCGAATGCAGTACCTGCGAGGCGTCCGTGATTTTTCGTGCGCCACTGCCCGAGACCTTGGGGTTGGGCGTCCGACACCAGCTCATGGTCTTGACCCCGATGAATCCGGGACGCTTTCCCACCAGAACCTTGGCGCCTTCCTTGCTCACTTGGCTGACCAGAGCCTTGACCCACTGGCCTGGCTCGAGCTTTTTGTACAATTCGTCCTGGGCCAGGAGAAAAGGCGGAATTTCGTCCGCCTCTAGCGTCTGTATGGGGCCCTGCCAGCCGCGGCGTTTGGTAGATGCTTCCAGCCCTTGGCGTACGGCTTTTTCGGCCGCCTGCTGGTGTTCGAGGTCAATGGTCGTATAGACTTCCAGGCCGCTTTCATACAACAGATCTTCGCCGGAGGGCGATTCGTTGCCGTTGCGTCCGGGCAGGTTCATTTTGGGCAGGTTTTCGATGAGCCAGCGGCGCACTTCTTCCAAGTAATAAGCGCCGACTGTCCAGGAAGGGTCGGGCATGGTCTTGTATTCGAGAGGTTCGTCAATGGCCTTGTCGTATTCTTCCTGGGTGATCCAGTTCAATTCGAGCATCCGGCCAAGCACGTATTTTTGCCGGGACTTGGCCGCTTCCGGAAAACGGAAGGGATTGTAACGCGAAGGTGCTTTGGGCAGGCCGGCCAGTATTGCCGATTCCGCCAGATCAAGTTCGCCTGCGTGTTTGCCGAAGTAGGTTCTGGCAGCAGCTTCCACCCCGTATGCCCCGGCTCCCAGAAATATTTCATTGAGGTAGATGGCCAGGATTTCGTCCTTGCTCATCTGTTGCTCGAGCCGGTAGGCCAGAATGGCTTCCTTGATCTTTCGCGCGAAGCTTTTTTCCGAGGTCAGCAGCACGCGTTTGACGACCTGCTGCGTGATGGTGCTGCCGCCCTGGACAATGTCCCCGGCGCTGATGTTTTTGGTCATGGCCCGGAAAATGGCCGTGATATCGATGCCTTCATGCTCGTAAAACGAGCTGTCCTCAGCGGCGAGAAATGCCTTGAGAATAAAGGGGGACATTTTGTTCAGAGGTTCGAGAAAGCGCATCTCCCGGTACAGATAGCCCAGCACGCTGCCGTCCTTGGCGTATACTGTGGTGACAAGGGGCGGGCGATAGTCCCAGATACGCCCAAGGCCGCTCTGTTCGTCGATTTTTGCATCTTTTCCTCCCTGGTGCAGCAGCAGGGAAGAGGTCCAGGCTGTTGCGGGCAGCAGTACGAGCAACAGAGCAAAAGCGATGGTTCTGCGCAGTTTAGCCATTGGAGGAATCCTCCAGAGGGCCGGCGTCGATTTTAATGGTAAATTGTTTCATAAACGTCGAGATTTTTTTATACAGATCCAGATTCCCCAGCGGCAGGGGTTCTTTGCGGTCAACTTCCACCGACAGCTTTCCGGGAGATTGCAGAAATTCAATGAGCTCTTCCATGGTTTTGATGGCGTCGGTGTTGCCTTTGGCTCTGGCTGTTTCAATATCCGAACGCAGGCCGTCCACCAGAAAGCGGATGCTTTCTTTTTCGTCCACTGCGGCTATTTCCACCAGTTTGCGCATCAGGGATTTGTCGTCGTAGGCCAGATACATGTCCTTGACCACCAGGTCGTCGAACACGCCGTCAAGCTTGCGGCTGGCTACCGCGGCGCGTACGGCGTCCACGTCAACGCCCTGAATATTTACCTTGGCGCGAAAGTGCCCCAGGTTAGGAATGTCGATCTCGAACCAGTTCAGCTGGATCAGCTTATTGGCCTGGTCCAGACGGTAGTCGAGTTTTATGTCCGCCTTGATGACCTTGTATCCGAGTTCGTTCAATTCCTCGTAGTGGTGGCCGAAATTTTTTTCGTCAACCGGGATGGTGATGCCGCGCACTTCCACTTTGGCATACTGCGGCTTGCGCGGGTGGCGGATGTCCAGGTCCTGGACCACGATCTGATCCACATCGAACTGACGCCCCTTGAGCAGGGCGAGCTTGACGTCGTTGACGGCCAGTTCCCTGTCCAGGATATTGATGTCCAGGGATTTGTAGTCGATTTGGGATTTGGTTTTCTTGGCGACTTTTGTCATCACGTCGCGGACTTTGGCGTCCACGAGGCGCGTGGCGTAATACTTTCCAGCAAAGACAAGGCCTACAAGGAGAACCAGGACCATGCCGATAAGAACAAGGCGTTTCATAAGGGTACGCTGTTTCCTGAAGATGAGCCGTAATTGAATGGCATTGGTTTTAGACTGAAATGGGACATGATAGATATTTTTATTATTGATTCTTTCAGATTTTCTGTCAATCTGAAGGCAATACTCCGGAACGGAAAAATACTAAGCGGGTTTTGTATTCGCTGGTTGCCTACATATCTGATTTATCAAAGAGTGCAAGTGATGAAATATATTTCATGGATCCCGGTAGTGCTTGTCATGTTTTGCCTCATGGCAGGTTTCACAGTGACTTCGAAAGATGCCCATGCAGCCAGTTATTGGGATGAACTGCTGGCAAGGCTGGAGCAGGATGGTTTTCGGCCTTCCGACCTTCAAAAGCTGTTTCATCGTTCGGGCATGAATTACGACCCGGCGCCCATGCGGGGCAAATTGCGGGTCTTGCAGAAAAAATATTTCGGTTCCTATCGGACTCGGCTCGTCCAGCAAGGGCTTGCCAAACTGGGGTACGCGGTGGGCAAGGTCGATGGCGCGTATGGTTTGAAAACAGCCAATGCCCTCAAATCCTATCAGAAAGCACGCGGGCTGTCAGTGGATGGCGTCCCCTCGGACGCGGTCCTTGACTCCCTGGCCAGGGATCTGAAGCAAACCCGAAAAAGCGGCTGGAGCGGTAAGGTTTATCAGGCGGTACGCAGTCCTGCCCGCCTGGCCGAGGCCAGGGAGTTTGTCATCGCGCACTGGCCCGTATTTTATGCCATGAATCAGCGTTATGACGTTCCCTGGGAAATCGTTGCGGGGATTCTGACCATTGAAACACGGGTGGGACATTTCCTGGGTACGCGCTCGCCTCTGGTGACTCTGGCGAGCATGGCCTCCTGCAACGATCTGGACTGTGCCGGTACTTTTTTTCGCAAGGGATCGCTTTCATCGGAAGAACAGGCCTGGCTGAAGAAAACCGTACGCCAACGTTCGGACTGGGCGTATGACGAGCTCAAGGCATTGTTGACCTACTGTGCGCGTAACAAACTCGACCCCCTGAACATGCCGGGATCCATTTACGGGGCCTTTGGTATCGGGCAGTTCATGCCCAGCAGTGTGCTTCGTTTCGGTGTGGACGGCGATAACGATGGCGATGTGGATCTGTTCTCCGTACCGGATGCGGTCTATTCCGTGGGTGCCTATTTGCACGGTCATGGCTGGAAAGGAGACATGCGCAGTCTGGATAAAAAACGGGAAGTGCTGTTTGCCTACAATCACAGCCAGCAATATGTAAATTCCATTCTCAAGGTCGCCGAACAAATGGCCGATGCATTCGCTTTGCCCGACTTCAAGACCGGTTCGCAGCGGACCGTCCGGGTCAGCGATATGGGAAGCTTTGTTCAGTCCCTGGCTTCCAACACGAAAATTTATCTGGAGCCGGGCAAGTACGACCTGAACAGCGTACGGGGTTTTGCCAATCAAAACGTGCGATGCGGAACCAGTGCAGAGGGGCTGTTGCTCGAACTGCGCGGGCTGCGCAACGTGAGCATCCGGGCGGAGCGGGGCGCCTTGCTCACAGCCGGCGGCAAAGGACTGAGCCTGCGTATTGCGGATACTCGGGGGCTGGCGCTTGACGGACTGCAGCTGGAGAGCGGCGCCAACAGCGCGGCTCTGGTGGAGTTCCATCAGGTGGAAGACGTATTGATGACCTATTGCCGTCTGCAGGGCGGAGGATTCAATTGCGAAAAAAGCCGCCGGATCACTCTGGCTAATTCACTGTTGCACGCGTTGCAGATGCCGGGGGTGCAACTACAGGATACGCAGAGTGTGTCTCTGCGAAATATGGTTATCCGTTCGGCCAACACGGATAAGCTGCTGGTCGTCAGCAACAGCTCCGGGCTGGAGGTAGCCAACTGCTATTTCCACGACAATGGCGAATCGCGAAAATCAGGTACACTGTTCGAATTCCTCGGAGGCGGGACAGGGAGCGTGGTTCGTGATTCGTGCCTGATGGATAACAGCTTTGCCGGTTTTTCCAACAAGCGGGGCCTGCCGCGGAGCAGCAACAATTACTTGAAGGGCAATACCTTTAAAGTAAGGTGACGAAGATTTTGCCCGGTCCTGAGAGAGCCGACGGCAGGGAAACATACGCGCAATTTCGTTTTCGCGTTGTTTCCCTGCCGTTTTGTTTTGTTATGTCTTATTTATTGCCGAGAAGAACTGAGCCGCTGTTTTCCTTGACCTTCCAGCCGCGCTTTTGCAGCTGCTTGCGGGCCTCGCCACTGCATGTTCCTGTAAGCCAGAACAGTTTTTTGCCGTCAGGAACATTCAATTTTTTGGCTTTGGCGTCCGCGGCGTTGGCGAATTTTTCCAACTGCGGCGACCAGATCAGGTAGTCCAGTGGCGTATTGAACAGGAGTTCGTTTTTGTCAGTGAGGGCCAGAGCAATGTTGTTGAGCGGCACGAATTGTTTGATGTGTCCGACTTTTTTGTCGTAGGCCATTTGCAGATCAGCCATGCGCTGCAGCAGATAGGCCTGATTGGGCGTGGTGGGAAACATGGCGAGGTTCAGGAACGCCATGCGATCCTTTGTATTTTTCATCTCATCCAGAGCGGCGATCAGCAGGGTCTGATCCGTGGGCGAGTAGATGTTCTTGTTGATGAACGCATCGGCCATGTCCTCACTGGCTCCCATGCGCATCAGTATTTCCCGGTTCATGATCCGCAGGTCAGTCGGCGGTTTGCTACGGAGCGCGTCGTTGAGTTTTTTCCCGGTACCCGAGGTGGCCAGGATGGTCCCGGCAGTTCCGGGCACGAACGCAAGAGCGGCGCCCACGCCCAGGCCGCTGAAATAATCAGCACGGGCCACGTAGGCCAGCTCGTCCTGCAGGACTTTGTTGCGCGAGTAGGGATCCACGCCGTAATCCACGGCTATTTCACGCTTTGTCTTGGAATAGCCTGCGATATTTTCCAGTGCGCTGCCTTCGGTGTCGCTTTTTTTGCTGCGCATGGCTTCCCCGGCTCTGTCAAAGACCTTGCCCAGTCCGGAGACAGCTCCCTGGACAGTTTCCCCGGTATTGGTGAACAGGTTTTTCAACCCGGAAAGAGCTCCCTCTCCGGCTTCCTGCATGGAATTTTCAGCAACCTTTTCCGTATCGGCCTTGCGCAGGGCGGCTATTGCCACCAGTTCGGGGAGCAGCTTGCCCAAAGACATTGTGGAAACCGGTTTGAACGTACCAAAGGGGGATTTTACGGTGTATTGGTTGGTAAAACCATTGTTGGTGACGGTTTCTTGAACTTCGAAATAGGGTCCCTTGAGCATTTTCTTGGGCAGTACCTGAGAGGCTTTGAGTTTTGGCGGCTGTTCGTAGGCGCGCCCCGAGTCGGGCAGGGTCGCGAACAGCAGAAGTACGGCCGGAAGCAGCAAAAACAGACGATGGCGCATGGATTGCCTCGCTACGGTTAGGGTGACGAAACGTACGGATCTATGAAGGAACTGCGTATCTAATAGCAGAACAGTAAAAAAATTCGCAAGTCGTTAAAACCGATTTATGATTTCAGATCAGAATCGTCCAGCGGCGTATGCAGCATGCCCAGAAGCAGGCAATACAGCCAGCAGACCTGCGGATGCAGGAGACCGTCGTATACCTGGAAATGCAATAGTCCGGCTGTGAGAGGGATAAAGAGCACGATGGGATGGGGGTGAAGCAGGCCGCTGTAGGTCGTGTTTCTGGCTTTGTGCAATTTTTTGAGCAGATTCAGGTAGAGGCCCGCCAGAGCTGCGGCGAACAGCAGTACGAAGGGAAAACCAAAAGAAGAGGCGAATGTGAGGAAAATGTTTTCCGAGACCCGGATACGTTTCAGGGTCCATTCGAATTTTTCCCTGGTTTACGAGAGGGTAATGGATGGTGTAGTTTTTCAGATAGCGTTCGCGCCTGACGCCGATACCTGACCCGAGCAGCGGATGTTCGGCGGCAATGTGCATGGAAAAAGGATAGTTCTCAAGGCGGTAATAGGCTGGTTCGCCGGTGAGCTTCATGCGTTTTTCCGGAAAGAGGGAAAAGTATCCGGCGCCTATGACTATGAAGATAGCCACTGCGGCAAGAAACCAGCGCAGAGGTACAAATCCGAATGCCAGGGCCACGAAAGTCACGGCAACGGGCATGAAGACGGCTGAACGTAACCCGCTGAGGAAAAAAATGAAGAAGCAGACAGCTATCAACAGCAGGCCTATGGTCCGCTGGGGGCGCTGTTTGGAAAGCATCAGGGTCAGAGGGGCAAAGGAAAGCAGCAGCGCAACGCTGACCTGCGGATGGCGGAATTCATCGAAAAAATAATGGACACTGCCGAATCCCAGATAACCGATGATCTGCAGCAGCAGAAAGATGCCGAACAGCAGGGAGCAGAAAACGGCGAAATGGGCGCGTGATGCCGAGCCCCGTAAAAGCAGCCGGGAGCACCAGTATCCACCGAGTCCTGATGACAAGAGAACAAAGCCGCGTAAAGTCGAATGAATGGGGCCGGTGCTGGCGAGTCCGCTGGCAATGGCCAGGGCGGTCAGGGCAAAGGAAGCCAGCAGTTCGAATTTTCCAGGGCGGACATTTTTTTTGTGGGCCAGGATCAGCGCCAATGCCAGGCTGAGACTGCACAGAACGCCTGCGAAGAGGTCCACCTGTCTTTCGCCCATGATAATCATATAGGGCTGACGGACAACCGCCTGAAAAGTGGTGAACAACATCGCGACCAGGGCGCATTTTTCCCAGGGCGCAAGATCAGGAAAACAGCGTCCGGCACGCTGCAAAAGAGCAACACAACAATGTTTCATGGGCAATGATACCTTGACAAAGACGCCTGGAAAGGTTCATGCCCGGCGCCGAAAGAAGTCCTTATCTTGTGTTATTCGAGTCCCAACTGCGAGAGCAGGTCATCGATATTGTCCTGGGAGACGTCAGAGACAGGACCTTTCAGTTCGCTGACTTTTTGTTTCGTCTCTCTCTCAAGTTCGTCAAGATCTTTGTCAGGTGCTTCTTCACGGGCTTTGATGATCAGGCCGGTGGACATGTACAGATCGAAGACCGTGGTTTCGATCTTTTTCAGCGCACCGATGATCTTTTTGATTCTCTGGCCGGTAAGATCCTGAAAACTCAGCGAGGTCATGATGTTGATGAGGTTTTCACCAAGTTCGTCATTGATGGAAATCAGTTCGTGAATGGCCGGATTGGAACGCCTGGTTTTTCTGAGGCCGTTCAGGTGTTCCGAGGCGCGATTTTGCAGATCAATATGCTTTTCCACAATGTCCATGATTTCCACTGTGGCCTTTTCAATGGTCTGCAGGATTTCATCCAGCTGCTCGGATGCTTCGGAAAACAGTTTGTCGGCGCGCTGCGCACTCATGGCCGTGGATGAATTCTCGGGCCTGGTGGCATCGGAAATTTCTTTGTAGATGGACTGAAGACCATTACGCATGTCATCGCTTATGCGACGGTAGAATTCGCTTTCCACCAGGGCTTTGGTCAGGTTGGCGCTGAGCTCTTTTTCTATAATAGAACTGACAGACTGTTGGATCCCCTGCACTACTTGGTGGGTAACCTGTTCCATGATCTGGTCCATGAGCTTCTGTTGGTCAATCATACGTCCTCCTGGTTTTCAAAGCATCGGAGAATGGAGCATCAGTCCCATTTCTTTTGTCGAATGATACGTCTTTCTTCCTGAATTACAAAGCGTATAACGGTTTCAAGATCCTTTTCCCGTATGCGGGTGAAGTTCAAGCGCCAGTTCGATTCGGTTGCATCCTGGGAAGCCCCGGGAATTTTGGCAAGTTTGCCAACGGCTCCTGCAAGGCGCAGGGGGATTCTGCAAAGCACGAGCACAGCTTCAACATACGCTCCATCTTCAAAAGGGATGTCGCTGGTGAAGTTGACCCCGGAACCGCCCACCTCCGAACAATGTACTTCGGTGGGAAAAGCCTTGCACAGATCTTCAAAGGACAGCATTCCAAGAATGCTGTCCAGTTTATTGTTCATTTCTATCAAAAATTCAGCAACGCCTTCCGGCAATCCGGAACTCAGAGAGTTCTCCAGGCTGTCGTGGGCGAAAGCCGTATATTCGTAGTACAGCGACGGGCTGTCCCCGTTCGGCAACTGGCGAAGCCAGACCGGAAAACGGGCTGCAATACTGGAATACTGGCCTTGCTTGGAAGGCATTACCAGTGACCGTTTTCCACTTCCAGCTGCATGGCGTGAACAGGGCAGATGCGCACACACAATCCGCAAGCCGAGCAGCGCTCGGTATCATGGACAATGGTATGCTTGATTTTGTCCATACTGAGCGATCCGTTGGGACAGATGGCCGTACAGACTCCACAATTAACACAAATTTCCTTGTCCCGGAAAATCTTTTGTGCAGGGTCGCTGATTTTTATGCCGCGTTCTTTGAGATAGGCGATGCCCTGGCGGCATTTGTCCTCTTCCCCGCAGATCTCCATGGTCATGAATCCTTCCTTGCGAGGTGTGATGCGTGCTTCGAGAATGCTGAAGTTGATGTCGTAGAGGCGCACCAGATTGCTGATCACGGGCTTTTCGACCATGTCGGAAGGAAAGTTGAGTATAATGATCTTGCGAAAGGATTTGATTATGTCATTCATAATGCTGGTCCAGCCGGGCCCCGAAAGCCAGGGACCCGAATCAGTTTGAGTTTTTCAGAAAATCTTCAGCGCGTTTGGCTTCCGGCGTGTTGGGATATTTCTTGATCAGATCATTGAGCACGACTCTGCCGGCTTCCGTACGCTTGATGATGATGAACGAAATCCCCTGCTTGAGCATGGCGGCTCGATATTTCGGGCTGTTGGGGTATTTGTCGATGATCTCATGATACGAAAGGATGGCCTTGGGATAGTCGCGCATCTGATAATAAGATTCGCCCTGCCAGAATACGGCATTGGAAACCAAAGAGTTCTGAGGATATTTTTCAGCGAATTCCTGCCAGGTAGCCTGGGCGGCCTGGTAGTTCTGCTCGTTGAACAGTTTGAGCGCCTTGTCGTACAGAGCCTGCGCAGGATCAACCTGGGGCTGCTGCGGTGTGGCAATGCTGGGCGTGGTCGGCGTTGCGGGAGTCAATCCCGGAGTCTGGGCGGCGCCAGGCTGCAAGCCGGGAGTGGTCAGATCCGGCCCGGCCGGATACGTGGGCTCGGGAGCTTTGACTTCGAGACGGCGGTGCAGTTCGTTGACGCGGCCTTCGAGTTTGTTCACCCGCGTACGCAGCTGGTCGATCTGCAGGGATTGATCCGCCTGTACCTTCCGAAGATCTTCCAGGCTGTTGATTCGTCTTTCCTGGGCCATGGTCTGGCTTTCCAGGGTTTGAACATCATCTGCCCGTGCGCAGGCTCCCAACAGCAGAGCCGGACCGAGCAACAGAATAAGGGATTTGGGTAACCTCATGGAGCTTCCTCCCGTGCGGCGTAGGTTTTATGTAAAAAAATAATTACAATCTATTCGGCGTGTTCTGGTTGTTGTGGTTCTGCTTTCTGGCTGCGGCGCAGTCCAAAAAGCAAATACCCGATTCCGCCAAACACAGGAATAAAGATGCAGAGACCTATCCAGATCATCTTTTCCTGCTTGGTCGGAAAATAACGATTGAATGCGTGCCAAATAGACCACAAATTCGGTACGATGGGAACAATAAATAACAGAAGGTAGAAAACTAGATATTCCGGGGGTTGTTTTGCGAGAAAATCGAGTAATGGAATAGACATTTGCGACACTCCGCGGGGTTACTTACGTGCGTCCTGCCTGTACAGGGCTATGATCAACAACCCCGCACCGACGGTAATGGCACTGTCGGCCACATTGAAGGCCGGCCAGTGATAAGCACCGACGAACACGTCCAGAAAATCGACGACCAGTCCCGTATGCAGGCGGTCCATGAGGTTGCCCACAGCACCGCCGAGAATCAGGCCCAGGCCGCCGAGAAACAAGGGTCCTGCGGTTTTGCTCAACCTGACGATAAACAGGATGACAAACACTGCCAGGATCTTGATGCCAATAAAAAAATACCGCTGCCAGCTGATGTCGCTGCTGTTCAAAAATCCGAAAGCCGCGCCTCGGTTCAGAACATACACCAGGTCGAAAAAACCGGGTATGACAGAAACGGGCTCTCCTGGAGCGATCGAACGGACCACCCAGAACTTCGTCAGTTGATCCAGCAGAACAATCAGAGCTGCCAGCGGTATAACGCGCAACAACCGTGCGCCGAAACTATCTTTCACGGACTGCATCCGTTATTCGTCGTCTTCCAGTGGGAAATCCTTGATGACGGCAGCACAGCGCGGGCAAATGTCCGGGCGGCGGGAGTCGCTGCCGAGTTCCTCGGAAAGCGTCCAGCACCGGGCACATTTTTCACCCTTGGCCGGATGAACGCCTACCTTCAGTCCTTCCAGTTCCTCGGAAGCGTGGCTCTCGTCATCGGCCTGGTCAAATGGCTGCACCTCGGCCTTGGACACGATGAGCACTTCCTTGAGGTTGGCTCCGCTGGCTTTCACGGCCTGCATCAGCGCATCGTCCAGGAACAGGACCACATGTGCGTCCAGCGAATGGCCGATGGTTCCGGATTTGCGGTAAGGCTCGATGGCCTTGGTCACTTCGGAGCGGATTTCCGCAACCAGATCCCAATTGGTACGTTCTTCCTGCGGTATCTGCAGGCTTTCCGGAGCAATGGTCTCGGTGGCGAAAATGGTCTGCCCGTGACCGCCGATCTTCAGGCTGTCGGGAAGGTGCTGGTAGGCTTCTTCCGCTGTGAAGCTGAGAATGGGGGCCATGCCCTGGAGCATGACCAGCAGGATCTTCCACAGCGCTGTCTGCCCAGAACGGCGTTCCTTGCTGTCTTTCCCCGAGACGTACAATCTGTCTTTGAGAATATCCAGGTAAAAGGACGACAGTTCCGTCACGCAGAGGTTATGGAGCGTATGGAAGGTCTTGTAGAATTCGAAGGCCTCGTATCCTTCCGCCATCTTTGCCTGGGCCTCTCCGGCGATGGACAGCGCATAGCGGTCCAGCGGCAGCATATCCTCAAAGGGAACGGCATTGTCCGGGGTGAAGTCATTCAGATTGCCCAGAATAAACCGGCAGGTATTGCGAATCCGGCGGTAGGCATCGATGAGGCGGCTGATGATTTCGTCCGAAATCCGGATGTCCTCGCGGTAGTCCACCGAAGCCACCCAGATACGCAGGATTTCCGCTCCGTACTTGTCGATGATCTCATGCGGAGCCACAACATTGCCGACGGATTTGGACTGTTTTTTGCCCTCACCGTCCACCACGTAGCCGTGGGTCAGCACGGACTTGTAGGGAGCGCATCCGCGAGTGCCCATGGAAGCGAGCAGCGAGCTGTGGAACCAGCCACGGTGCTGATCCGAACCTTCCAGGTACATGTCCGCGGGGAAAGTGCATTCCGGGCGTTGTTCGCAAACCGCAGCAAAGCTGGTTCCGGAGTCGAACCAGACATCCAGAATGTCGGTTTCCTTTTTCCAGTGGTTGCCGCCGCAGTGCGGACATTTAAGACCTTCGGGGACGATATCCTCCAAGGGGGCGTCAAACCAGTAATCGCAGCCTGTGGGGTAATCGGCGAACTTGTCCACGATGGAGTGGACCCAGTCGGCCTCGAACCAGGCCGTGTCGCAGTCTTCACAGAGGAGCGCCAGAATGGGCACGCCCCAGAAACGCTGGCGCGAGATGCACCAGTCCGGGCGCATGGCGATCATATTATGGATGCGGTCCTTTCCCCAGGAAGGAATCCAGGTCACCGCGTTGTCGATGGCATTCAGTGCCTTGGTCCGCAGTTCGTTGTGTTCCATGGAGATGAACCACTGGGTGGTGGCGCGGAAAAATACAGGTTCCTTGCAGCGCCAGCAATGCGGATAGGAGTGGGTGATCTTGGCTTCCGCCATCAGATGGCCCTTTTCCTTGAGCAGCTCGATGACTTTGGGATTGGCATCCCATACGCGCAGGCCGGCGAAATATTTTACCGAGGGCAGGAACTCGCCCGCATCGTTGATGGGGGAGAGCACTTCCAGACCGTAGCGCAGACCTGTTTCATAGTCGTCGCGTCCGTGTCCGGGAGCCGTGTGCACGCATCCCGTACCAGTGTCCAGAGTTACGTAATCGGCCAGGACCACGGGAGACTTACGGTCGTAGAACGGATGCTCGGACTGCAGGTTCTCCAGCTTGTCGCCGGTGACTTTTTCTATAACAGTCGCACCTTCCAATCCGCTGACTTCGATGAATTTTTCCGCAAGGTCTTCGGCAACGACATACTGCTCGTCCTTGTACTGCAGCAGCACGTAGGTGAATTCCGGATGCACGGCAACGGCCATATTGTCCGGAAGGGTCCAGGGCGTGGTGGTCCAGATGACGATGTAGGCGGTTGCCGGAGTCGCCTTGGTGAACACCTCGGTCAGTTTCGGATCGGTGAAGGGAAAACGGACGTAAATGGAAGGCGACGTGTGATCCGCGTATTCCACCTCGGCCTCGGCCAGAGCGGTCTGACAGGAAAGACACCAATGAATGGGCTTCTTGCCGCGGACAACCGATCCCTTGCCCATGAAATTGCCCAGCTCGCGCGCAGTGGCGGCTTCGTATGCGGGACGCATGGTCAGATAGGGATTATCCCAGACGCCGAACACTCCCAGGCGCTTGAATTCTTCGCGCTGAATGTCGACATATTTTTTGGCGTAATCACGGCAGGCCTGGCGTACCACCTTGGGTTCCACATCTTTCTTGGAACCGAGTTCTTTTTCGACCTTGTGTTCGATAGGCAGACCGTGGCAATCCCAGCCCGGCACGTATTCGGCCTTGTAACCTGCCAGATTCTTGGACTTGACGATAATGTCCTTGAGAACTTTGTTCAGAGCGGTTCCGAGGTGAATATTGCCATTGGCGTAGGGCGGGCCGTCATGGAGCACATAGGTTCCCTTGTTATTGTTGACGGCATTCATCCTGTCATAAGCCTTGACTTTTTCCCAGAATTGAAGCGTAACCGGCTCGTTTTTTGAGAGGTTGGCTTTCATGGGAAAGGTCGTTTTAGGGAGTTGCAAAGTTTTTTTATAGTTGCTCATCGCCCTGATTGTTCTCCTTAAAATATTACTTCGGCTCCCTGTGTCCGTATGGGAGCAGACGCCGTAAGCACAATGATTTCAGGCTGTACGGCGAGTTTGCCAGAAAGTCCGGCCAGCGGGTGTTTCTGGCCACATATAAAGCACTAAAAGATGGTGCATACGGCCGACAAAGTCAAGAAAGGTTTCCTGGGTACGCCATTTCAGCGAATCCGGGGTTGTGGACTGCGATCAAGCAATATCAGTTTGTTCTGAAAATGGAAAGATATACTGTATTAAACAAGTCTGTTATGCTAATAGGATAAGATTGATGGTATGAAGAAACGGTCAGTTGATTCGATTTTGTTGTTTTGTCTGAACGGCACGTTGCAACTGTATCGGTACGTCAGGCCCGACAGGAGACTTGTAAGTGAAAGAGGGAATCTTGTTTTCCTGCATTAAGTAGGGCTGCAATTGTTCCATTATTATATGATGTTGTTTTGGTTTTGAAAAAGCGCATGCCCGGATGTCCGACTTTTTATTTCTGAATAAAGTACCAGGCCTGTCCGCAAGGCAAAAAATGGTTCCTTTTGGGGAACTTTTTAAAGGATAATTACGATCTAGTTGTTTTTATTGGACAAAGAGTATAACTTGTGCCACTCTGCCAAAAAGCTTTTAATGGGGTGTTACAATTTTTGTCCGATACGCCAGTGTAGGGGGAATCTGTCTACAAAAAATAGAGGTTTTATACAGATTATTTTTTTGATACTTACAAAAATCTTAAAAGATGATAAAATGACGGAACTTGAAAGCGAACTTCCCTTTGTCAAAAGAACAAGGAGTCCAGAGTGATAACGGTCGTGATTGTGGACGACTCGGCTTTTATGCGCAAAGCATTGAGCACGATGCTTGAAAAAGATCCCGAGATCAAAGTCGTCGCCACTGCAAGAAACGGAGAAGAAGGCCTGGAGATGGTTCGCAGGCACAATCCCCAGGTGGTGACGCTTGATATAGAAATGCCGCGTATGAATGGGCTCACCGCTTTGAAACATATCATGATGCAGATGCCCCGTCCCGTATTGATGATAAGTTCCTTAACCACGGAGGGAGCGGAATCAACTCTCAAGGCCATGGAGTTGGGGGCAGTGGATTTCATTCCCAAGCAGCTGTCCAAAGTGTCTCTGGACATAGTGAAAATAGAAGACAACCTGCGAGCCAAAGTCAAAGAGATTGCCAAACGCAAGTTTCGCCCGCCTGCACGACGGATGTCCGCCCGTGCGGGAACCGTACCTGTGCCAGGCAAAGGGGCAGACAGCGCCGCGTCGGCGGCACGGAAAAAATACAGAGTGCCCCAGGGCGGTCGCGTGGTTCGCGACATCGTCGCCATCGGCGTTTCCACTGGCGGGCCGCCGGCCGTGCAAAAGGTGCTTTCCAAATTGCCGGCGAATTTTCCCGCAAGTATTTTGATCGCACAGCATATGCCGGAAGCCTTTACCGGTCCTTTTGCCAAACGTCTGGATTCGCTTTGCCGGCTTAAGGTCAAGGAAGCCGAAGGAAACGAACGTCTTGCTCCAGGGACTGTCTACATTGCTCCAGGCGGAAAACATCTGCTTTTGGATCAGAAGCTGAGCCGGATGGAAGTGCTGGTGAGTCCGGAACCGAGCAACGCTCTGTATAAACCTTCGGCCAACGTGCTTGTGGGCTCTGTGGCCAAAAAACATGGCAGGCGCAGTTTGGGAGTAATTTTAACCGGGATGGGCAATGACGGCATGGAAGGAATACGCGAACTGAAGCAGGCAGGAGGCCGGGCTTTGGCGCAAAGTGATTCCTCATGCGTCGTATACGGCATGCCCAAGGCGATTGTGGATGCTGGATTGGCCGATGACATCGTTGACATTGACGACATGGCAGATGCGATCATGGCCAATATATACGGAAATTGATCGCCCAAACGCCGGGGAGCGAGGACGCGAAAATGTGTGGACAAGAGTCTATTCTTGAACTGTTGCAGAGCGATGAACCGGAAAACATCAGGGCCGGAGCCTTTGCTGCTGCGGAAGCACCCGATATCGAATACGTTCCCTTTTTGGCGCAACATTTGAAAAGCCATAATCTGGGCGTGCAGGAAGCGGCGGATATGGCTTTGCGCAAAATTGGCGGACCGGAAACCGTGCAGACGGTCATCCCATTGCTCCGGTCCGATGAAGCTCCGGTACGCAATTTATCCATGGATATTCTGCGTGATGTCGGTGGTACGGATTTCGATTCCCTGGCCACGCTTCTTCAGGACGAAGACGCCGACATCAGGATTTTCGTGGCCGATATCATGGGCTCCACCAAAAATGCCAGGGCAGTGGAACTGCTATGCAAAGCACTGCTGCGGGATCCGGAAGTGAACGTACGTTATCAGGCTGCCGTCAGTCTTGGTGAACTGGCCAACAAGGAAGCCTCCAACTGCCTGGGGCAGGCCATGAACGACGAGGAATGGGTTCAGTTCGCCGTGGTGGAAGCTCTGACGAAAATACGTGACGAATCTTCCATCAATGCCTTGCTGCGCGCCCTGGACAGCAGCACCGAACTTGTTTGTTCGATGATAATCGACGCCCTGAGTGAAATGGGCAACGTCAAGGTTGTCAGCGTGCTGCTCAAACGGTTGGCGAATTCGCCCGGCGCTTTGCGAAACAAGATCGTACGCGCTGTTGTGCAGATTTTGGGAGGCAAAGCTCTGACGCTGCTTTCCGAAGTGGAGCGGGACAATTTTCGGATGTACGCATTGTCCGCATTGAATGACGAAGACAAGGAAATTCAGGATGCTGCCATTGAAGGACTGTCTTTCGTGGGAGGCGCAGGTGCCGCCAAAGCCATTCTGAAGCTGGCTGAAGCCCTTGATCCTGTGAATGACCAGGAACGTCTGGAAATGATCATGGAATATCTCGCCGGCATAGATGCCTTGCCCGTTCTGGAACGGGAAGTTCTGGAAGGATCCTGGAAAGGTGCGATCATTGCTGTCAAAACTCTGAAGCTCCGCAACAATCCGGACGAAACCTCCATGCTTATGGATATTTTCTGGGACAAGGACAGGGATCTGCAGCGTGAAATTGCCAATACCCTGGCACTGATAGCCGGTCCGGATGCCTGCCCCTTTTTCCGGAATCTGCTAGAAAAACATGAAGACGGGGATGTGATCAAAGCCGGGCTGATGTTCCTGGGGGATAAAATCCGCAATCCGGAAGACACGGATCTGCTCTTTGCTTTTGTGAACCATCCCTATGACGATGTGAAAGAGGTGGCTCTTGACGCCTGTATCGCTCTGAACGGGCCTGCCATGACCGCCCATTTCAAGGAGCTGTTTCAAAGCCCCGAGCCGATCAATCGTTTTATGGCCACATACGCGCTCGGGCGCATCGGATTGCAGGACAATATCGAAGAGATCAAGGCTGCGCTGGAAGATGAGGTGCCGGACATTCGGAAAATTGCGGTCAAATCGCTGATTGGCTCCAATGAATGCCCTGAGTTTGAACTTTCTTTGATTTTTCCGCGCCTTTCTGATGAAAATCGTGATGTGCGGCTGGCTGTGGTTGAACTTCTGGGCGAGTGTCTCACCGATGATTCGATCGATCATCTGCTCACGGCTCTTGATGACACCGATGACTGGGTTCGAATCAGGGCAGTTGAAGCTCTGGCCCAAGGGGAGGTTGTCAGCGCCGCTTCCAAGCTTGTGCCGCTGTTGGAAGATCCCAACAAACTGGTGGCTCTGAAAGTCATCGAGGCTTTGGGAAGCCTTGGGGGCCAGACGGCCTTCAGGTCGCTCCTCGAAGTTGCTGGCAGCGATGATCTGGAGTTGCAGGCCGCGGCGGAAGAGGCTTTGGAACATATCAAAGTCAGGGAGGAGGACTAATGGCCTCCTTGTTTTCCGAAGCGTCTTCTTTGCGAAAGACAATCAAGATTACCAACGAAGAATTTGAACAGCTTCGTGATTTCATCTATTCGCAGAGCGGTATTTATGTTGCCGATAACCGTAAATATTTGTTGGAAAACCGCCTTGCCAATCGTCTCAAGGAATTGAATCTCAAGAACTTCGGCGAATATTATTATTTTCTGCGCTATGATCCGGGCAAACGGGCGGAACTGACCAAGCTTTTCGAGTCCGTTACCACCAATGAGACCAGTTTTTACCGCAATCCTCCACAGCTGAAAGTTTTTCAGGAAAAGATACTGCCCGAGGTTCTGGATAACCAGCGGAAGCAGAACCTGCGCCGTTTGAACATTTGGTCCGCCGGATGTTCGACCGGCGAGGAACCCTATACGCTTTCCATGATATTGAATGAGACCCTGCGTACGGAGTTGTCTCGCTGGAACATCAAGATCACAGCCAATGATCTGTCCGAAGCCGTTCTGAAAGCTGCGCGCAAAGGTCTGTATAATGAATACACCTTACGGACCACCCCCAAGGAGGTCCTGGCGCGTTACTTTCAAAAGGATGAAAATGTTTATAAGGTAAAATCCGAAGTCAAACGGTTGGTCTCTTTCGGGCAGATAAATCTGAGTGACAGAATGGCCTTGCGCAGGGTGGAAAGGTCGCAGATAGTATTTTGCCGTAATGTTATCATTTATTTTGACGATGAGATGAAGAAGAAGGTGATTTCGGCTTTTTATGACAATCTGTTGCCCGGTGGGTATCTCATCATCGGGCATTCGGAATCGCTTCACAATATTTCCAGGGCGTTCAAGCCGATTCATTACCCCGGAGCCATAGTATACAAGAAGGAATAGGACTGCCCTTGGGCTGTACCTGGGTGTGCGCAAAGAACGTATCATCATAACGGGGAGAGCGGATTTGCTGGCTAAAGTGCTGCCGGTCGCAAACCAGAAAGGCGGAGTGGGAAAAACCACCACAGCGTTGACGTTGGGAGCTGCACTCGGACATATGGGAAAGCGGGTTCTGATCATGGATCTTGATCCGCACATAAGTGCGTCTGTGCATTTGCAGTATTATCCCGAGCGGCTGGAACTGACTGCTTACGATATTTTCAAGGCGAATGCGGAAGATCTGGCCGAGTTGTGGCCTCGAGCCGTTTGTCGCCGGGAGGGGCAGGTCTTTGATTTCATACCGGCCAGCATAAGGCTTTCCGAGCTGGAAATAGACTTGAGCGACCACCATAAGAAAGGAGAAATCCTGAATGGTTGCCTGGACATTGTCCGGGGATCCTATGACTATATTCTGTTGGATGCGCCTCCGAATGTGGGAATTATTCTGATCAATTCCCTGATGGCTGCGGATACGCTTCTGATCCCCATCCAAACGGAATTTTTGGCGCTCAATGGCATGCGGCTGTTGTTCGATACCATTCGCACCTTGAACAGAGTGCTCGAGAAACCGATTCGGTACCGCGTATTGGCCACCATGTTTGATCAGCGGGCTAACGCCTGCCGGAGGGTTCTGGCGCTTTTGCGAAAAAAAATGGGAAAGCGTATGTTTGATACCGTAATTCATGTTGACACGAAGTTTCGTGAGGCTTGCGCTCATGGAATGGTGATTTACGATTTATCACCGCAATCACGCGGAGCTAAGGAATATTTGCAGTTGGCCGAGGAACTGGTGGCTACATTATGAGCAAAACTCCGGAAGAGTACCTTGCGGAACAGGAGTTCCAGTCCGAGACTCAGGAGCGCGAAAAAGGGCTTACTTCGCAAGAACGCGCTTTTCTGAAAAAATATCTTGGGTTGGATGAAAAAGATTTGCTTGAAAAACTCGGAATAGAGGCGCCGAAAGAAAGCAGCATTGCCTCTGTTTCGGAAACGGATACCGCATCGCCCGCAGAGTTAACTTCGGTGGAAGTTTTGATGGAAACCGAACCTGCCGTGGAAATTGCGGACGAAATACTTGAAGAGCCGGAGGATGAGGAACCGGTAGAGGAATTTTCTTCCGAAGAGGCGTTACAGGAGGAAGAAGACCTTATCCCGGACCTGGATATGGCCGACAGCGCCGCCGAACTCTCCGCGGAGGATCTCGATCCGGAGTCGGAAGCTGAAGTTTCCGAGCTATCTTTGCAGGAAGAGGATCCTGAGGCTTTCTTAAAAAGCCAGAATGAAATACAATTGGTAAGCATGGTAATAGGAAAATATGAATATACCATGCCTATAAATTTTGTTCAGGAAGTGGTACGCTATCTTGAGCCCACTGTGATTCCGGAAGCACCACCACATCTTGCCGGTGTAGTGAATCTTCGGGGGAAAGTGACTCCTGTTTTCAAGTTGAGTAAATTGCTCAATATCAAGGATGAAGATGCAGCTGGTAAAAACAAGTTTATCGTAGTCTGCAGGCATAAAAATATGCAGTTCGGGCTACTCGTTCATACCGTTGAAACCATGTACAGGGTTGAGCAAAATGTCATAGAGTGGAATGTTGAATCCCGTATTGGCGGGAATATCGAAATAGTGACTGGGTTAATGAAGAAAAATGAACTGTTGGTGGGGATTCTTTCCATCACCAGACTGGTTGAAAGGGTTTTGAAGGCTTCCGGAGGAAGTGATGGCTAAACATATCCTGATTGTAGACGATTCTAAAACAGTAAGAAATTTGGTAGCTTTCATAATGAAAAAAGAAGGCTTCAGTGTTACTACTGCGGAAAATGGTCTTGATGGATTGGAAAAGCTATATTCTGCGGAAAGAGTGGATCTCATAGTATCAGACGTAAACATGCCGCGTATGGATGGTTTTACGTTTATCAAAACTGTTCGTGAACAAGAGGTGTATAGGGATATTCCAATTGTAGTGCTGTCTACAGAAGGGCAGGAGAAGGATATTCAAACAGGACTGAATCTCGGGGCGAATTTATACATGGTTAAACCCGCCCAACCCGAAAAACTCTTGAAGAATGTCAAAATGCTTCTCGGATAACGCAGGACGAAGGTGAGATTATGAGCCAGGATTTCAATGATCCTGAAATATTTGCGGATTTTGTCATAGAGGCCAAAGAGCATCTTGAGACGATTGAGCCGAATCTGTTGGAACTCGAAAAGAGTCCCGACAACCTGGCTCTCCTCAATGAAATTTTCAGGCCCATGCATTCGCTGAAAGGGGCATCTGGTTTTCTTGGTTTAAATATCATCAACCGATTGGCTCACCGCGCGGAAAACATCATGGAAGAACTGCGCAAAGGAGCCATGCCTGCGACGCCGGAAATAATGGACGTCATCCTGACTTCCACAGATGCTTTGCGCCAGATGGTTGATAATCTGGAAGCCACGGGCACTGAGGGGGATGTCGATATAGAACCCATCGTCCAGACCCTGGACGCCTTGCTCGAAGGGGGCGGAAAGCTGGCCGAAGCCAGTCCAGCCGCGCCGGAACCATCCGAGCCTGCCGAGGAAGCTTCTGCAGAACCGGAAAACGAGGAAGGCGAAACTGCCGAAGTGGAAGCTGCTGGCGAAGAATCCGGGAATAGCGAGGACAATTCGGACGATCCGGATAAATCCAAAGAGGCGGACGATGAACCTCTTGTCGACCTGGAAACCTACAAGCTCACGACCTTTGGCGAAGGCCACCTCAATGATTTTCTCGAAGAAGCCGTAGATAATATCGCCAATCTCAACGATTCGCTTCTGCAGCTCGAACAGGATCCCAACAAGGGCGGCGAACTTGTCAACGATACTTTTCGTTATTTTCATAACCTCAAAGGCAACAGCGGCATCATCGGCTTCAAGGAACTCAACGGGCTGACACATGAGGCGGAAACCCTGCTGAACAAGGTGCGCAAAGGGGAATTGCCTTCCAGCCACGGCATGATAGACCTGTTGCTTTCTGCTGTGGATACCATTGAGGCCCTGGTTAATAGGATTGACGCCGAGAGTGGTGATGTGACCCCTTTTGAAACCAAGCGGCTTGTTGATCGCCTGCAAAAAGCGGTTGAAGAAGGGGTGCCGGATCCCGAACCTGCGGCTGAACCTGAGCCGGAGGCTGCTCCCGAGCCAGCGGCCCAGAAAGAGAGCGCTCCGGTAGCGGCCGAGGATGCTCCCATCGATGATCTGGATGTTGATCCCGAGGATATCGGAATTTTTGAAGGAACTATCCGGCAGCAGTTCCAGAATATTGATATCGCCCTTAAAGAGCTCGGAGAAAACAGTGATCAGTCTGACTTTGTAGACGGTTTGTACCGTTCGCTGGTAACCGTGCAAAACTCCTCCGCGTACATGGGAATGGAGGAGGTAAAGGTCTATGCGCAGCGTACGTCACAGCTCGTTGACCAGGCGCGGTCCTCAGGCCTTCCTTTTGATGCCATGCTGGACATCCTGCGTCAGGAATGTTCGATCATCCGGGATATGGTGGACAAGGAAATTGCCGGCCTCAAGGATGCCATGAAAGCTCCGGCCAAGGATGAGGCCGCAGCCGCTCAGCCTGAAAAGACGGAAGAGGCGAAAGCCCCGGCTCCTGCCGCAGAGACCAAAGCCGACGCAAAGTCCGAACCGAAACCGGAACAAAAGGCGCAAGCCGCTCCGAAACCGGAACAAAAGGCAGAGGCCAAAGCTGCTCCCAAACCTGCGGCCGCAGCTCCCAAACCCGAGCCCAAACCAGCACCAAAGCCCGCGCCTGCGGCTCCCAAACCTCCGGCCAAGCCTGCCGCTCCGCCGGCTCAGGGCGGTGGCGCACAGAGCAAACCCAAGGTTTCCTCCACCATCCGTGTGGACCATGAAAAGCTGGACCATCTCATGAACCTCATCGGTGAGTTGATCATCAACCGAAACCGGTTTGCCATGCTGGCCCGCAACCTTGAGGACGAAAACGCCGATGTGAGCGTCATTGCCCACAATCTGACAGAAACCACCTACGCCATGGCCCGTATTTCCGATGATCTGCAGGATACGATCATGAAGGTGCGTATGGTGCCCGTGCAGACGGTTTTTTCCCGCTTTCCCCGTTTGGTTCGAGATTTGAGCCGCAAAAGCGGCAAGCAGGTCGAGCTGATCACCGAAGGTGAAGAGACCGAACTGGATAAGAGTGTTGTTGAAGTCATCGGCGATCCGCTGGTTCACTTGATCCGTAATTCCGTGGACCATGGCATCGAGGTGGAAGAGGTTCGTACCGCTGCAAACAAGAATCCCAAAGGTACTGTCTGGCTGCGCGCCTATCACCGGGGAAATTCCGTTGCCATTGAAGTCGAAGATGACGGCAAGGGCATTGATCCGGAAAAAATGCGGGAAGTCGGCGTACGCAAAGGCATTATCACTGCCGACGAAGCCAAGAACCTTGATGACCGTGAAGCCATGGAGCTGATTTTCGCCCCTGGTTTTTCAGGCGCTGAAAAGATTACGGACATTTCCGGACGTGGCGTGGGCATGGACGTTGTCCGTACCAACATCAAGAATCTCAAAGGCAGTGTGAATATTCACTCTGACGTGGGCAAGGGAACCAAATTTACCTTGGTGCTGCCCCTGACCCTGGCGATTATCGACGCCCTGATGGTCAAAGTGGAAGGGCAGTTGTTCGCCATTCCGCTGGACGCTGTTTCCGAAACCACCAAGATCGAGGCTACCAAACTCACCGATGTCAACAATCGCAAGGCGGTCACTCTCCGCGGCGAGGTTCTGGGAATTGTGGACCTGCGGGAGTTGCTCGGCATGATGCCCAAAGATCCGCCGGATGAGATTCTTTCGGTTCTGGTCATTCATGATAACGACCGCCGCTTGGGAATTGTCGTGGACAGGCTGTTGGAACGCCAGGAAATCGTTATTAAATCGCTTGGAGAATATCTTGGCGATCAACGAGGCCTTTCCGGCGCCACAATCATGGGTGACGGCAGTGTCGTTCTGATTCTTGACCCACATGAAATTTACCTTATGGCGACCTCCAAAGCCATTTGACAACTTGCTCTCAAACGGAAACTCCCCCGCTTTTGGACAAAAGCGGGGGAGTTTTTTTGTTGTTTAACAAGGCAGAAGCCTGATTTATTGCTTGGGCGGCGGTGTTCCCGGAGGGGGCGGCGGAGGAGGAAGCAGCGAAGGAGCCTTGTTGGAGAGGTCGAACAGTTTTACGCTTCGCTGGGTTTCTCCGTCCTGGATCAGGATGTGATCGGTTGAAACTTCGAGCAGGCGTTCCCCGTTGGGAAGCAGGTCCCCCGCCTTGTACTGGCGATGTTCCTTTTCCGCACCGATGACCGCAAGTTTTTCCGAACCGATGGCGATGACGCCGTCCAGCCGCCAGACAATCTTTGGTTTCTGAAGTTGTTTCTGCCGTTCGATTTCCTGAAGTTGCTGAAGTCTTGCCTGTTCTTCCGCTCTTTTTCGGGCTTCCTCAGCTGCCAGCACAGCTGGATCTGTTTTGTTATGAAACAGATTCCAGGGGGCCACTTGAGAATACGAGCTTTCCACCTCAAGGGTGGCATTCGCTTTTGGAAGTCTCCAAGTTTCCGTGCGCGAATCAACGCGAACATTGTGCGGCATCTCCGGAGGGGGGACAAGCCAGAGCGAAATCGTTAAAACAATTCCCACCCAGAGCAGAAAGAGCACGTAAGGTTTGTTTTTCGGTGTAAGTAGTCTCATGGCAAGCGGTGTTTAGGTCAGTGTTGTCGGAGCTCCTGTAAATCCATAAGTGCAGCAGACTTGGATTGTCTGATGCATTTGCCGCCTTATACAACAAGCTTGCGTAATATGCCACCAGGATCAAGGGGAATGGATGGGGAGTATTCAGTGATTCCAGAGCATACAAAATGAAATCACCCGTTTTTTGCCAACCGTCTGCCAGGGGCGCCGGATTTTCCGGTGCGTTTGTTCCCTCGTCCGGTGTCACGTCCGCAGATCCTTTTTGCAGAACGTTTGCAGGTTTCATGCTTTTGCTTGTGCTGCTGTATGGAATCGGACTGGGAGTTCGTTTGTCTGCCGCGCCAGCCTGGAGTGCGCCCGAGATGCGTACCGCTGCTGCCGGGGAAAACAGTGAGCCCCTTTTGGCAACTCCGGACGCGTATTACTGGTTGGCAGGCAGCCAGGGCAATGGTCCTGCCACGACTTTGGCTCCCAGCGAACTTCTGCGTCTTGTTTCTTCCCTGACAGGATTGTCGCCTGCGTATACGGCCTGGTTGTTGCCCGCATTGCTCGCCAGTTTATTGGGGCCGCTGTCGGCCATTTTTTGCCGCATGCTCGGGTATTCCGCGGCCGGCCTTGTTGCCGGTTTGCTGGCCACATTGGCGCCGGTGTATTTATGCCGGACAGGCCTGGGCTATTACGATACGGACTTTTTGTTACTGTCTCTACCTTTGGTAACGGCGCTGGCCTTGCTCCTGTTCATGGGGAATAAGCTAACATCTGTTTTTTTTCTGCCTGTCGTCATTGGTGTCGCCATTGCCTGGATGCAGCACTGGCACCGCCTGCTGCCTGTTTCCAATGCGGTCATGATTTTTCTGGCCCTGGTGCTGGTCTGGTTTCGTAAAAAGGACGTTGCAAGAGTTTTTTATCGACTCATTCTGTTCGCTCTTTGCGTATGTTTTTCCTGGCCAGGCATCGTATTGTCCTGCATCTTTGCGTTTTTTCTGAAAAAATATCCCGCTGTATTATATCCAAAGGGGCAGAGTAAAAGGGTGCTTCTGGCGGTATTGTGTCTGCTGCTGGCTGGCCTGGCCCTGTTTTCCTCCATAGGCCAGGAAGCTGAATCCTATCTGCACCGGGCGCAGTCCAAGGATCTTGCCGCAACGCCTCTCAACGGGGCAGGCAAAGGGAATGCCGACGAGATAATGCCTCCGGCATATCCGCCCATGACCGCGACCATTGCCGAGTCCGAACGGATATCATACGCGCATGTGCTGGGCCTGCTGCATCCGTGGGCCGGCGTGGCTCTGGCCGGGGTGTGCGGATTTTTCTGGCTTGTTGGGAGGCGTCCCGAAGCCTTGCTGCTGACGCCTCTGCTGCTCTTTGGATTGAGCGCGCCCTTTCTGGGGGCGCGGGTGTCCATGTTCGCGGTGCCGGCAGTTGCCATGGGAGTCGGGGTGGGGGGCGAAGCGGTCCTTGGCCGCCTGCCGATCATGCATCATGGCAGAATGACGTGCTGGATTGTACGGGCGCTGCTTTCCCTGGTGTTATGCGTGCCACTCGTGATGCGGATTCCGCCTCCGGAATCCGTGCTGTCTTCCCCTCATGCCCAGGCCCTGCGCAAACTCGGCACATTGGTTCCTGCTGATACGCGTCCCGTTTCCATGATCTGGACCTGGTGGGACTTCGGGTATGCGGCTTCGGCTTTTTCCGGCTTGCACAGTTTTGCCGACCCCGGACGTCAAGGGCCGGAATACGTTTATTTCCTTTCCAAAGTGCTGGGGGCGGATTCATTGCATACGGCGTCCGCAGTAATGCATTTCAGCGCCTTGAACAGCTTTCACCCCTGGGAGGCTTTCAACAGACTGGGCGCACGAAAATCTCAGCAATTGGCTGGCAATTTTGCGACCATTGGGCAAGAAGTATCTGACAAAGCACGACAATTTGTTGTCGTGTCACTTGATGGACTGCCTTTGCTGCCCACCATTGTTGATTTTTCCCGGTGGAATCTCGAACAGGGAGCCTCCATGGGCGAACCGGGTTTTTTCAAACAGCTCAGAGGTCCGGTGGATATTGATTTGCAACATGGTCGTATCAATGCGCCTTTGTCCGAAACCCGGTTGGAGGTGGGAAGGATTCTGCTTTGGAAAACTCAGGGCACAGAGTACGTGTTTGACGCTGACAACCCGTATTGTCTCGTGGCGCTGCCGGAACTGGAGAACTATTTTCTGGTCGACCGTCGCTTGTATCAAAGCAATTTTATGCAGTTGCTGCTGGGGAATGCTGATTCCGCGCAGAGTTTGTTTCAGCTGGTGGTGAACAATGCGCCGTATGTCAGGGTATACGAGCTGGTGCGTCCGTAAAGGGGGCGGAGATCAAAAGGCTTTAGTCAGGCTATGGCTTTTCACGCGGAGGCTTCGAAAAACAGCCTTTCCGACACCATGCGCGGTTGGCGGATGGTATCCGGAAAGGCTGTTTGCGTTGTATTTGAGGCCGGAGATCAGTCGCAGGCGCTGATCTGTCGGTCTGTCTGGGACGGAAGCCCCTGTTCCTTGATGATGCTGAGAGCCTGTTCGACAGAAGCCGCGTACGTTTGCGCGTCGGGCAGCTGCAGATCTGCAAGGGGAAAGTCTCTGTTCAGGGCCGCGTATTTGTCTTTACCTTGTTCGTAGTACTGCAGCACTTGCACTTTGAGCAGATTGATGCCGAATTCCTCATCTATGAACACGCTTGATTTGCTGATGTTGTCCGGGCTGTCATTGAATCCTGGGATCAGCGGAATGCGGATGTAGGTATCCCGGTAGGCACGGGCCAGCTTGCCGATATTTTCATGCGCCAGTTCGAAATTTCCACCGGTTTGGGCCAGATGCTGTTCGGGATCCATGGATTTGATGTCAGTGATGAAAAAGTCTACGAAATCCAGGGCCTTCTCCACATCTTCCCAGTTCACGCACAGGGAGGATTCCACTCCGGTATGAATTTTGGCTTTTTTGCAGGCCTTGAGCAGTTCGAGGGTGAATTTCGGCTGCATAAAGGGATCTCCACCGCCGATGGTCACGCCGCCGTTGGTTTCCTTGAACAGGTCCTTGTCCTTGAGGATTTCTTCCATTACCTGGGCCACTGTCATTTCCTGGCCAATAATAGTCAGGGCATCCGTGGGGCATTGTTCCGTGCAGCCATAACAATTGATGCACAGTTCGCGATTTATGGCTGAAATCTGGCCTGCATCATTGCGGATGAACAGTGTGTCGGCATCCAGGGGGCAGGCAGAAAGGCATTGGCCGCACTGGTCCACACCGGTGCATTGCGACGGGTACACGGCTATTTCAGGCTCGAGTTTCTGACTTTCCGGATTGCAACACCATGCGCATTGGAGTGAACAGCCTTTGAGAAACACGGACGTACGGGTTCCAGGACCATCGTGCACCGCATTGCGCTGTATTTTATAAACTATACCTTTACACTCCATGTCAGCTCTGAAATCGGTTGGTTCTATTCGTGGCTCATAATGCATAGTTTGTAATCCTTTTTTTGTAGGATCGGACGTGCAGCTAACCCGATTTTGATGACAGTGGTCAATGTCACTGCGTTGTTGTGCAATTGTCGGAGAGAATATCCGAAGGCCAATGCAGTTGGAGGCTCAGCTCCGAAGACTTTAGTATCTTCTGCCGCATATGATGGTCAAGTGCAGTATACAAAATATAGAATGAAGATATAGAAAAAAACTACGATTGTTTTTTGGGAGATGTAACAGGTTCTTTAGCAGGAAAAGAGTCTGAAGTGCAGGAAGTCACAATTTGAAATGGGGACTGCCCAATGGAGTTTGAGCAGCTATCTGCATAAAAAACCCCCTTTCGTCTTGGACGAAAGGGGGCGGTTGAGTCGAAACAGTCGCGACTTAGAAGAACACGAATGTAGAGATGATGAACAATGGAATCAGAATGCCGCCGGACCAGGCCATGTAGCCGAAGAAGCTGGGCATTTTGATGTTCTGGGATTCGGCGATGGAACGAACCATGAAGTTGGGCGCGTTGCCGATGTAGGTATTGGCACCCATGAATACGGCGCCCGCGGAAATGGCCATCAGTGTGTGAGACATGTCGGTCATCAGATGGACAGGATCGCCGCCGGCGGTGTTGAAGAAGACAACGTAGGTAGGCGCATTGTCCAGGAAGCTGGACAGAGCGCCGGTCAACCAGAAGAACATATGGTTGACGGGTTCGCCGTGGTGGAAAACCATGGCGATGACATCTTTCAGTGCGCCGTTTTCTCCGGCTTTGAGGATGGCGATGGCCGGAATCATGGTAATAAAGATTCCAAAGAACAACTTGCCAACTTCGATAATTGGAAACCAGTCGAATTCATTTTTGATTCGGGACTGCGGATCTGTAAGTTTCATGGAAAGTGCGGCAATGAGCAGCAACAGGACATCACGGGTAATATCCTGCAGAGAAAGCGGAACATGGTAGATGTTGATTTCAACGCCAGAGTTCCACATGCCGCTCATGAGAACGGATGCCACAACGCCGACCAGCAGCAGCAGGTTGATGCCGCCTTCGATGCCGAGCTTTTCTCCGGAGTCATTGGCAGGTGCGGCAGGTTTGCCTTCTTTTGCGTACAGGATGGTGTCTACGATGAAGTAGGCGATCAACAGAATGCTGGCCACAAAGCACATGGGGATGAACAGGTGTTTGGTGGTCCAGAAAAAGGAGACGCCTTTCAGGAAGCCGAGGAACAGAGGCGGATCACCCAGGGGGGTCAATGAGCCGCCGATGTTGGCAACCAGAAAAATCAGAAAAACAACCGTATGCACTTTGTACTTACGGTGCGCATTGGCGCGGATTATGGGGCGGATCAACAGCATGGCCGCACCCGTGGTTCCCATCCAGCTGGCCAGAACAGTGCCGATGAACAGAACCAGGGTATTGACTGATGGTTTACCGACCAGCGAACCGGTTAGTCGTACGCCTCCTGCCACGGTAAACAAGGCCAGGAGCAGAATAATGAATGGCATGTATTCTAGTAGCAGCGTATGGAGCAACTCGTACAAAGCCAGGGAAAATCCAAATTTAATCATGAATGGAACAATGAAAACCAGGCCCCAGAAAACCGATATCTTGCCGAAGTGATGGTGCCAGAAATGCGGCAGTGTCAGGGGCATGATGGCTATGGAAAGCAGCATGCAGGCAAAAGGAATGACCCAGGGAGCCGAAAGCAGTCCTCCATCCAGATGGGGGGCGTCGCCATGATGCTCACCACCATGTCCGGCGTCGGCATGACTCTCAGCGGCCGCGGCATGTTGCCCGGCGGGTTGGTCAGTGGACGCGTGCGACATCCCCGGAGAAATGAAAAAGGTCAATAGAACCGCCAGGGAGAATAAAACCATCAATATCTTACTTCGCTTCACCTTGTTATGCCTCCGTGTTAAAAAAACATCTTGTTTAGGTACCCCGCAAGATTAAAAAACGCAGTGCCGATGCTGTTTTTAGAAAGCTCTGCGTGTTGGGTGCGCTAGGAAAAAAGGCTACCGTACGACCAAGACTGGGATAGTGGCGAGGTGCAAGACCTGGTGAGCTACGCTGCCGATAAACAAGCCTTCGAAATCGGAAAGTCCGCGCGATCCGAGAACGATGCCGTCACAGCCCAGTTCTTCACAAGTTTTGATGATGTGTTCCGCAGGTCTGCCCATGGTGATTTTTTCCGTAAATTTAATATCATGCTCATTCAATTTGTCCTTGGAAGGTTTGAGCATGGCTTCGGACTGCTTGATGGATTCCTCGATGAGTTCTTTTTTGGAATCCCCGCCGATCAGTTCCGATATGGGCGGATAGGCATGAAAAAGAATCACTTCCGCTCCCTGAGAACGAGCAATTCCGCAAGCATAGCTGACAGCTCTGTTGGAATGTTCGGATCCATCCACCGGCAATAAAATTTTTTTGAAAAACATGGGCAACTCCCTTTTTCTACAGAGGTGTTGAAAGCACAAAAGCTTCCCGTGCACGCGATTGTGCGAAATCCTCGCGCGAGTCCGTAATTCTGGAACTACTGATCTCTGTGTTCCTAGGCAAAAACATTTGTCATTCAATACGGGCTTTGTTTAGAACTTCATGAAACGGGTATACTTTCATTAATCCGTAATTGAATAAAACAAAATACATTCTTCAAGCTGCTCCATATGGCATACAAAAGAGGGCACACATGGCGTTGGAGCAGTTTTGTATTGAAGAATGACAAGGTAAAAGAGTTGAATTGAAAATTTCCTGCCAATGTATATTACATATGGCTTTGTGTACTATACATTTATATGCAGGAAAAAGACAACGACACTCGGTATAAAACCGGTACTTCTGCGATGCGTAATGTCAAAGAGCAAAGAATAATGTCACGCATGGGCATTACCCAATGGAGAAATACCCAAATATCCAATGAAACTCAAGCACTCATTGTCGTACATGATGGTGTTTTTACATAAAATTGTTCGTTTTTACACAATGTTATATGCTTACTAGTATGTGATTTTTTTCGCATAATACAATTTTCCTCCTGCTTGAGTAGGCGGAAAATGGGCATTTCATCTAAAAATATAAGCTGTTCTATATGAAATAGGCATGTGAAAAATTGCTTTTGCTTGACAGTGAAGTTCACGACAATGTAATTTTCAAGATACTGTTAAAAAAAAGTCTCCGATTTATTGCAAATTTGTATTTTTCTTCGCTCCGTCGCATATGTTTCCTGTGTTGATCTGAAAAACCGTTTCGCAAGGAGGGCATCTTGCTTTTCAAGCCTCTCAGCAAGAGTTTCTTCGATTTCATTGTCGAACGGGACCTCTCTCGGTGTATCAATTGCAAAGTATGCATCCGGCAGTGTCCGTATGAAGTCCATTTTTGGGATGAAGCGCGTGAGCGCGTCGATCATGACAGCACCAAGTGCACCGGCTGTCATCGTTGCGCGGCCATGTGTCCGACGCTTTGCCTGACCATCCGGCGTAACCCGGCTCAGTTCCGGGAGAACGCCCTGTGGTCCGAGAGCTACATCAAACGTCTTTACAAGCAGGCCGACACCGGCGGCATTCTGCTGTCCGGGGCCGGCAGCCCGCAGGACAAGACCATTTACTGGGATCATCTGCAGCTGGATGCCAGCCAGGTGACCAACCCGTCCATTGATCCGCTTCGCGAACCCATGGAACTGCGGACTTACCTGGGAGCAAAACCGAGCAGTATCGAGCTGGAGCAGACGGACAAGGGCCCTCGGTTGAAAACTCCCCTTGCCCCTCAGTTGCGTCTGGAAACGCCGTTGATGTTCGGGGCCATGTCCTTTGGGGCCATCAATTTCAACCTGCACAAGGCCATGGCCATGGCAGCCACCGAAACCGGTATATTTTACAATACCGGTGAAGGCGGGCTGCATGAATCGCTCTACAAGTACGGCGCCAATACCATTGTGCAGGTGGCGTCCGGACGTTTCGGCGTGCATCGCGACTACCTCAACGCCGGGGCGGCAGTGGAGATCAAGGTCGGGCAGGGGGCCAAGCCGGGCATCGGCGGTCATCTGCCCGGAGAAAAAATCGACGAGGAGGTCTCCAAGACCCGGATGGTTCCTCTGGGGTCGGACGCCATTTCACCCGCGCCCCATCATGACATTTATTCCATCGAAGACCTGTTGCAGCTGATCTTCGCTCTCAAGGAGGCCACGGAATACCAGAAGCCCGTATCCGTAAAAATTGCAGCAGTGCACAATACGCCGGCCATTGCATCCGGCATAGTTCGTGCCGGGGCCGACATGGTGGTCATTGACGGCTTCAGAGGCGGCACGGGCGCGGCTCCCACCATGATCCGGGACAATGTCGGCATTCCCATGGAGCTTGCGCTGGCTTCGGTGGACCAGCGGCTCCGTGATGAGGGCATCCGCAATCGCGCCTCCCTGGTGGCCTCAGGCGGCATCCGCTGCAGTGCGGATGTGCTCAAGGCCCTGGCTCTGGGAGCCGACGCCGTATACATCGGCTCGGCCGTGCTCGTGGCCGTGGGCTGCACCATGTGCGGTTACTGCTATACGGGCAAATGCCCCTGGGGCATCACCACCAACGACGCCAAACTCAAAAAGCGCCAGAATCCCGAGGTTGCCGCCAAGCGTATCGCCAATCTCGTCAAGGCCTGGAGCCATGAAATCAAGGAAATGCTCGGCGGAATGGGGCTCAACTCCATAGAGAGCCTGCGCGGCAACCGCGACAAGCTGCGCGCCATTTCCCTGACCGAAACAGAGCTCGATATCTTGGGCGTCAAACACGCCGGGAGGTAAGCGATATGAAGCGAGTCTATCCGCTGAAAGACTACTGCATGGGCTGCCACCTCTGCGAACTGGCGTGCATGACCGTGCACTCGAAGAGTCAGGACCTGATCATAGCCTATACGCAGGAGCGCCTCAGCGGACTGTCTCCCTGCAAGGCCGTTTACGAGGACGGTCCGGTGTGCGTGGCCCTGAGCTGCAGGCATTGCGCCAACGCCTTTTGCGCGGCTTCCTGCATTTCGGGCGCCTTGTACAAGGACGAGGAGAGCGGCAAGACCCTGTATGATTGGGAAAAATGCGTCGGTTGCTTGTCCTGCATGATGGCCTGTCCGTTCGGCGCCATCCGGCAGCACCCGGTGGAACACAAGATCGTCAAGTGCGACCTCTGCGAAGGACGCGAGATGCCCGCCTGCGTGGAAGCCTGCCCCAACGCGGCCCTGGTGTACGAAGACCGGGACACGCCCGAAGCCGAATAGGAGGGGAGAGCCATGGATTATGTGATCATCGGAAACGGCGTCGCCTCCATCGGCGCCATAGAAGGCATCCGGCGCTACGACCAGGAAGGCAGTCTGCTGGTCATCAGCAATGAAAACGAGCCCACGTACGGGCGCCCTTTGATCTCCTATTTTCTCGCCGGAAAGATCGGTCTGGACCGCATTTCCCTGCGGCCTGATCGTTTTTATGCGGAAAAAATGGTGGAGCAGCGCCTGGGGCGTGAGATCGTCGGCCTGGATACGCACAAAAAAATCATCCACACCGAACGCGGAGAGGAATTACCCTACGGCAAACTGCTCATGGCCACTGGCGGTAAGCCGTTCATGCCGGACCTTCCCGGAGCGAACGGACGCGGCGTATACGCGTTTACCACCATAGCCCATGCGCAGACCCTGTTCGGCATGGCGGAAAAGGGCAAACGCGCGGTCATCGTGGGGGCGGGGCTCATAGCCCTCAAGGCGGCCGAAGGTCTGGCCATGCGTGGCGTTGACGTCACTCTTGTGGTCCGTTCGCGTCTGATGCGCGTCTACTTCGATGTGCAGGCCGGGGAGTTGCTGGGACGTCATCTCGAAAGCAAGGGTATTCATCTGCTGCACGGTGCCACGCCCGAGGCCGTGCTGCGCAATGCCGACGGCTGCGTATCTGCCCTGCAGACCAGCAAAGGAGTCGTCCCCGCTGATTTCGTTGTCATGGCCGCGGGTGTGCGTCCGCGCAAGGACCTGGCCGAGCAGGCCGGAATAACATGCGGTCTTGGAATTCGGGTGGACGAACGGATGCAGACCAGTGCCGCAGACGTGTACGCGGCCGGAGATGTGGCTGAGGCCGAGAGCGTTGTCAGCGGCGAACCCACCGTCATGCCCATCTGGCCCAACGCGTACATTCAGGGCAACCATGCGGGCAAGAACATGGCAGGGCGTACGGTGCCCTATGCCGGCGGTCTGCCCATGAATTCCATTACCTATTTCGGCCTGCCCACCGCTTCCGTGGGGCTGGTCGAACCCAGGGAGGAGGACGGCTGCGAACTGTTCATGGACCTGGACAGCGAGCGTATGACCTACCGCAAACTCGTTTTCAAGGATGACCTGCTGCTGGGGTACGTGTTGCTGGGGAATGTGGCCCAGGCCGGACTGTACACGGGCTTCGTACGCTTCCGCGTACCTGTGGGCAAAGAGGTCAAGGCCAGGCTCAAGGGAGGCGAACCCTCATCACTGCTCTGGCCGCAGGAGTTTTTCGACAAACGCTGGAACCCTGACCTGGAAGACCCCAGCGAAGCCTATGGGGGCTGACAGAGTCGATTGCGTTTTATTGGGATTCTTTCCTCCCGGTCGGGGAACGTGTTTGAACTTGCGCATGTAATTGTTCGTACGATGTTATTTGTGAGTACCAGCTAAAAGTCTTTGGAGTTTTTCAGGTCCTTGTTTTCAATGAGGGGTCTGAATCGCCGGAGGCATTATTTCCCTCTGCAGGAGTTGCGATGCGAGCACCGAGTGATTTTTGGCATTTTGAGAAGGATATATCCGGGTGCGGTATTTTCGGTGTGATCGATAAAAAGAGGACGCTGATTCCCGGTTCCATGGCCATCAATGCCATGTGTACGATGCATGACCGCGGCAACGGCCTGGGGGGCGGATTCGCGGCCTACGGCATTTATCCGCATCTTCCGGATCATTATGCGTTTCATCTGCTTTGCGATGACGTGCACGGACTGGACAAGGCCGAACAGACCATCAAGCATTATTTCGACATCAAGGAATCCGAGCCCATTCCCACCCGACAGTCTCCGCACATCAAAAATCCCCCCCTGGTCTGGCGCTTCTTTGCCACGCCCAAGGAGGACCGGCCCGAATGGCAGGATCTGAATGAGCAGGATTATGTGGTCAATGTGATCATGTACGTCAATACGCGTTCGCACGGCGCGTTCATTTTTTCCAGCGGAAAGAACATGGGGGCGTTCAAAGGGGTGGGCTATCCGGAGGACATTGCGGATTTCTACCGCCTGGACGAGTATAACGCCTACACCTGGACCGGGCACAACCGTTTCCCGACCAATACGCCCGGCTGGTGGGGAGGGGCGCATCCGTTTACGCTTCTGGACTGGGCCATTGTGCACAACGGCGAAATTTCCTCCTATGGCATCAACAAGCGCTACCTCTGCGAGCACAACTACGAATGCACGCTTATGACCGATACGGAGGTGGTGGCCTATTTGCTGGATCTGCTGATCCGTAAGCACGGCCTCACCAAACGTCAGGCCAGCTGGGTATTCGCGCCGCCGTTCTGGGACGAAATCGACCGCATGGAGCCCGAGCAGCGGCAGGCCTTTGAGGCACTGCGTATGGTCTATGGATCTGCCATGCTCAACGGACCGTTCGCCATTCTGGTGACGGACGCGACCAGCATGATGGGACTCAACGACCGGGTCAAGCTGCGTCCGCTGGTGGTGGCGGAAAAGGGCAGCATGGTCTTCATGGCCAGCGAGGAAAGCGCCATCCGCGAGGTTTCCCCCGAGTTGGATACTGTCTGGGCTCCCAAGGCGGGCGAGCCGGTAATCGTCGAACTGGAGGCCTGAGCATGACGGCGAAAAAAATGTCGGTGTTTCTGGATGCCAAGGGCGTTTATTACAGGGAACTCAATGAAATGATCCGTGATGCGATCCGCGGCGGCGCCGGGAGCCTGGAACTGATGAATGTCAACGGCCAGCGTTATATAGCCGACAGCCTGACCGGAGATCTGGAGATCAACATCCGCGGGGTGCCAGGACAGGATTTGGGTGCATTCATGCGCGGGCCAGTGATTCATGTCCGCGGGAATGTGCAGGATGGCGTGGGCAATACCATGGATGACGGCAGGATCGTGGTGAACGGCCTGGCCGGGGATGTGCTCGGCTACGCCATGCGCGGCGGTGAAATTTACGTACGGGGTGATGTGGGCTATCGCGTGGGCATCCACATGAAAGCTTACATGGAGAAAGTGCCCAGCATCGTCATCGGCGGCAAAGCCGGTGATTTCCTGGGCGAATACATGGCCGGCGGAACCATCATTCTGCTGGGCATGTACTCCGACAAGCCGGACGCGCCCATAACCGGCCGCAGTCTGGGAACGGGCATGCATGGCGGCGTCATTTACGTACGCGGCGATGTTCCCGCTCATCAGCTGGGACCCGGACTGCATGCGGAAGAACTCAATGCGGATGATTGGGCCAGCGTACGTCCCAAGGTGGAAACCTTTGCCCGGGAATTCGAACTGGACGCGGCGGAGATTCTGGAGGCGCGCTTTACCCGGATCAAGCCTTTTTCCCACCGCCCCTACGGCAATATGTACGTGGGAACCAACTGAATCGGGAAAGGGTGGCACTGTTCAGCAAGTCTTCTGGTTCACTGAAACGGTTTTTCATCGTTGATATGATTATTCAAAAAAAAGCGGGCCGCCCAAAGGGACGACCCGCTTTTGAACACGTAGGAAATACAAATAACCTAGATGCCCTTTTTGCCGGCGCTCTGCTGCACTTCTTTGAAGGCAGGGTTGCAGGGCTTAACATCGTATACGACGTCCTTTTTCGGGGGCACGGTTACGATATCATTTTTGCTTCCAACCTGGGTACAGATGTCTTCTTTTCCACCGGCCACGGCGATCGTGCCCAGTGCAGCCACGAGCATGGTGGCTACGAAGAGAATTTTTACCACTTTCATTGTATAATCCTCCCTTGTTGCTATTTGAGCCTCCCGGCTCATCACCCCTCATCAGGATACTTGCCTTGTCAGTGAGTACCTCAATCTCTGATCATCGCGTCCGGGCAGGCCCGCAGGCGCAAAAGGAGGTATCACCACCCTTAATAAACTCTACCGAATGATATACGCGATTCGCAGCTTGACTGTCAACGCCCGCCACAAAAAAGATACAAGCTTGTAAGCGGTTGCAGTCAGTGGATCCACACCTGCGGCAATCAATCCAGTTTGGGTTTTAATCCGTAGCTGTTTAATATTTCTGCGATTTTCTGCGAAGGATTCGTCGTTACCTTGGCGATGGCGGCAAGCTGCAGAATCAATTGAAATTCCACATGAAAAGTTGCCTCCTGCCAGAGCCTGGCGAGACTTTTGCGTAAAGGCGTTTCAATATTCAGCACTTCCCAGGTCTGCTGCAGTTCTTTCGGACTCTTTGCCTTGAAGATCAGGTAATGCGGATTGGCAGGATCATCGTCGAAAAATTTGCGCTGCCTGATACGGTTCATGCCGTTTTCGTAAAGATTTTGGACGGAAATTTGTGGGGTCCGGCGCAGCCTCTGCAAACGGACGGTGATCTTGCTGCCGTGTTCTTCACCACGCGTACGCAGCAGGAGCAGAAAACCGCGTTCCAGAAGCAGTTCGACTCCCTGTGTCATGCTTTGCTTGGTAAAACTGCCCATGATTTCGCCGACCTGTTGCACTTCCTGACTGGAAAAATCCTTGAGCGCCATCAGCAGATCCTGCTTGACCTTTTTGATGGCCAGGGCGGCGCCCACGCTCAGGGCCAGGACCTGTTCCCTGATGAATTTTCGTTGCCTGGCTTCCTTTTCCGGACTTTTGGAGTCAGCCCCGTCGGAAGTGGCCTTTTCCTTGCCTGCCTCAACCAGCATGCATTTTTTGACAAGCGGGTCAATGCTGGCCAGCTGGGCAATGGTCTGCATTTCGGCAGGGGAGTATTGCTCCAGGCCCTGCAGGTCGCTGCTGCTTTTCAGGAGTTTCAAGACGAACAAGGCGAGCATGCTGTTTTCCTTCTGGCTGCCGGCCTGTTCGAATGAATCCTGAATGCGGGTATTCCTGATTTCCTGGATCGTGCCCTCCAGAGACATGAGCAGGGTATCCAGCGAGAAGCTCACAATGAGGCAGTTGCCTTCGCGGCTCATTTCATAGCGTTGGGCTTCCAGGATGATGTCGTAACTTTCCTGTATGCGGGCGCGGAAAAAGGTGTCGACCAGAGCCTTCCAGTAATGGACGTCATAGACAACAGATTCGGTGAGTTCGTTGATTTTTTCCAGCGCTCCCACGCCGAAATTCCGGATCATGCAGTGGCTCAGGTTATCCTTAATGAGACCAAGCGCGAAGACCACCCCCTGAACGATATGGAGCAGAATGGCTTCGATATTGCTTATATTGACCCGTTGCTCATCCAGGGCTTCCTCGTCCTTGTTGATCCTGGCCTTGGAATACAGATTCAGGGAAACGAGGAATTCATTGATCCATTTCGCGATGTGCTCGTAAAGGGGCAAATCCGCTGAGCGGTGCGTCAGCAGAGAGATCATGCCTTTTTGCTCGCTTTCCAGAAGCGGAAATTCATCTATGCTTTCCACATTCAGCGCAATAAACTCCAGGAGCATTTCCCGCTCCATGATTTCCTTCAGGAGTTTGCGCTCCTTGATGCGGACAAAGCATTCGACATACGAGGAAATTTTTTCATCTTGGGTCATTGAAACGTCTTTCTCCTCATGGTGCATTAACTCGAATATCAGGCACTATCAAAGTTAAACCATGCAGTTGGGGCATGTCGCCGGAAGCCAAAGGAGTGCAGTAATAAGAGCCGTCACATTATTTACTGGAAATACGCATTGTCTGCAAGGAATCGTTGCACACCAACCGGTGTGGCAGGCTACCATCCGCCGCCTCCGCCTCCGCCGCCTCCGCCCCCGGAGGAGCCCCCGCTCATGCCGGATGACGAACTGGGAGTGGAAGACGATACTGCACTGGTAATGGAGGAACCAATGGAAGACGAGAATGCTCCGGTATCGAACGCGCCCATTGCGTAACTTCCCGCGTACCAGGAAGGCGAATAGCCCCGTTCCGGGTCCGCCGCGCTGTTCAGGACCGAAGAAAATTGTTGGGACCATTGGTTTTCCACTCCAAGAGCGACTGCATAAGGCAGAAAGCTTTCCCAGAGTTCCGGCGTACGCTCGGGAGGATGCAGCAGGTTGAGCCGTTCCTTTTCACTGACGGACAAGAACATTTTGAACCCTTCGATCTGATCCATGACCCGACGCCCCGCGTATGTGGGGGCTTTGAGCAGGTAGTAGAAAACAGGCAGAAAGGCCCAGAGGATGAGCATCAACAATATGGTGATGGGGCCGATGGTGGTTGTCAGTACGTAGAGCGCCGCGCATTCGCCGGCCAGAAAAGGAAGGGCAAAGAGTGTGGAAAAGATGGTGCGGCCAACGGCCTTTTCTCTGGCCGCGCTGATTATTGAGTAGACCAGCATGACGCAGCCGAAAGTCCAGATCGTCAGCCATGCGGTCAGGAAGGCTGCCGTTCCCATCGAATCGGGATCCGGAAGGGCCAGGATGACGCATCCGAAGGTCAGCAGTGTGAGTACCAGACCTACCAGAAAATAGCCGAGATTTCTTTGAAAATAAGCGGTTTCATATTCCTTTTTCAAGGAACGTTTCAAGGCGTCCAGTCCGGATTTGATCCTCGTATGTGAGGATTGGTCCAGTGTGAGCGAGTTGTGCCTGCGGAACAGCGCGTCAGCGGCTTTTTGTTCGCCATGGGAAAGCGGTTCACGCGGCTGGCCGGTTCGTTCGAGGGTGTATTTTTTGTCGTTTTCCTCAATACGCAGGAACCCTTTGACGGCCATGTCCAGAATGGCGACGGTAAAGCATGTCTTGTCAAAGCCCATACGCATCACCATGCGTACGGCTGCCGGGGAGAATCCTTTGGGCGGCGCGAACTCCGGCATGATGGTCATTTTGGCCGGATCGCGTCCCACAAGAAACCAGGCTGCGAGAAAATAGCCGAATACGACCAGCACACCGATCAAAGCGACTACCGAAGCTATGTTGGCGCTTACCTGTTGCCAGATGCGGGTCTGCGTACTTGGCTCGTTGATGATGCCCTTGGGCCAGCTGACAACAATGGTCAGGCCTTCTCCGGGAGAAAGCGGCCTGGTGTTTTGAAACGCCACCGTGTTCGGGGCGGTTTCCTGGGCCTGCGCGTCGCTGCCAGTGGAACCGGCGCGGCCTGTAAACGACTTGAATCCGCTGATCTTCGTACCAGCTGGCAGAATGACTGCGGCCTGGACTTTTTCTATGGGAAAATCCCATTCGTTGCCCGTGATGTTCCAGTATATTTCGTCATAATCGTCAAAAAAGCCGACCATGTCGTTGAGCGTGTAGCGTATTTCGTAGGTGTACACCCCAGGCTTGAGCATGACGCTTTTGCGGCCTATATAAATGGATGTTTTATTGCTTTCCTTTTTCAGGTGATAATCTTCGGGCTTGCCGTCGCGCAACACTTGCTGGACATTGAGAATGCGTTCGGAATTCAGTCCGTAACTGCTCCGGTAGGAGGTGATGATGGAGCGGAAAATGCCCCGGCGGATTTTTTTGCGCGCGCAATAGACCTTGATTGTTTCATGAACCGCCACGGAAGCATCGGGCTGAACCTCGATGTGACTGGCAAAGAACAGTATCCTTTCCTGTTGCTGGGCGGCGAGCACGACGTCCGGCAGGCAGGCGAACAAACATATCAGGGCGAGACAGGTGACACAGCTGTTGATTGCTTTCATGGTGCGGCTCCAAAGATGTTCATCTGGGAAAGAAACAGTGTAGCCTTTTTCCTGCATAAAGAACAAGCCGGAACTCACTGTGGGGTGTTGCGCAAAAAACTCCTGCAGCGGGCCGGGGCCTTTGGCTTGCCAGCACTTGAGGCATGGGTATAGAACGTGCCCATGCAAAAAACGGCTTTGGAGATTTTACGGACAGTTTTCGGTTTTGATTCGTTTATCGGGCGTCAGGCAGAGGTTATCGATCATGTGGTGGCCGGCAATGACGCCCTGGTACTCATGCCCACCGGCGGCGGCAAATCCCTGTGTTATCAGATCCCGTCTTTGCTGCGGCCCGGCATGGGGCTGGTGGTTTCGCCGCTCATAGCCCTGATGCAGGACCAGGTTCGCGGGCTCGTAAGCAACGGCGTACGCGCGGCCTGTCTGAATTCTTCTTTGAGCGGATCCGAAGTTTATGAAGTGGAGCGCGCGGCGCGTTCGGGCAACCTGGATATCCTGTTCGTGGCTCCGGAGCGCGTGGTCCGTCCGGGATTTCTGGAATTTCTGGCACAGTGTCGTCTGGCTCTGGTGGCCATAGACGAGGCCCATTGCGTGTCCCAATGGGGGCATGATTTCCGGCCGGAATATACGCAGCTCAATGTCCTGGGGGAGCGCTTTCCGGATGTCCCCCGGCTGGCGTTGACCGCCACGGCGGACGGCCCCACGAAAAACGATATCATCCGCCATCTGGGGTTCGACCGGGCCAGGGTCTTTTCCACCGGCTACGACCGTCCCAATATCCGCTATCATGTGCATCCCAAATACGACGGGCAACGCCAGTTGCTGCAGTTCATCAACGAGAATCACTCCAATGAATCCGGAATCGTCTATCGTCTGAGCCGCAAGAAGGTGGACCAGACAGCTGCCTGGCTCAAAAAAAAGGGTATCCGGGCCTTGCCCTACCATGCGGGCATGAGTGCGGAGGATCGTCGACAGAATCAGGAACGTTTCATGCTGGAGGAACATCTGGTGATGGTGGCCACCATTGCCTTCGGCATGGGGGTGGACAAGCCGGATGTGCGTTTCGTGGCGCACCTGGAACCTCCGAAGAGCGTGGAGGCCTATCATCAGGAGACCGGCCGCGCAGGTCGGGACGGCCTGCCTGCCGAAGCCTGGATGGCTTACAGCCTGGGCGATGTCATCACCCTGCGCCAGATGATTTTTTCCGGAGACGCGTCCCAGCAGCGTAAAATGGTCGAGTTGGAAAAACTCAATGCCCTGCTCGGCATTCTGGACGCCCATACGTGCCGCCGGCAGATGCTGCTGGCCTATTTCGGGCAGGACCTGGGCGAACCCTGCGGCAACTGCGACAATTGTCTGAATCCGCCTGAGACCTTTGACGGAACCATTGCCGCTCAAAAAGCCTTGTCCAACATTTTCCGGACCGGTCAGAGTTTCGGCACAGGGCACCTGGTGGATGTACTGCTGGGTAGTGAGAATGAGCGGATTCTGCGTCTCGGGCACAACGGGGTCAGCACCTACGGCATCGGCAGCGAGCATACGCGCAAGGAGTGGCAATCCATTCACCGGCAGCTCGCCGCCCAGGGGCTTCTGGATGTGGATATCGAAGGATTCGGCGTATTGAAACTCAACGCCCGCAGCTGGGAAGTTTTGAAAAGCCTGCGGAAAGTCGATTTCAGGAAGGACAGGGAAGTCGTTGCCCGGTCCGGAGCGACTAAAAACGGCAAAAAGCTCAATTTCGGCGAGCATGATGTGATTCGTACGCCCGATGATGAAGCTTTGTTCAGCGAACTGCGTACGCTGCGTCTGCAGATTGCCGAAGAGGAAAACGTGCCGCCGTATCAGATTTTTCCGGACAAAACTCTGTTGGAAATGGTAAACTATCGTCCGCGGCAGCCCGAGGATTTTGCCCAGCTGTTCGGGGTGGGGCGGATGAAGTTCGACCGGTATGCGGAGTGGTTTCTCGACACTCTGCGTACGCATATTGAGGCCAACGGGATGCCGGAGAATCTGCCACCCGTGCCCTGGCGTCGGGAACTTCCGCCGCAAAAAGGATCGGATGGCGAAAATCAGATGGATGAAAAGCTGCTGACGGAAACCGTACGCGAAACAGTGCGGCTATTGAAAAAGATGCATGACCCCCGGCAGGTGGCGGAAGAACGCGGATTGCAGGAAAGCACCGTCTACAGCCATGCCTGCAAGGGACTGGCCGGCGGATTGCTGCAACTCGAGGACGTTGTTGCTCTGCCGGCTGAGGAACTGGAGCAGATCCGGGAGCAGTTTCAGAAATGTGGAGACGCCTACCTGAAACCCGTATGCGATGCGCTGGAGGGCAAATATTCCTACGGACTTCTTGGCTGCGTTCGCGCTGCGGAAAGAAACAAAATGGTATGAGCAGGGATGCTCTGCAGGAAAGTGACTACATTCTTTGTAAAGAGAGTCTTCAATTTTTCTCACGGCTTGATTCTTTTTTGCATATGGATTATTTAAGATAAAAAGAATACTCAGAAAATTGTATTATTTCTTTCTGGTTCAACTTGGGGGGCCTTTCGTTTGTCCTGTTGATAGCTAAACGCAACTTTATGTAACCAAACAGAGAATCCGCATGTCCAGTCCGGGGATTTTGCTCGAAGCGGGCACCAATGAAGTTGAAATCGTGGTCTTTAGCATTGATGAGGAGACTAGCGAATCGGATGCCCCTTACACCTGGCACTTTGGTGTCAATGTGGCCAAAGTATTGGAAATAATACGGATGCCCAAGTATACGGCCATGCCGGAGGCCAACCACCATTCCATTTTGGGGGCGTTCCGGCAACGGGAACGGATCATTCCACTTATTGATCTGGGCATTTGGCTGAGATTGCAGCTGCATCCCAACGACATGGAAAAGGTCCTGGTGACCGAGTTCAACAAGGTCGTGACCGCTTTCAAGGTTTCCAACGTACATCGCATCTATCGCTTGAGCTGGGCATCCATTGAACCGCCTTCCGAAGAATTTTCCAAAATGTGCGAACATAGCATCACCGGCACCGTCAAGCTCGACAACATGGTGGTTTTTGTTCTTGATCTTGAAAAAATCGTAGGTGAACTCAGTCCGGAAACGGCTATTTCATTCAAAAACGCCGAACCGGTCCTGGAACGGGAAGAGGGAGTCATAGATCGGGCCCTGGTGGTGGATGATTCGCCCACGGCGAGAAATATGATCATCCAGTTGCTGCAACAGGCCGGATTCGAAACAACAGCCCAGGTCAATGGCTTGAATGCCTGGGAATGGATTCAGGAACAAAAGGAAAAAGCGGAACAGAGCGGCAAACACATCCATGAATACGTCAATGTGGTCATTTCAGATATTGAAATGCCTGCAATGGATGGACACAGCTTGACCAAGCACATAAAATCCGATCCGATTCTCAAGGACATACCTGTGATTTTGTTTTCCTCCCTGATAACCGACGGTCTGCTGCACAAGGGACAGTCCGTGGGGGCAGACCTTCAAGTGGCCAAACCGGACCTCGGCATTGTGGCCAGCACCGCGCGCAAACTAATATCCAAATACCGGGGCTGAAGAAGTCCCGGCCGAACTCGTTGTTGCCTCCGGACCATTGATTCCCGCTGTCGACGCAACGTCGGCACGGCGTATTGATTACGGTCCGTGCAGGTAAAGAGGTTCTTGATGACAAAAAAACATATTCTAATCGCCGGGGGGCTGGTTGTGCTGTCCCTGGCCGTGGTTTTATTGCTTGTTCTCAGGCTATTGCTCAATCCGGACGCTTTGAAACCGGAGTTGGAAGATCAGGTCCACCGGCTTACCGGGCTGCAGCTCGAACTGCAGGGCGATATCCATCTGGCCTTTTTCCCCTGGCTGGCCATAGAATTCGGGCCGGCTTCCCTGAGCAGCCCGGAAGGTTTTTCGGAAAAGATGATTTCGGTTCAGCACCTGTCCCTGCAGACGAAGTTGCTGCCCTTGCTCCATGGTAAAATCGACGCCAAAAGTCTGCAGGTCGAAGGGCTTGACCTCAATGTCGTACGCAATGCCGATGGCCGCTGGAATTTTCAGCTGTTGCCCGTCAAGGATGTCCGGGTGCACAAGGACGAGGTCATCGTGGACACCGTCCAGGGCGACAGCTACGCTTTTTCCTATCTTATCAAAGGGCTGGAAGTGAGTGATGCCTCTGTCTCGGTCATCGACAGGATGCACGGACAGAATTATGGAGTCCGCAATTGCACTATTTCCGCGGAGGATGTGATTTCCGGCCAGCCCTTTGGCGCGGAGATTGCCTTTGACGGGTCCAGTACGCAGCCGCAGATGAAAGGATCGGTGCAGTTGCGCGGCATGGTTTCCATGTTCCCGGAGGCTCTGCGTTTTCAATTCAAGGACGTAAAGCTGAATGCCGAACTGGAGGCCAGGGGAATGCCTTTTGCCAAAGCCGGATTGGATCTTTCCATGGATGCGGAGATTCAGGCCGAGCAGGGGCTGTTCAACCTGACACAACTGGAAGCCGATGCCGTGGTTGACGGCGGCATTTTCGCCAAAGAGTCTCAGGCTTTTCTTCAGGGCACCGGCTCATTGAATCTGGAGCAGGGGGTTGCCTCTGCCCATTTGACCAGGCTCAGCGGCCTCGGCGTGGAGTCCGAAATTACGGCCTCGGCCACCGACGTGCTGCAAAATCCGCAGCTGAAAGCACAGGTGCGTACCAATACCTTCGACATTAAAAATCTTCTGGCCAGTTGCAGCATCAGGCCGCGGTGGATGGAGCATATCAAGGGTTTTTCCAGCTGCTCCTATGACGGCCAGGTGTATCTGGATAAAAAATCCTTCAAAATAGACAGCAATGCGCTGCATATCGGCGATGCCGGACTTCAGGTCCATGCCGCCGTGACTTTGCCCAAGATGCGTGGTTTTGACGTGGATATAGCGGGTACGCGTTTTGATCTGTGCAAGGTGCTTCCCCACAAGGACATAAGTGATGACACATCCGGAGCATCCGTATCTAAGCCAGGTGCGGACAAACAGAAGCGGAAGGTTTCTGCTGGAGAGCCTTTTTCCTTGCAGGATTATCAGGGAAAGCTGCGTGTGGATTTCAAGGATCTGGTTTGCGGCAAAGAATCCATCGGAAGTTTGAAGCTGGATTCCTCCCTGTCCAAGGGGCAATTGGAAGTTTCCGCTTTGCAGCTGAACATGCGTCATTCCACCCTGACCGGAGCAGTCGAGGCCCATTTTCCAAAGACCGGCTACGAACCCGATGCCGGCAAGGCCCGGATCAGCCTGCGCAGCGAAAACCTGCGTCATGCCTTGACCTATCTGGGCTATGACGTCGGAGTTACCCAGGATCCCAATGTTTGGGGAAAGGCGCGGGTGGATCTCGAGGCGGCGTTCAATCCGGACGGTTATGCGCTGCATGCGCCTGACATCGAACTGGACGGTGGTACGTATGCCTTGCAGGCTCTGGCTGCCAAGCCGTTTCCCTCCAGAATCAGCCTCGACATCAAGGGCGGTGTACTGGATTTGAACCGTTACAGGCCGGCCAAAAAAGACAAGGACTCCGGGAAAGAGGGAACCAAAGGCGCCAAGGAAAAATCGGGAAAAGAACACAAGGATGCTGATGCGTCTGATTCCCAAAAATCAATCAGTCTTCCCGAGTTCGTCCGCAAGACCCATCTGAGTGCCAAGGTGGCTTTTGAAAAACTGAGTTATGACGCGTTTACAGTCGGCAAGCTCAGGGCAAAGGCGGTTTCCGACCAGGGAGCGATCAGCGTATCGCAATTGCAGGGAACCCTGTTTGACGGTCAGGTTGCAAGTTCGGGCAGCGTGGATCTGCGGCGGACGCCTGCGCCCCTGGCAGTAAAACTTTCGGCCAAGGGCATGGATCTGGAAGCTTTTCTGAATGCGCTGGGACAGCATCCGCATGTTTCCGGCCGCGCGGACATGCAGGCGGACGTGACTTCACAGGGGCTGGACACAAAGGAGTTTTTTGCGCATTTGAGCGGCAACGGATCGGGGGTGATCCGCAATGGAGTCATCCACGGGTTGAATCTTTCCAGTGCGGCTCTGACCTCAAAGCAGGGGGTCGTCGGCCCCAAGGCCAAAACGCTGTTTCAGAAAGCCACGGTCAAAGCTAATGCGAAAAACGGAGTCGTGCATTTTACCCAGTTCGATATCAGCTACCCGCCCAATACGGTCAATGGAACCGGCTCGATTTCCTTGAAGGAAAACACCATTTCAGCCGAACTAGACGCCAATCTGCAGGGACTGCCGGTGTTGCCTGTCACTATTTCCGGCTCATTGAAAAAGCCAGATATCGGGCTGAACGGTACGGCGCTGGTGGGCAATGTGATGGATGGCGCGGTGAACGTGGTAAAAGATATTCTGAAATCCCCGCTGAGCATTGAGCAGGGAATTCAGAATGGCATTGAAAGTCTGTTTTCCAGCAAGAAAAAGAAATAGCTGGTTCAGGCCGGTTCTTTGCTGCGGTCCACCCTGCCGATCAAACCGAGGAAGCCTTCCAGAATGGTCAGCGGATGGGGAGGGCAGCCCGGAATGAACAGATCCACAGGCAGAAGGTCGCCCACGCCGCTGTTGGTCTCCGGACTATCGGCGTAAATGCCGCCGGAAACCGCGCAGGATCCCACGGCGATGACGACCTTGGGCTCGGGAGTCGCCTCATACGTACGCAGGAGTGCCTCGCGCATGTTGCGGGTTACCGGGCCGGTGATGGCCAGGCCGTCCGCATGGCGCGGTGAAGCCACGAAATCGATGCCGAAACGTCCCAGGTCATAGACAATGGTTCCGAGTACGTTGATGTCCGCTTCACAGGCGCAGCAGCCGCCCGCGTTTACCTGACGCAGCCGGAGCGAGCGGGTGAACATCCGCGCCCGTTCCGAGTCCAGGGGAGCCAGTTCGGGCATGCGTCCGCCTCGAAACAAGAGGTCCTCGCGTTTGCGGGCCGCCAGCTGGAAATCGCGGCCAAAGGCTATGGCGCCATGGTCGCAGGCCTCGGCGCAGGCTCCGCAGAACAGGCACCGCCCAAGGTCCACGCACGGTCCCTGCTCATCCACGCTCAAGGCCCCTGTGGGGCAGACTTCCAGACAGGAAGTGCAGCCCTTTGCGCATTGCTCCGGATGCAGTACGGGCAATCCGCGGTATCTGTCCGGGAGAACACCAGGTTTGTCGGGATAACCCACTGTACGGTATTTTTGCCGCAGCCGTTCCACTAGTACGCCAAGCATGCCGTTTTCCTCTTCTTACAGATCATGCCCGCAGTAGGACAGATTGAAACTTTTATTGCACAAGGGAAAGTCGGAAATTTCCGTATTGCGCAGGGCCATGGCCAGTCCGGCCCAGTTGCGAAAGGAAGGATCCGTTATCTTATACCAGGCCAGGTGCGCATCCGCATTGGTTGCCGCCACATGACAAATGGCACCGCGCCAGCCTTCCACCAGAGACACGGCCAATGTGTCCGGGCGCAGTTTGGGAAAGGGCTTTTCCGGACGTATCGGTCCTTCGGGCAGCGCTTCCAGCAGGCTGCGGATGGTGTCCGCGGAATCATCCACTTCCAGACGCCGCACCGTGGCCCGTGCCAGCACATCGCCGCTTTCCGCCGTACGGGGCGGATGCGCGTGGGGCGGCGCGGATGGTTGCGGAAACGCGCAGCGAATGTCGCGAGGCAGTCCGCTGGCCCTGGTTGCCGGGCCCACGAGTCCGAGTTCCAGCGCCGTGCGCGTGCTTACGCTGCCGGTCTTTTCAAAACGGTTCAGAACCGAAGAGGCATTGAACATGAGCTTGAGCGCACCGCGTACGTCGCGAATGACCGATTCCAGACGCTGCAGCAGCTCTGCCGAACGCGCCTGATCCGTATCGAATCCGCATCCGCCGGGTTTTACCATGCCGCGTCCGAAACGGTTGCCGCAGAGCAGGGCGGTCATGTTCAGAAAATCTCCGCGCAGACGGCCGCAATAGGAAGACGTGGGCAGAAATCCCACATCTCCGGCCAGTGCGCCCAGGTCACCCGTATGGTTGGCCAAGCGTTCGAGTTCCAGACAGACCGTACGCAATGCCTGGGTCCGGCGGGATACCGTGATTCCGGCCATCATTTCCATGAGACCGCATCCGGCCCAGGTATGGCCGATGGTCGTATCCCCGGCCAGTGTTTCGAGCAGATGCAGCGTACGGGCGTTGGGTCCGCCCTGCAGCGCCTGTTCCACGCCCCGGTGCTGGTAACCCAGGGAAATTTCCAAGGAAAGCACCTGTTCGCCCGCACATTGAAAGCGAAAATGTCCGGGTTCGATGATGCCCGCATGTACGGGCCCCACAGCCACTTCGTGGATGTCTTCACCCCGGACCGTATAGTAGGAGGTGACTCCCGGATCCGGACGCTGGCCGTCGGGCCGCTGCACAAAGCGGATGGGCTTGAGCCAGGGATGCCCCACGGGGACGATGCCCGAAGATTCGTAGATCTCCCGTTCGAACCAGTGGGCCTGCGGACAAACGGGCGTCAGGGACGGGTATTCCTTGCCGGGGGCGGTGCTCAGGATGGAAAGGCAGCGTTTGCCGTCCTTGGCGATGACCGCGTACAAGCGCGCATCGTCGGCAGGTCCGGCAGCGAAAAGGGCCACCAGACGCCAGCCTTGGGCCACTTCCTGGACCACATGCGCAGAAAAATTTTCAGGCGAGACAACAGGAATGCCCGCCAGTGGGAGAGCTATGCCGTGTTCGAATTCCATAAAAGTATTCCTTAGCCATTACCTGTGGCTACCAGCGCCGCACGGGCGAACAGCTGATGCAGACCAGGACAGAGATACAGCCCGAAAGACAGGACAAGGATGCCGAGAATCAGCGGGGGAACAATGGTCAGCGCGGATTCGTCGGTTTTTCCGCCAAGGGCCTTGGGTGCGGGGCCCTGCACCATACGCACCACGGTCAGGGACATGCCGGTGAAAATGACCGCCAGGCAGAGCAGATAGATCGCGGCCGGGATGAAGCGTCCGGCATCGAACATGGCCTTGAGAATGGCGAATTCACTGGCGAAAGTGCCGAATGGCGGCGAGCCCACGATGCTCAGGAACAAGGCTGTCCAGAGAACGCCCGTCCAGGGGATGACGCGCAGCATGCCGCGCGTGTCGTAGCAGGATTTCGTGTGGTAGCGGGTCAGGATGTTCCCGGCCAGTTAAAAACAGCCCGGCTTTGGTCAGCGAATGGTTTACGGCATGGAACATGGCGCCGAAAGCCGCGCCTCCGCCGATGCCCACGCCCAGGGCCAGTATTCCCATGTGCTCGACGCTCGAATAGGCCAGCAAACGCTTGTAATCGCCCTGTCCGACAATGAAAATCGCTGCCATGACCATGGACAGCAGTCCGAAAAAGACCAGCAGGTCGGAGGAAAAATCAGCGATCCCGGCGGCTGTGCAGATTTGATGCGCTCGAAGAATACCCAGGAACGCGCAGTTGAGCAGCGCACCCGAAAGCAGGGCGGAAACCAGCGAGGGCGATTCGCTGTGCGCGTCGGGCAGCCAGTTGTGCATGGGAGCCAGGCCCATTTTGGTGCCGTACCCCACCAGCAGAAAAATAAAGGCCGCCTTGAGCCAGAAGGGCTGCATGCCGGGAGCCGCGGCCAGCAGGTCCGCCAGCAGCATGGTGCCGCCCCGCGTATCGCTGCCGACCATGGATATGGACAGCAGAATGTTGCCCATCAGCGCCAGTGCGATGCCCACCGAGCAGATCATCAGATATTTCCAGGTGGCTTCCAGCGACCGCTGGTGGCGGTGAAAGTAGATCAGCGGCGCGCTGGCCAGGGTGGTGGTTTCCACGCCGACCCCAAAGCAGTCCCAGGTGGGTTGTGCAGGTGGACCAGGCTCATGGCGCTGACAAAGAACAGCAAACAGGCCGTGAAAATACGTTCCGGCGCATTGCGGAACGAGACACCGGCCTCGAAATCCCTGTGCAGACCCTTGGCTTTTGCCTCGTCGCGCAGATAGCCCTGCGCGTACCATGCGGCAGCCAGAAACAGCAGGCTGACAATCCAGAGAAAAAAGCAACCCCAGGGAATCGATTCGCAGCAGTCCGTCCCATTCGGGGCCGGTTGCCCTGCCGGTGATGGTCAGATGCAGCACCAGGGCTGTGTGCAGTAGCGCCACCAGCACCAGCAGCATGCGTCGCGGGCGGTCGCTGCCGATAGTGAGGGCGGCGATGCCTCCTGCCAGAGGCGCGAGAACTAAAGCTCTGAATCATGATTAATCCCGCAACGAACAGATCCGGTCCACGTCAATGGATTCGAAGGTCCGGTTGATATGGTGTACGGCTATTCCCATCACGAAAACAGCCACAAAGACATCCAGAAGAATGGAGAGTTCCACCCAGACAGCGTTGTAGCTGGACATGGGCGCACCAAAGAGAAAGATGCCGTTTTCCATGACCAGATAGCCGACCACCTGGGTCAGCGCCTTGTGTCGGGCGATGATCAGCAGCAGGCCGGAAAAAATGGTCGTGAGGGAAGCCGGGATGAGCAACCCGTGATAGACCGGCGAGGGGACAGGCATCCGGGGTTCCAGCCAGAAGGACAGAGCCAGGGCCACAAGTCCGCAGGCAACTGTGGGGCCGAAACCGACATAGGACTCCACTGTGGCGGGCACGCCTATTTTGCGCATGGTTTTGGCCAGCAGCAGCGGAAAACCCACGGCCTTGATCAGAAAAACCGCAATACAGAGCAGCAACAGGTGCGGCTCTGGTGATTGCGTCCCGACTATCAGCAGGGGCGTGGAAGCCAGCAGCGCACCCTGCAGGGCAGCCAGCCAGAGCAAATGATTCAGACGTCCCACTCCAAGAAGCGCGAGGTCCGTCAGGAGCATCAGTGCGAGAATGGTTTGCAGCGTCATTGAACATTTCTCCAGAGCTGTAGAATCAACGCCATTGCGGAGCAGGCTCCGGCTCCGGCCAGAAGACTGCCCAGTCGTACGAGGGGCAGGCGGGGCCATGATGGATTCGACGATGCCCACCAGGATCACGGTGGCGAAAACGCCCGCCAGCGCCAGTACGGCGGAAAAGAACGGACGGGTCGGATCCAGCGGCAGCAACATGCCGGAAAACAGAGTTGCGAAAATCCACATTTTGAGGCCGGATCCATAGGTTATGAAAGCCATGTCCGGGCCCGAATGGTCGAGCACCATGACCTCGTGAATCATGGTCAGCTCCAGGTGCGTATTGGGGTCATCCACGGGGATGCGGCAGTTTTCCACCAGCAGCAGCACGAACAGCGACATGGCCAGCAGTATCTGGGGCAGTCCGTGTTGAGGGCCGTTCAGAATGCTGTCCAGAGAAAAGCCGTTGCCCACACCGGCCGCGGCCAGCAAGGTGACGAACAATACGGGTTCGCCCAGAGCGCCGAGGCAGGCTTCGCGGCTCGCGCCCATGCCTTCGAAGCTCGATCCCGTATCCAGGGCCGCCAGCATGGTGGCCATGCGCGCGGCTCCCAGCAGATAGGCCACCAGAATGAAGTCGCAGGAAAAAGAGAAAACTCCCGGCATGCCAGCCAGAGGTATGATCAGCAGGGCGGCCAGAGGCCCAGCCACGGACAGCGCCGGACCAACGCGGAACATCCAGGTGGCGGTGTCGCTCAGCACGCAGCCTTTGCGCAGCAGTTTTGCCAGATCAAAATAGGTCTGCAGCAAGGGGCGTCCGTGGCGTCCGCCGAACAGGGCCTTGACGCGGTTGATTATGCCGAACAGCAAAGGCGACGCCACAAGAGCGGGCGCCAGAAGCCAGACGGCGTCAGGATTTATGCTCATGCCAGTTCCCAGAGCAGCAAGGCCACCAATGTGACCAGCATGTAGAGGATGTAGAGATGGATGCGGCCGTGCTGTACGAGTTTGAGCCAGTCGCAGCAGCAGCGGATTTTCTCGAACAAGGGGCCCGAACATTTTTTCGCGGGCAATATCCAGAGGCATTGCATTCAAAGAACTGTGTCCGGGAAAATAGCCCTCGGGTTCGGCGGTTTCCTGGCGAAGTCCCGTGGTTTTTCCAAAAATGCGGGCCAGCGGATGGGCAAAAGGCGTAGCCGGTATACTGCATGCGTTGGGTCGGGGCCACATAGCCGCAGTCCCAGGTGTGATAACGACGGGGCGGATGCGCCGAAGCCAGGCGTTTTTGCAGGAGTGCCAGTCCTAAAATGAAAATGACGAATATCAGACCACAGACAGAAATTATGGTCATGCTGGTAAAACTTTCAGCAAGCGTGGCAGCCAGTTCCGGAACAGTGCCGGTAAGCCCCGAAACCGCTGGAACGGCCAGTGAGAACAACAATGGCGCGCACAGGCCGCCCAGAAGACAGAACAGAGCCAGTGCGAGCATGGGCAGAAGCATGCCCTGTCCGGGGTCGCTGGAGTCGGGAAGGTCGGCAACAGCCTTGCTGCGGGGTGCGCCGCCAAAGACCATGCCGTAGGCACGGGCAAAGCAGGCCAGCACCAGCCCGCCCACGGCCGCCAGGCCGGTAAAGGATACGATTCCCAGAATCTGCAGCAGCAATCGGGTTCTTCAAAGCCGCTGGCCAGGGAAAGATACAAAGCGAATTCGCCGATAAAGCCGTTGAAAGGCGGCAAACCAGAGATGGCCGCAGCCCCGACAGCGAACAGGGCCGCGGTACAGGGCATCTTTTTGACCACGCCTCCCAGAGCGTTCAGCGAGGCAGTGCCCGTGGTTTTGAGGACGGCTCCGGCAGCGAGAAACAGAAGCCCTTTGAACAGCGAGTGATTCAGGACATGCAGCAGAGCGCCCGCAAAGCCCAGAATGGCCATTTTGGGGCAGTCGCAGGAGAGTCCTGTCAGCCCGGCTCCCAGACCGATGGCGGCGATTCCCATGTTTTCTACGGTGCTCAGGGCCAGGAGACGTTTGAGATTTTTCTGCACCAGGGCGGCAAGAACACCGTACAGGGCCGTGCACAGTCCAAGCGCCAGAAGCAGGGGGCCTTGCCAGCTCTGCACCGGCCCGAGAAATTCGAACGTACGGCACAGACCGTAAATACCGGCATTGACCATGGCCCCGGACATCAACGCGGACACATGGCTGGGCCGCGCTGGATGGGCTTCGGGCAGCCAGACGTGCATGGGTGCAAAGCCGGCTTTGGCGCCGAATCCGATCAGGGCAGAATAAAGACAACCGCGGCCAGGCCCTGTGATACGTGCGGAGCGGCCGAACGAAAGGCGTCAAAGGAAAAGGATCCGGCCTGTCCGGAGAGCAGGGCAAAAGCGGCCAGGAGAAAGAAAGCGCCCAGATGCGAGGCCATCAGATAGATTCGGGATGCTTCCCTCACGTCGGCTTTGTTGTCTTCGAAAGACACCAGAAAAAAAGGCGTCAGTGACATGAACTCCCAGATGATCAGAAACAGGAAGCCGTCGTCGATAACCGGCACAGGGCCATGCCCGCGGCCAGAAAATTGAGAAAGCACCAATGGACTCCAAGGTTGCGCTTGCCCTGATAATGCTGGAGATAGCGCTTTCCGTACAGAGCGCAGAGTGCGATCAGCAAAAATACAGGAAGCAGGAAAAATCTGGAAAGCGGGTCAATGGCGATACGCACCATGCCGAACGGCAGATGCCAATCCCATTGGGCGACAAGCGCAGGCCCGGACCAGTCCGAAAGCAGCAGTACGATGCCTGACAGCGAACCGAGCACGGCACTCCATGATCCGATGCTGTTGGCAGATTGAGATCGACCGGCTGCAAGACTTGCCAGCGCGCCTCCCATATACAAGGCTATAGCCAATAGAAAAAAAAAGAGACTTGCAGACTGTCCCATAATACCGCCAAAAGTAGTGTATTTTTTGTGAAATTCGTCAGTATGCCTGTCACTTTGCTTTGTCAACAAATATGCAAAAAATATCTATAGGATATTTTGTAAAAAAGAAGACCTTTAGAGTAGGGAATAGTTGAAGTAGTATTGCGAAACAGTTTGAAAGCGGGATTTTGCAGAGGCTTAATGTTACCAAAAGTTCATAAGGCGGAAAGGTTACGTTAATCTTGTACGCGTATTTATTTTTGCATCCAATTTCTCTCCCCCTTTTTGAGACCACCCACTTGCCTGAGCCCCTGCTATTTGCAGGGGCTTGACATTTCTGGCTCTTGATTTGTTAGCTTCCGCGGCCCGCAGTATTGTCAGGCTCATCGCCAGCATCAAGCTTTCGGGCTTTACGGACGCATTGTGCGGCAAGCTCCGCCATGCTGTCCGTGGTCGGAACTTCTGAACAGAGATTTTCTGCCAACGCGAATTGTCCTGCCTTGCGAAGTTCATTTCCGGCAAGCACCATGAAAAGCGTATCCTTTGGCCATAGCCGCAGATAGTGCGCGATTTGACGCAGCGCTTCGTCGTAGGCACCCATGTGCATGGACGTAATAACCAGATTGGACCAGGTTTTTTTATTCCTGGGGTCTTTTTGCAGAGCAAGGGAAAACTGCTCGGCAGCATCCTTCAATTTCCCGGTGGACCCGTACGCTATACCCAGGTTGTCGTAACCGGATGCGGTTTCGGGGCGCAGGCGGATGGCTTCCTTCAGATACGGGATTGCTTCCTGATAACGTTGCCAGTCCAATAACAGGGACCCGAGATTGTAGTTCGCCAGGTAGGAGTCTCTGTTGTGCCGCAAAATCCAGGTGTAGAGGGTTTCCACATTGGCATAATGTACGCTCGTGCTGAAGGACTGCATTCCCAGCAGGGCCAGGACCAGGAATACGAGTGCCTTGCCGGGATGCGGGCCAGGAAGACCGGACGCCTGTTGCCTTGCCACCAGGCGGCTACGGCACTGGTGCAGAAAATGATGGGCCGAGGCTGCAAGGTACTGAAAGTGGTCGGCCACAAATGAAAACTGCATGGGATAGACATTGAGAAAACCCAAAGCCGGAAACAAGGTTCCTGCAAAAAACAGTAGAGCAGCAAGCAGTCCGCGGCCGATCTTTTTCCGCATGGCCCAGGCTCCGGCCAGCAGCAGAATAAATCCGCAGGGGTACACGTACTGCAGCGGATTTGTGTCATCAATGGCCCAGCGCTGGTAATTGAACAGGATGTCCGCGGGCCAGGCAAGTTTCCCAAGGTAGAACCACAGAGCGCGTCCGGCAATCAGGCAGCGGTCAAAAAAGCTGAAGTCCCAGAGCGGGCCGGAAGCGCCGAGGTCCTGTTCCATGGTTGCGGTGAGCAGGCCGTAGGTGATGCCCAGCGCAAAGAAGGGCAGCAGGGCGTACAACTGCTTTTTCTGCAGCCTCCCGGTACGCCACCAGATGATCACGAGCAGGGCCGCGGGCAAGGTGGCCGTGACGCTTTTGCTGCAGAGCGCGCAGGCGAAAAAAAACAATCCCAGTGCCCACTGTTTCCAGGGGTGGGCATTGCCCGCGTCTATGCCTTCGGCCCGATCCGAATCCTGGCCATCCAGCCTGAAAAAGCTGAACATGGCATGGGCGGAAAGCAGATAGAAAAAACCCGAAAGAACGTTTTTCAGTTCCGTGACCCAGGCCACGGATTCCACCATGACCGGATGCAGGGCAAAGATGGCCCCGGCCAGCCAGGGGGCCGGCAGCCGGAGTCTGCGGCAAAGTTTCCAGACCAGAATGGCGTTGACGCCGTGCAGCAGCACGTTCTGCAGGTGGTAGAAAAAGGGTTCCAGTCCCCAGAGATGGAAGTTAATCCAGAAAACACTCAGGGTCAGCGGATAATATTGTCTTTGTGAACCGATCTCGAACCAGATGCGCCACAGCCCCAGGGGCGTATGGAGCAAAGGATTTTCCGTGACATGGTAGGGATCGTCCCAGATATAGCCTGCCTGCAATGCGGGGATATAGGCGACAACCGTCAGGACCAGCAGCAGAATGGTTTTTTCGGACGTACGCAATTTAAATGAAGTCAAGCGACAAGCTCCGTAACTGTTGAGGATTTACGATTGTTGTGGCCCGAAAAGGAAAATACATCAAGAAGTTCCATCAACTTTAGCATCCCTCCGGGATACCGGAAAAAGTTTAAAAATCAAGTTGTGGGATCTTTCCTCGACGCTATTGGGTGTTGCGTCTCCTGCCCTGAAACGCTATTTACCGCCTTCTGCGTAAGAATCCGGAGCGCATGGTCGGTTTTCCTCTGGGAAGGAACAGAATTTACTGCGGTTTGGATGGCAAAAGTTTTGTAAAAAGATAGACTAAATTTAGATTTTTTTATTGCAGTTTTATTAAAAAAACTGTAGTGGGTCGAGTATCGTAGAGAGGTATTACAGTTGAGTGTTTCCCGTATATGTAACCTCTGGTGGGGGTTGAGGTAAGAGTGAGCGCCATATCCTTTAAGGGGCGGACTGCTCCGGTGACTGTTTTGCGCGTACATGAGAACAACCAGCAGCGCGTGGAAAAAGAACTAGCCGATTTTCTTGCCTCGTCGCCGGAGTTTTTCAAGAATTCCTTGCTGATGCTCGATTTCAGCGACCTGGATCAAGAAGAGAGCTTTATTGACATCGAGCCGTTGATTCATTGTTTACGTTCTCATGGGGTTGTTCCTGCGCTGGTAGGTGGAGGCACTCCGGATCAGCGGGAGCAGGCATTGCGTCTGCATCTCGGCTGGAATACCAACAGCACGAAGCCAGCAACCCCGAAAAAAAAATCAGGTCTTGCATCAGGCTCTGAGCGGGTGTACGTCTCGTTGCCGACATTGGTGGTCAAACAAACCGTACGTTCGGGGCAGAAAATTTACGCAAAAGCCCAGGATCTGATCGTATACGGGGCGGTGAACCCCGGTGCGGAGATCTATGCCGACGGCAACATCCACGTATACGGAGCGTTGCGCGGGCGTGCCCTGGCTGGAGGCCATAAAAACACCAATGCCCGGCTTTTCTGTCTGCGTTTGGAAGCCGAGTTGATCTCAGTGGCTGGCATTTACATTACCAATGAAGATATGGATGAATCCCTTCTGGGGAAAACCGCGCAAGCGTATCTTGCGGATGACAAACTGCGGATCGAGCCGTTGGAAAGTGCCACTGCGCGCAGGCAGGAACAGGGCGCAGTGAACGGTCAGCAGGAACTTGTCTCGCGTGCGGTTCAGGAGGCGGGATCGTCTAAGGGAGTAGGATATTGGGCAAGGTAGTCGTAGTCACTTCCGGCAAGGGCGGCGTGGGAAAAACAACCACAAGCGCTTCTTTTGCATCGGGATTGGCCATCAGAGGCCACAAAACCGTGGTGATTGATTTTGATGTGGGTTTGCGGAATCTGGACCTTGTGTTGGGCTGCGAACGCCGCGTTGTTTATGACTTTGTCAATGTACTCAAGGGCGAGGCTCTTTTGAAACAGGCATTGATCAAGGACAAGCGCCTTGAAACCCTGTACATGCTGCCCGCCTCGCAAACCAGAGACAAGGAAGCCCTTACATTCGAAGGCGTCAACCAGGTCATCGACGAGCTCTGCGAAGAGTTCGACTATGTCATCTGCGATTCCCCTGCGGGCATCGAGAGGGGGGCGCAACTGGCCATGTATCGTGCTGACGAGGCTCTTGTGGTCACCAATCCGGAGGTCTCATCGGTTCGTGATTCCGACCGCATGCTGGGCCTGCTGGCCAGCAAGACCAAGCGGGCGGAAGAAGACGGTGATCCGGTCAACCCGCACCTGGTACTGACGCGCTATGCGCCTGAACGCGTACAGAAAGGCGACATGCTCGCGTTGGATGACGTGCTTGAGATTCTGGCGATTCCCCTGTTGGGAGTCATTCCCGAATCCACCAGCGTGCTGGATTCGTCCAATGCCGGACTTCCCGTAATTTTTACGGAAAAATCAAATGCTGGTATGGCCTACGATGATCTTGTGGCGCGCTTTCTGGGAGAAGACAGGCCGCACCGCTTTCTCACCGCAAAAAAGAAAGGCTTTTTTGCAAGGCTCTTCGGTAGGTAGTCATGAAATTCTTCGATTATTACCGTACTCGCCAGGGTAGTGCGCAAACCGCCAAAGAACGTTTGCAACACATCGTGGTGTATGAACGTATCCAGAACAGTGGGCTCGAGTTTCTCCCTGTACTTGAAAAGGATTTGCTGGAGGTCATCCAACGGTTCGTCAATGTGGATAAGGAGTCCGTTTCCATTGCACTTGACAATGAGGATGACCACCAGGTTCTGCAAATCAGAATCGGTCTGCCTCAGAACAAAAGCGGCAGCCGGAAATCGCGCGCGCGTCAGAATCTGCTTCCCGGCCTTGCGCCTTCCTGATCCGGCTCCGCCAATTCTCTGGTGCGTGGATCACAGCCTGACTGCGCCCTTGTTATGGAGTGCCCAATGAGCGCTATGTTTTCCAATGTTTTCATTATCGTCTTGTTGCAAGTTGTTGTCATCCTTTTCTCTTTTTTTCTTCCTGAGATTCTTTTCCGGATTACAAAAAAGCAGGAGTCCTGGCATGTGTTGCTGGCCTCTTTTTTTATGATTTTTGCAGTCATTTTTCTGACTCTGCTGCACAGTTCCACTGCCATGGAGCCGGACAAACAGGAGGACAGGCAGCCTCAGACAGCTTCGGCGGCTGCTCCGGAATACACATTGCGAATTGGCCCGCTTTCGCAGCGTATTGGCTCGCCCCTTGATGTGCAGCTGACTGTTTTCAACAACGGTCCTGTCAATGATTTCAACTGTTCCCTGGATTTTCTGGACAAGAACAGCGCCAAACCACTGGGCGAGGCCGATTTCGAATTGATAAGCGAAAAGGATGTGTTGCACCTGGAAAGCGGTGCCAATGGCATCTGCAGCTGGAACGTGGTGTTTCATAAGACCGGTGAAGTGCTTGCCGATGCTTTTGTTCAGGGCTCCGGACTGGAACCTTCCAACCACGAGCAGATAGCTTTGCAGATTGCTCCGGCGGAGAAAAAGGAGCAGCAGGCCGAGGCCGTACAGGCCCCGAGTGCTGCAGTTTCCGCCGTTTCGACAGTGGCGCTTACGGATGCGACTGTCTGGATATATTACACCCGGGACGAATCCACGGATTCCAATCTGGTGAAGAAACTCAAGTCGGAAAAGTTCAAACACGCTGTTGCCAAAGGCGTATGGAAAACCCGTTCCGAAAGCCAGTTTCTTTTTCACCGGACGCCCGAAGGAAATGACGTGACCGAGCTGCGTAAGGCCTTGGGGTTGGAAGATGTGGAAGTGTATTATTTTGACGAAAGACGTGTGGGCAACAAAATCAAGCAGACCTTCAAGGATAATCCGGAGCTTGACTATCTTGTCATTGCCCGTTGATCCGTCCCTGAAACTATAAAACTACATGGCCACCGCTTCTTCAGCAAGCGGTGGCCTTTTTAATTGGTATTAGCGGGGAAAAATCAATATTCATCCGGATTTTCGGTGATGGGAAAATCGCGCAGGTGTTTTGAAAACGCGGCCATCAAAAGGCGTCCACCCACCAGTGGATGTCGTATTTTCTGATAAAGGCACGCATTTTTTTCATCCGCTGCCGGCAATCGTTCTCAGACAGGGTAACGGCTTGCTGCAGCACGGATGCCACGCCTTCAACGTCATAGGGATTAACCAGCAGGGCTCCGTACCTTTTGAGCTGATATGCCGCCCCGGCGAATTCGCTGAGAACCAGAACGCCGGTTTCGCGCACCTTGCTGGCGCAGTATTCTTTGGCAACCAGGTTCATGCCGTCCTTGAGCGGTGTGAGCAAGGCAATGTCGGCCGCGCGATAGTACGCAAGGAGTTCTTCCCTGGACAGGCTGCGGTAATGATAGTGAATGGGGATCCAGCTGGCAGTGCTGTATTCGCCGTTGATCTGGCTGACAAGCTGCTCGATTTCCGTTTTCAGGTCCTGGTATTCCGGCACATTTTCGCGGCTGGGGACCACGACCTGGATAAAATGGATATTGTCTCGCAGTTCCGGATAGAGTTCGAAGGCCTTGCGTACGGCTTCCAGGCGCTGGGGAATTCCCTTGCTGTAATCGAGACGATCAAGTCCGAAGATGATTTTGCGGCCTCTCTGGGCCTTTTTGATGGTGTAGCCGGTTTCTTTCACTTCAGGCCGGGCGGCGTTTTTCGCAAATACCTTGAAGTCTATGGAAATGGGAAGAACCCCGAGTCTGACTTCGCGTCCCTGGCTGATGGCAGTGATGACGCCTCCACGGCCATGGACGCGCGTATCCGGTAAAAGAACCTGCATGCAGCGGACAAAATTCCTTCGATCCCGCACAGTGTGAAAGCCGACAAGATCGTATTCCATCAGGGCGGTGATGAGTTCCTTGCGCCAAGGGCATTTGAAAAAAATATCAGGTGAAGGAAAGGGGATATGGAGAAAAAAACCGGTTTTCTGACGCATGCCGAGTTCCTTGAGCTTGGAACCAACGTGCATCAGATGGTAGTCGTGCACCCAGATGTAATCATTGGGGCGCGCCCCTTTGAGTATTGTTTTTGCGAACAGTTCGTTTACTTTGAGATAGCAGCGCCAGTATTCCGGCTTGAAATGGCAACGTCCCTGGAAGTCGTGAAACAAGGGCCAGATGATTTCGTTTGAAAATCCGTGGTAATAAAGGTCAATATCTTTTTCGCTGAGATTTACGGCCTTAAGGCTGTAGCCCGCGTCACGGGCGAATGAGGAAAAAAGACTGCTCAGATTTTCTTCGGTATGGGCACCGGACCAGCCGATCCAGACACCTCCACGGTGTTGCAGGGCCGGAGCCATGGCGGTAACAAGCCCGCCTGAACCTGGATTATTTTCCAGGAATTGTTTTCTTGTTTCAGTACTACTGGCAAACGGTTTGAAACAACAACCAGCCTCCCGAATGCTTCAGGCATGCGTACGTATCCTCCGTTGCAAATTGAATGAAAACTTCTTTTGCTAAGTATAGCAATAAGCGCTTACGTACGACTTGGCAAGTTGATGTCATTTTCCGGACGTGTGGGTGTCCTGCTGAAAGGAGCAGCTCATTTTGGGGTACCTGCTCAAAATGAGTTAGCTGAAATGTGCGGATACCGGAGAGGTTTTGATATTGTTTTTACTAAATATAGTAATATTTTTGAAATAAAAGTATTGTTTGGGCTAAACAAAAAAGTGTTTTATTTGCCCATGGCATACGTTGGAACGGCAATTATTCTTTGTCCTTATTGTTGGTATGGGAAGTGAGTTCGATCAGACCAACGAACAACATAGCTGCGAGGCATAACGGAAGAATAAGGTTGAGAAGCATTTCAGACTCCTGGAGTTTCAGCAAACGTGCAATTCGAGTTTCAGTAATCGTCTCTGGTTCCCGTTGGTGCGTCTGTCGGGAAATTAAAAAAAACCAGAATCTGAAGTGTATTTTGCAAAAACAAGGCCAGGTGCCCATGGTCGTGGTTATATTTTTAGCGAACGCTCCAATTTTTTCAATTCATTCAAAGCGTCATCGAATTCATAGGCGTCCACGGCTTTTGCAAGCTGTCGCAGGGTACGCGCATGCGTATGCAGGCCTGGCATAACGCGCAACTCGTCCAACAGGGTGACAGCTTCCGTATCGGATTCGTCGAGTAGCGTATGGAGTTTTTCTATGATTTCGGCAACCTTTTCGGGATTCTCCTGGGAGGTCTGCACTGGAGGTGGTTCTTCGGTTTCAATGGTTTCAATACCGGCAACCACCGGAGAAAGGGTGGCCAGCACCTGGGCAAGCAATCCTTCGATTTCATCCGGTCTGCGATGGTCCCTGAAGGCGGATTCCAGGGCCCCCGCGGCTTCCTGCACGGCCCGGGCTCCAATGTTGCCTGCAACGCCTTTCAGTGAATGAGCACTGCGAATAGCGGCTTCTTCGCTTTCCTGTTGTGCGCGATGAAATTCCGACCGGAAATCCGCATAATTCAGGCTGAATTTTTTCAAAAGCTTGCGGTAGAGCGATATATTTCCGTCCACCGCATCCAGTCCGGCATTCAGATCAATGCCAGGCAGATCAGGAATAGGCTGGACTTCTGTGCCCGGATCTTCGGATGGAGGCGGGACATAGGATTCCGGATCGGAAGGCGTGACCCATTTCTGCATGGTTTGCAGCAGTTCGGCAACATTGATGGGCTTCCCGATATGGTCATTCATGCCAGCTTCGAGAGACTTGTCGCGATCTCCCGCCATGACATTGGCTGTCATGGCGATGATGGGAAGGTCTTTGAATTTTGGCGTGGCACGAATATGGCGCGTGGCAGTGTAGCCATCCATGACAGGCATCTGGCAGTCCATGAGCACGCCGTCGAAGCTTTCCTTGGCGAGGATATCCAATGCTTCCTTACCATTGACCGCGACAGTGACATTGATGCCGTAATTGTTCAGCAGGTCCACGGCCACATCCTGGTTGATCTCATTGTCTTCCACCAGAAGAATTTTGGCGCCGCGCAGTTTTGTGGCGGCTTCGATGATCTCATCCTGTCTCGCCACGGCCCTGCGTTCGCGGACCGGGGCCTGCCCCATGGCCATCATGATGTTGTCCAGAAGCACAGATGGCATGACAGGTTTGCTCAGGAATCCGGAAATATTGGTGATCCCCTGTGCCGCGTGCATGACTTCCGTCCGTCCATAGGCGGTGACCATGATGATTTTGGGCGAAGGAGTTTCAACACAACGTTTTTGAATGGCCCGTGCGAGTTCGATTCCATCCGAATCCGGGAGGTTCCAGTCCACCAGCATCAGGTCATAGGGCTCCTCATCCAAGGCCTTTTCCAGCAACTTGCTGGCGGTATCCGCGTTGACGGCCTGATCCACGATGAAGCCGAACTGTGTCAGCATTTCACTCAGAATCATTCGCGCCGTGGGGTTGTCTTCCACCACCAGAATGCGCAATGGTTTTAATCCAAGCTGAAAAGGACTGGGCAGTTCCTTTTCCGTCGAGAAGTTGAACCTGGCGGTAAAGTGGAAGGTGCTCCCCTTGTCGGCCTCGCTTTCCACCCAGATTTTGCCGTGCATCAATTCCGTAAGTTTTTTCGATATGGCCAGCCCGAGGCCAGTGCCGCCGTATTTGCGCGTGGTGGAAGTATCGGCCTGGCTGAAATGATGGAACAGTTTTTGTTGTTGTTGCTCGGTCATTCCGATGCCCGAATCCCTGACGCAGAAATGGAGAGTAAGAGATTCGCTGTCCCTGGCTTCCTCCCTTACAGAAAAAACGATTTCACCATGGGGAGTAAACTTGACGGCATTGTTGCCGAGATTGAGGAGAATCTGCCCCAGTCGCAGGGGATCGCCATTCAGGAGCGGGATGCTTGGAGGAAGATCGAACATGAGTTCCAGGCCGGCTTCCTGAGCTCTGAGTCCGACGATGTTGGCTATGTTGTCAAATACGTCCTCAAGGTGGAAATCAATGTACTCGATATCCAGTTTGCCGGCCTCTATTTTTGAAAAATCCAGGACATCGTTGAGAATGCCGAGCAGGTTTTCCGCCGAGCGGTGTACTTTGCTGATGTAATTGCGCTGTTTGTTGTTCAGGCTGGTCTGCAGTGCCAGGTGCGAAAGGCCGATGATGGCATTCATGGGGGTCCGGATTTCATGGGACATGTTGGCCAGAAAGTCGGATTTTGCCCTGGTTGCCTCTTCTGCAACTTCTTTGGCTTTTTTCAGGTCCTCTTCCATTTTTTTGCGTTCAGTAATGTCCGTGGCAATGCAGCAGGACGCGTACGCTTCGCCGTCCGCATCGAACAAGGGAAATTTCACGGCATAATAAACCCGTGCTTCTCCCTTGACCATGATGTTTTCCTCCTTGGCAACCGGCTCGCGCTGTTGCAGGGCTTCCAGATCGTTCATGCGGATGTTTTCAGCGGTCTGCGCGTCGAACATGGCCGTATCAGTCAGTCCGAGGGGATCGTACTCCTTGTCGAATCCCAATATGGCAGGCCAGGATTTGTTTACGAGGATATAAAAACCATCCTTGTCTTTTACAGAAATGAGCGCCCCGGAGTTGTCTATGACAGAGCGTAGAAACTGTTCTTTTTCTACCAGGGCCCTGTGAGCTGATTTTTGTTCAGTAATATCCTTGATATTGGCAACCAGCAGCATTTTATCTTCGTATTCTGCGGTGGTAACTGAAACATCAACATCAAAAATCATGTTGCCTTTTGTGAGGTTTCTGCTTTCAAAATGGAATGACGTGTTGTTGTTGAGCTGATCCATGATTAGATGAAGCATCTCATGATTGAAGTCCGGATCGAGGCGGTCCATTGTCATGCCTATCAATTCCTCATTGCTGTAGGAATATTGCGAACAGGCTGCCAGGTTGGCGTACGATATGGCAGAATTGTTGGGATCCACCCAGAGGATGGCATTTGCGGCAAATTCCACGGTACGCTGAAAAAAGAGCAGTTGTTCTTCTGTCTGTTTGCGTTCCGTGATGTCTTCTATGATTCCATCGATGGAGATCAGCTCACCGTCATCAGTGCGTACGGGATGTTCAGATACAAGAATGAATTTTTTGCTCCCATCGGGGTGAATGAATTCCATTTCAAATTGCTGAAAGTGAATGTTTTCTTCCACGACCTGATAAATCAGGCGAGAGGTTTCTTCGATGGAATTCATGGTCCAGTTGATCATGGTTATCCAGGGCTTTCCCAGCATCTGATCGCGCTGTACTCCGAAAACGGATTCGATTCCTTCGCTGGCGTACAGCAGTTTGCCTTCACTGTTATGGCTGAAAATGACGAATTTTTCTCCAATTTCCTCTACCAGCGCCTGGAATTTTTCCTGACTTTTCCTCAGTTGATTTTCCATGGTCTTGCGGTCGGAGATGTCCACGATCCATCCGAGAACCCCGGTTTCTCCCTCATAATCAAAAGGAAAAGCCCACATCATGACATCATGTACGCGATTATCGTTTCCGTACAGCTGGGTTTCAAAATGAGTGACCTTGCCATCGGTCTGGAGCATTTCGATCAGCTTCTGACGATCTTCCTGCCGGACATAGGAGCGTTGGGATTTATCGCCCACCGTGAGCCCCATTGTACTCATGGTCGGATTTGCGAAGCGCGCAATGCCATCCACTGTGACGCCTACGCCTATGGGGCTCGTATCCAGGATGTTTTTGAAACGTTCGCGTTCCTGCGCGAGTTCCTTTTCCATCTCCCTGCGTTCCGTTATGTCTCGCATGACTGCCACGAATATGATTGAGTCGTTGACCACGGCTTCGTTGATGGCGATTTCCATTGGGAAAACCGAACCATCCTTGCGCAGAGCCTCAACAACAATCTGCTTTCCGACCACTTTGGGCACATGAGTTTTCAAATAGTTTTTGATGTATTGGTCATGCTGACTGCGGTGGGGTTCGGGCATGAGCATGCAAATGCTTTTTCCCAATACTTCATCTTTGAGATACCCGAAGGTATCTTCCGCAGCAGGGCTGAATTCAGCGATATTGCCGTTGGAATCAATGACAATAATGCCGTTTTTGGCAGTATCGATTATTCCTCTGAGCCAGGCGGTGCGTTCGGAAACTGAAGAAGCCATGCTGTTGAACGTATCGACAACATTTCCAACTTCATCTTTTGTTTTATAGATGATGCGATGATCGTAATTTCCCCTTAAAAAAGAGAATGCACCTTTTTCAAGAAGTTTTAAAGGTCGTAAAATCCGTCTGTTGATAAGAATAATAGAAAATACTGAGAATATAAAAAAGAAAACTATTGCTGACAATATTACTTCAGAGAACAGCATTATCCTTTCTTTGGAAATTTTTATTTTTCTGTCCACTCTCTTGAAATGAAGATTCAAGAATTCATCAATCAGATCAGCGAAATTTGCTTTGATTGTATTGTTCTCAATATTAGTCAAGTGTTCATTGAGTTCATGCAGCATGGTGTCCTTTTCAACAGGTGAGAATTTTTCCCCTGATTGATAAATACTCTTTGCCTGGTTGATTATATCAAGTTCAGCAGCCATCAGCATGTCTGATTCGAATTTTGCCGAGACAAGGGTTTCCTTTTCAATGGCGGGAATTGTCAGTTTATCCAGTTCCTCTTCCAGGCTGTATGTTTCACCATAGTCATTCAATTCGATTTTATTGGCCAGGATGAGGTCCCAATAGGAAAGCGAAAAATCAATGGGGTGGGGTTTGAGACCATTGCGCAGGTCTGCAATGGTTTTGAAGTATGTTTCATATTTCTGGTCTCCCCTCTGCACGTAAAGCTGGGCCATGCGACTCATTTCATCGGAACTGTCCTTGATTTCCCTGGCCAGTCTTACGGCTTCCTGACTCTCATGTTGCATCTGCAACTGCGTTTTTTCCGCTTCCAAAAGCCATACGCCCAGCACGGCGAGGGAAATCATCAGTGCAAGAAAGATCGTCGAGATGGTCATAATGAGATTGCGAATACTCATTCGATCAAGGGGATTCTGCATGCGCACTCCACTGGTTCCTTGGAAATCCGTTCAAAAGGAACAGGTCAATCTTCTTCCGGATGCTGATTTTTTACTTCAAGTATTGCATCGAGATTGTCCATGAATGATTCAACCAGTCCGGGATCGAAATGTGCTCCGGATTCCTTGCGAATCAGATCCAGAGCCTTCTCCACGGGCCAGGCTTCTTTGTAAGGGCGTTTGCTGGTCAAAGCGTCGAATACGTCTGCTATGGCCACGATGCGTCCGATCAAGGGGATGTCTTCCCCTGCGAGTCCCCGTGGATAGCCGCTTCCATCCCATTTTTCATGATGGGTCAGCGCTGCCAGGCTGGCCATTTTGAGCAGGGGATTGTCATGGTCGCCGATAATCTGCGCCCCGAATTCCGCATGTTTTTCCATTATTTTTCGTTCTTCCGGGTCCAGTCTTCCGGGTTTGAGCAGAATACTGTCGGGAATGCCGATTTTTCCCACATCATGCATGGGGGTGGATTGAAGGATGAGGTCCGCATCCATATCGTTCATGCCAATGCTTTTGGCCAGAACCCGGCAATAATAACTCATGCGGATGACATGCGTGCCTGTTTCATTGTCCCGGTATTCAGCGGCAAGACCAAGACGGTGAATGATTTCCAGGCGACTGTTGTCCAGTTCGGCAGTACGTTTGCGTACGATGTCTTCCAGGGCCCGGTTCTGATCGTACAACTGCAGATGCGTTTGCACCCGGGCCAGAACAATGGGCGGACTTATGGGTTTAGTGATGTAATCCACGGCTCCGGCCTGGAAGCCCCTGGTTTCGTCTTCTACCTCTCCCATGGCTGTGACGAATATGACAGGAACGCTCCGTGTCCGTGGATCCGCCTTCAGCTGGCGGCAGACTTCGATGCCATCCATTTCCGGCATCATAATATCCAGAAGGATCAGATCCGGTATGGTGCTGAAGGCTATCTTCAGAGCTTTTGCGCCATTATTGGCGGCTTTGACCCGGTATGATTTGGATAGAACATTGGAAAGCAGTGCAATATTTTCCGAAATATCGTCCACCACAAGAATCGTTTGCTTAGGATAGGAAGAGTCCATCATGTTATCCGTGTTCTGAGGTTGGCAAAATATTTGATACTTCTATAATGCCATGAGAAAGATAAACAGAAAAGCATTTTGTAAAAAAACTTTGCTTATGGCGAGTTTTTGAAACGGGTGTGGATCTAAAAAAAGGCCGGGGAAAACCTCGACCTTTTCTATCGTATGGGCGGATGGAACTCCGGATTGAAATCCGGAAACTATTTGGTTTTTAAATCAACGTTCACGAGGTACAGGGTGTTGCGGTCGATACTGGATCCATCCAGGTACTTCTGGTGCAGTTTCCCCTTGGTGGACCAGATGGCGAAGTCATCGTCGTTCAGTACGCCCAGAGTGTGGTCATTGACGACCCAGAGGCCTTCCATCTTGTCATGCGGATAGCCAACGGCCTTGACCATATCGACTACCAGGGATTTTTGCACCGGCTTGATGTCCACTGCTGCCAAAGCCTCCCAGCCTCCATCCAGTACGGTCTGTTCGATGGTTTTGCCGTTGATCAGCAGTCCCAGTTTGTCATCCTGGGTAGTTCCCTTGGCAGTGACGGTTTCCAGGTCCGTTCCACTGCTCAGGTCAAATTTGTATACGTGTTTCTGCGCTTTGGGTTTTTCCTTGGAAAAGGCGCCATCCCGTTCGATAACCAGGAATTCGTTGTTGGAAAGGGCGGCAAGTTCGGAGTTGGAATTCTGCGGCTTTTCCTGTTTGTAAAGATATTGGGATACCTTACCGTTTTCCAGGTTGATGGTCACAATACGGGTGACATCCTGCTTCTGCACTTTTTTATCCGGATTGCACATGGTGGATTGCATGATGCCCACCAGGGTTTTTTCATCCGGAGTGACGGCCAGTCCTTCCATGCCGCGATTGGGACGGCGGTTGGCGAATTCTTTGGGCAATTTCAGGGTTGAGCGCGAATCGTCCGCAAAAGCGTTGATACGACCGATTTCCTTGCCCTCGGCGTTGAAGTGGACGATGTGCGGACCGTATTCGTCGCTGACCCAGAATGTGCCGTCGGACAGGGCTACCAGTCCTTCTCCGTCCAGTCCGTAATCATCGAGGCGCAGCGGGTTGTAGTCCGGGCTGTTTTTGTCGTCGTTGTAGGGTTTTGAGCCGTCTTGAAGAATGGGGCTGCCGTCGGCGTAATACGGCGTTTCCCCCGTACCTCCCAGTCCTGACTTATTGGGAAGGCCGGTGATGCGGGTGCCGTCAGGACGACGCAGCAGAATGGTTTTCACCAGGGCGACACTGCCGTCGGGCTGCAGTTCGAACAAACCAATCCGGGGAGTGTAATCCGGAGTGGGAAACGTTTTTCCCTTGCCCAGGGCTCCACTGATGCTGCCATTGGGGCCACGGTCGGTAAGAGCGTAGAACTGGTTGGCCGCGGTGGGGTGCGCAGTCATGGCCGAACCAAAACCGCCGTTGCGGATTTCGAAATTCTGATCCGGGTTCTTGGCATCCAGCAGGTCGTTGCGCAAGATGGTGTAGGGGAGGGGGGATCCCTGCTTCGTGCTGTGTGCCAGAGCGGATTCCAGTTCTTTTTCTCCGCTTTTTCCTCCGGCAAAAGCGCCGACGGGCAATGACAATACGAGCAGGCCAATCACAGCGGTCCGGGCGGACCGGTGCAACCAATTTACAGTCATGACAGAACTCCTTTGATCGTACGAATGCAATAGTTAACGAAATATCAAGAAATTGGGACGTTACGCTTCCAAAGTGACGTATTCGTGGCAGTATGATGACACTGGCGTTGGGCTGGCTGAAAAAAGCAAAGTATTGATTTTGGGGATATTGCGAAGTTTTTTTTCAGGAAATGGCGTCGGTGAGTTTAAAAAATAATTCGTTATTATAGTATGTTATATTGTTTTTAGAAAATGTATAATCGTCTTGAAAACGTCACAGGACCATAACAACCGAAACTGTTTCATCGGCTAGAAAAAGACAATTTAAAAAAACAATCTTGATTTGGAAAAATTGTACGATGAACAGAAACAACCCGCCTAAAATGATCCTGCAAGGACCCCAGGTGGATTGTCCTCTTTAAAAAAGGTTCCCGTGGAACCTTTTTTTTATGTCCAGCAGTCCAACCTATGCCGCGAGGCAAAAAGCAGGAGGTGAGCGACCATGAAGATCGATCTTCACGTCCACACCAAATATTCAACCAGACCATCGCAATGGATTTTGCAGAAAATCGGCTGCCCGGAGAGTTTTGTCGAGCCCGCGCATGTCTACGAGCAGGCACGAGCCAAGGGCATGGATATGGTCACCATCTGTGATCATAATGTCATTGACGGCGGGCTGGAGATTGCTCATCTGCCGCATACGTTCGTCAGTGAGGAGATCAGCGTTTTCTTTCCAGAAGACAAGTGCAAGGTCCATGTGCTGGCCTGGAATATAAACGAGCGCATCCATAAGGACATCCAGCCCTTGCGCGACAATCTGTATGACCTTGTTGCCTACCTCAGGCAGGAAAAGGTCAGGCACGCCATTGCGCATCCCTTGTTCGCGGTCAATGACAAGCTCCGGGTGGAGCATGTGGAAAAGCTGCTTTTGCTCTTCAACACCTTTGAAAGCAACGGCACCCGTGACGGCATGCAGAACAGCCTGCTGGAAAACATCCTTTCCATGCTCAACGAACAACTCATCAACCGTTTGCGCGAACTGCACGACATCGAGCCTCTGGGCCCCACGCCCTGGCTCAAGGCCATTGTGGGCGGCTCTGATGATCACAGCGGATTGAACATAGCCCGGATGCATACGGAAGTGCCTGGCGCCGAAAATCTGGAAGCGTTTTTCGAAGGCATCGGTCGGTGCGATTCCATGGCCAGAGGCCATTGCTCGACTCCGAAAACCATGGCCCACAATCTTTACAGCATCGGCTATCAGTTTTTCAAAGACAAATACAAATTGCAGTCCTGCGTGAACAAGGACAGTTTTCTCAAATTTCTCGATCTGTCTCTGACTTCCAATTCGCCGGAACCTGTCGGATTGTCCGGCGCGTGGGTCCGTTTCCAGGCCTTGCTGCGCAATAGCGGACTGTTTCGCAGCAAAAAAATCAATGTGAAGGAAACCTCCAAACTTTTACGCCACAAGGCGGAAGAAGTTTTTGAAAATGATCCGGCCTTGACGGAAAAGGCCCGGACGCTTGGCAGACAGGAGAATCATGCGGAGCAGCTCTGGTTCGACTACGTGAACAAAAGTACCAACGCGGCCCTCTCCCATTATGCCGATACCATTCTCGATCATTTGACCGGTGCTGATATCTTCGGCGGGTTTCAAAGCATAGCATCCGCGGGAGCTTTGTATACGGCGCTTTCTCCCTATTTCGTGGCATACACGCTTTTTACCAAGGACCGGGCCTTTTGCCGGGAATCCCTGCAGCGTATCCGGGATCTGGCGGGTAACGGCTCCAAGCCCATCCATGGCGGCGGCGAACCTCCATTCAATCTGGCCCACTTTACGGATACGTTTTTTGACATGAACGGAGTGGCGATCACGCTGCGCGAGCATGTCAGACTGGCTCAGATCACGGGCAAGGAGTATACCGTCATTACCTGCGATCATACGGAAGACGTCCCTGGTGACGACGCTCATGGCGTAAAACATTTCAAGCCGATCGGTGCCTACGACATGCCGGAATATCCGGATCTCAAATTGTTGTACCCTCCGGTGCTCGAGATGCTCAGCTATGTGTACGAACAGGGCTTTACCGATCTGCATGCGGCTACCCCAGGTCCCATAGGACTTGCGGCGCTGCTTATTTCGCGCATTTTGAAACTGCCCATCTCCGGCACCTACCATACGGCCTTTCCGCAATACATCGGGACGTTCACCGGAGATAATTCACTCGAGGACGCCACCTGGAAATACATGATCTGGTTCTATAATCAGATGGACAGGGTGTATTGTCCGTCCGATGCGTTCAAAGACGAGCTGGTGGAAAAGGGCATTCCCGAAGAAAAGCTGGTGGTGTACCCGCGCGGCGTGGATACCGAACGGTTTACGCCCCGTAAGCGAAACGGCTTTTTCAAGAAATTCAACCTGAATGGCAATACCAAACTGCTTTATGTCGGCAGAATCTCAAAAGAAAAGAATATGCCCGTACTGGAGACAGCCATTAAGGAGCTGCTTTCCACAATGCCCAAGCTGGATGTGGTCTTTGTGGGAGACGGGCCGTATCGCGAGGAAATGGAAGGCAATCTCAAGGAATTGAACTGCGTATTTACCGGCAAGCTTGAAGGCGAGGAGCTGGCCGCGGCATACGCTTCCTCGGATCTGTTCGTGTTCCCATCCACCACCGACACCTTTGGCAAGGTGGTTCTGGAAGCCCAGGCTTCCGGACTGCCGGTCATAGTCACCAACGTGGGCGGTCCGAAAGAGAATCTGGTGCCGGGCGAAACCGGATTGGTAGTGGAAGGCAATGATCCGGAATCCCTGAAGCAGGCGATTTACGAACTGGTGAGCGAACCGGGACTCGGCAAGCTCAGGACCATGGGAGCAAACGCCAGAAATTACACCTCGGACCGTACGTTGCATAAAGCCTTTGAAAACACCTGGAAACTTTACTCCGGCAGGCAATAGGTCCGGTGCAGCCAACATTCAACCCTGAGATGTTTCATGTTACGAGCAGATGATCAGATAACTGAGGAAATTGTAAAACACTCCAAGGTGTTTTCTCTTAAAACCCTGCGCAGTCTGGCAAAGGGGCGTATTCCGGGGCAGGTGGTAATACAGTACACCGACCAGTGCAATGCCTCCTGTGCGCAATGCGGCATGCGCATATCCAACAAGTTTTCCCGCAGCAAGCTCGAAGTGGACGCTACGAAGCGTCTCATTGACGCCATGGCGGCAAAAGGTGTGCAGTCCATTTCTTTCACCGGCGGCGAGCCGTTGTTGTACCTGGATGAAGTGGTCGAACTCGCGCGTCATGCCGGCAGGGCAGGGATTCCCTATATTCGTACAGGTACCAATGGATTTATTTTCCGGGGCGCGGAGCAACCGGATTTTGCTGATAAAATCGAGCGCATTGCGTCCACCTTGGCGGACTCGCCCATCAATACGTTCTGGATCAGTGTGGATTCGGCCGCTCCTGATGTGCATGAGAAAAATCGCGGTTTCAGGGGCATCGTGGAAGGAATGCGCCAGGCTCTGCCCGTATTCCATCTGCATGGTCTGTTCCCTTCGGCAAACCTGGGCATCAATCGCTATACCGGAGGAATGGGTGAACGGGCTCTGCCGCTTCTCAATGGCAGTGTGCAGAATCGTTCGCGGTTCGAATCCCAGGCCAAGAAAGCCTTTTCCCGTTTCTATGATTTTGTGGAAGATCTGGGGTTTACCATAGTCAACGCCTGTTATCCCATGAGTGTCGAGGCTGATGAAGCCGAATCCGGCGCAGTGTACGCGGCAACTTCAGAGGATGACTTTATTCGCTTCAGCAGGCAGGAAAAAATTCTGCTGTTCAAGGCGCTCCATGACACCATCCCGGCGCACCGCTCGCGCCTGCGGATTTTTACGCCTCAAAGTTCCTTGTTGGCCCTGATTCGGCAGTATGAGGAAAGCGGGTACAAGGGCTATCCCTGCCGTGGCGGACAGGACTTTTTTTTCATCGATTCCAAGGAAATGAATACCTATCCCTGCGGATATCGCGGAACAGAAAATCTGGGAAAATTCTGGGATCTGGATCTGGGTGCGCTTGCCCCTGCCTGTGATTGCAAGAAATGCGATTGGGAATGTTTCCGTGACCCCTCGGAACTGATAGGTCCCTTGACCCAGGTTTTCAACAGTCCGCTGCTGCTTTTTAAACGGTTCATGCATGACAAGCAAATGCTGCGTACGTGGTTGCGCGATCTGCGCTATTATCGCGCCTGCGAGTATTTCAACGCACGCAAGGCCCCTGATATGAACAAGCTGAGCAAGTTTTCCTGAGTAAAGACGATCTGTTAAATAGTTTTTTATTCTGAGTGGAAAAGTCGGTAATTTTGGTTGACACACCCCTCGAATCAGACGAATCATATTGCCATGCGGCGCAGGGTGCTGACGCGCTTTGCCGCCGCAATTTTTTTTTGAGGGAAGCCAATGAAACTTTCACCGGAAGAAGTGGGAAAACTGGGCGCAGGATTTTTCGGCAAGGACTATCAATGCGCCGAAAGCGTCCTGCTGGGCATAGCAAAATGGCGCGGAGTGGAGTCCGAACTGGTGCCGGGTATCGCCTCGGGGTTCTGCAGCGGAATTTCCCGGACCTGCGGTATGTGCGGTGCGGTGAGCGGCGGCATTATGGCTCTTGGGCTTTGCAATGGCAAAATCGAGCCGGGTGAGTCTCTCGATGATTTATACTCTCTTGTTCAGGACTTCAAAAAGCGCTTCATGCAGTTGCATGATTCGGATAACTGCCGGGAGCTGATTTCGGTGGATTTGTCCACGGAATCGGGAAGAAACGCGTACCGGGAACAGGATTTGTACGGAACATGTCGCGGGTTTGTAGCGGACGCAAGCAAAATCGTCGCGGAATTGATTGAAGGGTACGAACGCCGGGCATTTGATTTATAGTATTTTGATCGTAGGCAGTTTCAGAAACGGGCCGCTCCGGTTACATCCGGCGCGGCCCGTTTGACTTTGGGGGGAGCAGAAATCAGGAGTCGGAGGGAGTTATATCCGGGGCGCCGATTTTGATCTCTTTTTCCGGGGCGGTTTCCTGACATTCCCAGCTGAGAACCAGGGCGATCTTTTCCTCTTTTTTCTTTTTGGATGCCTTGAGTTCCAGATCCATGACATCCGGAGGGGTCAGTGTCAGGCCTTCGTCTCCAAACTGAAAATGCACAGAACCGCTGCGCAACGATTCCAGGATTTCTTCGAGTCGGCTGATGGCCTGATTGCGCGAAACCATGCCTTCAATTTTCAATTTGTCTTTTCCCATAATTATTTCTCCTCATAATAATAGCTGTCGCAGGGGGTGATCCTCGCCAGCTTTTTTTCAATTTTTAATTTGACAATGGCACGTATCCGAAGTTCGTTTTTTCCCATGGACCGCATGACTGCCTGCCGCGCGTTTATTCCGGAACAAAAGGCTCTCTGACAAGGGAACTGCCCGGTATTGCCTTTGATGCTTTTTTTACTTCCGCCACACGATGGGAGAGACCGGACATGGTGAACGGAAGGGAAAAATCGCAATCCACAACGGCAATGGAGAGGGATATCAACGGAAAATTGGAGATATTGCCATCACGGCCCTTTCCCGTGATGTAGCCTTTTTCGGCATCTTCCTGGGTATAGAATGTGGTGGCCTTTTGATTGAATGCCGCCAGGGCGTGCTGGCAGATGCATTCCGAACGGTCTTTGGCCGTGAGCATCACAAAATCGTCGCCGCCCACATGGCCGACGAAATCGTCCTTGTTCCCGTACGAATTGACGGCTTCCTGCAACACGTCGGCAGTGAATTTGATGATTCTGTCGCCGTGGTCGAAGCCGTAGATGTCGTTGTACACCTTGAAGTGATCGAGGTCCGTATATACCAGGCTTGTGATCACATGCTTGTTCATACGCAGGTCGATTTCACGTTCTATGGCCACGTTTCCTGGCAGACCCGTGAGCGGATTGGCTCCCTTTGCAAGCTCCACCTGTGTGGATGCCAGATGATCAAGCATCCGCTGTACGGAGATCACGCCCAGGACTTCGCCCTGGGAGGTGATGATGATATCATCGTAAACCTTTCCGGCAGTCCGCGACATGGCCACATTGGCAGCGTCTTCGATACTCGTGGTTCCTTCCAGTATGAGCGGCGCAGGATTCATGATGCGTTCGATGTCCCGTGGCAGGTAGAGCGACATGCCGAACTGGGTGCTCAGCTGGCGATTCATGTCATACTGCATCAGCAAGCCCACCGGGATTTTATCTTCCACGACAACCACGCTTGAAATATGCGGATGCGCCTGCAGCAGTTCCTTGACTTCTCCCACAGTGGTTTCTCTGCCCACGGTCAGAGGCGGGCGGCAGAGTTCACTCACTGTTCCGGATAGACCGCAGACCTGAGTCGCCACAGTATGTTTCTTTTGGCAGGGAAGTTTGATTTCCGGAACAACACGTTGGGGCAGAGGATCGCCGAGGAGAAACCCCTGGCCGCCGTGCACGCCCATGTCAATGAGCGAGGTCAGTTCGGTCTCGGTTTCAATTCCCATGCCCAGAAGTTTCGAGTTGACCCGTTCCGCCATGAACAACAAGGATTCAACAATGGTCTTGTGTACGGGGTCCGTGTCGATGTTGCGGGTCATGCTCAGGTCGAGCTTGATGAATTCTGGTTCAAGCTGCGGTATGAAACGCATGCAGGAATCACCGGTTCCAATGTTGTCCGTGGCGATGTTGAATCCGTACTCCTTGAACTTGCTCATGCGCTTGATGAAAAAGTTGATATCGTTCAGGCGTCCTCCCAGGGAAAATTCAATGACGATGTTATCCGGAGCCAGGTTGTGTTCCATGAGCCGGTCGCGGAGTTCTTTGGCCGTGAAACCGCTGTGCTGAAAGTTGTCCGGATGCACATTGATGAAAATCTTGTGCTTGGGAGAAAGGCCTTCGAGTCCGGTGAAGATCGTATCCAGGCAGCATTGCGTCAGATCCACGATATGATCGGTCTCCTGGGCCAGATGAAACAGAGTTTCCGGCTCGAACAAAGGGGTTCCGGAAGGACCGCGGATGAACACTTCCCAGCCGATCAAGGCGCCGTCTTCAAAGCGCACAATGGGTTGGTACAGATTGTCGATACGGGTTGAATCCAGGATTTCTTGAAATAGTTTGTAGGTGGGAAGATTGTTTCTGATTTCAGGCGAACAGGAGAGCCGTTTTGCCTGGTTGTAGGCCCTGTAAAAGGACTGTTCGAAGGTTTTTCCCTGATTGGCGTTGAGCAGTGAACAGCCGCAAAGAATTTCCAGCGAATATCCCAGGGCGTCGAACAGACGTGCGTTGAGCTTCCCGGCAAGGGCCACCTGGATCAGCAGGGCTGTATCAAAAAATTCGGACAGGCTGTCAGTGGTATTCAGCAGTATTACGATGGTATCCGGGGCTGAAAATCCAATATAAAATAATGAATAAGAAGTAAAATATGAGCCGGCAAGTTCCTCTACAAGAAAAGCCATTTCTTCGAGGATCAATTTGTCGAGATCATCATTACGGTAGTTGCTATTATGGTAAAAGTTCTTAATTTCAAAGGTAATGAGTCCCATGGATACTTCAGGGAACATTTTCTCAAGAGTTTTGAAGTCTCCGGGCGGTATGAAACGAAGCAGCATGCCCTCCAAATCATGGAAAGTCTTCTCTGGAGTGTACTGCAATTTTTTCGAGAAGTATTTTTTTATTTTGGGCATTTTTCCCCCTGACCTCATGAATAGGTGGAAGATATATAGCCGAGAAAGATTACAATGGTGTGACGCTGGACAATTCGTTTCCTGCTGATTTTTTCGGGCGGGGAGCCTGTTGAAATTGTATCAACGGACATGGTATTAGCTGTCGCGCCGATATTTTTTTTCAAAAAATAGGAGAAGTGATATGCCGGAAGCCTTGCAACTTGTCTGCACCAACTGCGGTGCGAAAAATCGCGTGCTCGTCGATAAACTGACTCAGGGACCTGTTTGTGGAAAATGCAAGACGCTTCTTTTTCCCCCAAGCCCCGTGGAAATTGGCGGAGCTCTTTTTGAAAAAGTTATTCAAAACAGTCAGCTGCCCATGCTTGTGGATTTCTGGGCGCCCTGGTGCGGCCCGTGCAGAGCCATGGCGCCCGTGTATAAGGAAGTGGCCGCCGTCATGCATCCGCAGGTGTTCTTTGCCAAAGTCAACACGGAGCAGGAGCAGGGACTTGCGCGCCAGTATCGGATTCAGTCCATCCCCACACTGGTGCTGTTCGACCAGGGGCGCGAATTGACAAGGATTTCCGGCGCACTGGAAGCCGAGGGAATGAAACGTTGGCTCAGATCACAGCTGCGTATCTGATTGACCTCCCTCCGATGCGTTTTCCCTGTCCGTGCAACAGGAAGGCCTTCTGATTTATGGGCGTATTTTGAAGGCAGAGGCCCGCAAGAAAAATTCCGGGGCCGGGAAAGCGCTTCGTAACGTGCGCTGGAAATAGAAAAGTCGATTGATACGGAAAAAACGCTGGATCAGTGCCCGGGCGGAAAAGGGCAATGCTTCCGGTCAGAGCGAAATCTTGTTGGGAATGCCCAGATCCAGGGATTCTTGCTCATGCTCTTTGTATTTGCCCCTGATGGCCCGGATAACATCCTGAATTTCCAGAAAGGCCTGCACAACTCCCGGATCGAAATGTTTGCCGGATTGCTCTTTGATGAGCGCTATGGCGTCGTCATATGCCCATGGTTCCTTGTAGCAACGTTTCGAACAGATGGCGTCAAACACATCCGCAAGGGCGGTAATACGGGCACTCAATGGAATTTGCTCGCCTTTTTTGGGCGGACCATACGCCGGGCTTGGGCCGTGAAGTTCGGTGGGGATTCCCGGATAGCCGCTGCCGTCCCATTTTTCATGGTGGTTGAGGGCAATTTCGGCAGCCATGATGTCAAGTTCCGAGGTGGAGTTGGCGAAAAGCCGCGCCCCATAGAGGGTGTGGTACTTCATGATCTCGAATTCCTCCGGATCAAGGCGTCCGGGTTTTTTGAGAATCGTATCTGAAATTCCCACCTTCCCCACATCGTGAAGCATGGCTGCGATACGCAGCAGGTCTCTGAAAAATTTGCGTTCCTCTGCAGGAACCGAATGATTTTGCGCCCACTGATCGTAAATTTCCGCCGCATAGGCGCCCACGCGTTGGACATGGGGGCCGGTTTCATGGGGGTCCCGCAACTCCGCCATACGCATCATTCGCAGGATCAGTTCCCGTGTCAGGATGCCGCGTTCGATGGCTGCCGATGCGTTGTTCGCCAGCAGGGGAAGATAGGTCAGGTCGTTTGTGGAAAAGGGCGCCGGACATCCTTTTTTGTCATAGGCATTAAGAAGTTGCATGACGCCGATGATTTTTTTTCGACTCGTTCGCATGGGCAGGGTCAGGATGGAGCGGGTCCGGTATCCTGTCTTGTTGTCAAAGGCTGGATTGAAGCGGTATGGGTGATCGGTGGAAAGCGCGTACGCGTCGTGAATGCGCAGCGGGTGCCCACTGAGAGCCACATGACCGACCAGGGACTCTTCATTTATGGGCAGCGTGGCGTCGACGTACAGCTGTATTTTTGATTCGTTGGCGTCTATCGAATCATTTTGTACGTAGCTGAAACGCAGCATGTTGTTTTCTTTGAGGTAAATAGTCCCCGCGTCCGCTCGGGAAAAGTTGCGGGCTTCCATCAGAGTGCTGTCCAGAATTGCATCCAGGTCTCTGAGTTCGTTGATTTCCTCAAGAAAGCTCAAAATGTTCTGAACAAAATCGATATGTTCGATACAAGGATGTTCACGCTCCATGAAACCCCCGCGTATGGTATTGGATTAGGGGGCAGTATAGGTTGTTCAAAGCTTTATGGCAACATTGCGCTAACTTGATCTGTGAAAAAAATATTTTTTCGTTCTGTGAAAAAAAGTTGCTCTTCCACACTATTTTTCATAGGGCAGCATGCTGCTTGTTTTTCGCTTGTAATACTTCTAGGATACATTAAATTACAGGCCTTGAGCAGGGTAGGGAGGGTGGCCGTTGTTTTGCGTAATCCCTCAGGAAAGAATTTTTCTTTTACATGCTCTTGTGGTAGCCTTGTTCCAGTTACGTTGAGCGTCGATAGATCCCAATAAGCGTATGTCTTAATGTCAATACAGAATGGTATTTTTATGTTGAAAAAATGTTTTTCCCTTTTCTTACTATTGTCACTTGTCTGTATTTTTCCTGTCACGGGATGGGGTATGACGCATACGTATAAGGTTGGGTATATCGAAGGCGGCCCTTTTTGGGTGTTTACAGATCTCATTGACTCTATTTCCGATCACATCAAAAAATATTCAGATTGGGATGACAAGATAGAATTTCCTCCGGATGCCTACTTCAGTCCCGGTTGGGATGATACGGATCAGGAAAAGCTTCCGAATATGGCCCAGGACCTGATGTCCCGTACGGATTTGGATTTGATTGTCTGCGCGGGCGATGCGGCTACCAAGGCTGTTCTCAACGCCAATAATCTGTCGACCCCCATTTTGGCCATCGGCTTGCCGGATCCTGTCAAATCAGGGTTTGTTTCCAGTTCGGAGGATTCGGGCATCAATAACTTCACGACCCAGGTGGATCCCGACGGGGTCAAGCGCATGCTGTATATTTTTCATGACGTGATCAATTTTTCCCGCCTGGGATATATGTATTTTGATGATCAGAGTGAAAAATGGCAGAAATTTTATCTTGAAGATGCGCAGCAGGCCGCTGACGAGCGCGGGTTCGAGCTGGTTACCTACAACCTGAAAGGCGTCAAGCCCGAACAATGCCGCAAGGCCATCGAAGATCTGGCTGCCAAAGGCATAGACGCTTTTTTTATTCCGGCTCATCCCTGTTTTGACTGGAAACAGAATGATGTGCAATCCGAACTGCAGTTTTTCATGGACAAGCGGATCCCCACGTTTTCCTCTTTGGGAAAGCAGGATGTTGAAGCCGGCGCCTTGATGGGCTTTGTCAATGCGGATCTGGATCAGGTGGGGGCTTTTGTGGCCTCCAAGGTGGTACGGATTCTCCGCGGGCAGTCGCCTCGATCCCTGCCCATGATGGACGATTCGAATCCGAAGATTTATCTTAATTTGTATGTGGCCCGGCGGCTGAATTTTGAACCGACTTTCAGCATTCTGGCTGCCACTGATGCCATGTACGAACAGATTACGCTCCCCAAGGATCGTTTGGTTGGTTCCGCGGGAAGCAATAATCAAAAAGCACCGCAATAAGGAGGTATTCCTATGCAAGTAAGAACCGATGTCAGAGCCGGCGTATGGAGACGCTGTTTCGAGCGGCCTGATGGAAAAGTCGTTGTCATGACTGATCCCAACTAGGCCATCTGAGTGTCTTGAAAATTGCAACTATATTAATTGGGTATCTTTTGACTCCGATTTCGATCCGATCGAAATCGGAGTTTTTTTTTTCACAAGTTGACGTCCACGCCTGATGTGGATCTTAGAGGCTGAAATAACTAAACTTCATGATTTCAGCGGGTTGATTTGCCGTTGAGAGGGCCCTTGATTTGTTTGGACAAATTGTCAAAAAATCATTATAGGGGGTTTCGGCAACTGGGCGAAAGCGTAATATTTTTTTGGGCATTTACTTGATGCATCAATAAAAAAGGATCTCATGCGTTTTTACGAATTTCTAAACCAAAAAAAGCTGGAAATCACTGACGGCTGGATTGATTCCGTTTTCAAGACGTATCCATTGGATACGGTCGGGTTTATGCGAACCCATAAGGATCAGTTCACGAATCCCGTCGGCCACCGGACCACCGAGGCTTTGCGCGTGCTTGTGGACGCACTGCTTGAAGAAGGTCTGGAGTCCGAAACCGTTATCGGACCGTTGGACGACATCATCAGAATCCGTTCCGTTCAGGAGTTCACGCCTGCCAAGGCCGTGGGCTTTATCTATCTTCTCAAAGGAATCATTCGCGAGTTGGTTAAGAGCGAACTTCAGGACAATGCCTTTGCGTTGGAACTGTTGCAATTCGAGTCGAAACTGGATAGCTTGGCCCTGATTTCATTTGACAATTACGTGAAGTGTCGAGAACAGATTTTCAAAATGCGTGTGGATGAGGTGAAGCACTCTCAGGCACATTTGTTGAGGTGTGCGAAACTGATATGCGAGTCTCCGGCAGAGGAAAATGAATCAAATAACCAATGATACGTCCAAGCAAGCGAGGTAAGGGCACATGGCAGTATTTTTATCACTATTGGCCGTCTTGGTGCTTGGGATCGGCGCGTACTGGGGGGCTTCGTCCGGAATGCAGAGTGTATTCGGCGTTTACGTCCCTTACGTTGCCGTAGCTGTTTTTATCTGCGGATTCATCTGGCGAATCGTAGATTGGGCACGCACTCCCGTGCCGTTCAGCATCCCAACAACAGGTGCGCAAGAGAAGAGTCTGGATTGGATTAAATACAATCCCATTGACAATCCCCACAACAAAGGCTGGACAGTCGTTCGGATGATTACCGAAGTCTGTTTCTTCAGATCTTTGTTCAGAAATGTCGGGGTTTCGATCCATCAGACATCTGATGGACCGAGAGTGGCTTACAGTTCGGCCAAGTGGCTCTGGCTTTTTGCGCTGCTTTTCCACTATTCTTTTCTGGTAATTTTTATCCGCCATTTCCGGTTTTTCGTCGAACCTGTACCGATGCTGGTCTCCATTACCGAATTTTTTGACGGCATCATGCAGATGGGCGTACCCCGTTTTTACCAGAGCGACCTTATTATAGTGGCAGCGCTCGCTTTCCTGCTTCTGAGGCGTTTCTTCAACTGCAAGGTTCGTTACATCTCTCTCGCGCAGGATTATTTTCCGCTGTTTCTGCTTCTGGGCATCGTGTGCACGGGTATCTGGATGCGCTACATCGGCAAGACCGACATCGATTCCGTCAAGGTCATGACCATGGGCCTGATTGGTTTGAGCCCCACCATTAAGCCTGATGTGGCTCCCATCTTCTATTCGCACTTGTTCCTGGTCAGCTGTCTGCTCATTTACTTCCCCTTCAGCAAACTGATGCACATGGGTGGTATTTTCCTGAGCCCGACCAGAAACCTGCCCAACAACAGCCGCGAAAAGCATTACAACAACCCCTGGAATCCGCCCAAGGTTTACCACACCTACGAGGCTTATGAAGATGATTTCAGAGAGCACATGATCGAGGCTGGTCTTCCTGTTGATAAAATGCCCGACGGTTCGCAGTCCTCTTCGGACGCCGCGGCTGAATAAGGAGTGGTTATGGCTAACGTTCCTACCCCAGAAGAACTCTTAAAGTTCAATTACGGAATGCCTCAGGAAAGCTGGCTGGATACCAAGCCTGTTTTCCGGGAAGGTTCTTTCTGTTATCCGGCAAAGCCGGAAGTTATCGAGCAGATCGGATTCCCCAATGCCCGCGAATGGAGCCCCATGGACGAGGATTGGAAACTGCCCGAGAACTGGTTTGAAATTATTCATAAAGGTTTCAAGAAGCGCCTGAAGAAATATCGTTCCTTCAAGGTCTTCATGGACATTTGCGTACGTTGTGGCGCCTGTGCCGATAAATGTCACTTTTTTATCGGTGGTGGTGGCCCCAAAAATATGCCCGTTTTGCGCGCCGAGTTGTTGCGCTCCATATACCGCAACGATTTCACTATGTTCGGTAAGCTTATGGGCCGCATTGGTGGTTCGCGCAAACTGACCATCGACGTCATCAAAGAGTGGTTCTACTACTTTTATCAGTGTACTGAGTGCCGCCGCTGTTCCCTGTTCTGTCCTTACGGCATCGATACCGCGGAAATCACCATGATGGCCCGCGAGCTGCTGCATGAACTGGGCATCAACATCAACTGGATCATGGAACCCGTACGTAACTGTAATCGCACGGGTAACCACCTGGGTATCCAGCCGCACGCCTTCAAGGACATCGTTGACTTTCTGGTTGACGACATTGAAGAAGTCACCGGCATTCATCTGAATGTTCCCATGAACGAAAAAGGGCACGAAGTGCTCTTCATCACTCCTTCGGGCGACGTATTCGCCGATCCCGGCATCTACACCTTCATGGGCTACCTGATGCTCTTCCATGAGATCGGCCTGGACTACACGCTGTCCACGTACGCCTCCGAAGGTGGTAACTTCGGTCTCTTCACCTCCCACGAGATGATGAAGAAACTGAATGCCAAGATGTACGCCGAAGCCGAACGCCTGGGTGCCAAGTGGATCCTCGGTGGTGAGTGCGGCCACATGTGGCGCGTCATCAACCAGTACATGGAAACGCACAACGGCCCCACGCCTCCCAATATGACCACTCCGGTGAACCCCTTGACCGGCACTGTGTTCGAACGTGCTGCCGCAACCAAGATGGTGCACATCGCCGAGTTCACGGCCGATTTGATCAAGCACGACAAGCTCAGACTTGATCCCAGCCGTAACGACCATTTCCGGGTTACCTTCCATGATTCCTGCAACCCGGCACGGGCCATGGGCCTGCTCGAAGAACCCCGCTACATTCTCAAGAATGTCTGCAACAATTTCTTCGAAATGCCCGAAAAGACCATCCGCGAGCAGACTTTCTGCTGCGCCGGCGGTTCCGGCCTGAATACCGATGAAATCATGGAGATCCGCATGCGCGGCGGTCTGCCAAGAGGAAACGCCCTGAAGTATGTTCAGGACAAGCACGACGTCAATCGCATGGCCTGCATCTGCGCCATCGACCGTGCGACTCTGGTTCCTCTGGCCGACTACTGGGCTCCGGGAGTCGACATTTCCGGAGTGCACGAGCTTGTTGCCAACGCCCTGGTCATGAAGGGTGAAAAGAAGCGCACTATGGACCTGAGGCAAGAGCCCCTGCCCGGGATGGAGGATGAATAATGTATAACGCGAAGTACATCATTCCTGGACTCGTTGTCTTTTTCGTGCTTTTCTCCTCCCCTTTCTGGGCCAACAAGGTCTTTGGGGACGGCGGTTATGTCCAGCCTGAGCTGGCTCTGCCCAAGGGAGAAAAAGAGTGCATCGAAAATAAAGACCTGATGCGCGCCGAACATATGAAAATACTCAACACTTGGCGCGATATGGCTATTCGTGAGGGCGAGCGTATTTATGTGGCTACCAATGGTAAAAAATACGTCATCAGCCTGCAGAACACCTGTATGAAATGTCACTCCAACAAGAAGGAATTCTGTGACAAATGTCACGATGCCAACAGTGTTACTCCCTATTGTTGGACCTGCCACCTCGAGCCAAGGGGGAATAACTAATGAAGAGCAGCAGAAGAAAGTTCCTCAAGATTGCCGGCCTGTCCGCTCTTACACTGGGCGTGAAACCGGTTGTCGATGTGGTAACCAACTCCGACCCCGAGGCTTTGGCCCAGAACCTGCCCGAATACCAGCATACACCAGAGCAGCTGAAAGCCAAGCACTGGGGCATGGTAATCGATACGCGCAAGTTCGAATCTCCCGAGCAGTATGAGAAGATCATCGAAGCCTGCCATTCGTTCCACAACGTGCCTGATATCCCCGGCAACCAGAACATCAAATGGATCTGGACCACGGATTTCGAGCAGGCTTTCACGGATAAGCACAGCCACTTCCCGTCCAAGGCCGTGGAAGAGCGGGAATACCTGCTCATGTGCAACCACTGCGAGTACCCGCCGTGCGTACGCGCCTGCCCCACAAAGGCGACTTTCAAGCGCGAAAGCGACGGTATTGTCATCATGGACATGCACCGCTGCATCGGCTGCCGTTTCTGTATGGCCGCCTGTCCGTTCGGTGCACGCAGCTTCAACTTCAAGGATCCTCGTCCGTACATCAAACACGAGAATCCTGAATACCCCACGCGTATGCGCGGTGTTGTGGAAAAGTGTAATTTCTGCGCCGAACGCCTGGCAAAAGGGGAGAACCCGGCTTGTGTTGATGCAGCCGCTGAAGTTGCCGATGGCGCGCTCATTTTTGGAGACCTGGCAGATCCTGAATCCAATGTCCGGCAGGCCCTGAGCGAAAACTTCGCCATTCGTCGTAAAACTTCGTTGGGAACGCAGCCCAGCGTCTACTACATCATTTAAGGGGTCAGCCATGCTCGAAAAAGCATTTAAAGGTTCAGCAAGCTATTGGATCTGGCTCGTGGTTCTGGGAGGCATCATCAGCATAGGTGTCGCTGCTTACATCATTCAGCTCACTTTCGGTCTCCAGGTTACCGGCATGTCCCGCGACGTGTCCTGGGGATTCTACATCGCCCAGTTCACCTATCTGGTCGGTGTCGCTGCTTCTGCAGTAATGCTGGTGCTTCCGTACTACTTCCATCATTACAAACGCTTCAAGAACATGATCATCTTCGGTGAGTTCATGGCCATTGCCGCTGTTACGATGAGCCTGCTCTTCGTCATCGTCGACATTGGACAACCGCAGCGGATGATGAACATGATCTTCCATCCCACACCGAACTCCATGTTGTTCTGGGATATGATCGTGTTGAACGGCTACCTGTTCCTGAACATCATTGTTGGTTGGGTTTCCCTGCAGGCTGAAAAAAACGAAGTCGATCCGCCCAAGTGGCTCAAGTTCTTTGCGTTCACCTCCGTATTCTGGGCCTTCGGTATCCATACCGTAACAGCCTTTTTGTACGCAGGACTGCCCGGACGTCACTACTGGCTGACCGCCATCCTGGCTGCCCGCTTCCTGGCTTCGGCTTTCTGTTCCGGACCTGCCATTCTGTTGCTGCTGATGTTCCTGTTGAAGAAAATCGCCAAATTTGATCCAGGCGAACTGGCTATCAAATCCCTGACCAAGATCATCGCGTACGCCATGGCGGTCAACGTTTTCTTCTTCATGCTGGAAGTCTTCACGGCTTTCTACAGCAATATTCCCGGCCACATGGATCCTCTGATCTACCTGTTCCATGGCATGGACGGAAACACGCAGTGGGTCGGCTTCCTGTGGACAGCTGCCGTGCTGGCTATTCTTTCGCTGGTACTGCTTCTGCCTCCGAAACTGCGCGACAACATGCAGCTGCTGCCCTGGTCCCTGGGTATCCTGGTGCTGGCCACCTGGATCGACAAAGGTATCGGCCTGCTGGTCGGCGGTTTCACGCCCACCCCCTTTGAGACCGTGACCGGCTACGTACCGCAGCCCACGGAAATCGCCATTGGCCTTGCCATCTACGCCATTGGTGCCTTTGTGCTGACCATCCTCTGGAAGATCGCACTTGAAGTGAAGCGTGAAGTAGGCCACGCCTAGACGCGCTGTTTGAAAAAAAGTCGGCCGGGGTTGTCCAAACGGATGACCCCGGCTTTTTTCTTTTTAGGAGTAATCGACATGAAACGAATTTGTGTATTTTGCGGTGCCAATACGGGCTTTGATCCCATCTACATGGAAACCGCGACCGCCCTTGGAAAAGAACTGTCCGCCCGTGGTCTGGGGCTGGTATACGGGGGAGCTTCCGTGGGGCTTATGGGAGCCTGCGCTGACGCGGTCATGGCCGGAGGCGGGGAGGTCATCGGTGTCATTCCGGAAAGTCTGGTCAAGTACGAAGTAGCGCACAAACATCTGGAAGATCTGCGCGTGGTGGAATCCATGCACGAACGCAAGGCCTTGATGGCCGAATTGTCCGACGGCATTATTTCATTGCCAGGCGGGTGGGGTACCCTAGATGAAATGTTCGAGACACTGACCTGGGCGCAATTGGGCTTCCATTCCAAACCCTGTGGTTTTTTGGATCCCAACGGCTATTATAACCTGCTGCTTCAGTTCCTTGACAACAATGTGGCCCAGGGCTTTGTGACCGAAGCGCACAGGGCAATGGTGCTGGTTGATAATACACCCGCAGGTCTGTTGGAACAGTTCAAGACCTATGCCCCACCTCAGAACATCCGCAAATGGATGGCACAGAAGCCCTTGACTCATAAGGGCTGAATTGAACCATCCGAAATAGAAAAAATGCCCTGCATGATCTTCCTGGACATTTCCGGACGTGCTGCGTAAAAGTCTCCAAGAACAGTAAAAACAAACCACGTATGAACAGACAAATTTTCAACGTATCTCCTCCTCCTTCCTGCTAAAGGGAGGGGTGCTGTCCTTTATCCGGGCCTGAAAAGCCTGTTGTCCGCAACAGGCTTATCTCTTTGTGCGGCCTTTTCCCCTCCTGGTGTTCTGAGTTGTTTCTCACTCTTTTCTGCACTTTTGATGCAGCCGCGCGTTGGTGCGTGCGTTGTATTCCAGGAGGAATCATGCGTAATTGTTTTCCCTTGGCAGGGTTGTGTCTGGCCGTTTTCCTGGCCATGTCCGGAATGGGGCTGGCAGGAGTTGCCTTGCCGGAAAAATACTTGCAGACGGCCGGGACCTTGCGTTCGGCCGGATGGTTGGCTTCGTCTTTTGCTTTGGCGTACGTATTCTGCCAGTATCCGGCCGGCTGGTTGGCCGACCGTTTTGGCTATCGTTACATATTAAGTACGGGTTTCTTGTTCATGGCGTTGGCTGCCGTGGTCTATCATGTCAGCCAGAACCCTTTGCACATCTATTGTGGACGTTTTCTACAGGGAGTGGGGGAGGCGCCTGTCTGGGCCTGTGCTCCGGCCTATTTGGGGAAGATTTACTCCTGCACCAGAGGGCGCGCCATCGGATGGTATAACGCCGCCTTTCACCTGGGAATGATGATAGCACCTCTGGTCGTGCTTTTGGGGTATTCCTTCTCTGCTCTGGCTCCCTTCATGGTTTTTGCCGGACTCTGCACCGCAGCTATGCTGCTGACTCTTCTTGTTGTGGCCCCGGCGGACAGGACTCCTTCAGACCAAAAAACAGCCGCGAGGGTTTACAGGGGATGGGATTCTTCGTGTTGGCCTTTGGTTGCTGCAATAGTCTTGTTCGGTGCCTTTTACGGCTTGTCGACCAGCAGTCTTCCCGTTTATCTGGCTGCCGGAAAAGCGGGCGCAAATATCAATGTTGCCCAATTTTATTTGAGCCTGTTTGGCGGGATAACTCTCGCACAATACGTTTCAGGGCGACTTTCCGACCTTTTCGGGCGTAGCCTCTTTGTGATTGGAGGGCTTTTGGGCTGCGGGCTGGGCTTGATGGGCCTTTTCGCTTCGTCGTTCTTCATGGCCGTGTCTTCAATTGTCGTTATGGGCGCGGGGATGGGAACCTTTGCTGTCGCATCATTGGCTTTGATCAATGAAAGGTCCGGATCCGGTCGTCAGGGGCGTGCTTCCGGCCTGTACTATCTTGCCTGGGGTATCGGTTACTGCCTGGGGCCGTTTTTTGCCAACGGGCAGGATCTTATCATAGTTTCAAAATATTGCGCTTTAGCCAGTCTGATGGTCAGCCTTGTGCTGCTTCGCAGGAACTGACGCACCTATTGAATCCTAGGTTCTTTTGTCAGGAGCATGGGCATGGCTTTGTTGTCCTGTCCATGTTCCTGAGCATAGTATCATCTTCAGCTGTGCCGCTGGACAGGAAGCGGAAGAGAACGTATGAAATTACCATGAGATATAACCATTCACCAATGGTGACAAAAAAGCAGATAGTCCATGCATATTGAAGTTCCACGATCCATTTCAGCGCGAATTGTTACGGTATTCATCATCAGTTTTTTTGGGATTACACTTGCTCTCTTCGTTTTGCATTGCGTCCTTGAATATTCTGTGATCAAGAAACATATGCAGCAGGACTTTCAACGGCTGCAGTCTGAATATCAGAAGCCTTTGGCGGAAGCTTACTACCGGAAAAACACCATGCGCGTACGCTCCCTGCTGCGCGGAATCTACAATGCGTATGCCATCGATGGGGCCATTCTCGAATCAGAAGACGGTTCCGAAGCCGTAGCTATCGGCAAGCTCCCGGAAAAAGCCCGCGAATATACTTTGCTGAACGCCCCATTGAAAAAGGACGGACCTGCCTTTTTGACTTTGGGGCAGGATTTTGAAAAGCGGGAGTTCAAGCTTACGCATGCGACCGAATCCGGGCAGGACGTATTGGTTGGGCGTTTGCTGGTGTATACGAATACATCGATGCTGGTGGATGAGCTGTTGGACAAATTGCTTTTTTCCGGCGTACAGGCTTTGGTGTATTTTCTGGGGGTTTCACTGGTGCTTATCTATCTGGTCAGGCGCATGGTGGCCCGTCCGCTGGGAGCTTTGGCGGAAGAAATGAAAAACGTAACCAAGGAAGATCCTGAAAAGCTCGTACTCAAAGCTCCGGTTCAGAATTACCTCGAACTGCAAACCTTGTTTTCCTCCTTCAATTTCATGCTTCTCAGCTTTATTTCCGCACGCAAGGCCCTGCGCAGCTCTGCTCTGGCCATAGAGGAACGCAACCGCGCATTGAGCGCATCGGAAAGAAAGTACCGGGAATTGTTCGAAAATGCCATCGAGGGTATGTTTCTGGTTTCTGCCACTGGCGAGATAGCAGATGCTAATCCGGCTTTTGCGTCCTTATTGGGCTATGCCTCTGTCCAGGAGTTCAAGGAAACAGTCCGGAATATTCGTACGCAATGTTTTGTTAAGCCCGAGGACTTTGATTCCATCCTTCAGGAAAGCAAAGTGGCTTTTAAAACCTGTCACCTGGATTCGTATTTCAAACATAAACAGGGGACTGTTTTCCCTGGGACATTAGCCATCCGTCCTTACTGGGACAAGGATGCAAAGGTGCTTTTTTTTCGCGGTTCGCTGGTGGATCTCACTGAACGGCTGTTGAAACAACAGGCTGAAAAGGAGAAGGACGCCGCAAAGATCGCCAGCAAGGCCAAGGGGGAATTTTTGGCCCAGATGAGCCATGAAATCCGTACGCCGATGAATGGAGTAATCGGCCTGACGCGCCTGGCCCTGGCAAGCGGGAATCCTGATGATCAACGGGATCTGATGCAGCATGTTCTGAAATCTTCCCAAGGCATGATGCACCTGCTTGATGAGATTCTTGATTTTTCCCGAATAGAAGCGGGAATGCTCGAACTGGAACATATCGAATTCGGTCTTGAAGAAATTTTCAATTTCATATCAGCCAATCTGGGCCCGGAAGTGGCGCGAAAGCGATTGGAACTGGTGTTTGATTTTGCGGATACCGTGCCCATGCATCTTGTCGGAGACCCGTTGCGCTTGCGTCAGGTGTTGATGAATCTGGCCAGTAACGCGGTGAAGTTCACGGAAACAGGGGAAATAGTCATTCGTTGCGAACGGCTGTCCGGAGACAGCAATAAGCAGATACTGGAATTCTCCGTATTCGATACGGGCATCGGCATGGACGAGGAACAACAGCAACAGCTTTTCCAGGCGTTCCATCAGGCGGATCTGTCCATATGCCGCAAGTACGGAGGTTCCGGGCTCGGACTGGTTATATGCGCGAAACTTGTGGAAAACATGGGCGGCTCCATCGAGGTTACCAGCATGCCCGGCAAAGGGAGTGTTTTTTCTTTTACGGCTGCATTCGGAGTCGCGACTACAGACGATGTCCAGGAATCCCCGCACCAGGAACAATGTCTGCAGGCACTATCCGGCGCCAGTGCCCTGGTAGTTGACGACAACAGCTCCTCGGGAACGGCCGTATCGAATATGTTGGAGAAATTGGGGATACGGACCCGGTATTGCGCAACCGAATCCGAACTGCTTTTAATGCTTTCCGAAAAGGATTCCAGGGTGGATTATCTTTTTGTGGACTGGAATATGCCGCAGTTTCGGGAAAGTGAACTTCCTCAATCCGTAGGGGCAGTTTTGAAGCCGGAGGGCATCTCTGTTGTCATGGTGCCGGCCTTTGGCCCCAAGCATCTGCAACGACAGGTTCGCAAGGGAAAAACGCACCGCTGTCTGTTGAAACCAGTGACACCAGGCAGTTTGAAAAATTGCCTGTGTGCAGCGGAGTCCTCCGGGATGACACCGGAAACGCCTGCCTACGGTACTGAAGGCAACGGACTGCCGCCTTCACAGCGAACCAAGGAATTGAATATCCTGTTGGTGGAAGATAACGATGTCAACGTCAAGGTAGCCAGGCGCACTCTGGAGATTCTGGGGTGTCGTGTCCGGCACGTCAGTACGGGGCAGGAAGCGCTGGATGCCGTCCGGACAGGCTCTTTCGACATGATTTTCATGGATATTCAGTTGCCGGGGATGAGCGGTTATGAAGCCGCTAGAGCCATTCGTGCCCGGCATCAGGAGCTTCCGATTATCGCCCTTACCGCGCATGCCTTTGCCAAGGAACGGGAAAAATCACTGGCTGCCGGCATGAACGAACATCTCTGCAAACCTCTGGACCCGATACAACTGCAAAGCACGCTCAGAAAATGGGCCCCTGTGGCAGAGGACGGTGCGCATTCCGTTGAGGCTCCATTGGAGACAACTGCGCCTCAGCAAAAGGACGCGCCGTTGAACCTGCCTGGCATTGACATGAACGATGCGCAACGGCGCATGATGGGCGACTGGTCTCTGCTTCTGGAAAGCATGCGGGCATTTCAGCGGGAGTTTCTGGGGTTTCCGGAAAAGCTTTCAGCTGCACTCGCTGCCAAGGAGCAGACCAGGGCTGCGGATCTGGTGCATGCGCTCAAAGGGGCGGCAGCCAACATCTCCGCAGAGACGGTAAGGCAACTTTCCGTGGAGATTGAAAAAAAGATCCGGGCGTCGGAAGATAGCACAGACCTTATGGAAAGTCTGACACGCGAGCTGGATATTGTAGTGGATTCCCTGCGAACGCTGGAGGAGAGCGAACTCGGCTGAGAGGCCGGGGACTGGCCGGCCGCACAGTGAAATGAAAAAGGGGAAATGGCGAACATTTCCCCCGGATCGTCGAACAGGCGCGTTAGACGCCTTTGTATACAACGCCACCTTTACCCATGGCGTCCGCCATGAGCACTTTTTTCTGCATTTCGTATTCGCTGTTGGTATTGCCGAAAGAATCCTTGTTCAGATTATCCAGGCTGCCGGTGACGACCTGGGCGCCAATGACATCTTTATCGGCATTCACCAACTGTTCGGTCGTCAGTGAAGTATCAAGGCTGCTGCTCATTGAATCGATTCCGGTGATTCCCATGGGGTCCTCCCTCCTGAGTTGTCCCGGACAGGAAAATTGGAACTCCGGCCCGGTGTCCGACTACATTTTTACCGACGCTGACAAGAGCGTATCAGCTTTCCGCAGGCATTCTTGACGCCTGGATGCTCCAGCAAACGATTGTCGTATCAGACCTGCAAATCAATGGTCGTGCCCTTGCCTGAAGCAGAGTTCACCGCCGGGGCGGTTGCTTCGGGCGTTTTTTGCAGTGTTTGCTGGATAAGTGAAACAACGAGCTTGCCGGTGAAATCGCGCGCGCTCGTGTTCACAGACATTGTGGTGTCCATAGATTCTCCGTCAGCGTCTTGGAAAAAAATCCTTGTACTACTTATCGGCAGAGGCTTTATAAAACTTTAGGGCCGAAGAAAAAATCTTCGGCCCTGTATTTGCGAGAAAGGACGGAGGGTGCTTGCGCACGTGGAATCAGATGGAACGATCCAGCAGGGTACCGGCCATCTCTTTCATCTGGGCAGCCAGTTTCAGCATTTCGTCCCTGGGAATTTTACGGATCACCTTGTCGTCGGCGGAATTGACCACTTCCACCTGGATCTGTCCGGTTTCCTCATGGACGGAAAAATTCAACTTGATTCCCTTGGCCTCATATTTTTCCTGGGCTTCGCTTACCAGCGTTTCCAGGTCCTTTTCATTCAGCACTTCTTCGTCCGGCTTCTGGGATTCCTGCTGTTCTTTCGAATCCTGCGAATTCAGCTTTAGCGTACGATCCCGCTCACTGTATTGTTCGCCGGTTTGCGAAGCAGAGTTCGAGGGTTGTACTGCGTATCCTGGATTGGAAATGGTTTGAATCTGCTCATTCATGACGCTCCCCTCCTTACTTTGAGGGAATCTGTTGCTTAAGTGACAGAAACTGTACGCTGATTTGCGTAACTTTTATCCCTGTCATTTTATTTATCGGCAGGGCAGCAATAGATCTTAAGGGCGGAAAGAGAAAAAAATGAGCGGAAAACTCAGTATTTATTCAACTGGTCATGCAGGAGCCGGTGCAGGGGGGTGCTCCGGTGCGGACGGGGAGGAAGAGAAGACTGGCAGGAGGGAGCGAACCGGTCGCTGTGTCGCAAGGCCTGTTGAAAAACCTGACGCACAAATCCGGCCACGGGAAGCCCTCGTTTTTGAGCTTCGATGCGTAGCGCATCCCAGATGCGTATTTTGAGTCTGCCCGTGATGGCAGGTACGTGTGGCTTGATCATAGCTGTTTTTTACACCCGAAAGATATTGTCTGCAACAGCACATCATTTCGGACGGTTGGAGCGTGCTGTTTGTAAGGCCTCATCGATGACCGGAAAACCCGTTCGTCGAACATGTCATAAATGCGTGTATGCTATCGAGTGTTTGATTTTTGTCAGTTTTTCCGCCATATTTTATAATATTCATTGAACGGGCAGTCGAACCACAAACACATATCACATTGACGACAACAGGGACACGAGGAGGTCCGCCATGAAGGCAGCAGGTTCGCGCAATCTCAAACAGCTGGGCGCAGGCAGTGCCACAATAATTCTCGCCATTCTTTTACTTTTGCTGGTCGCAGTTACAGCCTACCTCCTGGTGACGTATTATTCGCAGAATTCAGCCCTGGAAGCATTGGAAAGACAATTGTCCACAACGCAATATGACCTGGAACGTGCAAACAGTTCTCTGGAACAGGTTGAGCAGGATAAACAGGCTGCCAACCGTGAAAGAAACAGTTTGCGCAAACGCTTGCTGGATCTTCAGACAACCGGTGACGACAGGCTCAAGGCTCTGCAGCAACGCATTGAGGAATACGGACAGCAGCAGCGGAAGGCCGAGGATGCGCTGAAGCAGCAAAAAGCCCGGCTGGACGAATGCGACGGCCTTGCAGCAAAGCTTGAAGAAGCCGACAACCAGGTGAAGACCTTGACTGCCCTGGGGCCGGATTTCGAACAGTGCAAACAGGATCTGGCCGAGAGCGCCAAGGCTCTGCAAGCCCTCAAGGAAGAAGGCAGTCCTTCGCAGGCGACATCCAACGAACTTGCGTCTCTGAACCAGCGTCTGGAGAGTTGCCAGAAACAACTGGCACAGGCCGGCTCCGAACAGAAGCCCGAAACCGCCGCCCCCGGCACAGACTCCAACTCTTCTCTGGCCAAAACATCTCTGCCCGACGCATCGCTCGCCGCACAGATAGCTGACCTGAAAGCAGAACTCGATACCTGCCGTACGGAAAAGACCGCTGATGCAACTCCTGCCGCGGATCAGGAGAACGCCAAGGTTGCCGACCTGGAGAAACAGATCGCCCAATTGCAGCAGGACCTGGCTTCTCGTGAAAAAGAATTGCAAGCCGACGTGGAGTCCGCGGACAAGGAAAACGCTTCCAAACTGGCCGACATGGAGAATCAGCTGGCCGGGCTGACAAAGCAGCTCGGGCAGTGCCGTACGGACCTGGCAGAGGCTCAGGGACAAGATAGCCAGAAAGAAGTGGCTGAAGTAAAAACTACCTACGAAAGTTTGATCCACGACCTGAAGCAGGAAATCAGCGACAAGGAAGTCACCATCGAACAGTTCAAGGATAAAGTGAAAATTCAGATCGTCGGGCAGGTGCTGTTCCCTTCGGGAAGCACGCATATCACCGCAAAGGGCAAAGAAGTGCTGCAGAAGTTCCAGAATACGCTTAGCGAACTCAAGAACAAGCAAATCTATGTCGTCGGCCATACGGATGATGTGGACATCAAGGCCGCCTTTTCCTACTGGATGGCCAGCAACTGGGAGCTTTCCGCCAAGCGGGCCGCCTCCGTGGTACGGTATTTGATCAAAAACGCAGGCGTGGCGCCGGAATCCCTGGCTGCAGTGGGGCGCTCGTACTATGACCCGGTCGGCAGCAATGACACGGCTGAGGGCAGGGCGCAAAACCGTCGTGTTGAAATCGTGGTTTCTAACGACCGGCTTTTGAAATAGCCCGGAATCAGTCCTCGGTCTTGTCGTAGATGGAAAAGCTCAGCAGTTGCAGGTGCTCGGGCTTGATGTGGGTGTTTTCTCCCAGGTTGTACGTGAATCCCAGATATTTGGGTACAACCTGGTAGACTTCCTGTTCCAGGAGAAACGCCAGCTCATGCTCGAACTCCTGCACCGGGACGATTTCCGCCAGGATAAGATCGTCCACAAGTCCGATGGAAATAATACGTGCGCAGATTTTTTCTTCATTGACCCGTGAAGAAAAACGATTTTTGAACTCCAGCGGCACATGCCCCTGCGACTTGATCTGCTTCTTGGCCAGCAGCACCAGCTTCTGGCAGATCTCCCGACTGTAATAAACAAAATTGACGGCAGTATCAGCCTCGAGAATACGGATCATGGTCCGTTGTCCGATGGGATGATCGGCCAGGGTCTGTGCAAAAGGAGAATCATCCCTGTCTGGGGGGGACAAGCGGTTGCTGGGGGCTGATTCCGGCTGGGATGTTTTTTCTTCCCAGCCATTTTGTACGTTATTTTTTGGGGCTTCCGAAGCGGACTGCGATGGAGCAGGTCCGGCCGGTGTTTTCTCCTGCCGTTCGAGAGTGTCGCCGATGAGGCTCCTTCTGCGCATGCCGCTGTCCACGGTCTGATCCGGCTCGTTGACAATGGTCTGATCCAGATCGGCCTTTGACACAGGAGTTTTGTAGACCTGTGTTACGGTCTGCTGCGTTGTGTCGGTATCCCTGCGGACCTGTGGCCGCGAACGCGGGGGCTGCCTCAGGGGAGCGCCCATGGTCCGGAGCATCGTCTGCGTCGCCTCGATGCCCGCGTCCGGGTCTGCGGCCGGCGCACCGGCTTTGCCACCAAAACTCAGAAAGCCTCGGCCGGGCTCCTGGGTTGTCTTGTCCAGTGCGGCCTTGCCCGGCTGGATGGTGGGAGGCGCTGTCCGCGAACGCACCAGGCGTTTTTTGGGATCTTTGCGCATGTCCTGGACTTCTGCGAGCGGCGGTGCCTTGAAGCGCTTGGTTCCAGGCATCAGACTGCCGATTTGCTGGGGTTGCAGAACGCGCTCCAGAGCTTCGCGAAAGATCTGCACCGAAGGAAAGCGCCTGTCCGGATCATACGCCAGAGCGCGAAGCAGGGCTTTTTTCAAAGCGGCCGGAATGACGGAAGCAAATTCAATGGGTTCGCCGGAGAAACGCCGTTTGACCATGCCCTGGGTTGTGTCGGAGTCTTCCTCAAACGGCAGGCAGCCTTCGATCATTTCATAGGCTACCAGCCCCAGCGAATAAATGTCGCATTTCAGCCCGTAGCCCATGCCGAAAGGGTCCGAGTAGACTTCCGGGGCCATGTACAGCGGGGTTCCGGCCACGGTTTTGGCCTGGGTGGCATCGCTGACCTGGCGTGAAATGCCGAAGTCGCCGATTTTGGGCGTACCGTCCGCGGCAATGAAAATATTTTCTGGTTTGATATCGCGGTGCACGATGTTGTGCGCGTGGATGTGCTCCAGTCCCTTGAGGCAACCGATAAGAATTTCCACCGCATTTTGCCAGGGAAGCGGCCCTTTTTTGAGTTCCTTGGCCAGCGAATTGGGCAAATAGTCCATCATCACCATGATGTGGACATGGACGGAATCCTCGTCTTCGGCGGTAATTATGTCGTGATTGTGCCAGCCGACGATGTTGGTATGGCCGGCCAGGTTGTACATATGCAGAATTTCCCGGGCGTCTTTTCCGATGGTTTGCTTCAGGGTTTCGCCGGTGGGGTCGTTTTCGTCTCTGGGCGCGCTGAGCGGAATGACTTTGATTGCGGCAACGAATTTTTGGCCGAGATCTTCACGTTCGATAGTAAAGACACATCCGTTGGCCCCTGCGCCGATGAATTTTCCCACGACCCAGCGCCCGAATAGCGGCTCCCTGGCTTTGAGTTCGTCAAGGATGATATTTTTGCACAACATGTTCACGATACATGCGCCTTCTGAATTTTGGTTGAGATCGTCGCTAGTTACTCATTTAGCATACGTAATTTTGCGCAACTCTGTAAAGAGGCTGCTTGCGCAGGGGGGCAGGTTCTCTCATGACTGCTGGTTCGTCAGTGCTCGACAATGTTATTGTATATTATATTGAGATATTATACCAACTTTGCATGGCCATGTTCCAGTGCTACAGGGCATGGTTCGACGGGGCTCAACGGAGAATCCCCATAAGCGGTATTGGCGGTATCAGTCGTTTCTGGTCACCGAAACAAGAGGTAGCTGATTGCGATACGGGCTGAATGAAATATTCGATTTTCCAGCTTTTCAGGAACTGGCCATGCGTCTGTCCGAGATGGCTGGAGCAGCCACGGCTATTATCGGTGTGGATGGGCACATCTGGGTTCAATGCAACTGGCAGGAAATATGTGTCAAATTCCATCGTAACCATCCCGAGTTGCGCAAGCGCTGCATTGAAAGCGACTGTTCGCTGCCCATCAAATTCGCCAACAATGCCGATGGCGGGGTCTACCGATGTGCCAACGGGCTCTACGAAGCTTCGGCGCCGATCTTTGTTCAGGGGGAGATTGTCGCCAATTTGTTTATGGGGCAGTTTCTGCAGCAGGCACCTGACACGGCATTTTTCAGAAAGCAGGCCCAGCGGTATTCCTTTGATGAAGAAAACTATCTCCAGGCCTTGGCCAGGGTTCCCATTTTTCCCGAAGAAAAGATAAAACCTATTCTTGCTTTTTTTGCCAGGTCAGCCGCTTTGATCGGCGAAATCGGCTATAGCCGGCTCAAGCTGAAGGAAAGCAATGCAAGCCTGAAGGAGTCCGAGAACCGGTACCGACTTGTGGTGGAAAATACCGGCGAGGGAATCTTGATTCTGCTGAACGGGCAGGTTGTTTTTGCCAATCAGAAGGTTGTACGGAACATCAGCCTTGGACAAGATTTTTTGCCCCTCGTACATCATAGTGACCAGAACACGGTACGCGATTTTTTTGAGCAGGTTTTGCGTACGGAAACGACTGCAACTCTGGGCAGCATCCGACTGGGCGAAAAGTCGGCACCTCCCATGTGGGTTCATATCAATGCCTCAAAGGTGGACTGGCAGTCCGAGCCGGCTCTGCTTTTGCATCTGTTTAATGTTACCGCGCAAAAGGAAGCGGAGGAAATGTTGCGCAGGGCGCAGCAGGAAAGGGCCAATACGCAGAAGATGGAGGCTGTCGCCAGTCTGGCCACAAGTGTGGCACATGATTTCAACAATTTTGCCCAGATTATTGGAACCGACGTGGAACTGCTTCTGGCGCAGGAATCTCCCGACAGTCCGCGTTATCAGAAGCTGCGGGAGATTGAATTCGCGGTGAACAAATCCAGCGAGCTGGCGCAGAATCTCATGCTGTTTCGCGAGGACGCCGTTGGCAGCCTGCAGGTTGTGGACATCAAGCAGGTCTTGGAGCAGGTGATACGCTCCTTGCGCCCCCTGATGCCCGAGCTGGTTGCAATCGAACTGGACCTGAACTCTTTTTGCAAGGTCGTAAAGGGAGACCCTGTGAAACTGTTTCAGGTTTTCATGAATCTTCTTCTCAATGCCAGGGATTCCATGCCTGATGGAGGCACCATTCGGATCTCGACAGAGGACGTCGAAATTCAGACATCGGAGGACTCGGACCGGCATCCGGATCTGCCTTGCGGACGCTATATTCTGATCAGGATCATCGATGAAGGCCATGGGGTTTCAGATACGGACCATATGCGGTTGTTTGAGCCGTTTTATACGAGCAAAGCAACAAGACAAGGGCACGGGCTCGGTCTTACGGCCGCGTACACATTTGTAAAGAATCATTCGGGCTCCATCAGTTGCGAAAACAACCCGGATAAAGGGGCCTGCTTCAACGTGTATCTGCCCGCCGTAAGGGATGTGAAACCGGTAATACATTTGCCCGTGGGGGGATTTGAAACACTTCTGCTTGTTGATGATGATTCGTACATTCTCAATCGCGGCAAGGAATATCTGCACAACTACGGCTATACCGTACTGGAAGCCATGAGTGGAGAAGAGGCTTGCGAGGTCTATTGCGCCAATCAGGAGAGAATTTCTCTGGTGATAATGGACCTGGTCATGCCTGGGATGGGAGGGGAAACGTGCATTGAAAAATTGTTGGAGTTGAATCCCACTCTGCCGGTTCTCGTTGCCAGCGCAAATCCGAACAGCATGTCCATCAAGAACACAGCCGTGCGGAGCAGGATCAAGGGATTTGTCAGCAAACCGTACATCAGGGGAAGGTTGTTGCTGGCCATACGAAAAGCCTTGTAACAGCCGGTGGTTAAAGCATTGAAAACGGTAAATTGACAGCATGTGTTTCCTTTATTAAAATAAAAGATTGCCTGATTCCATATTTGGAAAGGGGTAAATTTGTGGTGGGGGGCCAGTCCGCGGCCGGGCTGCATTAAATAAATTTATTACCTAATAAGGATGGAAGTTGTGGCAAATATCATCGGAATTTTTATCAAGAAAAACCGGGAGCGACTCAAGCTGACGCAGGCCGAGCTCGGCAAGGCCCTGGGATACCGCTATGGTAATTTTATCGGGTACCTGGAAAACGGCAAAGCCGTCTTCCCTTTGGACAAATGGGAAGAATACGCGCAGGTGCTGCAAGTGGAAAAACATGTTTTTCTTGAGATTATCCTGCAGGAAAAATATCCCAGCATGATGCCCTATATGAGTTTCCATTCGCTTGAGGAAAATCAAATGTCTGAACCGCACGTCGCATCTGAAAGTGCCTGAGCGCGATATTTTTTCGTTGTTGTTTCTTGTTGCCTTTGCGCGGGAGTTACAACAAAAAAACAGCTGCCGTTTGACCGGCAGCTGTTTTTTTTATCAGGAAATGGCAGGTCGGGTAGCCGGGAGCTAGTTGTCTCCGTCCAGAAGATTTCCCAGTCCGCCCAGAATGGAGCCTTCGCCCACGCTGCCGCCTTTTTGGGGGGCAGCCTGGAGCATGCGTCCTGCAAGGCGGGAAAAGGGCAGAGATTGCAGCCAGATTCTGCCTGGACCGCGCAAAACCGCAAAGAACAGCCCCTCGCCTCCGAACAATGAGGTTTTGATGTTCCCGGCCTGCTGGATGTCGAAGTCCACGCTTTGTTCAAAGGCCACAACACATCCGGTATCCACATGGAGTGTTTCTCCGGGTTGCAACTGACGCTCCACCACCGTTCCGCCGGCATGCATGAATATCATGCCGTCGCCGTCCAGCCGCTGCATGATGAAGCCTTCACCGCCGAACAGTCCGGTAAGAATTTTGCGCTGGAAATAGATGCCTATCTGAACGCCGCGGGCAGCGCACAAAAAACAGTCTTTCTGGCAAATGAGCGTACCGTTGACTCCGGGAAGCGGCACCGGGATGATATTGCCCGGATAGGGCGCGCCAAAGGCCACATGGGCCTTGCCCTGGCCCGAATGGGTGAACAGGGTCATAAACAGGCCCTCGCCGGTGAGCAGCCGTTTTCCTGCGCTCATCAGCTTGCCCATGAAACCGCCGGAACCGGAAGAGGCGGATCCGTCGCCGAAAACGGCTTCCATGTGCACCTCGGGCTCCTTGTACATCATGGCTCCGGCTTCGGCCACGGCACTTTCACCCGGATCCAGTTCGATTTCCACAAACTGCATCTCCGCGCCCATGATTTTGAAATCGATTTCGTCGGCTGCTCCCCCCCGTGAGGCTGGTGGCGGCGCAGGGGCTGCGATATTGGCCGGCGCATTGCTGAGCTCCCCGACCTGCCGTATGGGCAACCATTCGGCAAAGCCTTCGCGCCAGGCATATCCGTTGGCATCGGCCTGAGCCCGAGCCTGGGCCTGAGCAAGATCCATGGGGCCTTCGGACTGGCCTCCATAGCTTAAATACCATTGTGACATAGCTGTTCTCCTTTATACTGCTGCAGCGTCAAACAAGACGACGCATGGCAGGGTTGAGCCGCCATTGTCCTCTCCCCAGTGAACAGGGCGGCACTACGGGCGAAGCCCGGAAAGGTTGTTTTTTATTAAACGAGTTGTGACTGAATACTGGCGGCCTGCTCCGGAGAAATATCAAGGAGCCCGCGCAGTGTTTCAAGGTAGGCCTCTTCCGCCTGCGTATCCACGGTGATTGCCAGCACAGAAGCCGTGTAGGCTTGTTCGGCCAAACCGGCGGCCAGAGCCTGACGCGCAATTTCTTCGGCTGAGAGCGGGGTCTTCATTTCCCTTTTCAGGAAGTCACGTTCTTCAATGCTCAGACCGACTTTTTCGAGGCGGTCCATGATCTGCATGAATTCTTCCGCATCGATGACGCCATCGGCATTGGCAGAGGCGATCATGGCCCGAATGAGCAGGATGGCATTTTGTTCGTCCAAGGAGGCTGATGGCGTTGCTGCAGGCTGAGAAACGGAAGGAACTGGCGGCGGTGGCGCTGACTGGGCGCTTTGTCCGGCTGCACCTGGAGGTGGAGGCGGCGGCGGCGCCATGGTGGACTGTGCCTGTGGTGCGGGGATTCCGGGAGGAGGCGGGGCCATGGTGGGCTGTTGCATGCCGCCCGGAGCCTGGGGCTGCGGAGCATTGCCCTTGTTCAGAAAGTGGTCCGCCGCGGCAAAGGCCACACCCAGAACACCCAGACCGATGGCTCCTACAGGAAGATCCGAACGAGAGGCCATGCCGCCGTTCAGCAAGCCCCCCAAGAGTTTTTCAGCGTTAAACATCAAGCGTTCTCCATGGAGGACTCCAGGTCCTCAAGGTTATTGCTGTTCAATCAACTGGTCTTTATCCAGAGCATACCTGATCATTTGTCGTTCTGTCGGACAGCAGGCCGGATCATTGGGGCCATGGGTGGTCATATCCAGAATGACCTGATTGTCCCGGAGTTCCATGGCATTGACCTGCACACGGTCTCCCAGTTCCCTGCAGCCCAGCTGGACCAGCTTGCCGTTCTTTTTGGTCAGCGCGGTAAGTTCATAGAACCAGCCGCTTCCGCCTCCGTTGTACACGAACACCACCGCGGCTTCCTGCTGGTCTCCGGGAAGCAGCTTGCCGAAAGCAGCGTTGACGATGTTGGCCATGGTCACCATGGAGGGATCGTCGGTCGAGGTGTTTTCCTGCTTGAACGTGCCGTTTTTGAAGACGAAATCCGGCAGATCGCCGGTGTTGGGACAACGATAGGTAAAATTGTTGACTTCCTTGAGAGTGATTCCAAGCATACCGCATTCTTCAGAAGAATCGCCCGCCTGCGCACTAAGGGGGAATAACAGGCAGCAGAAGATGATACACAGGGTATGCAGAGGAAAAACATGCAGTACGTGTTTCGTAGCAATCATGACGGGCTCCTTGACTGCGTTATTCCATTGCAGGACCGTATCGTCAACCCGAAGTTCCAATTGCAGCGCCGGGTCCTCAGCTAGCGTTTCAGTTGGCCACCGTCACCGGAGAGAGCAGTTCGCGCGCCATTGCCTCACCCTGCGAGCCGCCACCGGCCATACGGGAGAGTTCCATGCGGATATCCTTACCGTTGAGCTGCTTACAGTCCGTGATGGTTTTCTCTTCGACAACATCCTTGGTGATCAGAAAGTGGCGGTCTGCCCGGCTGGCAAGCTGGGGCCAGTGCGTGATCAGAATGACCTGCTGCCGTTTGGAAAGTTCCTGGAGGCGGTCGGCCACATGCTGCAGGGTCACGCCACCCACGCCGGCGTCAACTTCGTCGAAAATAAGCGTTGGCAGGTCGGCCTTGGCCGCAAGGCTGGAGACCGCAAGCAGAAATCGCGAAAGTTCGCCGCCAGAGGCAATCTTGTCCAGAGGCTGGGGCGGTTGTCCGGGGTTGGGCTGCCAGAGAAAACGGGGCCGGTCTTCTTCCAGTTCCGGGTGGTTGGGTAAAGGCGTCGCCTGGCTGAATTCGCAGATCACCCGGACATGTTCGGAAAATCCCAGGCCCTTGAGTTCCTCCTGCAGGGAAAGCACGAGTTTTTCACCGGCGCTTCGGCGAATCGCGTTGCAGTCCTTCAGTGCGGCGGCAAAATTATCGAGTAGAGCCTTTTCCTGTTTTTCCAGACGCTTCCGTTCCAGTCCGCAGGAGTCGAGAAAAGAAAGGTTTTCCGTGATCTCGGACTCGAGTCTGATGATGGCTTCCAGCGGCCGTTTGAGTTTGCGTTTGAGCTGGGCCAGCTGCCAGAGTCTGGCTTCGATTTTTTCCAGGTCGTCCTCTTCGGCGTCAAGCAAGCGTTCGCCCTTGAGGCGACCGGCAAGTTCACTCAGTTGGTAGCGTTGTTCCTCCACCAGGGCGCGTCCATCTTCCAGCTCCGGCAACACGTCAGCCAGGCGGGTCAGGGAGCGTTCCAGCCGGGAGAGTCCATCCAGCAGCCCGTTTTCAGGCGCATAGAGCAGATCCATGGCCTGTGTCAGGGATTCTTTAGCCTGTTCCTGGCTTTTTAACGCTTTTTTGCGTTCTTCCAGAGCGTCTTCTTCTCCAGGGACAGGACTGACTTTTTCAATTTCCTGTCGTTGGTATTCCAGAAGTTCGCGTTTGTCCTCCAGAGACCGCATTTTGTCTTCCAGTTCGTTCCGGCTTGTCTCAAGCTGCTTCAGTTCGCGGAGAAGCTGCTCCTTTTGTTCGAACGAACTGTGGTCCTCCACAAAACTGTCGAGAATTTTCGTCTGATAGGCGGGTTGCAGCAGACGTTGCTGCCCGTGTTGCCCCACATGCAGAATCATGCTCGGCCGCAGGGATTTGATGCTGTCCTGCGAGCCCAATGCGTCGTTGACGAACATTCTGCTGCGTCCGGTCTCGGCTACAAGTTCGCGTCGCAGCGCGTATTCTGCATCGGGCAGAACGAACACGGCCTCGACCTGGGCTTTATCCTGCTCAGGACGGATCATATCGGCGGAAAGTTTGTCTCCTGTCAGGAAATTCAATGCCTTCAGAATAAAACTTTTTCCCGCACCGGTCTCTCCAGTGAGTACGTTGAGTCCCGGAGCAAGATCAAGTTCCACGTCTTCGATCAAAGCCAGGTTTCTGATTCGGAGGTATTCCAGCATATTGTATGAAACGCGGTTAATCCGCTTGGTTGTTTGTTTGAGCAGCCGTACGGGGTGTAACTGCTGCTTTCAGATACTGCGCGAGTGCGTTTTTGATATAACCTCTTTGATCCATTCTCGCCAGCGTCCTGTAAAAGCTTTTTTCACGCCCCTGTTGCAGGGCCTGCGTATGGGCCAGAGTGAGTTCTTCCAGACCTTGCTGCAAGCGAAAGGTTCGGAGGTTGAGCAATCCCAGTGTCAAACCGGTACGCCAATTATACGGGCTGCCAAGGGAAAGCAGCGAAAGATAGCCCATGCGAAAAAAATCATTGCCCTTGATCTGCGAGTGCACTTCCTCGAGCTTGCGAAGGACCTTTTGGTTGTCCGAATCGTAACGGAGAGCAAGCTCAAGACATTCCAGGGCGGAGCCAGGCGTATGCCTGCCTGGCGAATATCCCAGCCCGGGCTGGTGGAACAGACCCATACGCTGCAATTCAACTGCCCACAGCAGGCAGAGTTCTGCCGGATTTTCGGGCCGCCTGCGGCTCTGCTGTCGGTCTGATCGTGTCTGCCGATACCAGAATTGCTTGGCCAGACTCCACGCATCGAGCAGCAGAGCCCCCAGCGATCCCGCCAGATTGCAGCGTATGTCTGAGGCCAGGTTTTCTGTTGCCAGCAGTGCTGCGGCGATCTCCAGAAAACCGTTGCTGTCTTTGAGCGCAATTTTGATATCCAGCATGGCTGCCAGCACGTCCGGAGTCACGGGCAATTGCTGCAGTGCGTTTTCCAGACGTGGAAGTGGCATAGAATTGCGTCCGCCTTTGCGCATGGCCCAGAGCGTCAGCCACAATGCGGACCGGGCAGCATCGCCCTTGGCCGCAGAAGCACTCAGACCGGCCGCAAAGTCGAGAACCGCCTGAGCTCGGTGACTGGCAAGATGCTCCGCGCGAATGCGTTCCCAGGCAGCCCGGGCCTTGCGTTCGGCAAGGTCGGGGCGGGCGATGAAGTGGTCCATGAGTTCCCTGAGTTCTGTGATGTCCTCATAGGTCTGGATTTCCATGCCTGGCGTAAAAAGAACGTCCTGGTCCGGTCCGATGTTCTGGCTGAAAACCAGGCAGCCGCAGGATGCGGTTTCCATGAGCCGGAAATTGACTTCCGCGGCAATGGCCTCGTTGGGCGCCAGGCAGCTTTGCATGTACTGTTCGAGCATCTGCGGAAAGGGGATGTCGCTGAAGATGGCCGCCTCGTACTGTTCTTTGAGAAAATCGACCAGTGCCAGCCGTAAGGGGCGATGTTCGGTCTGACGACCGACAAAGGCAACCTTGTACGGACGTTGCGCATGCGGCCGCCAGGGAAGTTCGTATCCGAACCGCGCCAGGCGGGCAAAAGGCGGACATTGCAGGCCGGACTGTCGAAGCATTTCAGCATGCGGGGTCATGATGCCGTCGAAAAGACGAAAATAATGCGCCTGCCAGAAGAGATTGAGATGCGTATCCAGAGACCAGAAGATCTTGGGGCAATCAAGCTGCTCCAGCCCCTGAAGGATGACGCGGTTCCCCAGAAACTCTTCCTGAAAAACAAGATCCGGGACAAAGTCGTGCTTGGAAAGAACGGACGGGAGATCCAGCAGGGTGTTTTCCTTTGCGGATTCAAGGGCGAGTACTTCATGACCCATGCTTTTGAATGTATTCGCCAGGCTGCTGGATAATGAGCAAATTCTCATGATGAAATGCCGGGGTTAGTGCTTGAGCTTGGGGTCGAACAAATCCCGCAGGCTTTCACCCAGCAGATTGTACCCGAGAACAGTGAACAGGATGGCCAATCCTGGAAAAATGGATAGCCAGGGGGCAATTTCCAGAGCGTCTTTGCCTTCCATGAGCATGTTTCCCCAGCTGGGGGTGGGCGGCTGGACGCCCAGTCCTAAAAAGCTGAGAGCAGATTCGGTCAGGATGGCGCCGGCCACGCCGAGGGTAGCGGCCACCAATACGGGCGCCAATGCGTTGGGTAGAACATGTACCAGCAGTATTCGCAAATGGGACGCTCCGGAGAGTCTGGCCGCCTGAATGAAATCCCTTTTCCGCAAGCTCAGTGCTTCTGCCCGTACCAGTCTGGCCACACTCATCCAGGAAGTCAGCCCGATGACGATCATGATATTGGTCAGACTGGGTTCGAGAATGGCGATGACAGCCAGAATAAGAAAAAAGGATGGAAAGCAGAGCATGATGTCAACCAGCCGCATCAGCAGTTCGTCGACAATTCCTCCGAAATAACCAGCCGTAAGTCCGAGTATCAGCCCGATGCAGACCGACAGCCCCACAGCTACAAATCCAACCCAGAGGGAGACGCGCGCGCCGTACAGCAGACGTGCGAGCACGTCCCGACCCAAAGCATCGGTCCCCAGGGGATGCGCCGCGGACGGCCCAAGATAGATGGCCCGTACATCCAGTGCAATGGGATCGTAAGGGGTGAGCAGAGGGGCGAAAACAGCAGCCACGGACATCACTCCGACAATGGCCACCCCCATGTACAGAAGGCCATATCGTCCCAGAAAGTGCGCAGTGAAAATTTTCCGGCGTATCGTCATGGGCATCGGGCTAAGGGATAAATCAGCAGTTTGCATCTGTACTGGGAACATAGCATAGAAATTTCAGAGTGCAAGCCGGGCCTGCGAGTTGTACCTCATGGGGCGGTTTTTCAGGCTTTCTGTTGAGCCGCCAGGGGGGCGCCGAGGGATCGGTTGATGGCCTTTATGAGGGAAGCGGATTGATATGGTTTGGAAACCACTGCGTTGATGCCGGCCTTCAGGGCGGTTCGCAGGTCTTCATAAAAAGCCATGGAGGCCACTCCGACTATGGGCAGTTGGGAATTGATTTCCTGTTCTTCGTTATTCCGAATGCGCCGGACGAAATCCAGCCCTTCCAGTCCGGGCAATTGCAGGTCTATCAGGGCCACGTCAATATGCTTCTCTCGCAGAGCCCGGAGGGCGCTTTCGTAATCCCTTGCCGTTGTCGTGGCGTGTCCTTGTTTTTGCAGAAAATGGGCGGCCACGGACTGGTTGACGGGATCGGCATCGGCGATGAGCACCTGCAGAGCGCCTTCTTTTGTTGTTGTGCTGCGCAAACCGACTTTTTCAGTTACCTGAATTTTCGACGCGTCCTGGGTGGATTCATAGGGTACGACAATATGGAAGGTGCTCCCCACACTTAAAGTGCTTTGCACCCAGATGGCTCCGCCCATTTTGCCGATGAGTTCCCTGGCAATGGCCAGGCCAATACCTGTTCCACTGAATTTCTTGGTGATGTAATCTTCACCAAGGTCGAATTTTTCGAAAATTGTTCCAAGTTTTTGTTCCGAAATGCCGATTCCCGTATCTGAAATGGAAAAGAGCAGTGCCGGAAGGCGGATTGATTGAGTTGAAGCGTATCCCAGATGCGCAGCGTTTTCATGGGAAAATTCTTGCACGGTAAAGCTGATACTTCCCTGTTCGGTAAACCGAAGCGCATTGTCGAGAACATTGACGACCACATGACGCAGGCTGCTGTTGTCGTAAACAATCTTTTCCGGGATGTTGGGGTCGATGGAATGATGGTATTCCAGTCCCTTCCAATGGGCCTGAAGACTGAATATGGCATGCAGCGGTTGCAGTTCGTCGCGCAGACAGTGGCATCCTTCCTTGAGAGCAAGGCCGGTTCTTTCGATTTTTGAAAGTTCCAGCAGTTCATTGACCATGCGGAGCAGATGTTCGGACGAGTTCAGAGCCATTTCCAGAAGATTGGCCTGCTCCGGGCTGATGTCCGTGTCACGGAGGATCTGCAGAATGCCCATGATGCCGTTGAGCGGTGTCCGGAATTCGTGGCTCATGTTGGCAAGGAAACGGGACTTGGCCAGTTCCGCGTCTTCATCATCCCTTTCCGGAGATTGCTGGCGTTCTTCAATCAGGCTGACCAGCTTTTTGTTGACAATTTCCAGCTCCACGGTACGCAGTGAGATGAGATTCGCCTGCTGATCGTGCTGCAGCTTGGTTGCCAGACAGTGTTGCAGGCGAACACGCAGGAGGTCGGGATTGAGTGGTTTGTGAATAACATCAGCCGCACCATGGGCAAAGGCTTTGATTTCCTGCTCTGCATCGGGATTGTTCAATAGAAAAATGATCTGGCTTGTGATGGCAGTGGAAAGTGCATCAAGCTTTGAAACAATTTCGAATCCGCTTGCATCCGGAAGAGCAGAATTGATGAGCAACAGGTCGGGAGACAGCAGAGAACAAAGCGATGTAACAGATGCACCATCTGATACATGTTTACAGGCAAACTCATCACCCATTGTATTACTAATGAGTGTGAACGTATCTACAGACTCATCTGCAATAAGGATAAGGCATTTATGCTGCTCTGTCATATTTGTATACCGCTAAAGAGTTCAGGGTAAAATGTTTACCGAGGCATAGCGAGATGATGTATACTAAACCAAAACAAGCTTAAAGAATAGTAAAAAGTATGGATGAGCAGAGTGTAGTCAATCCGTTTTGCCGGAAATCCGGATTCTGGGATCCGCAAGTCCGTACCCCAGATCCGCCAGCAGATTTCCGGCTAGCGTCAGCAACGCGCCAAGTACGAGATTGCCCATTATCAAGGGGTAGTCCCTGGCCATGACCGCTTCGTAAAACAGGCGTCCGAGGCCTGGTAAGGCGAAGATTTGTTCCACTATGACACTGCCGCCGATAAGTCCTGGAATGCTCAGTCCCAGTATGGTGATGACCGGGAGCAACGCGTTGCGCATGGCGTGTTTGATAATCACTGCGCGCATGGAAAGCCCCTTGGCTCGTGCGGTAAGGACGTAATCCTGCCGCAGGACCTCCAGCATGCTGGTCCGCATGAAACGTGAAATGGTTGCCAGTCCGGTAAAGGTATAAATGAACAGGGGCAGAGCCAGATGACGTCCGATGTCCAGTGCTTTTCCCCAGGGGGACAGGGATGCGTAATCCAGTGACGTCAGGTCCGACAGGGGAAAGACGGGATAGTGAATGCCCAGGAAAAGCATCAGCAGCAAGGCCAGCCAGAAACTGGGCATGGCAAAGCCGATGAAAACAAAAATTGTGGAGAGTCTGTCGAAAAGTTGCCCTTGTCGCCAGGCAGCAAGGACGCCGATGGGAATGGCGATCAACAGGGACAGCAACAGAGCCGCCAGGTTCATGCCAAAGGTCAGGGGCAGGCGTTCTTTGATCTTGTCCCAGACAGGTCTGTGATCCCCGGACAGGGAATAGCCGAAATCAAAGGTTGCCAGCCGCCCGACCCACTGGATGTATTGCGTATGTAGGGGCTGATCCAGACCGTAGAGCTTTTCCAGGCGTTCACGAGCCAGATTTCCGGCCGTGGGACTCATGCTGGTTTGCAGGTCCGTGGGTTTGCCCGGTGCGAGGTGGATGACCCAAAAGCTGATAATGGTGATCCCGAAAAAGATCACCAGAATCCAGAGCAGTCGGGTTATTGCGCGGATCAAAAGACGACGCACGCCTACCACCTCCCGATTGGGCTGTTTCAGAAACTCTTGGCCTTAATCCTGCTCCAGCCAGGCGCGGAACTGGGCTACTTCGTCACCCCAGCCCGGTCCGAGTCTGATGTCCAGGAATTGATTGAAGGTATGGTCAAGAAGATCCAGAAAGCGTTCGATCAGATAAATTTTCTCGAAAAAGGCGGCATCCGGGTCGTCTCCTTCTTCTTGTCCGGCCTCGACTTTCGGAGTGCGCAGGCCGGAAATCGAAAAATCGTCAGCCTTGAGCGTTCCCTGCCAGACCTCCGGATCGACATCGATGCGGATCAGCGCCTTGTTTACCTTTTTGCCCGTGGATAATCCCATGCGGGCTTCTCGCAGTTCCGACATGGCTCCGCTGACAGTGGCAGTTTCCAGGCTGTCTCCCTCTCCGCCCTGAACGGAAATCCGGCGCTCGACAAATACGGAAAATTCAAGCCCGTCCGGCCCTTCAAAACGTCCCTGGTTCACTTCACTGCGAAACCAGAGCCAGGTCAGGAAATCCTGCCCCAATATGATATCTTTGGTTTGTCCGAGATACAGATCCATCACAGGTTCCTTGTTTAAACGAAATGGGCCGATTCCAGGGCCTCAAGTTTGGCTTCATGTTCAGGTCCAAGCTCGCGCAGGGCCAGAAAAAAAGGTGTTTGCGGTTCCAGGTGCAGTTCGAAAGTGTCGGTGAAAAGCTCTTCGAACATTTCGCGTACCGCGGAACGGGTGGAATCAAAATAAATGACGTTGTTCTCGATGTTCCAGACAACGTCGAAAGTGGCTGGAATAGGGAGGGTCCGAGCCATGAGCTTCAGCTTGACCTGCTCGCGCACTTCTTTTTTGCGCTCCCGGCCTACGAATTTGCGCCCTTGTTCCTTGGCCTTGTATTCTTCTTCCTGCATGGCCATGGTGCAGTATTTCTTGAAAACCGCGGCAGGAATACGTCTTGTATCCAGTCGCAGGGCAAAAGTGAAATAGCTGCCTTTTTCCGGCGGCGCCGTATGCCAGTCGGTATCAAGCATGTCATCAAAACAAACCCAGCCGAACGATTGTTCGTCGGCACATTCGTCTATGTCTCTGAAAACATGTTTGAGAAGTCGTTCAGGTATTTCTGTCAATAATTCGCGCGGAACTTCTTCAACGATTTTGTAGCGTGTAAAACTGCAGCTACCGGCTAATATCGCCATAGATGACTCCTTTAAAACGTGTTGCGGGTCTAGTAGCCCATAGCGAACTGTTTGCCAAGGAGCGAACAGTTCCTGATTGAATATTTCAAAATTCATCAGTCAGCACAAGCTGCGCATGCTGAGTAGTTTATTGATTATATAAATATCATAAAATATAGAATAATAAATTCAATATCAAAATATGAAATTATTTAAAGATAGTAATTTTAGCTTCAGATATTCATAAGGAGGTAGGAAAATTATTTGGAGAAAATAGTATGAAATATTTGGTCTAGGATGTGAATATCCAGCAATGTAATTCAATGTGATGGTATAATATCTTGAAATTACATGTTAAAAATAATATAAATTATAAAAAAGAGAAAAGAGTGGAAGCTTGTTGTGTCGATAAAAATAAAAAAAGAGCCCGACGGAAATGGTTAAACCTCAAATGGAAATTCCAAATGGAGGATACCGCCGGGCTCACGGGGGGGTAAGAAAAAGACTACAGCACTGAAGGAAAGATGGCAAGAAAAAAATGGTTTTGAATAGATAAAAATAACTTTTTTTCAGGATTCACTTGGAATGACTCTCGAGGACAGACTGAAAAATACGTATGCTCTGATCATAAAAACAGGTCTCAGTGTGCTGGGATATTGAGGAGCACTGCTCGGAGAGGAGTGAGCGCAACAGAGGTTCGCTGTTGAGCAGTTGTTCCAGCTTGAGCGCCAGAGCTTCGTGATCCCCCGGAGGTACCAGGGCTTGAGGTGAGAGCAGATCGGGAAGAACGCCGACGGTGGTGCCAATCAAGGGGCGTCCGCAGGCCATGACTTCAAAAGCGGCACGGGCAATGGCCTCAGACCAGAGCGAGCTTACCACGCCTATGTCCAGGGCTGAAATACACGCGGCCATATCGTCACGAAAGCCGGTAATACGAACTTCGGATTGCAATCCGTATTCGCGTATCCAGGCTTCCACCTCAGCCTGTTTGGTGGCGGTTTCAAAGCCTATCAATAATAGACGGGCGGAGGTGTAGCCGCGTTGCTTCAATTGGGCAAGGGCTCTGATGCTTTCCAGTTGTCCTTTGACCCTGTCGAATCTTCCCACAAGTCCGATGACTTTGTCGGTGACGGAATAGCCGAATTCGAAACGGATGCGCTCGCGTTCCATGGGATCGAAATGAAAAATGCGCGTGTCAGCTCCACCTCGTACGCAGTAAATCCTGCTGGAAGGAATTCGTAATTCAGAAATCAGATGATTCGTAGTGGTGTTGTTGGTGGCAATGACCGCATCCGCAACATTCCCGTACAGCCATCGATTGATCAGGTTGTTTTTGGCAGGACGCTGATCTCCACGGGTTCTCACGAGACAGAAAGTTCTGAGTTGCTTTTGCAGAATTCCGAACAGCACGAACGCTTCGCCCCGGTGACAATTAACGATATCTGGTTGCTCGTGTTTGAGCAGCTCAAGAAGAGATTTGTATAAAGCAGGTTGTTTCAGGGGATTGGCGGTATTCAATTGCAATGTACGCAGAGGTAATTTCCAGGCGAGCGCTTTCTTGGCGGCAGGAGAATCCGGAAGGGCAAGGATGGATACCTGATGGCCATTTTCCTGCAACAGTCTGGCCTGAAAAAGAGCATACCAGGCTGTGGCATTATACCAGCGTACGTTGATGACTTGGAGTATTTTCATGAGATGGCTAACGTTATGAGGTTGTCAGGTCAAAGAGCTGAAAAGAGGCATCAGACAATAGAAAAGAAGGATAAAGAAAAGGTGACAAAGAGGTAAAGCGAAAAGAAGGGGAGAAAAGCATAAAAAAAATTTTGGAAACGGGCAAATAAAACTGGGCATAAAGGCTTCCGAGTGATAAGGTATCAAAATTATCTTGACTCAAGGATACAAGTGATGTCAGTCAGGTAGATTCTAATATCGTTGGAAAAATTGAAGAAATAATCTAGATTGCCTGGATGGCAGAGCAGGTAAACCGGTCTTCCAAAAAATCTTTGTATTTTTTGGGTGACATCGCTTGACAAGGGGAGGCCGGTTAGCTAAAACTCTGCGTCTTTGCAACATATATATTTTTGTTTTTTTGGAGGGATGCATGCCGACTATCAATCAGCTGGTGCGTAAAGAGCGGGCTGAAGTATTGAAAAGAAAGAAAACGCCTGCTTTGCAAGCATGTCCCCAGCGCCGCGGTGTTTGCACTCGCGTGTACACCACTACGCCTAAAAAGCCTAACTCGGCTTTGCGTAAGGTAGCGCGCGTGCGCCTGACCAATGGCATTGAGGTGACTGCTTACATTCCCGGTGAAGGTCACAACCTGCAAGAGCACTCCGTGGTAATGATCCGCGGCGGCCGTGTAAAAGACCTTCCTGGTGTTCGTTATCATATAATCAGAGGTACCTTGGATACCGCCGGCGTGCAGGATCGTCGTCGGGGGCGTTCGAAATACGGCGCCAAGCGGCCTAAATAAGGATGAGAGGGTTACACGATGCCTCGTAAAGGACCAGTCTCTAAAAGGGAAGTCATCTCTGATCCGATCTATCAGAGCCGTTTGGTGGCGAAGTTCATCAACCGACTCATGCTGGACGGAAAGAGAAGCACTGCGGAACGCATTTTTTACGCAGCGCTGGAGGATCTTGCGCAGAAGACCAGCGAAGATGCTCTGAAAGCTTTTGAAAAAGCATTGGACAATGTCAAACCGCACATGGAAGTCAAGGCCCGCCGTGTTGGTGGCGCCACCTACCAGGTGCCTATGGAAGTGAGGCCGGACAGACAAGTGTCTTTGGCTATTCGCTGGATGATAACATACTCGCGTAATCGCGGTGAAAAGGGCATGACCAGAAGACTCTCTGCCGAGTTGCTGGATGCTTTCAATAATCGTGGTGGCGCTGTTAAGAAACGAGAAGATACTCATCGGATGGCAGAGGCCAACAAGGCCTTCGCTCATTATCGTTGGTAAGGGAGAGTAGAACGTGGCCAGAGTTGTCCCTATTCCAAAGCAAAGAAACATCGGTATTATGGCTCACATTGATGCGGGCAAGACAACAACTACCGAACGTATTCTTTATTATACCGGCGTGTCGCACAAAATCGGCGAAGTCCATGACGGTCAAGCCACCATGGACTGGATGGTTCAGGAACAGGAGAGGGGCATCACGATTACGTCGGCGGCAACAACATGTTTCTGGCGGGAACACCGCATAAACATAATCGACACTCCTGGTCACGTTGACTTCACGATTGAAGTGGAACGTGCACTCAGGGTCCTCGATGGCGCCGTCGCAGTCTTTGATGCCGTTGCTGGAGTTGAACCCCAGACTGAAACAGTCTGGCGTCAGGCTGACCGCTATCACGTCCCCCGTATGTGTTTCGTCAATAAGATGGACCGCATCGGAGCTGATTTCTTCCGCTGTGTAGAAATGATGAAGACCCGCCTCAAGGCGAAGGTTATTCCCCTGCAGATCCCCATCGGTGTGGAAGATGAATTCCGCGGAATGGTTGACCTGATCAAGGGCAAAGCCATTCTTTTCGATGATGAGACCATGGGTGCACATTATACTGAAGAAGAGATTCCCGAAGCATACCTCGATCAGTACGAAACCATGCGTTTGGAAATGCTCGAAGCTATCGCCGAAGAAGATGAAGCTCTGCTTGAAAAATACCTTGGCGGCGAAGAGCTGACTCCTGAAGAAATCATCGCCGGATTGCGTAAAGCCACCATCAACTTGAAACTCGTTCCCGTTCTTTGCGGCACGGCTTTCAAAAACAAGGGCGTACAGCCTTTGCTGGATGCTGTGGTTGATTTTCTGCCTTCACCTGACGAAGTTGCCGTTATCAAGGGTACTGTTCCCGGCACTGACAAAGAAATCGAATGTCCGTGTGATGACGACAAGCCTCTTGCTGCACTGGCCTTCAAGCTGGCTTCCGATCCTTTCATCGGTCACCTGACCTTCTTGAGGATTTACTCCGGTCATCTGGAATCCGGTGTTACTGTTGTCAACGCGAAGTCCGGCAAAAAAGAGCGCCTCGGCCGTTTGCTGAAAATGCACGCCAACAAGCGTGAAGAAATCAAATGGGCTGGTGCTGGTGATATTGTCGCAGCTGTTGGCATGAAGTACACGGCTACCGGTGATACTCTTTGTGATATCGGCAAAGAGGTCGAGCTGGAATCCATGGATATTCCTGATCCGGTTATTGAAGTCGCCATTGAGCCCAAGTCCAAGGCCGATAGAGATGCTCTGTCGACTGCCCTGGCAAAGCTCGCCAAGGAAGATCCGTCTTTCCGGGTAAAGGGCGATGAAGAAACCAATCAGACTCTTATTGCCGGAATGGGCGAACTACATCTGGAAATTATTGTAGACCGTCTCATCCGTGAATTTGGTGTTAACGCCAACGTCGGTAAGCCGCAGGTCGCCTACCGCGAAACCATTCAGACTCCGGCGAAAAGTGATACGAAATACGCCAAACAGAGTGGTGGCCGCGGTCAATACGGACATGCTGTGATTGAAGTCGAGCCCAACCCCGAGAAGGGGTATGAGTTCGTGAACTCCATCACCGGTGGCGTTATCCCGAAAGAATATATTCCGGCCATTGACAAAGGTATTCAGGACGCCCTGAAGAGCGGTACGCTTGCAGGTTTCCCTGTTGTCGATGTCAAAGTTAATCTTGTTTTCGGTTCGTACCATGATGTGGACTCCTCTGAGCAGGCGTTCTACATCACAGGTTCCATGGCCGTCAAAGACGCTTGCAAAAAGGCCTCGCCTGTGTTGCTTGAGCCCGTCATGGCCGTGGAAGTCGTTACACCTGAAGAGTACCTGGGCGACGTTATGGGCGACCTGAACAGCCGGCGCGGCAAAGTTTCCAGTATGGAGGCGCGCGCAGGAGCGCAGGTTGTTGACTGCCACGTACCACTTTCGGAGATGTTTGGTTACGCCACGGATCTGCGTTCCCGTACGCAGGGTCGCGCGACGTTTACCATGCAGTTCGATCATTATGAAAAGGTCCCGGCGTCGCTTGCCGAAGAGATAATTAAAAGAACCTAGCAGTTGGGAGTTAGTTATGGCCAAGGCTAAATTTGAACGGAGTAAGCCGCACGTTAATATCGGTACCGTCGGTCACATCGACCACGGCAAAACCACTTTGACCGCGGCGATTACAAAGATGCTTTCTCTGAAGGGCGGCGCGGAATTCGTAGCCTTCGATGAAATCGATAAAGCCCCTGAAGAAAAAGAACGCGGTATCACCATCGCCACCGCTCACGTCGAGTATCAGACCGACAAACGGCACTACGCACACGTAGACTGCCCCGGTCACGCCGACTACATCAAAAACATGATCACTGGCGCTGCACAGATGGACGGTGGTATCATCGTCGTCGCCGCCACCGACGGTCCCATGCCTCAGACTCGTGAGCACATTCTGCTCGCTCGTCAGGTTGGTGTGCCTTCCCTGGTTGTGTTTCTGAACAAAGTGGATCTGGTTGACGATGAAGAGCTGCTCGAACTCGTTGAACTTGAAGTTCGCGAACTGCTGAGCAAGTACGGCTTCCCCGGCGATGACATTCCTGTCATCAAGGGTAGCGCTCTGAAGGCTCTCGAGTCCGATGATCCTAACAGCGACGAAGCCAAGTGCATTTTCGAGCTCATGGATGCTTGTGATGACTACATCCCCGAGCCCCAGCGCGATATCGACAAACCCTTCCTGATGCCCATCGAAGATGTATTCAGCATCTCCGGCCGTGGTACTGTTGTTACCGGTCGTGTCGAACGCGGTATCATCAAGGTTGGTGACGAAGTCGAAATCATCGGCATCAAGAAAACCGTCAAGACCACCTGCACTGGTGTGGAAATGTTCCGCAAGCTGCTCGATCAGGGCCAGGCCGGTGATAATGTCGGTGCTCTGCTTCGTGGTATCAAGCGTGAAGACGTCGAACGTGGCCAGGTTCTTGCCGCGCCCGGTTCGATCACTCCGCACCGCAAATTTAAAGCAGAAGTGTATGTCCTTTCCAAGGACGAAGGCGGACGCCACACTCCTTTCTTCACTGGCTACCGTCCGCAGTTTTACTTCCGTACCACGGATATCACTGGCGTGATTTCCCTGGCAGAAGGTGTGGAAATGGTTATGCCTGGCGATAATGCCACTTTTGGTGTTGAGCTGATCGCCCCCATCGCCATGGAGCCCGGTCTTCGTTTTGCTATCCGTGAAGGCGGACGTACCGTTGGCGCCGGCGTTGTTTCCGAGATTGAGGAGTAAGGTATTATGACCACCGTCAGTAGCGATCGCATTCGCATCAAGCTCAAGGCATATGATTTCCGTACCCTGGATAAGGCTGTTGCGGAAATAGTGGATACGGCAAAAAATACGGGAGCCGGCATTGCTGGCCCCATTCCTCTGCCCACGAACATTCATAAGTACACGGTCAACCGTAGCGTACATGTGGACAAAAAATCGCGCGAACAGTTCGAAATGCGTATCCACAAACGTTTGCTCGATATTCTCGAGCCTACTCAGCAGACCGTTGATGCCCTTGGTAAATTGAGCTTGCCTGCAGGCGTTGATGTAGAAATTAAACTGTAGTGAGAGAAAAAAATGGCTATCGGCATCTTGGGACGCAAACTGGGTATGACCCGGATATTCAACAGTGATGGCACCGCCGTACCTTGTACGGTTGTGGCCGCTGGTCCGTGTCCTGTTATCCAGATCAAGGATGAGGAAAAGGATGGGTACACCGCGTTGCAGGTCGGTTTTGACGAACTGCCCGAACGCAAGGTGAACAAACCGGCTTCCGGACATATGAGCAAGGCAGGCAAAGGTTTGTACCGTTTCCTGAAGGAATTTCGCGTACCCAATGTAGGTGAATATGAGGTCGGCCAGGAAATCACCGTGGCGATGTTCACTCCCGGTGAGAAAGTAAAGGTCACCGGCACCAGCAAGGGTAAAGGATTCCAAGGCGTAATGAAGCGCTGGAACTTTGGCGGTATGCCAGCGAGCCACGGTCACGAAAAAGTGCACCGTTCTCCTGGTTCCATCGGAAACGCCACTTTTCCGGGCAAAGTATTCAAAGGCAAGAAAATGCCCGGTCATATGGGCAGTAAACAGATTACCTCGATCAACCTCGAAGTCGTTGATGTCCGCCTTGAGGACAACATTCTGATTATCAGAGGTGCGGTGCCCGGACCTAAAAACGGCCTGATCATGGTACGCAAGCACGGCTAGGGAGAAGCGAATATGGCTGTTGTAAAAATTATCGACCAGTCCAGTAAGGAAGTTGGCGAGCTCACCCTGGCTCCTGAGGTCTTTGAGGTTGAGGTGAAGCCTGAAATACTTCATCTCGTTGTCCGTCAGCATCGTGCCGGACTTCGCTCTGGAACTCACGCCACCAAGAACAGGGCTCTTATCACTGGCGGCGGACGCAAACCCTGGCGGCAGAAGGGCACCGGACGCGCACGCGCCGGTACGACCCGTTCTCCGCTGTGGCGCCACGGTGCCACGGTCTTCGGTCCGCAGCCCCGTGACTATGGCTTCAAAGTCAACAAGAAAGTGCGTCAGCTGGCCATGAAAATGGCGTTAAGCTCTCGTCTTTCCAGTGAAAAGCTCACGATTGTGGACAAGCTGGAGCTGTCTGAGATCAAGACCAAACTGTTCAAAGATATTGCCGATAATCTTGGCTTAAAAAAAGCCTTGATTGTTTTAGAGAAAGTGGATAATAATCTCTCTCTTTCGGCTCGTAATATTCCCGGTTTGACCGTGGTGACTCAGGAAAAGCTCAACGTGTACGACGTGCTCGCACACCAGCAACTGGTCATGGATCAATCCACGGCCGCATCCGTACAAGAGCGGCTGAGCAAAACTCCGGCACGTTAATGCCGTTTTTGCAGTCAAGGAACTAGGACAATGGATTATACACAGATTTTGATCAAGCCGCTGATTTCTGAAAAGGCGACCGATGTCAAAGAAACCTCCAATCAGGTGGTTTTCTATGTCCATCCGGATGCCAACAAGATAGAAATCAAGCGCGCCGTGGAAAAAGCTTTTAGCGTTCATGTGGAAAACGTGAATGTTATCAGGCGCCGCCCCTTGCGTCGCAAGCGCTTTGGCCGTGTGGTTGGAAAAATGCCTGGTCACAAAAAAGCGTATGTTACTTTGGCGCCCGGCGATAAAATTGAGTTTTTTGAAGGAGTCTAGCCATGGCGGTGCGTAAACTTAAACCGACTTCGCCCGGACGCAGATTCCAGTCTGTTTCCTCTTTTGAAGAAGTGACCCGGGCAGAGTCCGAACGGTCTTTGACCATCGGGCTGACAAAGAAAAGCGGCCGTAACAACTATGGTCGCGTTACTAGCCGGCGTCGTGGCGGTGGACATAAGCGTCTGTATCGCGTGATTGATTTCAAGCGGCAGAAGACTGACATCCCTGCCAAGATTGCCCATATTGAATATGATCCCAACCGTAGCGCCCGTATTGCGCTCCTGTATTACGCCGACGGTGAAAAGAGCTATATACTTGCTCCTGTCGGTCTGAAGCAGGGTGATGTGGTCCAGGCTGGCGACAATGTTGATATCAAGCCCGGCAATGCGCTGAAAATCACGCGTATTCCTGTTGGTTCGATTATTCACAACATCGAACTGCGTCCCGGCAACGGTGGACAGTTCTGTCGTGCAGCGGGAACATATGCACAGGTGATCGCGAAAGAAGGCAAATATGCTTTGCTGCGTCTCCCCTCGGGTGAAGTGCGCAAGGTGCTTGCCAGCTGTTGCGCCACCATTGGTCAGGTAGGCAATCTTGACCATGAAAATATCTCCATTGGTAAGGCCGGTCGCAATCGTTGGAAAGGCAAAAGGCCCAAAGTCCGCGGTGTTGCCATGAACCCTGTCGATCACCCGTTGGGTGGTGGTGAAGGTCGCTCCTCCGGTGGGCGCCATCCGGTTACTCCTTGGGGTATTCCGACTAAGGGTTACAAGACGCGCGACAGAAAGAAATCTTCCGGAAAGCTGATCGTCAAACGACGTGGTGAGAAGTAGGAGGCCACATGCCTAGGTCTTTACGTAAAGGTCCGTATTTGGACGGCCATCTTGTCAAGAAGGTGGACAAGGCGAATGAAACCAAAGATCGCAAGGTTATCAAAACCTGGTCCAGACGCTCGACAATTATTCCTGAAATGGTTGGACTGACTTTTGCCGTTCATAATGGCAAGAAATTCATTCCAGTCTTTGTCACGGAAAACATGGTCGGTCACAAGCTCGGTGAGTTTTCTCCCACGAGAACTTACTACGGACACGCGGCTGATAAGAAAAAGAAGTAATTAAGCCATTAATTTTGGAATAGGTGTCCCCCATGAAGGCGAGAGCAATAGCAAAAAATCAGCGGGTATCGCCACGCAAGGCGCGCCTCGTCGCTAAAAATATCAAGGGATTGCCGGTTGAAGAGGCTATGAACATTTTGAAGTTCACGCCCAAGAAATCGGCCGTCCTGATTGGTAAAGTCTTGCATTCCGCTGTGGCCAACGCCGAGCAGAATTTCAAGGTTGACGTAGACTCGCTGCAGGTTAGTCAGGTAATCATAAACGAAGGTCCGTCCTGGAAGCGTTTTATGCCCAGGGCCATGGGCCGGGTTAACAGAATCATCAAACGTACCAGCCACATCACGGTCGTTGTTGAAGAAATGTAGGGAGGCGAGTCTTGGGTCAGAAAGTCCATCCATACGGGTTCCGGCTTGGGTACAACAAGAACTGGTTGTCCCGCTGGTACAGTAAAAAAGAGTATCCGGTTTACGTATACGAGGATCACAAGATCCGCAAATACGTAAAAAAGCAGCTCTATCATGCGGGCATCTCTAAGATTGAGATTGAGCGTGCCGGAGGCAAGATCCGCATCATTCTTTACACCATGCGTCCGGGCATCGTTATCGGTCGTAAGGGTGTTGAGATTGAAAAAATTCGCCTGGACTTGCGCCGCAAGTTCAATCGCGAATTCAACATCGAAGTAAATGAAATCCGGCGTCCCGAAGTCGATGCCCAGCTTATTGCCGAGAATATCGCCATGCAGCTGGAACGTCGCGTCGCTTTCCGCCGCGCCATGAAACGTACTGTTGGTCTTGCTCGCAAGTTCGGCGCCGAAGGCATCAAGGTTTCTTGTGCCGGTCGTTTGGCAGGTGCTGAAATTGCCCGCTCCGAATGGTACAGAGATGGTCGGGTACCGCTGCAGACTCTGCGCGCCGACCTCGATTATGGCTTGGCTGAAGCTCGCACCACGTACGGCATCATTGGCGTAAAGGTCTGGGTTTTCAAAGGGGTCATTCTTGACCACGAGGTGGAATCGTAATGCTGAGTCCCAAAAAGGTTAAATTCCGCAAAAGTCAGAAGCTGCGGCTTCGTGGAAAAGCCTTGCGCGGAAATCACGTTGCTTTTGGCGATATCGGCATCAAGGCTTTGGAGCATGGCAAGCTGACGAATCAGCAGATTGAAGCCGCTCGTGTCGCAATGATGCGTCACATCAAGCGCGGTGGAAAAGTCTGGATTCGCGTTTTCCCTGACCGTCCGGTCACTGCAAAGCCCGCTGAAGTTCGTCAAGGTAAAGGTAAAGGTGCTCCCGTAGGTTGGTGTGCTCCGGTAAAACCGGGCCGCATACTCTACGAGATCAAAGGCGTCAACATAGAGCTTGCTAAGGAAGCCCTTTCCAGGGCCCAGCACAAGCTGCCTATTAAGACTGCCATCGTAATGAAGGAAGGGGTTTAAGATATGCGCGCGAGCGAATTGAGAAAACTCTCCGTGCCCGAGCTCCAGGAAAAGCTTTCCGGCTTTCGTGAGGAGTTCTTCAATCTTCGTTTCAGGCACGCCACCGCGCAGCTCGAGAACACCGCTAAGCTGCCTGAGGTCAAACGTGCGATTGCGCGGGTGCTTACTGTCCTAAAGGAAAAAGAAGAGAAAGGTGCGTAACCAATGGCCGTGTACGCGAGTAAAAACAAAAGAAGGCTGGTAGGCCTGGTGGTAAGCGACAAGAACGACAAAACTATTGTTGTTCGTGTTGAAACCTTGGTCAAGCATCCGCTTTACAAGAAATACATCCGCCGCCACAAGAAATTCATGGCTCACGATCCGAGCAACGAATGTCAGATTGGCGATAAAGTATCGATCGTAGAGTCGAGACCGCTTTCCAGCCGTAAGCGCTGGCATCTCGAGGAAGTGCTCGAGAAAGCAGTGTAGGGGTTTTCCATGATACAAGTAGAGAGTCAACTTGATGTGGCGGACAATTCGGGCGCCAAAAGGGTCGCTTGCCTGAAGGTTTTGGGTGGTAGCCGCCGGCGTTATGCAACTGTTGGCGACATCATTGTAATCTCTGTTAAAGAGGCAATGCCCCATTCCAAGGTGAAAAAGGGCGACGTTATGAAAGCTGTTGTTGTAAGAACCACCAAAGAGATTCGCCGCAATGACGGATCCTATATCCGGTTCGATAACAACTCTGCAGTGATCTTGAACAACCAGAATGAGCCTGTGGGTACCCGTATTTTTGGACCTGTGGCTCGTGAACTCCGGCAGAGAAACTTCATGAAGATCGTTTCTCTTGCACCCGAAGTGCTTTAGGAAAGGGCCATGGAAAAGAAAAAGTTTAAGATCCATCAGGACGACAAAGTCATGATCATTGCCGGTAAAGACAAAGGCAAGGTCGGAAAAGTCCTGCGGATTTATAAGAAGTCTGATCGGATTCTTGTTGAGAAAGTAAACATGGTCAAGCGCCACCAGAAGGGTAACCCTTATATGCAACAGGCTGGTGGTATCATTGAGAAGGAAGCTCCCATAGCTATTTCCAACGTCAAGGTCATATGCAACGCGTGTACAGAACCCACGCGTATCGGGTACCGGACGACGGACGATGGCAGAAAGGTACGCTTCTGTAAGAAGTGCAACGAAGTCATTGAGTAAGTCTTGGCTATGTGCCCGGCTTGAAGGACAATAACATGACACGCCTTGAGACGATTTATAAAGAAAAAGTAGCCCCGGCGCTCCTCAAAGAGTTCGGATACAAGTCCGTGATGGAAATTCCGCGGATTGAGAAGATCTCCTTGAACATAGGCCTGGGCGAAGGAAGCCAGAATCACAAGCTGGTAGAAGATGCCGCTGAGGAATTAACTCGGATTGCTGGCCAACGTGCTGTCATTACCCGCGCAAAAAAGTCTATCGCCGCATTCAAACTCCGCGAAGGCATGGCCATCGGCTCTCGCGTGACTCTGCGGCGCGACCGGATGTGGGATTTTTTGGATAAGCTTGTCAATTTCGCTTTGCCTCGAGTACGCGACTTTCGGGGTATCCCGGATCGTGGATTTGACGGTAGAGGCAATTTTACGCTTGGCATCAAGGAACATACAATTTTCCCTGAGATCGAAATGGATAGGGTGGAACGCGTAAAAGGCCTTAACATCACTATCGTGACAAGCGCTAACTCCGACAAGGAAAGCAAGGTGCTGCTCGATCAACTGGGCATGCCCTTCAAGAAGTAAGGAGGAAGATGTGTCCCGCACTGCTCTAGAAGTTAAGGCGCGCAGAAAGCCCAAGTTCTCGGCCCGCAAATACAATCGTTGCTCCATATGCGGGCGCCCTCGGGCCTATATGCGCAAGTTCGGTATTTGCCGTATCTGTTTTAGAAATATGGCGCCGTCGGGTGAACTTCCCGGTGTGCGTAAGTCCAGCTGGTAAAGGTAAGGAGCTAGCAATGGCTGTTACGGATCCCATCGCGGATATGCTTACCCGCATTCGCAACGGACATCACGCTATGAAAGGCGAGGTGTTGATTCCGAAATCCAAGATGAAACTGAGTGTTGCATCTATTCTCAAAGAAGAAGGATACATTTCGGATTTTGCTGCTGATGAGCGGGATATTACGATAAAATTGAAGTACTTCGAAGGCAAACCCTCCATTCTTGGTCTCAAGAAAGTGAGCAAGCCTGGCAGACGTGTTTATGTCGGCGCCAATGACATCCCTCGCGTACAGAATGGACTCGGTATTTGCATCGTGTCCACTTCTCACGGATTGCTCGCGGGAGACATTGCCAAAGACAAGAACATCGGTGGCGAAGTACTCTGTGAAATTTGGTAACGGGGCAATACGATGTCAAGAATAGGCAAAATGGCAATTGAGATTCCGAAGGGAGTCGAGGTAAAGCTGAATTCTGACGTGATTGAGGTCAAAGGCCCCAAGGGGACTCTGACCACGCCCATCCATGAAAAAATCACGTATGAAATTTCTGACACCAACATCGAAGTGAAGCGGGTCGACGACTCTCGTGACGCCCGCGCACAGCATGGATTGCGCCGTACTTTGCTGGCCAACTCCATTGAAGGCGTAAGCAAAGGCTTTGAAAAAGCCCTCGAAGTTATTGGTGTTGGTTATAAAGTTGCAGCAAAACCCAATCTGGTTGAGCTTGCCGTAGGTTTTTCACATCCTGTGAAAATGGACCTGCCCACTGGTATTGAAGCCAAAGTGGAAGGCAACAAACTGACCATCATGGGCGCTGACAAACAGCTTGTTGGAGAAATAGCCGCGCGTATTCGTCGTGTGCGTCCGCCGGAACCCTACAAGGGCAAGGGCATCAAATACGCCGACGAGATTATCCACCGCAAGGCTGGTAAGTCCGGAGGCAAATAGACCATGAAATACACGAAAGAAGAAGCGCGTAAGCGTCGCAAGATGCGTATTCGCAAAAAATTAAGCGGAACTCCTGAACGTCCGCGTCTCGTTATCTTCCGTTCGAACACCAACATCTACGGTCAGATCATTGATGATATTTCTGGCCGCACCCTGGTGTCTCTTTCTTCGCTCACTCTTTCCAAGAAAGAATCGAATCGGCTGAAGATGAACAAAGAGACAGCGACCAAAGTCGGTCAAGAGATCGCAAAATTGGCCAAGGTACAAAATATTGAGTCTGTGGTCTTTGATCGCAATGGCTACATCTATCACGGCTGCATCAAAGCCTTCGCTGATGGCGCAAGAGATGCAGGTTTGAAGTTTTAGCCGAACTGATCCGGCTAAGAGGACCCGGCATGGAACAAAATGAACTCGGCCTTATAGAAAAAATTGTCTACTTAAACAGAGTCGCCAAAGTTGTTAAAGGTGGCCGGCGTTTCAGCTTTAGTGCGCTGGTTGTTGTTGGCGACGGACAAGGCAATGTGGGATACGGACTTGGCAAGGCCCAGGAAGTTCCCGAAGCGATTCGCAAAGCCAACGAACGCGCTCGTAAAAACATGATCAGTGTACCTCTGCTTGACGGTACGCTGCCCTATGAAACTCTCGGACGCTATGGCGCTGGTCGCGTTATGCTCAAGCCTGCTTCCAAGGGTACCGGCATCATCGCCGGTGGTCCCGTGCGTGCAATCATGGAAGCTGTCGGCGTGCATGATATTCTGACCAAGGCCATTGGTACGAACAATCCTCACAACGTGCTCCGCGCCACCATGGAAGGTCTTGAATCCTTGAGAAGCGCTGAAGCTGTTGGAAAAGTTCGCGGGAAACAACTGGAAACTCCGAGGAAGTAACATGGCGCAGAAGATTCAAGTTAAACTGGTACGCAGCCCCATCGGCTGCACTCCGACCCAGCGTGGTACACTCCGCGCCCTGGGTCTGAGAAAGATACGCCAGGTAAGAGCTTTCGACGATTGTCCTACCGTACGTGGTATGGTTAATAAAGTTAATCATTTGGTTGAGGTAACTGACAATGCAATTGCATGAATTGTACCCCTTTCCCGAAGACCGTAAGAACAGGAAACGCGTAGGTCGCGGTTCTGCTACCGGTTGGGGTTGTACTTGCGGTAAAGGTAACAAGGGTCAGAAATCTCGCGCTGGTGAAGGTATCCGCCCTGGTTTCGAAGGCGGACAGATGCCTTTGCAACGTCGTTTGCCCAAACGTGGTTTTAAAAATATGTTCAAGATTTCCTACTCTCCTTTGAATCTCGGCCGTTTGGTCGCTGCTTTCGAGGGAAAGAATGAAATTTCTCTTGATGATATTTATGATCGCGGTTTGTGCAAGCGCGGGAGTTTGGTGAAGGTACTCGGCGATGGCGAACTCAATGGTTCCATCACCATTGAAGCCCATCGGTTCAGTAAGGCTGCTGCTGAGAAAATTTCTCAGTCCGGCGGTGAAGCTAAAACTCTGGAAGGCTAACCGTGGCCCTGGCGGGAGTAGAAAGCATTGCGCGGCTTCCTGAGCTGAAGAAGAAGCTTCTTTGGACCTTCGGGCTTTTGGCCGCCTATCGTATAGGGATCCATGTTCCCCTGCCTGGTGTAGATGCCGGTGCATTGAAAGCCTTTTTCGATCAAGCCCAAAATACACTTTTTGGGCTCTTTGATATGTTTTCTGGCGGTGGCTTGAAGAATCTTTCCATTTTCGCCTTGGGTATCATGCCCTATATTTCAGCGTCGATCATCATTCAGCTGCTTACAGTTGCATGGCCGGCGCTGAAGCGCCTTTCTAGTGAAGAAGGGCAGGCGGGACGAAAGAAAATAACCCAGTACACGCGTTATCTGACTGTTGGTTTGACGCTAGTTCAGGGGTTTGCCATAGCTGTCGGCCTTGAAAGCATGACTGATCCGACCCAGGCACCGGTCGTTCTGCAGGGGGGATGGGCATTTCGTTTTACCACAATGATTACCTTGACGGCAGGCACTGTCCTGATCATGTGGTTGGGCGAACAAATAACAGAGAAGGGTCTCGGTAACGGGATCTCCTTGATAATCTATGCCGGTATCGTATCTGGACTTTTCCGAGGAATAGTCAATACTTTCCGGTTGTTAACAACGGGTGAATTGACAATTTTCATCCTGATTCTGTTGGTTCTCATAATGGGGGCGACCCTTGCTTTCATTGTTTTTATGGAGCGAGGTCAGCGTCGAATACCCATACAGCATGCCAAGCGAATGGTTGGCCGCCGAATGATGGGACAACAGAACACACATTTGCCCTTGCGTGTTAACACGGCAGGTGTTATACCTCCCATCTTTGCATCAAGTTTGCTGATGTTCCCCGCAACCTTGGGGCAGTTTTCCGATGTGCCTTTTTTAACAAAGCTCGCATCGTTTGTGGCGCCGCAAACCATAATGTATAATGTCATTTTTGTGGTGCTGATTGTTTTCTTCTGTTTTTTCTATACAGCTATTATCTTTGATCCCAAAGACATAGCCGAGAATTTGAAGAAACAGGGTGGTTTTATCCCTGGCATCAGGCCAGGAGCCAAGACGAAGGAATATATTGACAAGGTTCTCACCAGGATTACTTTGTGGGGTGCTTTGTACATTTCCGTCGTGTGTGTGTTGCCCATGATCCTAATGGTGCAATTCAATGCACCTTTCTACTTCGGCGGTACCGGACTGCTGATCGTTGTAGGAGTTGCTATGGACTTCATGGGGCAGATAGAGTCGTACCTTATCTCCCGACAATACGAAGGCTTGATGTCTAAAGGTCGTTTGAAAGGAAGGAGATAAGTTGAAAAAGTTCAGGGGTGTGTTTCTCAAGAATGACTCGGAAATTGCTTTACTTCGTGAATCCAACAGAATCGTTTCCAAGATTCTGGACGCTTTTGGAGAAGCAGTGCAACCTGGTCTCCGGACCATGGAGTTTGAGGACATCGCCCAGGACATGTGTCGTAAGTTTAACGTAATTCCTGCGTTCAAAGGGTATAACGGATTTCCCTTTTGTTTGTGTTGCTCCGTGAATGAAGAAGTGGTTCACGGCTTTCCCTCTAGCCGCAAACTCCAAGAAGGGGATATCGTCAGCCTGGACATGGGCGTAGAATATGAAGGCTTTGTCGGTGACTCCGCGCGTACTTTTCCTGTCGGAGAAGTCAGCCAGGAAGCTACGCGCCTCATGAGTGTCACCCGCAGGTCTCTGGAACTTGGAATAGAACAAGCCAAAGTCGGCAACAACTTGTACGATATCTCAGCTGCCATTCAGACTTACGTTGAGAATGAGGGATATCACATAGTGCGTCGCTTTGTGGGTCATGGCATTGGTCGAAGGATGCATGAAAAGCCCGAAGTGCCTAATTTCGTACCTGATGGCAGGGACGGACTTCCTCTCAAAGCAGGAATGGTCCTGGCCATTGAACCCATGGTCACCATCGGTGGTCCTGAGGTAGAAATTAAAGAAGATCGATGGACAGCAGTGACCAAAGATCGAAGCTTAGCGGCACATTTCGAGCATAGTGTGGCCCTTACCCATCAAGGACCGATGATTTTGAGTTTGTCTTAGTATACTGGGTAAATGGCGACGGCGCTTGAGCCGTAAACAAGAATGTAAGTTACGTACAAGGGAGGCGGCCATGAAAGTAAGGCCCTCTGTAAAGAAAATGTGTTCCAAATGCAAAATTATTAAGCGCTTTGGCGTGGTTCGGGTTATTTGTGAGAACGGCCGACACAAGCAACGCCAGGGTTAAGCTAGATAGCAGGAGTAAATTGTGGCTCGTATCGCAGGCATCGAACTTCCTAAAGGCAAAAGGCTCGATATCGCTCTTACCTACATTTATGGTATAGGGCGGTACACCGCGTTGCAGATTCTCGACAGCACGGGTGTTGACTGGAATAAATCCACCGACGATCTTTCTGCGGAAGAAGCAAACAACATCCGTAAGGAACTTGAGACCAACCATAAAGTTGAAGGTGACCTCCGTCGTGAAGTTACCGCCAACATCAAGCGTCTCATGGACATCGGTTGCTACCGTGGGCTCAGACATCGTCGCGGCCTGCCGGTTCGCGGACAGCGTACCCATACCAACTCCAGGACCCGCAAAGGTCCCCGGCGTTCGGTGGTAGGCAAAAAGAAGAAATAGGCGTCAACACCTTTTTTCGCTTTTTAACTGCTTAAGAGAGAAAAACTATGGCCAGACCAAGACGTACGGCAAAGAAAAAAGAGAAGAAAAATATACCGATCGGCATAGCCCATATCAAGGCCACCTTTAACAACACGATCGTTACTTTTACTGATACTAAAGGCAACGTAGTAAGTTGGGCCAGTTCTGGTGCTAGCGGTTTCAAGGGATCTCGTAAGAGCACTCCCTTCGCCGCTCAGACCGCAGCTGAGACAGCTGCCCGTAAGGCACAGGAACATGGAATGCGTACTGTTGGTATTCTTGTAAAAGGACCAGGTTCCGGCAGGGAAGCTGCCATGCGGGCCATCAACCAAGTTGGTTTCAAAGTTAGCTATATTCGTGACGTCACTCCGATCCCGCACAATGGGTGTCGTCCGCCCAAGCGCCGCAGAGTCTAACACGACGAAGAGGAGAGAAATAAGGTGGCACGTTATAAGGAATCCAAATGCCGCATATGCCGCAGGGAAGGTGCGAAACTTTTTTTGAAGGGTGATCGTTGCTTCACTGACAAATGCGCCTATGATCGCCGTCCCTACGCTCCTGGCCAGCATGGCCGGTTGCGCAAAAAGATGAGCGACTATGCTATTCAGCTTCGCGAGAAACAGAAAGTTCGTCGTCAGTACGGAATTCTTGAAGATCAGTTCCGCAGCTACTTCCAGAAAGCCGATCTGATGAAGGGTGTTACCGGTACGAACCTTCTTGTTCTGCTTGAAACCCGTATGGACAATGTCATTTACCGTCTTGGTTTCGCCAACTCCAGAGACCAGGCAAGACAACTCGTACGTCACGGTCACTTCGTACTGAACGGCCGTCGTGTGAATATTCCGTCCATGCGCGTTCGTCCTGGTGATGTCGTTACGGTCCGTGAAGAAAGCTCGAAGAAGACCGTACTGCAGGAAGCCAAGGAAGTTATCGGACGTCGTGGATGTCCAGCATGGCTTGAGGTAGACGCCGAGGCGATGAAGGCCACTGTGAAAGCGCTTCCTGCCCGGGAAGATATACAGTTCCCCATCAATGAGCAGCTTATCGTCGAGCTGTATTCTAAATAGCAACAGGTAACTCGCTATGCTCGTCACTCAAGGAGACAAGCTTATCAATACGCGTAACTGGAACGAACTTGTGGCACCGGAGAAGATTGTCCGGGAAAGCAAGGAAAGTGACGTAATGTACGGCAAGTTCGTCTGTGAGCCCTTGGAACGTGGATTTGCCACGACCATTGGCAATGCGCTCCGTCGCGTGCTTTTGTCCTCCTTACAGGGTGGGGCCTGCGTTGCGGTAAATATTCAAGGCATTCAGCATGAATTTACCACAATGCCGGGCGTCATTGAGGATGTCACGGACATCATTCTTAACATTAAACAGGTTCGTGTCGCCTTAGACACGGACGAGCCTCAGCACTTGACCCTTCTGGCAAATGAGAAAGGTGTTGTTACCGCTGCCAACATTGGCGAGAATCAGCACGTCAAGATCCTTAATCCGGATCAACCCATTGCCACGCTTTCCGAGGATATCGAACTGAAGATCGACCTCGAGTTCCGCATGGGCAAGGGCTACGTTCCTGCTGAAATGCATGAAGGCCTCGATGATGAGATCGGACTTATCGCACTTGATGCGAGTTTTTCCCCGATCCGTAAAGTTGCCTATGCTGTAGAACAGGCTCGTGTCGGTCAGATGACCAACTATGATAAACTCGTACTCGAAGTCTGGACGGACGGTTCTGTTTCTCCAGAGGATGCCATTGCCTACAGTGCAAAAATCCTCAAGGATCAGCTTTCCGTCTTCATCAACTTCGACGAGAAAGTGTCCGAGAACGAATCCAGCAACTCCAAGTCCAATCCCGCGATCAATCAGGATCTCTTCAAGGGAATCGACGAACTTGAGCTTTCGGTGCGTGCGACCAATTGCTTGAAAAGCGCCAATATCGATTTTGTCGGCGAGCTCGTACAAAAAACCGAAAATGATATGCTCAAGACCAAGAACTTCGGCAAGAAGTCCTTGGATGAAATTCGTCGCGTTCTCAATGAAATGGGGCTCGAATTCGGGATGAAAGTTGACGGATTTGAAGAAAGCTATAAGGAATGGCTGAAGAGGAAGCAGCAAAATGAGGCATAGAAAATCCGGAAAAGTTCTTGGTCGTACGTGGGAGCACCGTAAAGCCATGTTTCGTAACATGGCCAAGTCCCTCGTCACCTATGGTAGAATCCGAACCACTGAAACAAAAGCCAAGGAACTCCGTAAGGTCGCTGACAATCTTGTCACGCTGGCCCTGCGCAATGACTTGCATGCCAAACGGCAGGCGTACAAAGTTCTTGGCAGCCATAGCCTGGTAAAAAAACTTTTTGATGATTATGGCCCTTGTTTTTCCGGCGTTCAGGGTGGTTTTACCCGAGTAGTGAAACTCGCTTTGCCGAGAAAGGGCGATAGCGCGCCTATGGCCGTTATCGAATTTACACGCCTTCCTGGTGTTGCGGTTGAAGAACCGCAGAAAAAGGAAACAAAGCAGTCTGTCGAACCTGCTCCTGCAGCACCTGCAGTCGAGCCCGAAGCTGAAGTTGCTGAAGAAGTCACCGAGACTGCCAGCGACACAGCTGCAGAGAGTCCCGAAGAGCCTTCTGCTGAAGAAGCGGACGAATCTGAAAAGAAAGACTAACTGAAAAAGCAGGTCTTAGACCTGCTTTTTTTATTCCGACCAAAAGGTAAGCGAAATGGACTTCAGACGATTGGAAGCATTTTGTCGGGTATTTGAGCTGAAGAGTTTCTCAAAAGCTGCTCAAAAGCTTTATTTATCTCAACCAACAGTGAGTGCCCACATTTCAACTCTGGAGAAAGAACTTGGTGTAAAGCTTTTTGACCGTATGGGAAGATGGATTCTTCCTACCTCTGCGGGAGAAGTTTTATACAGGTATTCATTGGAAATTTTCGCTTACCTCGATCAGGCAAAAGCTGAGATCCAATTGTTGCAGGATCGTGTTGCCGGACAGTTGTTTCTTGGTGGCAGCACCATCCCCGCCTATTATCTTTTGCCCCCTTTGCTGGCATCCTTCACAGAGAACTACCCCGAAGTGAGCATCAATTTGTCCGTAGGGGATACGTCCGCAATAGCAGACAAGGTTCAGGACGGAACGTTAATGCTCGCAGTGGTTGGAGACAAGGATGATAATACGGATCTCACCTACATGCCTCTTTGCGAGGATGAACTGATTCTCATCAGCCCTCCCAAGTTCGCCAAAAACAAACAGAAAATTCGGATCGAAGAACTGTTTGAGTTGCCCTGGATCATGCGCAGCCCCGGATCTGGTACCCAGCATGCTCTCGAGCGTGCGCTGACGGCCTGTGATCATGATTATCACCAGCTGAAAGCAGCTGTAATGGTAGAGAGTACGCAGGCTGTTTTGCAATGCGTCAAGGCCGGACTGGGCGTCAGCATGACATCCCGTATCGCAGCAGAGGATTTGCTCAGCAAAAATGAAGTTGTCGAACTGAAATGTCCGCAGCTTTCCGCACAGCGCAATTTTTACTGCATTTTTCAGGAAAAGCGTTATTTCTTTCCTGTTGTGCGGTATTTCATTGATTTTCTTGATGAAAAATTCAAGGAAAAATGTCAGGCCAATTCTAAAGCAAGCTGATTCAGAACTACTTGGCTGTTGCTGAGATTTTCAATCTCGCAGTCTGTTCCTGCCGTGATTTGACTGTTCCGATACAGGCGGCCAATTCTCCTGCGTCGTGTAGCATCTTCAGCGCTTCTTTAAGATGTTTTTCCGGTACGGACAAAACAAGACCGCCTGACGTCTGCGCGTCAAATACCAGATCTGCCTTTATTGGATCCGCATCAGGATCGATCTCAACGCGATCGATGCAATGACTTTTATTGGCGAAGCTACCTGCCGGCATCAGTCCGATCCCCGCCAGTTCGACGGCCTTTTCGATAAAAGGAATAGCATCCAGCCACAGTTCGACACTGGCTTTAGAGCCGCAGCACATTTCCAGCAAATGGCCACCTAGCCCGAAGCCAGTCACATCGGTAGCGCCTTTCAATTTGAGCTTTCTGATTACTTCTCCGGCGTTGGCGTTCAAATGAGATGCCCAATGATACAGTTCTTTTTCCAGTTCTTCGAATCCTTCCCATTTTGCTTTGAGGGCCGTAGCCAGTACGCCCGTACCCAGGGGCTTGGTCAGGATGAGCGTATCACCTGGTACCAGGCCGGAATTTGTAGAGTAATGGTCCGGTGAAACAATACCTGAAACTGCCAGTCCGTATTTCAGTTCCTGATCTTCCACACTGTGCCCGCCTGCCAGCATGGCCCCGGCCTCCTGAATTTTGCTGAGTCCACCGCGAAGCACTTCCTTCATGATATCTTTTGAAAGTGTCTTTGCCGGAAAACACAAAATGTTCATGGCCGCGTATGGTTGCCCACCCATGGCGTAGACGTCTGACAAAGAGTTCGCCGCGGCGATTTGTCCGAACCAGAAAGGGTCGTTTACAATGGGCGTGAAAAAGTCCACTGTCTGGACAAGCGCCATACCCACAGGAAACTGCAGAATGGCAGCATCTTCGTTGTTTTCCTGACCAGCCAGTATTCTCGGATCTTTTATTATATTAAGTCCGTTCAAAGCTTCCTCCAGGTCCCCTGGAGCGATTTTTGAAGCTCAACCAGCAGCTTTGACGGTATTTACCAGATCAATTTTTTCCATTTTCAAGGCCTTTATATTTGGGATGATTCAGGCTATACGCCCGTTCTTCTTCTGTCAAAAATAATTGATAGCAAGCTTGTGATTAAATGCAAACACTGTTCGGAGAATGTCATTTGCTGAACGTCGAATAAGGGCTTTTTCGTAAGCGGTACTTGCATCCGTAATTACACGTATTATCATCATAAATCGTATAAGTCTTGCGGCAAAGAGCAAGCTTGTTTTTTTTTGCGTTTCAGTATATCAAAAACGGTTTCCGGGCTTATTCCAACCTGGGATACTGATTGAGAATCGATGTTGAATTGATGCGAGAGTGGCGGAATTGGTAGACGCACTGGATTTAGGATCCAGCGGTTTTTCCGTGGGAGTTCGAGTCTCCCCTCTCGCACCATTTGATCCGCACTTCCTGCCTTTTCGTGATAGGCAGAGATAGTGGATACATGTTTTTGCCACTGAAGAGGCCACAATCAAGGCCGTCTCCTTTAGAAAAATCTGGAGGAGACGCAGCTGCTTTTTTATTTTTTGCTGCCTTCAAAAAGAAATTTTATCGCTACTCAAGGTATTTCAGCTCGCTACAGTGGCAGGGCCGTCAGGACATTCGACTGTTTTTCAGGTCCTTGCAGATTTGATTTTTTGAGATCTCGTACATTGCACGGACCGGTTGTTTAGGCAGGACATTGATTTTTTATGGATTGTAGCGGCCAAGTAAGCCGATTATAAAAGACACCTTTCAAGAAGGATAGTAAGGAGAATGGAATGGAGTATCAAGTCGAGGAAGTATCGCCGGTAAAGCGCAAGGTATCCGTGCAGGTTCCGGTAGAGGAAGTCCATGCGGCCATCAGCGCCACTGTCGCTTTGTACAGGCGTGATGTTGATGTGAAAGGGTTTCGGAAAGGCAAAGTTCCTTCTTCTGTCATTGAAGGGAAGTATCGCAAAAAAATTATCGCTGAAGCCACTACTGACCTCGTCAATCTTCATATCAATGAAATCATGGGCGAACTGAAGGTTACGCCCCTGTCCGGTATCGATTTCGATGGTGGCGAACTTGTCCGCGATCAGGCCTTCGACTATGTCCTGGGTTTTGAAGTCATGCCTGAATTCGTCGTACCTTCTTTTGAAGGCCTGGAAGTCGAAGAAGAAACTCCCGAAGTTGATGACAAGGAAGTTGAAGCTGTATTCGAACGCATGCGTTCGCAACTGGCCGAGCTCGAACCCATCGATGAAGAACGCGAACCTCAGGATGGCGAAATCGCTGTTATCGATTTCAAGGCTTTGAAGGATGGAGAGGTTTTCGAGAATTTTGCCGCTGAAAATTTCGAGCTTCCTCTCGGCGAGGGCCAGACCCTTGTCGACTTTGAAAACCTTGTCAAAAGTTTGAAGCCCGGTGCGGAAGATACCAAGGAAGTTACCTTTCCCGAAGATTTTCTCAATCCCGAACTTGCCGGCAAGACTTTCGACATGCAGGTCAAACTGAAAAGCATCAAGAAAAAGGTGCTTCCTGAAGTCAATGACGATCTGGCTCAGAAGGCCGGCGGTTTCGCCAATGTGGCCCAGATGCGCGAGGCCGTCATCAATTCCTACACCGAGAGCCGCAAGCAGCTGTACAAATCCAACTCGCAGAAAGAGTTGCTGGACAAGCTGCTGAAGCAGGTTGATTTTCAGGTCCCCGAGTCTCTGGTGGAAAAGAACGTCGAGCGGATGCTGAGCGAAACCATTGATCGGCTCGAACGTCAGGGCAAAGGTTTGCAGGCTCTTGGAAAGTCCATCGATGACCTCAAGGAAGAGTTCAAGCCTCAGGCCGAGGATCTGGCTCGTTCGGAAGTCATGTTGCTTGCGGTCGCCAAGCAGGAATCCCTGAATGTAGATGACCGTGAACTCGATTTCTACTTTCAGCAACTCGCTGCCCGTACCGGTCAGGACTTCACCCAGCTGAAAAAGTACCACATTGAAAATAATTTGATGTACGCTGTCAGAGACAGACTGCTTGCTGACAAGGCCATGGAGCTGATGTATAGCAAGGCGGAAATTAAACTTATTCCTGCCAAGAGCGGGGATGCTGACGGGGACAAGGAAGAAACGACCGATTCTTCGGAAGAAACCGAATAGTTGATTTCGATTCGGGCGCGCCCACTAGGGCGCGCCCGAACTTTCTGCATCGTTGTTTATCCCCCCGCAAAAGGTTGACGAGCGCATAGCATTTGTTGTCTAATTTTATTCCAGGTAGTATAAGTTAGTATTGTGTACCGCACCAATTGTCCAGATTGCCTTGGCTTTGGTCCGGTTTTATGATCGTTGTCAACCAATCGAAGGAGAAGTCTTATGTCTTGGGACACGATTCCCATGGTTATCGAGACCACGGGCCGCACCGAGCGCGCCTATGATATTTATTCCCGACTGCTCAAGGATCGCATTATTCTTTTGGGTACTCCCATTGACGATAATGTTGCGAGCCTTATTTGTGCACAGTTGCTCTTTTTGGAATCGGAAAATCCCGAAAAAGAGATCAATTTGTACATCAATTCTCCTGGGGGTGTCGTCACCGCAGGCTTGGCGATCTATGACACGATGCAGTACATTACTTCGCCGGTTGCTACTCTCTGTCTGGGACAGGCTGCCAGCATGGGAGCATTGCTGCTTTGCGCCGGAGCAGCCGGAATGCGTTATGCCCTGCCGCATAGCCGTATCATGATCCACCAGCCTCTGGGGGGTGCCCAGGGCCAGGCCACGGATATCGAAATCCAGGCCAGGGAAATTTTGAGACAGAAAGAAGTATTGAACAATATTCTTGCCAAGCATTGTGGCAAGGATATTGCTACCATTTATGAAGATACTGAGCGTGACAAGTTTATGATCTCCGAGGATGCCAAGGAATACGGAATTATCGACGATATTCTGACATCCCGTAAAGGAGCAGGTAGTAAAAAGTAACGTTTTAGGGAGACGCTATGTCCAATAAAAAAGGCGGACTGCCCACGGATCTCAGTTGTTCGTTTTGCGGCAAAAGTCAGGATGAGGTTCAACGCCTCATAGCGGGACCTGATGTCTACATTTGCGATGAATGTGTTTCCTTGTGCAATGAAATCATTGCCCAGGAGAGCATGAGCGAAGAGATGGAAGAGGGGCGCTTGCTGCCTCCCGCCGAAATCAAGGCGAAGCTCGAAGAGTTCGTCATCGGTCAGGAAAGCGCCAAAAAAGTCCTCTCCGTGGCTGTGCACAATCATTACAAACGCGTTTTTTTCCAAAGCGCGGTTGCAGATGAAGTAGAGCTGGAAAAAAGCAACATCCTGCTTGTGGGGCCGACTGGCTGTGGTAAGACTTTGCTGGCCAAAACTCTGGCAAAGGTTCTCAAAGTTCCTTTTGCCATTGCCGATGCCACTACGCTGACCGAAGCCGGTTATGTGGGGGAAGATGTAGAAAATATCCTTGTGCAGCTGCTTCAGAACGCTGATTACGATATTGAAGCCGCTTCCAGGGGTATTATTTATATTGACGAAATCGATAAAATATCCCGTAAGGGAGACAGCCCGTCCATCACGCGCGATGTTTCCGGCGAGGGCGTACAACAGGCCCTGCTGAAAATCATCGAAGGCACGGATGCGAATATTCCTCCCAAGGGTGGTCGGAAACACCCGCAGCAGGAATTCATCCGGATGAATACATCCAACATCCTGTTCATCATGGGTGGGGCCTTCATTGGCCTGGAGAAGATCATCTCGCAACGCATTGCCGGCCATTCGTTGGGATTTGGCGCATCGCTCAAGAAAAAGGATGAGGACAATCTTCACGAAATTCTTTCCGAAGTGCATCCTATCGATCTGATCAAGTTCGGGATCATTCCCGAATTCGTCGGCCGTATTCCTGTGGTCACCCATGTGGAAGACCTCAATGAAGATGATCTGGTCCGCATTTTGACGGAGCCGAAAAATGCGTTGTCCAAGCAGTACGAAAAACTTTTCGAACTGGACAACATCAAGCTGCGTTTCACCTCCAATGCGCTGCGGGCCATTGCCCAGAAGGCCATTGAGAGAAAGACCGGCGCACGCGGTCTGCGAAATGTCATGGAGAGCATCATGCTCGAAATCATGTACAATCTTCCTTCGCAGTCCGGAGTGAAAGAGTGCGTCATCAACAAGAATGTGGTGGAAAACGGCGTTGAACCGTTGCTGATTTATCATCAGAACGAAGCGAAAACAGGATCGTAATCGCCAGGCGAGAGCGCTCCTGACCTGGTTTTGAAGCATCAGACCGTTTGTCGGGATTTGACAAATCTGTTCTGGAAATTATTACTTAAGACATTGCTTCATACCTTTTATCAGCAGGAGTATTGAATGACCGATTATATCGACATTGACGGTGTGCACCCCCCGGAAGAACGCCTTCCCATGATGTCTCTCCGTGAGGTCGTCATGTTCCCACGTTCCATTGTGCCTTTGTTCGTGGGACGCGAGGCGTCGATTCGGGCCATAGAAAGCGCGCTTGCACATTATGATAAAAAGATCTTCCTGGTTGCTCAGCGTGAACCTGAAATGGAGCGCCCGCAGGCTTCCGATCTGTTTGAAGTTGGAACAGTAAGCAAGATTCTGCAACTCTTGCGGCTGCCTGATGGAACCATCAAGGTCCTTTTCGAAGGTCTGTACCGGGCCACATGGGAAAACGAGTCCGAACTCGGAACCGAGGATAATGACTTTCCCATTGTCAGGGCCAGAAATATTCCAGAAGAGGACGGACGCAACACCGAGGGTGAAGCTCTGATCCGGGCAACGCAGGATGCGTTGAAAGAATACGGCAAGATCAACAAAAAGCTGGCGCCCGAAACCATCATGGCGCTGTCTTCCATGAATACGCCCGGCAAACTTGCCGATGCGATCATGCCTCATTTGAAGGTGGACTACCTGAAGAAGCAGGAAGTTCTGGAGATCTCTGATCCCAATCTGCGTCTTGAGGAAGCCTACGCCCTGTTGCACGGTGAAATTGAAATCACTTCGCTCGAGAAGAAGATCAAGAGCCGTGTCAAGAATCAGATGGAGCGCAACCAGCGTGACTACTACCTGAACGAGCAGATGAAGGCCATTTCCAAGGAAATGGGTCGTGAAGATGATCCGATGGTGGAAGTTGCCGAGCTGGAAGAGAAGATCAAGGCCAAGGATATGCCTGAAGATGCCAGAGAAAAAGGCATGCGCGAGGTGAAAAAACTCAAGCAGATGCCTCCTTCTTCGGCAGAATATACGGTCGTCCGGAATTACGTCGATTGGATCATTGATTTGCCCTGGAATGAAGTCAAGGACATTGATATTGATATCGAACGTTCCAAACAGATTCTGGACCAGGATCACTTTGGTCTTGAAAAGCCCAAGGAACGCATTCTCGAGTACCTTGCCGTGCAAAAACTGGTTGACCAGCTCAAAGGACCCATCCTTTGCCTGGTAGGCCCTCCCGGAGTGGGAAAAACTTCGCTGGCCAAATCCGTTGCCAGGGCCACAGGGCGCGAGTTCGTCCGGTTGTCTCTGGGCGGCGTACGCGATGAGGCTGAAATCCGGGGCCACCGCAGGACGTACGTTGGTGCGCTTCCCGGCAAGATCATTCAGTCCTTGAAGCGGGCCAAATTCAACAATCCGTTGTTCTGCCTCGACGAGATCGACAAAATGAGCATGGACTTCCGTGGAGATCCATCCGCGGCCTTGCTGGAAGTGCTCGATCCTGAGCAGAACTTCGCTTTCAACGACCATTATCTGGACATGGATTACGACCTGTCCAAGATTTTCTTCATCACTACGGCCAACTCGCTGCATACCATTCCTCTGCCGCTGCAGGATAGAATGGAGATCATCAAGCTGCCGGGTTACCTCGAAGTGGAGAAGAAGAAGATTGCCCAGCAGTATCTTGTGCCCAAGCAGCTCAAGCAGAACGGACTCAAGGAGTCCAATCTGAACCTTTCGGAAAACGCCTTGCTCGAAGTCATCAGGCGTTACACCAAGGAAGCCGGGGTTCGTAATCTGGAAAGGGAAATTGCGACCATCTGCCGTAAGACCGCCCGCAATCTGGTGGAAGAAAACGATATGGAAAAGATGGTCAACATCACCAAGCAGAATATCCAGAACTATCTGGGCGTGTTCCGGTTCCGCTACGGCGAAAAGGAAGACCAGCCCCAGGTGGGTGTCGTCACCGGACTGGCCTGGACCGAACTCGGAGGCGAGCTGCTTGTGGTGGAAACTGCCATCATGCCCGGTACGGGTAAGGTGGAGATTACCGGAAAGCTTGGCGATGTCATGCAGGAATCCGCCAGAGCAGCACTTTCCTACATTCGTTCACGTTCCGATCTTTTTGGTCTGAAGCCGAACTTCTACCGTAAGATCGATATCCATGTGCACGTACCCGAAGGCGCTACTCCCAAGGACGGACCTTCCGCAGGCATCACTCTGGCCACGAGCATTCTGTCCGCACTGCTCGGCAAGCCGGTCTTCAATGACCTGGCCATGACCGGAGAAATTACGCTGCGCGGACGCGTATTGCCCATTGGCGGCCTGCGTGAGAAACTGCTCGCGGCTCACCGAGGACTGATCAATCGCGTACTTGTCCCCATGGACAATGCCAAGGATCTGAAAGAGGTTCCGGATGAGATCCTCAAGGGATTGGAGATCATCAAAGTGGAGCATATGGACGATGTTCTGCGCCACGTTTTTTTGGACATGAATCCGGATGACGTGTTCAGTGCGGCGGACCCTAATGTGCAGCCTCTGCACCTTTCGCTGCTCAAATCCGATGAACTCGAACCCAATCCCCCGCAGCATTAATTGCTGAACCACTCATGAAAATCAGGCCGGTGTCCCTTCAGGGGCGCCGGCTTTTTTTCTTATGCGGCTCTTTATGCTGCATGGTCTGGGGAAAGTCAGAGTGATCGTGAAAAAGATTCATGTTTGTGAATCATTGGCAGCCTTGCCTGCTATTAAAAACTGGTACCATTCCTCTGAAGAGAGAGCGGGGGGCGACAGAATGTCTGCGCTCTTATTGACTTCAAAAAGCTCAATTCGTGTTGTGTTTGGCCAAGTTGTACGGGCAGAGTGGACCTTGACGTTGGATTGGGGTATTATCTTCAAATAGTTACCAGTTATCCTTGCAATTGACGGGTTGAAAGTATGTCCGATGTATTTGTGCCTCCGACTGGGGATGAAAAAGTCCGTGGTGTTTTTTCCTCGAATATAAAAACGACCATCGGTTTTGGTGTGTCCAAGCGACATACTATTGAAACGATACTGTTTTTTGTGGAAGAGCAGGAAGATGAAACCATAGGCGTGCAACCGCTCAATAGTAATTATGTTCCTTGCGGAGAGTTGAAGTTCATTACCAAAGATGAGCTTCTTAAAAATTATCAGCCGGAACCGGATATCTACATGGAAAAGGTGTATCCGGCCATTCGGCAGATGACCAACACGATCATCAAAGCCGAAGCGCACCTTAAACGCGGTAACATTTATAGTGCCGAATATGAATTCAAAAATGCTTTGCGTGTTGACGAGCAGAATATACGGGCGACTTTCGGGCTTGGATTGTCCTATCTGGAACGGGGAGAAATTGAAAAGGGTGATTTGGTTTTCAGACGGATCGTAAAGCTCAAAGGGGCTTTTGAAAAAAAAACATAAGCATCTTTTCAATGATTTCGGCATCAAATTGCGTAAAAATGGCATGTATACTCAAGCCATGCGCTACTACTCCCGTGCCTATAAGCTCAGCAAGACGGACGAACATTTGATGTACAACATGGCGCGGACTTTGTACGAAAAACAAAATTTCAAAAGTGCGTTGATTTTCTTGAACAAGGCCCTGGCGCTCAACGAAGACTTCTCCGTAGCAAAAGATCTGAAGACCATTATCGAGCGCAAACTGGATAAAATGGAAAAGCCAAGAAACGGCTAATAATCTCACGGGATACGGGTACGAACATGCCTCGTTCATCATCAGTCGGCTACAAGTTTTTTGGGGCGTATCTTCGACAAAAGGGCTTGGTAACCCAGGAACAGCTCGATGATGCGCTGCGTTTTCAGGAGGAATCCAATCGACGTATAGGTGAACTGGCCGTTGATAAAGGTTTGCTCACTCCTGAACAGGTCGATGAAATTTTTGTGGAACAAAAAATAATCGATGCTCCCTTTGGAGCCATTGCCCTGCGCAAAAAGTTTCTGCGCAGGGGAGACCTGGACGATCTGCTTTTTTCCCAGGCGGTACAAAGTACGCATCTGGGAGAAGCGCTTTTGCTGCGGGGCTATTTGTCCCCGGAACAATTCGGACGCGAACTGCGCATCTTCAAAGAACAGGAGCAGAAGCAGCAGGAATCCCTGCACTCTTTGGACCTGGATCCCGACATCAGAGATTTTACCGAGATGGTGATCAGTTCTTTTCAGCGGGCCTATCTGCGGTTTGCCAAACAGGCCGTGAAACTTGATTTGAGCTGCCATACTATTGAAAGAGAAGATTTCAAATACTGCTTTGCCCTGAGTGCAAGTACATCCGGACAATCCCGTATGACGGCAACTTTCTGGATTTGCGAATCCATTGCTCAAAACATCGTCAGTCCTTCGGCAAGAACTTCAGAGGAAAGTGGCTTTGACTGGGTTGGCAAATGGCTCGAGTTTTTCAGGATCGTCGGACATTATGTACGGCAGGAGATGGACATAGCGGATGATTCCGGTGTTGAGATTGTCACCGAGGGAGGGCTGCAGGAGAATATGGAACTATCGGAACAGGGCTTTTTCCTCGGACTCAGTGCTTCGAAGGAATGCATCCCCTTGCAGGTACGAAGTGAAACTGTCTGATGCCTTAATAACGTATTTTTCATTGCTCTTTGGGCTAGAGTTGGTATACTACCCTGCAAAATCAGAATCTGTAACTTTAGCTATCAGGATTGCCGCATGGTTGAAGAGCAAGGAAATGGAATTGCCTATCGCGGGCTGGAAGGTGTCTTCTCCACAATCACTACCAGTGTAATCGGAACTGGAACCACCAGACGCAAACAGGAAACTACAATGTTGTACTTTGCCGAGGAAGTGAATCCCGGCACAGTGGAATACCGAATGTTGAATCTTAAATTTGTTCCGTTCGGTCAAGCAACAGTTACTGATCTGGAAACCTTTGTAAAAGAATTCAAGCCCGAACCAGAGATCTACGAGACCAAAACGCTTCCTGCTCTTCGTGAACTGACCAAAACATTGGCAAAAGCAGAGCGTTGCCGCAGCAGGGGAGAAAAGTATTCTGCCGAATATGAATTCCGGAATGCCCTTAAAATTGATGAAGACAATGCCAGAGGAAATTTCGGACTGGGCCTGTCTTTACTGGATCAAGGCAAAAATGATGAAGCCACCAAAGTGTTACGCAAACTTGTCCAGTTGCATGACACTTTCAGCTCGGAAAACAAGCATGTTTTCAATGAACTGGGCATACAGTTGCGCAAGAACAAATTGTACGATCAGGCGCTTTCCTATTACGCCAGTGCGTTGAAGGTCAGCAAGGAAGACGAGAACCTGTATTACAACATAGCCCGTACTCTTTGGGATAAAGAAGATTTTGAGAATTCCAACAAGTATATTTCCCGGGCAATGTTGATCAACCCGGATTTCAAGGAAGGACGCAAACTGCAGCTTGCTGTGGAAAAAAAACTGGGAATAGACAGGAAAAAAGCGGCCGAGGAGCAACCTTCCGAGGAGTCCGCAGAGGCGTCCGCAGAGCCCCCCCGAAAGCGATCAGTAGAGGGCTTTAGGGAATGACCAGTTTTGACCTGGCCGCAAAACATGTTTTTTGGACAATTTGTTGGCAGCCAGCAGTTCCTTTTCTCCAATGCCCTGCCTTTGGGCAATTTTCCAGATTGTATCGCCGGATTGTACAACGTAAGTGGTTCCGGATTTCTTTGCGGGCTGCTGCTTAGTGGAATTTTTATCTGGAATGGTCAATTGCTGCCCCAAACGCAGTGTGTGCTTTTTGCCAAGATTATTGGCCGCCAGAAGCTGGCTCTCGCTCAATCCAAATTTTTTGCTGATGTCCCAAATGGTATCACCGCTTTTCACTGTGTAGCTTTTCGGGGAAGACTTTTTGGCGGGCGCGTCTATCAGAATATCGTCCGCCACATCGGCTGAAGCTACCAGAATGCCTTCGGAAGGTGCGTTGCTGCCGGCTTTTTTAACTGCCCCAGCGGTTTTTTTCCCCCTGGGGCTTTTTTCCTTGATGATGACATCGTCTTCAGCTTCCTGCTTTTGGGAAATCTGATTGGATTTTTCTGCGCGCTGGCCGGGGATGATCAGGACCTGTCCTTTGCGTATGGCATGCTTGCTGCGCAGCTTGTTGGCCTTCGCGATCTGGTCGGAACTGACTCCGTATTTTTGCGCCAGCCCGCCCAGGGTTTCTCCCGATTTTACCCTGTGCCTGACCACATTGGCAATTTCAGGACGGGCTTGTCCGGGTTTTACGATTCGGCCGGTAGCACCACCTTTTACAGGAATCATCAGGCGCTGGTTCAACTGCAGAACGTCCCGTTTGTTGAGCTGGTTGGCTGCCAGAAGCTGTCTCGTACGGACATGGAATCTGCTTGCCAGGCCCGAGATGGTGTCACCTGGTTTGACGCGGTAGATCGTATAGGACTCGGCAAAGGTGTTTTCGTACAGCTTGGGCGGTTCATGAGCCGGTTTGTTGCGTTTCAAAGCCTGCTCGGCCAGGTATTGCTGCTCCGCGGCGGGAAGGGGTTGCGCGTCGGGGTCATTCAACACACGCCTCGCGCCCAGAAAATGCTTGGTCCGGTAGGCGTCAAAGGCGTCGCTGACGTGAATGCGATGACCGGTCCGCGGGCTGTGAATGAATTTTCCTTCACCAACATATATGCCCACATGGGTGCCGCTTCGTCTGCCTATATAGCGCTTGTAAATGAGCAGATCGCCAGGACGCAGGTTGTCGCGGGAAACCGCTTTGCCCGCGTGCAACTGGTCTCCGGAACTGCGTGGGAGAGAAATACCGTGCTGGGCAAATACCCATTTTGTAAAGCCGGAGCAGTCGAATCCGGTTGAGGGAGTGGAACCTCCGTACCGGTAGAGCTTGCCAATCTGGGTATAAGCAGTTTTCAATATCTTTTGGGCTTTTCCTTTTTTTGTTGGGCCTTTTGCTGCTTTTTCCGAAGATGTGTGAGTTGTTGAATCCGTTTCGTTGTGGTGTTCGGAAACAGATGATTGGTTGGCAGGTGAAGCCTTGTTCTTTTCTATCCGTGAACTGGCTTCTTTGTTCTGGCTGGATATACTGTCTTCATTTAAAGTGCTGCTTGTTTTCTTTACACAGGCAGATAACGGAAAAATGATGAAAATAAGACTGCAGACAATCAGGATGCAGGTCCTTTTTGATGGTGTAGTGGCGGAGAATAGACGCAGTACAGCAATTGCTTTTCGATATAAAAGGATTTGTTGCATATATTTTTCGAATTCTCGCGTAAGTAAAATAACGAATTAAGGTTAGGTGGTTGAAGTATCCGAAGAATATATCTATCTGAGAGGAAAAGTGTAAAGTTAATTTCTCTTAATGAATCCGCCATGTAAGCAAAACTATGGAATCAATCCAGTGCAAGAGATAACTGGCGCAGCACAGGGGTTGCGCGTTCGAGCCAACCGGAGAAAGCCTGCTGCGTACGTTGAGCATAGAGTTCCTTGCGTTTGCGCTTGGGGGCCCGCTGTTCGAGCCCGGGCATCAGGCCGAAGTTGACGTTGGAAGGCTGGAAATGTTTTGCCTCCGTACGCAAATGACTGAGCAGGGCGCCGATGGCGCTTATTTGCGGAGGGATTTCCAATGGCAGTTTCTTGAGTTTGGCAGCCAGAGCCAGTCCCAGCCACAGACCGCAAGCAGCGGATTCCACATATCCTTCGACCCCGGAGATCTGTCCGGCCAGAAACACGCCGGGCATGGCTTTGAGTTCGAGTTCTTGCAGAACCCGGGGGGCGTTGACATAGGTGTTTCGGTGCAGGCTGCCGAAACGCAGGAAGTCCGCCTCTTCCAGGCCGGGGACCATGCGAAAAATACGTTTTTGCTCGGGGTAGGTGAGTTTTGTCTGGCATCCCACCAGGTTAAATGCTGTTCTTTCCCGGTTTTCCGCCCGCAAACTGCAGCACGGCAAAGGGACGCTCCCCAGTACGGGGATCGGTCAGACCTACGGGCTTGAGGGGGGCCGAATGCGAGGGTCATGTCTCCGCGTGAGGCCAGTGCCTCAACAGGCATGCAGGCTTCAAAATGTTTTTTCCTGTTCGAAAGCTCGTGCCGGAACTTTCTCTCCATCGAGCAGGGCCTGACGAAAACCATGGTACTCGTCTTTCGTGAACGGACAGTTCAGGTAATCCTTGTCTTCCGGGTCGGGGTCCGCATAGCGGGATCCCCAGAACGCCTTGTCCATGTTGACCGATTCCGCATCAATAATAGGTGCGATGGCATCGTAAAAATACAGGTGTTTTTCTCCCAGGATCTCGGCCAGGTTCGAGCTGATGGCTTCCGATGCCAGAGGGCCTGCAGCAACGACAATCAGGTCGTGTCCCTTCGAGTTCCGGAGCCTTGAGACTGGTTATTTCCTTGCGGACAATGGTTATGCCCGGCGTTGATTCGATGGCTTTGGTGACATAGGCGGCAAAGAGTTCGCGGTCCACGGCCAGAGCCTTTCCCGCAGGGACTTTCGTGGCTTCTTGCCGCTTCCATTGTTATGCTGCCCAGCGTACGCATTTCCTGCTTCAGCAGTCCTACTGCGGCTTCGGGTTCGTCCGAGCGAAAAGAGTTGGAGCAGACCAGCTCGGCCAGGTCTGCTGATGTGTGTGCCGCGGATAATTTAGCGGGCTTCATTTCGAACAATGTTACAGCGGCTCCGAATCGGGCAAGGATCAAAGCGCATTCGGAGCCCGCCAGGCCGCCGCCTATTACAGCCCACGGAGCTGCTTTGCGTTTCTAGGGACATCATGTTTTTGTTTTCCATAAATTGGGTGTCATGAAAGATTTTATGCCTGGAGCGCGGATAATAGACAGAGATGAGCATTGCGGCAAGCTTTCAATTGGTCTGTGAGTCCGAAATAAATCCCGTGGGGGGAAAGTTGGAAAAAGACTGTTTTTGGGGGTTGCAGTACTATAATTTGAGTAAAGCTTTGCTTTACTTGTCATGAGTGCGGTTTGTAATAATATTGGTAGGTTGGCTCTCGTTGTTAGTCACGATTTGAACCTTCTTATTCCTTAACTCTATGTAACAATTGAATTTTAGTCGAGAAAAATATTGACAGTGAAGTTTATTATGTCCTATTAGACATATTAACCGTGACATCAAAAATGTTTTGTTTCATCACGAGGTGCACATGGAGAAGGATGCTGAGAAAAAACAGCCAGTTTTTTCAGAATCCAGGGTAAAAGCCTTGAAAATGCCATTTGGTGGATTGGGTTTTGAGCTTTTGGGGCAGATGTCAGACGTGGTGCGACTCTGCACTGCGTAAAAAAAATCTCGACGAAGTCTCTTTGGAGGATTTGGCTCCAAGAAAAGGTGTGAAGAATCTTAGTTAAGATTTTGCACTAAACGACAGGGATCTGCCATTTCGTTAGCATCTAGCGCAAACGGAGTACGTTGGCCATATTTTTTAATGACGAACAGCTGCAATGCATAGAGGCAATTATGGAAGAATGTCCTATTTCTGTTGGGCTTGCCCCTGATGATTCTATTGGCCCGTATAGTTTCGATGAGTTTGTAGAAGCTGCCCGTCAATTTCACGGCTATCCGGCACCTGGTCTGCTTCTTGGCGGATACATGGTGGAATACGCGAAATCTTTCATTCCCGAAGGGGTGTTGTTCGATGCCGTGAGTGAGACCGCCTGGTGTCTTCCTGACGCCGTTCAAATGCTTACTCCCTGTACCGTGGGTAACGGTTGGCTGCGGGTGTTGAATCTCGGTCTGTACGCCGTGAGCCTGTTTGACAAACGTACGGGGGAGGGGGTGCGGGTCGCCGTCGATACCGACAAGCTTGAAAAATGGCCTGAAATCGCAGTGTGGCTGTTCAAAAGCAAACCCAAGCGCGAACAGGATTCCATGGCGCTCCGTCAGCAGATCAGAGATGCCCCGCGCAACAGTATGCGCGGTTGAGAAGATTTTTATCAAAGACAATATGCTCGAACGCAAGAGCAAGGGCGGCAATCGCCAGCTGCAGCCGTTGCGGTCAGGCGTATCCTGTTGCCCATGGGCCCGTATGCCGCGGATGTCAGGGGGAACTTCCCTACAAGAAGAGCATCACGCTGAATTCGTCTACTGAGCTTGAGCAACCTTTGCCCAAGGCCATTCCTGTTGAAATGGCGGTGGGCAGGCGGGCCATGCACGACATGACGCGCGTACGGCCTGGCGAATCCAAAGGTGTGGTTGTCAAAAGAGGGCAGACCATCGATGTAGGCGATCTCTGCCGCCTGCAGCAGATGGGCCGGTTCTCCGTATATGTTGAAGAAAACAGACCCTCGGGAGATTGGGTGCATGAAGATGAGGTGGCCAAGGCCTTTGCTGAAGCCATGGCAGGCCCAGGCGTTGGCATTGAAGACGCTCCCCATGAGGGAAAAGTCAACCTTGGGTGCATTGCATACGGGGCTTTTGTGCGTAGATGTGCCACGTCTTGAAAGTTTCAATCTTTTTCCCGGCGTCATGGCTGCCAGTCGCAAGGGAGGCGTTATCATTCAGCCCGGCGGACGAATTGCCGGCACGCGTGCCATTCCCCTGTTTCTTTCGCGCCGCGATTTCGACCTGGCCATGAATATTCTCAAACCCGGTCCTCTGTTTGAACTCAAACCCATCAAGCGCAAAAGGGTCGGGGCCGTCATCACAGGAAATGAAGTCTACAACGGCTTGATCGAGGATAAATTCGAAGATGTTATCCGCAACAAGCTGACGGAATACGGTTGTGAAATGGTCCGGGCAATCATCGCTCCTGACGATACGGACAAAATTGCCCAGGCTGTGAAGAATCTCGTACATGAAGGAGCGGAACTGATCGTCACCACCGCGGGGCTATCCGTTGACCCCGATGATGTGACGCGAAAAGGCCTGGTCAACGCGGGAGTCACGGACATGCTGTACGGCATTCCCGTTCTTCCCGGCGCCATGACGTTACTGGCCAGACTGGGGGATATCAGGCTGCTTGGCGTGCCGGCCGTGCGCGTTGTTCTACAAGACGACCAGCCTTGACCTGCTGCTTCCCAAGTTGCTGGTTGACGAAGAGATCACCCGCAGCGATCTGGCCAAACTGTCCCATGGCGGACTGTGTCTGGAATGCAGGCATTGCAGTTTCCCCAAGTGCTCTTTCGGGCGTTAACAAACGGGTACGTGGATGAAAAAATGAAGAGTTACGTAGCGGCAGAAAGCGGAGCCATGACGGTCCGCCTGCATCTCTGGCTGGAAAATGATTCCGGGATGGCTTTTGGTCCGGGACGCCTGGTGTTGCTGGAAGCTATCGAAAAGACCGGGTCGCTTCAGGCGGCCGCCAAAAGTCTGGGCATGTCCTATCGTGCAGCCTGGGGAAAAATCAAAACCTCCGAAGAACTTCTTGGAGAACAACTCATAGAAAAACGAGGAGGGAACCGTTCGGGCTACTGCCTGACGGAATTCGGAGAGCTGCTGCGACGCGAGTATCATGAGTGGCTTGATCAAGTTGAAGATATGGCCAACCGGCTTGCTGACGAGAGATTTCCTTTCGCCACCAAGACATACGCTGAATCCAGGCGATCGAACCTGAAGGAAATGCAGGAAGAGTTCGTCTGAACAAATTCGGGAGTGGCCGTGCGACAGTTACGTATTACGGACCGGAAATTGCGTTCTTGAAAAGATCGCAGTTTCCGGTCTTCTTTTTGGTTAAAAAAAGCATATCTGCTAATGATAACACATTAAAATAATTGTATTTTTATTGACCGCAACTGTGGTGATTTATATAGTTCAAGGAGAGTTGAATAGGTTTTGGTAATAGTAGGCGCATCTGATCCATAGCAGAAACGACTGGAGGGTTTTCAGAATGAGTTGTAGCCGAAGGGATTTTCTCAAAATTACCGGGGGTCGGCGCACTGGGCGTCACTCTGGGGCAACTTGGCTTTGACATGGCCCCCATGCAGGCCTATGCGGCCGGTCTCAAAATTGACGGAGCGAAAGAAGTTCTTTCGGTCTGTCCCTTTTTGTTCCGTCAGCTGTCATATTGTTGCCTATGTGAAAAACGGCGAGTTGGTGAACACCGAAGGTGACCCCGACTACCCCATCAACGAAGGTTCTCTGTGCGCCAAGGGCGCGGCCATGTTCACCATGACCAAAAGCCAATCACCGGCTTGTAAAGCCCTTGTATCGCGCTCCTTACAGCGACAAATGGGAAGAAAAGGAATGGGACCTGGACCCTCGAGCAGATTGCCAAGAAGGTCAAGGACACCCGTGACAAGGATCTGTTGATCAAAAACAAGAAGGGAAACACGGTCAATCGTCTGGATACCATGTTTCTGCTCGGTACGTCGCACGCCGATAATGAAGAGTGCTCACTTGCTCACCAAATGATGAGAAGCCTGGGCGTCGTCCACATGGACCACCAGGCCCGTATCTGACACAGCGCTACTGTAGCGGCTCTGGGAGAGTCGTTCGGACGCGGTGCGATGACGAATCACTGGATCGACATCAAGAATGCCGACTCCATCCTGATTATGGGCAGTAATGCTGCCGAACACCATCCAATCTCTTTCAAGTGGGTTCTGCAGGCCAAGGACAAAGGCGCCGTGGTCATGCATGTGGATCCCAAGTTTTCGCGGACTTCCGCGCGTTCTGATTTTCATGTCCCGTTACGTTCGGGAACCGACATCGCCTTCCTCGGCGGTATGATCAACTACATTCTCCAGAACAACAAGTACTTCAAGGAATACGTCGTCAAGTATACCAACGCCGCTTTCATCGTGGGCAAGGATTACGAGTTCAAGGACGGCGTTTTCAGCGGCCTGGATACCAAAACCCGTTTATATGACAAAGCCAAATGGGCGTACGCAAATGACGCCAACGGTGTGCCCAAACGCGATGAGACCCTGCAGGATCCGCGTTGCGTATTCCAGCTGATGGGCAAGCACTACTCCCGCTATGATCTGGACAAGGTTTCCCAGACCACGGGTGTGCCCAAGGAAAAACTGCTGCGCGTGTATGAAACCTACAGCAAGACCGGCGTGGCCGATAAGGCCGGTACGGTCATGTACGCACTGGGCTGGACGCAGCATACTGTGGGCGTACAGAACATTCGCTCGTCCGCCATCATCCAGCTGCTGCTGGGCAACATCGGTGTGGCCGGCGGCGGCATCAACGCCCTGCGCGGTGAGCCCAACGTACAGGGTTCCACCGACCATACGCTGCTTTACCACATCGTGCCCGGCTACATGGCCATGATGCACGACGAGTGGCACAACCTCGACGAGTACCTCAAGGCCAATACGCCGGTCAGCAATGATCCCATGAGCGCGAACTGGTGGCAGAACAAGCCCAAGTACTTCGTCAGCCTGCTCAAGGCCTGGTACGGCGACAATGCCGTAAAGGAAAACGGATTCGGCTACGATTACCTGCCCAGGATTGAAAAGGGCGGAGACTACTCCTATCTGCCTTTGGTTCGACAAAATGTATCACAACAAGGTTCGTGGCGGCTTTATCATAGGCCTGAACCCCATGCAGTCCGTGCCGAACTCCAACAAGATCCGCAAGGCCCTGGACAACCTCGAATGGCTGGTCACCTCTGAACTGCACCATTCGGAAACCACGGACAACTGGCATCGTCCGGGTGTTGATCCCCAAAAAGATCAAGACCGAGTGCTTCCTGCTGCCTTCCGCACACCGCCTGGAAAAAGACGGTACGGTCACCAACAGCGGTCGCTGGCTGCTCTGGCACAACGCTGCCATCAATCCTCCGGGAGAAGCCCGGATGTTCGGCGACATGTTCGTGCCTCTGATGAACAAGGTCATCGAGATGTACAAAAAGGACGGAGGCGTGCTGCCTTGAAGCCGTGACCAAGCTCGCCTGGCCCGAAAAGTACAATCCGGAAGAGATGACCAAGCGTATCAACGGCTACTTCACCAAAGATACCAAGGTCAAAGACAAACTCTACAAAAAGGGCCAGCTGGTTCCCAGCTTTACCGCCCTCAAGGACGACGGTTCGACTCTCTCCCTGAACTGGCTGTACGCAGGCAGTTACACCGAGGAAGAGGGCAACAAGTCCAAACGTCGTGATCCTACCCAGACCGAGATGCAGGCGAAAATCGGACTGTATCCGAACTGGGCCTGGTGCTGGCCGGTCAACCGCCGGATCCTCTACAACCGTGCCTCCGTTGATTTGAACGGCAAGCCCTTCAATCCGGAAAAAGCGGTCATCGAGTGGAAAGACGGCAAGTGGATCGGTGACATACCCGATGGCGGCTGGCCGCCAATTGCTTCGGGCAAGGGAAAATATCCGTTCATCATGCACAAGCATGGTTTTGGACAGATTTTCGGTCCCGGACGTCAGGACGGACCGTTCCCCGAACACTACGAGCCCGTAGAAACTCCGGTGGACAAGAACTTGTTCTCCAAGCAGCTGAACAGCCCGGTGTACAAGTTCACCAACAGCGATATGGACAAATTGTGCAAGCCGGCGGATCCGAAATACCCCGTCGTGCTGACCACCTACAGCCTCACCGAACACTGGTGCGGTGGCGGTGAAACCCGTAATGTCGCGAACCTTCTGGAAGCCGAGCCGCAGCTGTACGTCGAAATGAGCCCGGAACTGGCGGAAGAGAAGGGTATCAAGAACGGCGATGGCGTGATCGTCGAAAGCATACGCGGCAGGGTTGAGGCGATAGCCATGGTTACGGTCCGGATGCGTCCTTTGAAAGTACATGGACGCGTCATTCATGAAATCGGTATGCCTTTCTGCTTCGGCTGGACCACTCCGGGATGCGGTGATTCCACCAACAGGCTGACGCCTTCGGTGGGTGACCCCAATACGACAATTCCCGAGTTCAAGGCATGCTGTGTGAATATCCGCAAGGCGGATAAGCTCACGGAACTCCGGACCTCTTAACATTGATCCGGGAAGCACCCAGGTGTTTCCCGGAACGCCAAGGAGATCGCTATGTCCAAGTCGTTTTTAGTCGATACGTCCCGGTGCACGGCATGCCGCGGGTGCCAGCTGGCGTGCAAAGAGTGGCACGAGCTCCCGGCCAACCAGACCAAACAATACGGTTGGGGCAGCCATCAGAATCCGCCGGATTTGAATCCGAACAACTATAAACTGGTGCGTTTCAACGAGCATCTGGATGGAGACGTGGTCCGCTGGAACTTCTTCCCGGATCAGTGCCGTCATTGCGAAGTCCCGCCCTGCAAAGACATTGCGGACACCATACTGGAAGGCGCGGTCATTCGGGATGACAACACCGGAGCGGTTATCTTCACGGAAGTGACCAAAAAGATTGGTCCGGATGATTTCGAATCCATCCGCGAAGCTTGCCCTTACAATATCCCCAGGCGGAACGAGGAAACCGGACTGATGAGCAAATGCACCATGTGCAACGAGCGTATCAATGCCGGCATGCTGCCCGCCTGTGTCAAGGTTTGTCCCACAGGCGCCATGAACTTCGGCGAGCGCGATGAAATGCTCAAACTTGCTGAAGAACGTCTGGCCACGGTCAAGAAAACCTTCCCCAAAGCCATGCTGGCAGATCCGCAGGACGTCAATGTCATCTATTTGCTGACAGAGGATCCGCAGTTCTACCACACCAACGCTGTTGCGCTGGGGCCCTCCGGGTACAATCGCAAGGATTTCCTGGCCGAGCTGGCAACGCCGTTTAGACGTGCGTTGAAAAACCTGATAAAAGCCTAATCCTCCATCAATCGCCGGCCGCCGGATGTACTTCCGGCGGCCGGTTTCATGCAAATACAGGGAGAATCACCATGCAGCGGGTTTCTGTTGAAGACTCCGTGAAGCAGTTGAACCAGTCCGCGGATTATTATGCAAAACTGCGTCCTGTTCAGGAAGATGTTCTGCGTACATTTCAGAAAGTGTTCGAATGCCAGACGCGTCTGGCGGACGGCTTTGCCGGGAAACAACTCTGGTTGCCCGAACTCAATGGTTCCAGTTTTGCGCAAGGCGTATCCTGGCTTGCCGGACAGGACATCCGGGAGCATGGTTCTCTGCTGCATGAGTCCGCACGGCAGTTGCTGCCCGTAATGGTGGAGGCCTTTCCACTGGGTGATACGTTCGAGGGACTTGCCAGGACCTTTGACTCGAAGGACGGTATGCTGGGCAATTCCGTCTCCGCATTGCTTGCCGGCGATTTGAACACCGTACGAACCCAGGCAGAAGCTCTTGCTATGGATTCCGGGTTGTTCGCATTTATCCTGCGCTCCATCGCAGCTCCGGTCATGATGGCTCTGGCTGCCAACGGTGCGGAAATGCTCCAGGGACAGCCCTGGCGGCAGGGGTATTGTCCGGTCTGTGGTTCAGCCCCGTCCATTGCGTATCTGTCCAAAAGAGATAATATCGACCTGGATTCCCTGGTCGGCGGGGGCGGCAAGAAGTTTCTGCATTGTTCGCTCTGCAGCCATGTCTGGCGCTTTCCAAGAGATCTTTGCCCGAGTTGCGGCACCAACGAACCGCATCAGCGGGAAATACTCCATGTAGAAGGGGTCAGGTACGAGCGTGCGGAATTTTGTCATCAGTGCAAAGGCTACATGCTGACCATTGATTTCAGGGAAGTAGCTCAAGAGCCCAATCTGCTGCTTGCTCCCGTGGCTTTGATGCATCTGGACGCGATCGCGCAGCAGAAGGGCGGCAAGCCTATATATGAGGCTCCCTGGAACCGCTGATTTTTGTAGTCTGGTCCGCCTGGGCAGATTGTAAAGGTGAATTGACTGGGCCAGAAAAGCAAGATTTTTTTGATGGGGGCCCTTGCAAAGACGCTATTCTTTTGAGGGCTCCTGTGTTAGGCAAAGGCATGCCGCCTGTACTATATCAGCAAACAGACATCGGTGATTCTCTCACTCGTATACCGGCAATAGACTATCATTTTGATGCGGATGCTTCTGCGCGTCTGAATGTGGTTTTGCCGCATTACAGCCGTTCGCTGGCTTTCGGGGGCGTTGTCTCGGCTCTGGAAGTGGCCAGGCATCTGGCGCCCCGCTATAAAAACGTCCGTTTCATTTCGCAGCATTCTCTGGCGGAAACACCAGACCCGTATTCTTTTGACGACTGGGCTCCGGGATGCGATGTCGAGGCTTCGGACCTCTATTCCGACGCTTTGCCCTGCCATCAGCGCGAAATATTTTTTTGCACGTACTGGTCCACGGTGAAAGCCTGGCAAGCCTATACGCAGGCACTGCAGGATAATAAGCTGGAGGCCAATCCCTTTTATTATTTTATCCAGGACTATGAGCCCGGATTTTATCCTTACGGGCATAAGTACGCGGACTGTTTGCAGACGTACGGGCACGGCCCCCTGACGAGCGCCATTTTCAATTCCCGCGAACTGGCGACTTTTTTCAAAAAACGGGGATTTTCGTTTCGGCATGAAAACGTGCTGCTGCCTTCATTGCATCCCTATCTGGCGACGTATCTTCACAGGAACGGTCAGATGGTGCCTGCCAAGCCCGTGGACAGGGTGGTCATTCTTGTTTACGGGCGTCCCCGCCAGCCTCGAAATTGTTTCCCCATCATCATGGAGGGGTTGCATCGGTTTTTTAGCTCCATGCCCCCCAAAGAACGCTCCGATTACCTGGTGGTAAGCGCCGGCGCCGTGGATCAGCATGATGATATTCAGCTATGCCCCGGAGTGGTGGTCAAGGCAGTTGGTAAGCTGCCTTTGGACAAATACGCGGCATATCTTGCTTTTTCTCATGTCGGGCTCAGCTTCATGGCTTCGCCTCATCCGTCCTATCCGCCCTTGGAGATGGCCGCCTTTGGTCTGGAAGTGCTGACAAACGCGTTTGAAGGCAAAGATCTTTCCAAAGAACATCCCTATATTCAGAGTCTGGCATATCCCTGCCCGCAGTTGCTGGCTGAAGCGCTTCCCGGAGCCATACAGCGCGCGCGCAAACGCATGGGCAAAGAGCAACGTGTTATCCTGCCCGCGAACATGAGCCCGATGTCCTGGGCGGAGAATGTCACTTCTTTAAAGCTTAACACGCTGCATCCCCTTTCCTGATTTACATCCCGCTGACACATGGCATCGTTATAGTCGGAGATGTTTTTTGCATCTGGCCCGGCAAAACACACACCCTCAGCTCTCATTGTTTTTGACTTTTACTGAAGCAAAGTTCTACCGCTGCGTTGGTATCACTCTTGCTATGGCATAGTGGGAATGAGCAACAGGCCGGCCGATGGATAAATCGCCGGACCGGACATGTCCGGTCCGGCAAAGTTCATGCCGGTTATCATGTGTTAGCAGCTAGTTACGTCAGGGGGACTTGAATGTCAGCTACAAAACTACTGGTACTGGTTTTATTGCTCTGCAGCATGGTGATTGCGAGCAGCGCAGAGGCAAAAACACGTTATGGCGTCCTGCTGGGGACTTTTTCTGGCAAAATACGCGGTATTGAAGCACTACGGGAGTTGCGTACCGACGATAATTTGACAGGCGTCACCCTGTTGCTGGCCAGACAAAAGGGCGTTTACGATCATCACCCCGGATACATTCTGGTGGCCGGACCGTTCGATTTTGCCTCCAAAGCACAACAATTGGGCGTGCGTCTGGAGCGGGCGGGAAGATTGGTACGTACCGTAAAATGGCCGGCCCCCCGGACTGTGGTGGCTGCGCTTGACAATGATGACGCCTTGAAAAAAACATGTCGTTTGCCGGTGGCGCCGCCCGATCCGTATGAAAAAAACTCCGACAAGATGCGTCGCTCCCTTGCTGCCATGGATATGGGAGAGGAGTCCAAGTTCAATTCGGATTTGTACTATGATGACGATAGAAGCGAAGTGGGCAATGCCACGAGCATGGAAGTGAGCAACGGAAAAGTTTCCAACAAGCTGTATACGAAGTTCACACCGGGAGACGATCTGGATATAGCGGTACGGGGGAAGGCCCTGGCGGAAGCCCCTGTGGGAGCAAGTAAAATTCGTGGCGTGGTTGATTACAGCACCGAGCAGATCGGGTCCGAACGTCTCGCGCTGTCGCATGTCTGGCAGCCGGATGACGGGCTGGAGACAGAACTCGGCGTGTCCAGCGAAGTAGGCGGAAATCCCGAGCGCAATGTGTTTGGAAGCGTGTCCAGAGAGGTCGCCAACGGCGTACGGTTGACGCAACGGATGGATGTGTACGAGCAGGGCGAGATAAAGGCTTTTTCCGGCATAGGCATTACATTCTAAAAAAAAACGGCAGTTCGCTCCTGCTCGAGTGAACTGCCGTACTCGTTTCGGTTGTCCGGGCTGATCGGATGATCAGGCCGATTTCAGTTCTTCAATGAGAGAGTTCAACTCTTCCACTTGGTCCGACAGTTCCCGTATTGAGTCTGTTGAAGCATGAACGTACTTCATGTTTTCAGTAGTCACCTGGTTGATTTCAGCAACGGCCAGACTGATTTCTTCGCTGGTCGCGGATTGTTCTTCGGCTGCCGTTGCGATTCCAAGTACTTGCGAAGCCGTCTGTACGGAAACTTCAACAATATCTCCGAGCATGGTGCCGGATTCCTGCGACAGTTTCACTGCTTTGTTAAGGCTTTCCAGTGCCTTGTCCACCGACTGCATGTTGAGTTCGGCCGCGCCCTGGATGGTCCTTATGGATTCTCCCACTTCTTTGGTGGCATTCATGGTCTTTTCGGCCAGTTTGCGTACCTCGTCGGCCACTACGGCAAAACCTCTTCCTGCCTCACCGGCGCGGGCCGCTTCGATGGCCGCGTTGAGCGCCAGCAGGTTGGTCTGGTCGGCTATGTCTTCGATCACATTCATGATATTGCCGATTTCTTCGGTTTTCAACCCAAGGGCATCCATGCTTTTTTTCAGTTCCTGCGTCTGATGGTGCGTCAGCGTCATGGCCTTGAGTGAATCATCCACGATGGCCGCGCCTTTCTGGGCGTTGTCCTTGGCGTTTTCTCCCAGACTGGCCGCTTCGCTGGAATTGCGCGCCACTTCGAGAACCGTGGCGTTCATTTCTTCCATGGCAGTGGCAGTGCTGGCGATTCTGTCGGCCTGAATCTCGGAGCCGCTACGAATGCTTTCCGATTGTTCGCTGAGATTATTGCAGAAAATCGTGACATTCTTGACAACACTTTCAAGTTTGTCCGCAGCGGCCCGCAAGCCTTCACTTTTTGCGCTTTCTGCCCGCTTCATGGCTTCCTGGGCCTGTTCGGAGGCTTTCAAGGCTTCGGCGGCTTCCTTTTCTGCAAGGGCGCTTTTATGCTGGATCTCTTCATTATTGGCCTTGAGCGTGTTCGCCATGCTGTTCAGTGCGTTGCCCAGTGCGGCGATTTCATCGTTGCCGCTGGATTGGAGATCGATGTTGAAGTCTCCCTGGGCAATCTGTTGGGCGGCGGAGGTGCTTTTATTGACGCCATTGGAAATACGCTGGGAAATAAAGAAGGCCAGGACAAAAGAGACGAGTATGAACACAACCGACAGGATTATGAAAATCAGCACGGTTTGGTCGATCGATGCATTCATGCCGGCAATACTGTTTTCCACGCGGCTGGCTTCCGCTTCTCCCAGCTTGTCAATGACATTGCGCATGGAGTCAAAGGTGGAATAGCTTTCTCTGGTTCCGTTTTCTATGGCACGATTGTCTGCAAAGCTCGACTGTGAAAGGTCTACGACTGTTTTTGCGGCTTTTTCCCATGTGTTGTAATGCTCGAGAAAACTTTTTTTCAGCGGAAGCGAGTCTCCACCGCTGATATCAGCAGCTTCTGTGACCCGCTCTTTGACCTGTTGGGCGTTTTCAAAAAACACGGCAGCCTGTTTTTTGAGTTCTTCCTGGTCTTTGGTTCGTGACACCAACAGCAATCCTACATACGCCTGATAGGCGTCTCGATCTCCATTCAGCACCAGTATGACGGCGTTTTCCAGTTGAAGACGTCTGGCTTCTCCAAGATAATGATCCTTGAGTTGCTCACTGACGATATCAGTGATTTTGTCGACGTCATCACGCATTTTTCCGAATATGGCATAAGCTTCTGTGAAGGCATTTTTACGAGCGTTGTTTACAGAAAGGATTGCCTCGGACAAAGAGAGTATTTTCGTGTTGTTTTCTTTCCATTTAGTGAATTCATTGGAAAAGTCATTGAATTGATTTTGCATTTCCGGTGGAAAATCCTTGGCCGGCTCATTGATTCTGTCCCATGTCTGTTGGATGTTCGTTATAACATCAGATTTTCCTGTATTGAGATCCTCGGCATTGTCTGCATCAATGGCGATTTCAAGAGCACGCTGCGCCTGGTAGGCATCACGATCACCATTAATCATTGTAGCCCGGTCAAGATGCAATTTGTTGGCTACCTGAATTTCTGTTTTTACCCCTTTGAAATTCATGAACCCGATCAAAGAGATGGCTATGAGAGCACAAATGGGCAACCCGACCATGATAAAAAGCTTGTACTGAATTTTCATAATGACTCCTGGAAAAGCAGAATGATCTATGTCGATGCATCGATTGCAGGAGCCCCCCCACAATGATCATCTTTCTAACACTTATTAAGACAATCCTATTCCCCTAATTTATAGGATTAGTGAATACGTTTAGATAGGACTACTGCGTCTGCTAAGTTTTCATAGTATTACCTTTCGCCAAAAGGAGGAAAAAGCTTATCAGCAACTCTCTGTAAAACTATATAGGGGAATAGCTTGAGCTACTGAAAGTAAACAGTTTTTAATGTAATTTTTCTTTTTATCTTTAGTAGGAAGTATTTAAAAATAAATTTTAAGATATTCTAAAGATAACTCAAAAAAATACATGCCTTTCATAGTTTGAATGATAATTAATTGTTAATTTTAGCGGAATAAAAGAATAAATGCAATATAAAATAAAAAAACTAAGATGATTCTAAAAAAATATTTCAAAAATAAAGGATATTGTGATGTATTTTGTGCGGATTATGATCCGAATGAAACTTGAATTATGGATATAAAAAAGGAATCTGGATACAAAAAAGGTGCGAAATATTCAATTTTGTAAAAGAGCAGGAAGAATCAATTCATGGAATTGTTGTGAAAAACGGCTACCATCGTAGTGAGATGTCTACTATAAATTTTAATTTTGTCATGAGCAGAGTGTAGGGAAACAAGGCTCTATTGTAGGGAGACTCTTACAACTTGCTCCCGCATTTTTTACAGAAAACAGCGTCCGTATCATGTCCTTCAGCTCCGCACGCCGGACAGGCCTGAGTGGATATGCCCCCCCTGGGCAGACGAGACATTTCCACTGTGACAATTCCTGTTGGTACGGCCAGAATGGCATAGCCCAGGATCATGATACCGGCAGCCAGGGTTTGTCCAAGGTCTGTTTTTGGTGAAATGTCGCCATAGCCCACTGTCGTCAAGGTGACCACTGCCCAGTATATGCTGATGGGAATGCTGGTAAAACCGTTTGCTTCTCCTTCAATGACGTACATCAGCGAGCCGAAGATAACTACCAGACTTAAAACCGCGCTCAGAAATACGAGAATCTTGCGGCGGCTGGCCCGTAATGCCGCAAGCAATGCCTGGGCTTCGCCAACATAGGGAACCAGCTTGAGCACCCGGAAAATGCGCAGCAATCGAAGCACTCTGATAACCAGCAAATAGTGCGTACTGGGGATGAGCAGGCTCAGATAGGTGGGAAGGATGGCCAGGATGTCCACCAGGCCGAAAAAACTGATGGCATAGCGCCAGGGACGTCTGACGCACAGCAGACGCAGGATCAGTTCCAGCGTGAACAGCAGGGTGAACATCCATTCGGCGAACAGCAATATGCCGCCATAGGAGGCGTGCAGCTTTGGAATGCTGTCCAGCATGACCACCAGTACCGAAAGCAGAATGGAGACGATCAACGCCAGGTCAAAGGCTTTTCCTGCAGGCGTGTCGGCCTCGAAAATGATTTCATGCAGGGTGTGTCGCCAGGGAGATGTCTGCTCGGAGCGTCGGCGAGGCATCTGGTTCTCCTTATGTTGGTCGGGGATCATTCCTCAGCGTTTGAAGGCGGCATCCATGAGTTGTTCGGTCAACCCTCCGGTTCCACCCGGCGTACGGTCCAGTACGGCCTTCCAGACTTCGTCGGACTCCATGCAAAAATACAGTTGATTGCCGTGCGGGTCAAAGCCGTGGCTGCGCAAGGCATGGACGATGAGCCGGTATTGCTCCACCCGCAGCGGGCGCAGCAAACGCTGCTTGTTGTCCAGGCCTGGGATGAATTCGTTATACAAATAGGCCGGCCCGCGACCAGAAGCACGCGAACGCTCGATGGCGGCCTTGAGGTCCGGCATGAAACGAAAATTGCCAAGGCTCATGTAGGCAATGTCTTCGGGCTTCAGATAATCGAAAATCATGTCCACTATGGCCGGGTATCCGTCAGTGCGGCTGTCCCATCCGGGATAGCGAAGTATGGGGTCGAAATGGAGACAGACCTTGAAGCCCAGTGCGGCGCATTCTCTGGCCGCAGCCAGGCGTTCCTCCAGCGAGGATGCCAGCCCTTCTTCTTTGCGTGTCATAGCAGGGGCGTTCAAGGACCAGGCCGGGAGTACGAGTGCCGGATTGCGCGCCGCAGAGAGCCATGAGAGGTCCACCACCTTGCTTTTCAATTCCAGCCGGACATTGGGATAATCCGTCAGAAAACCAACCAGGTCGGCGCTGTATCCCGTCAGCTGTTCGAGGGCCAGGGAATCCGTGAATTCGCCGGTACCCACCCGGTACCTCAGGGCCGGATTGACACTGAACGCAGCATCCAGCTCTTTGAACAGATCTTCCTGGTTGGCCCAGATTTTCAGCACTCTGTCCTGAAAATAGGCCTGCAGGATGCAGTAGGAGCAGCCCACAGGGCAGTTTTCACCAATGTGCAGGATGCGGTAACCACAGCAATTATATACGCGCGTGCCAGGGCAAAAACGCAGAAAAGCGCCTTTGTAATGTTTCAGGTAGAGCGCATGGCCGCCGTAGGCATCAACCTGGTCTTTTTGCGGGGGACCTTCGAACCAGGGAAGATCCGGCAGGCGTTGACGCAATCGGTCGTAAAGGGGCGTATGCGTGGTTTCGGGATCAGCCCAGACGGTTTTGATCGTACGCAAATGACGGGGAAAAGGGGGCGACTGACTCACCGCAGGCCTCCGTCCGGATTGTTTTCTGCAAGATTCCAGATGGTTTCCCAAAGATCTGTTTCCGATATCCGTTGCAGTTCGCCCAGAATTTTTTCCAGCTCGGCCCGTGATTTGACCTGGGTGGTGAGCTGCAGAGCCGGAGATTCGAAATTCTGCGTATGCTCTATGCGCCAGGAAGTCCCGGCAGCCAGAGATTTAACCAGATCGTTGAAGCGGGATTGCAGCCGCTGCAGTGTGGGGTAGCGCATCAATCGCACCTTGGCGAGCAGTCTTTCCGTGGCGTCTTTGGGAGACAGACCGGATTCCAGGACATCCTGGAGTACTTTGTCGAGCTTTCCCTGATCAATGAGTGTCACGATGTCTGTTTCAGTTCCCAAGGCGGTTTCCCGGAGCATGTTGCAGAATTGCATGGCGCTGCTCCGCGACCAGCCGAATGAGGCGAAAAAGGGCTCCAGCTTTTGACGTTCGTGTTCGTCCATACGCTGCAGTTCGTCGATCAGGTCCAGAGGCAGGCGCCCTTGGAAAAGATGCGTATTGTAGGGATCGTCCGGGCTGAAACATGCGCACCAGGCCGTCAGGCGCTTCCATCCGCGGCTTTTCACGGCAAGGCCCAGCCGGGGGGGGAGCAGGGCATCGAGTTCGGATGTCTTGATCCGGGGAGTGAGAAAACGCAATGCCGCAAGGGCGAGCCCCATGTCGGGTTGAGCAAGGGCGGAGCTGTTGTTACTGTCCAGATAGAGCAGGCAGCAGTGCGCTTCGTCTGCCTCGACCTCCAGCGCCAGAACTTCCTTGTGGAGTTGCGCCAGCGCCTTTACTCTGGCTGAGCCGCAGACAAGCCGAAATTCAGGGCCGTCATTTACACGGAGGCTGCGTACTACGAGTACGGGGGACAACTGTCCGAGGTTTTGGATGGACTCCAGCAGCTGGTCGGAAGGATTTTTTTGATGCAGAATCCACGGACAATCGATATCTATGGATTGCGGTGATAGGGAAAGGAGTTTTGCCATAATTGGCTCCATATTATTTAATTTAATAAATTCAGTTGTATGCACGAATATGGTCGTGAGTTCGACGGGTTGGTACTTGACAATGCTCTCGTGCTCTTTCTATTTCTATCCGATTCGCGGATTGTATACCATAAGGAGTTACGCTCCTAAAATATTCCGGGAAAGGTGTCGAGGGCAATAAAACACAACGTAATCGTATAACGAGGAGTAGTACATGGCCAAAGCGCTGGATTCGCAAAGGACATACGCGATCATAGGCGCCGGCGGATGTGGTAAAACATCCCTGGCGGAGATGCTTCTTTTTCAAAGCGGCGTAATCAACCGTTTGGGAAAGATTGAAGAAGGAACCACCTCGCTGGATTACGAGCCCGAGGAGATCAAACGCCGTGGCAGCATTCAGCCCGGGTTTGCCCAGTTCGAGTGGAACAAGAATCCGCACTTTTTTATTGATATGCCCGGTGACGGGAACTTCAATGGCGATCTTGAGTTTCTTCTTATCGGCGCTGATGCGGTAGTATTCACCATCGACGCGGTAGATGGCGTACGTCCTTTGGCTAAAAAATATTGGAAGCTGGTACGAAAGGCAGAATTGCTGCAATTGTATTCATCAACAAACTGGACCGCGACAGGGCGGATTACGACATGGCTCTTCAGGGCCTCGGCAGCATGCTGGGCATGAAGACCGTGCCTCTGTTCGTGCCCATCGGCCAGCAGGCCGATTTCAAGGGCGTAGTGGATGTTCTGAACGATACGGCCTACATGTTCGAGGCCGATGGTAAATTTAGCAAAGCAGATGTTCCGGCCGACCTGGCTGAGGAAATTGAAGTCATCCGTGAGACCGCCATTGAAAACATCGCTGAAAGCGATGAAGAACTCATGGAAAAATACCTTGAGGAAGGGGAACTCACTCCTGAAGAAGTCAGTGAAGGATTGCGTCTGGGCGTCTTGTCCGGAGCACTGGTACCCGTATGCGTGGGGTCGGCACTGGAAAATCAGGGCGGCGCACAGTTGCTGGACGCCGTTCAGGCCTTGTTTCCTTCTCCCCTGGAGCGGAAAGCGCCCTGGCTGGCTGAAGGCGATCAGGAACGCGTTTCATCGCCCGATCAACCTGTGTCGGCTTTTGTCATTAAAACCATCGCCGATCCTTTTGCCGGACAACTCAGCGTATTCCGCGTGCTTTCCGGAACGTTCAATCCTGACAGCACCTACAAGAATGCCATCAAGGACGAGCCCGAACGTGTCGGACAGTTGCTGCTGCTGACCGGCAAGACCCAGAATCAGACCAAGGAACCCCAGGGGCCGGGCGCTATTTTCGCCGTGGCCAAGCTCAAGAATACGGACACCGGCGATACTTTCTGCGACGAAAAAGGCAACTTTAAGCTCATTGCTCCCAAATTGCCGCCCACGTTGATTACCTACGCGCTCGCTCCCAAGGAAAAGGGCGAGGAAGACAAGGTCTACACCGCGATAAACAAGCTTTTGGACGAAGACATCACGCTCAAATTGTCACGCGATGAGGAATCCAGCGACATTCTGCTTTCCGGCATGGGGCAGATGCACATTGAAACCTCGGTCGAGCGGGCCAAGCGTCGCTATAAGACGGAAATAGTGCTCAAAGCGCCCAAGGTGCCCTACAGGGAAACCATCAAGGGCAAGGCCGAAGTCCAGGGCCGCCATAAAAAGCAGACCGGCGGACGCGGCCAGTTCGGTGATTGCTGGATCCGTATGGAAGCCCAGCCCAGTGGTGCGGGATACGAATTCGTCGACGCCATTGTCGGCGGCGTTATTCCCAAGCAATATATTCCCGCTGTGGACAAGGGCGTTCAGGAATCAGCACGGAGGGGCTACCTGGCCGGCTATCCGGTGGTGGATTTCAAGGTGACTCTGTACGACGGTTCGTTTCATAACGTCGACTCCTCGGAAATGGCCTTCAAGGTTGCCGGTTCGCTGGCTTTTAAAAAGGCCATGGAAAAATGCAAACCCATTTTGCTGGAGCCCATCGTACTGCTGACCGTCACCATCCCCGACGAAAACATGGGTGATGTCATCGGTGATCTTTCCAGCCGTCGCGGCAAGGTTCTCGGATCCGATGCGGAAGGCGGCGTCACCGAAATCAAGGCTCACGTTCCCATGAGCGAAGTGCTGCGGTACGCTCCGGACCTGCGGTCCATGACCGGCGGACAGGGCACTTTCATCATGGAATTCGATCACTATGAGGAAGCGCCACCCCCAGTGGCGGAAAAGGTCATAGAGGACAGTAAAAAAGCCGAAGAATAATATCCGATGCGGGCTTCGCCTGGCGAAGCCCGCATTTTTATCAACAATACAGAACGTTCCTCATGCTGTTGGGGGTGTCACATTAAAAGGAAAAAACTGCGCCCAAAATAGCATCAGGTTAGCAGCAAGCAGGCAGAAAGAGATTGCTATACGTAGTTTGTTGATGAATCGGGCTTTTTGAATCTGGCTGGATTCCATGTCGTTTTCAGCTGCGTACGACTGGCGGGAGTTTCTCATAGTTTGTTCGGTTCGTGCGGCAAGATCCGAGCGCTGTTCCATGGCTTTCATGGCCTCGGTCAGGGAGCTTGTCGCCATAGCCTCGGTTCCGGCCTCTGTAATGTCTGATTCGGAATCCTGAATTTCAATTCCGTTGTTTTCCTGTGTTTCTTCAACTTCCTGTTCCTGCTTCTCCGTACGTGCCTCCGCTTCCATCTGGGCGGCTTTGGCTGCGACATTCTGATCCTGGGCGGACGGACTTGCAGGAGCCATGGCCGAGCGGCGAACCGCCTGGGCCTTTTCCTGCGTTGCCTCAGGATCTCCCGGAACGCTGGATACATCCACGGAGACTTCGCCGCCTATGGCGTATTGCTTGCCGTCAGGCCCGGTCTCGTAGGTGTAGCTAGCGCTGCCCTGTACGACATTTCCGCCTGCTGCGATATGCGCCTGTTCATGCGCCCTGACTTCCTGGTCGCGATCCTGAAGTTCGCGGACATCGTCCTGTTCGGCTTTGGACAACTGCGTATCGGTAGGGTCGGAGGTGTCTTCTTCAGCCTCTGAACCAAGTTCATCAGATTCCTCCGTACTCCAGGCAGCTTCCAGAGCTACAGCCTGCAGGCCGGTTTTGTTGGAACCTTCCTCCCACTCGGCAGGAGACTGTTCGTAGGCGGCTTCAATGTTGCGGGGGTCTGTTTCGGCAGAAATTTCGTCAGAGATACCCTGATTTCGGGTATACATGGATTGTCCGCATTGCGTACATACGGCCTCGCCAGAGACGCCTTTGTGCCCGCAATTGGGACATTGGGTCTGGCCGGTGACAGATCCGGCCAGGGCGGTTTCCACCGATTGGATCATGGTACACCTCGAACAAAAAGATGACTTTAATCGCTTATCGGCGGATGAGTATTAAAACTTTAGGGGAAAAACAAAAAAAATTAAAATTCTCTGTCCAAGGCGAGGTGTGAAAAATATCCGATCACAGCGGCTATGTAGTAAGGCACGAGTATTTCCCAGGGAAGCTTGTAGAGCAGCAGGGGCACGGACAGGATTGCTCCAGGCACCACCAGCATTGCCCACCAGGTATGCGTCCAGCCTCGGTGGTCTCCTACTGCCGGCAGCATGGCCGCAAGACCGATGATGGCCGCCCATTTGTAATAGCCGTTTATGAGCAACACCACGTCCAGGATCGCAAGTATTCCGTAAAAGAATTTTCGGGCCATCGAACATGTGTCCACATCGGGAAACAGCGAAGCCATGGCGCTGATGCAGATCAGACCGGCGCCGAGCAGGGGGATCAGGACGGTAAATTTCCAGGTACCAGGCAGCTCCAAGTCCGAGACCGCCTGCTACGGTACCGCCTACAAGATGAGCTTTGTATTGTGGCATGGCATCAAAAAAGCGGGCTTCGTTGAACGAAGCCCGCTGGTGTTTTTAGTTGTTAGAACATGTCTTTTTCGGATTCGGAAATGGTCTTTTCCACTACTTCCGCCAGTTCAGGCGGCAGTCCCATGATGTCCACATTGAGGGAATCCGCGAACAATGGTGGAAGTCGCTTCTTCTTCATCCAGACCGCGCGCCATGAGGTATTCGATTTCTTCCTGGGCGATCTTGCCGACAGCGGCCTCATGCGAAAGCTCAACGCCGGGAACCGTACCTTCCAGCTCGGGAATGGCATGCATTATGCCGTTTCCGAGAATCAACCCCTTGCATTCGAGATGTCCTTTGACGGGAACCGTGTTGCCGCCGATGAAACCGCGGCTGATGACAGTTCCTCCGGTAGTCAGTACGCGCGAGATGATTTCGCCGCGCGTATCAGGGGCATTCAACAGGATCTTGTTGCCGGTATCCACGTAGGATCCTTCCGGAGCCACGATAACGCTGTTGAAACGCGCGACAGCACCTTTGCCGTTAAGGCTCAGCACCGGGTACATCTGCAGGTCTTTGACCGGCCTGCAGCAGAATGTAGTTGTTGACGAAGGGATGCACCTTCTTCCAATATTCCGGCGGAACGCGGACGTACGGCTACGCTTTCGCCTCCAGTTGTGGATCAATGGTGAAGGTCAGCTTGCCGCCTTTTTTGACATAGTATTCGGAAATACCCAGGTGAGCGGCTTCGCGCGTTCCATGCGCAACGGAACAACCATTGATGATATGCAGTTCGGAGTTTTCTTCCACAACGATGATATTGTGTACGTTCTGGCCGACTCCGTCTCCTTTGATGAACAGGCAGGACTGGACCGGTTCGGTGATCTTCGCACCTTTTTCAGTCCGGATAAAATAGCCGCCGTTGAGATTTTCCGCAGCTGCCTTGGTGTACTTGTCCTTGTTCTTGTCCACAGCCTTCCAGTAGTATTCGGGCAGAGCCGTCGTACTTTTCCAGGGCAGTCTTGATGTCGAGAACCTCAACACCTTTCTGGCTTGTCTTGCAATGCACCTTCGAATGGTTCAGCTGCAAAAAGGAGCCGCTGCGATCGCGTTCTTCCACGTCCACACCAGCCATCAAAAGTTCGTGTTTGTCTTCATCCGAAAGGGTCCGCAAGTCGTCAATGGCGGCGACTTCAGCGCCCTCAAATTTATATTTAGTCAGATCGACATCATGTTCGCTCATGTCTTTCTCCGCTTAAAGGGCTTTGATATTGTTGTAGGCGAGCTGGTTCGGCGCCAGGCAGCGTACGCATTCCTGGTAGCCGTACTTGCCGATATGATCCAGAATATCCCTGGGATTGGCCTCGCAGCAGAGATGTCCGTTGTAAAGCACCTGACCGCGGTCGGCGTTCACATACTCGAGAATGTAGCCCGTATGGGTAATGATCAAGCCCGATCTTTGCCGCTTGCTTTTTCAGCTCTTTCATGCTGACATCGGGAACCGGAGTGATTTCACCGTCCAGAAGGGAGCGTATGGTGTGTCCGATGAGCTGCATGTTCTCCAGATCAACTCCCGATTCGGGTTCGTCAAAGAGAACGAGATGCGGCTGCTGCGCCATGAGCTGCAGCAATTCCGAACGCTTTATTTCACCACCGGAAAACCCGGCGTTGATGTCGCGATCAAGAAAAGAATCGAAATTTACGGCTTTGGCCAGGCCTTCGACATCCACCTCATGCCCCTGGCCGCAAAGATGGACCAGATGCTTGGTTTTGAGTCCGTGAATAGTGGGTGGACGCTGGAAGGACATGCCCAGACCGAGACGCGAACGTTCGTTGATGGGCATATGGGTAATATCGTGGTCGCGGAACCAGATTTTGCCTTCGGTGGATATCATAATTGCCAAAACCCATCAAAGACATCAGCAGTGTGGTCTTACCTGAGCCGTTGGGCCCGAAAAGTATGAAAGTCTCGCCCTCGCGAATGTGCAGGTCAATTCCCTTGAGAACTTCCTTGCCCTCAATGGCGACGTGTAGATTTTCTATTCTGAGCATTGCAACCTCTTTTGATTAGTATCTGCTGCATCCGGTCAGTGCGGAATACCGGATGGTCTGTGTAGGGAACATATTGACAACATAGGTCGTTGAAGCCGTCCGTCAATGATTGGAAGCAAAAAAGCCTTCAATCATCGCATATTGCCAAATGGGCATTGTGGGTCGGGAAGGATGGGCGGTCAGAATCGATATCAAAGACACCCAGAAATTTCACGTAACCTTGCCTTTAGCAGGCGTCTTATAGTACGTTTTATGGATAAATGTAAAGAATTGACTTGCCCCAAATTGCCCGGATTACGTCATGTATTGGAGGAAATTATCATGGATGAAAAACGTTTGCTGATAGTAGACGATGAAAAGCACATCCGAATGTTGTATAGCAGCGAGTTCGAGGCTTTGGGCTATGCCGTTGCAACCTCAGATGGTCTTGAAGACATCAAGCGGGTTCTCAATCGTGAAAAACCGCATGTGATTGTTTTGGACATCAATCTCGGCGCCAGCCCATACCGGGCTGGATTTGCTGGAAGTTATTCGCAAAATGGACTCCCGTATTCCAGTGGTTTTGTGTACCGCTTACGAAAGCTACCAGCACGACGCCAAATCCTCTGCAGCAGATTATTACGTAGTCAAAAGCGTTGATCTGAGCCAGTTGAAAGACAAGGTTGCCATGGCCATGGATAAAGCCACGTTTGTCTGATAGTCCTGCCGGAGAATTTTTCATGCAAACAAAAAGCGCGGCCCAGGGCCGCGCTTTTTGTTTGTGGTTACGTCTTCAACCAGGAGGGAACCTACATCAGACTGATGCTGTCGTAAACCATCCGGTCTTTGTATTCGGCCTGTTTGCCGCGGTTCCAGAGGGAAACCGGGCGGTAGTAGCCCACGATACGCGTATAGACTTCCGTGGGGTCGTGGCATTCGGGGCATTCGAAGTGCTCGCCCGCGATGTAGCCGTGGTCCTTGCAAATGGAGAAGGTCGGCGTAATCGAGAGATAGGGCAGCTTGGTGTTGGTGAACGCCTTGATGATGAAGTTCTTGAGCGCGGTCTTGTCCGTCACGGACTCGCCCAGGTAGGTGTGGAAGACCGAACCGCCGGTATACAGCGGCTGCAGCTTGTCCTGGTGTTCCAGGGCAAAGACCACGTCTTCGGTCATGCCCACGGGCAAAGCCGTGGAATTGGTGTAATAGGGCGTACCATTGCCCGAGGCGTAGATCTCGCTGTAGAGCGACTTGTCGATCTTGGCCAGGCGGTAGCTCGTACCCTCGGCCGGCGTGGCCTCCAGATTGTAGAGGTTGCCGGTTTCCTCCTGAAAGCGGGAAGTCACCTCGCGCAGATGATTGAGCGTACGCTGCATAAGCCGGACACCGGCCGCGGTTTCGATGCCCTTGCCCAGCAGATTCAGACAGGCCTCGTGGCCACCCACCAGTCCGATGGTGGAAAAATGGCCCTTGTAGCCGTTTTTCAGGTAGCGCCGCGTCCAGGGGAACATGCCGCGTTCGAGATTGTCGTTGATGAGCTTGCGCTTGAACTCCAGCGAATTCTTGGCCAGCTCGGCGTACTCCGTGATCAGATCCAGAAAATCCTCCTCGCCCTGGGCCAGATAGGCCAGCTTGGGGAGGTTCAGGGTGACCACGCCGATGGATCCTGTGAGATCGCCGGCTCCGAACAGTCCGCCTGTTTTCTTGCGCAGCTCGCGCAGGTCCATCTGCAGGCGGCAGCACATCGAACGGACGTCTTCCGGATTCAGATCCGAGTTGATGAAGTTCTGGAAATAGGGCGCGCCGTATTTGGAGGTCAGCTTGAGCAGCAGATCGCCGATTTCGCTTTCCCAGGGGAAATCATTGGTGACGTTGTAGGTCGGAATGGGAAAGGAAAAAATCCGCTTGTGATAATCGCCCTGGAGCATCACCTCGAGAAAGGCCCGGTTGAACATCTCGATCTCGGGCAGATACTCGCCGTAGGTGCTGTCCTGCAATTCGCCGCCGATGATGATGGCTTCCTTGGCGATGTGCTTGGGCGGAACCAGGTCCAGGCTCAGGTTGGTGAACGGGCTCTGGCCGCCCCAGCGCGAAGTGGTGTTCAGGTTGAACACGAACTTCTGCATGGCCTGCAGCACCTGATCGTAGGTCAGGCCGTCGTGGCGGATAAAGGGCGCCAGATAGGTGTCCACATTGTTGAAGGCCTGGGCTCCGGCCCATTCGTTCTGCAAGGTGCCGAGAAAGTTGACCATCTGTCCGAGGATGGAGTCAAAATGCTTGGCCGGTCCGGCACAGGAGCGGCCCTCGAGGTTGAAGCCCTCGAGCAGCAGATCCCTGAGGCTCCAGCCCGCGCAGTATCCGGCCAGCCCGAAGGAGAGGTCGTGGATGTGCACGTAGCCGTGGTTGTGGGCTTCGCGGATTTCCTGCGGGTACTTTTCCAGGGCGTAGCGCGCCTGGATGGTGCCCGAAAGGTGCAGCATCAACCCCTGGAACGAGTGGGACATGTTGGCGTTTTCATTGACGCGCCAGTCCGCCTTGTCCAGGTAGTTGTCGATGGTGTCCGCGATGTCCAGATACGCGGCCTTTTGTTCGCGGATCTCACGCCGCTTTTCACGGTAGACAATATATTTGCGGGCCACATTGAAGAGCCGCGACTCCATGAGTACGTGCTCCACCGTGTCCTGTACGAGTTCCTGATGCGGAGCGTCTTCTCCGGACAGCTTGTCTTCGACCTTATGCGCAAGCCGCTTGGCCAACAGGGGGTCTTTGACGCCGCTGGCCTTCAGTGCTTTGAAAATGGCCTGTGCGATGCGTTCCGTCGACCATGTTTCCTGACAATTGTCCCTTTTCACTATCAATCTGGGCATGGACCCTCCTGGGTTCTTGGTAATTCTGCAAGCGCAGCATAAATCCTTGGGGCAAATAGGATTTCGCCTCGCTGATGTCCGCGGCGTCCAGCGCCGGGACCTTGGTCAAACGGAATACGAAAGCCTGGGGCCGGGCCTCGGCCATGGCGAATATCCGCCCCATGTTGTGCCGGGCCGCGGCTTCGTCCACCCGGTTGCCGGTCAACAGCGGATACTTGGCGTATGGGCCCTTCACATCCACGAAAAACTCGTCCACCAGGCCCGCTTCCATGAGCGTCTCCACAACGCCGGGCAGCATGCCGTTGGTGTCCAGTTTTATGGGCAGCCCGAACTGGTGCAATTCCGTAAGAAACGATTCCAGATCCGGCGTGCAGGTGGGCTCGCCCCCGCTGACGACAATTCCTTCGAGCCACCGCTTGCGAGCCGTGAGGTATTCGACCACCTCCTGCTTGCGGACCGGCGGCAGCCAGTCCGGATGAAAGGCCATGTCCATGTTGTGACAGGTGGGGCAACGCAGATTGCACCCGCCCAGAAACAACACGCAACTCGTATGTCCGGGCCAATCACACAAACTCAGGGCTTGAATGCCGCGTAAACGCGACCAGGGGGAACTGACAGGGGTTTCCATAGTTTTCTTTCCTGCACGGTCAACTGAGATACACCGCGAAAAAAACATCGCGGCAGTCCGGTCTGGCCGGGACACACGGGCGGACATACTGCGTCCGCACCCCCGACAACCGGACTTTCTCCATTGCCTTTCTGGCTTTTTTATTGATTAGTTATTTTTGCCGAGTGGTTACGCTCATCCTCAAAGCATACAAAAATGTTGGTTGCGGATAAGAACGCGAGATGCAAAACAAAAATTTTAGAGAAGATCAAGATAAACTCATGATCCGCATGTGGGCATTTAAATACCTCAATCATGCAATTTTGTGAAGATGCTTTTCAGAAAAAGAGAATTGGCCGGAGAGTTACAGTCTGTAATTGTTGATGAAAAAAATTTTGCACTTGAAATGCAGAAAAAAATCGTCATCAGATCGTCAAATAAAAGCCTCCTTTTTTCACGAACATAGCCCTAAAGATTTTTTAACGTATTAAAAAGACGATTGTTTTTCAATCTTGACAACAAAAAATGGAGTGTGATTTTTTGTGCGTAAGATGTTCGTAACTTGTCTGGAAGTTGTTCTATGAATGTTCGTAAAATGTTCAAATGCGTATAATATACTGATATAATGATTATATTACAATTTTGTAATATCTCCGGAGCGGGAAGTTTCTGGGTGAAAAAAGACCCTGATAGGGAGGTGCATTGGTGAGCATTGAGTCATGATTTCTGCTGCAGGACGAAATGTTCCTAATTGGTAGATAAAATATGCAAAAGATGTTCAAAACCTGTTCTTAATGCTGTTACCTATCTGAATATATGGAGTTAATATAATCAGATAAAAGTTTGTAGAAGAGGAATTGGATTTTGACTCAGCGACCATGAGGGGGAGGCAATCAGGGAAAGGGGTGTGCGTTTAGTGTAGTAATACTGTTCGTACAATGTTCATAACTACTGTATCCTGCTTATTTCTTGAGTAAAATGTGGGTATCTGTGCTGAAAAAGAAGTCCTCTGCATAATTCGCATTTTTTTGTGGGCAAAATCAGGATCATTCTCAAAAAATGGGCTTGTCGATAGAATGATGGTTTCTTGTCGAAAAAGTGTTTAGATATTGTTCGAAAAATAGTTATCATATTAAGATATCAATATTTTTTAAAAAGAACAAATTGCGGCTTGAGACTTTGAAAGGCGGCTGGTCCGTCCATTATCATCGGTACGAAGAATGAAGGGTGGGAAGTGTCAACAAGATGTTCGGATTGTGTATAAAAAATGTTCGTAACGTGTTTCTATGTATTATATCATGCTATATTTTAACGATTAATTTTTTATGCTGGAGATGTTCTTTGTCTGCTTTTTTTTAGGAATACGGAATCTCGAATTGTACGGATGCGAAGGGAGGTTGTGATCTGGTGTGCGTCTTCTGTAAGCAAACTGTAGACAAGCTGTATGAAAAATGTTCGTAACTAAGCTAACTAGCTTATATTAAATGATATTAAGATGTATGCAGAACGTGGCGCCTCGCGGATTGTTGTTCCAGACGCGTATGTCGCCTTTCCAGGCGTTGACGAACGCATGCACGATGGCCAGTCCCATGCCCATGCCGGTTCCTGGTTCCTTGCTGGTAAAAAAGGGATCGAAGATACGTTCTTCTCCCGGAGCGATGCCCGGTCCGTTATCAATGACCAGGAGCTGGACATAGTGACTTTTGCTGCGGGTTTCGATGATCAGTGATTTTTGTGTGTCCTGCGTATGGGGAAGGGTATCGAGAGCCTGCATGGCGTTGACGGCGAGATTGATGATTACCTGTTCGAGTTGCACGGGGTTGGCTTTGACAAAGGGCAGCTGCTTTTCCAGGTCAAGACGCAGAGTTATGTCGTGGGCCGCGAACTGGGCTTTGAGCAGGGAAAAGGCCTGACGAACGCATTCGTTCACATCTGCCTTGCCGGGATTGTGGGATTCTCCCTGGTGCACCAACGTACGCATGTGCGTGATGATGTCGCGAATTTTGTCGGCTTCTTTGAGAATCCATTGCAGGCGCGTGTAGAGCGTTTCCGTGCTGAATTCGTGTTTGTCTTCCAGTAGCATTTCAAGGCCGCTGGCATAAAGCCGGAGTGCATTGAGGGGTTGATTGATTTCATGAGCGATCCCTCCGGCCAGAGTTCCCAATGCTTCCAGCTTTTGCGAACGGGCAAGCTTTTTTTCCACCATGAGTTTTTCCGTGATGTCTTCGGCCAGGATGATGA